>NZ_JBNNXW010000163.1:0-200 GCF_052879755.1 Vibrio sp. DNB22_10_4 | reverse complement strand
TTCCTGTGTAGACAGGAATCTACTTAAGGCTTGGTGCTCGCTGTAAGAAGACCCCTGCCTGCGCAGGAGTGACGATACACTGGGTCTTTGAAGGTGCCGATATGTGGGAGAACGACAAACTCCAAAACACCGTCATTCCTGTGTAGACAGGAATCTACTTAAGGCTTGGTGCTCGCTGTAAGAAGACCCCTGCCTGCGCA
>NZ_JBNNXW010000162.1:0-206 GCF_052879755.1 Vibrio sp. DNB22_10_4 | reverse complement strand
GATGTAGCCAACGTTTGCCACCAAGGTTTTAAAGAAACGCTCGAAAACCAACGCCACTGACGCACTCAATGCAGAAGCATTGAACTTTCCACCAACTTGCTGCCAAAGATGGCGACACTTAAAGGCAACTCAAGGCTCTTGCGCTGAAGCTGACAACCAAGTGCACCATGCTCAAAACTGATTGACGGAGTTTTAAAACAAGAGAA
>NZ_JBNNXW010000161.1:0-208 GCF_052879755.1 Vibrio sp. DNB22_10_4 | reverse complement strand
TAGGATTTGAGAACTTTTAAATGAATAACATTAATCAAATGTTATTCGTCAGCTTTCCAAATTGTTAAAGAACTAATCACTTCGTAATGAAGTAACCATTTTTAAGAATTCTCGAAAGAAAACGCTTAAAGATGGTATCCCGTAGGGGAGTCGAACCCCTGTTACCGCCGTGAAAGGGCGGTGTCCTAGGCCTCTAGACGAACGGGAC
>NZ_JBNNXW010000160.1:0-212 GCF_052879755.1 Vibrio sp. DNB22_10_4 | reverse complement strand
GCTCGGAAGGATTCGAACCTTCGACCGCCTGGTTCGTAGCCAGGTACTCTATCCAGCTGAGCTACGAGCGCGCAACAGTTTTCGCATTGTCATATGACGCTGCAGGGCATTGCCCTTTTCTCTACAAAGTAGAATGAATGGCGCGCTCGGAAGGATTCGAACCTTCGACCGCCTGGTTCGTAGCCAGGTACTCTATCCAGCTGAGCTACGAG
>NZ_JBNNXW010000159.1:0-214 GCF_052879755.1 Vibrio sp. DNB22_10_4 | reverse complement strand
CCGGACTTGAACCGGCACAACGCGAACGTCGAGGGATTTTAAATCCCTTGTGTCTACCAATTCCACCACCAGGGCACGCAAAATCCTTTGCGATGGAGACACCATCTTGATACCGCCTTCAAGGCCATATCACTATATATTTGGAGCGACACACGAGGTTCGAACTCGTGACCTCAACCTTGGCAAGGTTGCGCTCTACCAACTGAGCTAGTGT
>NZ_JBNNXW010000158.1:0-214 GCF_052879755.1 Vibrio sp. DNB22_10_4 | reverse complement strand
CTGACATTACCGTTGAAGTTTTCATTTGGTGCAAAGCTGTAGGTACCATCACCATTGTCAGTGAAAATACCGTCTGTGCCTGAGTAAGAGACATCATCGACCGCGACTTCGCCTTCTACGTCAGAGCTGTTTGCTATAAGCTGTTCATCAGAGATGGTGATTATGCCGTCTTCATCGACTGAATATGTTGTTGAGCCTGCTACTGGTATGTCAT
>NZ_JBNNXW010000157.1:0-216 GCF_052879755.1 Vibrio sp. DNB22_10_4 | reverse complement strand
GAGCTTTCAGTGCCTTAGCACTTAAGCAGGACGCGTATAATACGCTTTCTACTTTGAAAGTCAACATAAAACTCTAAACTTTTTTCATTAGATTTTAGAAAAATCTAAAAGCAAAAATGCTTAAAACTTTATGGTGACTCGTCTACTTAAAGACAAGTCGAAATTAAAGCCTGGCGATGTCCTACTCTCACATGGGGAAACCCCACACTACCATCG
>NZ_JBNNXW010000156.1:0-216 GCF_052879755.1 Vibrio sp. DNB22_10_4 | reverse complement strand
TCTAGGATTTGAGAACTTTTAAATGAATAACATTAATCAAATGTTATTCGTCAGCTTTCCAAATTGTTAAAGAGCTTAAAGCAAAAAGCTTTAATCAATGACTAAACATTAATTAAAGCTCTTTCGTCTTTATCAATAAAAACCAATCAATCTGTGTGAACACTCATCGCAATAATCTATTCGTATAAGGAGGTGATCCAGCCCCAGGTTCCCCTA
>NZ_JBNNXW010000155.1:0-217 GCF_052879755.1 Vibrio sp. DNB22_10_4 | reverse complement strand
GACGATAATTTTGATCGTGGTGACTCTATAGCGTGCGTCATTCCTGCGCAGGCAGGAATCTTCTTGAGGCTTGGTGCGCGCTTTGAGTAGACCCCTGCCTAAGCAGGCGCGCGGCTAGTGGGGTGACGATAGCTTTAGGGTGACGATAATTTTGATCGTGGTGACTCTATAGCGTGCGTCATTCCTGCGCAGGCAGGAATCTTCCTGAGGCTTGGTG
>NZ_JBNNXW010000154.1:0-217 GCF_052879755.1 Vibrio sp. DNB22_10_4 | reverse complement strand
GCGCTCGGAAGGATTCGAACCTTCGACCGCCTGGTTCGTAGCCAGGTACTCTATCCAGCTGAGCTACGAGCGCGCAAGGATGTGAAGCATATCACATTTATTTTCTTTTTGAACAAAAAAATTGACTTAAACAGTCAATAAATGGCGGTGAGGGAGGGATTCGAACCCTCGATACGGCTATAAACCGTATACTCCCTTAGCAGGGGAGCGCCTTCAG
>NZ_JBNNXW010000153.1:0-217 GCF_052879755.1 Vibrio sp. DNB22_10_4 | reverse complement strand
GTCGGTGAAGAGGGATTCGAACCCCCGACCCTCTGGTCCCAAACCAGATGCGCTACCAAGCTGCGCTATTCACCGACGATGTTCTTTTCAGAACGATTTCGTTTCGATTAAATCAAAACAGGAGACAAAAGTCACCGAAATAATGGGGTGGCTAACGAGATTCGAACTCGCGACCACCGGAATCACAATCCAGGGCTCTACCAACTGAGCTATAGCC
>NZ_JBNNXW010000152.1:0-219 GCF_052879755.1 Vibrio sp. DNB22_10_4 | reverse complement strand
GGATTTGAACCCTAGAACCGCTATTAACGGTTGCCGGTTTTCAAGACCGGTGCTTTCGACCACTCAGCCATCTCTCCACAAATTGTCATCAACAGATTCGTACACTGATGATGTGGTTACTTACTATTGCAAGTAACAGTATTTAAAGCCTGGCGATGTCCTACTCTCACATGGGGAAACCCCACACTACCATCGGCGCTATTGCGTTTCACTTCTGAG
>NZ_JBNNXW010000151.1:0-220 GCF_052879755.1 Vibrio sp. DNB22_10_4 | reverse complement strand
GGTCGGTGAAGAGGGATTCGAACCCCCGACCCTCTGGTCCCAAACCAGATGCGCTACCAAGCTGCGCTATTCACCGACAATTTTTATTACGCTTTGCAACGTAAACGGGAGCACTTTAATTTGAAAGGCTACCAAAATTAATGGGGTGGCTAACGAGATTCGAACTCGCGACCACCGGAATCACAATCCAGGGCTCTACCAACTGAGCTATAGCCACCAC
>NZ_JBNNXW010000150.1:0-220 GCF_052879755.1 Vibrio sp. DNB22_10_4 | reverse complement strand
GCGCTATTGCGTTTCACTTCTGAGTTCGGCATGGAAATCAGGTGGGTCCACAATGCTATGGTCGCCAAGCAAATTCTGCTTTGGTTTCAGCTTTTCAAAAAAGCTAAAAGCCAAAATATCTGGAAAGCTGTTATGTGTTCTCATACACATTCAATTTGTTCTTGCTTTGAGTCCAATCAAAACCCTTTGGGTGTTGTATGGTTAAGCCTCACGGGCAATT
>NZ_JBNNXW010000149.1:0-222 GCF_052879755.1 Vibrio sp. DNB22_10_4 | reverse complement strand
CTCGGAAGGATTCGAACCTTCGACCGCCTGGTTCGTAGCCAGGTACTCTATCCAGCTGAGCTACGAGCGCGCAACAAATTTTCGTGTTGTCAGTTAACGATGCTTGGGCTTCCCCGTTTTTCTCTAAAAGATAAAGCTCTAAAAGAGAGAATGGCGCGCTCGGAAGGATTCGAACCTTCGACCGCCTGGTTCGTAGCCAGGTACTCTATCCAGCTGAGCTAC
>NZ_JBNNXW010000148.1:0-222 GCF_052879755.1 Vibrio sp. DNB22_10_4 | reverse complement strand
CGTAGCTCAGCTGGTTAGAGCACATCACTCATAATGATGGGGTCACAGGTTCGAATCCCGTCGTAGCCACCATTTATATTGTAAGTTATACTTACCAGACAACGTTGAGATTGAGTTTTACCAATTACTCTCTTAACTACAAAGATTTGTTGCGGAAGTGGCGGAATTGGTAGACGCACCAGATTTAGGTTCTGGCGCCGCAAGGTGTGAGAGTTCAAGTCT
>NZ_JBNNXW010000147.1:0-225 GCF_052879755.1 Vibrio sp. DNB22_10_4 | reverse complement strand
AGACTTGAACTCTCACACCTTGCGGCGCCAGAACCTAAATCTGGTGCGTCTACCAATTCCGCCACTTCCGCAACAAAACTTATAGCTAAGAGAGTAATTGGTAAAACTCAATCTTAACGTTGTACTTGAAGGTAACCCTACAAGTTGCAATAAATGGTGGCTACGACGGGATTCGAACCTGTGACCCCATCATTATGAGTGATGTGCTCTAACCAGCTGAGCTAC
>NZ_JBNNXW010000146.1:0-225 GCF_052879755.1 Vibrio sp. DNB22_10_4 | reverse complement strand
GTAGCTCAGCTGGTTAGAGCACATCACTCATAATGATGGGGTCACAGGTTCGAATCCCGTCGTAGCCACCATTTATTACAACTTGTAGGTTTACCTTCAAGTACAACGTTAAGATTGAGTTATACCAATTACTCTCTTAACTACAAAGTTTGTTGCGGAAGTGGCGGAATTGGTAGACGCACCAGATTTAGGTTCTGGCGCCGCAAGGTGTGAGAGTTCAAGTCT
>NZ_JBNNXW010000145.1:0-229 GCF_052879755.1 Vibrio sp. DNB22_10_4 | reverse complement strand
GTCGTGCACAATCCCGACGAATTTGACGGTCAAGGCCGAAACGCTCTCGCCGTCAATGCTTACGGGTTTGCCAAGTTTCGCTTCCCCGGCATCTTGCAGGAACTCGATCACCACGTGCAGGTGTTCGTCCACTTGCCGTTTCCAGCGCCACGCCGTTGGTTTGCCTTCGCCGTTGACTTGCCGCTCGAAACCTCGCTTTTTCAACTGGTCGGCCAGCGAGGCGTAGCCC
>NZ_JBNNXW010000144.1:0-229 GCF_052879755.1 Vibrio sp. DNB22_10_4 | reverse complement strand
CTGCACCATCGACCACGGCCATCTCGTTGATGAGCGTGGGGTTGGCGAACGTCGCGCGCTGCGCGGTCAGGTGATCGCCGCGGTGCGTGGCGTACGAGTTGAAGTCCTCTTCCGGCAGGCCCATCTTGGCGAGGTATTCACCAGCGGCGCTGCTGGCCAGGATGGCGTTGGACGGCGAGAGGTGGTCGGTCGTGATGTTATCGCCCAGCACCGCCAACGGGCGCAGACC
>NZ_JBNNXW010000143.1:0-229 GCF_052879755.1 Vibrio sp. DNB22_10_4 | reverse complement strand
GGAAAAAGGGCGGCCGAAGCCGCCCTCAGGCAATGCGCCGACGGTTGCCCGCCGGGTAGATACTTACTGCTGATCAGCACCGCTTGGCGTGCGGCCGGTCTCAACCAGGATCATCGGACCTTGCTGGATCGGCGGCAGCGGCTTGCGCTCACGCGGCACGCGCGGCGGCGTGACGGTGCGGGCAGCCTCTTCCTGCGAGGCTTGCAGCTTTTGCGCATCCGTGTGGACC
>NZ_JBNNXW010000142.1:0-229 GCF_052879755.1 Vibrio sp. DNB22_10_4 | reverse complement strand
ACTTTCTCCTTCAGGCGCTTTTTGTGAAAAACTATGACGAAAGTCTTTAAAGTTTGGATCATTGAAATATTTTTCATATTTCGGATTCGCACTGATTTCATCTTTATATTCACCCTCAAATACGCCAAGTGAACGTTCTCTTAATAGAGGGGTAGTCGTTGATGCAATGTCATATGGAAAAATATGTTCAAACGTTTGCTGTGTTCTTAATAAGTCTGAAACATATACA
>NZ_JBNNXW010000141.1:0-229 GCF_052879755.1 Vibrio sp. DNB22_10_4 | reverse complement strand
GCATCAGCTTGCCGCCGGCGGTCAGGCGCGCGCCCTTTTGCGTCGCGTCGTCGATGTGGCGCTGCACCTTCTCCACGGCCTGATCGTCGATCAGCGGGCCCTGCACCACGCCCGTGTCGAAGCCGTTGCCGACCTTGATGCCCTTGACCTTGGCCGAGAGTTTCTCGACAAACGCGTCGTACACCGACGCATGCACATAGAAGCGGTTCGTACACACGCAGGTCTGGCC
>NZ_JBNNXW010000140.1:0-229 GCF_052879755.1 Vibrio sp. DNB22_10_4 | reverse complement strand
GCTGGGACTACGCCAACACGTCGCCCAGCCGCACGAGCGGGCATGTGGGCGTACTGCTGGATCTGGTCAACCGCTTCGTCACCAACGCGCAATACGCGATCGACCCGAACCAGGTGTACGTGGCCGGCCTGTCCTCCGGCGGCGGCATGACGATGGTGCTGGGCTGTATCGCGCCGGATATTTTTGCGGGCATCGGCATCAACGCTGGCCCGCCGCCCGGAACCACCAC
>NZ_JBNNXW010000139.1:0-229 GCF_052879755.1 Vibrio sp. DNB22_10_4 | reverse complement strand
GCTACGACGGGATTCGAACCTGTGACCCCATCATTATGAGTGATGTGCTCTAACCAGCTGAGCTACGTAGCCACTCTTGAGAGCGAGAGAATATAATACAAACTCGTCTCTTGTGCCAAGGTTTTTTTCAAAAAAACTTGCCACTTTAAAAATGGCTGGGCTACCTGGATTCGAACCAGGGAATGCCGGCATCAAAAGCCGGTGCCTTACCGCTTGGCGATAGCCCAAC
>NZ_JBNNXW010000138.1:0-233 GCF_052879755.1 Vibrio sp. DNB22_10_4 | reverse complement strand
AAATTCAGTTGCTTTTTCTGGAGTTACAAGCGAATAACCAATAACTTCATTAAGCCCTGAACTTTCGAGACCTGTTCGCACTGTACGACGGAATTTTTGCATTTGAGTCAATTCACCAGCATTTTGTGAGGAAGGCAAAGTACTTGGCAAATTATCATAGCCATAAATACGAGCTACTTCTTCAACTAAATCAGCTTCAATATGAATATCCCAACGACGTGATGGGATTTCAC
>NZ_JBNNXW010000137.1:0-233 GCF_052879755.1 Vibrio sp. DNB22_10_4 | reverse complement strand
CCTCGGCAACCTGAAGATGTTTCCTCGGCGTTATCTGGTGTGGGGCAGCCTGCTGTTCGTTTCGTACGAGCTGTGCCTGTCTTTGTCGATCGGCTATGCCAACAGCGGCCGGCAGGCCATCGAAGTGGGGATGGTCAACTACCTCTGGCCGACCTTCACGATGCTGTCGGCCATCGCATTCAACAAGCAGCGCGCGAATGCCCTGATCGTGCCGGGCGCGCTGGTCTCCATCC
>NZ_JBNNXW010000136.1:0-233 GCF_052879755.1 Vibrio sp. DNB22_10_4 | reverse complement strand
CCGGCCGAGTTGGAAGCGATGACCGGCGCGCCTGTGGCCGACATCGCCCAGCGTGATTGATCGAACATCGATGGACAGTTGCACCCGCGCACAACTGAAGCTCTCGCTGGGCAAGCTGCGCAATAGTCGTGCGCAGGCCGAGCGCGCGCAGCCGGTCACGTCGCCGTGCATCAGCGTTTGCAAGATGGATGACGCGCGTGGCCTGTGCCTCGGTTGCATGCGCACGATCGACG
>NZ_JBNNXW010000135.1:0-233 GCF_052879755.1 Vibrio sp. DNB22_10_4 | reverse complement strand
ATCGAGCACCGCCTCGGCAAGCAAGGCCACCTCGTCCTTGCCGGTGTTGGTCGTACTGTCGCCCGGCGCGGAAAGCTTGTCGACGAGGGGATACTTCTCGTCGCTGGTATCGCACGTGTACGAGAGCCCGTGTTCCATCAGTACGCCATGGATCAGGTCATACAGCGCTTGGCGGGTCATCGGCCGCGCGGTATGCGGCGCCGGGTTGGTGCTGTAGGCGATCACCTCGTAGC
>NZ_JBNNXW010000134.1:0-233 GCF_052879755.1 Vibrio sp. DNB22_10_4 | reverse complement strand
TCTAGGATTTGAGAACTTTTAAATGAATAACATTAATCAAATGTTATTCGTCAGCTTTCCAAATTGTTAAAGAGCTTGTTTTCTACAGCAATAAAGCTTTCGAAACCATTTTTAAGAGCACTTAAAGCCTTTCTTCTAAAAGAAATGCGCTTAAAGATGGTGGGCGATACCGGGCTCGAACCAGTGACCCCCTCCTTGTAAGGGAGGTGCTCTCCCAACTGAGCTAATCGCCC
>NZ_JBNNXW010000133.1:0-234 GCF_052879755.1 Vibrio sp. DNB22_10_4 | reverse complement strand
GGACAGCGAACGCGAGAATCGTCAGCATGCCGGCCGGCATCACGGCCAGCACATCCCCAACAAGGAGGTCGTTGCTCAAATGACTGGACGGAATGCGCAAACAGCGGACGCCGCACAGCTTCAAAAACAGGCTGCCGCCCAACGACGCAACCAGCAAGGCGCCAAACAACCCCTGCCCGAGCGAGAGCGACGCCATCAATGACGCATCTGCGCCCGGTGCCACGAGCGTAAAGA
>NZ_JBNNXW010000132.1:0-234 GCF_052879755.1 Vibrio sp. DNB22_10_4 | reverse complement strand
CGGGCAAGCCGGTGTTTGGCGTGCTGCCGTACCTGCACGGCCTGCATTTGGATGCGGAAGACGCCGTGCAGACCGCGCAGCGCGCAGCCTCTGGCGATGCGCTGCGCGTGGTGATTCCGGTGTTGCCGCGCGTATCCAATCACACCGATTTCGATGCGCTGCGCGCGCACCCGCAGGTGGACGTGCGCTTGGTTGGCCCGGGCCAGCCGATTCCCCCAGCCGATCTCATCATCC
>NZ_JBNNXW010000131.1:0-234 GCF_052879755.1 Vibrio sp. DNB22_10_4 | reverse complement strand
CCGTTGTGCCGATCGAAGTTCGGAAGCGAAATTCCCTCGTCGGAAATGATCAGCCAGCCCACTTTGGCCATCGCATTTGCGAATCCGGTAACACCTGCGATGCGATCCAGTAACGCTGCACTAACGCCAGGAGCGTTACCTTCAAGAGTGTGCTGATCGAACCAACGCCAGACACGCAGCAACTTGCCGACGGTCAAATCCGGATCGTCCCAACCCATCGCAACGGTCAAAGCC
>NZ_JBNNXW010000130.1:0-234 GCF_052879755.1 Vibrio sp. DNB22_10_4 | reverse complement strand
GCGTGTTGTTGGCCGGGTACGCGGTGATGGTGTTGTTGGGCGCGATCATCGGCCGCAACACCGGCACCAGGTTGTTGGCCGATTCATGCTGCAGGCGGAACACCTGCGTGACGACCTGCTCGCCGCCGCGCGCACCTGCGGCACCCACCGAGGTGGGCGAGCCCTGCAGCTTGGCATCGGCTTCCGGCACCACCTTGGTAAAGCCGTTGCCCTCGACAATCGCATACCCCTGCA
>NZ_JBNNXW010000129.1:0-235 GCF_052879755.1 Vibrio sp. DNB22_10_4 | reverse complement strand
ACGCCGTTCTCTGCGCTCAGGCCGTTGCTGGCCCAGCTTGTTTTCGTACACGTGTTTCTGGGGTTGGGCGAAGGTGCATTCGAGCAGGCCCGCCACTACACGCTGCATGAAGCGCGGCCATGGCATCGCTCCGGTGCCGAGCGCGCCAGCCAGGACCCATACACGCTGGCCCACTATGGTGAGTTCTTTGTCGGCCTGGAAAGCGTGCGGCTGCTGGCACAGCGGGCCGCCACCC
>NZ_JBNNXW010000128.1:0-235 GCF_052879755.1 Vibrio sp. DNB22_10_4 | reverse complement strand
ATACAGCACGGACTCGACTACTCCGTCCGCCGGGGCGGTGAGCGTGTGCTCCATCTTCATGGCTTCCATGACGACGAGCGGCGCGCCTTTGGTGACGCTCTGCCCCGGCGTGGCGAGCACGGCGATGACCTTGCCGGGCATCGGTGCGGTCAGCTTGCCGCCTTCGTCGTCGGCCTCACCGGCGTGGGCGAGGGGGTCGTGGCGCTCCAGCGTCCAGTGTGCGCCGCCGGTGAAG
>NZ_JBNNXW010000127.1:0-235 GCF_052879755.1 Vibrio sp. DNB22_10_4 | reverse complement strand
ACCCACGGCAGGCGGCGCGTCACCACAATGGGCAGACCGCAACCATACAGGAGACAACCGTGGCGAAGAAGATTCTGATGCTGGTGGGCGACTATGTCGAAGACTACGAGGTGATGGTGCCCTTCCAGGCCCTGCAGATGGTCGGCCACACGGTGCATGCGGTCTGCCCGGACAAGAAGGCTGGCGACTCCGTTGCCACCGCCGTGCACGACTTCGAGGGCGCGCAGACGTACTC
>NZ_JBNNXW010000126.1:0-236 GCF_052879755.1 Vibrio sp. DNB22_10_4 | reverse complement strand
GGGCACGGCCAGATGCCGTGGCTGCAGCGCATTCGCACAGCACGTATGGCCGCGCGTGGTCGACGCTCGGCCGCAAGCTCGACCCGCTCACGCAAGACGTGTGCGCGTTCTATGGCGACCATGCGGTGTATGACGATTTCGGCGGTGTGGTGGTCGAGCTGGATGAAGGCCAGCGCATTGCCGAGGCACTCGGCAACAACAAGGCCGCCATCCTGCAGAACCACGGCCTGCTGACC
>NZ_JBNNXW010000125.1:0-236 GCF_052879755.1 Vibrio sp. DNB22_10_4 | reverse complement strand
CCTTTTCTGCGAGCAAACGCAGCGGCCCGGTTTCGGAAAAACCGGAAAGTGCGCGCGTGAGGTAAGAGAGTACGCCTTCGAGAAGAATGAAACCCATGAGGGCGATGTTGATGGCCAGGCTGATCAATCGGGCGCTCATATCGATGCCCGACGCCATGCCTGCGCGGTCTGGCGAGACCGAGCCCGTGGCGGTATTGGTGACCGGTGTATTGGTCAGGCCCAGCCCCGTTCCGCAC
>NZ_JBNNXW010000124.1:0-236 GCF_052879755.1 Vibrio sp. DNB22_10_4 | reverse complement strand
GCTGTACCGCGTGGCCGAGTTGATCCGCTCGCGCAGCGAAGCCCTGGCCCAGCGCCAGCGCCTGGACAACGGCAAGCCGATCAACGAAACGCGCGCCCTGGTGGCGAGCGCGGCCGCGACGTTCCAATTCTTCGGCGCTGCTTGCGAGACGCTGGAAGAATCCCTCACGCCTGCGCGCGGCGATTGCCTGACGATGAGCGTGCACGAGCCCATGGGCGTGGTGGCGGCCATCACAC
>NZ_JBNNXW010000123.1:0-237 GCF_052879755.1 Vibrio sp. DNB22_10_4 | reverse complement strand
GGGCATCGGTTTGTCTCCTCTACTGTCAATCGAACAATCCGCGCGAGCTCAATGGCCCGCAAAATTGCACACGGTACAGAGCGGCAGACCGCCCTCGATCAGCAAGCGCGAGCCGCCCAGTTCCGGCAGGTCGACAATCGCCGCGCCCTCCACCACCGTCGCACCCAGGCGCTCCAGCAAGCGCTTGCCCGCCATCATGGTGCCGCCGGTGGCGATCAGGTCGTCGATCAGCAAGAC
>NZ_JBNNXW010000122.1:0-237 GCF_052879755.1 Vibrio sp. DNB22_10_4 | reverse complement strand
ATCGAGCACCGGCTGTTCTTGCGCCAGCGCTACGCCTTGTTCTGCGGGCAGTACCACCCGCTGTTCGGCAAGGCGGATGTGCAGATTGCCGATCTGGCTGGCGAGAAATTCGTCTCCTTCACTGGGGACAAGATTGGCGATCCGCTTTCGATGCTGACGTTCTTCCGCGACGAGATGGGCCTGACGGGCCAAGTGGTTGGCTCGTCATCGAGCATGTGGGAAGTGCGGCGGCTGATC
>NZ_JBNNXW010000121.1:0-237 GCF_052879755.1 Vibrio sp. DNB22_10_4 | reverse complement strand
TAGTTCAGTTGGTTAGAATACCGGCCTGTCACGCCGGGGGTCGCGGGTTCGAGTCCCGTCCACTCCGCCACTTATTAAGAAGCCTCGTCTAACGACGAGGCTTTTTTGAATCTAACGTGTTGATTTAAGAAATTAAATAGCATAGATTAGATAACACTTTAGGGGTGTAGCTCCAATTGGCAGAGCAGCGGATTCCAAATCCGCGTGTTGGGAGTTCGAATCTCTCCACCCCTGCCA
>NZ_JBNNXW010000120.1:0-239 GCF_052879755.1 Vibrio sp. DNB22_10_4 | reverse complement strand
ACGCCATCCTGGCCGACCCATCCGACCCGCGCACGCTGGAAGACTGGGCCGCCGAGGCGGGCGCGTCGAGCCGCACGCTGTCGCGCCTCTTCATTGCACAGACCGGGTTGTCCTTCGTGCATTGGCGGCAGCAGGCCCGCATCTGCGCAGCACTGCCGTTGCTGGCTGCGGGCATGCCCGTCACAGCGGTTTCGGCCGAGCTGGGCTATGAGACCGTGGGAGCGTTCTCGACCCTGTTC
>NZ_JBNNXW010000119.1:0-239 GCF_052879755.1 Vibrio sp. DNB22_10_4 | reverse complement strand
CATACAACGGAAACTTCATCTCGTCTCTCGCGTGCTTACAGTTGATGCCGATGGCGCATGAGCGTCAGGCCCCTGCCTTTGTGGATTCGCCAACAATCGCATCACTGTTCGACTATTCTGCCACTCGAAATACATACCTCCAGCAAAAGAAGCCGCCAAGAAAGTACCGAACGCCAAGGCAGTTGTCGTCATTTGGAAGACGGGTCGCCCCACCAAGAGCAGCCATAGCAGGGCAAGGC
>NZ_JBNNXW010000118.1:0-240 GCF_052879755.1 Vibrio sp. DNB22_10_4 | reverse complement strand
CTGCAGATGGACCTGCAGCACTACTACGAAGCCGAAATCGCGGACCTGGGTATCGTCACGCACGTGCGCTTCAACATGTTCCCGGACGGTGGCGTGTCGCGTCTGCGCTTGTGGGGGGTGCTGGAATGAGCCAAGACACCGCCGCAGTTGCCAACCCTCGCATTGCCCTGACCATCGAGCCGCTCACGCGCGAAGCCTTCGCGCCGTTCGGCGACGTGATCGAACTGGAGGGGGCCAAGC
>NZ_JBNNXW010000117.1:0-240 GCF_052879755.1 Vibrio sp. DNB22_10_4 | reverse complement strand
CATTGGCGTTTTTGGGGTAACTGCCACAAGGGGTACATGTCGGCTGGCTACAGTGGCGACCGTTTTCGCTACTGCCTAGTCGCCCCTGTCAATGCCCCAGCCTGCTTCCGACCCGACCCAGGGTAACGCCACGCCGTTCCTCTCCGTGCGGCAAGTTACCCGCCGCTTTGGCGCCTTCACCGCGCTTGACGGCGTTTCGCTGGACGTGGCGCAGGGCGAATTCGTCTGCCTGCTGGGCCC
>NZ_JBNNXW010000116.1:0-241 GCF_052879755.1 Vibrio sp. DNB22_10_4 | reverse complement strand
GGCTGCTGCATCGCTCCGTCGTGCTCAAACTCGACGGCGACTCCTACCGGCTTCGTGACCATCACGCCCGCACCCACAGCCAGCGCACCGCCACCGCACCCACCAGAAGGTCGCTACAGTAGAAACCGCCCACGGGTGGGGAATTTCAGTGAGCACACCTGGGGAACTTTCTTGAGCCTCGTCAGTGCGTCCAGGTAACTGACAGTGACTTAGGCATCGGACCGCAAGGTTTGGTCCCTAC
>NZ_JBNNXW010000115.1:0-242 GCF_052879755.1 Vibrio sp. DNB22_10_4 | reverse complement strand
AGTTGGCGCTCACCACAACGTGGTGGCCCGTGGTCTCTGCGGTCGGCAGCGCATAGGCATTGCCTTGCACGTTGCGCTTGCCGGCGTCATCCGACAGCAGTGCGGCGAGCGCGTTTGCCTGCTTGGAGACGGGCTTGCCGTCCTTGTCCAGCAGGATACCCGGCTCCGACAACGCGATCAGCCGGTCGCCCTTGCTGGCAATCAGGATGGAACGCGTGGCCGACAACCGCAGCGCATAGACC
>NZ_JBNNXW010000114.1:0-242 GCF_052879755.1 Vibrio sp. DNB22_10_4 | reverse complement strand
AGTTGATGATGACTGTTTTTTAATCACAACTGGTTCTTTCAATGATACTTGACTTTCATATGCAGCTAATTTACCTCTTTCAATTTCATTATATTTAGATTTAGCTAATGCTTCAGTCCATTGATTCACTTCAAATTTTTCCACTTCAAAAATTAATGAATTATCAATTGAACTAATGACAAACACCCCAACTGATGGTACTAATTTAGAAAATTTATTTTGTGATATGACTAATTCTTGGA
>NZ_JBNNXW010000113.1:0-243 GCF_052879755.1 Vibrio sp. DNB22_10_4 | reverse complement strand
CCGTAGGCACCCGGGCCGCGCGGTGCATCGAACACGCGCATCTTTCCGCTGGCGGGGTCCAGCTCACCGTAGATGCCGCTCTGTCCGGTAAACCACAGGTGTCCTTGCTTGTCGAAAACGGCGGTGTTCAGGTTGGCGCCGGTGCGGTTCTTCGGTAGCGGAAAACGCGTGACGGCGAGCGTTTTCGGGTCAACGCGCACGATGGCATTGAGGCCGCCATCAGTAATCCACGCTGCCTGGTCG
>NZ_JBNNXW010000112.1:0-243 GCF_052879755.1 Vibrio sp. DNB22_10_4 | reverse complement strand
GCTCGGAAGGATTCGAACCTTCGACCGCCTGGTTCGTAGCCAGGTACTCTATCCAGCTGAGCTACGAGCGCGCAATAAGTTTTCGCATTGTCATTTGACGTTACAGGGCATTACCCTTGTTCTCTATAAGAGAACTTCCTCTCCCAAAGGGCACTCTCTACAAAAAAGAGAATGGCGCGCTCGGAAGGATTCGAACCTTCGACCGCCTGGTTCGTAGCCAGGTACTCTATCCAGCTGAGCTAC
>NZ_JBNNXW010000111.1:0-244 GCF_052879755.1 Vibrio sp. DNB22_10_4 | reverse complement strand
GATACCGAGGTATCTAATTTGATTATCATCAACGAGTGCCCACACAGATTGATAGGTTTATATTGTTAAAGAGCTTGCTTCAAAGCTTCCCTTGAAACGGACGGTCATTTTAGCGAGATAAGTTTTCGTGTCAACCACTTTTTTTAACTTATTTTGCTAAGCTTCTTAGAAGCTTGTGACCTTCTGACTCGTTGGGGATTTCGTTGTCCTTTCCCGTGTCAGCGAGGGGGCATTATAGAGATCG
>NZ_JBNNXW010000110.1:0-245 GCF_052879755.1 Vibrio sp. DNB22_10_4 | reverse complement strand
AGGCTGTCGTCACGCGAGGCTGTGTTGCCATTGCTATTGCCGCTATCACCGTCGTAGTAGTTGTTGATCACCGTTTCCGTGGAGCCGCCCATCAACGGCTGCTGGCCAAAGAAGCCGCCACCGCCGCCGCTGTTGTGATGGAACAGGTTTTCGATGCCTTGGAACAGGAGCGCGCCGCCGGCCACGCCGGCTGCCGTGGTGGCCACGCTGCCCAGCGTGCTGCCCAGGCCGCCGCTGAAGAAGCC
>NZ_JBNNXW010000109.1:0-246 GCF_052879755.1 Vibrio sp. DNB22_10_4 | reverse complement strand
ACCCAGAAGCCTGGATGTGGTACCACACGAACATCGGCGGCGGCCGTTGCCCGGTGGTCGATACCTTCTGGCAGACCGAAACCGGCGGCCACATGATGACCCCGCTGCCGGGCGCCACGCCGCTGGTGCCGGGCTCGTGCACGTTGCCGCTGCCGGGCATCATGGCCGCCATCGTCGATGAAACCGGGCAGGACTTGCCGAACGGGCAAGGCGGCATCCTGGTCGTCAAGCGTCCGTGGCCGTCGA
>NZ_JBNNXW010000108.1:0-246 GCF_052879755.1 Vibrio sp. DNB22_10_4 | reverse complement strand
ATCAAATATAGGAACATAATGTTGACTGTTGTTGTGAATGTCGTCCAAGAATTTTCTGTACTTATCAAGAGGAAATCTATGTGGATCATTAGTGAAATCCTTGTATCCATCCATATAATCAATATCTGACCAAATGGTTTCCAAAGGAATATCAAATTTTTTGAAATTTTCAACAACAGTTTCAAGGGATTCAACAGTGTCGTAACCCCATCTACATTGATGGTAACCCAATGCCCAGTATGGTTG
>NZ_JBNNXW010000107.1:0-247 GCF_052879755.1 Vibrio sp. DNB22_10_4 | reverse complement strand
GTCTTGCATCTGAATTTCCTTTTTATACTATTTGGTCGAACTTCTAGTATAAGAGATTCAGATGTTTTTTGCTTGACTCAAGGTGGCTAACTTCATTTTACAATTTGCGATTTAATTTTTTATTTTAAATAGAGTACATTAGATTATCATTGTGCTATAATGACCTTATCTTTTACAGATTATGAAGGAAAAAATTAAGCTTAAATCCGCAGTCCATTCTAAAGAAAGTTTACTTGTTGCTCTATTA
>NZ_JBNNXW010000106.1:0-248 GCF_052879755.1 Vibrio sp. DNB22_10_4 | reverse complement strand
CTGCGCGACCACGGCAACACGATTGTGATCATCGAGCACAACCTCGACGTGATCAAAACGGCAGACTGGCTGCTGGACCTGGGGCCGGAAGGCGGCGCCGGCGGCGGGCAGATCATCGCCAAGGGCACGCCGGAGGATGTGGCGAAGAGCAAGGCGAGCTTTACCGGCAAGTACCTGGCGCCGCTGCTCAAGCGCAAGTAAGCGGCCTCGCTCCAGCGCGCCCAAAAAAATCCCCGCCTGACGTACGC
>NZ_JBNNXW010000105.1:0-249 GCF_052879755.1 Vibrio sp. DNB22_10_4 | reverse complement strand
GCCGTGAACGGCTGGCCGTCGTGCCACTTCACGCCGGGGCGTAGCTTGAATTCCCACGTCTTCGGGTCCAGCGTCTTCCACGACAGTGCCAGGCCGGGTTGCAGCTTGTTCCACTTGTTCTCGACCAGCAGATCCCAGAAATGCACGTCGACGGAGCGGTCGCCAGCGTGGTTGTTCAGTTGCGGGTCGAGCGACGACAGCGGATCGGCAAAGCCGATGTTCAGCGTTTGCGCGCCGGCAGCACCGGCA
>NZ_JBNNXW010000104.1:0-249 GCF_052879755.1 Vibrio sp. DNB22_10_4 | reverse complement strand
GAACGGACCTTGCGCCTGCGCGTTGCCTTGATCTCGTTGATCGGCGCTGCAGGTCTGTCCGCCGGATTGGCAATCGCACAAGCGCCTGCAGCATCGGCACCGGCCACCGCATCGGATGCCGGCGCCAGCACGCAGTTGGCACTGCCAACGCCGCCGGCCACCAATCCGCAGCCGTCCGTCCATCCGAACTGGTCTGAGTTGACCGTCGTGCAGCAGCGCATCCTGGCGCCGTTCGCGCCGGAATGGAAC
>NZ_JBNNXW010000103.1:0-249 GCF_052879755.1 Vibrio sp. DNB22_10_4 | reverse complement strand
CTCCACGACCTCATGCTCGATCTGGCGATGCACCGCCGTACGGTCCACCCCGGGGGCATCCTCACAAACCGCCGCCGCACTGGCTGCAATTGCCGCTGGGCACGGGTCAACAAAAACGAAGTGGTTGCCCGGCACAACATGCACCGCAGGTGGGGCGGCCAGGCCGGACGCAACCGCAAGCGCGTTTCGTGCAGCGCCGAGATAGCGATCGTCTTGCGGTCGATAGAGCATGGTCGGTATGCGCACGGC
>NZ_JBNNXW010000102.1:0-249 GCF_052879755.1 Vibrio sp. DNB22_10_4 | reverse complement strand
CCGCACAGTCGTTCAAAAGTTTGTGTGTGGGTTTTGCTGCAGGGGTGCGTTCTGTCCCTGAATTTCAGGCTGAACTGTTTGCTGCGCGATAATGCGCGCCTTATGCCTGCGGGACGCAGCGCCGCACACGTGTCAGGCGCATCAGCAAACTCTGATTTGTCTCGCAAACCATTGCTTCAGTTAAAAGCGGCCTCGTAGACTCCGGGTGCCGCTTTCGTGCCATGAGAGAAAGCGGCCGAGGATTGGAAC
>NZ_JBNNXW010000101.1:0-251 GCF_052879755.1 Vibrio sp. DNB22_10_4 | reverse complement strand
AGGATGAGCCGACCGACAAGGACCTCTACGAGGTCGGTTGTATCGCCAACATCCTGCAGATGCTGAAGCTGCCGGACGGCACCGTGAAGGTGCTGGTCGAGGGCACGCAACGCGCCAATATCCTGACCGTGACCGACGACGAATCGCACTTCTTCTGCGAAGCAGTGCCCGTCGGCCCGGAACCGACTGAATCGGCCGAAACCGAGGCGCTGCGTCGCGCCATCGTGTCGCAATTCGATCAGTACGTGAAG
>NZ_JBNNXW010000100.1:0-252 GCF_052879755.1 Vibrio sp. DNB22_10_4 | reverse complement strand
CACGGATGGCGAGCACGCCGGTGGGCGAACTGAACCCGACGGTGGTAACGGCTTCGCGTAGCGAGCAGCCCTTGTCGGATGCACTGCCGCACACGACGGTTGTCAGCCGCGCCGACATCGAGCGCTCGCAAGCCGCGGATGCGGTGACCCTGCTGCGCCGCGAGGCCGGCATCGAGATCGCGCAGAACGGCGGCCCCGGCACCAATGCCAGCCTCTTCATGCGCGGCGCCAGCTCCAACCAGACGCTGGTTC
>NZ_JBNNXW010000099.1:0-252 GCF_052879755.1 Vibrio sp. DNB22_10_4 | reverse complement strand
ATGGCGACCTGCTTGCCGCCCATGACTGCGACGAACGCGGCGCGCAAGGCGACTTCTGTCTTGCCGAAGCCGACGTCGCCGCAGACGAGGCGGTCCATCGGCTTGCCCGAGGTCATGTCAGCGATGACAGCGGCAATGGCGGCGGCCTGGTCGGGCGTTTCTTCAAAGCCGAAGCTCTCGGCAAACTTGACGTAGTCCTCGGGTGTGAGCGGGAAGGCAAAGCCCTGGCGCAGCGCGCGGCGTGCGTACAGG
>NZ_JBNNXW010000098.1:0-252 GCF_052879755.1 Vibrio sp. DNB22_10_4 | reverse complement strand
TGCTG
Organism: Vibrio sp. DNB22_10_4; assembly: GCF_052879755.1. Taxonomy (NCBI): domain Bacteria; kingdom Pseudomonadati; phylum Pseudomonadota; class Gammaproteobacteria; order Vibrionales; family Vibrionaceae; genus Vibrio; species Vibrio sp. DNB22_10_4. Next base: position 247 of record NZ_JBNNXW010000098.1, on the reverse strand, counting down.
GAGGTATCAGAAGTGCGAATGCTGACATGAGTAACGATAATGGGGGTGAAAAACCTCCACGCCGGAAGACCAAGGGTTCCTGTCCAACGTTAATCGGGGCAGGGTGAGTCGACCCCTAAGGCGAGGCCGAAAGGCGTAGTCGATGGGAAACGGGTTAATATTCCCGTACTTCTTACAATTGCGATGGGGGGACGGAGAAGGCTAGGTGGGCCTGGCGACGGTTGTCCAGGTTCAAGTGCGTAGGCTT
>NZ_JBNNXW010000097.1:0-254 GCF_052879755.1 Vibrio sp. DNB22_10_4 | reverse complement strand
GCGTCTGGCCCAGCAACACATCGACGAGTTGGACCGGCGCATCGAGAGCATGCTGGAGATGGCCGCGACGCTCAAGGCGCTGATCCGGTGTTGCGCCGGCGACGAACGGCCCGACTGCCCGATCCTGCACACGCTGGAGCAGCCCGATACCAGTGACAACAAGCCCGAAGCGCGCACTGGCGCAGTGCCGCGCCGCGCGCGAGCCAACGCAGCAGGAAAAAAGCCGCGTGCGCACTGAGCAGCCAGGAGAGATA
>NZ_JBNNXW010000096.1:0-254 GCF_052879755.1 Vibrio sp. DNB22_10_4 | reverse complement strand
CACGACACAGTGGCTGGATGCCGAAGCGCGGCTGATGCGCTATCTGGAACGCACCGGGCGCCTGAACCGGGTCATCGAATTTCTGCCGCCCGACGAGGAGATCGACGCCCGGCGCGCCGCCAGCGGTGGCCTCACCACGCCGGAGCGCGCGGTGCTGATGGCCTACAGCAAGATGTGGCTGTATGACGCGCTGCTGGCCAGCGATTTGCCCGACCAGCCCTTCGTGGCCGACGGCCTGCCCGGCTACTTTCCGC
>NZ_JBNNXW010000095.1:0-255 GCF_052879755.1 Vibrio sp. DNB22_10_4 | reverse complement strand
CCATTCATCTGTAGCGTCGAACGGGTATTGGGCGCCACGTTGCAGCGAGTGCTTTGCCAAATCACTCATGGCCATCCCCTCCCTGCGCTGCCGGTGTGGGCGCGGCGGCGATGACGGCTTTCTCGTTCGCGGATTTCATTGCGGCATCAAACGTAGTCCCGCGACCAGACACAAAAAGGTCAATCTTTTCGCGCTCTTCGTCCGACAAGGCGTGCCACCATTTGCGGCCAGCGTCATCCCGAGTGAGCATGACAG
>NZ_JBNNXW010000094.1:0-256 GCF_052879755.1 Vibrio sp. DNB22_10_4 | reverse complement strand
CCTCGCAACCGCGCGCGAGGTACGCGGCGTCGACCCCAGCCACTACGCCAGCCTTGCCGCGTTGGACGACGAGGATGCGCAGGCCTGGAGCACACGCGTGTTCGGCGAGGCGGCCGCGCGCTACTTTTTCGAGCCGATGGTCCACGGTCTGTACTTTCATCGGCTGGCCGGCACGTCACGCGCGCTGCTGGGTGCGCTCACGGCCTTCAACGGTGCTGATACGCTGACGGCCGATGGTGGCTGGCAAGCCTTGCCG
>NZ_JBNNXW010000093.1:0-256 GCF_052879755.1 Vibrio sp. DNB22_10_4 | reverse complement strand
CCCAAAAGCCGTGGGTGCAGGCCAGTTGCACCAGGGCCTCACGGCGCTCGGCGGCCAGCAGCGTGCCCCGGGGGTTGGAGAAGTTCGGTACGGTGTAGAGCAGCTTTGGACGCTGCTCCGCGGGCAGTTGGCGTAGCAACTCGGCCAGTGCGTCGGCTTGCAGGCCGTGCTCGTCCATCGGCACGGGCACGATGCGCGCCTGCGCAAGACGCAAGGCTTGCAGCGTGGCGGGGTAGGCGGGCACTTCCACCAGAAC
>NZ_JBNNXW010000092.1:0-256 GCF_052879755.1 Vibrio sp. DNB22_10_4 | reverse complement strand
CTACATGGGTGACGACTGGCCAGACCTGCCAGTGATGGCGCTGGTGGGCTTTGCCGCCTGCCCCGCCCAGGCCCACGCTGAACTGCGCAACCGCGCCCACTATGTCGCCCAGGCGACTGGCGGCCGTGGCGCCGTGCGCGAAGTGGCCGACCTGATCCTCAAGGCCCAGGGCGCCTACGACAACCTGCTCGCCCAAATGTTGGAAACCCCGCTGCACCCCCCATTGCAGGTCCCGCAAACTTTCTGACCCCATGGC
>NZ_JBNNXW010000091.1:0-257 GCF_052879755.1 Vibrio sp. DNB22_10_4 | reverse complement strand
CATTGGGGCTGGTCGACATCCTGCCCAGCCGGGGCGTGGTGGTGCGCGGCCCGCAGGTGGGCGCCGAGCGGGCAAGTGCCGATCGCCTGCATCGCCCGTTTGCCACGCCGGCGCTGGGCACGCTGTCGCCGCGTCAGTTGATTGAGCTGCGCCTGGTGCTGGAGCCCGGCTGGACGGCGCTGGCCGCCGCGCGCATGCAGGCCGCCGGCCTGCGCCACCTGCAATGGCTGCAGCAGCAGTTGGCCCATGCGCTGGCG
>NZ_JBNNXW010000090.1:0-257 GCF_052879755.1 Vibrio sp. DNB22_10_4 | reverse complement strand
AAAGAGAACTACTCAATGCGCCGCTTCAGCATGGAGCCGACGCTGCGCTAGCCCTCAGCGAGCAAATTACATGCGCTTAGATTGATATGCGCGATGAGCAGTTGTCGGTGTTGCCCACCAGCCGTACGCTGTTAGCTCTTTACGAGGATGCAGATGACTGCCGTTATTTCTGTAGAGACGCTGCGCAAGGATTCGTCCCTTGTCGTGCTTGATGCACGGCCCGTCGAAGACTATCTCGCCGAGCATTGGCCCGGAGC
>NZ_JBNNXW010000089.1:0-257 GCF_052879755.1 Vibrio sp. DNB22_10_4 | reverse complement strand
GTCAAGCGCAGCTTTTCCATGGCGCTCTGGCTGCTGTTGCTGCTCGCGCCAATCCAGATCTTTATCGGTGACGCGCACGGCCTGAACACGCGCGAGTATCAGCCCGCCAAGATCGCCGCCATCGAAGGTCTGTGGGACACCGAAAAGGGCGGCACCGCGCTCAACCTGTTCGGCTTGCCCGACATGGATGCCGAGGTCACCCGCTATGCAGTGCAGGTGCCGCACCTGGGCAGCCTGATCCTGACGCATAGCTGGGA
>NZ_JBNNXW010000088.1:0-257 GCF_052879755.1 Vibrio sp. DNB22_10_4 | reverse complement strand
CTCCAGCTCCTTCAGGCCGATGCTCACGTTGGAGCGTGAGAAGCCCAGCGCCTCGGCAATCTCGTCGGCGTTGATCGGTTCGCGTGCCGCATAGAGCAGGGCATAGATCTGCCCAACCGTGCGGTTGATGCCCCAGCGGCTGCCCATCTCGCCAAAGTGCAAGACGAAGCGCTGTTTCAAGGGAGAAAGTTGCATCGTTTTGATCTTTCTCAATTTTCAGGAATTTCTGAAAGTTTAGTCGTCTTGTGCGCTTGCAC
>NZ_JBNNXW010000087.1:0-258 GCF_052879755.1 Vibrio sp. DNB22_10_4 | reverse complement strand
CGATCACGCTGGCGCTGATCTTCGGCAAGGCGATCAAGGCGCATCTGTTCAACCCGATCGTGGTGGCGTCGGCGTTCATCATCGGCGGCTTCGTGATCCTGTGGGCCGAATGGCGCGAGCGCCATCGCGGTCAGACGCATGACCCGCGTGCCAATGCGCTGCTTGAGGCCGCCAAGGCCGGTGCGCCGCGCATCGAAACGCTCGACGACCTGCGTATTTCGGATGCGATCAAGGTGGGCTTCGCGCAGTGTTTTGCGC
>NZ_JBNNXW010000086.1:0-259 GCF_052879755.1 Vibrio sp. DNB22_10_4 | reverse complement strand
GGTGAAGGCGACTTTCTCGCGGCGCTCACGCGTGTTGGTGGTCGAACCGCATTCGACATCAGCCTTGCCTTCGGCGATGGTCGGGATGCGCGAAGACGAGGTCACCATCACGTACTGGACCTTCAGGTCCGGGCGCTTGAGTTCGGTGCGCAGCTTGTCGACCACACGCAGGCAGAGATCCATTGCATAACCAATGGGTTTCTTGTCGGCGTCGTAGAACGAAAACGGCACGGAACTCTCGCGATGCGCAACGCGGACA
>NZ_JBNNXW010000085.1:0-259 GCF_052879755.1 Vibrio sp. DNB22_10_4 | reverse complement strand
GTGCATTGGAGCCAGTGGGCGAGCAAAAATGATGCGCCCACATGCTCCAATCTGAGGCATCGGTACGGTGCTAACGCGACACCTCAGCCAGGCGATACCGTTGCATGCTGGGCGTGCACGATGGCTGCCGGGGCAGCGGCATCGTTGGCCGGTTTGGCAGCCTGCCGTGCCGATCGATGCCCGCCCGATGGCGGCACAGCCGCCCCACGCTGGCTACGTCCCAGCACGCGCTGCATGAGGCTCAGCGACTGGATCACAC
>NZ_JBNNXW010000084.1:0-260 GCF_052879755.1 Vibrio sp. DNB22_10_4 | reverse complement strand
CCGTAAGACCATGCAAATTGCACACGTCGTATTGCTGGCAGGCGCCTTCTCCATCGCGTTCTGCGCCATCCTCGCAGTCCTGGTAGTGATGCGCCCGCGCACCCTGCAGCGCCGCCTCGGCCAGATCGACCGCGAGACACCGCAACTCCGCCCGCAGATCGAAGAGCATCACTGGCTGCATACCGCCGACCGCCTGGCCAAGCCGCTCGCGCGGGCATCCGTGCCGAAGGAAGGCTGGGAAGATTCTTCGCTGCATACCC
>NZ_JBNNXW010000083.1:0-260 GCF_052879755.1 Vibrio sp. DNB22_10_4 | reverse complement strand
GCCTTGAGCTTGCGCAGGGTTTCCTTCACGTCACGTGCGATGGCGTTGTCGTGCACTTCCAGCGTCTTGATCGTGCCTTGCGGGTCGATCACGAACGTGCCGCGCAGAGCCAGGCCTTCTTCGGGGATGTGCACGCCGAAAGCGTTGGTCAGTGCGTGCGTGGGGTCGCCCACCAGCGGGAACTGTGCCTTGCCCACGGCCGGCGAGGTTTCGTGCCACACCTTGTGCGAGAAGTGCGTGTCGGTCGTAACGATGTAGAC
>NZ_JBNNXW010000082.1:0-261 GCF_052879755.1 Vibrio sp. DNB22_10_4 | reverse complement strand
GTTGTTGCACATCGCGCATTTTTACGAGATTTTCATTTGACGCTCAATGGGGGCGGCGCGTAGTATGAATTCACGGTTGCGGGACAGACCCAACGCCGCCAATCTCTTGAGGGAGCCTCATGAGCACCAATGCAAAGCGCTTCGATGCGCTTGTCTTCATCGGCCGTTTCCAGCCGATGCACCGTGGACACCTTGACGTACTGCGCCGGGCATTGAGCCTTGCCGATACGGTTTGCGTCCTGATCGGCTCGACCGATAAAC
>NZ_JBNNXW010000081.1:0-261 GCF_052879755.1 Vibrio sp. DNB22_10_4 | reverse complement strand
TGTGATGTGCGAAGACCTCGAAGCTGCACTGGCATTGGCGCAAGGCTTTGGCGTGACAGAAATGCCGCAGGGTCGCAACTGGCTGCGCTTGCCAGACGGTCTGGCGGTCGAACTCATCCAGGCCAAGCCCGCGTCGTGCGTGGCGCAGGCCTTGGCAATCAACCCCCGTGCGCAGGCATGAACATGACCATCGTTGAGAAATACTGGGATGACGCCCGCGAGGGCGACACGTGCGTGAGCCCGAGCTACACGGTCACGAAG
>NZ_JBNNXW010000080.1:0-264 GCF_052879755.1 Vibrio sp. DNB22_10_4 | reverse complement strand
ACGCCTGGCCGCACCGCTGCTCGAGATCTATGGCAGCACCGAAACCGGCCAGCTCGCCACGCGACGCACGGCGCAAGACACCGCGTGGCATGCGTACCCCGACGTTCATCTGGAGTTGCGCACCAGCACGACCGATGACGACGGCCCAACCGTATGGGTGTCCGGTGGGCACGTGGAAACCCCGGTGCCGATGGGCGACACGCTGGAGCTGCTGGACGACACGCACTTCCTGCTGCAAGGGCGCAAGGCCGATCTCATCAACAT
>NZ_JBNNXW010000079.1:0-264 GCF_052879755.1 Vibrio sp. DNB22_10_4 | reverse complement strand
CACCGATCCGCTCTTCGCGGCCGCGTCGAGCAGCTTGTGCTCGGGGATCGGCTGGAACGGACGCAGCTTCAGCACCGCGACCGCCGCGGGCTCGACCGACACGACCGCGTGCTGATCTTCGTGCCCGTTCAAGAACGCGTGGAGCGCGTGCATGCCCGCCGGCACGTCGCGGAGGACGAGACCCTCCTCGCTGTCGACGACGCCCTTGAGCTTGCCATCGAGCTTGATGCCGACGCCGGGCGCGGCGCGCACGTGGATGTAACC
>NZ_JBNNXW010000078.1:0-264 GCF_052879755.1 Vibrio sp. DNB22_10_4 | reverse complement strand
CGATTGGCTGGAGACGGCCGATGGTGGGCATGCCTGGGTGCACACCTACCACTGGCCGGAAACGACGGGCTTGATGACCCTGTGATTACGCCGGACGGCTGGCCGGCGCGCCAGTGCTGGCTTCGGCGCGTGCCATGCGATCCGCATACTTGCGCGCCAGTGCCGAGCATACGATCAACTGCAACTGGTGGTAGATCATGGTCGGCAGCACGATCAGGCCGAGGGCGGGGTTGCCCGCAAACAGGATCTTCGCCATCGGAATGC
>NZ_JBNNXW010000077.1:0-265 GCF_052879755.1 Vibrio sp. DNB22_10_4 | reverse complement strand
CAATGACAACGCGGGCGTGTCGAGCGACGGCATCTTGCCTTGCGCCTGCGCAATCCCCCAGAGCAGGCTCGTCACCGATTTGCTGATCGACCGGACATCGTGCACGGTCGATGGGCCGAATGTTCGCGTGGTGCGGAACAGGTCTTTGATGCGCTCGTCCTTGCCGGCCCGATAGACTTCGGTGACCAAATGGCCGTGGCGCACGACAAGCAGGCTGTGGAAGTTGATATCACCGTCGGCAAGATTGTGCAGGACGGTGCAAAGG
>NZ_JBNNXW010000076.1:0-266 GCF_052879755.1 Vibrio sp. DNB22_10_4 | reverse complement strand
GTAATGCCGCCCGCGTGCGACAGATCTGGCTGCAGGATCGACACCCCGCCTGCCTCCAGCACGCGCTTGAAGTCGAAGCGCGAGAACATGCGCTCGCCGGCGGCAATCGGCAGATGGGTCTGCGCGGCCAGACGGGCGTAGGTCTCAGCCTGTTCGGCCAGAACAGGCTCCTCAATAAAGAGCGGGCGATACGGCTCCAGCTCCTTGATCAGCACCTTGGCCATCGGCGCAGACACGCGGCCGTGGAAGTCGAGCCCGAACTCAAC
>NZ_JBNNXW010000075.1:0-266 GCF_052879755.1 Vibrio sp. DNB22_10_4 | reverse complement strand
CTGTAACACAACTGAAATATTGCGATTTCGGTTGGTCTTGAGCATCGCTCGTCTCATTTCACATGACTATCACGTCGAGCCCTCCCCACGCCATCGGCGACCTCCAAGGCTGCTGCGCCCCCCTCCAGTCCCTCCTGACCGCGCTACCCGCCAACACCCCCCTGCGCTTCGTCGGCGACCTCATCAACCGCGGCCCAGACTCTCTCGCCACGCTGCGGCACGTGATCGCGCTATGCGAAGCGGGCCGCGCGCGCACGGTGCTGGGC
>NZ_JBNNXW010000074.1:0-266 GCF_052879755.1 Vibrio sp. DNB22_10_4 | reverse complement strand
GAAGAAGTGGGCGTGCGCGCCGCCTTCCTCAATTCGACGCAAACCTACGAAGAAGCGAGCCGCATCGAGCGCCTGGTGCGCACGGGCGGCATCGACGTCGTCTACGTGGCGCCCGAGCGCCTGATGACGCAGCGCTGCCTGGACCTGTTCCAGGCGTCGAAGATCTCCCTGTTCGCCATCGACGAGGCGCACTGCGTGGCCCAGTGGGGCCACGACTTCCGCCCCGAATACATCAAGCTGTCGGTGCTGCACGAGCAGTTCCCGGA
>NZ_JBNNXW010000073.1:0-267 GCF_052879755.1 Vibrio sp. DNB22_10_4 | reverse complement strand
ATCTCAGCCAATCGGCCAGAAGTGGGCGTTCGTGGTTTGACGGTGGAGGACTGCATCCGGTGTGTAGCTCAAGAGCGTCCGTCGCCATGTGTGACACCAGATGGTCGAACATTGGCCGTTCGATGTCCGCCGGTGATTGGCTGGCGTCAACCCGCTCTTCAATTGCATTGCCAGAAAGAGGCCAGTGGAATTCCACATACCGGAAGGGACCAGTCGGCAGTGCGTGTTCCGACCCGATAACAGCCACCGGCCTACCCGCACCGAGCG
>NZ_JBNNXW010000072.1:0-267 GCF_052879755.1 Vibrio sp. DNB22_10_4 | reverse complement strand
GATATGCAGAGCGTGCTGCTTGCAGAGCTGGATGTTCGTTTTCAACCGGTCGACGGGTTGCTTGCCGCCCTTCGTACTCGCTAAGCGTTAAACAGGACACCATGTCCAGAAATCACCTGAATCTCATCGTTTTCTTTGCCGGGCTGGTGGCCCTGGGGTGGATCGCGGCAGGCTATGTCGTGGGCCTCAACCCGCTCGCGCTGGTCGTCACCATCGTGATTGGCGCCGCCTACGTGGCAGGTGCGTTGGAGTTGCGCCGCTATCAGC
>NZ_JBNNXW010000071.1:0-267 GCF_052879755.1 Vibrio sp. DNB22_10_4 | reverse complement strand
GGGCAGTGACCACCAGCGGCGGATGGTGCGAGAACCGCAGATCAAACTCGCGCCACGCCCGCGCGATATAGCTGCCCACCGAGGCATACATGAAGCCGGTAAACAGCGGTACACCACCGATGCGCAGCAATGACGCCTCTGGATAGATCCATGAGCCGACGGCTGTCTTGAACACCTCCATGCCCGTGCCGGCCACGTGGAACATCAGGATCACCTTGGCTTCATCCCACGTTTCCAGCTTCAGCCAAAGCAGGGCGATCTGAATGA
>NZ_JBNNXW010000070.1:0-269 GCF_052879755.1 Vibrio sp. DNB22_10_4 | reverse complement strand
AGTGCTGGCAGATCGGACCGCGACAGGTGCGCGCCCGCCTGTTTGCTGAAGGCGAAGCGCTGCTTGCACTGGTACGCGAGCAGCGGGCCGCGCGGGCGCTCTACGCACTGGCCGCGCTGGAAGGGAACATCGCCTGCCCCACCGAGGCGCTGGAACAGCTTGCCCGGCGAACCGGCCTGCGATCTGCCCGCACCTTGCAGGACACTTGCGCCAGCCTGTTCGGGGTTGCACTCAGCCAGCTGATGGCCGCCACCGCTGAAGACACGCAC
>NZ_JBNNXW010000069.1:0-269 GCF_052879755.1 Vibrio sp. DNB22_10_4 | reverse complement strand
CAGCACATGGGCCAAGGCGGGTGTCAGGCGGTGCCGGTGTTCCGCATACAGCCACGCCAGCCCCGCCCCCAGCAGGAACTCGAGCACAAGTGGGTTGGCGGCCATTGCCTGCAGGGGCGTGGCCCAGGCGTAGAGCGCCTCCGGATCACGCGGCACCACACCGCTGTGCCAGAACGGCACGATGATGGTTGTGGTGAACAACATCAGCGCGACCAGCCACAGCGCGCGTCTGCCAAACAGCGCCAGGCCCAGCGCGCACAGTGCATAGA
>NZ_JBNNXW010000068.1:0-269 GCF_052879755.1 Vibrio sp. DNB22_10_4 | reverse complement strand
GCATTCACCCGATGTGTGCCGCCCAGGCCAGCGACGATGACCTGGCCGAACTGCGACGCCAAGTCGCAGCGTCGATGGACGATCTGCGCTTTGTTGCGATTGGCGAGATCGGGCTCGATTTCTTCATCCCCGATCCGAACGTCGAGCGGCAGAACACCGTCTACCAAGCGCAATTGCGCATTGCGCGCGAGTTTGATTTGCCGGTGCTGATGCACGTGCGCAAGTCGCAAGACCAAGTGCGTAGCGCAGCCGCCAGGGCAGGCGTGCGC
>NZ_JBNNXW010000067.1:0-270 GCF_052879755.1 Vibrio sp. DNB22_10_4 | reverse complement strand
GGTACAGCCCTCAGAATCCATGCGACATCCGGATGCTGAGAGGCTCCGTGGAGGGGAAGTAACCGCAGACTCGGGGAGGACCCGAAAGACAACGAACTTAGTCAGTTCTTAAAGTGGTAGGCGTACAGCTCAGCGTCCCCGGGTTCTCCCCACAGATGTTGGTTCAAAAATCGGATAAAAGCAGTTTTTGCCAATTTTGTGCTTCGGGCGGGATCGTAGCGCAGTTTGTCGTTCCGCACGCTGGCGTTGTATCGCTCGAGCACTTCCGAC
>NZ_JBNNXW010000066.1:0-271 GCF_052879755.1 Vibrio sp. DNB22_10_4 | reverse complement strand
ACTGCATTCAGTATAAACATGCGTTACCCCCAACTACCGCGACACCCTGTAGAAACAGAGCAAAAAAAGGTATTGGCACGCGGAAGCGGCAACGTATGGAAAAACCATCCCGCCTTGCCGGCATCGACTTCTGCCAAAATGCTTCAGGTGCTTCGCTCAACCGCCAACCCCTGTCAACGATATTTATGACCATCGCCGATTCGCTCGCTGACCTGCTGAAGACCCACGGCTCTGGCCCCTTCCTTTTTGCCGGCTCCGGACTGTCCAGGAG
>NZ_JBNNXW010000065.1:0-273 GCF_052879755.1 Vibrio sp. DNB22_10_4 | reverse complement strand
GCAGGTGCAGGATCGGGGCGGGGGCGCGGTTGGTAGCGTTGGCAATGTCGTCTGGGTCCGCATCGGCAAAGACGAAATCGGGGTGGAAGCTGGCGAGTTGCAGTTCGCCTTCGTAGCCGGCTTTGGCGAGCAATGCCTCGGCGCGGTCGGTGAGGGTGTGGAAGTCGAAGAAATCCGCTAGCGCGGGGACGATCAGCAGGGTGGTGTCGATCTGTGCGGCGGGCGTGGTGTGCAGCAGGTCGGCTTCGGCGCGCAGGTGGTCGAGCACGTCGC
>NZ_JBNNXW010000064.1:0-274 GCF_052879755.1 Vibrio sp. DNB22_10_4 | reverse complement strand
AGCCTCTCATGACATTTCAGGTCTGGCTGGCGTTCTTCGTTGCAACAACCGTGACGGCCATCGCACCCGGGTCGGGCGTGATCCTGTGCATGAGCCACGGGTTGACGCACGGTATGCGCCGTACATCGGTGACGATCGTGGGGATGGAGATCGGGATGACCTCGATCCTGTTCATTGCGGGTGCGGGGCTCGGTGCAGTGCTGGTGGCATCCGAGCACGCCTTTATGGCGGTCAAGATCGTCGGTGCGCTGTACCTGATCTATTTGGGCGTTAT
>NZ_JBNNXW010000063.1:0-274 GCF_052879755.1 Vibrio sp. DNB22_10_4 | reverse complement strand
GAACAGCAGCACGTGGTCGAGCGCTTCGCTGCGGTTCTTGGCCGCCGTCATGAAGATGTCGAGCTGGCCGCGCACCTTTTCCTGGCCGACGTATTCGTCGAGCAGCTTGGGGCGCAGCGCGCGCTCGAAGGCCTCCTCGTTGGGGGAGGCGGGGGACGCTGAGATGATGCGCTCAGCGGAGACGGCCTTGGCGGCGAGCTTGTCGGTTTCGATCATGAGGGGCAGACGGCCCAGGATGGCCGCGAACGGGCCATTTTACCGCCTCGCCACCGCC
>NZ_JBNNXW010000062.1:0-275 GCF_052879755.1 Vibrio sp. DNB22_10_4 | reverse complement strand
ATTCACAAGAATCAAGCAATCACATTTTTCTGTTCCCAAGTTTAATGATTGGATATTTATAGTATTAATAATTTCTGTTTATTACATATTTTGGTTATTGGCTAAACGTAAATATATATTGGTTACGTTTTGGACTATAATTATTCTGACATTATTAATAACGTTTCCAACAAATTCACATCACAAAATTACAATGTTAAATGTGGGGCAGGGAGACAGTATTTTATATGAAGGCGGTAAGAACCAAAATGTCTTGATTGATACAGGTGGGAAAG
>NZ_JBNNXW010000061.1:0-275 GCF_052879755.1 Vibrio sp. DNB22_10_4 | reverse complement strand
GCTCAGCTGTTGGAATCAGCCGAAGCTGCGCCTGCTGCCTTTTCGGCCGGCATCGAAACCAGGCGCACACGGTCCTTGCGCTGCACACGAAGCTGATCGGCCACCTTCTGGGTCTTGGCGTCCTTACGGCGACGGGCCGTCAGCGCCACGGCAGCGACAATCGCCAGCAGCAGCACAATGCCCGCAACTTCGAAGGCGTAGATGTAATCGGTGTAGATCAGCTTGCCGAGCGCCTGCGTATTCGGGCCGTTGAAGCCCTTGGGCAATTCCTGCAC
>NZ_JBNNXW010000060.1:0-276 GCF_052879755.1 Vibrio sp. DNB22_10_4 | reverse complement strand
GCTTTGCCTCTCGCGGGTTTGCGCGTGCTCGACTTGTCGAACGTGCTGGCCGGGCCGTTCTGCGGCTATCAATTGGGCTTGCTCGGCGCTGAAGTGATCAAGGTCGAGGTGCCTGGCAATGGCGATCTTGCCCGCCGCCTGGGTGCCGATCCGGAACAGGCGCGCCGCAAGATGGGCGCCTCGTTCGTCGCCGTCAATGCGGGCAAGCAGTCCGTCACCGTCAACCTGAAGCACCCGGAAGGGCGGGCGATTTTGCTCAAGCTGGTGGCGCAGGCC
>NZ_JBNNXW010000059.1:0-276 GCF_052879755.1 Vibrio sp. DNB22_10_4 | reverse complement strand
GCCTCGGCCAGCGTTTCCAGCACCTTCACCGAATCGTCCCAGCCGATGCAGGCGTCGGTCACGCTCTGGCCGTAGGCCAGGTCGGACACCGGCGTGCCTTGCACGTGGTCCTGGCGGCCGGCGTTGATGTGCGACTCCACCATCACACCGACGATGCGGTTGTCGCCGGCAGCCATCTGGCGGCCGATGTCTTCGCACACCGGGATCTGGTTTTCGTGCTTCTTGCTGCTGTTGGCGTGCGAGGCGTCGATCATCAGGCGCGCGGCCAGGCCCGAC
>NZ_JBNNXW010000058.1:0-276 GCF_052879755.1 Vibrio sp. DNB22_10_4 | reverse complement strand
ACGCAGGGGCATTGCCGAGGTAACCGTACCGACCGGCACCGACGTGCCCTGCCGCATGACAGCCAGCTTTGGCGTGGCCGTGGCGCAGGCGGTGGACCACCCGACGCTGGAATCGCTGCTCAAACGTGCGGACCGCCTGCTGTATGAAGCCAAGCTGGCCGGACGCAACCGTGTGATGAGCGATCCGCCATCGCCTACGCACGACCTGTCGGCAGCGGCCGACTGAGGCGCATGGCGCGTCAGGGTTGATTGGTGCGCCGGTACTCTGCCGGCGCC
>NZ_JBNNXW010000057.1:0-277 GCF_052879755.1 Vibrio sp. DNB22_10_4 | reverse complement strand
ATCCTTACCCATACCTGTCAGGATCACGCCCAAGGCGTTGGCGCCGGCATTGCGCGCGGCGGAGCGGAACAGCACATCCACTGCCGGGCGATGGCGGTTGACCGGCGGACCCTGGTCCAACTCGGTGACGTAGTTGGCGCCGCTGCGGCCCAGTGACAGGTGCATGTCGCCCGGGGCGATGTAAGCGTGGCCGGGCAGCACACGCTCGCCGTGCACGGCTTCTTTCACGCGGATGCGGCACAGGCCATCGAGCCGCTTGGCGAACGACGTGGTGAAC
>NZ_JBNNXW010000056.1:0-278 GCF_052879755.1 Vibrio sp. DNB22_10_4 | reverse complement strand
CCCATGTCGTGGATAACGCCCACGTCAAATACGACTTGAGCTCTCCGTTCGTGCGGGAGGTCACGGCAGCGCTGGCTCAGCGCGGAGAGACGCTGATCTCGGCTGCGATTCGGAAGGCCCAACAAGCTGGAATCCAGGCTTCGGTCGCCATCACAAGAGATCCGCTGACGTATATTGACGTCGCCACGGAGCTGGAGAGACTTGCGGCGGAGGCTGGCGCGCAAGTCTTGGTGCTTGGCACACATGGGAGGCGAGGCGTGCCGAGGGCGTTGCTGGGA
>NZ_JBNNXW010000055.1:0-278 GCF_052879755.1 Vibrio sp. DNB22_10_4 | reverse complement strand
ATCCAGTTCGACGTTGCGCGTACACGCCTGCCCGACTGGCACTTCGACGTGGAAGCCGGCGCGCGCCGCCTGCGCGAGCAACTGGGCGTCGCAAGCCTCGTCGCCTTCGGCGCGGAAACGTTGACGGCGGCACTGGCCGCGGCAGGCGCATTGCTGAACTACGCGGCGGCCACGCAGGGCCAGTCGCTGCGGCACGTGATCGGCCTGACCGTCGAACACGAAAGCGAATTCATCGGCCTGGACACCGCCACGCGCCGCAATCTGGAACTGACGGAAAC
>NZ_JBNNXW010000054.1:0-278 GCF_052879755.1 Vibrio sp. DNB22_10_4 | reverse complement strand
CTCCCCCTGCGGGACTCGAACCTGCGACATACGGATTAACAGTCCGCCGTTCTACCAACTGAACTAAGGGGGAATTATTTGTGCAAGCTAGGTCGTAAGACCATTATCAGCTTAACACTAAATAATGGTGCCTCGAGGCGGAGTCGAACCACCGACACGCGGATTTTCAATCCGCTGCTCTACCAACTGAGCTATCGAGGCAAATAAATGGTGCCGACTACCGGAATCGAACTGGTGACCTACTGATTACAAGTCAGTTGCTCTACCTACTGAGCTAA
>NZ_JBNNXW010000053.1:0-279 GCF_052879755.1 Vibrio sp. DNB22_10_4 | reverse complement strand
GCCATCATGAGACGAATTGCGGCATGGGCGCTGGCTGCATGCATCTTGGCCTGCGCGGGCTGCGCCGAGCGGGGCGCGGCAGGGTCGCTGTCGGTGGAGCAGATCGTCGAGAAGAACGCCGAGGCGCGCGGCGGTGCGCAAGCCTGGCACAACATCGATTCGATGGTCTGGATCGGGCACGTGGAAAGCGGCAACGCGCCCGCCAACTACGTCCTCGCCATGAAGCGGCCGAACAAGACCCGCTTCGAGATTGTCGCGATGAACCGAATGGCCTTGCGC
>NZ_JBNNXW010000052.1:0-284 GCF_052879755.1 Vibrio sp. DNB22_10_4 | reverse complement strand
GGTGGGCGATACCGGGCTCGAACCAGTGACCCCCTCCTTGTAAGGGAGGTGCTCTCCCAACTGAGCTAATCGCCCACGAAAGTCATTCCGTGGAATGTTCAAGAATGGTGGAGCTAAGCAGGATCGAACTGCTGACCTCCTGCGTGCAAGGCAGGCGCTCTCCCAGCTGAGCTATAGCCCCATGTCTTGAGACTTCCTTCAAAGAAGGAATGGTGGGTCGTGCAGGATTCGAACCTGCGACCAATTGATTAAAAGTCAACTGCTCTACCAACTGAGCTAACGAC
>NZ_JBNNXW010000051.1:0-287 GCF_052879755.1 Vibrio sp. DNB22_10_4 | reverse complement strand
CATCAGGCCACCTACCGCATGAGCGCGATCAGCGGCTGGACGAGCAACACTCCGGCCCACGCGCCAACATCGAGCAAGCGGCCCGCGACATCGAGAGCGGACAGCTCGACACCGATCTGCACAACACACCGGGCATTGAACGCGTCGTGCGCGAGCGCTGCACGGCCAATCGCGAAGACCACGATCGCCAGGTCGCCAACCGCAGCGCCGATGAGCTGGCCGACAAGCGCGGTGACGCGGGTAAGCCCGCGCACAGTCACGCGCACCAGCGTTGAGCGGCCCCATGC
>NZ_JBNNXW010000050.1:0-303 GCF_052879755.1 Vibrio sp. DNB22_10_4 | reverse complement strand
GGAATGACGGTTGTTGAGAGTCTTGTGCTCTCTACTCATTCCTATTAAAGAAGCCGTCACCCCTGCGTAGGCAGGGGGCTACTCAAGCGCGCACCAAGCCCTCAGAAGATTCCTGTCTGCACAGGAATGACGGTTGTTAAAAGTCTTGTGCTCTCCACTCATTCCCATTAAAGAATCCGTCACCCCTGCGTAGGCAGGGGTCTACTCAAAGCGTGCACCATGCCTCCAGAAGATTCCTGTCTGCACAGGAATGACGGTTGTTGAGAGTCTTGTGCTCTCTACTCATTCCTATTAAAGAAGCCG
>NZ_JBNNXW010000049.1:0-316 GCF_052879755.1 Vibrio sp. DNB22_10_4 | reverse complement strand
GACATAGGATTTGAGAACTTTTAAATGAATAACATTAATCAAATGTTATTCGTCAGCTTTCCAAATTGTTAAAGAGCTAATCACTTCAAATGAAGTAACCATTTCTAAATATTCTCGAGAGAAAACACTTAAAGATGGTGGAGCTATGCGGGATCGAACCGCAGACCTCTTCGCTGCCAGCGAAGCGCTCTCCCAGCTGAGCTATAGCCCCATCTGGAAAAGGTTTCCTTACTCTTAACTTACAAACCTAATCAATCTGTGTGAACACTCATCGCAATAATCTATTCGTATAAGGAGGTGATCCAGCCCCAGGTTC
>NZ_JBNNXW010000048.1:0-350 GCF_052879755.1 Vibrio sp. DNB22_10_4 | reverse complement strand
GCAGCAGTCGTGGAAGATGTCGGTTACACCATCCAAGAAGACGGTTCATTGACCTTCACGGATGAGCAGCTTCTAGCGGGCGCCTCCGATATCGATGGCGATGACTTGTCTGTTGCGGATGTCAGCTACTCAGGCACCGAAGGCGTCTTCACGGATAACGGTGACGGCACGTATACCTTTGCACCAAACGAAAACTTCAATGGTGACGTCGACCTAAGCTTCTCAGTGAGCGACGGCACGACTACTACTGAAGCCAACATTGATGTGACCGTTGAGTCTGTTAATGACATACCAGTAGCAGGCTCAACAACATATTCAGTCGATGAAGACGGCATAATCACCATCTCTGA
>NZ_JBNNXW010000047.1:0-359 GCF_052879755.1 Vibrio sp. DNB22_10_4 | reverse complement strand
GAGTTCACCATGCACACCACCCGTTCCTTCGCACGCACCCGCCGTCTGTCACTCGCCTTGCTGGCCACGCTGACGGCCTCCGCCGCCCTGTTTGCGGCGCAACCCGCTGCAGCCGCCCGCAGCTTCGACCCCTATACCCAAGGACAGAGCCGCCTGGACAAGGTGGACGCCTACACGCAAGGGCAGAAGCAGGACAAGGCGGATCCGTTCACGCAAGGCGCGGATCGCCAGGCCGATACCTACGGCTATCTGTCGTGGAGGCGCGACCGCTTCGATCCGTACGCGCAAGGCGCCGACCAGCAGCGCGCCGGCACACAGGGTGCGCTTGCATGGAACCGTGATTCCACCTACCCCAGCAC
>NZ_JBNNXW010000046.1:0-370 GCF_052879755.1 Vibrio sp. DNB22_10_4 | reverse complement strand
GATGTCCTACTCTCACATGGGGAAGCCCCACACTACCATCGGCGCTATTGCGTTTCACTTCTGAGTTCGGCATGGAATCAGGTGGGTCCACAATGCTATGGTCGCCAAACAAAATCTTGCTTGGGTGCACCTTGCGCTGCAAGATGACTCTAAATACTGGTGCTGATACCCAGACTCGAACTGGGGACCTCATCCTTACCAAGGATGCGCTCTACCACCTGAGCTATATCAGCATCGTGGTTGTCCTTCAGGACTAAAAAAGCCCGTCTTTTCAAACGGGCTCTTTAAAATTTAAAGCCTGGCGATGTCCTACTCTCACATGGGGAAGCCCCACACTACCATCGGCGCTATTGCGTTTCACTTCTGAGTT
>NZ_JBNNXW010000045.1:0-382 GCF_052879755.1 Vibrio sp. DNB22_10_4 | reverse complement strand
CTTAGGGGGAGAACCGCAGGCTCGCTCCTATCGTCGCACCGCCTTTTGATTAAGCGACGCGCAAGCGAGCCTTGGTTCCTCCCTTTTATAAGGGGAGGTTAGGAGGGGTAAATGCGTAGGATTCGAAGCGTTCAGAGGGTCAGCTTGGGTAAAAAACTCAGGTGACAACTTTGAATTCTTACTTGTCGTAACTTCACTGCAGAGACCCCCTCTAGCTCCCCCTATCTTAGGGGGAGAACCATAGGCTAGCTCCTATCGTCGCATCGCCTTTTGATTAAGCGACGCGCAACCGAGCCTTGGTTCCTCCCTTTTATAAGGGGAGGCTAGGAGGGGTAAATGCGTAGGATTCGAAGCGTTCAGAGGGTCAGCTTGGGTAAAGAGC
>NZ_JBNNXW010000044.1:0-408 GCF_052879755.1 Vibrio sp. DNB22_10_4 | reverse complement strand
GTCATTCCTGCGCAGGCAGGAATCTAGCTGAGGCTTGGTGCGCGCTTTGAGTAGACCCCTGCCTACGCAGGCGCGCGGCTAGTGGGGTGACGATTAATTTGAGTGCGGTGATTCTAAAGGCTTGTCATTCCTGCGCAGGCAGGAATCTAGCTGAGGCTTGGTACGCGCTTTGAGAAGACTCCTGCCTACGCAGGCGCGCGGCTAGTGGGGTGACGATTAATTTGAGTGCGGTGATTCTAAAGGCTTGTCATTCCTGCGCAGGCAGGAATCTAGCTGAGGCTTGGTACGCGCTTTGAGAAGACTCCTGCCTACGCAGGCGCGCGGCTAGTGGGGTGACGATTAATTTGAGTGCGGTGATTCTAAAGGCTTGTCATTCCTGCGCA
Source organism: Vibrio sp. DNB22_10_4 (assembly GCF_052879755.1). Taxonomy (NCBI): domain Bacteria; kingdom Pseudomonadati; phylum Pseudomonadota; class Gammaproteobacteria; order Vibrionales; family Vibrionaceae; genus Vibrio; species Vibrio sp. DNB22_10_4. The sequence continues at coordinate 25 of NZ_JBNNXW010000044.1, read as the reverse complement.
GGCAGGAATCTAGCTGAGGCTTGGT
>NZ_JBNNXW010000043.1:0-412 GCF_052879755.1 Vibrio sp. DNB22_10_4 | reverse complement strand
TCCCTTTTATAAGGGGAGGCTAGGAGGGGTAAATGCGTAGGATTCGAAGCGTTCAGAGGGTCAGCTTGGGTAAAGAGCTCAGGTGACAAATCTGAATTGTTACTTGTCGCGACTCCGCCGCAGATACCCCCTCTAGCTCCCCCTATCTTAGGGGGAGAACCGCAGGCTCGCTCCTATCGTCGCACCGCCTTTTGATTAAGCGACGCGCAAGCGAGCCTTGGTTTCTCCCTTTTATAAGGGGAGGCTAGGAGGGGTAAATGCGCAGACCTAGAAGCGTTCAGAGGATCAGATTGGGTAAAAAACTCAGGTGACAACTTTGAATTGTTACTTGTCGTGACTCCGCCGCAGATACCCCCTCTAGCTCCCCCTATCTTAGGGGGAGAACCGCAGGCTCGCTCCTATCGTCGCACCG
>NZ_JBNNXW010000042.1:0-437 GCF_052879755.1 Vibrio sp. DNB22_10_4 | reverse complement strand
AAGACATAGGATTTGAGAACTTTTAAATGAATAACATTAATCAAATGTTATTCGTCAGCTTTCCAAATTGTTAAAGAACGAGATTTGCTTTCTACTTAAAGAAAGAAACCATTTTTAAATATTCTCAAAGAGAAAACACTTAAAGATGGTGGAGCTATGCGGGATCGAACCGCAGACCTCCTGCGTGCAAGGCAGGCGCTCTCCCAGCTGAGCTATAGCCCCATCAGTGTTGATGCTTATCGCCAATCATCTGGGAGGAAGATTGGTGGGTCTGAGTGGACTTGAACCACCGACCTCTCGCTTATCAGGCGAACGCTCTAACCACCTGAGCTACAGACCCAAGCATCGTCTTTAATTCATAAACCTAATCAATCTGTGTGAACACTCATCGCAATAATCTATTCGTATAAGGAGGTGATCCAGCCCCAGGTTCCCCT
>NZ_JBNNXW010000041.1:0-524 GCF_052879755.1 Vibrio sp. DNB22_10_4 | reverse complement strand
GCGCCTGCTAGAAGCTGTTCATCCGTGAAGGTTAATGAACCGTCTTCTTGGATGGTGTAACCCACATCTTCCACAACCGCTGCGTCATTCACTGGATTCACAGTGAGGTCAGCATTAGCGACGATGGTGTCAGTGCCATCTGAGATGTCGAAGCTAAGGTCAATGTCACCATTGAAGTCCGCATCTGGTGTGATGGTGAATGAGCCGTCTTCGTTGGCGGTAACTGTAGCGTTATCACCGGCTGATAAGTTCGCAGCTGTTAAGTCATCACCGTCTACATCGGATGCTTGGGACAATAGTTGGTCTTGAGTCAGAGTGATAGAGCCGTCTTCATCAACGGAATAAGCTAAGTCACCCGATACAGGCGCGTCGTTCACTGCAATAACGTCAATACCTGCCGTAGTTTCAGCAGTTGCACCGTCTTCATCTACAACAACGACATCTAGGCTGACATTACCGTTGAAGTTTTCATTTGGTGCAAAGCTGTAGGTACCATCACCATTGTCAGTGAAAATACCGTCTGT
>NZ_JBNNXW010000040.1:0-587 GCF_052879755.1 Vibrio sp. DNB22_10_4 | reverse complement strand
ACTCCAGCACGTCACTACGCACACGTAGACTGTCCAGGACACGCGGATTATGTTAAGAACATGATCACAGGTGCTGCACAGATGGACGGTGGTATCCTAGTTGTTGCTGCAACTGACGGCCCTATGCCTCAGACTCGTGAGCACATCCTACTAGGCCGTCAGGTTGGTATCCCTTACATCATCGTATTCATGAACAAATGTGACATGGTTGATGACGAAGAGCTACTTGAGCTAGTAGAAATGGAAGTTCGTGAACTTCTTTCTGAATACGATTTCCCAGGTGATGACCTACCAGTTATCCAAGGTTCTGCACTAGGCGCACTAAACGGCGAAGAGCAGTGGGAAGCGAAAATCGTTGAACTAGCTGAAGCACTAGACTCTTACATCCCAGAGCCAGAGCGTGCAGTAGACCAACCGTTCCTACTACCAATCGAAGACGTATTCTCGATCCAAGGTCGTGGTACAGTTGTAACTGGTCGTATCGAGCGCGGTATCCTACGCGTAGGTGACGAAGTAGAAATCGTTGGTATCAAAGATACAACTGTTACTACTTGTACTGGTGTTGAGATGTTCCGTAAGCTTCTTGA
>NZ_JBNNXW010000039.1:0-723 GCF_052879755.1 Vibrio sp. DNB22_10_4 | reverse complement strand
ATCAAAACCCTTTGGGTGTTGTATGGTTAAGCCTCACGGGCAATTAGTACAGGTTAGCTCAACGCCTCACAACGCTTACACACCCTGCCTATCAACGTTCTAGTCTCGAACAACCCTTTAGGACACTTAAAGTGCCAGGGAAGACTCATCTCAGGGCTCGCTTCCCGCTTAGATGCTTTCAGCGGTTATCGATTCCGAACTTAGCTACCGGGCAATGCCATTGGCATGACAACCCGAACACCAGAGGTTCGTCCACTCCGGTCCTCTCGTACTAGGAGCAGCCCCCTTCAATCTTCCAACGCCCACGGCAGATAGGGACCGAACTGTCTCACGACGTTCTAAACCCAGCTCGCGTACCACTTTAAATGGCGAACAGCCATACCCTTGGGACCGACTTCAGCCCCAGGATGTGATGAGCCGACATCGAGGTGCCAAACACCGCCGTCGATATGAACTCTTGGGCGGTATCAGCCTGTTATCCCCGGAGTACCTTTTATCCGTTGAGCGATGGCCCTTCCATTCAGAACCACCGGATCACTATGACCTGCTTTCGCACCTGCTCGAATTGTCATTCTCGCAGTCAAGCGGGCTTATGCCATTGCACTAACCACACGATGTCCAACCGTGTTTAGCCCACCTTCGTGCTCCTCCGTTACTCTTTGGGAGGAGACCGCCCCAGTCAAACTACCCACCAGGCACTGTCCGCAGCCCCGATAAGGGGCC
>NZ_JBNNXW010000037.1:0-868 GCF_052879755.1 Vibrio sp. DNB22_10_4 | reverse complement strand
CGACGAGCTTCAAACATTTCAACGTTGTTCTTAGTTGCCATTACAGCCTTACCTTGTGGGATAAGGAAGTTACGAGCGTAACCAGATTTAACGTTAACTGTATCGCCAAGACCACCTAGGTTACCGATTTTATCAAGTAGAATAACTTGCATTGTTTAATCCTCTTTTCTAAACGGTGCCGATTACTGATGCTTATCAGTGTACGGAAGTAGTGCTAGGTAGCGTGAACGCTTGATAGCGCGAGCTAGCTGACGCTGGTATTTAGCACTTGTGCCAGTGATACGGCTAGGTACGATTTTACCAGATTCAGTAATGTAGTTTTTTAGAGTTGTTACGTCTTTGTAATCAATCTCTTGAACGCCTTCTGCAGTGAAACGGCAGAATTTACGACGACGGAAGAAACGAGCCATGGGCTATCTCCTGATCTAAATTAAAGTCTTAAAGTCGGCAGTGGAGAACCACCACCAAGTACTAAATGAGTAAAAAATTACTCTGCAGATGCTTCTGGCTTAGCTTCTGTACGCTCTTCACGACGTGGAGCACGCTCAGAACGCTCTTCTTTCTGCTTAAGCATGATAGAAGGCTCAGTAACAGCTTTTTTAGTACGCATGATCATGTTACGTAGAACTGCATCGTTAAAACGGAAAGCAGTTTCTAGCTCATCAATCGCTTCTTGTGGCGCTTCAACGTTCATTAGAACGTAGTGTGCTTTGTGAAGCTTGTTGATTGGGTAAGCCATTTGACGGCGGCCCCAGTCTTCTAGACGGTGGATAGTACCGTTAGCTTCAGTGATTGAACCAGTGTAACGCTCGATCATGCCAGCAACTTGCTCGCTTTGATCAGGGTGCACCATGAATACGATTTCGTA
>NZ_JBNNXW010000036.1:0-1002 GCF_052879755.1 Vibrio sp. DNB22_10_4 | reverse complement strand
CAAGGCGTTAGTTGCACTTAGAATTTTAGTGGTCAAATCATTGTCCCTTTAGCTATGCAGCGACCAGCCTCACTGCTTAACTTTCTTTCCGGTGGCAGCGTGAAAGCGTCATTCGCTTTAGCAACCTAGGTTTCGCGGAACTGCTTTTTGTGTCCGACCGTGAATAACGGGAGTGACATCTTCCTCAGCCTGTTTTTCGGTGACTTCGGTGGTGTCTTTTTCGTGCCAACTCGCATTAATCGAAAGATGTCAGTTCTGTCAGCTATCAAGTATGGCTTGGTGATAGTAATTTAGTTTGCGGCAAGCAATGAGCATCTTGGTGCAAATAAGAGAGTAGGGGCGTAGGCAACTAACAAACTACTCAAGTGGACGCTATAAGCTTGGTGGTTTTGGTTTGAAGTCAGTGCGCTTGGTCAGTTGATCGTTAGCGCCACTTAGCAGGGCGTTAGGCAAATAGGAGTAGATATGGACATCGCGGTACTAACATTTGACGGATTTAATGAACTTGATTCATTTATAGCAGCGGGAGTTTTGAGCCGAATGAAAGACGCTGGTTGGAATGTGCAAATAACGAGTCCATCTCAGTACGTCACTTCAATGAACGGAGTTACAATCCAATCTCAACAACCTCTAGAGTTTGCGAATCAAGCCAGCGTTGTATTGTTTGGTAGCGGTGCACTAACGCGCGATATTGCTCAAGACAGAGGGATACTTTCAAGGCTAAAGCTAAACCCTGAAACTCAGTTAATTGGTGGACAATGTTCAGGTACGTTGCTCATGTCAGTACTTGGTTTACTGCATCAAATACCAGCTTGTACCGATTTAACAACGAAACCTTGGGTTGTCGAATCAGGAGTGACTGTTTTAGAGCAGCCCTTTTATGCTGAAGGCAATCTTGCAACCGCAGGTGGTTGTTTGTCATCAAAGTACTTGGCCGCTTGGGTTATTAGTAAATTGTCGAGTAGGACGGACGCTGAATCGGCAATTCATTATGTCGCGCCA
>NZ_JBNNXW010000035.1:0-1211 GCF_052879755.1 Vibrio sp. DNB22_10_4 | reverse complement strand
TGCTCATCCGTGAAGGTCAATGAACCGTCTTCTTGGATGGTGTAACCGACATCTTCCACGACTGCTGCGTCATTCACAGGATTCACAGTGAGATCAGCGTTGGCTACGATGGTGTCTGTACCGTCCGATATATCGAAGCTAAGGTCAATGTCACCATTAAAGTCCGCATCTGGCGTAATGGTGAATGAGCCATCTTCATTTGCTGTAACCGTGGCATTGTCGCCTGCGCTTAGGTTGGCCGCAGTCAGATCATCACCTTCTACGTCTGATGCTTGTGATAGAAGCTGTTCTTGTGACAGTGTCATACTTCCATCTTCATCAACGCTGTATGCCAGGTCGCCGGATACCGGAGCATCGTTGATAGGAAGTACATCGACGTTAATGACGGTATCAACCGTCGCACCATCTTCATCTTGAATGGTAACGTTCAACTGAACTTCGCCATTGAAGTTTTCATTTGGCGCAAAACTACAAGTACCATCACCATTTACGGAGAAGATACCGTGCGGCCCATCGTAGCTGATACCCACTAGCGATACATCGCCTTCTATATCAGAAGCATTGCCAAGGACTTGGGATTCACTGAATGTCAGTACGCTGTCTTCATCAATGGTGTATGACGTTGGTCCTGCAATTGGTGGGTCGTTAACCTCGATAACAGTTAAACCAGCGCTCGTCTCTGCTGTCGCTCCGTCTTCATCGGCAACAACTACATCAAAGCTAACCTCACCCGAGAAGTTCTCATTTGGCGAGAAGGTATACGTACCATCACCGTTATCAGCAAAGACGCCATCAGTACCTGAGTAAGATACATCCTGAACAGAAACATCACCCTCAACATCTGAGCTGTTAGCCAATAACTGCTCGTCAGTAATGGTAATTGAGTTGTCTTCTTGTACTGAATAAGTCGTTGAACCTGCCACTGGAATGTCGTTGACAGACTCAACGGTCACATCAATGTTGGCTTCTGTCGTAGTCGTGCCATCGCTCACTGAGAAGCTTAAGTCGACGTCACCATTGAAGTTCTCGTTTGGCGCGAAGGTATACGTCCCGTCACCGTTGTCAGTGAAGACACCCTCTGTACCTGAGTAGCTCACATCTGCTACGGACAGGTCATCACCGTCAATGTCTGAAGCGCCTGCTAGAAGCTGTTCATCCGTGAAGGTTAATGAACCGTCTTCTTGGATGGTGTAACCCACATCTTCCACAAC
>NZ_JBNNXW010000034.1:0-1810 GCF_052879755.1 Vibrio sp. DNB22_10_4 | reverse complement strand
TTTGAATTGAGTTTAGTGATTACGGTGGTTTTGTTTGAGTGTGGTGGCAGTTAGCTGCTACTTAACAAGGCGTTATATGCCTTAATTGGATTTTGGTAAATATGGAAACAGATAGACTTAAACTAGTACCACCTTCAATGGAGTATCAACCTCTGATGCTTGAAGCGATATTGGAAAGCCAAGACGAACTTGCGGTCTACCTTCCTTGGGTTTCTAACGCATTAACAGAAGCCGAATCAATTGAAAATACGCAACAAGCTATCAATAACTTTGAAAATTTTGAAGGTGAGTTGCGTTATTCAATCATAGAAAAAAGTACAAGGCGTTTTCTTGGTGCAATAGGGTTAATCATCCGTGATAAAACGATACCGTACTTTGAAATAGGTTACTGGATGCGTAGTTCAAGTGTTGGCAATGGTTTCATTTCTGAAGCAGTGAAAGCATTAGAGTCATATGCGTTTAATGAGCTTAACGCTAACCGAGTTGAAATAAAAGCAGCAGAACACAACCTGAAAAGTCGAACGGTAGCAGAGCGTTGCGGGTATGTTTTTGAGGGGATTTTACGTAATGACCGAAGATTGCCGTCAGGAGAGTTGAGTGGGACTGCAGTTTATTCGAAAACAGGCATATAACAAATTGTTCAAGCAGACAGCTAACAGTTGGCGATTTTGGTTTGGTTGAGTTTAGTGATTACGGTGCTTTGTTCGAGTGTAGCGGTAGTTAGCTGCTACTTAACAAGGCGTTAGCACTCAGAGGAGAAACAGGATGTTTATCGCAGTCTATGAGTTTGAAATTCGTGATGGAACGGAATCAAGGTTTCGCGAAGCATGGCTCGAAGTAACAAAGTCAATCTACCAGCATTGTGGCAGCTTTGGTTCTCGTCTTCATCGTTCAGATAAGCCAAATGTAATGGTAGGTTATGCCCAATGACCAAGTCGTGAGCAATGGGAAAAAGACCATCAATTCACAGATAAACTCTTCGAGATATCGCGCAAGGAAATGCGTGAGTGTTTAGTTAAATCAAATACTGTTTATAAACTTGAAGTCAGCGATGACTTTTTGCAAACGTCTTTGGCTGAAAAGTGCTAACAAATTGTTCAAGCAGACAGCTAACCGTCGGCGATTTTAGTTTGGTTGAGTTTAGTGATTACGGTGGCTTTGTTTGAGTGCAGTGGTAGTTAGCTGCTACTTAACAAGGCGTTAGCAATCTTTAAGGACGGCAAGATGCAGCATTTCAAAGGATGCAAATTAGTCGTTCATTGTAACGACCAAATTATTACCTACAAAAGAGATGATATCTCAACGATCTCCTTCCCAAATTGTTGGGATTTTCCCGGTGGTGGCCGTGAAGGTAATGAAACACCGGAGGAGTGTGCTCTCCGAGAGTTCAAAGAGGAGTTTGGAATCCAACTGTGCCAGTCCCGAATCCACTATAAGCAAAAAGTTCTCAGTCATACGGGCTCTGGTTGGGCGTTTCTTCTCGCAGTGACAATCTCGCAAGATGAGTTGGATGACATCAAGTTTGGTGATGAGGGGCAGTATTGGCAACTTATGGATGTGGAAACCTATTTATCGCTCCTAGATGCGGTGCCCTCTAACCAGAAGCGATTAAGAGACTATCTCAACCGGTAGAGTTCAATTGCTAACAATTTGTTCAAGCAGACAGCTAACAGTCGGCGATTTTGGTTTGGTTGAGTTTAGCGATTACGGTGGCCTTGTTTGAGTGTGGTGGTAGTTAGCTGCTACTTAACAAGGCGTTATGCGCTAATAGTAAAACCGATGAAAGGAGTTCAATAAATGGTTACTTGTT
>NZ_JBNNXW010000033.1:0-2356 GCF_052879755.1 Vibrio sp. DNB22_10_4 | reverse complement strand
CTAACGCCTTGCTAAGTTGCAGCTAACGAACACAACACTCAAGCAAAGCCACGTAATCACTGAACCCAACCAAACCAAAATCACCGAGCGTTAGCTGTCTGCTTGAGCAATTTGTTATAAGCCCGCCAACGATTCACGCAAGACTTCTATGCTCTGGACGCCAATGCCACTGCTTTGCCACCCAAATCTATCCCCTTCAAAACGTGGAAAAATGTGTAAGTGATAATGTTCTAGTTCATTACACTTGCCATTGTTTTGAATGAATGAAATCCCATCCGGAGCAAATTTAGTGACAATTCGTTGGTAAAGATCTCTTGCTACATTCTGAATTTCGCTACTGACCTCAACAGGTACATCAATAAACGACTCAAACGGTTGCTTTGGGCAAATCAATATATGTCCAAAGTTAATTGGATCGTGGTCTGCAAAAGCAATAACATTCTCTGACTCGTAGACTAATACTGCATCGATTTCTCTAGCTACAATTTGTTCAACTATTGTCACCAATATCTCCTTGTGCTTATAACGCCTTGCTAAGTTGCAGCTAACGAACACGACTTTCAAGCAAAGCCACCTTAATCACTGGACTCAACCAAACCAAAATCGCCGAGCGTTAGCTGTCTGCTTGAGCAATTTGTTAGGTAACGAGCTCAAAGTGAGCACCTCATTTCGATGACATTTCCACAAGCGCCAGACTCAAGAAAGCCTGCACGTTTATATAGGCCTACCGCTGGGTTTTCGGGAAATACCCTAAGAACTACTTCAACTGAACGATGCTGTATAGCATGCCTTTTAACTAATGTAAGACAAGTAGTCCCGATACCCATTCCTTGAACACTTTTGACCAACTGAAAGTCTCTAAGGTGAGTAGTCGTTTCTGTGTAACTAAAGCGGATGACACCTACTCGTTCATCGTTCACATGGACTTCAAAATTGTCTAAATTTCTCCAACTATCAGCAAAAATTTCCGTGTCCCAAGATATGTCGTAACGTTGATAATACTCTGCCATATTTGCTTTCGTTAGATTCTCAGCGAACTCCCAATCCAACGCTGGTTTGAGTACAACTTCCATATTTACTCCTAGTTACCTAACGCCTTGCTAAGTTGCAGCTAACGAACACAACACCCAAGCAAAGCCACGTAATCACTGAACTCAACAAAACCAAAATCGCCGAGCGTTAGCTGTCTGCTTGAGCAATTTGTTAGCTTTTTTCGTGTGATGCAGCCAGCGTTAGCCACCAAGGTTTTAAAGAAATGCTCCAAAACCAACGCCACCGACGTACCCAATGCAGAAGCATTGAACCTTCAACCAATTTGCAGCCAAAGATGACGACACTTAAAGGCAACTCAAGGCTCTTGCGCTGAAGCTGACAACCAAGCGCACCATGCTCAAAATTAACTGACGAAGTTTCAAAACAAGAGAAACAGCCCGCTTGATGTACCGATTTGGCTCTGACGTTCAGGTGTAAAGCTAGAACGCTGAACCCTCGCACCACAATACTTAACCGAGAAAGCTAACGCCTTGTTAAGTAGCAGCTAACTACCACTACACTCAAACAAAACCACCGTAATCACTAAACTCAACCAAACCAAAATCGCCAAACGTTAGCTGTCTACTTGAACAATTTGTTAGGCTACTTTCACGCACATAACTATGCCTGTTGACCAACAAAGCTTTGATACAACAAAATCATCTCGTTGTGATAAGTGAGCTATCAGCGCTCGAACCTTTCCATTGTGCTCTTCTGACCAATCCTCACGAATTTTCATATCATCTATGATGTAAAAACCACCAATTTTAAGGCAGGCTAGAGTTTCATCTAGGTAGTGGTATTTTCCTGGCCAAGTATCGGCAAATATTAAATCGACCGACGATGGAAGGGTTCGATCGATAACATCCTCTCCATTGGATAAAACGATATCAATTCGCGGATCTTCTCCTAGATAACTACGAGCTATCTCAATATTTTCTACTGAATTATCTACCGTTGTTAATTTTGAGTCTTCAGACATTCCATGCAATATCCATGATGTACAAAGACCTGTGCCAGTCCCTAGCTCCAAGAAGTGCCCTGACTGCTTACTCGCAGTCAAAGCAGCTAAAAATGAACCTATCGGAAGCTCTGATAATTGAGGAAAGCCAATTGCGTGTGTGGCTTCCAATATTGCTTCATATTGTGCTGGATAAACTTCCACTGTCTCGTTCATATACTTTTCCTTGTAGCCTAACGCCTTGTTAAGTAGCAGCTAACTGCCACTACACTCAAACAAAGCCACAGTAATCACTTAACTCAATCAAACCAAAATCGCCGACTGTTAGCTGTCTGCTTGAATAATTTGTTATGCGCGTGGTTA
>NZ_JBNNXW010000032.1:0-2387 GCF_052879755.1 Vibrio sp. DNB22_10_4 | reverse complement strand
GTGGTGCCCGGAGGCGGAATCGAACCACCGACACGAGGATTTTCAATCCTCTGCTCTACCGACTGAGCTATCCGGGCGACGAGGTGTATTAAACGGTTTTTCGGCCTTTAGGTCAACACTAAATTGCAAAAAAAATATCGTTTGTTGCTTTTATATACTTAGCGTTCTATTTTTATTCATTTGGTGCTCAAAAACAAGCCCTAGCAGTGGATCAGACAATTGTAGACCACGTTATTACTGGACTTGAGACAGTTCCCAAGCACCAAAAAAGTATCAATTTTAACGCCTACAGCAGACCTTATTTTGTGTTAAGCCACTTCAAAACGAGAGACTTTCGAACTTAGGTCTTCAGAAAGCTGGTTCAATGTTTGCGTGGCACGCTTAGTTTCGTCGACAACACCTCTTAATTCGCTGCCACTGTGTTCAATCATATTAATGCGTTGGGAGATATCATCACTCACTTCTGTTTGCTCAGCAGCAGCTGTCGCGATCTGTTGGCTTTTCTCAGTGATGGCTTCGAGACTCAATACCACCTCTTGTAGTGCTTGTGAGGCGGTTTGAGATTCCGATACTGTCGCTTGACTTGTTTCAGCACAAAGTAAGATGCTCTGAATCGCATTTTGAGAGCCTGATTGTAAGTTACCTATCATCTCTTGGATCTCTTTAGTACTTTGCTGAGTGCGGCCTGCTAGATTACGTACTTCATCAGCCACCACTGCAAAGCCTCTTCCTTGTTCGCCCGCACGTGCAGCTTCTATTGCTGCATTCAATGCAAGAAGGTTCGTTTGCTCTGCAATATCGCCAATAACATCAAGAACGCGCGCGATATTATGAACATCACTATCGAGTTCTGAGACTGCGGTACTCGCTCCTTCCAGCTGGGTAGCTAGACCTTCGATATTCGATACTGTCGCCAGAATAAGCTGGCTCACTTGCTGGCTCTGTTTATCAGCTTCATCCGTACTTTGCGCCGCATCAGTCGCCGATTGAGCCACATGAGAAGCAGAGGACGCCATTTCTGTCATAGCCGTCGCTATCATCTCAGTGCTTTGCTGCTGTGTAGATGTTAGCGACGCGATAACCGAAGAGCGAGAATCCGCATCAGAGAGCTGTGACGTAATAGAAGCGGTTACCTTCTCGATACTAGACAGTAATGAAGCAAGTGAGAGGTTCATGGTCTGCACTGAATGATAAATACTGCCTTCAATTGCTTTATGCTTAAAGTTTGTCTCTAACTTACCATCTGCAACATCTCGAACGGCTTTAAGCACATCCGAAGGCTCTCCACCTAAGATAGAAGTCATTCTATTTAGAGAAGTCAGCAAAAGACCGACGATGGCAACAATTATGACCAAACAGAATGACAACTGCCACTTAGCGGTTGACCAGAAACGTTCGTTCACTTCATTAAAACCAATCCCCGTACCTACGACCCAGTTCCAATGAGGTGTACGCTCAGCAATAGACAGTTTGTCCTCTACCGAGCCATCTGGCAGCGCCTGAGACCAATGATACTCAATGAGAGAGCCTGACGTATTACCTAGCTTACTCAAAATGATGTCAGCGACGCTGCGACCGCTGCTATCTTTGAAATCGTGGAAACTTGTACCGTGCAGTTGAGGATCCAAAGGAGCAGCAATAAAGGTCATCTGATCATCGGCGACATACACATACTCATTGTCCTTATAGACATTGTTCCTAAGTATGCGTGTTGCAATTGCTTTAGCTTCTGCTTCAGTGAGGGTACCTTCTACTGCTAGCTTCTCTAGTTCAGCGATCGTTGAATAAGTACTCGTAAAAATCTCAGTCACTCGAGATTTATTGTCACTGTCGCTAGCGACACGAAGTGACCAAAGGCCTGATATCGCAACAGCGACAACGGCAACAAGGATAATTAGAGATAATAAATATGTCTGATTTTTTAACTTCATTTTTCTGCTCAGATACTGATAACGTACGAAATGTTGCATTGTAATGAAGAATACATGACAGCGTTATCATTAAAAGCGACGATTTCGAAAACTATGACAGCGATTAAATTTGCAAAATAAAATAAGTTTCTTCTTAAAGATTTGAATCAAACGGTCGGTGCTGAAGGTAGTAGAATGGAGTGTTGAAACAACTGAAACGGAGAAGAACTGGGAGATATATCTATGGTATGACACGAAGAAATAACAAAAGTGATAGTCTCACCTTACTAATATCTCAAAGTCCTGTGAGGGCTAGGTAATTGGTTACCTGGTATCGAGCTTGGTCTAAGGTTTAGTATATTACAGATAGCAAAAAACCCGATGCTTTCGCATCGGGTTCTCTAATAAGTGGCGGAGTGGACGGGACTCGAACCCGCGACCCCCGGCGTGACAGGCCGGTATTCTAACCAACTGAAC
>NZ_JBNNXW010000031.1:0-3037 GCF_052879755.1 Vibrio sp. DNB22_10_4 | reverse complement strand
CACCTTCAACGGCTTACAGAACGCTCCCCTACCCAATGACCTAAGTCATTGCCGCAGCTTCGGTTTATAGCTTAGCCCCGTTACATCTTCCGCGCAGGCCGACTCGACTAGTGAGCTATTACGCTTTCTTTAAATGATGGCTGCTTCTAAGCCAACATCCTAGCTGTCTAAGCCTTCCCACATCGTTTCCCACTTAGCTATAATTTGGGACCTTAGCTGGCGGTCTGGGTTGTTTCCCTCTCCACGACGGACGTTAGCACCCGCCGTGTGTCTCCCGGATAGTACTTACTGGTATTCGGAGTTTGCAAAGGGTTGGTAAGTCGGGATGACCCCCTAGCCTTAACAGTGCTCTACCCCCAGTAGTATTCGTCCGAGGCTCTACCTAAATAGATTTCGGGGAGAACCAGCTATCTCCAGGTTTGATTGGCCTTTCACCCCTAGCCACAAGTCATCCGCTAATTTTTCAACATTAGTCGGTTCGGTCCTCCAGTTGATGTTACTCAACCTTCAACCTGCCCATGGCTAGATCACCTGGTTTCGGGTCTATATCCAGAGACTGAACGCCCAGTTAAGACTCGGTTTCCCTACGGCTCCCCTAAACGGTTAACCTTGCCACTGAATATAAGTCGCTGACCCATTATACAAAAGGTACGCAGTCACACCACGAAGGTGCTCCTACTGCTTGTACGTACACGGTTTCAGGTTCTATTTCACTCCCCTCACAGGGGTTCTTTTCGCCTTTCCCTCACGGTACTGGTTCACTATCGGTCAGTCAGTAGTATTTAGCCTTGGAGGATGGTCCCCCCATATTCAGACAGGATATCACGTGTCCCGCCCTACTCGATTTCACTGATGATGAGATGTCGACTACGGGGCTATCACCCTTTACTGCGGCACTTTCCAGAGCCTTCGTCTGTCTCATTAAAAGCTTAAGGGCTAATCCAATTTCGCTCGCCGCTACTTTCGGAATCTCGGTTGATTTCTCTTCCTCGGGGTACTTAGATGTTTCAGTTCCCCCGGTTCGCCTCGCTGAGCTATGTATTCACTCAGCGATACCTACTTATGTAGGTGGGTTTCCCCATTCAGGAATCCCAGACTCAAAGGTTATTACTACCTAATCTGGGCTTATCGCAAGTTATTACGCCTTTCATCGCCTCTGACTGCCAAGGCATCCACCGTGTACGCTTAGTCACTTAACCATACAACCCCAAAGAGTTTCAAAGAAACCTCGAGATTGTCGTTAAACAACCAAAGTTGTCTGCAATTTTTATACATGATGCAGACTCGATTTTGCCGGACTCAAATATGAATAGCTTTCGCCATTCCCAAGAACACTTGAATGTGTGTTGGTACCTACATCTTTAAAAGACATAGGATTTGAGAACTTTTAAATGAATAACATTAATCAAATGTTATTCGTCAGCTTTCCAAATTGTTAAAGAGCAATGCAAACTTAATGCATTTTCTAAAGAATCTCAGAGTCAAAAATGCCAACCACGTACGTTTTAATGAAGTGGTTTGGAAAATCTTAATCCAAAATTACTTAGAGAATGGTGGGCGATACCGGGCTCGAACCAGTGACCCCCTCCTTGTAAGGGAGGTGCTCTCCCAACTGAGCTAATCGCCCACATAAGTTTCCTATTATTTTACTTTAGTAAAAGTAAAACAAAGGCCATTCCTTCGTGGAAAAGAATGGTGGGTCGTGCAGGATTCGAACCTGCGACCAATTGATTAAAAGTCAACTGCTCTACCAACTGAGCTAACGACCCAATGGTATCCCGTAGGGGAGTCGAACCCCTGTTACCGCCGTGAAAGGGCGGTGTCCTAGGCCTCTAGACGAACGGGACACTAAGCAGTAAGTGTTGGGCACTTACTATTTTCTGTTTTCGCTTTACAGCAAAAACAAAATCTCTTTATCTTTACAAACCTAATCAATCTGTGTGAACACTCATCGCAATAATCTATTCGTATAAGGAGGTGATCCAGCCCCAGGTTCCCCTAGGGCTACCTTGTTACGACTTCACCCCAGTCATGAACCACAAAGTGGTGAGCGTCCTCCCGAAGGTTAAACTACCCACTTCTTTTGCAGCCCACTCCCATGGTGTGACGGGCGGTGTGTACAAGGCCCGGGAACGTATTCACCGTGGCATTCTGATCCACGATTACTAGCGATTCCGACTTCATGGAGTCGAGTTGCAGACTCCAATCCGGACTACGACGCACTTTTTGGGATTCGCTCACTTTCGCAAGTTGGCTGCCCTCTGTATGCGCCATTGTAGCACGTGTGTAGCCCTACTCGTAAGGGCCATGATGACTTGACGTCGTCCCCACCTTCCTCCGGTTTATCACCGGCAGTCTCCCTGGAGTTCCCGACATTACTCGCTGGCAAACAAGGATAAGGGTTGCGCTCGTTGCGGGACTTAACCCAACATTTCACAACACGAGCTGACGACAGCCATGCAGCACCTGTCTCAGAGTTCCCGAAGGCACCAAAGCATCTCTGCTAAGTTCTCTGGATGTCAAGAGTAGGTAAGGTTCTTCGCGTTGCATCGAATTAAACCACATGCTCCACCGCTTGTGCGGGCCCCCGTCAATTCATTTGAGTTTTAATCTTGCGACCGTACTCCCCAGGCGGTCTACTTAACGCGTTAGCTCCGAAAGCCACGGCTCAAGGCCACAACCTCCAAGTAGACATCGTTTACGGCGTGGACTACCAGGGTATCTAATCCTGTTTGCTCCCCACGCTTTCGCATCTGAGTGTCAGTATCTGTCCAGGGGGCCGCCTTCGCCACCGGTATTCCTTCAGATCTCTACGCATTTCACCGCTACACCTGAAATTCTACCCCCCTCTACAGTACTCTAGTCCGCCAGTTTCAAATGCAGTTCCGAGGTTGAGCCCCGGGCTTTCACATCTGACTTAACGAACCACCTGCATGCGCTTTACGCCCAGTAATTCCGATTAACGCTCGCACCCTCCGTATTACCGCGGCTGCTGGCACGGAGTTAGCCGGTGCTTCTTCTGTCGCTAACGTCAAAT
>NZ_JBNNXW010000030.1:0-10643 GCF_052879755.1 Vibrio sp. DNB22_10_4 | reverse complement strand
GCTAAGTTGCAGCTAACGAACACAACACCCAAGCAAAGCCACGTAATCACTGAACTCAACCAAACCAAAATCGCCGACTGTTAGCTGTCTGCTTGAGCAATTTGTTAGTAGCAAATCTTTCGACGTTGCTGAAAACAAAACAAAAGTACGACACCCAAGGCGAAGCTAACCACATGACCAACCTTTGGAAGGTGATGTTCGCTGAAAATCAGATCTAAAGCGGACGCAGGTAAAATTGTTAAAACTAAAATAACCAGCGCTAACTTACCTCCAATCTCTCTTCTTAGGTACATGGCAGGCCCAACGGCAGCTAAAGCTAAAATTACTTGCGAACCGCCAGTCCCCAAATTCCACGGTTCAGGTACTGTGAATGTACTAGCAAAAGTGCCAACTGAGCCCGCAATAAACCAAATCGATAGAAAAATGCCAGAACCTATTTTTCGTTCAAGAATGCAGCCAAGCGTAAGCAATGAAAAAGCGTTATAGATCATATGGTATTGCTTGACGTGAATCAGCTGAGAAACAACTAAACGCCATAACTCTAGGTCTAATATGTGCTTATATGTGAAGCCACCAAAAGGCTCTAGCTCCGTAATATTGATCTTACCGAACAGCGAACCAGATATTTGAAAATTCACACCTAGAGATATAACTACTGTTGAGAAAACCAACACTAGTGTTGCGTAAGGTATACGCCTTTTTGTCACGTTTTTCTCCTTGCTACTAACGCCTTGTTAAGTAGCAGCTAACTACCACTACACTCAAACAAAGCCACCGTAATCACTAAATTCAACTCAAACCAAAATCGCCAAACGTTAGCTGTCTGCTTGAACAATTTGTTATACGATTGCTCGCGCTGTACTTTTACAGATAAAACGAATCAAGTAACCGTCTGGGTCTTTAACTATGATTTGCCTAACAACCGTCTCTGACTCGCCTGTTTGATAAGTTTCAGTTTGCAGCGGTAAGAACACGTCACTTGGTGAAACTTCCAGTGAATCAAGCCACTCTGGCGTAACTTTGAACGCTAGGTTCATGCCACGGCCAAGAGGAGCGTCAGGTTCTCCATTTACCCAAGAGTCTGGCTTTAATTGAGTGATCATGAGTTGGGTACTATTGAATGTTAAGAAGACAAATCCATCGCGTCGAAAGGCCACACTAAAACCCAACTCAGAGGTGTAGAACTCTTCGCTCAGGCCAATATTAGTTACAAGTAGTTCTGGTATTAAGTCGTTGAAGTCCATATTTGCTTCCATTCGTATAACGCCTTGCTAAGTTGCAGCTAACGAACACAACACCCAAGCAAAGCCACGTAATCACTGAACTCAACCAAACCAAAATCGCCGAACGTTAGCTGTCTGCTTGAGCAATTTGTTATATGCCGCTATACTCTGTACCTAATTACGTACATGAACAATTTGGAGTAAGAAATGGACGCTATTAGTTACACCGCAGCCAGAGCAAACCTTGCATCTACAATGCAAAAAGTCTGCAATGACCATGCCCCTGTCATCATCACACGCAAGAGCGAAGCACCTGTAGTGATGATTTCACTAGAGGACTACGAAGCAATGCAAGAAACGACATACCTTTTGCGTGCCCCTACCAACGCTCGCCGGTTACTCGAATCCGTCGCAGAACTAGAGTCTGGCAAAGGACAAGAAAAAGAGTTGCTCGAATGAAGTTAACTTTCTCAACCAATGCTTGGGAAGATTATTTGTATTGGCAAAAGACCGACAAAAAAATTCTCAAGCGAATCAATACCCTCATTAAAGATATACAGCGTGAACCATATGACGGTATAGGTAAACCTGAGCCACTAAAGCATGGCTTATCCGGTTATTGGTCTCGCCGTATCAACGATGAACATCGAATTGTTTATCGGTATCAAGATGAAACAATTCTGATAGCACAACTGAGATTTCATTACGGCACATAACGCCCTGCTAAGTGGCTGCCAACATGTCGCAAAACCTAAACAGACCACCGTAAACACGAAATTCAAACCAAAGTAAAACCGCCGAGCGTTGGCAGTCCGTCTTTAGCAGTTTGTTAGCATTTCATAACGTGCCACGTCGAACTCATACATTCGTAATCTATCAACAAATGTAAAACCACAGTTTTCATAGAAGGCTCTCAAACTCTCCCTACCACCATGGCAGTCACACCTAACCCACTCGTACCCTAATTTCTGTGCTAACCAACTAATTTCATTGATAGCTAACGCTCCTAGGCCTTGACCACAATATCTGTCGCCTATAGCGAGCTTGTGAAAAAACAGGGTTCCTTCTGTTTGCATTCCTTTCCAAAAATCATCGCAATCAAAGCTAATAAATACACACCCTACTAGCTCACTGTTATGTTCCAACAAATACAGACTATCAATCGAGTAAGATTTTCGTAACGATGCGACTTGTACTTGTTCATATGTCCACAACGGTAGGTTTCTTCTATTGCAGCGCACTACGGTTTGATTCAGGAACTCAGATGCGATTTCCCAATGTTGTTCTACCGAAGCCTTCACCAATTCCATTCGTTCTCCCAAGAATGCTAACGCCTTGCTAAGTTGCAGCTAACGACCACGACTCTCAAGCAAAGCCACCTTAATCTCTGAACTCAACGAAACCAAAATCGCCGAGCGTTAGCTGTCTGCTTGAGCAATTTGTTATACGCTACCTTCGCTTTCAACTACTAACACCCTTGCAACACCAACTGGGTGAGCTACATGCTCGGTGCCTACAGACGCATAGAAAATGTCACCGACATTTAGCAGAGTCGATTTCATAGCACCGTTTTCTTTGTAAAACATTTCTACTGAACCATCTAAGACAACAAAAACCTCTTCACCATCATTTATATGCCACTTATATGGTTGATCTGTCCAATGCAATCGAGTGGTAATGCCATTCATACATGCTATATCTTTAGCACCCCACGCTCGCTCAGCAGCAAACTCTTTGCCTCGAATTATCTCCACAACCAATCCCTTTTATCGATGAACTCAAAAAGCGTATAACGCCTTGTTAAGTAGCAGCTAACTACCACCGCACTCAAACAAAACCACCGTAATCACTAAACTCAATCAAACCAAAATCGCCGACTGTTAGCTGTCTGCTTGAACAATTTGTTAGGTGCAACACACAGCGCTATGTGAAGACTGCTTCTATCTTGTTGCCATCAAGGTCGCGGACATAAGCCGCATAATATGACGCACCGAATTCAGGCCTCAACGCAGGTTTACCCTCACAGCTCGCACCTTGCTGCAAGGCGACTTGATAAAAAGTGTCTACTGCCTCTTGGCTCGGAGCATTAAATGCTACGTGAGTACCATTTCCGCTGCTTCCATTTCCTTCTAATGGGAGTCCAACCCAAAATTCAAACTGTTCGCCATAAGACACAGCTACTTGATCGATTGTGTGACTACGGCTGATACCTAATGTCGATAGCACTGCATCATAAAAAACTGATGCATTGTCAACATCATTAGTTCCAAGTGAAATATGATTGAAAATCACTGAATGTATTCTCCGAACTTGAATGGCACCTAACGCCCTGTTAAGGTGTGAGCAACGCAATACCAAAGCTTCCGCATACCACCTTAACCACTGAAACTAACGCATAGTAAAAATGCCACGCGTTGCGAATCACTCTTAAACAGTTTGTTATACCACTACTAAAATACGACCTCTAAACTAGACAACTTGTATCTTGCCCAAGCATCCATATAGTAGTCACTGTTACTGTCCCAGAACTCTGATGGCATTTTTCTTTGGTATTTTACATTCAAAATATTGTGCTCTTTCGGCGTGACAATACAGTAGACACAGTACTTGTCGATAACATCATATACATCAGAGACTTGGGGGTTAGTTAACGATAGTAAGATGCGCACAACCTCAGCCATGGGCACAACATGCTCTTTCTCAACTTTGTCGCTATTCCGAGCTGAGATTGTCCATTGGCATTGCTCTTTTATCTTTCTTGTATCCCACTTACCTGTCCCATTTACTGCACCGACACGATACGCATACAAATTATCAACTAAATTGCGATAACAATGAGAATCATCAACTCCACCATCGACAAGAACTAGAATAGCTTTAGCAAGAGCTTCAGCTTTAACTGCATATGACATATATAGAACCGCTTCAAAAAGCCGAATCGTAAACTACTTTCTTGTATGCAGAAACTCAGTTTCTCACATAGTGGTATAAAGCCCACTTAAGCTGCAACCAACGAAAACCGAACTAACTTTGAACTCAGAAATCACTAAAGCTGACCAAGCCAAAAGTCGCTAGCGTTGGTTGTCAGTCTTGAAGTGATTGTTATAACGCATCTCTTAATGTCCTTACAATCAAGTTCCAAAAAGCTTGGTGATGTTCTATCGTGATAAATATGACAAAAGCCAGCATCGATATAAAAACTCCCTCTAGCCTAGTTTTCATCCTCCACCCCCATCTATCTTCAAGGTATTCAGGTTCTTTCCAGATTCCTTTCCAATACAAAAACTTTAAAGCCAAGTCGATTTCAATTAAGAAAAGTACCGGGTAAACCGTGAGTAACAAGAATGCTAAACTTATCTTCCACCCCTCAAAATAAAAAGCTGGAATAGACACTCCTAACATCAAACCCAACCATGCTATAGCTAGCAAAGATCCTAAATTAACTAAACTATAAATAACTCCCTTCCGCTCTCTAGGATTGGTTTCGCAGCTTCCCCAAACTATCCTGTGAAGTGCTGATAGAAAAAATGTAAAATTCAAGATTAATATAAGTGTTCTAGGCGCAACATGTTCGTTCAAGAGTTCATTTCCTAAACTTGAATAATCAACAGTTACACCTATCAACGTCAAAAAGGAATTTAAAAACTCCAGCTTACTTAAGCACCCTGACCACCAATTATAAAACCTGAAACCATACCAATTATAATAAATGCAGGTATATTTTCTCTCAATCTAGTTAGCTGTTCATCCCATATTTTTGTCAACATACTTCCCTGCGTTATAACGCCCTGCTAAGTGGCGCTGACGATTAACTGACCAAGCGCACTTAACTTCAAACCAAAACCGCCAAGCTTATGGCGTCCACTTGAGCAGTTTGTTAGTTGCCTACGCCCCTACTCTCTTATTTGCACCAAGATGCTAATTGCTTGCCGCAAACTAAATTACTACCACCAAGCCGTACTTGATAGCTGACAGAGCTGACATATTTCGAGTAATGCGAGTTGGCGCGAAAAAGGCGCCACCGAAGTCACTAAAAAACGGGTTGAGGAAGATGTCACTTTCGTTGCTGACGGACGGACACAAAAAGCAGTTCCACGACGCCTCGATTACTAAAACGAATGACTCTTTCACGCTGCCACCGGAAAGAAAGTTAAGCAGTGGGGCTTATCGCTGCATAGCTAAAGGGACAATGATTTGACCACTAAATTTCCAAGTGCAACTAACGCCTTGTTAAGTAGCAGCTAACTACCACTGTACTCAAACAAAGCCACCGTAATCACTAAACATAATCCAAACCAAAAATGCCGATTGTTAGCTGTCTGCTTGAACTATTTGTTATACGCCCTTACGACTTACCCAGATATGGTGTAAGAAACTCGCTAACTTGAACGCTACACAAACCAACCTCTACATCAATCCCCGCTTTCCTGAGAATTTCCACACCCTTACCGCTATTGCGAGGATCTGGGTCTAACATAGCAACAACCACCCGTTTGATACCAGATTTGACAAGAGTAGTTGCACACGCTGGCGTCCTACCAATAAATGAGCAAGGTTCTAGCGTTACATAGGCGGTAATACTATCCATCGCTCCATCATACGCATTGAGAGCCTGAACTTCCGCGTGATTACCACCTACTGCTTGAGTGAATCCCTCGGATACAATCTTTTCACCATCTACAAGTACGCATCCAACGGGAGGATTTGGAGTACACTCAGGTAGCGCCAATTGTGATATTTCCAACGCTCTGAGCATATAAACTTCTGACATTATTTCGTATCCATTCGACAAGGCATATAACGCCTTGTTAAGTAGCAGCTAACTACCACTACACTCAAACAAGGCCACCGTAATCACTTAACTCAATCAAACCAAAATCGCCGACTGTTAGCTGTCTGCTTGAATAATTTGTTATGCGCGTGGTTAGTCGAGCACTGGTCTGAAAAAACTACGTTCATAGCTAATGATGCAATTTGTATCTTTAGAAAATTGAAACGCAGCAATACACTCTTTATCTTTAAATGAATCAGTACGATATGTTTCGTAAGCTGCAAGACTTGGAAATGAAAACAAAGCTAAGGCCACATTATTAGCACCTTCAGAAGGTAAGAAGTAACCGTGATGCTGCCCACCAAACTTCCCTACGAGGGGGATCCACATTTTCGCGTATTCTTCAAATTCATTAACCTTGGATGGATCAATGATATATCTTAGGTAACAAGTAACCATTTATTGAACTCCTTTCATCGTTTTTCCTATTAGCGCATAACGCCTTGTTAAGTAGCAGCTAACTACCACTGCGCTCAAACAAAGCCACCGTAATCACTAAACTCAACCAAACCAAAACCGCCAAACGTTAGCTGTCTGCTTGAACAATTTGTTAGCTGCTAGCTCGGCTGCTTGGGAAAGACCTTTACATTATTTGGTATCTGATACCATTCCAGTTTTTCACTAACCCAAACATGCGCTTGAGGCTCGAAAATATCAGTTGAAGATAGATCGATTGGTTTTAGCTTTAACTTAACTGTTTCCGGTGCATCTGGGTTAAAGTGATAAATTCTGTTTCCACAACTTGGGCAGAACATCGCACAGTTCCGATTACCACTATCAGCTAAGCGCTCCCAACTGCTCAGTTGACCCGAAAACTCTATCTTAGATACATCAACAACCGCAGTGATACTAAATGGACTGGTAGATAGCTTTTGACACTCGGTACAGTGACAAGCAAAGACCATTAATGGTTTTTCATGTAATTCATAGGTAACTTGTCCGCACTGACATGCTCCTTGAAGTGGATAACCCATTTGTTTCTCCTTTGAACATGGATGGCAGCTAACGCCTTGTTAAGTAGCAGCTAACTACCACTACACTCAAACAAAACCACCGTAATCACTAAACCCAATTCAAACCAAAATCACCAACTGTTAGCTGTCTGCTTGAACAATTTGTTATGTGTGTTTTTCAAACTTTGCGATATGACGTTTATACTTTTTCTCACGCCACCACCAGATTAAGAAACTAAGAGGAAATGCACCCACTGACGCCCAGCAACCACTTACTAGTAAATCGGTAGTCTGAGTCCAGCTCCAAGCTGTATCAGATATAAATATGGAATCTATACTTCGACCTATCATTACACCCAAAATAGCAGGAACAGATGTACGAACAGCAAACTTAAAACTGCCCTTTTCTCGTTCGAATTTCCAACTAGATAATTCGTCATCTGGGTCTTTCATCATCTCCCCCATGAGATAATTACCAAAACACATAACGTCTTGTTAAGTAGCAGCTAACTACTACTGCACTCAAACAAAACCACCGTAATCACTGAACTCAACCAAACCGAAATCGCCAACTGTTAGCTGTCTGCTTGAACAATTTGTTATATGTTTGGTTACACTTTATCCGCAAAGTAAGCCATGATTTCTTCTGTAGTCATTTCCTTAGTCTCGTTGGTAAAGCAGTAATAGCTCGGGCGCATGTCGCTAAAGTATTGCATGTCCATTTTCAAACCCTCTAAGTTTGGAAATAAGCCTACAGGCATATTGTATTCACCTGTTTCTTTGAACTTGTAAAACAAATGAGTGCCACACTCTGTACAGAAACCACGAGAAGCCCAAGAAGATGACTTGTACATTTTAACTTTGTCTTCACCCTCGACTTTTACCTGAGTTCCACATTTAACGGCAAAAAATGGTGCTCCACCCCATGTTCGGCAAGACTGACAATGACATACTGTGAAATTAGGATTGATGCTTTCTGCTGTGATTTTTACAGAACCACATAGGCAGCTAGTCTCTGAATAAGACATTAAATTACTCCGAAATTGATGAAAACATATAACGCCGCGTTAAGTGGTGAGCAACGCCAACCACCCTACCTAAACCATTGTGCCATAAACACTTAACCCAAAGTAAACCGAAAATGCCATGCGTTGGGAATCCGTCTTAAACGCTTTGTTATGACGCAGATTCCTTAGGACTATCCCCGTATTCATTAGAACCAAAGTTACTATCTGTTAACGCAAAGAACAGAATTACCAGCACCCCAACTAAAGGCACCAATAACAACAAAGCCCAGTAGCCACTGCGACCAGTATCATGGATACGACGAACAGTTAACGCTAACGATGGTAAAAAAATGAATATTCCATATATTCCGCCTAAGAGACCGCCCCCGAGTTCAGGGTCATACGTACCTAGTTGATGATCTAAGAATGCAAGGACTAAGCTAATAACGAAACTAACTAGGTAGAAATACCAAAATTCTTTTCGTCTAGCACGACCTTTGAAAACTGAGTACTTTCTGATAGCACCTATGAAATATTCCATTTTTCTCTCCTTGATACTCTGGACTCAACTATGCGTCATAACGCCTTGTTAAGTAGCAGCTAACTACCACTACACTCAAACAAAGCCACCTTAATCACTAAACTGAATCCAAACCAAAACCGCCAACTGTTAGCTGTCTGCTTGAACAAATTGTTAGATTTCTTGGTGCTTAGCTCAGTGTTTTAGAAACTAATGCTGAGTCCAAATATGCTCTGACTTTTATCAGCTTGTTGCTTTCAAACTCACACACCCAACAATACCTGTTATTAAATGCACTACCTGATTTTGTTGTAGAATCTGCGACAAGTTCAACAGCAGCAACCGAACCATCAAGCAAACACGAGAGAACCTTTAGGCGTAACGGTGATTCAAGTACTTCGTTTAATTTAGCTATCGTTCCAGAGATGAAATCCGATTTGGTCGTGTACACGCCAGCGAGAGGATGAGTCCCTGTAACTTCCCAAATCACATCATCAGCAACGCTCTCGAAAAAAGCTTCAGGCCTACCACATTCGAGGTGGCTAAAAAGGTGGAGTACCCAAATTTTATCTATCATCGACAATCCTTTGAAACACCATAACTCAAATGAAATCTAACGCCCGCTTAAGTGGTGAGCAACGCAATACGATGTTTCCGCACACCACCTTAATCACTAAAATCAACGCATGGTAAAAATGCCACGCGTTGCGAATCCGTCTTGAAGCGTTTGTTAGGTTAATCGTTTTTCTGCCAATTGCCCACGCTCACCAAGCTCTCCGACATCAAACCAACCATGTTTGCGATAGAAACTAACGGCTTGCAAATTTGCAGGAATATAGCGTAGCTGTGCATATGCACATTGCTCGTTTTTGAACTGAGCACATATGAAATCCACTAGTTTTTTACCTAAACCGTTGTTACGAAATTCAGGTAACAAATACAGCAAGTTAATATAGCCAAACTTTATACCTTGCTCATCCATCAAGCCATTTCGAAATTCTATTTGACCGATGACCTCATTGTTTTTGAGAACATGATAAAAGCCAGAATTATCAAATGTACTTAGCTTTGTAAACCACGCTTTAGTTTCATCAACACTAAAACCGGCATCATTCCCAAAGCTTACTGCATTTGCATCTCGTCGAAATTGCATGCATAAATCGAGAGAATCATCCATTTCAATTTTTACGGGAATAAATTCCATTTTACACTCCGTACTTTAAGTAGATTAACCTAACGCCTTGCTAAGTTGCAGCTAACAACCGCAGCACCCAAGCAAAGCCACGTAATCACTGAACTCAACCAAACCAAAATCGCCGAGCGTTAGCTGTCTGCTTGAGCAATTTGTTATGCGACGGTTATTCGGCAAACTGTTCGAGTGCTTCTCCTGCCAAGCGATAAATTGTCCACTCGTCTTGAGGCTCCGCTCCAATTGAGTTGTAAAAATCTATAGCAGGCTTATTCCAATCAAGTACACACCACTCAAAGCGTCCACATTGACTCCTAACTGCGATTCTCGCTAAGTGTTTGAGTATGATTTTTCCCGCGCCTATGCCTCGATACTCAGGTGATACGTAAAGGTCTTCGAGGTATAAACCACGCCTACCAAGCCAAGTCGAGTAGTTATAGAAATATACCGCGAATCCGATAGGTTCACCGTTATATTCACAAATTAATGCTTTGGCTGTCGCCTCTTTGGAAAAAAGGCTAGATTCAATATCATTGATAGATGCTTTGACGTCGCTTTTTGCTTTCTCGTATTCTGCAAGTTCATTGATGAAACGTAATATAGTATGTGAATCACCAACACTTGCATTTCTAATTTCTAACTTACTCAAAGCTACTCCTTTAGCTCAATAGTCGCATAACGCCCTGCTAAGTGGCGCTAACGACTAACTTGCCAAGCGCACTTAACTTCAAACCAAAACCGCCAAGCTTATGGCGTCCACTTGAGCAGTTTGTTAGGCATATTTTACAGATATGCACCGACTACTGACATGCAGTGCTGAACCGTACTTTCTTTTTCACCGATTGGCGCGACATAATGAATTGCCGATTCAGCGTCCGTCCTACTCGACAATTTACTAATAACCCAAGCGGCCAAGTACT
>NZ_JBNNXW010000029.1:0-11258 GCF_052879755.1 Vibrio sp. DNB22_10_4 | reverse complement strand
GGGTGGCTAACGAGATTCGAACTCGCGACCACCGGAATCACAATCCAGGGCTCTACCAACTGAGCTATAGCCACCACTATTTGTTGCCAATAATTGTATCCGGATGGCACGCCCGAAAGGATTCGAACCTTCGACCTTTGGCTCCGGAGGCCAACGCTCTATCCAGCTGAGCTACGGGCGCATGCCCTATCGGCGGATGGGAATAATACGGATATCACACTATGTCGTAAAGTACTTTTTCAACTTTTTTTCTCGTTTGTTGTCTTTTTCAGCACTTTGGTACCGAAAATAGTAGCTTGACGATGTGATTCACCCCGTGAAGCTGAAAAGTTGTGGTTTATTGCAACAAGTTAACAGGATATAATCACCCAATGTTTACATTGATTTAACAGCCGTTAGATCAGCAAGCAGAATAAAATCGTATAAATGAATAGCAAGCACCGACTTGCTACCTTGTTGGATAGTAAAGTGAGTTTAATGGATATGTCTCGTCGAATCTTAACTGTGTTGGTCGCTGCACTAACTTTTTCTACTGCCTCTTTTGCAGCGGATGTGAGCCAAGAAGAATATGACGCTATCGCAGAGCGTATTAAACCTGTTGGTGGTGTTTACTTAGCCGGCAGCGAGCCAGTTGCTGCAGAGCCGACTGGTCCACGCGATGGTGCAACTGTTTACAACACCTTCTGTACAGCTTGTCACTCAATTGGTGTGAGTGGTGCACCGAAAACGGGTGATGCGGGTGATTGGGCTCCGCGTATTGCACAAGGCAAAGACGTGCTAGCGGATCACGCAATCAACGGCTTTAACGCAATGCCAGCAAAAGGCTCTTGTATGGATTGTTCGGATCAAGAAATCATCGATGCTATCGAGCACATGATTGCTGGTCTGTAATTCAGAAAAAGCACTCTATATAAAGAAGGGGCTCACTAACCAGTGAGCCCCTTCTTTATATAGAGTGCAAAATGTCGTTACTTCTTATTGAACATCGCACGAATATTGGCAATGTGCGCTTGGCCTTTTTGCATCCGCTCTTCGGCAGAGACTGGCTTTTTGGATTGCTCCCAATCGACATCATCAAATGGAAGCTCATCTAGGAAACGACTATGCTCGGGTTTGATGAGCTCACCAAACTGACGGCGCTCTTTACAAATAGTAAATGTCAGCTCTTTTTGTGCCCGCGTGATACCCACATACATAAGTCGGCGCTCTTCCTCGACATTGTCCTCATCAATACTGGTTTGATGCGGCAAAATCCCCTCTTCCGATCCAATCAAATAGACATAAGGGAACTCCAGGCCTTTTGAGGCATGCAGAGTCATAAGTTGAACAGCGTCGCTATCATCTTCTTCTTCACCGCGCTCCATCATGTCACGCAAAGTAAGGCGCTGAACCACCTCTTTAAGTGTCTTCTCTTCTTTATCGTAATTGTCGCCCTCTAAGTCTGCGACAATCCAGGAATAGAGATCAGACACGTTCTTCATGCGCATTTCTGCTGCTTTTGCGCTTGATGACGTCTCGTAGAGCCAGTCTTCGTAATTAATATCACGAACTAAGGCGCGCACAGCTTCTACTGTGTTTCCACGCTCGGCATTGTCGCCAATGGTCACTATCCATTGAGTAAAGCGACGCAGGTTCTCAAGCCCCCGACCAGTTAGGTGCTGCTCTAGCCCCAACTCAAAACTGGCTTCGAACAGGCTCTTGCTACGCATATTGGCGTAGCTACCCAGCTTCTCCAATGTCGCCGGTCCAATTTCTCGACGCGGCGTATTGACGATGCGCAAGAATGCATTGTCATCGTCCGGGTTCACCAACACACGCAGGTAAGCCATGATGTCTTTGATTTCGGCACGAGCAAAAAACGAGGTGCCACCCGAGATCTTGTAAGGTACTCGGTTTTGCATCAACGCCTTTTCAATCAAGCGCGATTGATGGTTGCCTCTATATAAGACGGCATAATCACGATAATCGGTGCGATTAACAAAGCGGTGTGCAATGAGCTCGCCCGTAACACGCTCTGCCTCATGTTCTTCATTCTTGGCTTTAAGTACCTTGAGCTTTTCGCCATCAGGGATCTCTGAGAACAGCGATTTCTCGAAAACGTGTGGGTTGTTAGCAATCAAGATATTCGCCGCACGCAGAATTCGACTCGTTGAACGATAGTTCTGCTCGAGCATCACCGCTTTAAGATTTGGGAAATCTTTGTTAAGCAGAACCAAGTTCTGAGGCTTAGCACCGCGCCATGAATAGATAGACTGATCGTCATCGCCTACCACGGTAAAACGAGCTCGCTCGCCAACAAGCAACTTAACCAGCTCATATTGGCTGGTATTGGTATCTTGATACTCATCCACCAGCAAATACTGAATGCGTTTTTGCCAGCGTTCGCGCACTTCTTGGTTGGTTTTAAGCAAAATCACTGGCAACGCAATCAGATCATCAAAATCGAGCGCGTTGTAAGCTTTCATCTGGATTTGGTACATCTCAAAACAGTAAGCAAATAACTGCTCTTGCTCTGATCGCGCACTGCCTTTGACCTGCTCAGGAGTGAGCAGGTCGTTTTTCCAGTTCGATATGGAACTCAGTAGCGAGCGCAACAAATCTTTATCGCCATCAAGCTGCTTTTCTGTCAGCTCTTTGAGCAAAGCCATCTGATCCTGATCGTCGAATAGAGAGAAGCCAGCTTTCAAACCCAGCGCTTTGTACTCGCGGCGGATAATATTCAGCCCCATGGTATGGAACGTCGATACCATCAAGCCTTTTGATTCATTCTTTCCTAAGGTTTGCCCTACACGCTCTTTCATTTCGCGCGCAGCTTTATTGGTAAACGTCACCGCAGCGATATTTCTCGCCTTATACCCGCAGTTTTGTACTAGGTAGGCTATCTTATTAGTAATCACGCGGGTTTTACCCGACCCTGCGCCGGCAAGAACCAGACATGGACCAGAGACGTATTTAACCGCCATATCTTGCTGCGGATTTAGCTTCATTGAAGTGCTCACTAGTGAAGTTTTGTAACGCGCACATAATAGACTGCGAATGCAGACAATGCCATGTCCCGTAGGTTTTTTTAACCTTTATAAAAGAAGGTTAAAAAATAAGTTGCACAAATATGCCCAGATTGTTTTATAATGAATGAACGTTCATTCACTGATAAGCGGATGGCTAATGATGGCAATCAATACCAACGACAAACGACTGCAAATCCTAGAAGCGGCGCAAAAAATGGTCGCCGAAGTTGGGATACAGGGCGTGTCGATGCAAAAACTCGCCAATAGAGCAGGTGTCGCAGCCGGCACAATTTATCGATACTTCGATGATAAGGACCATCTTTTAGAAGAGCTACGACAGTTTGTGGTGTCTCGCATGGCGAAGGCAGTACAAGAAGGCGTGGATGCGGACAAACCGCTCAAGGAGCAGTATCGCACCATGTGGTTAAACATTTGGCGGGTAGCGGCCTCCAATATCGACTCGTTAAAGACTCGCGTCCAATACGATTCGATTCCTTCAAAAAATAGTTATGAAACTCGGGAACAGGAACGAAAAATGTTTGCCCAAGTGGATAACCTATTCAACGAAGGAAAGAAACAAGGGGTTTTCAAAAACCTCGATAATGAAATTCTGTCTGGACTAAGCTTAGAAGCAAGCGTATCGCTTGCTCGCAAGCATGCTCTGGGTCTGTATCAACTTGATGATGCATCGCTGGAAGCAGCGATTGAAGCAAGTTGGGATGCAATTATTAAACACTAATGTGGAGTTCTCGTTAGAATGAAAAAGTGGACATTTTTCATGCTACTTATCGCAATACTGCTGTTCGGCAGTGTGATAGGTTTCAACCTGTTCAAGCAACAGAAAATTGCTGAGTATTTAGCTAACCGCCCGGAGCCTGAGTTTCCAGTCACCGTGACCACTGTTAAACCTGTAGATTGGGTACCAGTTATCGAAGCCATCGGTTTCGTAGAACCTAACCAAGGTGTCACGCTGACTTCAGAAACGAGTGGTGTGATCAGCAATATCTCGTTTGCATCGGGCTCTATGGTTGAAAAGGGTCAATTGCTGGTATCTCTGGACTCAGACGTAGAAAAAGCGAACCTTAAAAGTTCACAGGCGCGTCTACCTGCAGCGAAAGCAAAGTACGAGCGTTACCAAGGTCTTTACAAGAAAGGCTCTATCTCTCGTGAAGCTTACGATGATGCCGAAGCGAGCTACTTCTCTCTATCCGCGGATATCGAAAGCTTAAAAGCTCAGATTGACCGCCGTGAGATCAAAGCGCCATTCTCTGGTGTTGTTGGTATCCGTAACGTTTTCCTTGGTCAATACCTACAACCAAGTGACGATATCGTGCGTCTTGAAGACACTAGCCTAATGAAGCTGCGTTTTACTGTTCCTCAGACAGATTTCTCTCGCGTTTCGATTGGCCAAGATGTCGACATCTTTGTTGATGCATATCCAAACCAACCATTTAAAGGCTCTATCTCTGCGATTGAACCTGCGGTTAGCATCCAAAGTGGTCTGATCCAAGTTCAAGCAGACATTCCAAACAACGATGGCAAACTGCGTAGCGGTATGTTCGCTCGTGCGAACATCATTCTGCCTAAGCTAGAGAACCAAGTGACGCTACCGCAAACTGCTATCACGTTTACGCTATACGGCGACAACGTTTATGTCGTGACTGATGTTGATGGCGAGAAGCGCGTTAAGCAGCAAGTCGTTAAAGTTGGTGAGCGTACTGGCGATATCGCCCACATCCTAGAAGGCGTGAGCCCAGATGACATCATTGTTACCTCTGGTCAGGTTCGTCTGAGTAACGACGTGAAAGTTAAAGTGGTGGAAAGTGATGCGACTGTCCCACCAGCTGAGACACCGATGCTGTAATTGGAGGCAAAATGCGTTTTACTGATATTTTCATAAAACGTCCTGTTCTTGCGGTATCGATCAGTTTCTTGATTGCCTTGCTTGGTTTGCAAGCCGTATTCAAGATGCAGGTACGTGAATACCCAGAAATGACGAATACGGTTGTCACAGTGACAACCAGCTACTACGGTGCGAGTGCCGACTTAATCCAGGGCTTTATTACCCAGCCACTGGAGCAAGCCGTGGCGCAGGCCGACAACATTGACTACATGACGTCACAGTCTGTGCTTGGTCAATCGACCATTACGGTAAACATGAAGCTGAATACCGACCCGAACGCGGCATTGTCAGACATTCTGGCAAAAACCAACTCGGTTCGCTCTCAGCTTCCTAAAGAAGCCGAAGACCCAACGGTAACCATGTCGACCGGTTCGACGACCGCGGTACTTTATATTGGCTTTACCAGTGATGAGTTGGCATCGAGCCAAATAACTGACTATCTAGAGCGTGTAATCAACCCACAGCTATTTACCGTTAACGGCGTATCTAAAGTAGATATGTACGGTGGTATGAAATACGCACTGCGCGTATGGCTAGACCCACTAAAAATGGCAGCACTGAATATGACCGCAGCAGACGTGATGAACGTTCTGAATGCCAACAACTATCAGTCTGCAACCGGTCAAGCTACGGGTGAGTTCGTTCTGTATAACGGCAGCGCCGATACACAGGTATCGAACACAGAAGAGCTAAAGAACCTTGTTGTGAGCTCAAGTGACGGTCAAGTGATTCGCTTAGGTGACATCGCAAAAGTGACGCTTGAGAAAAGTCACGACGTATACCGCGCAAGTGCGAACGGCCAAGAAGCGGTAGTAGCAGCGATCAACGCGGCACCAAGTGCTAACCCGATCAACATTGCAGCCGATGTGCTTGAACTTCTTCCTCAGCTTGAGAAGAACCTACCAAGCAACATCAAAATGAACGTGATGTATGACTCAACAGTAGCGATCAACGAATCGATTCAAGAGGTTATCAAAACCATCCTTGAAGCGGCATTAATCGTACTGGTGGTTATCACTCTATTCCTAGGTTCGTTCCGTGCGGTACTGATCCCTATCGTAACTATCCCGCTATCCCTGATTGGTGTAGCGATGGTGATGCAGGCGATTGGCTTCTCATGGAACCTGATGACGCTGCTGGCGATGGTACTGGCTATCGGTCTGGTAGTAGATGATGCGATCGTTGTTCTTGAGAACGTCGACCGTCACATCAAACTAGGTGAGTCACCGTTCCGTGCAGCCATCATTGGTACACGTGAGATTGCGGTACCGGTTATCGCAATGACGCTTACATTGGGTGCAGTATATGCGCCGATTGCCTTGATGGGTGGTATCACGGGCTCGCTGTTTAAAGAGTTTGCCCTGACGCTGGCGGGGTCGGTATTTGTCTCCGGTATCATCGCATTGACGCTATCGCCAATGATGTGTTCGAAGCTACTCAAAGCGAACGAGACACCAAACCGTTTCGAGGAAAAAGTACATCATGTACTTGATCGCATGACCGCTCGCTACGAGAAAATGCTAACGGCAGTTATGCAGCACCGTCCGGTTATTATCGGCTTTGCGATCATAGTGTTTGCCTCTCTCCCTATGCTGTTCAAATTCATTCCAAGTGAACTTGCACCATCGGAAGATAAAGGCGTAGTGATGTTGATGGGTACTGGTCCGTCGAATGCGAACCTAGACTATCTACAAAACACCATGAACGATGTGAACAAAATTCTGAGCGATCAGCCGGAAGTGGCGTTTGCACAGGTGTTTACTGGCGTTCCTAACTCAAACCAAGCATTTGGTATTGCGTCAATGGTGCCATGGAGTCAACGTGAAGCAAGCCAAGCTGAAGTGGCGAACCGTGTAGGTGCTCTTGTCGCTGAAGTACCAGGTATGGCTGTGACTGCGTTCCAGATGCCAGAGCTTCCTGGTGCAGGTTCAGGTCTGCCTATTCAGTTTGTTATCACGACACCAAACAGCTTTGAGAGCTTGTTTACTATCGCGACTGATATCTGGAGTGACGTACAGCAAAATGCACAGTTCGTTTACTCAACGCTGGATCTGAACTACGATTCAGCAACGATGAAAATCAATATCGACAAAGACATGGCTGGCGCCTACGGCGTGACCATGCAAGATATCGGTATTACGCTGAGTGCAATGATGGCCGATGGCTACGTCAACCGTATCGACCTAAATGGTCGTTCGTATGAGGTGATTCCTCAGGTTGAACGTAAGTATCGTCTGAACCCAGAGTCGATGAACATGTACTTCGTACGCTCTGACGACGGTCAAGCTATCCCACTAGGTAGCCTTATCAGTATCGATGTGGTTGCAGAGCCTCGCTCACTGCCTCACTTCAACCAGCTGAACTCAGCAACGGTAGGTGCGGTACCGTCACCAGGCGTAGCGATGGGTGATGCGATTGCATGGTTTGAATCGATTGCAGAAAGCAAACTGCCAAGCGGCTACAACCATGACTACATGGGTGAAGCTCGTCAGTACGTAACTGAAGGTAGCGCACTGTACGCAACATTTGGTCTGGCACTGGCGATCATCTTCTTAGTACTGGCTATCCAGTTTGAGTCGATTAAAGACCCATTCGTTATCATGGTCTCGGTACCGTTAGCGATTTGTGGTGCCTTGATTGCTCTAGCTTGGGGCGCAGCGACCATGAACATCTACTCGCAGGTTGGTTTGATTACCCTAGTCGGTCTGATAACCAAGCACGGTATTCTTATCTGTGAGGTAGCTAAAGAAGAGCAGCTTCTGCATAAGAAGAGCAAGATGGAAGCGGTCATGGAAGCGGCGAAAGTACGTCTTCGCCCAATCCTAATGACAACGGCGGCGATGATCGCAGGTCTTATCCCACTGATGTACGCATCAGGTGCGGGTGCGGCTCAACGCTTTAGTATCGGTATCGTAATCGTTGCAGGTCTTGCCATTGGTACGCTGTTTACGCTATTTGTACTGCCAGTTATCTACACCTACTTGGCAGAACGTCATAAGCCACTACCTGTGTTTGTTGAAGACAAAGACTTAGAGAAAATTGCACGAGTTGACGAAGCTTCAGCGGCATGCAAAGAGAATCGCGTATAAACAGTTAATGTGATTCTACGTTGTTAATTGAAGATAACGTAATTAGAAAAAGGCCACATTGTGGCCTTTTTTATTACGCTAAATAACGACATTGCTCGGTGGATTACATAGAATAGTGGGATTACTTAAGGAGTTACCAGACATGTTTGACCCAAAGAAACTTGAACAGATTGCTAAGCAAATTCACGACTCTATGCCACAACCCGTGAAAGAGCTTGGTGCGGATGTTGATCAGAAAGTACGTCAAGTGATTCAAGGCCAATTGAATAAGCTTGATGTGGTTAGCCGTGAAGAGTTTGACGTGCAGACTCAAGTACTGCTTCGTACTCGCCAAAAGCTAACTGAAATGGAACAAAAGCTTGCTGAGCTAGAACAAAAACTAGCTGACAAGTAACCACTTGTCGCTGTATTTCGGCATTAAGCTCGAATGGCATCGACAAAAGAAAGGGGCTACCGATTGGTAGCCCCTTTTGCTATGTTGTGTTTACTTTTTTATCTAATTTTTCGGTCGGCTTAGCCGCCTACAGCGATGCGCTTCATGTCTGTCATGTAACCGCGTAGCTCTTCACCGATATACTCAACAGGGTGATTACGGATAACATCGTTCACTTCGATTAGCTTACCGTTATCTACATGGTTAGAAGTCTCACCTAGGCCTTTACCGATTACGTCAGTACCTACTGATGGCATGAACTTCTCACGAAGAAGTGGTGTTGCAACGTTAGCGAATAGGTAGTTACCGTACTCGGCTGTATCTGAGATTACTACGTTCATTTCATATAGACGCTTACGTGCAATCGTATTTGCAATCAGTGGTAGCTCATGTAGAGACTCGTAGTATGCAGACTCATCGATAATACCAGATGCCGTCATTGCTTCGAACGCAAGCTCAACACCTGCACGAACCATAGCCACCATTAGGATGCCGTTGTCGAAGTATTCTTGCTCAGAAATTTCTACATCAGATGATGGGTAGTTTTCGAATGCTGTTTCAGCAGTTTCTTCACGCCAGCCTAGAAGGTTCACGTCATCATTTGCCCAGTCAGCCATCATAGTGCTAGAGAATTCGCCTTGGATGATGTCATCCATGTGCTTGTTGTAAAGCGGACGCATTAGGTCTTTTAGCTCTTCAGACAGGTCAAACGCCTTCACTTTCGCTGGGTTAGATAGGCGATCCATCATGTGCGTGATGCCACCAAATTTCAGTGCTTCCGTGATGGTTTCCCAACCGAACTGAAGTAGTTTACCTGCGTAGCTTGGGTCAATACCGTCAGCAATCATCTTCTCGTAACATACGATTGAACCCGCTTGTAGCATGCCACAAAGGATAGTTTGCTCACCCATTAGGTCAGACTTAACTTCAGCAACGAATGAAGACTCTAGAACACCTGCTCGGTGGCCGCCTGTTGCTGCTGCCCATGCTTTCGCGATTTCAAGACCATCACCTTGAGGATCGTTTTCTGGGTGAACTGCGATAAGAGTCGGAACACCAAAACCACGCTTGTATTCTTCACGAACCTCTGTACCTGGACACTTAGGCGCAACCATGACAACCGTTAGGTCTTTACGGATTTGCATACCTTCTTCAACGATGTTGAAGCCGTGAGAGTAACCTAGTGATGCGCCTTCTTTCATTAGCGGCATTACCGTCTCAACCACGTTAGTGTGCTGCTTGTCTGGAGTTAGGTTAACAACTAGGTCTGCTTGAGGGATTAGGTTTTCGTAGCTACCAACAACGAAGCCGTTGTCTTTCGCGTTTTTGAACGATTGACGCTGCTCATCAATTGCAGCCTGACGAAGTGCGTACGACACGTCTAGGCCAGAATCGCGCATGTTCAAGCCTTGGTTTAGGCCTTGAGCACCACAACCAACAATGACTACTTTCTTACCTTTTAGGTAATCCGCTTCTGAAGCAAATTCAGAGCGATCCATAAAACGACAACGACCTAGTTGGTCTAATTGCTCACGCAAGTTAAGAGTATTGAAATAGTTAGCCATAGTTGGGCTCTCCTGTTGAATTCTGTCCATAGTGTCGATGCTTATCATCGAATGACTTCATACTAAAACAGAGACCAAATTGCTTAAAGTGATATATTCACAATTTGTTATTGCAATTAATGCAACTACCGATATCTTTAGTGTTATGAATATTAAAAGCCTTCAAGCTTTTATCCACCTTTGTGAGAGTAAAAGCTTCAGTAAAACCGCAACAGCGATGCATGTCAGTGCTTCTGCACTGAGTCGCCAGATTCAAAAGCTAGAACAAGACACCCATCAAAGCCTGTTCTTACGTGATAACCGCTCAGTAGAGCTAACGCCTGCAGGCAAGAAATTACTGCCGATCGCCGTTAACATTGTGAGTGAGTGGCAACAGTTTCAATCAGACAGCCAACATGGTGAACAGGAACTTCGCGGCAAGCTACGACTGTTTTGTTCGGTCACCGCAAGTTACAGCCATCTGCCCGAACTATTGGCAGAGTTTAGGCTGCTCTATCCCTATATCGAGTTTGAGCTCTCAACAGGCGATCCCGCGCAAGCAATAGATAAAGTCATTAACGATGAGACCGACATTGCTATCTCAGCTTTGCCCGAACTGCTTCCTGCAAGGTTGGAATTTGAGACCATCAGTGAGATACCTCTATCTGTCATCGCACCAGCAGGGGTCAGCAGCTTTGGCTCTGAACTTGCTGATGGCATGCCAGACTGGAATAAGATCCCGTTTATAGTCCCAGAAGCGGGTACCGCTCGCGAAAGAGCCAATCTATGGTTTAAAAAAATGCGCATTAAGCCCAACATCTATGCACAGGTATCGGGTCATGAAGCCATTGTTAGTATGGTGGCACTGGGGTGTGGCGTGGGCATTGCACCAGAGGTCGTTATCGTCAACAGTCCGGTTCGGGACAAGATCCAGCGTCTAAAACTAGAGCCTATCAAACCCTTCAAGTTAGGGGTGGTATGTAAACGCTCAAACCTCGATAACCCACTGCTGTCCGCATTTTGGAAAGTCGCTGAGAAGGTCTATATTCAGCCTTAGTACAGCAGTGGTCGCATCAACAAATCTGTTGACTGCATATAGTGTGTACGGACGATATAAGTAGAAAAATACGAAAAAGGCTCTGACCTAAGTCAGAGCCTTGAATATAGCAGATGTAAAAAAGCCCCGTCTTTCGACGAGGCTTTAAATATGGCAGGGGTGGAGAGATTCGAACTCCCAACACGCGGATTTGGAATCCGCTGCTCTGCCAATTGGAGCTACAC
>NZ_JBNNXW010000028.1:0-13772 GCF_052879755.1 Vibrio sp. DNB22_10_4 | reverse complement strand
ATGGTGCCGACTACCGGAATCGAACTGGTGACCTACTGATTACAAGTCAGTTGCTCTACCTACTGAGCTAAGTCGGCGACACTTTATTTGTTATTGCTCGTGCTTCTGTTAACAGCACCAACAATCTAAATTGTGGTGCCCGGAGGCGGAATCGAACCACCGACACGAGGATTTTCAATCCTCTGCTCTACCGACTGAGCTATCCGGGCAACGGGGCGCTATTAAACGGATTTTCGGGTCTCCCGTCAACGCTTTTTTGAAAAAAACTTTAAAAAAGCGTTCAAGTGCTGCATTTTTCAGCGAATCGTATTTGTTTTAGACAAATTTGGCAAAATTAGCCTTTTCCAGCATTAAAATCTTTTTTGAATTTAGTTACTTTCTCCAAATAGCGACGAGCTTCTGCATTTGGGTGTTTCTTCGTCAGTGCCCAATAAACCTGATTCGGCTGCAGTGAATTAAGATCGTTCATCGCCCGCTTTCTGTCTGTTCGGTGGAAGGTGTTCAATACACCGCCAGTACCACCGTTGTACGCCGAGATCATGCTGTACTCCAACGACAATGGATGACGTACTGCGCGAAGGTAGCGGTTTTTCAAAATGTAAAAATACGCTGTGCCGGTATCAATGTTCTGCTCTGGATTAAACAGGTACTCTGGTGTTGGCTGCCCAGGCTTATTCTTAACCAGTTTAAATACATCTCGCCCTGCGGTCTTCGGCACCACCTGCATCAAACCATAGGCATTGGCCCAACTCACGGCATACGGGTTGAAACTACTCTCGGTCTTGATGATGGCATAAATCAAGTCTTCAGGAATATCGTAGCGCTGAGAAGCACGACGAACGATGTCCGAATACTGGTAGCTGCGCTGCTTAAAGTGATCGGCCACCATAGGGATCTCAACGTAATACGCCTTCTTGTAATCCACATTCTTGGTTTTTAGTTTGTTAGCTATCAAGTAGTCCGCAAAACGATTCGCACGCCAAGTCCACTGAATAGGCTTTTTCTCTTGATCTACAACCTGGTTATACAGAAACGGCTGGCCTTCTAAGGTAATACCCTTTGATGAGAACAAGTCAACGCTAGACGGGTCGTCTGGCGTAAGCAGCGTGGTCACAATCGCCGTTTTAAGGTGCTTTTCAGGTTCCGTCGGGGAAACGGTCTCAATGGTAATCAAACCTTTGCTAAAGTTAACCTCAGCGCGGCTCAAATAGTTATCTATGTATTTAACGTAGTTGCTTTTACCTGCAACTTTAACCTCGCTGCTACCCCATCGCTTCTCAATGTTGCCATTAAAGCTACTGATGAGTGCATCAAGCGCTGCAACATCTTTGACGTATTGACCCGGCAACTGTGCCAAATTCTTAGCAAAACGGTTGGTTGGTTCGTAGTTCACATCGTAGATTTTTTCGATGAACTCACGACTGCAACCGAGCAATAGTAGCGGCGTTAAAAAATAGATTAGCTTCTTCATAGATACCATTTAAAAACACCACCTGTGAGGTGGTGCTTGAATTATTCCTTGGTCAATTACTCAGATGGTGGCGTGTAACCGTCGATAATGACGTCTTTCCCTTCAAACAAGAAGTTAACCATCTCAGCTTCAAGCAGCTTACGATGCTCAGGATCCATCATATTCAGCTTCTTTTCATTGATCAGCATCGTCTGCTTGGATTGCCACTCAGCCCACGCCTGTTTAGAAATGTTATCGAAGATACGTTTACCCAGTTCTCCTGGGTACAGTTGAAAGTCTAGGCCTTCAGCATCTTTCTGTAGACGAGCACAAAAAACCATACGGCTCATAATGTTATCCTCAATTAATATCGTTGTAAGGTGTCTATAAGCTGCTTTACTGGCGCAGCCAGCCCCACTTTTTCTGGTTGGGTAATGTTATACCAAAGACCTTTAGACGGTTCCATCATCATTGTCGGAAGCTGGTTCAGCGTCACGACGATTGGGGTGATATCTAGGTGATAATGGCTAAAGGTATGTCTAAATGCTATCTCAACGTCCGTAGAGGCTATCATCGCCTCACCGATGCCTAACCCTTCAAGTACTGGCTCAATATCAGCTGTTGGGCTTTCTGGAAAACAAAATAACCCGCCCCAAATGCCCGTTTGCGGACGCTGTGCAAGCCAAAGCTCTTGATTGTGCTTAACAATCACAAACCAAGTTTCCTTCTCTGGCTTCTGCTTTTTAGGCTTTTTACCAGGATAATCAAGCGGATTACCCTGCTTATTCGCCGCGCAAAGTGATTCGATTGGGCATAGCGTGCATTTCGGCTTGCTGCGCGTACACACCATGGCTCCCATATCCATCATAGCTTGGTTGTACTTATCGGTATCAATATCTGGCGTATGCTGCTCAGCAATTTCCCATAATTGATTTTCTACTTTTTTCTGACCAGGCCAACCGTCTATGGCAAAACTGCGAGCCAGCGTTCGCTTTACGTTCCCATCTAGAATCGCATGTGGGAGTTTATGAACCGAAGAAAGCACTGCGGCGGCGGTTGAGCGGCCAACACCTGGCAGCGCATTCATCTCTTCTAACGTTAACGGAAACTCCCCACCATATTGCTCTACAACCACTTTGGCTGCTTTATGAAGATTGCGAGCTCTAGCGTAATAGCCAAGCCCAGTCCAAAGGTGCAATACCTCATCTTGTGGCGCGTTAGCCAAAGATTCAACCGTTGGGAAATGCTCTAGGAATCGCTCGTAGTATGGGATGACCGTCGCGACTTGGGTTTGCTGCAGCATGATCTCAGACAGCCACACTTTATAAGCGGTTTTGTCTTGCTGCCACGGCAACTGTTTACGACCAAATTTGTCGTACCAGTCTAATATTGAGCGTGCAAAAGGCGTCACAATGTTTCTCTTCTCTCTTATAATTTGCCGGAAATTGCACCACACTTAGTAACAGAAGTAAAACCGCGTGAATTTCTGATCCGATAATGCTTGCTTGATGGCAAATTCTTTGGATAATTCCCGCTCTGATTATTGAATGAACAGGCTAAACCAATGAGTGAAGTGACTACTAACGAATACACTGAAGATGGCAAACTGATTCGCAAAGTTCGCAGTTTTGTTCGTCGTGAAGGACGCCTAACCAAAGGCCAAGAATCGGCAATGGAAGAGTGCTGGCCTACAATGGGTATTGATTACCAAGAGTCACTACTCGATTGGGAGCAGGTATTTGGCAACAAAAACCCTGTTGTACTTGAAGTTGGTTTCGGCATGGGCGCGTCTTTAGTCGAAATGGCAAAGAACGCGCCAGAAAAGAATTTTATCGGTATTGAAGTACACAGCCCTGGTGTTGGCGCCTGCCTGTCTTCAGCACGCGATGCTGGTGTCACCAACCTACGTGTAATGTGTCACGACGCAGTTGAAGTGTTTGCTAACATGATTCCAGAGAACAGCCTAAGCACAATGCAACTGTTCTTCCCAGACCCATGGCACAAAAAGCGTCACCATAAGCGCCGTATTGTTCAGCTAGATTTTGCAGAAATGGTAAGAACTAAACTTATCCCTGAATCTGGTATTTTCCATATGGCAACTGACTGGGAAAACTACGCGGAGCACATGGTCGAAGTCATGAACGAAGCACCGGGCTTTGAAAACATTGCCACTGATGGTGATTTCGTACCACGCCCAGAAGAGCGTCCACTGACCAAATTTGAAGCTCGTGGTCACCGCCTTGGTCACGGTGTTTGGGATATCAAATACCGTCGCACTGCGTAAGCAAAACGCGAAAGTTTATTAATGAAAAGCCAACCCAACGTTGGCTTTTTTTAGCGCTAATGTTGGGAGAACAATAACCATGAAACCAACAAAACAGATCCTTTCTACCATCCTAAGCGAAGTAAAACCGCTAATTGGACAAGGTAAAGTCGCCGACTACATCCCTGCACTTGCCAATGTGCCCAATACCAAATTGGGTATCGCGGTGTATACCAATGAAGGGGAAGTGATCACCGCAGGTGATGCGGAAGAGAACTTCTCAATTCAATCTATTTCTAAAGCGCTAAGCCTAACGCTTGCCATGATGCTGTATAAGCCAGAGGAAATCTGGCAACGCGTTGGCAAAGAGCCATCAGGACAGGCATTTAACTCGCTGATCCAGCTTGAAATGGAGCAAGGCATTCCTCGTAATCCGTTTATCAACGCTGGCGCCATTGTGGTGGCAGACTTGCTACAAAGCCGCCTGTCAGCCCCTAGACAGCGTCTGCTGGAATTTGTACGCGTGTTGTCTGGGGATAGCCATATTGTCTACGACAAGATTGTTGCTGCATCTGAGATGATGCACAGCGACCGTAATGCCGCAATCGCCTATCTGATGCGTTCATTCGGTAACTTCAACAATGATGTTATCCCAGTACTGAATAATTACTTTCACGCTTGCGCGCTTAAAATGAGCTGTGTCGACCTTGCTAAGACCTTTAGCTATCTTGCTAACCAAGGTCAGTCGGTCAACACCAAAAAGCAGATCATCACACCAACACAAACCAAGCAGCTCAATGCACTACTGGCGACTTGTGGATTGTATGATGGTGCGGGCGAATTTGCTTACCGCGTCGGCATGCCAGGCAAGTCAGGCGTGGGCGGCGGGATCATCGCGATTGTGCCAGGGGAGATGACCATAGCCGTATGGTCACCTGAACTGGATAAGTCTGGTAACTCACTCGCTGGCACTCGCGCATTAGAAATGCTTTCTGAGCGAATCGGTCGCTCAATTTTCTGATAGCGTTTTCAAGGTTTAAAACAAAAGAAGCTGGTCTCCACCAGCTTCTTTTGTTTCTACCCTATGGCTAATAGCGCGCAGTACTGCCATCAAACAAGTGCTGCTGACTATAGAGCAGGTAGTTAAGACCATTTTCATACATGCCTTTGGTACGTTTCGACTCACTACAATCAATTGATTTCAAACTCACTGTATCGTTACCGACTCGATAGCACGCCTCTTTTTGGCCGCTTTCAGCGTTAATTCTGATCATTTTGTTATTGGCTAACCAGTAGAACTGGTTATTCACGGTAAAATCGGCGCCCTCTTGGTAGTTTTTCGCCAAGAGACTTTGTCCAGAAAACCAACCTACCTGACCTCCTAGCAAATCAACAATGGTTGGCGCGACATCTTTATGGGACGCTGAAAACGGTAATGTGCCTGTCGGTATGTCCATATTAATACCGTGGATCAAAAACGGAATGGAGACATGTCTAAGATCGTTTTTAGCCCCTACCATAGTATGATCGGCCACCAGCACTAAGAGCGTTGGTCGCGTAGTTTGAGCCTTCAAACGTTCAACAAAACGTCCCAACGACTGGTCAGCATGATGCAATACGCTACGGCGCGTTTGATCCTCGGTTTCATCACCAAACACATAGTCGGACTCATTGGGTAAATAGCTATCGTGCGTGGTACCTGTGTTAATCGCAACAAATTTCGGTGCATCACCGGCGCTCGCCAATTTGTCTAACGCGAAATCGTAGATACCATCATCCATATAGCCCCAATAGTTTTGATCTTGCCCTTTATCTGGGTAGTCAAACTTACCGTAGGAATCGCTAAATCCTAGAGATTGGGCAAATGCACCGACCATGCCTTGACCACTGCCTTGAACAAAAGACGTTTCCCAGCCGCGCTCTTTTAGTAGTTGCGGCAAACAGCGGTACGGCATGCTCTCTAAACGGGTTCCGGCCACGCTGCCGCCAACCGGGTTAGGCTGCGAGCACATGGTAGCAAAAACACCTTCTACGGTTCGAAAACCGTTGGAATAAAATGCCTCTGTCGATAGCGACTTATCACGCAAAGCATCAAAGTTCGGTGTTGCATCGACATCAGAGCCGTAGCTTTGCATATCATAGGCAGTCCAACTTTCCAGCAGTACTAACACGACGTCATGTTGCTTAAGTCGATTGACCCTAGTTTTCGGTTTCGAATTTATCTTGGCTTTAAGCTCAGCCATTTGCTGCGAGCTTTGTTCTGGTGTCCAGCGATGCCCCGACTTATCTTCACCTACTAGTGAATAATAAGTAATGGCATATGGAGCACTCCAGGCAATACGAGCTTGGTTGATATCACCAATTTTATAGGCGTACATAGGTGTTTGTGGTTTATCGCTAAAACCTCCGCGCACCGCAACAACGACAGCAACAATAGTTGCCATTGCGATAGACACCGATTGATACCAACGCTGACTAAAAGTAATCTTTAGCGGGTACTTACGGAGCAATAGGCCGAAGACGGCTAGCATAGCAAGCGCTAAGATGATAAGACCAGAAAACTGAGTCGCGACGGTTGATAGCAGCTCAAACTCCATTCCCTTGCCTAAGTGCAAA
Source organism: Vibrio sp. DNB22_10_4 (assembly GCF_052879755.1). Classification (NCBI taxonomy): domain Bacteria; kingdom Pseudomonadati; phylum Pseudomonadota; class Gammaproteobacteria; order Vibrionales; family Vibrionaceae; genus Vibrio; species Vibrio sp. DNB22_10_4. The sequence continues at coordinate 7,443 of NZ_JBNNXW010000028.1, read as the reverse complement.
TCAACGGTCACATGACGGTTTGCTTGGCTAAGGTATATAGTATCGCCCATGGTCGAGAAAATGATCCATGCACCACAAACTAACAGCCAAGTGTGAAACAAACCTTGATAGACGCGCTTAAAGTAGGCAAATGGAGTGAGCAAAAGTAAGCTTAAGCCCGTCAGAAGAAGGGAAACCGTCAGGTCGAATCGTACGCCCCAAATAACGGCTTTCAGAAACTCTAGTAATGATGTGTCTGCATAGTTGATTTCATACCAACCAAGAAAAGTAACTTTAGAAATAACCGACAAGAGTGTCAGCATCACGACAATTTTCACTAAAGAAAGGATCATATTGCGCCCAGTAATTTCAACAGGTTACTGCTTCCTTACAGTAAAATATCGTCCTGGGCGCGCATTGTAGTAAAACTGTTACTTCAATAGAAGTCAGTTACTGTAATGGTTGGGTATCATACCAGTTCAAATTGCTCTAATACATCGTTGAGAAACAGCTTGCCTTTCTCGGTAACTACCCAGCGATCACCTAGATCATCAATATAGCCATTGTTGATACAATGCGTCATCGGAGCCTCAATAACACTCAAGCTTAACCCGGTACGCTCGGTAAACTCTACTTTAGGACAAGCTTCTAACAGGCGCAGACGGTTGATGAAGAACTCAAACGGTCTATCTTGGGCTTCAACTTCCATCTCAGAGTCCAAGTAAGGCTTGATCATATTGAGATAGCCTCTAGGGTGCTTAACTTTGGTGGTTCGCACGATACGGCCATCTGAAAAACTCAGCTTGCCGTGAGCACCACAGCCAATTCCTAGATAATCACCAAATCGCCAATAGTTCAGATTATGCTGACATTGATAACCAGGCTTACTGTAGCCGGAGACTTCATATTGTTGGTAACCAGCCTCTTCAAGCATCTTATGACCTTGTTCGTAGATATCCCAAAGATCGTCATCATCTGGCAAAGTCGGCGGCTTTGAGTAGAACAGGGTGTTCGGTTCAATGGTCAGCTGGTACCAAGAGAGGTGCGGCGGCTTAAGGTCAATGGCTTGCTGAAGGTCACTCAGTGCATCAGTCACTGACTGCTCAGGAAGGCCGTGCATCAAATCTAGATTAAAGCTATTAAGGCCAATGGTATGAGCCAGCTTGGCTGCATTGATCGCTTCACTCTCACCATGAATACGCCCCAAGCGCTCCAGCTTTTGTTGCTGGAAACTCTGTACACCAATAGAAATACGAGTCACACCGCCAGTTTGATAGCGTTTGAACCTCGCCGCTTCGATAGTGCCTGGATTGGCTTCCATGGTGATTTCAATATCATCACGAAATGGAATGCGCTGCCTCACACCATCCAGCAGCTCCGCAATAAGCTCAGGCGTAATTAGGCTTGGCGTACCGCCACCAATGAAAATCGAGTGCAATGGACGCTCATCATCAGCAAGTTGATAGCGAGCGATATCAGCATCCAGATCTTCAAGAAGTGCAGTAATGTATGCCTGCTGTGGTATCTCACCCTTTTGAGCGTGAGAGTTAAAGTCACAGTAAGGGCATTTTTGTACACACCATGGGATATGAATGTACAAACTAAGAGGCGGTGGAGTGATGGCAGAAAGAGTCGACATCGTTTACAGACCTTGAGCCTTGATAGTCGCGAAAAGCTCGTTTAGCGCTTTACCACGGTGAGAAAGCTGCTTTTTACGCACTGGCTCTAGCTCTGCAGAAGCACAGTCTTCCTCAGGAACAAAGAAAATCGGGTCGTAGCCGAAGCCATTTTCGCCCGATGCTTCCGTTAAGATCCTGCCTTCCCACTTACCATGACAAACCAGTGGCGTTGGGTCGTTCTCATGACGCATTAATACCAGTACGCAGTGAAAACGCGCCGTTCTTTGCTCTTCTGGTACGCCTTGCATTTCAGTAAGCACTTTTTCTAGGTTAAGTTTATCTGTCGCGCCTTCACCGTAATAGCGAGCAGAGTAGATACCAGGCGCACCTTTCAGATAATCAATCTCTAACCCTGAGTCGTCCGCAATCGCTGCAAGACCCGTTTCTTGTGCCGCGTGTCTGGCTTTTATGATGGCATTTTCAATAAACGTCGTTCCTGTCTCGGCGACCTCAGAAACGTTGAACTCACTTTGAGCGTGAACCTCAAAGCCAAAGTCTGACAGCAGGTCTGCCATCTCTTTGACTTTCCCTTGGTTACCGGTTGCTAGGACGATTTTTTTGTTCATGAGAGTCTCTCGAGGGTTAAGGTTCTACATAAAGCTTTTGACTAAAGGAAACCGGACCACGGCCTTTGTTTCCCGCATCGATATCAATCGTAAACTGGTACATCTCTTCGTTCACGATCGGAAATTGAGCGAGATAGTATACCGCATCTCCCTCTTTAATTTGCTTAAACTCTAGAGTTTTCATTTGACCGATAAGGTTCTTAGCAATCCCTTTGATACCTACTTCCATCGCCGGCTTACCTGCGCTAGCTCGATCGAGCACACTCACATTGACGGTAGCGATATGCTCGTTACGTTTTAAATCGTAACTGCGGGCAATCTTTGGCGTCATAAACGTCGAGTTAAATACAACATAATGCACTTCTGCATCTTTGATGGTTTTAAACTGCCCTGCAGCTGCAGCGCTGCTCATAAGTACAGCAAAGATGAATAACAACGACTTTTTCATCCGTTATCTCCTTGTAAAAAGCCCTCATAAGAGGGCTTGGAATTCCTTGGGTATTTGCGAGGGCGCAATTATCCTGATTTGTTTATGGCGACCGAGTTCGCCCTTTTCTATCAACACTTGGCTTTTCGCCACTTTAAATTGCTTGGCCAAGTATTTACTTAAGTGTGCATTGGCTTTGCCATCAATGGGAGGGGCGGTTATGGCGACTTTAAACTCATCGCCATGCTCTCCCACCAACTTATCTCGGCTTGCCTTAGGTTGTACGTAGATACGTAACACTAGGTCATCGCCCACTAAAGTAGCGGCTGACATTATAGTCGGAACCAGACTGGCCCGATGACATCACCCATAAGCATGTTGGCAAATTGCAGTACGATAAACAGCACTAATACGCTCAGATCAAAGCCGCCCATTGCAGGGATAATGCGACGAATTGGCGCGAGCATTGGCTCAGTCAGTTGATGGAACACATATTCAATTGGACTGCGGCCTTGGCTAACCCAACTCAGAATCGCGCGAAGCAATAACACCCAGAATAGCAGGCCGCCAGCAGCTTTAATAAGAGATAACAACCCCAAAAATAGGAAATCAACACCAAAGCTGAAGTTACCACCAGAGGCAATCAGAACCAGCGTCACATACTTACCGACACAGAGCAGATACGCAAATAGTAGCGTAGCCATATCGAGACTGCCGATCGATGGGATAACACGACGCAATGGCGCGACCACAGGTTGCGTTGCCTTGACGATAAACTGAGAGAACGGGTTGTAAAAATCCGCTCGCGCAGCCTGCAGCCAAATACGTAAAATAACGACCATGATGTAAAGATCAAACAAGGTCGAAACTAAAAAACTCATTGAATTCATATAAAGCCCTTACGAATAATCATTAGTGGGATTAGAACAGTTTTTCCATTTCTTCTGCACGCGCCACTGCCGCCTGCATCGCTTTGGCTACAATGCCACGAATATCGCTTTCTTCAAAGGTGCGTACCGCTTCTGCAGTCGTTCCACCTTTAGAAGTCACTTGCTGACGCAATGTCGCAAGATCGGTCTCTGGGTTAGCAGCCACCATAGTTGCGGCTCCTAATGCTGTTTGCTGAACCAACAAACGAGCGGTTTCCGTATCAAAACCACTTGCTATTGCTTGCTGCTGAATCGCTTCCATAAACAAGAAGAAATAAGCAGGTGCGCTGCCAGCGGCTGCAATCACATCATTGATACCTGCTTCTTGCTCAACCCAACATACCTTACCGACAGCTTGCATTAACTCACCAGCAAACTGTTTATCAGCCTCAGGCGTCTCTTGGGAAGCGAACAGGCCACTCATGCCCTCACCAACCAGTGATGGTGTATTTGGCATAACGCGAATGAGGTTTAACTCACATGCAAACATCTGCTGCATTCTCGCAACGTTAATTCCCGCAGCAATTGAAACAACCAACTTATTACTAAAATCGACGGCTTGAAGCGGTTTTGTCACCTCTTCCATTAATTGAGGCTTTACCGCCATGACGACAACATCAGCTTGCTGAGCCGCAGCAACATTGTCTGTGGTTACCCGTACACCATAATCTTGTTGCAATGCAGTAAGCTTGTCTTCACTGCGGTTGGTAGCAATGATTTTGCTTGGCTCGTATCCACTAGCGACCAGGCCTGCAACTATCGAGCGCGTCATATTGCCCGCTCCGATAAAGGCGACTTTTCTTTGTTCCATGAAACTAATCCTAAAATGAAAGCTAAGCTAGATGCTGCCTATGCTTTGTTACTGTAATCTCTTGCGCCGAATATTGCAGTGCCGATACGTACTATGGTACTGCCCGCTTCAATCGCCGCTTGCATATCTCCGCTCATTCCCATCGATAACGTATCAACCTGCGGATAGCGTTCTGCCAGTGCATTTTTCAGTTTTGCTAGAGCTTTAAAGGCAACAAGCTGAGATTGATAGTCACTAACGTTTTCGGGAATAGACATCACTCCTCTTAACGTGAGGTTGGGAAGCTCGGATATCAACTGGGCAAGCTCAAACACCTGCTCATCATCAACGCCAGACTTGCTTGCTTCACCACTGGTATTCACCTGGATGAGTACTTGAAGTGGCGGCATGTCTGCTGGCCTTTGTTCATTCAGACGCTGAGCAATTTTATCTCTATTGATGGTATGTACCCAATCAAAGTGCTCAGCGACTGGTCGGGTCTTATTCGATTGAATTGGGCCAATAAAGTGCCATTCGATATCTAGCTCTGGATGCTGCTCTCTGAATAACGCTACTTTAGCAACACCCTCTTGCACGTAGTTTTCACCAAACATGCGATGCCCAGCTTCACAGGCTTCTAGAATCGCTTCCACAGGCTTAGTTTTACTTACCGCGAGCAGTTGCACCTCACCTTGCACTCTCCCGCAGTTTTGCTCTGTAGCCGCAATTTGCGAGTTAATTAGTTGTATATTGTTCTGAATGCTAGTCATAGATTTAAAGTCAAAAGGAAAATGAATGGATATCACCGAGTTACTAGACTTCAGTGTAAAACATAATGCATCAGATCTACACCTTTCTGCAGGGGTTTCCCCCATGATACGCATCGATGGAGAAGTGAGAAAACTGGGCATCCCGGCGTTAGAGCATTCTGAAGTTCATAAACTCATCTTTGATATCATGAATGACAAGCAGCGCAACGAGTACCAAGAGCATTTAGAAATTGACTTTTCGTTTGAGCTACCCAATATCGGCCGCTTTCGCGCCAATGCGTTTAATCAATCACGCGGCTGCTCAGCCGTGTTTCGAACTATCCCGACCGAAATACCGACACTCGACAGTATTGGTGCACCGAGCAAGTTTGCCGAGCTTGCGAACCTCGAGAATGGACTAGTACTGGTAACCGGGCCAACTGGTTCAGGTAAATCCACCACACTCGCAGCCATGGTCAATCACATCAACGAACATCAGAACAAGCACATCTTGACCATTGAAGATCCTATCGAATTTATTCATAACAACAAAAAGTGCCTGGTAAATCAACGAGAAGTGCACCGGGATACTCATAGCTTTAAATCCGCGCTTCGCTCTGCTCTGAGGGAAGACCCCGATATTATTCTTGTCGGCGAGCTTCGCGACCAAGAGACCATTAGCCTTGCGTTGACAGCGGCTGAAACCGGGCACTTAGTGTTTGCCACTATGCACACCAACTCTGCGGCTAAGTCTGTAGATAGGATAGTTGATGTGTTTTCTGGCCAAGATAAAGACATGGTTCGCTCTATGCTCTCTGAGTCACTGCGAGCCGTCATTGCACAAACACTACTTAAGCGCCTAGGGGGTGGCCGAGTTGCGTGTCATGAAATCATGGTTGGTACCCCAGCGATACGTAACCTCATCAGAGAAGACAAGGTGGCTCAAATGTTTTCGGTTATTCAGACTGGAGCTGCGAATGGAATGCAAACCATGGAGCAGCACGCAAGGCAGCTTCTTTCTCAAGGCCTAATCGATATTGAAGAGATCGGTAAGAAAGTGGTTCAAAATGACAATCTGTTTCAGTAAGGAAGCAACATGCTAATCATTGATGACGTTCTAAATCACATGCTAGAGCTCAAAGCTTCCGATCTCTATCTAACGGTTGGGGCACCTGTTCTTTATCGTGTCGACGGGGAGCTAAAGTCCCGGGGAGAAACGCTTACCGAACGAGCGATTCACGAACTATTAAACGCCGTCATGGATACTAATCTTCGACAAGATTATCTCGCGTCCAAAGAGGCAAACTTCGCGATCGTAAAAGCGATTGGCCGCTTTCGCGTCAGTGCCTTTTTTCAACGAGAGCTCCCTGGTGCGGTAATACGCCGCATCGAAACCAAAATACCTAGTTTTGAAGAGCTAGCACTGCCGGACGTTCTCCAAGACTTAGCGATCGCGAAACGTGGGCTGGTACTTGTTGTTGGTGCAACCGGTTCTGGAAAATCAACCACGATGGCTGCGATGACAGGTTATCGCAACTACAATCGAAGTGGACATATCCTAACGGTTGAAGATCCCATTGAGTTTGTTCATGAGCACCACAAATGCATTGTTACCCAGAGAGAAGTCGGTTTAGACACTGAAAGCTACGACGTCGCCTTGAAGAATTCGCTGAGGCAAGCACCTGATATGATCCTAATTGGTGAAATTCGCACGCGCTCAACCATGGAATATGCGATGGCATTCGCCGAAACAGGCCACCTTTGTATGGCGACTCTTCATGCTAATAACGCCAACCAAGCATTGGAAAGAATACTTCATCTAGTACCCAAAGAGCGCAAAGAGCAATTTCTGTTTGATCTCTCAACCAACTTAAGAGGCATTGTCGCCCAGCAACTCATACGAGACAAAAATGGTCGCGGTAGACATGGGGTATTCGAAGTTTTACTGAACAGTCCGAGGGTGGCAGAACTCATACGCAAGGGGGATCTCCACGAAATCAAAACAGCGATGAGCAAAAGCAAGGAAGTCGGAATGCAAACCTTCGACCAAGCCCTATATGATCTTGTTATGGCGAATAAAATCAATCAAAGCGATGCTCTTCACAGTGCAGACTCACCAAACGACCTACGACTGATGCTAAAGCTTCAAGCGAGCGACTCTAAACAACAGGGTCGATTAGCTGGCATTAAAATAGATATGAGCTAAATGTAAAAAGGCCGTATCTTTCGATACGGCCTTTTTAAATGTGGCTCCCCCTGCGGGACTCGAACCTGCGACATACGGATTAACAGTCCGCCGTTCTACCAACTGAACTAAGGGGGAA
>NZ_JBNNXW010000027.1:0-16589 GCF_052879755.1 Vibrio sp. DNB22_10_4 | reverse complement strand
GGCGTAGAAATGGTAATGCCAGGCGACAACATCCAAATGAAAGTTGAGCTAATCGCTCCAATCGCAATGGATGAAGGCCTACGTTTCGCTATCCGTGAAGGTGGCCGTACAGTAGGTGCTGGTGTTGTTGCTAAGATCTTCGACTAATTCCTAGAATTGTCGCAAGCTCTGGTAAAATCTTTGAATAAGATTTGACTAAGCAATGCTAAAAAGGGCATCATTTGATGCCCTTTTTCTGCGCTACTATTTATAGGGGCGCATAATTCACTCAATGACTGCTCAAAGAGTGAATGAATAAAGGATTTATAAGGGTTGAGTTGGAAAGCAATTTCTACCTGAGCCTTTGCATAATATGTTGGTTTGACTCAAATTTTACCAACATTAAAGGAATAAGCCCTGCAGCAGCGGGGTTGTTGTCGTCTAGTTAAGACTTGTCACAGGTTGGTTTTATGAAAGCAAACGCTGAAACTCCTGATAGCTCAAATGCAGCAGATGTAATTAAGTGGATCGTCGCTTTTGCGCTGCTAGCCGCCGCTGTTGTGGGTAATTACCTGTACGGAGAGCTATCTGTAGTTCTTCGCGCTGCAGGTGTAGTTGTATTGATTGCCGCAGCACTTGGTGTTGCAGCTACAACAACAAAAGGTAAGGCAGCTATCACGTTCGCACGTGAAGCGCGCGTAGAAGTTCGCAAAGTGGTTTGGCCAACACGCCAAGAAACGATGCAGACTACGCTAATTGTCCTTGCAGTAAGTATTGTAATGGCGCTTGCGTTATGGGGTATCGACGGCATTATGGTCCGTCTTGTTGCGTTCATAACCGGGTTATAGAGGGTGTTAATTCATGAGTGAAGCTCCGAAAAAACGCTGGTACGTTGTTCAAGCCTTTTCTGGCTTTGAAGGACGTGTGGCTCAGTCTCTTCGCGAACATATCAAAATGCACGCAATGGAAGAGTACTTTGGTGAAGTGCTAGTACCGACTGAAGAAGTTGTGGAAATGCGCGCAGGCCAACGCCGTAAAAGCGAGCGTAAGTTCTTCCCAGGCTACGTTCTTGTTCAGATGATCATGAACGATGAGTCTTGGCACTTAGTACGTAGTGTACCGCGTGTCATGGGCTTCATTGGTGGTACCTCTGACCGTCCAGCACCTATCACAGATAAAGAAGCTGACGCTATCCTTAATCGTCTAGAGAAAGCTAGCGAAGCTCCTCGTCCAAGAACTATGTTCGAAGCGGGTGAAGTGGTACGTGTTAATGAAGGTCCGTTTGCTGACTTCAACGGTACAGTTGAAGAAGTAGATTATGAGAAGAGCCGCTTGAAAGTGTCTGTATCGATCTTTGGTCGTGCAACACCGGTTGAGCTCGACTTTGGTCAAGTTGACAAACTTGATTAATACCGAATTTTTAATGGCTTAGGCCTTTAAGAATGACAGTATAAAAAAACACCATTTTAGGGTTGTTAAAGGCGCGAATTATGCTTATAATTTCGCGCCTTTTTACAGTAATGACTGTAGAAAGTTTTTTCAAAACACGGGGAGCTTTCCTATCGGATAGCGTTTGAACCCAAAATTAGGAAATATCATGGCTAAGAAAGTTGAAGCTTATATCAAACTGCAAGTTGCAGCTGGTATGGCAAACCCAAGTCCACCGGTTGGTCCTGCTCTAGGTCAACACGGTGTGAACATCATGGAATTCTGTAAAGCGTTCAACGCAAAAACAGAATCTATTGAGAAAGGTCTACCGACTCCAGTAGTAATCACTGTATACAACGACCGTTCTTTCACGTTCGTAACTAAGACTCCACCTGCTGCTGTTCTTCTTAAGAAAGCTGCTGGCGTTAAGTCTGGTTCAGGTCGTCCTAACACTGAAAAAGTGGGTACAGTGACTGACGCTCAAGTACAGGAAATCGCAGAAACTAAAGCTGCTGATATGACTGGTGCTGACATTGAAGCGATGAAGCGTTCTATTGCGGGTACTGCTCGTTCAATGGGCCTAGTGGTAGAGGGTTAAGATCATGGCAAAACTTACTAAGCGTATGCGCGTTATTCGCGAAAAAGTTGACGTAACTAAAGAATACGAAATCAACGAAGCTGTAGCTCTTCTTAAAGAACTAGCAACTGCTAAATTCGTTGAGTCTGTAGACGTTGCTGTTAACCTAGGCATCGATGCTCGTAAATCTGACCAGAACGTACGTGGTGCAACTGTACTACCTCACGGTACTGGCCGCGAAATCCGCGTTGCAGTGTTCACTCAAGGTGCAAACGCTGAAGCAGCTAAAGAAGCTGGCGCAGACATCGTAGGTATGGAAGATCTTGCTGAGCAAGTTAAGAAAGGCGAAATGAACTTCGACGTAGTTGTTGCATCTCCAGATGCAATGCGTGTTGTTGGTCAACTAGGTACTATCCTAGGTCCTCGCGGTCTTATGCCAAACCCGAAAGTTGGTACTGTAACTCCTAACGTTGCTGAAGCGGTTAAGAACGCTAAAGCTGGTCAGGTTCGTTACCGTAACGACAAGAACGGCATCGTTCACACTACTATCGGTAAAGTGAACTTCGAAGCGAACCAACTACAAGAGAACCTAGAAACTCTACTAGTTGCGCTTAAGAAAGCGAAGCCGTCTTCAGCGAAAGGTACTTTCCTGAAGAAAATTAGCATCTCTACAACTATGGGTGCTGGTGTTGCTGTAGATCTATCTACACTAGACACACAAGCTTAATTGCTTGCATAGGCGCGAAATTCTTGTATAATTTTGCGCCTATCAAAATTTGTGGTTGAGGCTGAAATCCTAGTGATTTGAGTCTCCATCCAAGACCGTAGGCGTTCTGTAAAGAACTTAATACTACCTACGTAGATGGTGCCAGATAGAAAGGAAGTTGAGCGTAACGTTTATCTTTCTTCTGGAAAGCACCGTATGAACTCCCAAAATCGTGAAGATTTCGGGTGGTGTAAAAACAACCAGGAGTAAATCCAAGATGGCTTTAAACCTTCAAGACAAAAAAGCAATTGTTGCTGAAGTCAACGAAGCAGCCAGTGGTGCACTTTCTGCAGTTGTAGCTGACTCTCGTGGCGTTGAAGTTGGCGCAATGACTTCTCTACGTAAACAAGCGCGTGAAGCGGGTGTTTACATGAAAGTTGTGCGTAACACACTTGCACGCCGTGCGGTTCAGGGTACTGACTATGAGTGTCTAACAGACAACTTCACTGGTCCTACTCTGATCGCGTTCTCTAACGAGCACCCAGGTGCTGCAGCGCGTCTTTTCAAAGACTTCGCTAAAGAGAACAAAGAATTCGAGATCAAAGCTGCTGCATTTGAAGGCGCGGTTACTGATGCTGAAGTACTAGCGACACTACCAACTTACGACGAAGCAATTGCACGCCTAATGATGTGCATGAAAGAAGCTTCTGCAGGCAAGCTGGTACGTACTATCGCTGCACTACGCGACCAAAAAGAAGAAGCTGCGGCATAAGCCTTGCTTTTCACTGGTTGCTATTTAAACTTATTGTTGACTTAAAAGAGAATTGTTATGTCTATTACTAACGAGCAAATCCTAGACGCAGTTGCAGAAATGTCTGTAATGCAAGTTGTTGAGCTTATCGAAGCTATGGAAGAAAAATTCGGCGTAACTGCTGCAGCTGCTGTTGTAGCTGGCGGTGCTGCTGGTGGCGAAGCTGCTGCTGAGCAAACTGAATTCGACGTAATCCTAACTGCTGCTGGCGGTAACAAAGTTGCTGTTATCAAAGCGGTACGTGGCGCAACAGGTCTAGGCCTTAAAGAAGCTAAAGGTCTTGTAGACTCAGCTCCTGCAGCACTTAAAGAAGGTGTTGACAAAGCTGAAGCTGAAGCTCTTAAAGCTCAGCTAGAAGAAGCTGGTGCTTCTGTTGAAGTTAAGTAATTATTGCTTAATTTCTTAGCCGAATAGGCTAATGGCTGGTGGTTTATTGACCACCGGCCTTTTTGCGCTGTAGGGCATAGATGAATTTTCCCGCTGTTTAAGCGTCTATGCACCAAGCAAAAAACGTTGCCTCGACGCTAGAGTCAACGTCACTACAGTAAACAGTTGTTAGTCACTGCCCCATACTCCACCTTAAGTAACTAGGATGGAAGGGCAGTTTGGGTCACTTATCAGCGAGCTGAGGAACCCCATGGTTTACTCTTATACCGAGAAAAAGCGCATCCGTAAGGACTTTGGTACTCGTCCACAAGTTTTGGACATTCCATACCTGCTATCGATCCAGCTTGATTCGTTCGACAAATTCATCGAACAGGATCCAGAGGGTCAGTACGGACTTGAAGCTGCGTTTCGTTCTGTATTTCCAATTCAGAGCTATAACGGCAACTCTGAGCTGCAATACGTTAGCTACCGTCTTGGTGAGCCAGTGTTTGACGTTAAAGAATGTCAAATTCGCGGCGTTACGTATTCAAAGCCACTACGCGTAAAACTACGTCTAGTTATCTTTGATAAAGACGCACCAGCAGGTACCGTAAAAGACATTAAAGAACAAGAAGTCTACATGGGCGAAATTCCGCTTATGACAGACAATGGTACCTTCGTTATCAATGGTACCGAGAGGGTTATCGTATCCCAGCTGCACCGAAGCCCAGGCGTGTTCTTCGACAGCGATAAGGGTAAGACTCACTCTTCAGGTAAAGTTCTTTATAACGCACGTGTTATTCCTTACCGTGGTTCATGGCTCGACTTCGAGTTTGACCCGAAAGATAACCTGTACGTTCGTATCGACCGTCGTCGTAAACTGCCAGCATCGATCATTCTTCGTGCACTAGGTAAGTCTACGCAAGAAATCCTCGATATCTTCTTCGAAAAAGTAAACTTCGAAGTTAAGGATCAAACTCTACTTATGGAGTTGGTTCCTGAGCGTCTACGTGGTGAGACTGCTTCTTTTGATATCGAAGCAAACGGCAATACTTATGTTGAGACTGGTCGTCGCGTTACTGCTCGTCACATCCGCCAACTAGAAAAAGATGGCGTTGAGTTCATTGAAGTACCTGTCGAGTACATCGTAGGTAAAGTAGCTTCTCAAGACTACATCAATGAAGCGACAGGTGAGATCATCGTTGGTGCAAACCAAGAGATCAGCCTAGAAGCACTAGCGAACCTATCTCAGGCCGGCGTTAAAAAACTAGAAGTTCTGTTTACGAACGATCTAGACCACGGTCCGTTCATGTCTGACACTGTTCGTGTCGACAGCACGGTAGACCGCATCTCTGCATTGGTAGAAATCTACCGCATGATGCGCCCTGGTGAGCCGCCAACAAAAGAAGCTGCAGAAGCACTATTCGAAAGCCTATTCTTCTCAGAAGAGCGTTATGACCTATCGACCGTTGGTCGTATGAAGTTCAACAGCTCTATCATGCGTGAAGATGCTCTAGAACAGGGTACGCTGGATGAGACTGATATCATCGAAGTGATGAAGAAGCTTATCGCGATCCGTAACGGTATCGGTGAAGTCGATGATATCGACCACCTAGGTAACCGTCGTATCCGTTCTGTAGGTGAAATGGCTGAGAACCAATTCCGTGTTGGTCTTGTACGTGTTGAGCGTGCAGTGAAAGAGCGTTTGAGCCTAGGTGACCTTGATGCAATCATGCCTCAAGACCTAATCAACGCTAAGCCTATCTCTGCGGCAGTTAAAGAATTCTTCGGTTCTTCACAGCTATCTCAGTTTATGGACCAGAACAACCCGCTTTCAGAAGTGACGCACAAGCGTCGTATTTCTGCATTGGGTCCTGGCGGTCTAACTCGTGAGCGTGCTGGCTTCGAAGTACGTGACGTACACGTAACTCACTACGGTCGTCTATGTCCTATCGAAACACCTGAAGGTCCGAACATCGGTCTAATTAACTCTCTATCAGCATTCGCGCGCTGTAACGAGTACGGTTTCCTAGAAACTCCGTACCGCCGCGTCGTTGATGGTGTAGTAACTGACGAAGTTGATTACCTATCAGCAATCGAAGAAGGCCAATTCGTTATCGCACAGGCTAACGCTGCGCTAACTGAAGAAGGTACTTTCGATGACGAGCTAATCACGGCACGTCAAAAAGGTGAATCTGGTCTTCACCCACGCGACCATGTTAACTACATGGACGTTGCAACAAACCAAGTAGTATCTATCGCTGCGTCGCTTATCCCGTTCCTAGAACACGATGATGCGAACCGTGCATTGATGGGTGCGAACATGCAACGTCAGGCTGTTCCAACACTTAAGGCTGACAAGCCTCTAGTTGGTACTGGTATCGAGCGCAATGTAGCGGTTGACTCTGGTGTTACAGCAGTAGCTAAGCGTGGCGGTAGCGTTCAGTCTGTAGATGCTTCTCGTATCGTTATCAAAGTTAACGAAGATGAGCTGATCCCTGGCGAAGCGGGTATCGATATCTACAACCTGACTAAGTACACGCGTTCGAACCAGAACACTTGTATTAACCAGCGCCCAACCGTACTACCTGGTGAGCCAGTAGCACGCGGTGACGTTCTTGCTGATGGTCCTTCAACAGACCTTGGTGAGCTAGCGCTTGGTCAAAACATGCGTATCGCGTTCATGCCTTGGAACGGTTACAACTTCGAAGACTCGATCTTAGTATCTGAGCGCGTAGTTCAAGAAGACCGCTTCACGACAATCCACATCCAAGAACTATCTTGTGTGGCACGTGATACTAAGCTGGGTTCTGAAGAGATCACAGCGGATATTCCAAACGTAGGTGAGTCTGCTCTGTCTAAACTAGACGAGTCAGGTATCGTTTACATTGGTGCTGAAGTTAAGGGTGGCGACATCCTAGTTGGTAAAGTAACGCCTAAAGGTGAAACTCAGCTAACTCCAGAAGAGAAGCTACTACGTGCGATCTTCGGTGAAAAAGCATCTGACGTTAAAGATACTTCACTACGTGTACCTAACTCTATTTCAGGTACCATCATTGACGTTCAAGTCTTCACTCGCGATGGCGTAGAGAAAGACAAGCGTGCTCTAGAAATTGAGCAAATGCAGCTGAAAGAAGCGAAGAAAGACCTAACTGAAGAATTCCAGATTCTTGAGGGTGGCCTTCTAAACCGTGTTCGCGCTGTACTACTTCAAGGTGGTTACTCTGACGCTAAACTAGATACTATCGATCGTAAGAAGTGGCTAGAGCTAACGCTAGAAGACGATGCAATGCAAACTCAGCTTGAGCAACTTGCAGAGCAGTACGACGAGCTAAAAGCAGACTTTGATAAGAAGTTTGAAACTAAGCGTCGTAAGATCACTCAAGGTGATGATCTAGCGCCTGGCGTTCTTAAGATTGTTAAAGTTTACCTAGCGGTTAAACGTCGTATCCAGCCTGGTGATAAGATGGCGGGTCGTCACGGTAACAAGGGTGTAATCTCTAAGATCAACCCTGTTGAAGACATGCCTTACGATGAGAAAGGTCAGCCTGTCGACATCGTACTTAACCCACTGGGTGTACCTTCGCGTATGAACATCGGTCAGATCCTTGAGGTTCACTTAGGTCTGGCAGCGAAAGGTATCGGTGACAAGATCAACCAGATGGTGAAAGAGCAGCAAGAGCTAGCGAAATTCCGCGAATTCCTGCAGAAGGTTTACGATCTAGGTGGTACTCGTCAGAACGTTGATATTGCATCACTGTCTGATGACGAAGTACGTACTCTGGTTAAGAACCTACGTGGCGGTCTACCGATTGCTACACCTGTCTTTGACGGTGCGTCTGAGAAGTCTATTAAAGAACTTCTAAAACTGGGTGACCTACCAGAATCTGGTCAGCTAACTCTGTTTGACGGTCGTACTGGTGATACGTTTGAGCGTCCTGTAACTGTTGGTTACATGTACATGCTGAAACTAAACCACCTTGTTGATGACAAGATGCACGCTCGTTCAACTGGTTCGTACAGCCTAGTAACTCAGCAGCCACTTGGTGGTAAAGCTCAGTTCGGTGGTCAGCGTTTCGGTGAGATGGAAGTATGGGCACTAGAAGCATACGGTGCTGCATATACGCTTCAAGAAATGCTAACGGTTAAGTCTGATGACGTTAACGGCCGTACCAAGATGTACAAAAACATCGTCGATGGTAACCACAGCATGGAACCTGGCATGCCAGAATCGTTCAACGTACTGTTGAAAGAGATCCGCTCGCTAGGTATCAACATCGAGCTAGAAGACGAATAATCCCTCTGGATTATCTGGTAGAAAAGGGGCTCGCACAGGTTTGCTGACCTAGCGAGTTCCTTTTTAAACTCCTTACAGGAGCTGATTGTGAAAGACTTATTAAACTTTCTAAAAGCACAGCATAAGACCGAAGAATTTGATGCAATCAAAATCGGTCTATCTTCACCTGACATGATTCGTTCATGGTCTTTTGGTGAAGTTAAAAAACCAGAAACTATCAACTATCGTACGTTCAAGCCTGAGCGCGATGGTCTGTTCTGTGCGCGTATCTTTGGCCCAGTTAAAGACTACGAATGTCTTTGTGGCAAATATAAGCGTCTGAAGCACCGTGGTGTTATCTGTGAGAAGTGTGGTGTTGAAGTTACACAAACTAAAGTTCGTCGTGACCGTATGGGCCACATCGAGCTTGCGTCTCCAGTAGCTCACATCTGGTTCCTAAAATCGCTACCATCTCGTATCGGTTTGCTAATGGACATCCCGCTACGTGATATCGAGCGCGTTCTTTACTTCGAAATGTACGTAGTAACAGAACCGGGTATGACGGATCTAGAAAAATCACAGATGCTTACTGAAGAAGAGTATCTTGATCGTCTAGAAGAGTGGGGTGATGAGTTCACTGCTAAGATGGGTGCAGAAGCGATCAAAGATCTGCTGTCTACTATGGACATGCACGCTGAAGCAGAGATGATGCGCGAAGAGCTTGAGTCTACCAACTCAGAAACT
Source organism: Vibrio sp. DNB22_10_4 (assembly GCF_052879755.1). Lineage (NCBI taxonomy): Bacteria > Pseudomonadati > Pseudomonadota > Gammaproteobacteria > Vibrionales > Vibrionaceae > Vibrio > Vibrio sp. DNB22_10_4. Next base: position 7,702 of record NZ_JBNNXW010000027.1, on the reverse strand, counting down.
AAGCGTAAGAAAATCACTAAGCGTCTGAAGCTAGTTGAAGCATTTATTCAATCAGGTAACAACCCTGAGTGGATGATCCTAACTGTGCTTCCGGTACTTCCGCCAGATCTACGTCCTCTAGTACCACTAGATGGCGGCCGTTTCGCAACGTCTGATCTGAACGACCTATACCGTCGCGTAATCAACCGTAACAACCGTTTGAAGCGTCTTCTAGAGCTAGCGGCTCCGGACATCATCGTACGTAACGAAAAGCGTATGCTGCAAGAGTCTGTTGATGCCCTTCTAGATAACGGTCGTCGCGGTCGTGCGATCACAGGTTCGAACAAGCGTCCTCTGAAATCTCTTGCTGATATGATCAAGGGTAAACAAGGTCGTTTCCGTCAGAACCTACTAGGTAAGCGTGTAGACTACTCTGGCCGTTCTGTAATCACAGTAGGTCCATACCTTCGTCTACATCAGTGTGGTCTTCCTAAGAAGATGGCACTAGAGCTATTCAAACCATTTATCTACAGCAAGCTAGAAACTCGTGGCATGGCGACGACTATCAAAGCAGCTAAGAAGATGGTAGAGCGCGAAGAAGCGATCGTTTGGGATATCCTAGACGAAGTTATCCGCGAACACCCAGTACTATTGAACCGTGCACCAACACTTCACCGTCTTGGTATTCAGGCGTTCGAACCAGTACTAATCGAAGGTAAAGCGATTCAGCTACACCCACTAGTGTGTGCGGCATACAACGCGGACTTCGATGGTGACCAAATGGCGGTTCACGTGCCTCTAACTCTAGAAGCACAGCTTGAAGCTCGTACTCTGATGATGTCGACAAACAACATTCTGTCGCCAGCATCGGGCGATCCGATCATCGTACCTTCTCAGGACGTTGTATTGGGTCTTTACTATATGACGCGTGACAAGATCAACGTTAAAGGTGAAGGTATGTACCTTGCTGGCCCTGAAGAGGCTGAGAAGGCATACCGTACTAAGAGCGCAGAGCTTCACGCTCGCGTAAAAGTACGTATCACTGAGACAGTGGTTGACGAAGATGGTAACAGCACAACAAGCACAGACATGGTAGATACTACTGTGGGTCGTGCAATGTTGTGGCAAATCGTACCAAAAGGTCTTCCATACAGCTTGGTAAACCAAAAGCTAGGTAAGAAGCAAATCTCTAACCTACTGAATGAGTGTTACCGTAAGCTTGGTCTTAAAGACACAGTAATTTTTGCTGACCAAATTATGTACGCTGGTTTCGCTTACGCGGCACTATCAGGCGTTTCAGTTGGTATCGATGACATGGTTGTACCTCAAGCGAAGTACGACGAAATCGAATCAGCAGAAGAAGAAGTTCGCGAAATTCAAGACCAGTTCCAATCAGGTCTTGTAACAGCGGGTGAGCGCTACAACAAAGTGATCGATATTTGGGCATCGACCAACGATCGCGTAGCGAAAGCGATGATGGACAACCTATCATCTGAAACGGTTACTAACCGTGACGGTGAAGAAGAGCAACAAGAGTCGTTCAACAGCATCTACATGATGGCTGACTCGGGCGCTCGTGGTTCTGCAGCTCAGATTCGTCAGCTTGCTGGTATGCGTGGTCTGATGGCACGTCCAGATGGTTCAATCATCGAGACGCCAATCACCGCGAACTTTAAAGAAGGTCTAAACGTACTTCAGTACTTTATCTCAACGCACGGTGCTCGTAAGGGTCTTGCGGATACGGCACTGAAAACAGCGAACTCGGGTTACCTAACCCGTCGTCTTGTTGACGTTGCTCAGGACGTTGTTGTTCACGAACACGATTGTGGCACCCATGAAGGTGTTGACATGATGCCTCATATCGAAGGTGGTGACGTTAAAGTTGCACTTTCTGAGCTAGCACTAGGTCGTGTTGTTGCTGAAGATGTTCTTAAGCCAGGTACTGAAGAAGTTCTGATCCCACGTAATACTCTGATTGATGAGAAGTGGTGTCAGATCATGGAAGATAACTCTGTAGACAGCATGAAAGTGCGCTCAGTAGTTACCTGTGATGCAGACTTCGGTTGTTGTGCACAGTGTTACGGTCGTGACCTAGCACGTGGTCACCTAGTGAACCAAGGTGAAGCAGTGGGCGTTATCGCTGCTCAGTCTATCGGTGAGCCGGGTACACAGCTTACGATGCGTACGTTCCACATCGGTGGTGCGGCATCTACTGCAGCAGCAGAGAACAGCATCCAAGCGAAGAACACAGGTTCTGTGAAACTTCACAACGCTAAGTTTGTTATCAACAAAGATAAGAAACTGGTTATCACCTCTCGTGCGTCAGAAATGACGATTATCGATGAGTTCGGTCGTACCAAAGAGAAGCACAAACTTCCTTACGGTTCGATGCTAACTAAAGGTGACAACGATGCAGTTCAAGCTGGTGAAACAGTAGCGAACTGGGAAGCGCACACGCTTCCAATCATCACTGAAGTAGCAGGTCGCATCCAGTTCGTAGACATGATCGACGGCGTAACTGTTTCTCGTCAAACAGATGACCTAACAGGTCTATCTTCAAGCGAAGTAACAGAAGCGGCAGCTCGCCCAGCAGCAGGTAAAGATATGCGTCCAGCAATCAAACTTGTTGATGAGCAAGGTAAAGACGTAATGATCGCCGGTACTGAAATGCCTGCACTTTACTTCCTACCTGGTAAAGCGATTGTAAACATCGAAGATGGCGCAGAAGTAGGTGTGGGTGATACGCTAGCACGTATTCCACAAAAATCTGGTGGTAACAAAGATATCACCGGTGGTCTACCTCGCGTTGCGGACCTATTCGAAGCTCGTAAGCCAAAAGAGCCAGCTATCCTTGCTGAGCACTCTGGTACCGTTTCATTCGGTAAAGAGACGAAAGGTAAGCGTCGTCTGATCATCGCTCGTGATGGCGGTGACAACTACGAAGAGATGATTCCTAAGCATCGTCAGCTTAACGTGTTCGAAGGTGAGCGCGTTGAACGTGGTGACGTAATTGCGGATGGTCCAGAAACTCCACATGACATTCTACGTCTACGTGGTATCCACGCTGTGACTCAATACATCGCGAACGAAGTTCAAGAAGTATACCGTCTACAGGGTGTTAAGATTAACGATAAGCACATTGAGACTATCGTTCGTCAGATGCTACGTAAGTGTACAATCACGCATGCTGGTGATTCTGAGTTCCTACCTGGTGAGCAAGTTGAGTACTCTCAAGTTAAGATTGCAAACCGTGCTCTAGAAGCAGAAGGTAAAGAACTCGTTCGCTTCGAACGTGACCTACTAGGTATCACTAAGGCATCTCTAGCAACAGAATCGTTCATCTCTGCGGCATCGTTCCAAGAAACGACGCGCGTACTAACAGAGGCAGCGGTATCTGGTAAGCGTGATGACCTACGTGGTCTGAAAGAGAACGTTATCGTGGGTCGTCTGATCCCAGCGGGTACTGGTTTTGCGTATCACCAAGACCGTCAAGCTAAGCGTGACGAATCTCAGGAAGGTCCATCAGCTGAACAAGCGACGGATAACCTAGCTGCGCTACTAAACGCAGGTTTCTCTTCTGACGAGTAATCGCAGAGTGAAATGAAAAAAGGCGCCGAAAGGCGCCTTTTTTGTGTCTGAAACCCGGAACTATCGCTGTTTTTACGTGGGTTCACCACCAATAAGCTGATGAATGCTTTCAATGTGCGAACCCTAAAGCGCCCGTCATTCCACTGGCCGTGCGCCTGCGTAGGCAGGAACCTTCTAGAGGCTTGGTGCACGTTTTGAGTAGACCCTCGCCTGCGCAGGGGTGACGGTCACTTTGAGTGAGGCTATTTTGGTATGATGATTATTTAGACGTGATAGCTCCACAACGCGCGTCATTCCACTGGCCGTGCGCCTGCGAGGCAGGAATCTTCTTGAGGCTGGGTGTACGCTTTGAGTAGACCCCTGCCTGCGCAGGGGTGACGGCCATTTTGCGTGTGACTATATTTAGTATGCAAACCCTAAAACGCGCGTCATTCCTGCGTAGGCAGGAATCTTCTAGAGGCTGGGTGCACACTTTGACTAGCCCCCTGCCTGCGCAGGCGCGCGGCTAGTGGGGTGACGGTGATTCTGGATTCAGAAGTGCTAACTATTGCACTATTACTTACGCGCCCGGCGGAATCGCCAAACTGTCCGCAATCAGCTGAATCAGCTTATCTTCCACCTCAAAGCGCAGCTCAAGTATCTCACCCACCTTCGACATATCTTCCTCAAAACCAGGAAGTTCATCCTCAAACTTCACTTGCACGTACTTGTCATTAAACTCAAGCAGTGGGTCTGTAGTGAGAACGATTTTAGCGTAGGTCGCGTCGATATCTTCATTGGTTTTAAAACCAGTCGCTTTCCACTTATCCATCACCATGTCATAGATCTTAAAGTGACCTTCGGAGATGTAATCCACGAGATGATCGCAGAATGAGCTAATTTCTTTGGCGGTTGGCAGCTCGATCACATTGGATTGAGCGTTGGCAGGTTGAAGTGAGCCGAGCTTACAGTACTCAACGATAAGCGCTTGTCTTGTTTCTAGCCAGTGGTCGATGACTTCGCTAGAGCCACCCCATTGTTCTTGTACTTGTTTGAATTTATTTAACATGACCATGTCCTCATGATCGGCACTGCAATTGGCAGCTGCACGCTTTGTAACGACAAAGAGTAAAGAGAAATCGTTTCTCATTTACCAGAATTAGAATTTCGAGTTTTCTAGCTGGTATGAATTTAGATTGCCAGTAAAATGGTCGAACTGCAAGTGAAGAGGATTGATGATGTTAAAAAAAAGTAAAGCAACCATTCATCAGGCTTATTGGTGTGTGGTCTCAGGGAACGAACTTTGGCTTGCAGATGGTGATGTCCCGTTTGGCTTAGCTGAGCAATTCTCTCTACCTGCCGAGCAAGCGATTCAAGTGGGTGAGTTTGAAGGGCAACCCGTTATGTGGATTAACGATGCCGACTTAGACGGCGAGCGAGAACTGACATCGTTACGCGAATTACTCCATTTGCCAGAAGCGCTGTTCTATCAACTTTCCAAAGCAATTCAATACGGCTATATGAGCCAATCTATGCGATTTTGTCCTCAGTGCGGAGGTCGTAATCATCTCAACCACAATCAGCTTGCTATGCAGTGTCAGGACTGCAGAACGCTGCATTATCCCCGTATTTTTCCATGCATTATTGTTGCTGTTCGAAAAGCTCAGCAAATCTTGCTTGCGCAGCACAACCGTCACGCGGGGGGCATGTACACGGTGATTGCTGGCTTTTTGGAAGTGGGCGAAACACTCGAGACTTGCGTTGCCCGTGAAGTGGAAGAAGAAACCGGGATTAAGGTGGGCAACATCCGCTATTTTGGCAGCCAGCCATGGGCATTTCCATCGAGTATGATGATGGCGTTTCTTGCTGATTACGAGAGTGGTGAGATAAAACCGGATTACACGGAACTTAAAGATGCGCAGTGGTTTAATGCCAATGAACTGCCGCTGGTGGCACCGGAAGGGACGATTGCTAGAGCGCTGATTCATGCTACGGTCGACGCCGCTTCAGCAGAAAAATGACAAAAAAAACCCTCCGCGAGCGGAGGGGGTAAGTAAGATGTCGTTATGAGATGCTGAGTCTTAAGACTCAGTAGTATTATTGTAATTTTCGCTAGCAAACAAACTTTTAACATTCCTTTTCTCCATTGGCAAATTCACCTCAAAACTGCGTATTGATAATATGATCTGCTTTGCAAAGTGACTCTTTTTTGAGCGTTCACGCAGCATACTGGATGACCCTCAAAATTTAGTAAAAGAATTGTTATCTAAGGCTGCCAACCATGAATGAATAGCGGTAAACTAACGCCTTTCGAATTGGAGAAAAAAGAATGACGGAATTAAAGAACGATCGCTATCTTCGAGCGTTGCTAAAGCAACCTGTAGATTACACACCAGTATGGATGATGCGCCAAGCAGGTCGCTACCTTCCAGAATATCGTGAGACTCGCTCTGTGGCGGGTGATTTCATGTCACTGTGTAAGAATGCAGAGCTAGCGTCTGAGGTGACACTTCAGCCACTACGCCGTTTCCCGCTAGATGCCGCCATTCTATTTTCTGACATCTTGACGATTCCAGATGCAATGGGTCTAGGCTTGTATTTTGAAGCGGGTGAAGGCCCTAAGTTTGAGCGTCCAATCACGTGTAAAGCAGATGTCGACAAGATTGGCCTTCCAGATCCAGAAGGTGAGCTGAAATACGTCATGAATGCGGTTCGTCAGATCCGTAAAGACCTAAACGGTGACGTACCACTTATCGGCTTCTCAGGAAGCCCGTGGACGTTGGCGACTTACATGGTTGAAGGTGGCAGCTCGAAAGCATTCACTAAGATCAAAAAGATGATGTACGCAGAGCCACAAATCCTGCATGCACTTCTGGATAAGCTAGCAGACAGCGTAATCGAATACTTAAATGCACAGATCAAAGCTGGTGCACAATCTGTAATGGTATTTGATACTTGGGGTGGCGTCCTAACGCCTCGTGACTACAACCTGTTCTCACTTCAGTACATGCACAAGATTGTGGATGGCCTGATTCGTGAAAATGAAGGTCGCCGCGTTCCTGTGACATTGTTCACTAAGAATGGTGGCATGTGGCTAGAGCAAATCGCAGCAACGGGCTGTGATGCTGTCGGTCTAGACTGGACAATTAACATTGCCGATGCGAAAGCTCGCGTGGGTGACAAAGTGGCGCTTCAAGGCAACATGGATCCATCGATGCTTTACGCACAACCAGAGCGTATTCGTGAAGAAGTGGCTACCATTCTAGAAGGCTTTGGCGATGGCGGCACAGGGCACGTATTCAACCTTGGTCACGGCATTCACCTTGACGTGCCGCCAGAAAACGCAGGTGTGTTTGTTGAAGCGGTTCACGAGCTATCTAAGCCATACCACAAGTAATAAACTGCCAATTACTGACGTCTAAATAATGAGATGCCGTTATTTCCTAAAGGGGACTAACGGCATTTTTGTTGGAGTTTGACTACGCTTTAACGAGGTTTTGTGTAGTGAGGCACCCCAATGTTCAAAGTGCTTATTTCCTTTCTAGCTTCGTTGCTACTTCTCACTGGTTGTGCCTCTGACGTCGCGACCGATTACAACTCTAGCGTCAACTTCGCAGCGTTCAACACTTATCAATACCAAGAAAACGCTGGGGTGCCAGTTAGCCTAGATAGTGCCCGCATCAAACAAGCCGTTGATAACGAACTCAATGTTAGAGGCTTTTCCATGGTGGAACAGGACGCAGACCTAGTTGTGCGCTATGCCATCCTTGAGGGCACAGAATTAAGGGCAGACGGCCCTAGTTTTGGTTTTGGCATCGGAACGGGTGGGTATAACAGCGGTTATGGTGTTGGTGTTCGCACCCCAACGCGAGTCAAGGAGAAGAAGTTCGGCAAATTGGCGGTCGAGCTTGTTGACCCAAAAACGAATGACGTGGTGTGGCGCTCAGTCTCGCAGCGCCAGTTGACTGAAACAATGGAGCCAGCCGATAGAGATATATTTGTTCAGGAGCAGGTTCATAAGATGTTTGAGGAGTATCCAACTAGGTAGACTAGTTGTGCTAGGTGAGCTCACCATTCACGTCATTCCTGCGCAGGCAGGAATCTAGCTGAGGCTTGGTGCGCGCTTTGAGTAGACCCCTGCCTACGCAGGCGCGCG
>NZ_JBNNXW010000026.1:0-18538 GCF_052879755.1 Vibrio sp. DNB22_10_4 | reverse complement strand
GTTCATTGAAAACCTAATTTGATACCGAGGTATCTAATTTGATTATCATCAACGAGTGCCCACACAGATTGATAGGTCTATATTTTTAAAGAACATCTCTTCATTCGTTCGCTGCTGCGTTCCGTTTGAAGAGGCGGCCATTCTAGCGAGAAAATCTTTTGTGTCAAACACTTTTTTTATTTTTTCTAAAATAAAAACCAGATTTTCTTTTTGGCTAATTGCCGCTCTGATCCGGCCTTCGAAGCGTTGCCGCCTCTGCCGTGTCAGTGGAAGCGCATTATAGAGATGCCCGATAAGTTGGCAAGTGTTTTTTTGGATTATTTCCAAAAAAACGGTTTTTTGAGGAAAAAACAGCCGAAGTGTTCAAAAAGTATTATTTAGTCCTCGTTTAAGTGAGGTTAATAACACTATTTCCTTCCTGAATTCGTGGAGAAACGCTCAGTTGCGCTTGTTCACGGCTCTGAGCTTTAAGCTGCGCATTGAGCAACAGCACAGCTTCATGAGCCATATCACTGATCGGAAATTCAAGGGTCGTGACCTGCGGGTAAAGCCCACGACAACTATTCACACTGTCGTAGCTAATAATAGAGATATCCTCCGGGCAACGTATTTGATGTTCGTAGCAATATTTCATGATCCCACGAGTCATCTCTTCACCGGTTGAAAATAATGCCGTTGGCTTTTGCTCTAAGCTCATCAATTGAGCCATTGCTGCGTAACCGCTATCTAGCTCGTAGTCACCTTCAACAAGGTAATCTGGATTCAACGCGATACCTTTTTCGGCTATCGCATTCTTATAACCCGTCAAACGAACCTGACTACTCAATCTGCCTAGGGGGCCTGTGACACAACCTATATTGATATGGCCACGTTCTAGAAGATAACTCGTTGCCAATGCGGAAGCCTTTTGATGATCAAAAGTCACACATTGCTGTTTAATTTCTTCTATATAACGGTCAAGAAGCACAAACGGAGTTCTGGTTTTTGATAGGGCGATCAGCTCTTCATCACTCAAGTAGCGACTGTGCAGTATAAAGCCATCACAACGTAGGTCTTTAAACTTCTCTATCGCCTTCTTTTCACCATCAGCACTATGATGTCCTTGCGCAGTCAACAGGAACTTGTTTTGCACATCAAGTTCCAATTGTACTTGATTCATCATTTGACCAAAGAAGCCGCCGGTATAGTAGGTCACCATCAAACCAATCATATTGGAATGTGATTTTGCCAAAGAACGGGCAATTGCACTTGGCCGATAATCAAGTTGCGCCATAGCCTCTTCGACTCTTCGCTTTGTGTCAGATCGAAAACTGCCCTCTCCGTTGATAATACGTGAGACGGTTGAGCGGTTGACACCTGCCAATGCAGCAACTTCCTTAATACTCGCCATTAGCTATGCTTCCTTGGTAATCTTGAAAATGAATTGCTGCACTCAATACTACGAAACCGAGTGAGATAGGGAAAGAAGTAACCATGAGCGCAAGGTGAATTTTTGGGAACGCACTCATGGTTATCGATAAAAGTATCGACTAAATAACAGCACTGTAATGGGTTAACTCAATCTGTTGGCTATTTAAATATTGTTTCAGCTCCTGTGAGCTGAGTACTTCAAGTTCTAACTCCCTTTTGTCTAGATACGAACTGATCGAGGCGAGTTCATCATCGACAACAGCAGGATGGCACATCACCTCGACGACTTCATATTGTTGAGACCAATCAGCGAGCTGAGCTTTTAGCCAGTCCAAAGAAATGTTGCCATCATAAAAGCCGTCACTAAATTGATAACCCGCTAAAGAAGGCGTCGCGCGATAGGGAACATCCAACTCATGACTTAACCGAGCGACCACTTTGGTGACGATAGGATGAAGGTGAACATGATGATGACTATCCAAATGACTAAGCGGAATGCCATAACTCAAAAAGTGTTCTATTTGAGCTCGAAACTCTTCATAAATTGCCGTCTCATGTTTTGGCTCTAACTTCGCCATAAGCGCATCGTACTTAAGAAAACTCCCTTCTATAGTGATAAGGGGGAAATGTGAAGATACCGGTTTGCCCGCGGTAAGACGTAAATGGACGCCGACACTTAGATTAGGCGCCGCCTCTAAACGCTCTAAGGCATCTTGTTCACCCTGCATACCAACCATCATTGTTGTCGATGTCACGACACCGTTAAGGTGGCTAGCAATGATGCCTTGATTTACCGCTTGGCAAAGCCCATAGTCGTCTGCATTAAAAATTAACTTCATGCCACTTCCCTCTCTTATTACTTAATCCAACGTTCCCTGTAGCGATACAAACTGTGGCAAATAATCCTTATTTTGCTCTAGGAAGTCGTTAAGCAGCGATTTTGCGATTTGAATATCGCCAACTAAAGGATGAGTCGCCAATGCCAGTAACGCTTTTTCCTTATCTCCATGTACAGCCGCCTCCACTGTTAGCATCTCATAGCTTTTTACCCTGGTTATCAGGCTCTCAACAAAATGAGGCAACGGATCCACTGCAATTGGCGTTGCACCGCTATTACCAATCACTGCTGAACACTCAATCACCGCATCATCCGGCAAAGCACTGATCACGCCAGCATTCGCAACATTAACCACATGGATATCATTTCGATTATTGTAAATAGCGTCCACTAGATTCAATGATGCATCGGAATAGTAAGCGCCGCCGCGCTCTTCTAGCTCCTTTGGTTTACTGTCTAGCGAAGCTTGCTTATAAAGTTCAAACAGTGCAGCTTCGGTTTCCATGACTTGCGTGGCGCGACTGCCTTTTTCCTTAAAGGATAGTTTTTCTTCTGCCAGCATAGCTTCTGTTTGATAGTAGTAGCGGTGATACGGGCAAGGAATCACACCCAATGCATTGAGAAAATCAGGGTCCCAAGGCTCTTCAAAAATGTTTTTCATCGAGAAATTAGCACCATCACCTACTTTACCGAGCAGCTCTTTGGTGACTTCTTTACCATTGAGGTATGCACTGGTCACCCAAACTAGATGGTTAAGCCCTGCATATTTCATTTGCAAGGCGCTAGGTTCGCAATCTAGCATCTCTGACGCCATCATTTGCATTGAGACTGGAACATTACAAAGTCCAATGGTCTTCACTTTGCTGTATTTATGAATGGCTTCGGTAACCAAGCCTGCGGGGTTGGTGAAATTTAGCATCCACGCATTAGGAGCGAGTTCTTCAATGTCTCGACAGATATCTAAAACAACAGGGATGGTTCGAAGCGCTTTAGCAAAGCCGCCCGCCCCTGTCGTTTCTTGTCCTACTCGATCATACTTCAATGGGATGGCTTCATCGCGTTGACGAGCTTTAAGCCCACCTACACGAAACTGCGTCATCACAAAGTCCGCCCCTTGTATCGCCTGTCTTCTATCCAAGGTTTGAGAGACGACGATATCGGCTTTCGCTTTAGCAACCATACGCTGGGTTAGCGCTGTTATAACCTCTAACTTTTCTTTACCCGCCTCGATATCAGTTAAACAGATTTCGCGAACAGGTAATAAGTCTTGCCTCAGTAATATGCCTTCTATTAGCTCCGGGGTATAACTGCTGCCACCACCGATAACGGCAATTTTCAGGGATTGGACTGTCATAGGATCACTCCTTTACCAATGCTTTTCTTAGCTCCACCAGCTCTGTTGCGAGCTCATGGGCAAGAATGGTAGTCATCAAATGGTCTTGGGCGTGCACCATCACTAACGTCATGGGTACCTTACCCTCACCTTGATCCAGCTCGATAAGCTGAGTCTGAATCAAGTGTGCTTTATTCAAGCACTCTTTTGCCTGAGCTAATGACGCGTCTGCAGTGGCTAAATCTTGCTTTCTGGCCGCTTGCAGTGCTTCAAAACACAAACTTCTTGCTTCACCTGCGTTGCAGATGATCTCCATCACTACCAATTCTTGATCCATGATACTCTCCTCAATAATGCTAATCGTTATGCGGTTGCTGCTTTTCCTGGCTGCGCCACTTCGCTCTCTTGTTTTGGCTGTTCTTGCTCAAGCAATTGCTTTTCGAACATCTTGAAGAACGGTAAGTAAAGGAATAGATCCAAAATCAACAGTGCGATAACGAGCAGCACTGGTGATAGTGTCCAGCCTGATCCCCATGATGCACCTATGATGGCTGGCGCCGTCCAAGGGGTTGTCGCTACACCCATTCCAACTAAACCTGCATGCACTGCAAAGTAGGCAATCGTCGCGTTAATGACTGGCGTAAACACAAATGGAATAAACAGAATCGGGTTAAGTACAACTGGGCTACCAAAGATCACAGGTTCGTTGATTTGGAAGAAACCAGGCACAACACTCATGCGACCTAAGCTCTTTAAGTGGACTGAGCGACTGAACATCATAAGCAGTACAAGTGCGAACGTTGCACCTGAGCCACCAATGAAGATATAGAAATCCCAGAACGGTTGAGTAAAGATATTTTGTACCGGCTCACCTGCAACAAATGCATCAATGTTGGCGCTGATGTTGGTTAGGAAGATTGGTGATAGCAAACCAACCACAATCGCCGCACCGTGAATGCCTGCAAACCAAAGCAACTGACAAACTAACAAGGCACCTATGATGGCTGGCAAAGTATTCGAAGCACTCACCAATGGTTTGAACATCGCCATCACGGCATCTGGGATCAGCATATCGTACGTGGTTTGAACAAAAATGCTCAGTGGGTACAAGGTAAAGAAGACTGCCAAGACAGGCAGTAGCACTTCAAAAGAGCGCGCGATTGCAGGGGGCACCTGCTCTGGCATACGGATGGTGATATTGTGCTTTTTCATGAAACGATAAAGCTCAACCGCAAAGAACGCACAGATCACTGCGGTAAAGATACCAGTACCACCCATATGACCGGTTGGCAGGCCGCCATCTGTTGCTGGTGCTGCCACCAGCAAAAAGCTCATCAGAGACAGCGTAGCACTGGTAATGCCATCCATCTTATAAGATTTGGCGAGGCTATAAGCGACCCCAAGGGAAACAAAGATCGTCATGATACCCATCGACATACTAAAGGGCATCATGATGGTATCAAAGTGTGTGGTGGCAAAGTCTAACCAGACTCGGCCGAAGCTATTGGTGGTGTCTTCCGAAAATGGGGGAAAAGCAAAAACTAGTAAAAAACTACCGACAATAATAAATGGCATCGCAACAATAAAACCATCTCTCATTGCACGAACATGGGGTTGATTACCCACTTTTGTGGCTATTGGCGCGATGTGCTTTTCGACGACATTTATAATCGCATCATAAAGCTTCATAACATATTCCTTTATTTCACGTTAACGTTATTAATTGACTAATCTATTAAGGCAAGCGCTTGATCTAATACTTCCGCACCCTTCATCATTCCGTAGTCTTGTGGTGAAATGGCATCAATATTCTTGCCATGCTCCGTGGCCACTTTTCTAAGTTCCTCTAGCTGAAACCTGACCTGAGGCCCCAGTAGGCATACATCGTACTCACCAATCGCATCATTGAAATCTGATACAGACTTAGCTTGAATTTCGCACTCAATACCACGAGATTCCGCTGATTGTTCCATTTTTTTTACGAGCATGCTGGTCGACATTCCAGCGCTACAGCAAAGTAATATTTTCTTCATAAAGCCTCCATAGCAGTTACAAAACAACGGTAACAAAAATAACATTAACATTAAAACGCAACCGGTTGCGTTTTTAATTGAAATGGATCGCAAAAATAAAAGATCTGCCGATTTTACTTTATTTTTTTCGTTAAATTAAAATCGATTTTTGGAAAGAAGTATTATTAAAACTCACACTTATAGGACTTATTATGAAGAAAATCACTAGCATCGTCAGTAGCTTACTTATCCCTCTATCATTTAGCGCTGCTGCGGCCGAGCCAAAAGCCACCATCTATCTGACATTTGATGATGGCCCCATTAACGCGTCGATCAAAGTGATCGAAACCCTCAATAAACACAATGTGAAAGGATCGTTCTTCTTCAATGCTTGGCACTTAGATGGTATTGGTGATGAAAATGAAGACCGTGCGCTAGAGGCACTGCTACTGGCACTCAATACTGGACACATGGTTGGTAACCACAGCTATGATCACATGGTACACAACTGTGATGGTCTGAACGGTGAAAACACCGCAGCAGCGTGTAATGCGACAGGCATGCACAACGTCAATTCCTATCGCGATCCAGCCTACGATTACACCTATTTCCCGCTCAACTTAGCGAAATTTGAACAATACATCCCGAACATCACTAGCTATCCTAATTATGTCGCCGATCAGTTTGCCCGCCTACCGTATACCAATGGATGGCGTGTCGCTAAGAGCTTTAAAGCCGATGGCCTTTGTGCGACCTCTGATGATTATCTGCCTTGGGATCCTAACTATGTCTGCGATCCAGACAACCCATCAAACAGCTCCAGCAATGCGATGACTTTATCAGACATGCTCACCAACGATAGCTATCAACTGTTCGGTTGGGACCTTGACTGGGCACCGGAGAACTGGGGAATTGAGATGCCAGCGAACAGCTTGACCGAGCCAGAGCCATTTTTGGCGTATGTTGAAGCGTCTATTAATTCTTGCGCACCGGTAACCATTGAACCAGTAAACTCGAAAGCACAAAACTTCCCTTGTGATACCGCCCTTCATAAAGACAAAGTCATTGTGCTGACCCATGAGTTTTTGTTTGAAGATGGCCACCGTGGCATGGGCGAAACCAAAAATATCCCAAAACTGGACAAGTTCCTGGAGCTAGCGCTGCAAGCAGGCTATGTATTTGATACTTTGGATAACTACATCGAAGATTGGGCGCCAAATACTCACTATCAAGCAGGCGATCACGTTAACCATCAAGGTACCATTTACGTCGCTCAGAAAGATCACTTTGCACAAAATGATTGGGCACCTTCACTGCATTCAACTTTATGGTACAACGCGGATCCAGCGACCAACTGGCAGCTAAATGTTAGCTATGCGCTTGGTGATGTCGTGGTTTACAACGGAGCTAAATATCAGGTAATTACCGCACACGTGTCACAAGCTAACTGGACACCGAATGCTGAACCAACATTGTTTGCACCTGTGCAATAATCTGCTTGTATTTATCCACTTACCCTAACTAATGGGACTGTGACATGAAATACGCCAACTAGTGCAACGCTAGTTGGCGTTGTCATCAAAGTAATAGGACACTCGAGCACGTGGATTTAAGTATTCACGGATTTCTTCAGGTAAACGTTCAGGATGAATCACCGACTCTACCTTCAAGTCTTTATCTTCAAGCGCAATGATAGGAGCTTGCAGTTTAGGCACGCTTGGATCGTAAAGCAGCACATTTGGGCTGAGTAAGCTCGCGCTGTTAATGGATACCACAAGGCCAACCATTTCGTTCGACAACTTGACGATAGTACCTGGTGGGTAGACGCCCATGTACTTGATAAGAATGTTCAAATTCTCATTGTTGTAGTGCGATTTAGCGTGCTTATACAAGTAAGAAAGCGCGGTATATGGGATCTTCTTCTCTGCGGGATTTTGATGATGGCACAAGTTATCAAACGCATTTGCTACCGAGACAATTTGAGTGATCACATCAATCTCATCGCCTTTAAGACCATTTGGATAACCCGAACCATCGAGAAGTTCATGATGCTGCTCGATAACCGTGATCACCTTCTCTGGCAAGATGTCTATCGCCCTCGCAATGTCACTGCCGTATTTGGTATGCAGCTTGAGGTAGTTATTTTCAGGCTCGGTTAACGGTGTGCTCTTACGCAGTATGGCCGCTGGGATTTTTGCCTTGCCAATGTCATGAAATAGCGCTGCCATCGCGACCATTTTGATTTCTTCTGCCTTAAGCCCTTTCGCTTTCGCGATCATCATCGCCAGAATCGAGACGTTTAAGCAATGGAAATAGAGATCTTCGAATTCTGTCTTACTGCCCATTAGGTGTAAGGTCACATCGTCCTGTGATAGCAGCGATTCAACAATATCATCGACCAGTTGCGCTGCCTCTTTTGCCGCTTGCTCTGGACGACTTCTTAACTTGGTCATCAAGTTGCGAATACGCGCTAATGAACGATCAAATTCTTTTTCACAACGAGAGACTTTCCTACGATAGGCCGACAACTCTTCGATGCGTTGCTGCTTCTCTTGCCAAAGCGCATCGGACTCTGATTGCGTAGCCTCATCGTTGGCGGCAGGCGCTAATGCTTGTTGTACTGGCAACGGCAAAGCATCACTAAGCTCTGGTGTCACATAGACATACTTCACGCCTAGTTGACGGATCACCTGTACTTGCTGATCAGATTTGATTTTGAAAACGTTGAATAGAAAGGGATGTTCATTCCATTTGAGGGGGATCTTGATATGAAGACCAGGCTGAATTCGATCCACTGAAATTTTGATACTTGCCACAACGATACTGCAATTGGCTGAAAAACACGCGGTGATTCTAAAGAACTTACGGCGAATATTCACTCATTAATCAATAAAGTGTGATTCGGATATATAACAGAACGATATAAAGTAAGGCGCTCGCTACAACAGCGAGCGCGACATTTGGTTAAGATTTACGGTCAAGAATGGCTTGAATACGCGGGTCGAGAGCCTTGCCGTGCTGATGCTCATACTCTTCTCGCTTTAGATCCACCAGGTTCTTCACCGACTGACTTGGCAGCGCTTTAGGCGCCTCTGTGACCAACTTGCCTTTTTCTTGCAGGCTCATGGCTTCACGGTAGAACTCTTTAAAACGTCGAACGATCATCGATTGAGGCAAACGTCTTAGCTCATAGCCTTTGTTTTGCATGATCCACTTTTCAATTTGGTTCTTCGGCGTTTTGCTCACGACGCGATTCAAGGCTTCCAGTGATTCAGATTCGGTCAGCTGACTTTTCAGCAGGGCAAGCTCACCCATGATCGGTGGCCATCTCTCCCCTGCTTGTAAGCGCTCACGACAATGCTGAATGACTCGCATCAACTCAGCCTCTGTCAGGCTGTCTGCGAAATCTAAAAAGCGACCGGTTGGCCTTCTGCCATAAGATTTTATCCACGTGGACTCATAAATACTCAGCAAAGTACCAAAAATGTAGTTACACCAATCACTCGGCTGACGCTCCGGTTCACCGTCGGTTTGTAACATAGGACGAGTTTCTTTCACCACCGGGCGAGATTCAACGGACGGGGTCGCTCGCACCTGAGTGCTCGGAGCATCCATCTTAGGCGAGGTAGCGGGCTCTGAAGGCTTACTCTCCTGCACCGAAGGCTCTGATTTTGCAGATTTCAAATGCTCAAGGTTGCCACTGACGCCCATTTCGCGGAGCTTCTTTTCCATTGCGCCAAAATCTAAGTTTTTTGGCTTCTTGCCACTACTCATATTGACCCTTTACCTTAGTGACCACAACGGGATCATCATACTAAAAATTTGGATTCTTACCTTGCCCACGCAAGTATTCACGAAACTCTTCCGACGGACTCACTTCACCCGCTTTCTGGCTTTGTTGGAATGACTGACGTCGTCTTTCATCGGCTTGTCTGCGTCTGTCTTCCGCTTGTTTCTCGTTAACGATCCACAGTCTCAGCTTGTTCAGCATTTGCGTGACCGACAAAAATTCATTAGCGCGTGCTTTGTAGTAAACAACAAATTTTTCCCAGAACAGATGTGGGTCAGCTGTCATACCTGAATGCAGGATAGACTGCATCGCCCACTCGGCGATTTCATTCTCTTGCAAGTCATGAGTTGAAATGTACTTCGCATTCGAAGGCGCTTGCGTGCTCTGGCGAGTGGCTGGAACTCGGTCATTTCGCCCTTGCGACTCACCTTCAAAGTACTGCTCAAAACCACCAGAGCCTTTCATCATTTCCAGCCAGTCTCGCAACATCGAATCGCGACGCACTTCGTTGACATTTCGTACATCACGTTCGCAGATAAACCGTTGCCACAAGCTGTCCCTATTCGCCACCGGCACTTTATATAAGTTCATTGGATGATATGTCCAAGGCGGCGCCGGGGATGCTTGAGGTGTTGTTACCACAGGCGTAGGTTGCGACTGATGCTCGCGACTGGTCTCAATCACCGGTAGGCTGTTTGGCTCAGAAAGCGACAGAGTAAAGTGATGCACCTGCTCTCGGCCATTTGAGCTTACCTGACCTTTTTGCAGCATGCCCTTTTGTGCCAACGCAGTGAGCACATCGGCAAGGCCAAACTCTCCAAGCAAACACTCTTTGGCAATCTCTGAGAGCACAACAGCAACTGAGCCATCCTGTCCACATAAGTCAGCCAACTTCAACAATACTAACTTATGGCTCGCTTCTAAATTGGTTTGTTGCCAAGCGAGATAGGTATATTTTGCGCCCACAGTCATTCTCCTCTCTGATACCTAGATTCTAGCGCTTCGCTGTGTTTGAGACAAACACAGCGAAGCGCTAATCCGATATGGTGCGATATTTTTAAACTCTCCGTTTCATCAAACTCACGCCATTAAATATGAACACACTCGCATAAAGATGCTCCATTTCACATCTTATCCCCCAAAGATGTCTGCATTGTTGTACAAAAAGCCATCAACCCACGTCATTTGAAGGAGTTTTTTGTGATACCACTCTACCGCGCAGCACTTACTTGCCTGATTTTCGTTATGGCCATTCCCCATGCCTTGGCCAGCTCACCGCTCAAGCAGACCATTCAGATCCCAGCTCCCTCATTGCAATCAGGATACCTAGACAATAGCGACACCCAGCAACTGTTTGTTGCCCTGCCACCGAGTTATCACACCAGCAATAAACGCTATCCTGTCGTTTACTACCTTCACGGTTACAACGGTTCAGTGCGCGAAGCAGACCGAATCGCCAAACATTTACCGACTCTTTTAGCACAAGACAACGCGCTCACAGAAATGATCATTGTTGGCATTAATGGCGCCAATCAGTTTGGCGGAAGCTTTTATGTCAACTCGGCCGTGACAGGTAACTGGGAGGACTTTGTAGTCAACGACGTCATCAATTATCTCGACACCCACTATCGGACATTGAGCGAAGCGCATTATAGAGGGCTAGCAGGCTTCTCGATGGGTGGCTTTGCTACAACCAACCTCGCCCTGCGCCATCCCGATACCTTTCAACATATGCATGCGTTTAGTGCCGGGCTGTTCGATGAAAATGGATTAACAGACGCGGTTACCCAGTGGCAAACGATGCGCTGGTATCGAGTACTAAAAGGCTATGCCGCCGCCTTCGCTCCAATTGAAAATAGCGAAGCCAAGGCCGAATGGTACGACTGGGATGCGAACGACCCTGCAATCAAAGCGATGTGGGAGTCAGGATTTGGTGCTATTCCCGACAAGCTCGAACGCTATCTCAAACAACCGCAAAAATTAAGCTCGATTCGTATCGAATACGGCATGAACGACCAGTTTCCTTGGATACCGAAAGGCAGCGCTTACCTAGCATCCGAGTTGAAAAAACGTCACATCTCTCATGAAGAATACGCCCACGATGGCAATCACACCTTCACGGCGACACAGGGTAAAAATGCGATCGTGTTTTTTGACAAGGCGTTTAAAAAGCAGATAGCTGAATAATAGCTGTGTTGAGTTTACAAACTCCAGATACAACAAAGCCCCGACTTTCGTCGAGGCTTTGTTGTATAAATTATGGTACCGGTGGGCGGACTTGAACCGCCACGCCCGAAGGCAACGGATTTTGAATCCGTCGTGTATACCAATTTCACCACACCGGCATCTTGGACTGATGTCCTTTGATGCTTGGCATTATACGTAAGCATTTAGATCGCGCAAGAGCAAAACGCTGAATATTCTATTGTTTGCTGCTATTTTCACCACAATGTGAAGCAATGCGATGGGCAAGGCTTTCCCCTTGGCATTGAAATCGCTATGCTGTGGCAAGTTTTAGTTATGGAAGTTTGTCTCAATGGAAACCCAATCTCTCCCACCTGCAGGATTCTTTCGCAGGCTTGGTGCGCTGTTCTACGATAGCTTGATTATTCTTGCGGTAGTGATGATGGCTGGCGGCGTTGTTGTCGCAATAATGGAAGCACTTGTTGCCGCAGGACTGATGTCTTACGCCCCATATGCCGATGCCAGCGACTTCTTAGGAAGTCACCCACTTTGGAGCCCTGTGTACACCGGTTATCTGGCGTTTGTTTGGATCTACTTTATTGTGTTCTTTTGGACAAGAGCAGGCCAAACGCTTGGTATGCGAGCTTGGAAGATTGAAGTGCAAAACCTTGAGGGTGGCAGAATCACCGTCACGCAGGCGCTGATTCGACTCGCAACCTCAGCGTTTGGTCTATCCAACCTTGCAGTGCCTATTGACCCTCAAAAGCGTGGCTTCCACGATATCTGGGCGAAGACTAAGGTTGTGGTGTTACCCAAAGCGAAGTAACACTCTAATCGCGAATAAAAAAAG
The DNA here is from genome assembly GCF_052879755.1 of Vibrio sp. DNB22_10_4. Classification (NCBI taxonomy): domain Bacteria; kingdom Pseudomonadati; phylum Pseudomonadota; class Gammaproteobacteria; order Vibrionales; family Vibrionaceae; genus Vibrio; species Vibrio sp. DNB22_10_4. Next base: position 6,121 of record NZ_JBNNXW010000026.1, on the reverse strand, counting down.
GTGCCGCTAGGCACCTTTTTTAGTTCTGGCTTTCAATGATTACGCTTTGAACGCTTTAAATGCATTGATTAGACCGTTGGTTGAGCTGTCGTGAGACGAGATTTCGCTGTCGTCTGCTAGCTCAGGTAGGATTTGGTTCGCCAGTTGCTTACCAAGCTCTACACCCCATTGGTCAAAGCTGAAGATGTTCCAGATAACACCTTGAGTGAAGATTTTGTGCTCGTACATCGCGATTAGGTTACCCAGAGTACGAGGTGTGATTTGCTTCACTAGGATTGAGTTAGTTGGGCGGTTACCTTCAAAGATCTTGAATGGTACAAGATCTTTCACTTCTTCCGCACTCTTACCTGCTTTTACAAACTCTGCTTCTACTGTTTCTTTAGACTTACCGAACGCTAGTGCTTCAGTTTGTGCAAAGAAGTTAGACATTAGCTTCTGGTGGTGGTCGCTTACTTGGTTGTGAGAGATCGCCGGTGCGATAAAGTCACAAGGGATAAGCTTAGTACCTTGGTGAATTAGCTGGTAGAACGCGTGTTGACCGTTAGTGCCTGGCTCACCCCAGATGATTGGACCCGTTTGGTAGTCCACTGCGTCACCGTTACGGTCAGTAAACTTACCGTTTGACTCCATGTTGCCTTGCTGGAAGTACGCAGCGAAGCGGTGCATGTATTGGTCGTACGGTAGAATCGCTTCAGACTCAGCGCCGTGGAAGTTGTTGTACCAAATACCGATAAGAGCAAGCAATACTGGGATGTTGCTTTCTAGATCAGTCTCAGCAAAGTGCTTGTCCATCTCATGTGCACCCGCTAGTAGCTCAACGAAGTTGTCGTAGCCAACCGCTAGGATGATAGAAAGACCAATTGCAGACCATAGAGAGTAACGACCGCCGACCCAGTCCCAGAACTCGAACATGTTGTCGGTGTCGATGCCGAACTCAGCTACTGATGTCGCGTTAGTAGACAGCGCTGCGAAGTGCTTAGCAACATGCGCTTCATCTGATGCAGATGCTAGGAACCAGTCACGTGCAGAGTGCGCGTTTGTCATGGTTTCTTGAGTGGTGAATGTCTTAGAAGCCACCAAGAATAGCGTTGTTTCAGGGTCAACTTTCTTCAGAGTTTCTGCGATGTGAGTACCATCAACGTTAGACACGAAGTGCATGTTTAGATGGTTTGTGTATGGCGCTAGGGCTTCAGTCACCATGTAAGGACCAAGGTCAGAACCACCGATACCGATGTTCACAACGTCAGTAATTGCTTTGCCAGTGTAACCTTTCCAATCACCAGAGATGATGCGCTCAGAGAAGCCTTTCATCTTCTCTAGAACCGCGTTTACCGCCGGCATAACGTCTTCGCCATTTACCATAATTGGCGTGTTGCTGCGGTTACGCAGAGCAACGTGAAGAACCGAACGACCTTCTGTTTGGTTGATGGTATCGCCTGCAAACATCGCTTTGATTGCGCCTTTAAGCTCAGTCTCGTTCGCTAGAGCAAAAAGGTTGTTCATTGTTTCTTCGTTGATTAGGTTTTTTGAGTAATCAACAAGAATGTCAGAGCCGAAGCGTGTAGAGAATTTGCCAAAGCGGTCAGCGTCTTGTGCAAATAGCTCTGCTAAATCCATATCTTGCGCAGATTCAAAGTGCGCTGTCAGTGCTTTCCAAGCTTCAGTTTGCGTTGGATTGATGTTTTTCAACATGGTCTCTATCCCAATTTTTAGTCGGTTTTATTCCCAATCCCCCCAAGGAAAAGGAACCCCCAGTTTAGCGAATAATAAACAGTATATTCTAAATACAGACGAGTGCCCTTGATGATCACTCGTCGTTACAATCTTGTATGTTGTTCACAAAGCCGAGGCTTTGTTTAGTAATAAATTTTCAGGCGTAATTATGAACCAGAGCGCCTGTACGCTCCTTGAGTTAGGTCACGTATCGGTTCACAATGTAAACAAATTCAGACAACATCTTATATATGCATAGCACTATAATACAGAGGAGTGATTATGTGGCAACAAAAGACCCTTTACCTCAGCGCGAAAAAGCGTGGCTTTCACTTAATCACTGATGAAATTGAACAACAATTGCCCCAGCTTCGAGACTACTCTGTAGGTTTGCTACATCTTTTCATTCAACATACCTCAGCAAGTTTAACCTTAAATGAAAATGCCGATCCGACCGTGCGCACGGATATGGAGAGTCACTTCAATCGTTACGTACCGGAAGATGCACCATACTACCGTCATACTTATGAAGGCAGCGATGATATGCCTGCGCATATTAAAAGCTCATTGCTTGGTGCAAGCGTGTCGATTCCGATTAGTAATGGTCAGTTGGCTTTGGGAACATGGCAGGGTATTTACTTGGGGGAGCATCGAGATTTTGGTGGTGAGCGCCGGGTGATTGCGACGTTGCAGGGACAAGTTTGAAGTAAGAACAATGTTGGGTTCTGAGATCGCGGCAAGAAGATCCCTGCCTGCGCAGGGATGACATCGATACTAGCAGAGCAAGGTAGCGGCTAGTTGGTTTCGCTGTAGCTCATATCTACACGTGAGGTGAGTTTGGTCACTAGCTCGTAAGCGATAGTGCCGATGTGGTCTGCGACTTCTTCAGAGGGTAGCTCTTCGCCCCACAAGATAGCTTCATCACCGACTCGGTCTAGAGCATCTGGACCTAGATCAACGGTCAGCATGTCCATTGAAACTCGACCAGCTATCGGCACTTTGCGGCCATTTACCAGTACTGGCGTGCCGTTTGGTGCGGTTCGCGGGTAGCCATCACCATAACCAATCGCAATCACGCCGACTTTGGTATCTCGTTCACTGGTCCATGTGGCGCCATAGCCCACACTCTCGCCTTTTTTGACATCACGTACTGCTATCAAATGAGACTTCAATGTCATCACAGGCTTAAAGCCCATCTCTGCGGCCGTTTTATCTCCGAATGGCGACACACCGTACATAATGATCCCCGGTCGAACCCAATCGAGCTGGCTTGGCAGCCACTCAAGCAGGCCAGCAGACGCAGCCATAGAGCGCTCACCATTACAGCCTTCGGTCAATGAAAGAAACAGCTCAATTTGCTGTTTCGTCATTGGATTTTCAAGCTCATCCGCACAGCCAAAGTGACTCATATAGCGCAGCGGTTTCGCCACGTTATCGCAGCGATGCAGGCGCTCGACAAATTCTTGATATTGCTCTTCGCGAACGCCAAGACGGTGCATACCGCTATCGACTTTTAGCCAGACCACGACAGGGACTTCGAGTTCGGCTTGTTCTAACGCTTCAAGTTGCTCGTAGCAATGAACAACGGTTTGAATATTGTTGGTCACTAGAACCGGCAAGTCGTTCGGCGAGTAAAAACCCTCTAATAAAAGGATAGGTTTTACCACGCCACTGGCTCTTAGCTGCAATGCCTCTTCAATACGCGCCACACCAAATGCATCAGCACCTTGGGCACTCTTAGCGATATGTCTAAGACCATGACCGTAGCCATTTGCCTTTACCACTGCCATAATTTTGCTATCGGGCGCTTGCTGTTTAATGCACGCCAAATTGTGCGCCAGCGCCTCTAAATTAATGTGCGCCGTCGCCGCTTTCATATAACTCATGCAACTATCCTACTATTCTTCGTCAAACGCAGGACCTGCGTAGTTATCAAAGCGAGAGAATTGACCTTGGAACGTTAAGCGAACTGAGCCGATAGGACCGTTACGCTGCTTACCAATGATAATTTCAGCAATGCCCTTTAGCGCACTATCTGGGTGGTACACCTCATCACGATAGATGAACATAATAAGGTCGGCATCCTGCTCAATAGAGCCCGATTCACGAAGATCCGAGTTTACGGGGCGCTTGTCAGCACGCTGCTCCAAGGAACGGTTAAGCTGTGAAAGCGCCACCACTGGTACGTTAAGCTCTTTAGCCAAGGCTTTTAACGAGCGAGAAATCTCCGCGATTTCCAGAGTACGGTTTTCAGAAAGTGAAGGGACGCGCATCAACTGAAGGTAATCGATCATGATAAGGCTCAGACCGCCATGTTCACGGGCAATTCGGCGAGCACGAGAACGTACTTCCGTCGGTGTTAAGCCGGAGCTATCATCAATGAACATGTTTTTCTTTTCCATGAGCATGCCCATGGTGGTCGAGATTTTCGCCCAATCCTCGTCGTCAAGCTGACCGGTACGGATTTTGGTTTGGTCGACTCTAGAAAGGGATGCAAGCATACGCATCATCAACTGCTCAGAAGGCATCTCTAGCGAGAAGATAAGCACAGGCTTGTCACTGGCCATTGCTGCGTTTTCACATAAGTTCATCGCAAAGGTGGTTTTACCCATCGATGGACGCGCCGCCACAATAATCAAATCAGAGCCCTGCAGGCCCGCTGTTTTCTTGTTGAGGTCGTTAAAGCCTGTCGTCACACCCGTCACACCGTCTTGCGGCGTTTTGTAGAGTATCTCAATTCGCTCTAGGGTTTTCTCAAGAATGTTATCAACATTCTGGGGGCCTTCGTTTTCACTGGTACGATCTTCAGCAATTTTAAAGACTTTGCTTTCCGCTAAATCCAACAAGTCTTCTGAAGAGCGTCCTTGCGGATCGTAGCCAGCATCAGCAATCTCGTTGGCAACGCCGATTAGGTTACGAACCAGCGCTCGCTCGGCAACGATGTCGGCATAAGCATTGATGTTAGCAGCACTCGGCGTGTTCTTCGCTAAGTCAGCAAGATAAGCAAAGCCGCCAACATCATCGAGCTGTTCGCGCAGCTCTAAATGTTCGGAAAGCGTGATTAAATCGAGTGGATTACTCTCTTCGAGAATGGCTTGAATACCTTCGAAGATCAAACGATGCGGTCTGCTATAGAAATCGCTGCTAATGACTTTTTCAGCCACGGTATCCCAACGTTGGTTGTCCAACAGCAAACCACCTAAGACCGATTGCTCGGCCTCTAGGGAGTGAGGAGGTACCTTCACTGAGTCCACTTGAGCATCTTTACTTTTCTGATTTCGACTATCCGCCATGACCTAACTCGATAACACACTAAGACCCACCATTATATACACAACTCAGTGTCGGCTAAAGTAAAGAAAACGCGACAAAAGCGATGGTTCATGAATCAATATTTGACCTATCGCTGACGATGAACGAATATGCCACACATATAATCCCCAGCCCTTTTCTCCATGCCATGAGGTTTTCGTGTCTAAGAAGTTGTTATTTGGTTTAGTGCTGCTTGCATCGCCGGCTGTCTATGCTGAAGAGTTCACGCCTTCTGGTGACAGTGAAGAGACTCCGCCTTCCCCACTCAAAACTGAAGTAGAGTTCGGCTATCAAGCCCACTCAGGCAATACCGACTCTCAATCGCTAAACGCTCGTGTTGGCGCTGAATACACCGAGGGGAGGCACCGTACCAACGGTGAATGGAAGTACTATCAATTGTACAAGAATGGGGAAGAAGACAAAAACCAGCAAAACTATTTACTGCAAACCGACTACAAGTTAGGCCCAAGAACCTATCTGTACGGAAACTATAACGGTTTTACTTCTCGCTACAGCTCCTATTTTGAAGACCATACTATTTCGGGCGGTTTGGGTTATCAGTTGTTTAATACTGATTCACTTTTGCTTGAAGCCGAACTTGGTCCCGGTTTTCGTTATCAAGAACCTAACGTTGATGAAATTGATGATGATGAGATCATTTTCAAGGACATAGTAAAAGAAGCCATTGTCCGCGGTAATATTAACTTTTCCTGGAACCCACTGGATAACCTAACGGTCGCCACCAAGCTCACGGTCACCGCAGGTCAAAGCAACACGCGTTTGGATACGGAGTTAAACGTCACCAACGACATTACCGAAACCATTGCCCTTAAGCTTGCCTATGACAGTAAGTATCACACCAAGGTACCTAGCCCTACCTTAAGTAAGCGTGACTCAATCTTTACAGTGAATCTACTGTTCGCCTTCTAAGCTTTCGAAAAAAGCAAACCGCATCTTAATTCAATAGAAAATAAGCAAAAAAAAACACCAGCCGAAGCTGGTGTTTTTCGTGTTCTTACAACTGAATTACTCAGCAGCAACAACTTGTAGTGCGATAGTTGCGAAAACTTCAGAGTGAAGTTGAACGCTGATCTCG
>NZ_JBNNXW010000025.1:0-25270 GCF_052879755.1 Vibrio sp. DNB22_10_4 | reverse complement strand
GCAGCACCTGTGATCATGTTCTTAACATAATCCGCGTGTCCTGGACAGTCTACGTGTGCGTAGTGACGTGCTGGAGTGTCGTACTCTACGTGAGAAGTAGCGATAGTGATACCACGCTCACGCTCTTCTGGAGCGTTATCGATAGATGCGAAGTCTTTAGCTACACCGCCGTAAACTTTAGCAAGAGTAGTACAGATAGCTGCAGTTAGAGTTGTTTTACCGTGGTCAACGTGGCCGATAGTACCAACGTTAACGTGCGGTTTAGTACGTTCAAATTTTTCTTTAGACACGATCGTGTTCCTTCCTAGTTATGATTCGCCCCGAGAACAAGTTTAAAGTCGGGGCGCGCCAGAATTTGCTATTTTATGCGTCAATTTTACTCAACGCAACAGATTCATTACTAAACAATAGCTGATTAGCTGCGCTGTGCAATAATCGCATCAGCCACATTCTTTGGAGTCTCAGCATACTCGCTAAATTCCATAGAATATGATGCGCGACCTTGGGTCGCACTACGCAAGTCAGTTGCGTAACCAAACATCTCAGAGAGCGGTACTTGTGCACGGATGATCTTAAGGCCTGCGTGGCCGTCATCCATACCTTCGATCATGCCGCGGCGACGGTTAAGGTCACCAACAACATCACCCATCCAATCTTCTGGAGTAGTTACTTCAACCTTCATCATTGGCTCAAGCAGAACAGGTAGTGCTTCAAGCGCACCTTTTCTGAAGGCCATCGAGCCGGCGATCTTAAACGCCATCTCGCTAGAGTCGACATCATGGTAAGAGCCATCATACAGTGTCGCTTTGATATCCAGTACAGGATAGCCAGCAAGCACACCGTTGTTCATCTGCTCTTCGATACCTTTCGATACCGAGCTGATGTATTCCTTAGGAACCACACCACCCACGATCTCGTCAACGAACACAAACCCTTCACCCGCTTCAGACGGCTCAAGCTTAAGCCATACGTGACCATATTGACCACGACCACCTGATTGGCGAACAAATTTGCCTTCAACTTCTGTGCTGCCGCGAATAGTTTCACGGTACGCAACCTGAGGTTTACCCACATTACAATCAACACTGAATTCACGCTTCATACGGTCTACGATGATGTCTAGGTGAAGCTCACCCATACCTGAAATTAGCGTTTGGCCAGTTTCGTCATCGGTTTCCACACGGAACGACGGGTCTTCTGCTGCCAGTTTACCTAGCGCAATACCCATTTTCTCTTGGTCAGCTTGAGAGCGAGGCTCTACCGCGATCTGAATAACTGGCTCAGGGAACTCCATGCGCTCAAGAATCACTTTGTGGTTCTGGTCACATAGGGTATCACCTGTTGTTACGTCTTTCAGACCAATCGCTGCTGCAATGTCACCCGCACGAACTTCTTTTACTTCTTCGCGCTTATTCGAGTGCATCTGAACGATACGGCCAAAGCGTTCACGCTTTTGCTTCACTGAGTTATAAACGGCATCACCCGAGTTTACGACACCTGAGTAAACGCGCATAAACGCAAGGGTGCCCACAAACGGGTCAGTTGCAATCTTAAATGCAAGTGCAGCGAATGGTTCGTTGTCGTCAGCGTGACGCTCCACTTCGTTCTCATCGTCGTCGATACCTTTAATCGCAGGTACGTCTACTGGAGAAGGAAGGTATTCGATAACCGCGTCTAGTACCGCTTGCACACCTTTGTTCTTAAATGCACTACCACATGTTGCGAGTACAATTTCGTTATTTAGTGTACGAGTACGTAGACCCGCCTTGATTTCAGCTTCCGTTAGTTCGCCTTCTTCAAGGTATTTATCCATTAACTCTTCGCTTGCTTCTGCAGCGGCTTCAACCATGTTGTTGCGCCACTCTTCAGCTTCATCTTGCAGTTCTGCTGGAATCTCTTCGTAAGTGAAGGTCATGCCTTGATCGGCATCATTCCAGTTGATTGCTTTCATCTTGATAAGGTCGATGACACCTTTGAACTCATCTTCTGCACCAATGTTTAATTGGATTGGAATTGGGTTCGCACCAAGACGATCTTTAATTTGGTCCACAACGCGTAGGAAGTCTGCGCCTGCACGGTCCATCTTGTTCACAAATACCATACGTGGAACGTGATATTTATCAGCTTGACGCCATACAGTTTCAGACTGAGGTTCAACACCTGATGAGCCACAGAATACAACCACTGCACCATCAAGCACACGCAAAGAACGCTCTACTTCGATAGTAAAGTCAACGTGTCCAGGGGTATCAATGATGTTTACGCGATGATCTTGGAATTGTGCTTCCATACCACGCCAGAAGGTAGTAGTCGCAGCAGATGTGATAGTGATACCACGCTCTTGCTCCTGCTCCATCCAGTCCATGGTTGCAGCACCATCGTGAACTTCGCCGATTTTGTGAGAAAGGCCAGTGTAGAACAGAATACGCTCACTTGTGGTTGTTTTACCTGCATCTACGTGAGCAACGATACCGATATTACGATAGCGCTCAATAGGAGTTTTACGAGCCACGATTGTATCCTCTTACTAAGGTTAACCTTAGAGTATAGAAAAGTGCTGCGAGAGAACCTCGCAGCACTGAAAAGGTATTACCAGCGGTAATGAGCAAACGCTTTGTTAGCGTCAGCCATGCGGTGAACGTCTTCACGTTTCTTAACCGCAGTACCTTTGTTCTCAGACGCGTCTAGCATTTCAGCAGCTAGGCGTTGAGCCATAGATTTTTCACCACGCTTACGCGCAGCTTCAACCAACCAACGCATAGCAAGTGCGTTACGGCGAACCGGACGAACTTCTACAGGTACTTGGTAAGTTGAACCACCTACACGGCGAGATTTAACCTCTACCGCTGGGCGAACATTTTCAAGAGCTTCTTCAAATACAGCTAAGTGGTCTTTGCCAGACTTCTCAGCCATAGTTTCTAGTGCACCGTAAACGATTTTTTCAGCAGTTGATTTCTTACCGTCAACCATTACGATGTTTACAAATTTTGCCAGCAGCTCAGATTTGAACTTTGGATCTGGAAGGATCTTACGCTGACCAATTACGCGACGACGTGGCATGGATATTCTCCGTTGTCTTCTTCAGGTTATCCAAAACTTTTCAGTTTCTTCAAAAATTAAAAATAATTTAGTGTTTGGCCTTACTTAACGGAATCCATTAAGACTTAGGACGCTTCACACCGTACTTAGAACGACCTTGTTTACGGTCATTTACGCCAGCACAGTCAAGTGCGCCGCGAACAGTGTGGTAACGTACACCCGGAAGGTCTTTAACACGACCGCCACGGATTAGAACAACTGAGTGCTCTTGAAGGTTGTGACCTTCACCGCCGATGTACGAAGTTACTTCGAAGCCGTTCGTTAGACGAACACGACATACTTTACGAAGTGCTGAGTTAGGTTTTTTTGGTGTAGTAGTGTAAACACGAGTACATACACCACGTTTTTGTGGGCACGCTTCTAGTGCAGGCACGTTGCTTTTAACAACTTGCTTTGCACGAGGCTTACGTACCAACTGGTTAATAGTTGCCATTAACTAGCTCCTGATTTACTTGAAAGTAAGCTTTGTGAAAAATCTAGCCCCAATCACCAATGGCAATTAGGGACGCAAAATTCTATGCAGCAGTGAGAGGTGTGTCAAGAAATATACAGATCTTTTTTGGAATATGCGTGTCTCAGTATCGATGACTAAGACATAAGAAGGCGGATTAATCCCAAGTCGTACTGGCGATGTGACGTTCAGTGAGCTCTACAAAGCCTTTAAAATCGACAACTTGCAAAGACCCATCATCATTTTTAACCAAGCCACGCGCATCCATGTCTGGTTCTAGAAAGTAGCACTGCCAATCTTGAGTCGTATCTACGCTTGTTTCTAGGCAGCTTGTTGCAAGATAGCACGCACTCTCGACAAAAAGGACGTCATCCCCTTTTTTCAGGTATGTTCTGGCCTGTTGGAAGCCTGCTTCGCTTTTAATAATGTGCAGCATGGTAATCCTAGAAGGTTAATACTTTATGACACTGATTGAGTTCATCAGCAATCGCGGATGCTGAGATAACCTGAGCAGAGATAAGCAGATCTTCTTCTACTAAGCGATAACGCTGCAGGCTTTGCTCACAGATAAACACTTGCTCAATGTCGTAAAGATCCATCAGTTTGAATGCGCTGATGTAGTCTCTAGATAGAATAGACTGAGTCTCCTGCCCTTTGCGCAGTTGATTCACACCATCGCCGACAAAGAACACTTTGATGTCTTCAGTAAACGCAGACGTTGCGAGAAGCGCATCCAGCCCTTCACGACCAGCCGAACTCGCATGCGGTAGTGAGTTAAATACAAAAGCTAATGTCGTCAAAACTGCACCACCCTATCTTGAGTAAGCATCGCACTGGCAAGACTACCTAGCCCAGCTTGCTCGAAACCGGTCGCTAAGTTGTCGGCATCTCGCTGATGCTGCGACGCCTCATCGCTCCCTAACACACCACGGCGCAATGAAGCAGCAACGCAAGTTTCTAAACGAACACCATGCTCTGTAGCGAGCACTTGCCAGGCAGAGACCAAATCGAACTCATCGTTAGCAGGTACTGTTAGTCGCGAAGCATTGTTAACGCCATCTTGATAAAAAAAGACACTGACAAGCTTGTGCCCTTTGGCAATCAGCGCGTTGGCAAATTGGTAAGCATTACGCGCCGACTGGCTTCCGTACACGGAACCATTTACCACTAGACTGTAAGTCAAAGCAGACAATTACTCGTCCTCGGTTTTACGCTGACGAATGTACAGGTAAACCGTGTGCTTAGAGATATTCAGTCTATCGGCAACGCGGTTAATCGCATCTTTAATATCAAAGATACCCTTATCATACAGCTCCATCACTATCTGGCGGTTCTTGGTGTTGTTCGACACCGACTTATCAGCATTGATATCTTCGATGGTGCGCTCAACTGTTTGGTCAACCAGCTCCTCTACATCGCTAGCAAAGTTAACCGATGATGCGGCGTCTTTTGCTTCTTGCGTTGGCATGAACGATTGTAGGATCTGGGAGAACGGGGCATCGAGGTTGACGTTGATACACAACAGCCCTATCACACGATTATCACCATTTCGAATCGCGATAGTGATCGACTTCATCAATACGCCGCCTTTCGCGCGAGTAAAGTAAGAGCGGGAGAAATTGCGCTCTGAACCTTCAATGTCTTTCAACATTTTTAGTGCCAAATCTGTGATAGGTGAGCCAACCTGTCGGCCGGTGTTTTCACCATTGGCAATTTTCACAGCAGAAGTATTTAAAGACTCCAGCGAGTGCAAAACAATTTCACAGAACGGTCCGATCAAGCTCGCAAGCCCATCTACCACCGCTTCATAGGATTGTAAGATGATTTTATCGTGCTCACTGAATGGCGCCACATCGACGGACTCCATTTCGAGCAGCTCATCTGGGTTGGTAATTTCAGTCACAGTCATTGGACCCTAAAGATAAAGAAAAAATGCTTTAAAAAAATTAACGTAAGTTTATCAGAAAATTTGAGCGCTACCCTATGTATGTCGCGAACTAGTGATTTAGGGCAAAAAAAGTGCGTTTTTTTATCGCTTCAACCCCAACTTGGACGGTAAACCACCATAAAAAAAGCTCACCGAAGTGAGCTTTTTTCCGAGACTAATCAAACATTACTGAGTTGCTTGAGTATCATCGCCTTCAATTTTTAGAAGTTCAACTTCGAATACTAGCGTTGAGTTCGCAGGGATAGTCGGAGTATCTTGCTCACCGTATGCTAGCTGTGGCGGGATAACAAACTTGTACTTAGAACCGACTTTCATTAGCTGAACACCCTCAGTCCAACCTGGGATCACGCGGTTAAGAGGGAATGTTGCAGGCTCACCACGGTCGTAAGAGCTGTCAAACTGAGTACCGTCAATCAAAGTACCCTTGTAGTGCACTTGAACAGTATCCGTGTCTTTTGGTTGCTCACCAGTGCCTTCAGTCTCTACTTGGTAAAGGAGACCAGACTCAGTCGCTGTCACACCTTCTTGCTTAGCAAACTCAGCGCGGAAATCATCACCCGCTTTCATTGCTGCCGCTGCTTTCTCAACCGCTTGCTGTTGCATGGTTTCAGCAACACGCTTGTCTAGACCTTCCAGCGCTGCGCGAATTTCGTCTTCGCTTAGCTCAGCATTACCAGCGAATGCTTGCTCAATACCTTTAAGAACCAGCTCTTTTTTCAGTTCGATACCAAACTCAGCTGGTTTCTCAATACTCGTGCTTAGGTAGTTCGCGAAAGAAACACCAATAGCGTAAGCTGCTTTGTCATCTTCTGTTTTAAAGTGAACCGCTTTGCCTGTCTCAGCTTGAACTTGCTCTTGCGCTGCTGGCTCTACTTTTGGTTCTTCTTCTTTTTGACAACCGACTGCCAACATAACTGTCGCAGCAAGCAGCGACACTTTAAATAGTGATTTCATTTATTTCTCCAATGATGGACTTCTTGTAGACTTAATACCTAGCCATACTATAAAAACTTGTTCAATAGTTATGCGTAACTAACTAAATCTAGTAACTATTTCCTATTAGCTCAAGCTATAAATATACTAGCTTAAACTCAATACTCAACGTGGAATAACAGTAATGATGCGAATAATATCTCATTCTGTGCTGTGGCTAATTGTCATCGGCTTGTTAAATGGCTGCTTATTCTCCACCGAATCAGAACAGCGCTGGGAACTCGCCCTAGAGGGCTCAACCGCCATTGCGCTTAGTCGCGACGCCCGATTTGCTTTACTTTATTCCAAGCAGCAACACCTTCAGCTTTGGGATCTCGAGCAAAATAAAATCCTATCTCGCTTAGGTATTCAAGATCCCGACGAGAACATTATTTCCCTCATCCGCTTTAGCGATAATGGCCGCTTTGCCATCACCGCGACCCAAACCAACTTTGCGATTTGGGATTTGGCTTGGTCACAATCAACCGGCCTTTGGTCTGTCGCTGACGGACTTATCCAAGACATTGCCTTAGGTAACAGCGGAGACGAAGTATTAATCGGCCTTAGCAACGGTAAAGCAATATTCATCGATTTAGTCACCGGAAGGCGGCTAGAGTTCCTTGCCCATGTTGAAAAAGTCAATTCTGTTGCTTTATCACCGAATGGAAAATACGCGCTTTCGGGGGGAAATGATCATAATGGCTATTTTTGGAGTACCGAGTCTGGGCAAATATTACAAAGGTTTGAGCATTCACAACGAGTCGGCACTGTCGAACTGCAGCGTGATGGCCGCTACGCCCTAACCTCAGATACCGGTAATGATGCAATTATTTGGGATTTGCAAACTGGCGATAAAGTCAGTGAATTAAGTACTTGGACGCGCCAACTTATTTTCTCTTCAGCACGATTTTCTGATGATGGTAAGCGACTTGTCACCGGTTCCCCTTCCTCTCGACTCATGGTATGGAATACCGAAACGGGTAAAAGGCTGGAAGGCTACGAAGTGGAACTGCTAAAAGATGTTCGCCCACCACGGGGAGTAGTGTATGATGCCGCCTTTGAGAGCAACCAGCGCGTGCTTTCTGCCTCGTCAGCTGGCGTCATCCAAGCTTGGAAAATTAGTGAGTGACCTTATGAGTAATAAAGAGATTCAAGCTCTCGAAGAGAGAATTAACGATATGGAATGCAAAATGGCCTTCCAAGAGCAAACTATCGAAGAGCTTAACGATGCGCTGACTCAACAGCAGCTACTCATCAGCAAGATGCAAGATCAGATGAAATATGTGGTTGGCAAAGTGAAAAACATGGATACCTCAAACTTAGCGGATCCATCGGAAGAGACACCGCCTCCCCACTATTGATATTTCACTAGTAAATACCTCTTATTTTTCAGAGTCTTGACTAGTTTGTCGTCACCCCTGCGCAGGCAGGGGTCTACTTACCGCCTTCACCAAGCCTTCAGTAGATTCCTGCCTGCGCAGGAATGACATCTTCGAGCTAAATACCTAGAGCGCGCGTTGACGAACGGCTTCAAACAAACAAATACCCGATGCCACTGACACGTTTAGGCTCGATACTGCGCCCGCCATAGGGATCTTGATTAGGTCGTCACAGGTTTCACGCGTTAGACGACGCATACCGTCACCTTCTGCACCCATCACAACAGCTAGAGAGCCAGACAGCTTCGCTTGATAGATATCATGTGTTGCTTCACCTGCTGTGCCCACAATCCAGATACCTTTCTCTTGCAGCGCACGCATAGTACGCGCCAAATTAGTGACACGGATAAGTGGTACTGTCTCTGCTGCCCCACATGCTACCTTGCTGACCGTCGCAGTCATGGGTGCAGAGCGGTCTTTCGGTACAATCACCGCCGCCACACCGGCTGCATCTGCGTTGCGCAAGCATGCACCAAGGTTATGCGGGTCAGTCACACCGTCTAGGATAAGCAGTAGCGGCTGTTCATGCTGCGCTAGTACATCATCGAGATCGTTTTCATTAAGCTGCTTAGCCGGTTTTACCTTAGCGATAATGCCTTGGTGATTGGCACCGCTGGCTTTGTCATCTAACGTTTTTCGGTTCATTTGCTGAATCGACACACCAATTTGGTTGAGTTCGTTCAACAGCGGCATCAAGCGATCGTCTTGACGCCCTTTTAGTACATAGGCTTCCACAAAGCGCACTGGATCTTTTTCAAGAACCGCTTTAATCGCGTGGATACCGTAAATAAATTCATTACTCATGGAATAATCCTGAATTCGTTATTTCTTCTTCGCTTTGCCACGAGCCTTGTTTTGGCGCGCTTTGTTATTGCGAGATTTGGTTGCTTTGGACTTATTACGTTTGTGAGGAAGTACATCCTCTTCCTGTCCATCTGGGCGTTTTGTGGCTTCGACCATCGGCTTCGCTGCTTTCGGGCTGCGCTTGCCTCTGACCTCTGCGACTCGCTGTTTCGCTTTGGCTTTTTTCTTCTCAGCTTCAGCCATACGTTTTTTCGCGGTCTTTCCTTTGCCGCGTAGCTTACGACTTGTTTCGACTAATTCAAAGTCTATCTTTTTGTCATCGAGGTTTACTGATAGCACTTTAACCTTAACAGCATCACCAAGTCTGTAGATAGCACCAAAGCTTTCCCCGATAAGTCTCTGACCAATAGGGTCAAATTGATAGTAGTCATTTGCCAGTGATGAAATATGTACCAAGCCATCGATGTGCAGCTCTGTTAAGCGCACAAAGAAACCAAAGCCAGTCACGTTGGCAATTACACCTTCAAGCTCTTCGCCGACGTGGTCTTGCATGTACTCACACTTGAGCCAGTCTGCCACATCTCGGGTTGCGTCGTCGGCGCGACGCTCGGTCATCGAACATTGCTCGCCGTAGTAATCCATATCGTCAAACGAGTAGTGGTAGCCACCCGTTGGCGTCCAGCGGTCGGTATTACGACCTTCTTGTTTTGCAATAAGGTACTTGATTGCACGGTGCAACAGCAAATCTGGGTAACGACGAATTGGTGAAGTAAAGTGCGCATAGCGTTTTAGCGCCAAACCAAAGTGCCCCGCATTGTCCGCGTTGTAAACTGCCTGCTTCATAGAACGCAGCAGCATAGTTTGAATCAGCTCTTTATCCTGGCGCTCACCAATCTTTTTAATAAGCTCAGCATAGTCGGTCGGCGATGGCTCAAGACCACCAGATAAGTCCAGGCCTAGCTCACTTAGGAAGTCTCTAAAGCCTTGCAGTCTCTCTTCACCCGGAGTTTCGTGCACTCGATATAGCGACGGCTCTTTGGCCTTCTCTACCAAGGAAGCAGAAGCAATGTTCGCCAGAATCATACATTCTTCGATGATCTTGTGAGCGTCATTGCGAACCACAGGCTCAATGCGGTCGATCTTACGATCGGCATTGAAGATAAACTTAGTTTCAACGGTCTCAAACTCAATCGCACCACGATTATCACGTGCACGCTTAAGTACTTGATACATGTTGTGCAGCTCATGAAGATGAGGAACCACGGCGCTATAGCGCTCACGTAGCTCTTCGTTACCCTCTAGAATATCACTCACCTTGTTGTAAGTAAGACGCGCATGAGAGTTCATTACCGCTTCGTAATGTTTGTAGCCCGACAACTTACCTGTATCAGAGATGGTCATTTCACACACCATACACAAGCGATCCACCTGTGGGTTGAGTGAACAAAGGCCATTGGACAGTACTTCAGGAAGCATAGGCACGACCTGAGATGGGAAGTAGACCGAGTTACCACGTACGATAGCTTCTTTGTCGAGAGGCGTGTTTGGGCGGACATAGTAGCTGACATCCGCAATCGCTACCCACAAGCGCCAGCCACCGCTTTTCTTGCGCTCACAGTAAACCGCATCGTCAAAGTCTCGCGCGTCTTCACCATCGATGGTGACAAGAGGCAGGTCACGCAGATCAACGCGCCCCTCTTTGGCCTCTTCAGGCACAAACTCGCCGAACTGCTTCACTTGCTTTTCGACTTCTTCAGGCCACTCATGAGGAATTTGGTGAGTGCGAATAGCAATTTGTGTTTCCATGCCCGGCGCCATATTTTCACCCAGCACTTCAACCACCTGTCCCATCATGCCACGGGAGCGACTACCGCGATCGGTCACTTCAACCACAACCACATTACCCATACGTGCACCGCCTCGGTGCTCATTAGGGATCAGGATATCTTGACTGATGCGGGAATCATCAGCAACCACGTAGGCATAGCCGTATTCCATGAAGAAACGACCAACAACCTGTGTCTTGCGCTCCTCAAGCACGCGAACTAAGCGGCCCTCTTTTCGGCCTCGTTTATCGGTACCGGACGGTTGAACCAATACGAAGTCACCGTGCAACAAGGTACGCATTTGATGATGCGGCAACAGCACATCATTGTCTTTATTCATGCTCCCTTCAGGTCGAACCCAGCCATGGCCATCTTTATGACCAATGACATAGCCTTTGATCATTTCTAACTTATCTGGCAAGGCGTAGCATTGACGTCGAGTAAACACCAACTGGCCGTCACGCTCCATCGCGCGCAGTCGACGACGCAAGCCTTCATACTGCTCTTCACCAGACAGCCCCAAGGCTTCAAACAGATCGTTTCTGTTCATTGGGACATTAACGCTTTCTAGGAAGTCAGAGATGAATTCTCGGCTTGGGATGGGGTTTTCGTAGTTCTCAGACTCTCTTGCAGCAAAAGGGTCGTCTACTTTTATATCGCTAGGCTTTTTCGACATCGTCAGACCTATATTTTAGGAGGGTTAGGTCGATTATAACTGACGCAGCAGATAAGCTACAGAATTGCTTTAGCTTTCTGTATCTAATTCATCCGTTAGAGGTGGGCTAGGATTACCAAAAGGCAGTGCGACGCTTAGCGCGAGCAATAATGTTTTCCGGCATACGCTGCTCAAGGCCGCGTCTTAACATAGAAATGCGTTTGTGTTTGCGACCATCTGGTGTGATCGAGTTGTACAGCCAACGATAGGCGTCTTCGTAGTCAAGTGGACTGCCATAATCTCGCAGCAGAAGCTCGGCTAGTTGGATGCGGGCATCGATGTTGCCCATAGAGGCCGCTTCACGAAAATACGGGATAGCACGTTCTTTGTCCTGCTGTACAAAGGTCCCTTTTGAGTAGTACCGACCTAGTTGCTCAAGCGCAACAGGTAAGCCTTGATGAGCGGCATTTTCCATATAGTAGAGGCCAAGCTCAACATCTTGAGGCACACAAACACCCCAAGCCAACATATCACCGTAAAGGAATTCATAAGACGGTAAGCTGATGCGCGTGGCGCGTGCCATGATATCTTCAACCAACTGGCAGTTGTCTTCTTTGACACGAGCAAGGTGGCGGTTTTCTTCAATTAAACCAATCAGTTCGTCTTCTGAGTAAATGGGGATCGGGGCGCCAAGCTCCTTGCTCTGCACCGACTTCACAGAGCCAAGTAGCGCCATGCAAACAAGTGCTGCCAGTTTGTGTCGCTTTATCACTTTTTCCTGCTCCTCATGCTCAACGTCCGTCCATTGTACAAAACTCATCAATGGTCTCATTTTTATCGGCAGACGTCCGCCACGCTTTAGAAAAAACGGCAATATTTTGCCACTTTTCTTCTATGCATAGGCAAAGCCGTCAAATACTTGGCACAAGATCACAGTATGAAGTGTGAGAAGCTAAATAACAGGTAAAAAAAAGCCAGCGAATTATCGCTGGCTTAGCTGTCTTTGGAGACCGATTAAGATTCGAATGGGTGAACCTTGATAATTGTCTCGTTACGGTCTGGGCCGGTAGAAATGATGTCTACTGGTACGCCCGTTAGATCTTCAATGCGCTTGATGTAGTCTAGTGCCGCTTGAGGAAGCTGCTCGATAGACGTTGCACCAAATGTTGTCTCAGACCAACCTGGCATTGTTTCGTAGATAGGTGTCGCTTGTTCAAATGACTCAGCAGCCATTGGCGATACTTCTAGGATAGAGCCATCTTTCATCTTGTAACCGGTACAGATTTTTAGCTCTTCTAGACCATCTAGCACGTCTAGCTTAGTTAGACAGAAACCAGAGAGTGAGTTGATTTGGATTGCGCGGCGCATTGCCACTGCATCGAACCAACCAGTACGACGCAGACGACCAGTCGTAGCGCCAAACTCGTGACCAACGGTACCTAGGTGCTTACCGATTGGGTCTTGCTTGTCTACACCGTCGTAAAGTTCTGTCGGGAATGGACCTGAACCTACACGAGTACAGTACGCCTTAGTAATACCAAGGATGTAACCGATGTGACGAGGACCGAAGCCAGAACCTGCCGCAACACCACCTGCAGTAGTGTTAGAAGACGTTACGTACGGGTAAGTACCGTGGTCAATATCAAGAAGTGTACCTTGAGCACCTTCGAACATGATCTTATCGCCACGCTTGCGCGCTGCGTCAAGTTCGTCAGTAACGTCGATAACCATTGAAGTGAGTAGATCTGCATAACCCATGCATTGCTCTAGTACATCTTCGTAGCTAACAGTCTCAGCTTTGTAGAAGTGCTCTAGTTGGAAGTTATGGAACTCCATCACTTCTTTTAGTTTCTCTGCGAACACTTCTTTGTCGAACAGGTCGCCAACACGTAGGCCGCGACGAGCAACTTTGTCTTCGTACGCAGGACCGATACCACGACCAGTCGTACCGATCGCTTTCTTGCCACGAGCGATTTCACGCGCTTGGTCGATAGCGATGTGGTAAGGAAGAATTAGAGGACAAGCTTCAGAAACGAAAAGACGTTCACGTACTGGAATGCCGCGCTCTTCTAGAGGCTTCATTTCTTTAATTAATGCTTCAGGAGATAGAACAACACCGTTACCGATAACGCACTTAATGTTGTCGCGAAGAATACCTGATGGAATCAAATGAAGAACGGTTTTTTCACCGTCAATGACTAGAGTGTGGCCTGCATTGTGACCGCCTTGGTAGCGAACCACGTATTTTGCATCTTCAGTTAAAAGGTCTACGATTTTACCTTTACCTTCGTCACCCCATTGGGTGCCCAGAACGACTACGTTATTTCCCATCTTTCCAATCTGATTGCTAGTTAAAAAAGGATTCTAGCACCGAAATCACATTTATGCAGTCATTTTTTAAGCATAAAGCGGGCACACAAGGATAAGTAGCTGATGCTGATTAATAAAAAGTCAATGTTTGCGACTAGTTTAGCAGCATTATCGTGATCACTGCCCCTGCAACGACAAGACAGCCACCGACTCTGCGAATCTGCTCGTCGGGCTGCTGGGCAAGCTGTAACACCATATTACGCCATCCTTTTGGTGCTAATAACGGCCCAAGTCCCTCAACAATCAAAACCAAACCTAGTGCGACCCATAATGATTGAGACATGTTTATTCTCCAAAAAGATAGGGCTCCCTAAGGAGCCCTATTATACGGTTTATTAAACTCTTATTTCGCCGCTGGTGCGCCGTTCATGTCATTCATGTAACGGAAGAACTCGCTCTTAGGATCCAGAACGAGGATATCGCTCTTGTCCGCAAAAGACGTCTTGTACGCAGAAAGCGAGCGTAAGAAGCTAAAGAACTCAGGATCTTTGCTGTAAGCGCCAGAGTAGATAGCCGCAGCTTCTGCATCGGCGCCACCTCGTGTTACACGTGCGGTTCTGTCAGCTTCTGCTAGCAGTGTTGCCACTTCTAGTTCCGCTTGTGCACGAATAACCTCAGCCTTCTCACGACCTTGCGAGCGGTGCTTACGAGCAACTGACTCACGTTCCGCACGCATACGACGGTAGATCGACTCACTGATTTCATCAGGTAGGTTGATTTTCTTGATTCGGAAATCCACCACTCGAACACCCAAATCGGTCATGGCACTATCACGTGTATCTCTCAATACGTTGCTCATGACTTTGTCACGTTCACCATCAATTTCTAGTGCTTGGCGAGCCGCTTCTGTTGTGACTTCTTCACTGTCTGCACTCTCAGGAAGTACATCGGTGTTACGAGGACCAGAAACGATTTGTTTAATCTCACGCGCACCGATTTCAGAACGAAGTACGTCCGTCACTTTACGCTCAAGAAGCGCTTCTGCTGTTAGTGCGTCACCGCCACCCGTTGCTAGGTAGTATTGACGGAAATCTTCAATCTTCCACTTAACATAGGTGTTAATGATTACGTCTTTTTTCTCAGACGTAACGAAACGGTCACCGCGTCCATCCATTGTTTGAATACGCGCGTCTAGTGTTTTCACGCGGTCAAACAATGGCATCTTGAAATGCAGACCTGGCTCGTAAATACGAGAAACCTGGTTATCATCAGCAAGAACACGACCAAATCGAATTACGATGCCACGCTCACCCTCAGGGATCACGAACAAAGACATCAGCATCAATGCTAAGGCAACGACTAATACTGGTATCATCAATTTACGCATTATTAGTATCTCCCTTGACGAGTCGAGTTGTTACGAGACGAATTGTCATTTGATGAAGAAGTAGTAGTTGAAGGATCTAGTTGAATCTCTTCATAAACCGACGTTTCCTTTGGCTTACGAGTGCTAGAAGCTCCCTCTTGGCCCGCTAACTTATCAATTGGCAGGTACAAAAGGTTGCCGCTCGACTCAGAGTCAATCAACACCTTAGACGTGTTCGAATAAACCTCTTCCATTGTGTCGAGGTATAGACGGTTACGCGTTACTTCTGGAGCCGCTTGGTATTCAGGTAGCAGTTTCTCAAACTGAGCCACTTGACCTAGCGCTTCGTTAGTGATGCGTTCAGAGTAACCTTGCGCTTCTTTCTTCAAACGCTCAGAACGACCTGTCGCTTTAGGAATGATTTCGTTTTTGTACGCTTCGGCTTCACGGATGAAACGCTCTTCATCCTCACGCGCTGCGATAGCGTCATCAAACGCATCTTTAACTTGCTCAGGCGGACGCGCCGACTGGAAGTTGACGTCTACGATAGACAAACCCATGTCGTAGTTATCGATGATTTCGTTCAATGTTTCTTGTGTGCTCTGACGGATTTGCTGACGGCCGCTGGTCAGAATACTATCCATTAGGGAATCACCGATTACTGCACGAAGCGCAGAGTCAGTTGCCTGGCTCAAGCTATCGTCTGCATTAGTGACCACAAATAAGTATTTGTACGGATCAGAGACGCGGTATTGAACATCCATAGAGACGGACACTACGTTCTCGTCTTTTGTCAGCATCGTACCAGAGGCGCGCAAAGAGCGAATCGCCTGAACGTTCACCGGTTCATACTCATCAATAAAGCGAGGACGCCAGTTCAGACCCGGATCAACAATGCGGTCAAACTTGCCTAAGCGAAGCACGACGCCACGCTCACCTTCGCTAATGGTGTAGAAGCCGGAAAAGAACCAAATGACCACTGCGATCAATACAATCACGCCGAAGCCAATTGCACTGCCGCCGCCGCCAATGGATGGGCTACCGCCACCACCACGCTTGCCAAATTTACCACCGATTTTTTGACTCAGCTTATTAAAGACTTCATCTAAATCAGGCGGTCCTTGATCACGACCACCGTTATTTCGGTCGCCTTGATTACGGTCTCCACGATTGTTGTTCCCCCAAGGGTCCTTATCGCGGCCGTTATTTCCATTATTATTACCAGGCTCATTCCACGCCATTAGGAAGCTCCATCATTTAGTATGACGTTATACTGTAGCAGTCCTTTAAGTAACTATAAAGCCACTCAAAACTGCCCCTTCTCTTTTTTCAAGTCTAGACCAATCTACTTGTTGCATCCGAATATCAATCAACAAGTTACCTTCAGAATCATACTCTTCTCGTTGAATACAATTCATCTGGAAAAATGTGCTCCGAAAACGCCCTTGATACTGGGGTGGAATTCGCAGCTGATACTGAACCATTTGGCTTGCTAAACGCTCTGTGAGCGCGTCGAACAACAGTTCGATGCCTTGCCCTTCCATGGCAGAGACCCAAACGGTTCTCGGAATACCTTCATCATCACGTTCTATACGTGGACGTTGGCCATCTAGATTATCTATCTTGTTCATTACGACGAGAGTTGGTACCTCATGGGCATCAATTTCTTCTAGCACGTCATGAACAGCTTGAATATTCTCACGAAAACGCTCGTCACTGGCATCGACAACATGTAACAAAATGTCAGCTTCCTGCGTTTCTTGCAAGGTTGCCTTAAATGCTGCGACGAGATCATGCGGAAGATGACGAATAAATCCGACCGTATCCGCTAAAATTGCCGAACCTACGTCCGCCAATTCAATCTTTCTTAGTGTGGGATCTAGGGTTGCGAATAGCTGATCAGCTGCGTACACCCCAGCTTCAGTAATGCGGTTAAATAGCGTAGATTTGCCCGCATTGGTGTAGCCCACCAGGGAAATCGTTGGGATTTCGGCTCTACTTCTTGCACGTCTGCCCTGCTCACGTTGCTTAGCAACCTTCTCCAAGCGACGCAATATCGCTTTGATACGATCACGCAACAATCGACGGTCAGTCTCCAGCTGTGTTTCGCCGGGACCACGCAGACCGATACCACCTTTCTGCCTTTCAAGGTGCGTCCAACCTCGGATCAATCGAGTCGAGATATGACGAAGCTGTGCTAGCTCAACTTGCAACTTACCTTCGTGGGTACGGGCGCGTTGGGCAAAAATGTCGAGGATCAGACCGGTACGATCCAACACTCGACATTTACACAGACTTTCAAGGTTACGCTCTTGGGCAGGGGAAAGGGCGTGATTAAAAATCACAATATCCGCACCGGTTAATTGCACCGTTTGTGCGATTTCTTGCGCTTTGCCTTCCCCTACGTAGTACTTAGGGTGAGGGGATTGTCGGCTACCCGTTACTGTTTGCAACGCGTTAACGCCTGCAGAAGAAACCAGCATTTCAAATTCGCTGAGATCTTCCCACTCACCTTCTTGCGTGAAGTTGATATGAACAAGTACAGCCTGCTCACCCGATTCATAACGGTCAAACAAGCGACCAACTCCTATTTAAATATCTGTTTTTAAGAGATTTATTATTAATCTTCAGATTTCTCTTGTTGACGGTCACCGCCAGTACGCTCACCACTGTGATGGCTAACAGCACGGGCTGGAACAACCGTTGAAATCGCATGCTTGTAAACCATTTGGTTTACAGTATTTTTCAGAAGGATCACAAACTGATCAAACGATTCAATCTGACCTTGTAGCTTGATGCCATTCACTAGGTAGATAGAAACTGGGATACGCTCGCGACGTAGTGCATTTAGGAATGGGTCTTGAAGAGATTGCCCCTTAGCCATTTTTATTTTCCTTATATTAGTATTGTAGTTTTAATTATTTAGCTATTGGTGCACTGCAATTTGGTGCTGCCTTTGCATCTGAGCTAAACCAATGAAATACCCCTTAGTTTTATAATCATAGAACAACAATCGTCTTTGAAAACAAAACTCAGTTCCTTTTTGGGTATTTCTACGCAAAAGCGCCCACATTATACACAGTTAATACCATCAGATGCTATGGCGTCTGTGAGAGTTTTCATTGAATCCTCAATGTGTTCGCTATCAAGCCAAACCAAATCATCCCAACTCCTTAACCAGGTGATTTGTCGCTTGGCCAATTGTCGAGTCGCGCAGATTCCACGGAAAATCGCATCATCTAACGTGCTCTCGCCATCTAAGTACTCCCACATCTGTCTGTAGCCGACACAACGGATCGACGGCAGATCTGGGTGAAGATCTTCACGAGCATATAACGCTTTGACTTCATCTTCAAAGCCTGCTTGTATCATTTTCTCGAAGCGCAATTCAATCCGTTTGTGTAACAAAGCGCGATCTTTGGGCGCTACCGCAAATTGTTTAACGCGAAATGGCAGTGGTTCGCCCTTAGTCTCAGTCAATTCTGTCAATGACTTACCAGAGATTCGATACACCTCTAGCGCACGTGATAGACGCTGTGGATCATTTGGATGAATCCTCTCTGCTGAGACAGGATCTATCTGTTTTAGTTCATTATGGAGTGCTTGCCAGCCCTTCTCCTGTGACTCTTTTTCAATTTGTGCTCGGATCTCTGGATTGGCGGCTGGTAGTGGCGACAAACCTTGAAGCAAAGCTTTGAAATAGAGCATAGTGCCACCCACTAGCAGCGGGATCTTACCTTCTGCGTGAATCTTAGCGATTTCATTCAGTGCATCACGACGAAAGTCAGCCGCAGAGTAGGACTCGGCGGGATCGAGAATATCAATCAGTCTGTGCGGCGCCAATGCGAGCTCCTCGGCATCGGGCTTAGCCGTACCAATATCCATGCCTTTATAGATAAGCGCAGAGTCTACGCTGATAATCTCAACTGGATATTGCTGACGAAGACGTATCGCTAACTCAGTCTTACCAGAAGCGGTAGGACCCATTAAAAACAGAACTAAGGGTAATTGTTGGCTCATGATGAAAACGCTGCAATTGTGGCCGTAAAATCGACAGGGCGGACAAATTTAGGATCGCTCAAAGGTAGCTTACCGTCGTAAAGCTGCTCAAGATTACCGAGTAACTGAACAGATTCAGATAAAGTGTAGCTACTTTTCACTTGCAGCACTTTTTTCGTTAGCCATAAGCTCAAACGGCTCGGGCTAAGGTCTTGCTGCTCAAGGGACGCCAAGTATGACAGCATTTCATCAATTAACAATTGCAAATTTTGCTGCCTGAGCGGTGCTGGTACTCCCATCACCATGAGCGCTTGCTTATTGCGAACAGCAAGATCGATACCAAAGCTGAGCAAGAGATCTCGCTGCGCTGTAGCCACTTGCTGCTGCATGTCGCTGACTTTTAGCGAAAGCGGAACGAGCAGTGGCTGCATTCTCAGTGGCTGACCTTTCGGATCCAACTGAGCAAACAGCTTATAAAACTCCGCCCTGCGCAATGACACCAGTGCGCAACACGGCTCTGCTTTCACCAATACGTATGTCGCATCCACCATAGTGATTGCTTTACCAATGCGCTCAATCTCAATCGATACAGGGGCGGCATCTTGCTTGAGTGGCGAGACCTCCGCTATTCCCGCTTCCGGCTCTGCTATATCGGGTGTTTGCATCAGCTCTTGGTAAACGCGAACTTCTTCTGCCGTCGGCGCCGCTTCTTGTGCTTGCGGCTTGGCTTTCGATGCACTAGCTTTTCGACTCGAGTTCCATTCATTACGAGCGTATGGCTCTTCTACTCTGTGGGAAGAGCCATTCGGCTCACTGTATTCACGTTGAGTGCGCTCGCTTGCTGACTGAGTACTTGGCGAAAGAGTACTTGGTGAATCCGTATTTGTTGAACGTGTATTTGGTGAATGATAATCAGCACGTCCCGGATAAGCGGGGATGCTCTCCACCGCTTGTATCAATGACTCGGACACACTCGCACCACCAGAAGTCGCCGAAGACACTGGCGGCTGCGCTTGTGTCATTTCAACAGGCACATAAGAAGAAGCTGATTCGACTTGGTCTGACGCAGTTATCGGCTCAACATGACTGAATGCCGAGTTAGACGTCACCGGCGCATCAATGGATTTCGCTTGCACCAGTGCGTCGCTCAGCGCCTGATAAATAAAGTCATGCACTAATCTTGCTTGATGAAAACGCACCTCGTGTTTGGCTGGGTGCACATTCACGTCAACCTGATGTGGGTCGATATCGATAAACAAGATATACGCTGCGTACTGATCGGCTGCCAAACTGTTCTCATAGCTCTGGCGAATTGCGTGGTTGATGAGCTTATCCTTCATCATACGACCATTCACATAGCAGTATTGCAGATCACTCTGCGCGCGTGCGCCTTCTGGCGTAGTGATCCAGCCATGCAGCTTAAGGTCATTGTGCTCAAGCTCAATTTTAAGCATATGACGAACAAACCCGGCTCCACATACTGCGGCTATGCGTTTTTCTAACTGAGGTTCTGTTTTCGCTGCGCGGTACTGACGCACCAGTTTGCCGTTGTGTTTGAGATTGATCGACACGTCAAAGCGGCTCAGCGCGATACGCTTCAACAGCTCATCAATATGATTAAACTCCGTCTTTTCTGTTCGCAAAAACTTACGGCGTGCTGGGGTATTAAAAAACAGATCCAACACTTCAAGCGTGGTACCAATCGGATGGGCAGCAGGGGTTAGCTTCACCGCCATGTCGCGTCCTTCCGCGTATGCACTCCAAGCTTGTTCTTGAGTTGCAGGGCGAGACGTCAGTGTGAGTCTTGCTACCGAGCTAATACTCGCCAGCGCCTCACCACGAAAGCCCAAACTCATGATGGCTTCAAGGTCATCAAGGGTATGAATTTTCGACGTCGCATGTCGGCTTAACGCCAATTGCAACTCGTCTTTAGGAATGCCCTTACCGTTATCTCGAACACGGATAAGCTTGGCGCCCCCCTTTTCGATATCAATATCGATACGAGTGGCACCTGAGTCTAGGCTATTTTCAACCAGCTCTTTGACTACGGACGCTGGCCTCTCAACCACTTCACCTGCAGCGATTTGGTTCGCCAATCTTGCAGGTAAGATCTTAATCGTCACAACGCTTCTCCGAATCCATCAATTTGAACATCCATCACTTGTGCGGGATCAGCAGCACTTGCCCCACTGCAAGTGAATCAGAGCGCAGCTTGTTAGCTTCACGAATACTACTGACGCTCACGCCATATCGAGAGGCAATTTTGCCTAGGTACTCTCCGCGCTGAACTTTGTGCTTACGCAGAGGCAGATCTTTTAAGTTGACGGTTATCTTCAGCTTTTGACCCAACTTAAGTACGTCCGATTTTAAGCGGTTCTCACGCTTAATATCCGCCACCGACACTTTGTATTTACTCGCCACTTTCCCTAAGTAGTCACCTTTGACCACGGTGTGTGTAAGCGTCTTGGTTTCTACCGTGTTTACTTTAGAGCTCACTTGAATCGGGGCACTATTTCCCGGAATAACCAAGGTCTGGCCCACAGCCAGAGACGTACTTTTAAGGCTGTTCGCACTCTTAATAGCCGAAACCGACGAGCCATATTTCTGAGCAATCACCGACAAAGATTCGCCACGTTTCACGGTGTGCTTACGCTGCTGACCACGATTAGCAAATAAGGTGCCTTCTGGTGGGTTCGCTTCGAAGTATTGAACAATCGCTTTTGCCAACGCGCGAGCTAATTTGTCTTGGTGACTTCTTGTCGTTAGTAGACGCTCTTCGCTTGGGTTAGAAATAAAGCCCGTTTCGACTAACACGGACGGAATATCTGGCGACTTCAATACCGCAAGACTGGCATTCACTGGCTCTTTCTTATGTAGGTGTGCGACCTTACCCATCTCTTTGAGGATCTTGGTTGCAACCTTATAGCCTTCTTTTTGTGAATGGCTAAACTGCAAATCGAGTAGTGTTTGGCTTACGTTTCTATCGTTAGTGTTTTTAGCGAGCACTTCTCCCGCGCCACCAAGCAGTTCCGATTGCTGTTCATGATTCTCAACCCAGCGGGCAATTTCAGTATTCGCACGGCGTGTGTTCAATACAAACACAGAGCCACCACGAGGCTGCGGCGTTCTAAATGCATCAGCGTGAACAGAGACCAAAAGGTGCGCGCCATTCTTACGAGCGATGTTGGAGCGTTTGTTGAGGTTAACAAAGTAGTCACCGCTACGGGTTAATACTGCCTTCATTCCTGGAATCGCATTAATTTGAGCTGCCAGCTTTTTCGACACGCTCAATGTAACGTGTTTTTCGTATTTCTTAGTCGGGCCAATTGAGCCTGGATCTTCACCGCCGTGGCCGGCATCAATTGCCACAACAATATCGGCATTGCCCCGTAGCTGGGAAGCATCACGGCTGACCTCCGTTTTGCTCTTCGGTGTACTCGATGTCGCTTGACTGGTTGCTTTGCCATGTGGCAGGTCAATCACCAATCGATGGCCGTACTGACCACCTGGAGTAGGGTTGAGCTTAAAAAGCTGTGGAGTCGCGGACTTCTTTAACTCAAACACGAGGCGATAAGTGCCTTTGTTAGGAGGCGAGCTCTTGCGGATCTTACTCAACACGGGGCTATCAGATACGCCGATAGGTAGTTTTGTGTTTAGCGAGGTGTTTTTAAGGTCAACGACAATTCGCGAGGGACCACTCAATGAGAAATAACTGTAATCCGCTTCGGACTTGAGGTCGATCACCACGCGCGTTTCATCCGGAGAAGGCCAAACACGAATACCCTCTAGCGCATTAGCAAGAGTGACGGCAGGAAACAGTAAACACAAAGGCAGCATGATTTTCATCATGCTGCTAAGAAAACGACTGATCAATTTAACTCCAACTGACTAATTAACTCTTTTCCATAATCGCTATTTGCCGTGAAGGCGATTTCCCTTGCGTCTCCAACGTACCGGATATCAATATCTAGATCAGCAGAAGGCAGAATGCCTTGCCCCTTCTCTGGCCACTCTACCAAGCAGATAGCATCTTCAGAGAAGTAGTCGCGAATACCCATAAACTCCAGCTCTTCTGGATCCGCTAAACGATACAAATCAAAATGATAGACGTTCCATCCTTCAAGTTGGTACGGTTCAACCAAGGTATAAGTTGGGCTTTTTACGTTGCCTTGATGGCCAAGACTTTGAATAAAGCCGCGACTAAAGGTGGTTTTCCCCGCTCCAAGGTCACCGTGCAAATAGATTGTTGTTTGTTTTGAACAAAGATTTGCTAGTTTAGTTCCAATTAAAATCGTTGCTGATTCATCTGCTAAGGAAAATTTTTTAGTACTCATCACATTTTTCTCTGAGTGGTGCCTTTGAGAGCCGAAATAGTAAACTGTGTCGCTTTTCACAGACAAGTGATCTTCTGTAAGTAATCAGAAAATTTACCATTATTTTCAATTTATCCCTACTGTGAAAGCACAAAATAGTCGTCGAAAGTTTATACAAAGCAATGAGACGCTTTTCTGGCCAAGTGGATCCACGCTTTTTTAGCGTTCATACTTGGGTCGCATTGCATTTGAGTATAGAATACGCGTCCTTTTCTACTTGGGTAATCGTGATGGACTTAGACAAGCTAGCCAGCGACATTAAAGTTTGGGCACAAGAACTCGGTTTTCAGAAGGCTGGTATCAGTGATATCGATCTTCTCGATCAAGAGGCGATACTCAAGCAGTGGTTAGAAGCGGGTTATCACGGCGACATGGCTTGGATGGAAACTCACCAAGACCTACGCATCCATCCCGACAAGCTACACCCTAATACCTGTCGCATCATTAGCGTTCGTATGGATTACCTTCCTGAAGAAGCAGGCTTTGCATCCAATTTAGAAAACCAGCATGCGGGTTACATTAGCCGCTATGCGTTAGGTCGCGATTACCATAAGTTGATTCGCAATCAACTCAAAAAGCTTGGACAGCGAATCGAGAAAGAAGTCTCGGAGCTAGGCTACCGACCTTTTGTCGACTCTGCTCCTGTGCTCGAACGTCCTATTGCAGAAAAGGCTGGCCTGGGCTGGACAGGCAAGCACTCACTTCTACTAGATAAAGACGCCGGCTCTTGGTTTTTTCTTGGTGAACTGTTTGTCGATCTGCCGCTACCTGTTGATACGCCGCTAGAGAATCAGTGTGGTAAGTGCAGCGCATGTATCACGTCATGCCCAACAGGTGCCATACTTGAAAATGGTGTTGTCGATGCGAGACGCTGTATTTCTTATCTCACGATTGAATACAAAGGCGTAATACCCGAATCCCTTCGCGCAGCGATGGGGAATCGCATTTATGGCTGTGATGATTGTCAGTTGGTTTGTCCGTGGAATCGCTTTGCGGAGCTTGGCCAGCAACCAGATTTTCAAAGGCGCCAGGCTTTCAACGATACCGATCTGTGTGTTTTGCTTAATTGGGATGAAACGACATTTCTTAAGAACATGGAAGGGTCTGCTATTCGACGTATTGGGCATGAGCAGTGGCAGCGCAACATCATTATCGCAATCGGTAATGCGCCCTACTCTCAGCGCTACATCGATGCACTAGAACAAGTGCAAGGCCAGTCTGTACTGCTTGATGAACATATACACTGGGCTCTTCAGCAACAAACAAGCCAATTGCCCAACTTGTCAGATCACACACTAACATCCAAAAACCAGCGTTTGATTCGCATCGTTCAGAAAGGCTTACCTCGTGATGCCTAGTCGCCAATGGACTCAGAAAAATCAAATTAATTTTCTTGACTGACATCCCAAAATTGAATTTGTGGAAAAACTACATTTTCATCGACAGTTAGTCGTTGAGAAATCAGGTTAAACACAGATTGAATATATGACTAGGATCAAATAAATGTCACTTGGTGATCATTTTATTGTCAAGTAAAAAGTAAAAACAAAATGGTATACACAATAAAAAACAACAACTTAAAGACACTCGAGTCTTGAGTCGACTGTGTGTATTGATGTAAAGATCTTTCAGTTTATTCTCTTCATACCTATTCAAAAACAATTTATCAACCAACTTATCCACAATTTAGCAATGTGGATAACTCTGTTAATTTAAGTGTAACTGACCCTCAGCGAAGGCAATAACCTACTGCTTTGGCGGTGTGTAGAAAATAGAGTACACAGCAAAAAATTCGACGATGTAATCCAATGATATCGACGATGATTTAGCTTTAAATTTTAGGGAGTGATGCTTCTCAGCATTAGGAAAGAGCATGCGGTAGTGGGACTAAGTTTCTCAACTTTGCTATCTCTATGAGATGACCGCGTCTTTGTCCATTTCTAGGGGAAAATGGAGCGACACACGAGGTTCGAACTCGTGACCTCAACCTTGGCAAGGTTGCGCTCTACCAACTGAGCTAGTGTCGCA
>NZ_JBNNXW010000024.1:0-29307 GCF_052879755.1 Vibrio sp. DNB22_10_4 | reverse complement strand
CTTGCTAAGTTGCAGCTAACGAACACAACACCCAAGCAAAGCCACGTAATCACTGAACTCAACCAAACCAAAATCGCTGAGCGTTAGCTGTCTGCTTGAGCAATTTGTTAGCTGCTAGCTCGGCTGCTTGAGAAAGACCTTTATATTATTTGGTATCTGATACCAATCCAGTTTTTCACTAACCCAAACATGCGCTTGAGGTTCGAAAATATCAGTTGAAGATAGATCAATTGGTTTGAGCTTTAACTTAACTGTTTCCGGTGCATCTGGGTTAAAGTGATAAATTCTGTTTCCACAACTTGGACAGAACATTGCACAGTTCCGATTACCACTATCAGCTAAGCGCTCCCAGCTTCTCAGTTGACCCGAAAACTCTATTTTAGATACATCAACAACCGCAGTGATGCTAAATGGACTAGTAGATAGCTTTTGACACTCTGTACAGTGACAAGCAAAAACCATCAACGGTTTTTCATATAATTCATAGGTAACTTGTCCGCACTGACATGCTCCTTGAAGTGGATATTCCATCTGTTCCTCCTTTGAACATGGATGGCAGCTAACGCCTTGCTAAGTTGCAGCTAACGAACACAACACTCAAGCAAAGCCACGTAATCACTGAACTCAACCAAACCAAAATCGGCGAGCGTTAGCTGTCTGCTTGAGCAATTTGTTAGCTTTTTGCGTGCGATGAAGCCGACGTTTGGCACCAAGATCTTAAAGAAACGCTCCAAAACCAACGCCACCGACGCACCTAATGCAGAAGCAATGAACCTTCCACCAACTTGCTGCCAAAGATGGCGATACTTAAAGACAACTCAAGGCTCTAGCGCTGAAGCTGACAGCCAAGTGCACCAGAATCGAAGTCGATTGACGCCCTTTCCAAGCAAAAGAAACAGCACGTGCGGTTTTACGATTTGGCACTGACGAGCAGGTGTAAAGCTAGAACGATGAACACCTACTCCAATGAACTCAACCGAGAAAGCTAACGCCTTGTTAAGTAGCAGCTAACTGCCACGATACCCAAACAAAATCACAGTAATCACTAAACTCAACCAAACCAAAGTCGCCAAACGTTAGCTGTCTGCTTGAACAATTTGTTAGCTTTTTGCGAGCGATGAAGCCGACGTTTGGCACCAAGATTTTAAAGAAACGCTCCAAAACCAACGCCACCGACGCATAAAATGCAGAAGCATTGAACCTTCCACAAACTTGCTGCCAAAGATGACGATACTTATAGGCAACTCACGGCTCTTGCGCTGAAGCTGACTGCCAAGTGCACCATACTCGAAGTTGAGCGATGCTCTTTCCAAGCAAAAGAAACAGCACGCGCGGTTTTGAGATTTGGCACTGACGAGCAGGTGTAAAGCTAGGACGATGAACACCTACTCCAATGAACTTAACCGAGAAAGCTAACGCCAAGCTAAGCTGTGAGTGAACGTGTGCCAAAATGAAGCGAAGCGAATTCGGCACGCGTTCACGAATCAGACTTAAGCGTCTTGTTAGAATTACTTTATCCAGATAGACAAATCCATCGTATCGCCTATTTTTCTTCTGTAGTTTGCATGTGCAATTGCGATTCCAACACTAGTCAATTCAAATTTATTAAAAGGCGAAGATTCCCAGACTTCAAACACTTTTTGTAACTTAGGAATTTCCTGAATGAACATATTTTTTACTTCATTAGCTGGCTTAGTGGAAGATTCAAAAAGAGCCTTAAGTTTTTGTCTAACGTCACTATCAAGTCCATTCTTTTTTGCGATGGCCTCAAGTACATCGTCGTCAAGAACTCCAATCTGTAATTTGTCTTTATCATGAAAGCACTGAATCACTAAACCTTGTAAATTTAACCCATCGCCAACCTTTTCAATTAATTCTTCTCTTGTAAAACCTTTAGAAAAGAAAGGCTTATAAGTTACCCTTAATCTCTCTCCGAGATTCCCATAGTTACCAGCGCGCACATGACCACAACCTAAATATTCCGCATGTGTATAATCAGAATTTTTATTTGATAGACTTTCAATAAAAGGAACCACCCGTTTATTGAAGTGAGCGATTAATTCTTCATACGTCGTTACATCTAGCCGTCGTGTTGAAATCAATAAAAAATTTAGCGTTAAAGTGTCAAATTGCTCTAAAGTAAGCTTTGGTGCAATACTCAATGATTCATCTAATACAATTTGAACCATATTTCTTGTGGGAGCTGCAGCTCTGTCCACCAGTATATCAACCAATAAATCTCCTAGATCTTCATCTCCACTAATCGCATACTGTTTTTGAACAGTGAATAGTGCATCCTGTAACGCAGGGGTCTCGAATTCAGTAATTGATTCAGGTGAGCGTTGATTTAATTGAGATATAACTTTATCTGTTACTTCTTCAGCTCGCTCTTGAGCAATCTGAGCAGCTTCTTGTTTAAGCTCAATGAAATTAGACCTAAATACGTCATTAGCAATTTCTTTAGCGTCAGAGTATGAAATCCCCTGATTTATTGTGACTTGCTGCCCTTGAAGGTTAGTTGAGTTGTCACCTGCGTCTTGTTTTTGGCTGGATTTATTAATCATTCTTTTTAGTAAACTCAACATTTCCACCTGCTTGTATATTCGTAGAGTTATTGCCTGATTTTTGTGTTTGTGTTATCCCTGAGGCCTTACTTCGTTTAAATAAGGCAAAAACACCGCCGAATATAGCAATACCTACACCACTAAATACCCATTGATAATGTTCTACTATTAACTGTAAAAAACTTTCCAAAATTTAATCCTTACACTGAACCAAGACGTACGCAGTAATTCTAACGTCTTGTTAAGTAGCAGCTAACTACCACCACACTCAAACAAGACCACCGTAATCACTAAACTCAACCAAACCAAAATCGCCAACTGTTAGCTATCTGCTTGAACAATTTGTTATGCATACGTCTCCACGAAACGTACCCCGTTGGTCGCTCACAGGGGCATCTTCTCGAATTTAGGGATATTGTCACTTAAAAAACCCTCATCCCAATCAGCTCTTGAGCTAACAAAAACATGTGCCGATACACTTGTATTAGTAGCATCTGTTATTAAGCCTTCTGGTACCCAATATGAGTCACTACTGGTAGTCAAATTAGGAACTGGACTACCGCATTGAGTACAGAACTCCGACTTGAAGCCTGATTTGGTGGAATAGGATTTAATTAAATGCTCACCCGAGCACCATCTAAAATTAGACGCTTTTACTATCAGAGCTGAATTAGAAGAAGAACCTGAAACTTTTCGGCATAGGGAACAATGGCATTGATAGATGGACGGTAGTTCGCTCAACAGTTCAAACGAAACATCACCGCACAAACAGCTTCCTTTCAATTTGGTTCTCCAAAACTAAATAGTATGCATAACGCCCGCTTAACTTGCTGCCAACTGCACCGCACTCAAACAGGCTACCGTAATCACAAAAACCAAACCGAACCAAAAATGCCATAGGTTGGCAGTCAGGTTGAAGCGATTGTTATATTGCCACTTCGCTGTTGATACTGACTTTAGTGTGGATCAACTCTATATGGGTCAACAGTATCTCGTCCCAAGCGCTCAGTAAGTCGTTAATTTGATAATCGTGAGAGACAAATCCATCTTCATGGTTTGCAGAATAACCACAAACTTTTCCCGTTTGCAGTGCGTGCCTATCAAGAATAAAGCTATGCTCTTTTATACCTCTCCCTCCGCGATTTGCGCCATGAGCAGCAAAGCTATTGCGAAGATCAAAGATCTTACACTCTCGGATCACCTTGCCGTCAAACTTTATGCTCATCTTCCGCAGGATAACTAACAAAGCTTGCTGCTGCATATATACGGCATTGAAGACACCGTAGAAGTACAGGTAGGTATCACCAAATGGTAAAGAGTTATCACGTGCAAAAAACGCCTGTTTTGCCAGCTGCGTATCTTCCAATAGATAGAGGCTATCAATGATAGAGTTATAATCTGCGCTGTTATCAACAGAAACAATAGGATAAAGATCTGCGTCTTGCTCCACTTCAACAGCTACGTCTGAGATAAGCTCACGGATTGAATAAATTAGACCATCAATATTCACGCTAAACTCCAATTAAAATATAACGCCTTGTTAAGTAGCAGCTAACTGCCACTACACTCAAACAAAGCCACCGTAATCACTAAACTCAATCCAAACCAAAATCGCCAACTGTTAGCTGTCTGCTTGAACAATTTGTTATATACACATGATTTCGACTTGGTCTATTGCGTCGAAGAAGAGTTGATGGCTCTTGAACTTTGGAGCTTCACCTAAGCGATGCCAAAAGAACTTAAACTCATGCCCACCATCGTCTTGTGTGTAGAAGCTCCATTCGTTTGGTAAGTCTTTTACGCCACAAAGAACAAAATGCCAAAGCTGATTTTCATAACCACTCTCCCAACAACCAAGATATTCAGTGGATACTACATGCTGCACACCCGATTCCTCTCTGAGCTCACGAAGTGCTGCTTCCTCAATTGAGTTGTCTGTCGCTTCCAGAGTTCCTTTTACTAACTGGATCTGAGCCAGAGGATGTTCAAAAAGCAGTAACTCTATGCTGCCGGCTGACTTACGAAGCACAACAGGACATACCTTGATTTCTCGGTTTCGTATCCTTGCAAGCACCCGAATCTCCTGTGTATATAACGCCCAATTAAGGTGTGAAGCACGCAATGACCAAGCTTCCGCATTGCACTTCAACACCAAAAACAACGCATATCAAAAATGCCAAGCGTGCTGAATCACTCTTAAATTGTTTGTTAGGTTAATGGCTTAACAGTTGATCTAATTTGCTCCCAACGGGAGAAAGGTAAACCTGAATCCCCCAAGTCTCGCACTGCCTTACAATAACTAATTCTTTAGAAATCAACTCCGAAAGGACTTGCCGATAAATATATGATTTTTGTTCGTAATTATCGATATGTTCAAGCCCCGAATACTCGTCTTTACAACCAGCTTGCACTCCACGATACGCGACCAATACGAGTATGTGCGCTAAGCTAAAACTATCTATAAGAGCTAAATAGTAATTGTACTCATCTTGATCATCAAATTGCACCGTCGCTGATTTAACCAACACATTTTTTAAGTACTTAAGCTTTTCATGTTGTGAAGTTTTAACCGCTGTTTGAGTTAAGCTCAAGATGAAGTCAATGAATTGTTCGTTTGACTTGATATCATCTAGGCTGATGCCCTGTTTTGTTACCAATATATTTACGGCTTCTGTAACTTCATTGCACCATTTTTCTAGTCTACGCTCATAGGGTGCTGTCAGTAATGCATTCAAGATATTACCTCCAACAGGTACCAAGCCCGCAACACATTCTGCTATACGGTATACCTTGTCTTCAGTTGGTTCATCCGTCGGATACACAATTGTTTCGACTTTCTTCATATTTCCCACTTATTAACCTAACGCCTTGTTAAGTAGCAGCTAACTACCACTACACCCAAACAAAGCCACCGTAATCACTAAACTCAATCCAAACCAAAAATGCCGACGGTTAGCTGTCTGCTTGAACAAATTGTTAGGTGACTTTGCCCCGAAGCCCTATTAAGTTCCCGAATGGATCTTCTACTTGGCACATAGACTGTCCATTCTCGATTGGCTTAACTCCTCGATAGAGGCTGCAACCGAGTCCGTAGAAGTGTTCAAGAGCTTTCGTTAAATCGATGACATGCCAGTACAAAACGACACCTTGCTTCCCTGAACTAACTTTGTCATCCGATTGCACTATCTCAATTGCAAACCCATCAATATCAAGCACAGTAAAATCGTACTCACTTAGATAGGTCTCAACAGCTTGTGGAAAAGCTCTTTTGTACCAACTTAAACCAGCTTGAACATCTGGAACATGTATTAATACCGCTGTTGGTTTCAACATAGCCTCCTGTCACCTAACGCCTTGTTAAGTAGCAGCTAACTACCACTGCACTCAAACAAAGCCACCGTAATCACTAAACTCAATTCAAACCAAAATCGCCAACTGTTAGCTGTCTGCTTGAACAATTTGTTAGCACTTTTCAGCCAAAGAAGTTTGCAAAAAGTCATCGCTGACTTCGAGTTTATAAACGGTATTTGATTTCACTAAACACTCACGCATTTCCTTGCGTGAGATTTCAAAAAGCTCATCTGTGAATTGATGGTCTTTTTCCCATTGCTCACGACTTGGCCATTGGGCATAACCTACCATTACATTTGGCTTGTCTGAACGATGAAGACGAGAACCAAAGCTGCCACAATGCTGGTAGATTGACTTTGTTACTTCGAGCCATGCTTCGCGAAACCTTGATTCCGTTCCATCACGAATTTCAAACTCATAGACTGCGATAAACATCCTGTTTCTCCTCTGAGTGCTAACGCCTTGTTAAGTTGCAGCTAACTACCACTCCACTCAAACAAAACCACCGTAATCGCTAAACTCAACCAAACCAAAATCGCCAAACGTTAGCTGTCTGCTTGAACAATTTGTTAGCTTTTTTCGTGTGATGCAGCCAGCGTTTGCCACCAAGGTTTTAAAGAAACGCTCCAAAACCAAAGCCACCGCGTTACCCAATGCAGAAGCATTGAACATTCCACCAACTTGTTGCCAAAGATGGCGACACTTAAAGGCAACTCAAGGCTCTTGCGCTGAAGCTGACGACCAAAAGCGCCATAGCAAGATTTGATTGATGGCGTTCCGAAGAAAAAGAAGCAGCACGCTCGATAAACCGATTTGGCACTGAAGTTCAGGTGTAAAGCTAGAACGCTAAACCCACACACCACAATACTTAACCGAGAAAGCTAACGCCTTGTTAAGCAGCAGCTAACTACCACTGCACTCAAAACAAAACACCGTAATCACTTAACTCAATTCAAACCAAAATCGCCGACTGTTAGCTGTCTGCTTGAACAAATTGTTAGTTTTTACTATTTCTACCGAGTTTAGCGATGACTTCATCTGGTGTGAAAACACATGTTAACAAGTGAGTGATGTCTGGGTCTTGAATAGGCTCAAGCGCGTAAACTGGTTTGCCGATACCTAAAGCATAACCAATATCCATTGCTACACTTTTACCGACGTAACCACCAAAATTTAAAATGTAGGTAATGTCAGCTTCTCTGATGCGCTGCAAGCAGCCATCAATGCCATTAATTTGAAGGGGCTCGGAGATAGTTGTTTCAATACCAGCATTGAGTAAAGTCTCTCGTATCGCCTGCATTTTTTCTAGGTTCTTAAAACTACCAGCAACATAGACCGATTTACTCATACCACTTCCCTATTTCTGCGTAAAACTTGATGTAAACACTAACGCCGCATTAAGGTGTGAGCAACGCGACCACGAAACTTTACCTTACCACCGTAAACACAAAACCCAACGATCGAATGAAAAATGCCAAACGTTGGGAATCACTCTTAAATGCTTTGTTATGACTTACGGATTACTACGATTATTTTTAACTTCTGACTTCATTGCTTTTGCAAAGTGCGTCATAGTCTCCAGTGCCTCTTTTGCAAAGCTTACATCACCATTTTTAAACAAATAGGCTTCTGGCCATTTTATATCGTCTTCTAACACCTTTAACATAGCTTGATACTTTGCATCCTGATTATCACTATCATGACCTAGAGTTTTGATTGCAAGGAAAGACAACATATATTTGTCAAATATTGATTTAACTTTAATTAAATATGTAGATGTATCCACGAAATGTCTATACTGCTTTAAAAACCACGCAGCTAAGAATTCAATAAAAATGAATAGCAGGGAGCACGAAACGATGCCGTAAATATACTGGGATTTAAACTCAGTCCACCAAGCGAGCAGCTGCCATGAAATAATTGAAACAACA
Source organism: Vibrio sp. DNB22_10_4 (assembly GCF_052879755.1). Classification (NCBI taxonomy): domain Bacteria; kingdom Pseudomonadati; phylum Pseudomonadota; class Gammaproteobacteria; order Vibrionales; family Vibrionaceae; genus Vibrio; species Vibrio sp. DNB22_10_4. Next base: position 21,461 of record NZ_JBNNXW010000024.1, on the reverse strand, counting down.
AAAAATGTAATTCCAGCCTTTGAATATGCAGTTCCCTTATCTAACAAAATTGAAGCCTTTTTGTCTGCAACTCGAGCTTGCTCTAGTAGCACTGAACGAATGCTATTGAAGTATTCTTCGAAAGAATTAAATAATATTTCATTCTTATTACTGTTAGCTTCTACGACTTGATGAACAATCTCATCAACCCTCTCTAGCGACACACCCTCTGTTTTAGATTTTAATGACTCTAATTCTTGGTAAACCTTTGCTTGGAAGTCTTTTTCAGAAGATGCCCTTGCATCGTCTACATCAGTGAACCTTTGTTCGCGCCTCAGCCTTTGTTGCTTAGATACTTCAGGAAATACAAGAAGTACTCCCACAAAAGCACTAACAATACCTCCGATTGACCAAAGATTGTTTTCTATCAATATCAGTAAGCTTTGACCCGTATTCTTAACTACCATTGGTAAGCCAATACCGCCATACATCAGAAGGATGCCAAAGATTACCTTGGGGTTAAAAATCAATCTATTAAACAAAGGTGTATAGGCTGTAGTTTGCGCGTTTGAGCCTTCATTTTCTATTTCACTTTGTTTCATCGTCATTTTATCTCGTTAAAAATATTTAATAGTAAGTGAGTCATAACGTCTTGTTAAGTAGCAGCTAACCACCACTGCACTCAAACAAAACCACCGTAATCACTAAACCCAATTCAAACCAAAATCGCCAACTGTTAGCTGTCTGCTTGAACAATTTGTTATGTTTGCTTTTCCAACGTGCTCAGCTCCAATCTATCACCCACTACTTCAATATTGGCTACGGTAAATCCGTGGGATTGATACAGTGACATTGCGGGTGAATTAGACGTAGCCGTGGTCACGGATAAGACCTGTTCTTGAGGTAAAACGGCATCTATTAACTTACTAGCGATACCTTTGCGGAACATAGATGGGTCGACAACGAGTCTGTTTATGTGCAAACGGTTAGAGCCTAATACCTCGACTTCTATAACACCAAGTAAAACCCCTTCAACCATAAAGCCCAGAAATCGGCTTTGAGAACCAACTATACTTTCCGCTCTCTCATTCATCGGAGGGAAGGAAGCTAAACCCAATAGCTTTGCTTCAACTCGGTATGCATTTAATGAAACACTAAGTATCTTATTTGCAACATCGACATCTCGATTATTAAGTTCGACAATCATCGCCAAATATCCTTTCGGGCATCGCAAACATAACGCCTTGCTAAGTAGCAGCTAACCACCACAACGCTCAAGCAAAGCCACCATAATCACTAAATTCAACCGAACCAAAGTCGCCGACTGTTAGCTGTCTGCTTGAGCAATTTGTTAGGCATCTTTGTCTCTAGCTGCGTCGTTCAAAGATTGAAGATTTTCGTTGATTTTGAAAATAACTATCATCAACTCACACCAAATTCTTGCACCAACAGCACCACCAACAATTGTTAGGATTCCTAGTATCAATTTTTCTGCGGTTAACCCACCGTAACCACCAAACATCGTCGCTAAGCCAGAAAGTAGAGCGATGGAAAGTAACAACCAGTAGAGGGCGGTTACCAATTTTGGAGTTAACATTGAATCAAACGAAAATACTGCTTTCATTACTAAATTTCCTTACTTAAAGATTAATATCATTACTATTATGAAAACTTCGGTAGGTGCCTAACGCCTTGCTAAGTTGCAGCTAACGAACACAACAACCAAGCAAAGCCACGTAATCACTGAACTCAACCAAACCAAAATCGCCAAACGTTAGCTGTCTGCTTGAGCAATTTGTTAGCTTTTTTCGTGCGATGCAGCCAACGTTTGCCACCAAGGTTTTAAAGAAACGCTCCAAACACAACACCAACGATGAACTCTATGCAGAAGCATTGAACTTTCCACCAACTTGCTGCCAAAGATGGCGACACTTAAAGGCAACTCAAGGCTCTTTTGCTGAAGCTGACAGCCAAACGCACCACTGCCAAATTTGATTGGTGACGTTCCAAAGAAAAAGAAACAGCACACTCGATGTAACGATTTAGCACTGACGTTCAGGTGTAAAGCTAGAACGCTGAACCCCTACGCCAATGAACTTAACCGAGAAAGCTAACGCCTTGTTAAGTAGCAGCTAACTACCACCGCACCCAAACAAAGCCACCGTAATCACTAAACTCAATCAAACCAAAATCGCCGACTGTTAGCTGTCTGCTTGAACAATTTGTTAGGTGCAACACACAGCGCTATGTGAAGACTGCTTCTATCTTGTTGCCATCAAGGTCGCGGACATAAGCCGCATAATATGACGCACCGTATTCAGGCCTCAACGCAGGTTTACCCTCACAGCTCGCACCTTGCTGCAAGGCGACTTGATAAAAAGTGTCTACTGCCTCTTGGCTCGGAGCATTAAATGCTACGTGAGTACCATTTCCGCTGCTTCCATTTCCTTCTAATGGAAGTCCAACCCAAAATTCAAACTGTTCGCCATAAGACACAGCTACTTGATCGATTGTGTGACTACGGCTGATACCTAATGTCGATAGCACTGCATCATAAAAAACTGATGCATTCTCAACATCATTAGTTCCAAGTGAAATATGATTGAAAATCACTGAATGTATTCTCCGAACTTGAATGGCACCTAACGCCTTGCTAAGTTGCAGCTAACGAACACAACACCTAAGCAAAGCCACGTAATCACTATACTTAACCAAACCAAAACCGCCGAATGTTAGCTGTCGACTTGAGTAAATTGTTATAGCCACATATTCTCTCGGACTTCATAGTGCTTTACATGTCGTTCTGGGTTTAGTTTATATTTCTCATCTTCAGGGTATAGTCTTGCAATACTAATATCTTCCCCAGAGAAAGCTTTAATACACTCAATATCTTCCCAAAAAGTAAGCAAAGTAATTTCCGTACTATCACCCAAATCTCGCTTTAAAATTTGTGCGCCCACAAAACCCTTTGTGTCTGAAGTGTCCTTGATGCCAGTTTCGTAAAGGTACTCTATGAATCCGTCCTCATGATCTTTAGGACAAGTTGCTTTCCACTCTCTCGCTATCACAAATACCCCACTTTATGCTGTGGTTATAACGCCTTGCTAAGTTGCAGCTAACGACCACAACACTCAAGCAAAGCCACCGTAATCACTAAACTCAACCAAACCAAAATCGCCGAGCGTTAGCTGTCTGCTTGAGCAATTTGTTATAACCCTGATACCACCGCATCCACCTCTGTCTCTACCAGCCATTCAGGCTCAATAAAGCCTTTTACCTCGACAAATGTGCACGCCGGACGTTGAGTAGCGAATAACTCCCCATGCGCTTTAGCAGCTTGCTCCCACTCTTGAATATTCGTGAGCATTATCCTAGTGCGAATAACATCTTTAACGCTACCACCCGCTTCTTCAATTGCTTTTATTGAAAGCGTCAAACAGTACTTAGTTTGCTCGTATACACTTCCAATAAATACCGTACGACCATTATCGATAGGTGCTGTGCCGGAGACGGCTATATGGTTTCCAATACGACTCGCACGAGAAAACCCAATAGGCTCTTCCAAATGAGAGCCAGAACTTACTAACTTTCGCATGTCCTTCCCCAAGGGTTATAACGCCTTGTTAAGTAGCAGCTAACTGCCACCACACTCAAACAAAACCACCGTAATCACTAAACTCAATTCAAACCAAAAATGCCGACGGTTAGCTGTCTGCTTGAACAATTTGTTAGCTTTTTGCGTGCGATGCAGCCAGCGTTTGGCACCAAGATTTTAAAGAAACGCTCCAAAACCAACGCCGCCGACGCCCCTAATGCAGAAGCATTGAACTTTCCACCAACTTGCTACCAAAGATGGCGACACTTAAAGGCAGCTCAAGGCTCTTGCGCTGAAGCTGACTGCCAAGTTCACCAGACTCGAAGTTGATTGACGCCCTTTCCAAGCAAAAGAAACAGCACGTGCGGGTTTGCGATTTGGCACTGACGAGCAGGTGTAAAGCTAGAACGCTAAACCCACACACCACAATACTTAACCGAGAAAGCTAACGCCCAATTAAGGGGTGAACAACGCCTCCACCCACACCTAAAGCATTGTGCCATAAACACTAAATTTGAAGTAGAAACAAAAATGCCGAGCGTTGTGAATCCCTCTTAAATTGCTTGTTATAACAACGATTTCTTCGATGCTGATGTTTATACCTTACCCTGCTCGAAAGCTAAAATATTCTCGAATGCTATTTTGAAGTAAAGCTCATAGCTGTTTTGCTCTACATACCCTAAATGTGGGGTAGCCGTTACGTTTGGTAATGACAATAAAGGCTCGTTATCAAGTGATGCTGGTTCATTGTCAAATACATCAACGGCAGCTCGCTTAGTTGAGACAGCCACCAGCTCGTTGTATAGCGCAGAGTTTTCTACAAGCTCTGAGCGACTAATGTTTACAAATAAAGAATCGGGCTTCATTAAGCTCAAGTCCTGAGCTGTTACTCACGCCCTAGTTACTTTATTCAAACGTAAGTGAAGTGACACAATATCCGAACCAGAGAAAAATGCTTCCTTTGAAGCGGCAGCTTCAAAGCCGTGTTCAAGCGCAAGATTTCTTGATTGCTCACTACCCCAAACAACCACTGACATTTCAAATGCTTTTGCATATTGAGCAATTCGTTGTCCTATTTTTCCATAGCCCCAAACACCAAGCTTCAAGCCCTTTAGAGTGCGACCTAAACCGAGCGCACCAGAGCTCTGCCATGTATCGTTTTGGAGATTGGCTGAATAAGTTGGTATGTGGCGACTTGCCGCCATAATCAGTGCCCAAGCTAATTCCGAAGGAGCAACAGGAGAGCCACGCCCCTCCAACACCTTTACTCCATACTTTTCGCATAGGTGGACATCAATATGATTGCTGACTTTACCTGTTTGACTGATAACTTTAAGGTTAGGTAACTGTACAAGTAGTGACTCTGTAATCACTGTCCGTTCTCGGATTAAAACAAGAACCTCTGTGTCTTTTAGCTTATCTACCAACTCCGATTCAGGAAGTGTTTCGTTCAAGATGGACACATCGTGATGTAATAGTAATTCGAAACAATCTAACGTTCTAACCACATCCTGGTAGTCATCTAAAACTGTTATTTTCACGGAACTCTCCTTGTTGTTATAACGCCTTGCTAAGTTGCAGCTAACGAACACAACACTCAAGAAAAGCCACGTAATCACTGAACTCAAACAAACCAAAATCGCCAAACGTTAGCTGTCTGCTTGAGCAATTTGTTAGCTTTTTTCGTGCGATGCAGCGAGCGTTTACCACCAAGGTTTTACAGAAACGCTCCAACCCCAACACCGACGATGAACCCAATGCAGAAGCATTGAACTTTCCACCAACTTGCTGCCAAAGATGACGACACTTAAAGGCAACTCAAGGCTCTTTTGCTGAAGCTGACAGCCAAACGCACCACTGCCAAATTTGATTGGTGACGTTCCAAAGAAAAAGAAACAGCACACTCGATGTAACGATTTAGCACTGACGTTCAGGTGTAAAGCTAGAACGCTGAACCCCTACGCCAATGAACTTAACCGAGAAAGCTAACGCCTTGCTAAGTTGCAGCTAACGAACACAGCACCCAAGCAAAGCCACGTAATCACTGAACTCAACCAAACCAAAATCGCCGAGCGTTAGCTGTCTGCTTGAGCAATTTGTTAGCTTTTTTCGTGCGATGCAGCCAACGTTTGCCACCAAGGCTTTAAAGAAACGCTCCAAAACCGAAGCCACCGCCGCACCCAATGCAGAAGCATTGAACCTTCAACCAATTTGCGGCCAAAGATAACGACACTTAAAGGCAACTCAAGGCTCTTGCGCTGAAGCTGACAACCAAGTGCACCATGCAAACAAGTTGATTGATGGCACCTCAACGAAAAAGAAACAGCACGGTCGATGTACCGATTTAGCACTGACGGTCAGGTGTAAAGCTAGAATGCTGAACCCACACACCACAATACTCAACCGAGAAAGCTAACGCCTTGCTAAGTTGCAGCTAACGAACACAGCACCTAAGCAAAGCCACGTAATCACTGAACTCAACCAAACCGAAATCGCCGAGCGTTAGCTGTCGACTTGAGCAATTTGTTATGTAGCGGTGCTTGGGTTAGTGATCGTTACCTGCGTACACCCACATAGGTTCAGTTTTACCCGCCCTTTCAAAACCCAGTGCTTTGTAAAAATCTACTGCTTCACCGTCCGCAGTTAACATTTGTTGGTGGAAGTCTTTGTACTTGCTTTGCATCAGCTCCATCATCTTACGACCAACGCCAAAACCGTGGAAATTAGGGTCAACAAGCATATGCGGGTAGTAAACAACCAAACACCCATCAGAAATTGCATTGCCTATTCCGATGAGTTTTCCAGATTTACGAGCAGTAACTAGCGTATCCGAATTTAATAATGCTGGTATTAGTTTCTCCGGCACCTCAGCTGACGACCAACCATTAGCACGATACAGCTCAACGACTTCACCTTCTTGTATTTCCTTACTAATTTGTACCGAAACTTCCATATATCTCCTAGCTACATAACGCCTTGCTAAGTTGCAGCTAACGAACACAACTCCCAAGCAAAGCCACGTAATCACTGAACTCAACCAAACCAAAATCGCCGAACGTTAGCTGTCTGCTTGAGCAATTTGTTAGCTTTTTTCGTGAGATGCAGCCAGCGTTTGCCACCAAGATTTTAAAGAAACGCTCCAAAACCGAAGCCACCGACGCACCCGATGCAGAAGCATTGAACCTTCAACTAATTTGCGGCCAAAGATGACGACACTTACAGGCTACTCAAGGCTCTTGCGCTGAAGCTGACAACCAAGTGCACCTGCTGATAAGTTGGTTCATGATGCTTCAGCGAAAAAGAAACAGCACGCTCGATGTACCGATGTGGCACTGAAATTCAGGTGTAAAGCTAGAACACTAAACCCCTACTCCAATGAACTTAACCGAGAAAGCTAACGCCTTGTTAAGTAGCAGCTAACTGCCACTACACTCAAACAAAGCCACAGTAATCACTTAACTCAATCCAAACCAAAATCGCCGACTGTTAGCTGTCTGCTTGAATAATTTGTTATGCGCGTGGTTAGTCGAGCACTGGTCTGAAAAAGCTACGTTCATAGCTAATGATACAATTTGTATCTTCAGAAAATTGAAACGCAGCAATACACTCTTTATCTTTAAATGAATCAGTACGATATGTTTCGTAAGCTGCAAGACTTGGAAATGAAAACAAAGCTAAGGCCACATTGTTAGCACCTTCAGAAGGTAAGAAGTAACCGTGATGCTGCCCACCAAACTTCCCTACGAGTGGGATCCACATTTTCGCGTATTCTTCAAATTCATTAACCTTGGATGGATCAATGATATATCTTAGGTAACAAGTAACCATTTATTGAACTCCTTTCATCGGTTTTACTATTAGCGCATAACGCCTTGTTAAGTAGCAGCTAACTGCCACTGCACCCAAACAAAGCCACCGTAATCACTAAACTCAACCGAACCAAAATCGCCGACTGTTAGCTGTCTGCTTGAACAATTTGTTAGGTGCGTAACTTAAGTTGGTAAAAATCAGTTTCTTCGTGCTTTGGATTCTTGCGTACAAACTCCCAACCATGTTGCTTATAGAAAGCCATTGCTCGTTCGTTGGTTCTACTGACTGAAAGTACAGCACGCTTACAACCACAGCCAACAAGGGTTTGCTTTATATATGATTGCACCAACGGAGCTATCCCTACCCCTCGATATTCAGGTTGCAAGTAGATCAAGTGAACATAGCCCGTTTCAGGTTCAGATGAAAAACTACGAAATTCCAATTGCCCTGCGACAGTGCCATCCACTAGGACAAGAATATAGAACCACTCCGGACTCCCTAACCTCTCTCCAACTCGTTCACGATAGCCACGAACAAAATCATCAAATCCTCTCAAGTGGCCAAAACTACAAAAGTAAGCGTCTTTTCGAGCACTAATTGAGATATCAAAGTCGTCGTCGACAGTTAATGGTCGAAAAGTAACATCCATATTTACCTATATCCCTGAGCACCTAACGCCTTGCTAAGTTGCAGCTAACGAACACAACACTTAAGCAAAGCCACGTAATCACTGAACTCAACCAAACCAAAATCGCCGAGCGTTAGCTGTCTGCTTGAGCAATTTGTTAGCTTTTTTCGTGCGATGCAGCCACCTTTTGGCACCAAGACTTCAAAGAAACGCTCCAAAGCCGACACCACCGATGTACCAAATGCAGAAGCATTGAACATTCCAACAACTTGCTGCCAAAGATGGCGATACTTAAAGGCAACTCACGGCTCTTGCGCCGAAGCTGACAACCAAGAGCACCATACTCGAAGTTGATTGACGCCCTTTCCAAGCAAAAGAAACAGCACGTGCGGGTTTGCGATTTGGCACTGAAGTTCAGGTGTAAAGCTAGAACACTGAACCCACACACCACAATACTTAACCGAGAAAGCTAACGCCCGCTTAAGGGGCAAGCTACGCTATCACTGAACCTAAGCTAACATGCCGTAACCACTTGACCTAACTATTATTACTGAACTCGCTTAGCGTAGGTTGTCCCTCTTTAAGCGCTTGTTAGCCTAATTTTGAATAGGAAAACAAACGATATGCACCACAACCAATACCGTGTTCTTGGTAACCAGCAAGGCTTTCAAACACATTAAAGTGGGAAACGACTATGATCTTCGAGTAATTACCATATTGAGATAGAACATCTTCTGCCCTTGATTTGAGTGACGCCCAAGATTCATAAGATGTACATCTTGGTTCTGCAAGGTTTTCAGTGTTTCTCGATGTTCATGCCAACGGCGATCCCTCTCCGCTAGATCGATGTAGCCACCTGCTAAATCAGCACGCCATTCACGCAGATCATGTTCAACAAATAGGTCCAAGCCAAGTTTACGATTAATAATTTCCGCAGTTTGGAGGGCCCGAGTATATGGCGATGACAAAATTACTTCCGCTTCAAGTGAACTAAGCTCATCTGCTAACACATGGAGATCAGATATATGCTCTCTATGCAAAGGAGCATAATCTTTTTCAAGTTGAGTCATGTTCCTTTGATCACATAATGAATAATCTGGAACACCGTGACGAACAAATATAATTTCCATTCAATCTAAACTCCATCTCTGAACCTATTAGGCTAACGCCTTGTTAAGTAGCAGCTAACTACCACCACACCAAAACAAAGCCACCGTAATCACTAAACCCAATTCAAACAAAAATCGCCAACTGTTAGCTGTCTGCTTGAACAATTTGTTATGGCTTGGACTGTCAGCAAATACATTACTGTCCTGCCTCAACCATTACCTTTATCTTCTTAGCTTTCTCAAAGTGATCAAGCTTGTGCTCTTGTATCCACCACGTCGCCGCTTCCATTAGCAACTCAGGGTCATCATTTTTGTTGGCGAAAAATGCGTAAAACGATACGCCTACGTTCTCGCCCTTTTGATCTAGCTTCTTTTGGCAAACTTCAATGACTTTGCGTCTTAAAGAGTCACGCATATTTGGAAAACCTTTAAATAGTAAATGGGCTACATTGACCATCTATTCATTGCTGAATGTGGGTCTATTGATATTAAATTTCGAGAGCCATAACGCCTTGTTAAGTAGCAGCTAACTGCCACTGCACTCAAACAAAGCCACCGTAATCACTAAACTCAATTCAAACCAAAATCGCCGACGGTTAGCTGTCTGCTTGAACAATTTGTTAGGCATTTATTCCTTTAGGATCAGCCCCATATTGATTTGTTCCAGAATTACCATCAGATGCTGTGAAATATATTATAGCCAATACCCCAATGACAGGCACAAGTAATATAAATAACCACCAACCAGTGCGGCCAGTGTCATGTAGTCTACGAACACTAACCGCAATCCCAGGAATAAATAAAGCCAAAGCGTAAATCCCGCTAAACAATCCGTAACCAGTAGCTGGATCAAAACTGCCTGTTAAGGAATCTACAAAACTGAGAAAAAAGCTTATAAGTACGTTAAAAAGAAAGAAATACCAATATTCTTTTCTGCGCGAACGCCCGCTAAATGTGGCATATTTTTTTACTGCTGTTATGTACCAATTCATGAAATATCCTTTTCAATAACGTATAAAATGCCTAACGCCTTGCTAAGTTGCAGCTAACGAACACAACAACCAAGCAAAGCCACGTAATCACTGAACTCAACCAAACCAAAATCGCCGAGCGTTAGCTGTCTGCTTGAGCAATTTGTTAGCTTTTTTCGTGCGATGCAGCCAGCGTTTGCCACCAAGGTTTTAAAGAAACGCTCCAAAACCGAAACCACCGCCGTACCCAATGCAGAAGCATTGAACCTTCAACTAATTTGCGGCCAAAGATGACGACACTTACAGGCAACTCAAGGCTCTTGTGCTGAAGCTGACAACCAAGTGCACCTGCTAATAAGTTGGTTAATGATGCTTCAGCGAAAAAGAAACAGCACGCTCGATGTACCGATTTGGCACTGAAGTTCAGGTGTAAAGCTAGAACGCTGAACCCATACACCACAATACTTAACCGAGAAAGCTAACGCCTTGTTAAGCAGCAGCTAACTACCACTACACCCAAACAAAGCCACCGTAATCACTAAATTCAACCAAATCAAAATCGCCAAACGTTAGCTGTCTGCTTGAACAAATTGTTAGGTGACTTTACCCCGAAGCCCTATTAAGTTCCCGAATGGGTCTTCGACTTGGCACATAGACTGCCCATTCTCGATTGGCTTAATCCCTCGGTAGAGGCTACAACCTAGTCCGTAGAAATGTTCAAGGGCTTTCGTTAAATCGATGACATGCCAGTACAAAACGACGCCTTGCTTTCCAGAGCTAACTTTGTCATCCGATTGCACTATCTCAATTGCAAACCCATCGATATCAAGCACAGTAAAATCGTACTCGCTTAGATAGGTCTCAACAGCTTGTGGAAAAGCTCTTTTGTACCAACTTAAACCAGCTTGAACATCTGGTACATGTATTAATACCGCTGTTGGTTTCAATATAGCCTCCTGTCACCTAACGCCTTGCTAAGTTGCAGCTAACGAACACAACACCCAAGCAAAGCCACATAATCACTAAACTTAACCAAACCAAAACCGCCGAGCGTTAGCTGTCTGCTTGAGCAATTTGTTAAGTTACTTTTTCGTATACGATCTTTGCTTTTGGCGCATGATAGTTTTTCCAGTTTATAAGATGGTTACTCAACAAATTTTTGGCAGAGGCATTTTTGTAAAAAATAACTAGCTGCCCATCAGAACAAAATTCAATTTCGCCTGACTGAGTTTCACAAAGGTATGAAATAATGCCAAAAAGTTCAAAATCCCCGTTTGTAACATATGCTGATTTTTCATCACAAGAACGATGTCGACAAGCACTGACAATATATGTGTTGCCTCCTAAAGCTTTTACTAGATCGGGAGCACCACCAAAACCAGCCTTAACCTGTTCAGAGATTTTGGCGTCTGACCAAAAATATTCCTTACTCTTACTGCCAAAGTACTCATTTATATGCAATTTGAAGCTATCATCCCAAATCAGCTGATTTGCGTTTTTAAACTCTCTGATTTCGAATGTATTTGCACTAATGGGCAGAGAAAAAATCACAATTATAAACAACAGTACACGCATAACTTTACCCTTGAAACTTAACGCCTTGTTAAGCAGCAGCTAACTACCACTCCACTCAAACAAGACCACCGTAATCACTAAACTCAACCAAACCAAAATCGCCAAACGTTAGCTGTCTGCTTGAACAATTTGTTAGAGCCCCGTGCCCGACGTTGCTCTACTTACCTACCCCATGTATACATGCAACATTCACCGCATATTGGTCAGGCCGAGAGCGTCTTTGATGATGAGTGTAAATACCACAGGTCTTACAAAAGTAGTGTTTTGCCGTCATCGTGTGAAATTGATAAAGAGTTAAATTGTTCAAACCAGATTTAACTTGGAGAAGTGCTAACGGAACGGGCGTCATTTTTGAGTTTCGAATAGTGCAAATAGAACAGGAGCACTCGTATTGTTCCAGCTCCACAGATTTACTTTGAAATTCAATTTGTACTGCACCACAGTGACAAGAGGCTTTAAAAGAGTGTTCGTTACTCACAACTGCACCATATCCTTATGATTAGTCTCAGAGGGGCTATAACGCCTTGTTAAGTAGCAGCTAACTACCACTGCACTCAAACAAAACCACCGTAATCACTAAACTGAACCAAACCAAAATCGCCAAACGTTAGCTGTCTGCTTGAACAATTTGTTATGCCTGCTCTAAAACGCGCTCAATAAAACCCGACTTTTTTCGACGATACTCTTCGTGAGTCCAACCTGTACAAGATATTTTGAGTTCATTGTAGTGTTGAACCAACACAGGGCTTTCACGGAGCTTGTCCCTAAACCTCATAAAGAAGTCAAATTCTGAGCCCATCGCTACGACTTGAAAAGCGACATCTTCACCTGAGCTATTTTCTAACATGCAAAGCTCTGGAGTTCTTAACGTATTGGATTTTTCGTTGAAACCTAAAGTAGAAAGTAACGTCACTGCTTTTTCTAGCTCGCTACCGTCAACACCAACAAGTATGTCTAGGTCTCCTTTAGATACAGCATTAGGGATAGAAGAAGCTCCAATATGCTCAATTGTTGCGCCTGGAAGTAAAGCGGCTATCTGAAGTTCGTACTTACGATAGAGATTTTCACAAGATGCCTGATACTCATCTGCTTTGTAAAACTGCATATTTTCTCCCAAAAGGCATAACGCCTTGCTAAGTTGCAGCTAACGAACACAACACCCAAGCAAAGCCACCTTAATCACTGAACTCAACCAAACCAAAATCGCCGAGCGTTAGCTGTCAGCTTGAGCAATTTGTTAGCTTTTTTCGTGTGATGCAGCCAGCGTTTTCCACCAAGGTTTTACAGAAACGCTCCAACCGCAACACCGTCGATCAACCCAATGCAGAAGCATTGAACTTTCCACCAACTTGCTGCCAAAGATGGCGACACTTAAAGGCAAATCAAGGCTCTTGCGCTGAAGCTGACAACCAAGTGCACCATGCTCAAAACTGATTGACGGAGTTTTAAAACAAGAGAAACCGCACACTCGATGTACCAATTTAGCACTGACGTTCAGGTGTAAAGCTAGAACGCTGAACCCCTACTCCAATGAACTTAACCGAGAAAGCTAACGCCCAATTAAGGGGTGAACGACGCCTCCACCCACACCTAAAGCATTGTGCCATAAACACTAAATTTGAAGTAGAAGCAAAAATGCCAAGCGTTGTGAATCCCTCTTAAATTGCTTGTTATATTTATTTTGGGAAGCCTTCCACCTTAACTGCCTGCAACCCTGATTTATGCCACTCAGCTTGCTCTGCAGTGAATATTTGAGCATCAAGGGTCTTTGACGGCTCTTCGTTTAAAGAGCCAGCCGGAACAATCAGGAATTTTCCACTTTGAGTCAGAAATGGCAAACCTGAACCACAATCTATGCAAAATGCCTTAGAAAATGAACGTGTAGGATGATCATAGCGCTTTATTTTATCTTCCCCTTTAGTCCATTCGATGTTTGAAGGAGAAGTAAACAAGTTCGATGCATGAGCCGAACCTGTGAGCTTTCGGCACTGCTCACAGTGACAAAAGAAGAACTTACCGAAGTCATCTTTAAGCTTAAAGGCTACACTTTCGCAGCAGCAACCGCCTGTAATCTCTTTATTCATTTCAAACCTCCATGTTTGTTAATGTCGGATAAATATAACGCCCTGTTAAGGTGTGAACAATGCAATGCCCAAGCCTCCGCAGACCACCTTAAACACTAAAAGCAACGCATAGTGAAAATGCCACGCGTTGCGAATCAGCTTGAATTGCTTGTTATACGTATTTGTTGAGCAGCTTTGCTTTTAGAGTTTCTGGTTTCATTGCTGGCTTAGTGCGATGAAGCATACGGTGACAATTTGAACAAACCACACAAACGTCATTTAATGTACTGATGTAGTTTTCATCTTTTTCGTGTAGAGGGTTCTTATGATGACACTCGATAAACCCAGCACCTAATTCTTTTCCGTACACTGACTCGAAATCAAAATCACAAACCTGGCATATAAAACCAAACTTGGCTTTTGCGTCTTTTACTAACTTAGAGTTACGCTTGAAATACGAAGCTTCACGTACCTGCCTTTCGCCCTCAGCATACTCCTGCTCTGGTGAGTTCTCTCGAATTTCATAGTTACCTAAATCATCGATTACATATGGTTTTTGTAAAAGATGACTGACATAGCCTCCTGAACCACCAAAGTGCTCAAGTCGATCGCTTTTCACACGATAAACATTTCCTGACGGTCGAAAGTTAGGCATATATTGAACATCTTCCTTGAACTGGGTCCAAGTCAGTTCGATATGCTGAGTTTTGAAAAAGAACACGTAGGGGAAATGACTACTTCCCCACAAAAAGTTTGAAAGGTCTAAAAGCTGTTCTTTCCAAAAGCCTTTTACATGACAAAGAGCAGGCATTTCACCATCACCACCAGTGGTCTTGATTAGAAGCATGACATCGTCAACTTTAAGTTGACGAATAACACTCTTGGCGCCATCAGGAACTCCCCAGACGTTACACCAACCATCGGGAAACTCAGCGAGAAGCTTATCTTCTATTTCTGCTTGTAGATGAGGCGGACAATGTTCGACGATGTCGGAAACAGCGACTTCACCAAAGACAGTTTTGGGAAAATCTGCATTAGCTCCTTTTAAGCCAACATCATGGAAAAATAACTGCATAATACTTCCTCTGAACTAATACGTATAACGCCTTGTTAAGTAGCAGCTAACTACCACTGCACTCAAACAAAACCACCGTAATCACTAAACTGAACCAAACCAAAATCGCCAAACGTTAGCTGTCTGCTTGAACAATTTGTTATGTGGCTAACCACTTGCCCAAACAGACAGACTTGTTTGTATGGATGTATTTTCCATAAGCACTAATTTCTGAATATCCATGCCGCTCGTAGAAACATACTGCACTGTCATTAATCTTGCGCGTTGAAAGTACTGAACGCTTATAACCTTTATTCACCGCGTAACTCTCAAGCAGGTTGATTAAATAACTTCCCGCGCCTCTATGCTTTGAGTACATTCGCTTCATCTCACAGGTTTCACTGTCGTGCTTACGAAATGAACCACATGCGACAGCTTTTTCATGTTGGTAGACAACTAAACAAATATCACTGGCCACGCTAAAAGAATCCGCTTGAAATGAACTCTCGCCAGAGTCTTGTGTGAGAGTTCTAAGTTCTGAACTCAACTCTGCGGCCAGATATGAAAAATCCTCATCGCTTGGTGTTGTTTCCCTAAATGTGAACTGCACGTAGCCTCCTGCCACATAACGCCCGCTTAATGGGCAGGCAACGCTACCACTATACTCAACCTAAAGTACCGTAAACAATGAATTTTGCGAGTGGTAATGAACTCGCTAAGCGTTGGCTGTCCCTATTGAAGCGTTTGTTAGCTGCACTCTAACCACTTGGTGATTTCATTAGCCACGGATACCGGCGTTAAGTCAGTAGTATTAATTGTGGCTAGATTTAACTCCCTCAGTTCTTGGGCATCTGCAAGAGATTCATTGATTTTGCTTTCATTCCAGTTTCTCACGGACAGACGCTTAACCCTAGTTTCATCGTCACAATCTAAAAGCAGCCACTCAATTGCAGAGAAGAATGAAGTATCTTGCGATTGAAGGTCTTGAGGAGTATTTGGACAAAACCAAACAGGGGACTTTCCATTTTGTGCAAGTGATTTTAATAGGTCAAACCATATTCTTCCGTATGGCTCCCAAGTACTTGGGTCAGTATAAATGCTGCTTTTTGCTAACTTGCTCGCTGAATCGGCAATCAAGTCAATATCTAAAAAAACAAAATTAGAGGAAATGGAGTAATCTAGCAGTTGCTCTATAACTGTTGACTTTCCTGAACCTGGTGCGCCTGTTACTATTCGTAATATCATATTCATACTTTCTTTTGTGGATGTGTGCAGCAAAGCAGCTAACGCCTTGTTAAGTAGCAGCTAACTACCACTTCACTTAGACAAAGCCACCGTAATCACTAAACTCAACCGAACCAAAATCGCCAAACGTTAGCTGTCTGCTTGAACAATTTGTTATACGATTGCTCGCGCTGTACTTTTACAGATAAAACGAATCAAGTAACCGTCTGGGTCTTTAACTATGATTTGCCTAACAACTGTCTCTGACTCGCCTGTTTGATAAGTTTCAGTTTGCAGCGGTAAGAACACGTCACTTGGCGAAACTTCCAGTGAATTAAGCCACTCTGGCGTAACTTTGAACGCTAGGTTCATGCCGCGGCCAAGAGGAGCTTCAGGTTCTCCATTTACCCAAGAGTCTGGCTTTAATTGAGTGATCATGAGTTGGGTACTATTGAATGTTAAGAAGACAAATCCATCGCGTCGAAAGGCCACACTAAAACCCAACTCAGAGGTGTAGAACTCTTCGCTCAGGCCAATATTAGTTACAAGTAGTTCTGGTATTAAGTCGTTGAAGTCCATATTTGCTTCCATTCGTATAACGCCTTGTTAAGTAGCAGCTAACTGCCACTACACCCAAACAAAGCCACCGTAATCACTTAACTCAACCAAACCAAAATCGCCGAACGTTAGCTGTCTGCTTGAACAATTTGTTAGCAGTGCTTTAATTGCGTACCGCGGTAACTGTCACCTCAACAAGCACATCACCTTCAAGGGCTACACCTAAACACGCTCGCTGAGGCCAATTTTCAGGATTGTTACCAGCCCACTCACACCAAGTTCTATCCATTTTGGGTTTATCAGCCATATTTGCAATGTAGACCTGAGCACTTACTATCTGAGTTTTATTTGAACCCAACTCAGCCAAATTATTATCAATGGTTTTTAGCGCCAATTGAGTTTGGCCACAAATATCCAAGCTAGTGTCTGCAGATGTTGCAACAGTCCAAACTAGATCTTTGTATGCAGACGACTTGTTTCGTCCCTGATAAATTCCACGCTTCCTTTCGATCATATTGTACCCTTTGAACTACTAACGCCCAATTAAGGAGTGAACAACGCTACCACCCACACCTAAAGCATTGTGCCATAAACGCTAAATTTGAAGTAGACGCAAAAATGCCAAGCGTTGTGAATCCCTCTTAAATTGTTTGTTATGTGTAATTTTCTATGTACTTCTTTAATGACTCTGTCGATTCAAACAAAGGACTAATTGGAAGGTTAAGATTTAGCTTTTCAATTCCGACTGCAGAAGAACCATGGCATTTCTCAAAGTCACTCCAACTGATCTTGTGAACCCGCTTTACGATTTGAAAGTCTAGTAGCAACTGAGAAAACGCTTCGGGGCTATACCCCTTAATCTCAGCAATAAAATGTTGTGTAGCCGGACGTTTACCTTGAACCAGTGCCAAGTAAAATCGCGCGATGTCATTAACATGGATATATTGATTGTAACCTCGAGATGGCATTGCTACTTGGAGAGTTTGGTCAGATAAAGAATCTACAATTCGCTTTAGCTGACAGTTTTCACCACCATAAACCAAACTAGGGCAGTAAACGACATGCCACTTCTTTTTGATAGCGTAATCAATTGTAACTGTGTCCGGTTTCACCGCCTCTAGAGGCTTAAGCCTAAAATCTTTGAGGTCATTGTGAGAAGTATTGCCAAATAGCCAAACACCCGATGTGTGGATTTTTGTCGCATCTTCAGCCGCTAATCTATCCAACTGCGTTAGCAGCTTGGACTCTATATCAGCTATTTCCTCCGGCGAAAATTCTGACCAATGTGGGCGAGCACAATTTATAACAACATCAAAGTAACCAGAGAAATCTGATGGCACATCGGTAAGCTTCCGAGCTGGAGATAAAACACCGCTAGTCCTGCTGTAAGTCGAAACTTCAAAGCCACTTTCGACAAACATCTTAGTCACGTGACTACCAATATACCCATTGGAGCCTGATATCAGTACTTTCATTATTTCCCTGAACTCTCGATTACACATAACGCTTTGTTAAGTCGCAGCTAACCACCACTATACCCAAACAAAGCCACAGTAATCACTGCACTCAACCAAACCAAAATCGCCGACTGTTAGCTGTCTACATGAACAATTTGTTATGTATCATTTTCGACACTCAGAGCTAGACAAAATCAGGTTACCAAAATTCCTATTTTGTAAACGTAAGTCTATTACTACAGGTTTTTTGTTTTGATAATTACTTGTCAAAGGCTTTGACTTACATGCCATGTTCTTAATGCTAGCTAGATACCTAGTTTGATATTCTTTGAACTTGTTGTCATCACGGCTAAAACCGATAAAGTCGAATCCGATATTTACCTGTTTCTCACTCTCATGGTAACTAGACAACATAATTCTATGTTCAGGGATTATCTTAAGTTTCGAAGCAGACTGCTTAAGTACATTCTCTGTGTATTGCTGCTTAAAGTGACTAAATATCAATCCAGCAGCAAAGGTTACGAATATAATCACCACCCTTAATGTGGGATTAGTTTTTGCCATGTTTCCTCCGTGACACATAACGCCCTGTTAAGGGGTGAGCAACGCAATACAAAAGCCGCCGCATACCGCCTTAAACACTAAAATCAACGCATAGTGAAAATGCCACGCGTTGCGAATCCCTCTTGAACAGTTTGTTAGGCTGATCTAACGTGCTGCGGAAATGCGATTTTTCCGTTGGTATCGAGCACAAATTTTTGATTATTAATTGCCCCGACCAAGTCGTTATGTAAAAGAGGAATTTTATCTTCAAGCCCCAGTCGTGGTGCGATTTCTTTTAGCACTTCATCCACGGTATATAGATAAGGGTTACTACCAATAACTCTCACTAGCTCACTATTAAACTGCATCACCAAGTCCTGCAGATTAAATTCATCTTTGATGATGCACAAACGATAGCTGTTATCTAGTCGTTGTTCTATTACAGTAGTTGAAATCAGTTCAAGCAAAACTCTTTGAAGTGCATTTTCTGATATTTCTTTTTTTGGCAATGCATGATCTTGGAATGCTTGAGCTTCTAACCGATAAGCCGCCAATAAGTCATCAAACTTCCAATCTGCACTTTCTTCCTTGCGTAATATCCGCAGCATAATGACTTTTTGCCACTCGCGTATTTCTTTTTCTCGTCGATCAGAAAAATGCTTATGCATAGCAAAAAAGCCGCCGCATATGGCAACTAATGTAGATACTAATTTTACTATTTCGACCATGTCCATTTTTATCCTTTAAGCCTAACGCCTTGTTAAGTAGCAGCTAACTAACACGACACTCAAACAAAACCACCTTAATCACTAAACTCAACCAAACCAAAATCGCCAAACGTTGGCTGTCTGCTTGAACAAATTGTTAGCTATTGATTGCACACCTAAAGTTTTGAGATCTCATCAGAGTAAAATTCAACTAGCAAGCTATCCTCAAGCCAAACCTCATACAAAGGACCACCAAAATACTTTCTAAAACGATGCACTAATTGATGTTTCTCTGCTATGGCGACCAACTCATCAACAGATTTGTTTGCTTCTAGCATAAAGTGAGATGCATGAAAGTTTTGGGGTTCGCTTTGCACTTTATAAGTTGCAGCCAAGTCACCAAACGTCAGCTTGTAATTTGCTGGAATAAACTCTACTAGCTCATTATCAATTTCACTCCAAACACACATCCATGCACCAGTCATTGTCTTTGACGGAAACGCTTTAGCCTCACCATTAGTAAGCTCTGCCAAAACCAGCGAGCTACGCTTCGGTTGAAGTGAGTTAATAGATAAATGCTTTATTTTCATTAATCGCCTCTAAGATAGCTAACGCCTTGTTAAGTAGCAGCTAACTACCACCAAACTCAAACAAAGCCACCGTAATCACCAAACCCAATTCAAACCAAAATCGCCAACTGTTAGCTGTCTGCTTGAACAATTTGTTAGCGCACTGACCAACGCACCGCCGTGTCTGCAAAAATTTCGTGCATCTCACTAGGAGAATAGCTACCATCCAATGTAGCAAGTGTTACTGATACTCTATTTGGATATCTCTGGCTATCAGACCACTCTATATTTGAGCCACACGTTCTACAGAATTTACGAGTAACATGTGCAGATGAACTGTATTCTGTAATTTCAGTCAGCTCTGAGATATAACGCAGGTCATTTTTAGGGACTGTCACATAAGTAGCGAATGCTGAACCATGGAGTTTTTGACACATCTTGCAGTGACAATGAGAAGCTCGAAAAGGCTCGGATAGCAACTCATATTGAACCGCACCACATTGGCAGCTTCCTGTAATCAAACCACATACCTCCTAGTTGTATGATTGTGCGCTAACGCCTTGCTAAGTTGCAGCTAACGAACACAACACCCAAGCAAAGCCACGTAATCACTGAACTCAACCAAACCAAAATCGCCGAGCGTTAGCTGTCTGCTTGAGCAATTTGTTAGCTTTTTTCGTGTGATGTAGCCAACGTTTGCCACCAAGGTTTTAAAGAAACGCTCGAAAACCAACGCCACTGACGCACTCAATGCAGAAGTAGTGAACCTTCCATTAACTTGCTGCCAAAGATGTCGATACTTAAAGGCAACTCACGGCTCTTGCGCTGAAGCTGACAACCAAGTGCACCATGCTCGAAGTTGATTGACGCCCTTTCCAAGCAAAAGAAACAGCACGTGCGGGTTTGCGATTTGGCACTGAAGTTCAGGTGTAAAGCTAGAGCACTGAACCCACACATCACAATACTTAACCGAGAAAGCTAACGCCTTACTAAGTGGCGCTTACGACTAACTTTACCAAGTTTCCTTAACTTCAAACCAAAACCGCCGAACGTTACGCGTCCACTTGAGTAATTTGTTAGGTGCCCTTGCGCGATACCTTTATTTCAAATACGTCACATGGCGTACCTTGATGATATTTAAGCTGCCACAACTCTCCGACTAGAACCCAAATGGAACTGCGCTTTGTGAAGTTGCTAACTTGACCACCGTCATCGATTAAAGCAGATTCATACGTCAATAGTTGAACCGTTGGTTCTAATGCGAGACATTCATGATTCTGGGAGTGTACCCGCACGTTTGATGGTTTCTCCGCTTCCATCATTCGAATAATTGATTTGAAGTCGTAGCTATTACCTGATCTACCAACTTCTCTAAAGTCTGGATGGATAAGTCGCTCAATTTCTACTTTATCTTGCCTGACTTCGAATTGGTGCAACGCAATTTCTTGTTCGATGATTACTTCCATTTATTCTCCGAAATCGATAAGGCAACTAACGCCTTGCTAAGTTGCAGCTAACGAACACAACACCCAAGCAAAGCCACTTAATCACTGAACTCAACCAAACCAAAATCGCCGAGCGTTAGCTGTCTGCTTGAGCAATTTGTTAGCTTTTTTCGT
>NZ_JBNNXW010000023.1:0-32544 GCF_052879755.1 Vibrio sp. DNB22_10_4 | reverse complement strand
TTTGATACCGAGGTATCTAATTTGATTATCATCAACGAGTGCCCACACAGATTGATAGGTTTAAATTTTTAAAGAACGTTTCTTCGAGAAGCTAAACTTTCGTTTTTGAGCCTTTCGGCTTTTCTCTCGAAGTGGGCGGCCATTTTAACTAGATAACTTGTCGTGTCAACCACTTTTCCAAATTATTTTCGTTTAGGCTTTTTGCCCGCCAAACCTGTTGGGCTCTTGCTTTGCTGCCCTCCCGTTTGGTGTGGTGCGCATTATAGGGAGAATGAGAAGCCGCGCAACCCCTTTTTCAATATTTTTTAAAAAAAACGTTCTTTTGATTGAAATACCATCAAAAAACAAAAAGGAGAGTATAAAAACTCTCCTTTTAGCCGCAAATCACTAACAATTAGATAAATGCATACGCATCACCATACATGTGATCAGACTTCGCTTGCTTGTTTTGCGTGAACTGTTCACGTGCAGCGCCAGCCATTTCAAAACGGCCTGCTATATAGATATCGAAGTCTGCGAGTGAATCAAAATCGTCACTGACCGCTTGAAGTACGTTGCCTTGTTTGCCCGTCCACTCAGAAAGTGTCTCTTCAATAACTGGAATGAACTGAATGCGCTCATGAGCATTAGCGATGTCAGCCAGCTCTTGTTTGGCATATAGCTGAGCCTCATCACGACCACCCCAATAGAGATAAATAGGCTGAGCAATGTTTTGGCTAATGCAGTGATCAAGAATAGAACGTACATAGCTAAAACCCGTGCCACCAGCAATCAATAAGATTGGGCGTTGGCTATCTTCACGAATCCACGCTTCGCCATGAGGGGCATCAATCTGAATGTCGCCACCCACTTCAAGTGCATGCTTCATTGATTCAACCACTTCTAACGCATAAGCATTATGCTCCGCAGCACCAATGTGGAGTTCGATCTCGCCTTCATGACGGCAAGGGCTGCTAGCAATAGAGAAAGGACGCTTGTCGGCCTCACCCATTACTACCATTAAATATTGACCTGCTTTAAAGCTAACAGGCTGTTCTGGGTGCAGCAAAATTTGATAGGTATTCGCTGCTAAAGGCTCAATAGACTTAACTTTACAATTGATGGTCATGGTTTATCTCTTTTATTCGTCTCCAAAGGTGATCACCAAATCACTCTTTGGATATGCAAGACAGGAGAACATCCAGCCTTGCTGCTTTTCTTTCTCGGTAAGTAATGGTTCCAAATCATAGTCCACCGCACCTGACTCGATACGGCATAAACAAGAAGCGCAGGCTCCCACCATACAGCGGTGAGGAAAAGCAAGATTCTGGTTGAGCGCAGCCTCTAACACTGTCTGCCCTTCTTCGACTATAAACTCAAGGTTCTGAGGCTTGAGCACTACTCGCTTAGTCATAGGATATTTAGTTCATCCCAAATGCTGTCTATCTTTGCAACCAATGCAGGGTCTTTTTTAATTGGTATGCCCCACTCACGAGTCACTTCGTCTTCAAGTTTATTGGTTGCATCTAAATATGCTCTAGAGGTGCTATCGTTGACCAGCAATGTATCTCTGGACGGATCCATTCTCGTAGTGATCGCCCAAATCACATCATTCCAATCACGCACATTCACGTCTTGATCGCAGGCAACGATAAACTTAGTCGCCAGATAAGGTGAGAGTATAGCCTCTACTCCTTCCATCACCTCAATAGCTTGACCTGCGCGTTGCTTATCTAGAGTCAGCAGTACCATACGATTTGTACCCGTTCCCGGTGCAATATACAAGTCAGTCACCTCTGGATATTGAGCTGTAACCTGTTTCGCCAATAAGGTTTCATCCCAACTATTCGAGCGTTCGATATCTTGTGTTGTTTGATACTTCGCCGCCTCCAGCTCCAACTCTGCATCCCACTTAATCGTGGCATCCAGTCCCATTTTGGAACCTAGACCCGTAACCGGCGATGCAAAGTCCAAAGAATCTATCGGCGTGCTGTCGATCATCAAGGTATCGCGACTCGGTACCATATGGTCATTCATGGCTTGCGTGACTTGCTGCCAATCGCGGCCATTGACGCTTTCATCGCATACAATCACAAACTTGGTGTACATGAACTGTCGCAAGAAAGACCATACCCCCATCATGACGCGCTTAGCGTGCCCCGGGTATTGCTTCTTCATTGTTACCACCGCCATACGATACGAACATCCTTCTGGCGGAAGATAGAAATCTTCAATTTCCGGGAACTGCTTTTGCAAGATAGGCACGAAGACTTCGTTCAACGACACCCCCAGTACAGCCGGCTCATCTGGTGGACGACCTGTATAAGTACTGTGATAGATAGGGTTTTCACGCATAGTAATGTGCGTAATTGTAAAGACGTGGTGCTTTTCTTTTTCGTTGTAGTAGCCAGTGTGGTCTCCATACGGACCCTCATCGGCAAACTCTTGCGGATCAATGTAACCCTCAAGGACAATTTCGGCGCTCGCTGGCACTTCAAGATCGTTGCTAACCGATTTGACCACTTCGGTACGTTCGCCACGCAGCAAGCCAGCAAAGGCATATTCAGACAAAGTATCAGGTACGGGTGTGACCGCCCCAAGGATGGTAGCCGGGTCGGCGCCAAATGCGACCGATACCGGGAACGGTTTTCCTGGATTAGTTTCCATCCAGTCTCTTAGATCAAGCGCACCACCGCGATGCGCGAGCCAGCGCATGATGATCTTATTCTTGGCTATCTTCTGTTGGCGATAGATACCTAAATTTTGACGCTTCTTGTTCGGTCCTTTGGTGACCGTTAGTCCCCACGTTAGCAAGGGTGCGACATCATCAGGCCAGCAACTCATTACAGGGATTTTATCAAGATCGACCTCATCACCTTGCCAAACGACTTGCTGGCAAGCAGCTTTACGTAGCCGTTTGGCTGGCATATGCAGCACTTTCTTAAATAGAGGAATTTTATTGATTGCGTCTTTAAATCCACGAGGAGGCTCAGGCTCTTTGAGGTAGGCCAGCAGTTTGCCTACTTCTCTAAGCTCTGATACTTGCTGTCGTCCCATTCCCATCGCTACACGCTCAGGGGTACCAAATAAATTGGTCAACACCGGCATGTCATAGCCAACCGGGTTTTCAAACAGCAGAGCAGGTCCACCCGCTCGCAGAGTTCTGTCGCTGATCTCCGTCATTTCATAATCAGGGTCGACGGGATATGAGATGCGCTTAAGCAGCCCCTGGCTTTCCAGGTGCTGAGTGAAATCACGTAAGTCCTTGTAAATCATAGGGGATACTTCGCCTTGAAAGAAGGTACCATTATATACGCAAATCTATCATCGGGCGAAATGTCCTCTGTGATGTTGATAAGCTAAAAAAATTCAGTTAGTTAGACAGGGCTTGCAACACCAAACTCGCTTTCACCTGGCTGTTGGTCGACAACACATCCCTCACCCATCCACCATGACCATTCTGCGCCAATTGACTGGCGACAAAACTGGCGTCTTCCACCTTGGTCATTCGTGTCACCAAGAAGGTTTTCACTTCATTCGGTAGTGGCGTGATTTGAGCAAGTTCAGTGATCGCCTGACGTTTTAGGCTCGGATTACGAGCAGCCGCCATGATTTGTTGCTGAGCAAATGGAGAAGAAAGACTCGCCAGCCTCTCTAATTCTACTTGGCTATGATAATCTGCGCGCATTTTCCATAGTAAGTCATATAAGGCTGCGTCTTCATTCACTTGAGCCATTCGCACCAATACGCGAGTTGAAGGCAACCACTCGGTGATATTAGTTTCGGTAAGTTGCTGACTAATAAATGCGTTCGCTTTCGGTGACAAGCTGTCAAACTCTTTGACCAATAAGTCCTCGCGGATCTTACGCTCATAATCGCTACCCTCAGATAGCCAATCACGCAATACCAACTGCTCACTTTCGGCCTGTAGAATAAACTCCAAGGTTTTCTGATCACTGTTCCAACGCTTAATCAATCGCGCAGAAATAGCTGGGTAGTTAAACGCAGGAATAGAAAACTCATAACCATCACCACGCTCAAGCATAGTGTAAGTAGGCGGCAGGGATTTTTGGCCTTGAACGAAAATGGCCATTTTAGGGGAAAGAATACGTTCGTTGTCTTCAATATGTTTGAGCAACAAAAACCTCGCCACCTCTTGCTGAGGTAACGCGAGTCTATTTAACGCAAATTTAAGGCCGTCGGTGTCATCTTGTTCCACCAACAATAAAAAATCGTCAACTTTTTGCAGTACCACTTGGCTTTGCAACCAGCGTTCTACTTCCTGCTGCGTCATTTCCTTAGACGCGTGCACCGGTTGTGAGAATGAAACAACCAATACGAGGAGTAACGACGCTAACCATCCTTGTAGCATATTAACCTCCTGTTAACACACTCAGTATTGTGCGCGTGAAACAGGGGAAGTGCAAACAAAAACGTCACCCCTTAAGGGTGACGTTTAAAATTTGAGACTCGTTGTCCGCTTTGCGGTCGCGATTAACGATTACTGGCGACGCATTGCGTCAAAGAACTCGTCATTAGTCTTAGTCATTGCAAGCTTGTCGATTAGGAATTCCATCGCATCGATTTCACCCATTGGATGAACAATCTTACGTAGGATCCACATCTTCTGTAGCTCATCTGCTTTCGTCAGTAGCTCTTCACGACGGGTACCTGAACGGTTGAAGTCAATCGCTGGGAACACACGCTTTTCGGCAATCTTACGGTTTAGGTGCAGTTCCATGTTACCTGTACCTTTAAACTCTTCGTAGATAACTTCATCCATCTTAGAACCAGTATCCACTAGCGCTGTTGCGATGATAGTTAGGCTACCGCCTTCTTCTACGTTACGAGCTGCACCGAAGAAACGCTTAGGACGGTGTAGTGCGTTAGCGTCAACACCACCAGTAAGAACCTTACCTGATGAAGGTACAACAGTGTTATAAGCGCGAGCTAGACGAGTGATAGAGTCTAGTAGGATAACCACGTCTTTCTTGTGTTCAACAAGACGCTTCGCTTTCTCGATAACCATTTCAGCAACCTGAACGTGGCGAGACGCTGGCTCATCAAACGTAGATGCGATTACCTCACCTTTAACTAGGCGCTGCATCTCGGTTACTTCTTCCGGACGTTCGTCGATAAGAAGCACCATCAATTCACACTCAGGGTGGTTGTGGGCAATGCTCTGCGCGATGTTTTGCAGCAGCATGGTTTTACCCGCTTTAGGTGGTGCAACGATGAGACCACGTTGACCTTTACCGATTGGTGACGCGAGATCAAGAACACGTGCGGTGATGTCTTCTGTTGAGCCATTACCACGCTCCATAGTCATGCGTTCGTTAGCATGCAGAGGGGTTAGGTTTTCAAACAGGATCTTGTTACGCGCGTTATCTGGCTTGTCAGCGTTAACAGTGTTTACTTTTAGAAGTGCGAAATAGCGCTCGCCATCTTTTGGTGGTCGAATCTTACCGGCAATCGAGTCACCTGTACGCAGGTTGAAACGACGGATCTGACTTGGAGAAACGTAGATATCATCTGGGCCAGCAAGGTATGAACTGTCTGCGCTACGCAGGAAACCAAAACCATCTTGAAGAATCTCTAAGACCCCGTCACCAAAGATATCTTCACCACTTTTCGCATGGGCTTTTAAGATGGCGAAGATGATGTCTTGCTTACGCAGACGAGCTAAGTTTTCCAGACCAAGAGATTCGCCAAGTTTAACGAGCTCAGAAACAGGTCTGTTCTTCAATTCTGTTAAGTTCATTGTGGTGGATGTTTGTTTAGTCAAAATAGGATCTGTTTTGTTGTTAAGAAGGATTTGGTCACAGGATCGACCAAGAAGTGAACACTTGTTTAATTAACGTGCGATAAATTATCACTAAAAAAGAGTCTAGTCTAGCTTTGAAAAAAACAAAACCGTGTATTTGTTAAGATACACGGTTTTCGTTACTTCTCATTATAAGTTCTCGTCTAAGAACTCTTTTAGCTGAGTTTTAGACAGTGCGCCAACCTTAGTTGCTGCCACTCCGCCATCTTTGAAAAGTAGTAGCGTTGGAATGCCACGGATACCAAACTTAGGTGGAGTACCTGCGTTTTGGTCGATGTTAAGCTTGCCGATAGTGAGTTTGCCTTCGTACTCATCTGCGATTTCATCGAGGATTGGGGCAATCATCTTACAAGGACCACACCACTCCGCCCAGAAGTCAACAAGAACCGGGCCTGCAGCATTAATTACGTCAGTTTCAAAACCGTCATCCGTCAGCTGCAAAATCTTTTCACTCATCTTTCACTCCGATATTTTTTGTATTGATGAGATAATCACCAACAATTAGATCTCCTATTGGAATGTATTTACCTTCGTATTGCAAGCTTAAGCTGATATTCTATACCGATGAAAAAGACGCATATCACAGAGCAAAAGTTCGCCGATTTGGAGTTGCACCCCCAAATCATTGAAGGATTGGAAAAAAAAGGGTTCGAATACTGTACCCCGATCCAAGCCTTGGCGCTGCCGGTACTGCTCGCCGGCCAAGATATTGCAGGACAAGCCCAAACCGGGACGGGGAAAACGCTTGCGTTTCTCACTGCTACCTTTAACCATCTGTTAAATACGCCTGAACATGAAGGCCGCAAAGCGACACAACCGCGCGCGATCATCATGGCTCCAACGCGCGAACTTGCTATTCAGATCCACAATGATGCGAAACCGCTCATTGAAAGCACGGGTCTAAAAACAGCACTAGCGTATGGCGGCGATAGCTACGACAAACAGCTAGCGAAATTTGAAGATGGTGTCGATATCCTAATCGGTACTTGTGGTCGTATTATCGACTTTTATAAGAAACGAGTATTTAACCTCAACAACATTCAAGCTGTGGTTCTTGATGAAGCCGATCGTATGTTCGACCTTGGCTTTATTAAAGACATTCGCTTTTTGTTCCGCCGTATGCCTGAGCCTAAAGACCGTCTCAACATGCTGTTCTCTGCGACCTTGTCATACCGTGTACAAGAGCTAGCGTTCGAACACATGCATAACCCTGAGCACGTGGTTGTTGAGCCTGAGCAAAAAACGGGTCACCGCATTCAAGAAGAGCTGTTCTACCCATCGAACAATGAAAAAATGGCTCTACTGCAAACGCTTTTGGAAGAAGAGTGGCCCGATCGCGCCATTATCTTTGCCAACACTAAACATAAGTGTGAAAAAGTGTGGGGTCACCTTGCCGCTGACGGACACCGCGTTGGTCTTTTGACTGGTGATGTTCCGCAGAAGAAGCGTGAAAAGATCCTTGAGCAATTCACAAAAGGCGATGTAGACATTCTGGTTGCAACGGATGTTGCAGCGCGTGGTCTACATATTCCTCAAGTTACGCACGTATTCAACTACGACCTACCTGACGACTGTGAAGATTACGTTCACCGTATTGGCCGTACAGGTCGTGCTGGTGCAAGTGGTCACTCAATCAGCTTTGCTTGTGAAGAATACGCGATCAACCTACCAGCGATTGAAGAGTATATCGAGCACTCAATCCCAGTGTCTGACTATGACTCAAGCGCACTGTTGACCGAGCTGCCTGCTCCACTTGTTATGAAGAGCCGCAACTCAGGCCCTCGTCGCACTAATACAGGTGGTTCACGACCATCAAACAGAAAGCCTCAAAGAAGGCCAAGATCACCAAGGTCTTAATAGACCGAGATCTGACATAAGCAGTAATCTGAACAGGAAGTAAGCAGTTTTTATGAGTCTTGCAGTGAATTCTTCACCTTTGTATGCAGCTATCGATCTTGGCTCCAACAGTTTCCACATGTTGGTTGTGCGTCATATCGATGGCAGCATTCAGACCATGGCCAAGATTAAGCGCAAAGTACGTTTGGCCGCAGGCCTTGATGATGAGATGGCTCTCAGTCAAGAAGCGATGCAGCGTGGTTGGGATTGCCTAAGTCTTTTCGCGGAACGACTTCAGGACATTCCAAAGGAAAACATCCGTATTGTTGGTACCGCAACACTACGTACCGCAACTAATGTCGATGTATTCCTAACCAAAGCCGATCAAATCTTGGGTTACCCAATCCAAGTGATCAGCGGTGAAGAAGAAGCAGCGACCATCTATAAAGGTGTAGCTCATACGTCTGGCGGTACTGGCCGTCGCCTTGTAGTCGATATTGGTGGTGCCAGTACCGAGCTCATAATTGGCGAAGGATTCGAGCCAAAAGCATTGACCAGCCTGAAAATGGGCTGCGTCACTTGGCTAGAGCGTTACTTTAAAGACCGCCAGCTGAACAAAGCGAACTTCGAACGTGCTATCGAAGGTGCCAAACAGACGCTCGCCCCAATTCTCGAGCAGTATCAGGGATTGGGATGGGATGTATGTGTTGGTGCCAGTGGCACAGTACAAGCTCTGCAAGAGATCATGCTGGCGCAAGGTATGGATGAGGTCATCACTCATGCCAAACTAAAGCGACTGCAAAAACAAGCGATGCAAGCCGATCATCTTGAAGAGCTCGACATTGATGGTCTAACTCTAGAGCGCGCTTTGGTGTTCCCGAGCGGCCTATCTATATTGATTGCCATATTTGAGCTACTCAATATCGATTCCATGACTCTTGCTGGCGGCGCGCTACGCGAGGGCATGGTGTATGACATGGTTGAAGAGCTACAACAAGATGACATTCGTGCGCGCACCATCAACAGCGTGCAAACCCGTTGTCAGCTCGATGTGGAATACGGCGATCAAGTTGCTGCTACCGCCACCAGCTTATTAGTAAGCTGTGGCAATAAAAGCTGGATTGAAGAGCCACATGCCGTTGCCCTGCTTGAGGCTGCATCAAAGTTGCATGAAATCGGCCTAACTTTGGACTTTAAAAAGGCCGGTGAGCATAGTGCGTACTTACTTCAAAACTTAGATTTACCGGGTTTCACTCGCGCGCAAAAGCATCTGCTTAGTGAAGTGGTTCGTCGATACAAAGACCAGCTAACACCACTGCCATCGCAGCATGCTCTATCGACACAAAGTGCCGAGCGTGTACTGCGACTGCTGCGCTTATCGGTGATCATTACTCACCGCCGTCAGCGTGATCTGCAGCCTCGATTTGCGGTGCAATGTGAGGGCAATAGCCTAACGCTCTCTATCGATAAGCAGTGGTTAGAAGCCCATCCACTGTCAGCGGCAGAGTTGGAAATCGAATCTAACCGCCAATCAGATGCCGGCTGGCCACTGACGATTCAAGCGGTCTAAGTCTGGTTAAGTGGCTCAAGCCTATTACCGTGAAAAAAAATCCCGAACCAAACCGTTCGGGATTTTTTATTTTTAGCTTCTAGAGACTCGTTAGGCTTTTACACCGCTCACCTTTAACTCTGGGTTCACTGCGGTAAGTTTCTTAACCAAGAAGTTGAGCAGCACGCCGTACATTGGAACGAACAGGCCGAGACTGATGACCAGTTTAAAGCCGTAATCGACCAAGGCGATCTCCGTCCAGTGCTCTGCCATAAACGGATCTGGGCTTTGGTAGAATGCGATAGCAAAGAAAGCCAGGGTATCTAGCGCGTTACCAAACAGTGTTGAACAAGTCGGAGCAACCCACCACTGCTTCATTTGGCGCAGGCGGTTGAAGACATGCACATCTAGGATCTGCCCCAGCAGGTAAGCCATAAAACTTGCCGCAGCGATACGAGCGACAAACAGGTTAAATTCACCTAAGTGCCCAAAACCTTGGAACTGCCCTTCAAAGAACAATACCGATAATCCATACGACACCGCCAACGCAGGCAACATGACCAAGAAGATGATCTTACGGGCCAAACCAGCACCAAAGATGCGTACAGTCAGATCGGTCGCAAGGAAAATGAATGGGAAAGTAAATGCGCCCCACGTGGTATGGAAACCGAAAATAGTAAACGGTAGCTGCACCAGATAGTTACTGGATGCGATGATCACCAAGTGAAATAGAACGAGAAATGTCAGGGCTTTGCGCTGCTGCGCAGGAGAAAACGGGTTCATATTGTACCTTTTTCGTTTTGCTTGGGGTTGAGGGAACCCAAGTTGAGGCAAAGCCTCGAGTGACTAATAAAATGGTTTGTTGTGCCGGCTTATTTAACTCATTGTTTCATTAACTAAGCTCAGCGGCGGGCGATTATACATTAATCAATTTAACGCGCAATAGAGGATAATATAGCAAACGTTTTCGAGCTAACGACTGAATGCGTTGTATCAAAATCCGCGACGATATAGTCCAGCTAAGAAATCAAACTCTTCTTTGCTCGCAGAAATATCTAATGCTTCGAGCCACATCGACTCACTGTAATGCTCACCTTTTAAAAGCATGCGACAGCCTTCAAAATCCACCAGCCAAGAGTGAATGTCCGCATCCCACTGCTTTTCCACCGCGGTTGCGCCGAGCTGGTCGAGCATCAACATCGCTAATGAATCAAAGCTATCAAAATCAAAGGAAGGAGTAACGATAAGTAGTTTGCCTTCCTCTTCAATGTATTCTCGAAGACCAAAATCAGCCATGACCAGTTAAATGCTCCTGTATTAAGTCTAGGAAAGGATCGGCATACTTTTCTAACTTGCGCTCACCCACCCCGTTCACGGCAAGCATCTCACCATACGAGGTCGGTAAGATTTCTGCCATATCAATCAAGGTAGCGTCACTGAACACCACATATGGTGGCAAGCCATCTTCATCGGCAATCGACTTACGCAATTTACGTAGTTTGGCAAACAACTTCTTGTCGTAGTGTTTCGATGCCAGCTTATCGGATTTTGCGCTGCGTGCGGCGGTATCGAGTCTTGGTACGGCAAGCTCTAGCGTGGTTTCACCGCGTAGCAGAGGACGCGCTTCTTCTGTAAGCTGCAACGTAGAGTTTCGAGTGATGTTCTGACTCAGTAACCCTTTGTGCACCAGTTGCCTAAAGATACTCACCCAATAGTCATGACTATGATCTCGGCCGATGCCATAAGTGGTTAACTTGTCATGACCATGCTCGCGAATACGGATATTCGACATACCACGCAGCACTTCCACGACGTAACTAATACCAAAGCTTTGATTTACGCGATAGACACAAGAGAGCGCCTTTTGTGCTTCTTGGGTAGCATCAAAATGCTTAGGTGGATCCAAGCAGATGTCGCAGTTACCACAAGGCTGCTCTCGGTACTCACCAAAGTAATTAAGCAGTACCTGACGACGACAGGTTTGCGCCTCAGCAAAGGCGCTCATTGCATTAAGCTTATGACTCTCGACCTGCTTTTGTGGTCCCTCGGGCTTTTCATCCACCATGCGGCGCAGCCAACCCATGTCGGCAGGATCGTAAAGCATCATCGCTTCTGCAGGCAAACTATCGCGCCCGGCTCGGCCAGTCTCTTGGTAGTAAGACTCAATATTACGTGGGATATCAAAGTGAGCGACAAAACGCACATTCGGCTTATTAATGCCCATACCAAAGGCTACTGTCGCCACCACGACCTGGATATCGTCGCGCTGAAACGCATCCTGAACATAAGCACGCTCATCAATGTCCATTCCGGCGTGATAACCCGCCGCCCGGATGTGGTTTCCACACAGCTTTTCTGTGAGCATTTCCACTTTCTTACGACTACCACAATAGATGATTCCGCTGCCGCCCTTGTTCTCGCCAAGAAAGCGCACGATCTGTGAGACAGGCTTATGCTTCTCGACCAAGGTGTAGCGAATATTGGGTCTATCAAAACTGCCCAAGTATTCGTGAGGGTTTTGCAGATTGAGTCTGTGGATGATGTCTTTGCGAGTGGCATCGTCGGCCGTTGCAGTCAGCGCCACAACTGGTATATAGGGAAATTGCTCTTTTAGTCGACCAAGCGCGGCATACTCAGGGCGAAAATCGTGCCCCCACTGAGAAATACAGTGCGCTTCATCCACAGCAATCATCGACAGCTCAATATGCTCTAATCTTTCGATGAAGTCGTGCATCAACACGCGCTCTGGTGACACATACACCAACTTGATCTGTCCACTGTTCATGCGGCGATAGATATCAATCAACGCCTCCCTCGACTGAGTCGAGTTAATGCACTCTGCAGCGACACCGTCAGCTTTGAGTTGGTCAACTTGATCTTTCATCAGAGAAATTAGTGGCGAGATAACCAGTGTCACACCGGGTCTCACCAAGGCTGGAATTTGATAACACAGGGATTTACCGCCACCGGTTGGCATGATAACTAGGCCATCGTTACCCGCAATGGCACTATCGATAACCTCTTGCTGTCCCGGACGGAACTCTTGATAGCCGAAAACGGACTCTAAGACCGACTGCGAACTGGGTGACGATTCAGATTGTTCTGCAGCGAGTACAGCGGTCATGCAATATCCTGATGAAAGTCTTTAATTGGTCGAAAACGCTACATTGTAGAGGGGTTGTCACTTGAAGGAAACTCAATTTACTCTGCGAGGTGAAGAAAAAGTAGCATCAGATCGAGCATTAAATAGTCCAAAACTACACAACACGTTATACTCAAACGCTTTCCTCCCCCTTTTATGGTCACAGACCTGCTCTTGAGAAAATTTGCATGTCATTAGAAGAACAACAAAGAGCCAAACAAGGCGTTTTACTCGCCATCGGTGCTTACACAATGTGGGGTATTGCCCCTATCTACTTTAAAGCACTAGGCAGCGTCTCTCCCTTAGAAATTCTCAGTCACCGTGTGATCTGGTCATTTGTGTTACTGACCGTCTTGCTTCATTTTGGTCGACGATGGCGCAGCGTTCGCGATGTGCTGCGTTCAAAAAAGAAGATGGCTTACTTAGTCACCACCGCACTACTGGTTGGTGTTAACTGGCTTATCTTTATCTGGGCGGTTAACTCCAATCACATGCTCGATGCTAGCCTGGGTTACTACATCAACCCGCTCATCAACGTAATACTCGGCATGCTGTTCTTGGGTGAAAGACTCAGAAAACTGCAGTGGTTTGCGGTCGCACTTGCTACCATCGGTGTTCTGATTCAGCTTATTGCATTTGGCTCGGTACCCGTTGTTGCCCTTGCGCTGGCAATGAGCTTTGGCTTATACGGCTTGCTGCGTAAAAAAGTCAGTTTAGATGCGCAAACAGGGCTGTTCATTGAAACCTTAGTGATGCTGCCAGCAGCCGCTATCTACGTGCTGTTCATCGCGGATACGGCGACCTCAAATATGATGGACAACAGCACGACACTGAACCTACTGCTAATCTCAGCAGGTATCATCACCACACTGCCACTATTGTGCTTTACCGGTGCCGCGACACGCTTGAAGCTGTCGACTCTTGGTTTTTTCCAATACATTGGTCCTAGCTTAATGTTCTTACTGGCCGTACTCGTGTATGGCGAGGCCTTTACCTTAGATAAAGCGCTCACCTTTGCCTTCATCTGGGGTGCATTAGTGGTGTTTAGCTTTGATGGACTAAAAACCAACCGAGCCAACAAGAAGCGTTAAGACCGAAATTTGATGTGTGAGGTGTCCATTTTTTACAAGACACCTCGCCTTTTCACCTCCTATACTGGAGCCAATGTTATTAATAGAAGGAGATCATATGGAGAAGATAGACTACCTGTCGTCGCCGATCCCAGATATTAATCTCATTAACGGCTCGTACAAAAAGTTTGCATTTCAGAAGCACTACCATCTCGACTATCACTTTGGGTTGATTGTCAGTGGTCAGCAGCAGTTTCAGCTAAAAGGTACGTCGTACACCAGTGGCCCTGGAGACTTGGTCTTGATGCCACCGGATGAGCTCCATGACGGGCAAGCGCGCTTTGAAGAAGGCTATGAGGTAAAAGTCCTGGCGGTCTCTGCACCTTGGCTAACACAATTTTCGATGAGTAACAGCTCCGCCGGTTTGGGCTTTCACTCACCCATTGTTCGCGAGCCTGGATTGTTTCGCTCACTGCTGGATACGCATCAAACGCTCAGTACCAACCAAGTGAGTGCCTTAGCGCTGGATTGCATTCCTCTAGATAGCTTTCAGAACATACTAGACCGACACGGCAAACCACTCTCTACCGAGACACATGCCATTGGTACTAAATCGCTCAAGCTGATTCGAGACTATGTAATGGCAAACCTCGACCAAGCAATCCGCCTAGAGCAGCTTGCTAAACTTTGCGATTTGAGCCCAAGGCAGTTTCATCGCCAATTTAAACTGGCAACCGGTATGTCACCGCATGCTTGGCTAACCAGACTCAGGCTTGAGAAGAGTATGACACTGATGAAAGCCGGAAAGAGCGCAATTCAAGTCGCACTGCAAACCGGTTTTTACGACCAAGCACACTTTAGTAAGGCATTTCGAAACGTCTATGGCGTTTCTCCTTCAAACATTAACTAACTTAGTTTTCTTAGAACGATCATGAATGAAATTACTATCCTAATGACACTGGCTACGGTGCACTTTGTTGCGCTTATGAGCCCAGGACCAGACTTTGCGCTTGTGGTACAAAACGCGACTCGATTTGGACGCCAGACTGGTTTTTATATTGCTCTTGGGTTGTCGTTTGGCATCTTGCTGCACTCGATTTTCAGTCTAACGGGCGTTAGCTATATCGTTCATCAGCACCCCACATTGTTTGCCGTCGTGCAAATCGCTGGCGGCAGCTATTTGCTTTACCTAGGTATCGGCGCCTTACGCTCCGTATGGAGTAGATGGCCGCAGCGCCACCAGTCAAGTGATCTTGCCAATGACCCAAGTCTTCTGCTTTCAAGTCGAAGACAAGCGTTCTCTCGTGGCTTTACCACCAATATTCTCAACCCGAAAGCCTTAGTGTTCTTTATCAGCTTGATGTCTAGCTTGGTGCCATCTGCCATGTCGATTCCGGGTAAAGTGGCCGCACTCGTGATTCTATGGTCGCTTTCCTTGGCCTGGTTCTCCTTTTTGGCTTGGGCGCTGTCGACTAAGCGCATGCAACGCAAGCTAGGCTCTGCCGCCATCTACATCGATGGTCTGTGTGGCGTGCTGTTTTCGGGAATTGGTGTGACCATCTTCACACAGGTGATTTCCAGCCTTTAGGGTATTTTGCGCCATTCGACACGCGACGTGTGCGAGATCTCTCACAAAGGCTTAGGTGTTTATCGCTTCGTGCTACAAGCATTCCACCCTAAAATATCATAAGTCATTGTTTTTAAAGAAGTAGGGGTAATTTCTCTTTGTTGAGACAATGGATTATTACTGCTTGATTGGATTGCTCCGAGGCCAGTTTCGTTTAATATTAACCATGTCGGAAGGATGCTGACACGGAACAGGAAACGCTCAGGGATTTGGGCATCTTCAGGAAGAAGATACGGTTATTCAGGATGAATGATCGGCATGGATAGCAAATTGGACATTGAATGGACGCAATAGTAACTAGGATGGTTACTACTAAGGAAAGACAATGGACACCTCTGGATGAGGCAAGGACTTAGCATCAGGATGATGTCAGGGACACCGCTCAGGGAACAAGTGAAGTGCGCTAACGAGGATTGTTAGCCGATCAGGATAAGATCATTAGGACACCGCTAGGAAGGCGACGAAAGGACTAAGCTGACGGAATACAGCACACTATCATGGATTAGATGCATGGAGCACTATTAGTAGCCGGATTGCTGCGAGTAAAGCTATAACCCCGCAGGGCGCAAGCCCTCGGGGTTTTTCTTTATCTGAAATTCAATAATTCAAATCCGTATGACACAAAAAAGGAGCTCATAACTAAGCTCCTTTTGCACTTATAATTCCATAGCCAGTCGGTTATAGCTTTTCCAGCTTGGCGTACTGCGTCACCAACCACTTAATGCCCTCACCATTAAAGGCGACTTGCACACGGCTTTGCGGGCCACTTCCTTCAAAGTTGATGATCGTTCCTTCACCAAATTTCGGGTGCATCACACGCTCACCTAGATTAAAGCCCGTTTCGTTGAAGTTATTTTTTACTTCTGTTTGGCTAAAACGACCCGCTGTCGTTGGACGGCTTACTTGCGCCTTCATGCGAACTTCTTGCAGACACGTTTCTGGCAACTCGCGAATAAAGCGCGATGGCTTGTGATACTTATCTTGACCGTACAAGCGACGCATCTCGGCATAGGTGATGAACAGCTTTTCCATCGCCCGGGTCATACCCACATAACAGAGGCGACGCTCTTCCTCTAACCTGCCCGCTTCCTCTGCCGACATCTGGCTCGGGAACATGCCCTCTTCAACACCTACCATAAACACCATTGGGAACTCGAGACCTTTGGCACTATGAAGTGTCATTAGTTGCACCGCATCATCAAACTCATCGGCTTGACCTTCACCGGCTTCTAACGCTGCATGGGTTAAGAACGCCGTCAGCAGCGTCATATCGTCTGCTTCTTCAGGTTTCTCAAACTGACGCGTTGCCGTTACCAGCTCTTCCAAGTTTTCGATACGCGCCTTAGACTTCTCGCCCTTCTCTTGCTCGTACATAGCAAATAGCCCAGAGGTCTTAATCACATGGTCAGTTTGCTCATGAAGCGGCGATTCAAACGTGTCGTCTTCGAGTGCGTTGATAAGCTCAATAAAACGCGACAGCGCACCTGCTGCTCGCCCAGCGAGAACCTTCTCATCGAGCAGTGCAATACTTGCTTCCCATAGTGTTGCTCCACGATCACGAGCGGCGAAACGAATGGTATCTAAGGTTTTATCCCCCAACCCACGAGTCGGCGTATTCACAATACGCTCAAACGCCGCATCATCGTTTCGATTGGCCATCAAGCGCAAATAGCCCAAGGCATCTCTGATTTCTTGACGCTCGAAGAATCGCATACCACCATAGATTCGGTATGGCAGCTGCGCTTGGATCAAGGCTTCTTCCAGAAC
This sequence comes from Vibrio sp. DNB22_10_4, assembly GCF_052879755.1. Lineage (NCBI taxonomy): Bacteria > Pseudomonadati > Pseudomonadota > Gammaproteobacteria > Vibrionales > Vibrionaceae > Vibrio > Vibrio sp. DNB22_10_4. The sequence continues at coordinate 15,750 of NZ_JBNNXW010000023.1, read as the reverse complement.
ACGGGACTGGGCGTTGTTTCGATATAGCATGGCGCAGTCTGTCAGACTGCCGCCTTTATCTTGCCACTCTTTAATCTTACCCACGGCAAAACGCGCTTCATCCAGCTCGTTATACGCAGAGTAAACGGAAATCTTTTCACCCTCGTTGCCTTCCGTCCATAGCTCCTTACCCATACGTTCAGTATTGTTGGCAATCAGCTCGTTGGCAGCTTCAAGGATGGTTTTGGTTGAGCGGTAGTTTTGCTCAAGGCGAATGGTTTTCGCGCCTAGGTACTCATCCAAGAACTTCTGGATATTTTCAACCTTAGCACCACGCCAGCCATAAATAGACTGATCATCATCACCAACAATCATCACCTTACAGTCAGCGCCGGTCATCATTCGTAGCCAAGCGTATTGGATGTTGTTGGTGTCTTGGAACTCGTCCACCAGAATGTGTTTGAAGCGCGCTTGGTAGTGTTCGCGAACAAACTTGTTGTCACGCAGCAGTTCATGAGCACGCAGCAAAATCTCTGCAAAGTCCACCAGCCCAGCACGGTCACACGCCTCTTGATAAGCGGTGTAGATCTGCAAGTACGTCTTGGTCACTGGATCTTGATAGCTATCGATATGTTGAGGTCGTAGACCTTCATCTTTCTTACCATTGATCCACCATGCTGCCTGACGCGCTGGCCACTGTTTATCATCCAGATTCTGCGCCTTGATAAGACGCTTTAATAGCCTTTGCTGATCGTCAGTATCGATGATTTGGAAGTCTTCCGGCAGCTTTGCATCGAGATAATGCGCACGTAAGATTCGATGACAGATGCCGTGGAACGTACCGTTCCACATACCAGAAGCACTGCCCATCATCAGCTCTTCAATACGCCCTCTCATCTCTGCAGCCGCTTTATTGGTAAAGGTCACAGACATAATGGAAAACGGAGAGGCGTTCTCAACCGACATAAGCCAAGCAATACGATGCACAAGCACGCGCGTTTTACCACTGCCGGCTCCGGCAAGGACGAGCATGTGCTCTAGAGGGGCTGCAACAGCTTCACGCTGCTTGTCATTGAGACCGTCGAGAAGAAGAGAAGGATCCATGATGAGTCTTAGCTACTGGTTATTTATACATATCCGTTGATTATAACTCAAACAGTCTCACCATTTCAGAAAAAGTTCTGTTTTTTTAAAAGACAATTACCCTTTCAATATCATACACATAAGATGACATTTAACATTTTGGTAAATATTTTTTGATCTTTTTGAAAGATTTAGCTTTGGCTTCCTATCCTATTGGTTAAGCAAGTCGCAAACAGTGACCTGTGAAAATAAACATCAAGGATCAAGTCTCGAGGAAAGTAATATGAAAACTACGAATCTAGCTATCACTGCAGCAGTTACCGGTCTAATCGCTCTTGGCGGTGCAACACTTGGCGCAGCACCAGCACATGCAGCTGACAAAGAAAAGTGCTACGGCGTGTCGAAAGCTGGTCAAAATGACTGTGCAACCAAAACCAGCTCATGTGCGGGCACTGCGAAAGAAGATAACCAAAAAGATGCGTTCGTTGTCGTCCCTAAAGGCCTATGTGACAAACTGGTTGGCGGCAGCACAGAGTCAGCATAATTGCCTCGCGTGTAAAAAGCCGTAATACGGCCTGTATAGCTTGATTGTCATTTTGTCTTCACTTTGTTTGTCCATACGCTTTCAAGTTACAGCACTATCGGAGGGGCGTGATTATACGCCCCTTCCGTTTTCTACAGTTTACCCACAGAAGCCAACAGATCTGGGAGATCATCATGGATCGAAGTCGTGCCTTTCAGCTTGTCGGTGTAGGATTACGCACACCCCACCTCGACTATTTTGAGCACAACGCTCACAACGTGGGCTGGCTAGAAATCCACAGCGAAAACTATTTTCAGCCCCATAGCACTCAATATCGACAGCTGATAGCGATTCGTGAAAAGGTCAATATCAGCTGCCACGGTATTGGTCTATCACTCGGTTCAGCATCAAAGGTAGATACCGATCATCTAAAACAGCTCAAGCGATTGGTTGACGATATCCAGCCACTTGCAGTTTCTGACCATTTAAGTTGGAGCGAGCATGGCGGCCACTATTTCAATGACCTATTGCCACTGCCCTATACCGAAGAGGCATTAGATCTGTTTTGTCGAAACGTACTTCAGGTTCAAGATGCGATTCAACGCCCGCTATTAATTGAGAACCCATCGAGCTATTTGCGCTTCCAGCACTCAACCATTCCTGAATGGGAGTTTCTCGCTGAAGTGCAGCGTCGCACTGATTGTCGCCTACTGCTCGATCTAAACAATGTCCATGTTTCCTGCTTCAACCATGGCTACGACGCCAACCGCTACTTAAGTGCGATAGACCCAGACACAGTTGATGAGATCCACTTGGCCGGATTCACACGCAAACAACTTGAGCAAGGCGAGATTTGGATTGATACCCACAGCGCGAGAGTCTCCAATGAGGTTTGGGAGTTGTACCGACAGTGGAACAACCAGCGTGCAGCCGTGCACACGCTCATTGAGTGGGATCTTGATATTCCCGCTCCCGAAGTGCTACTTGAAGAGGCAGAGAAGGCCATCGACATTCTCGTAGCGTGTCACGACACGACTCTGAGGAGCGCTTAATTATGATCAGCCTTCACGAGTTGCAGTCGGCTTTCAGCCAATCTTTGCGTAGCCAAGATAGTGACATAGAGCATTTCATTATCGCGGACCACTTTAATGCCGATGATCGCATTCAGATTTATCGCAACAATTTTGTGTTGAGTTTGAGTGAAGTGCTCGAAGCTTGCTACCCGATCACCTTGCAGCTTGTTGGTGAGGAATGTTTTCAGTCGATGGCAAAACACCATGTGATCCATCATCCACCAACAACAGGTAACGTCGCCGACTATGGCAAAGGGTTTGCTGAGTCTATCTCTGAGCTCGATAACATCACCAATGCCGTGCCCTATTTAATCGATGTTATAAGACTTGAGTGGGCTATCGACTCACTCAATCAACACCCTCTAAATGAGGCGAAAGAACCAACTGAGCCACTCGTTAACATGCAGCTTGTACCAGAAGCACAACATGGCAACTTGGTGTTTCATGTGAAACCAAATCACATTGTGCTGCAATCTCAATATGCTATCGCCAGCTTAGTGAACGCGATACATAGCAATAACCTTGAGGGTTTTGAGATCAATCAACCTGAAAACGCGTTGATTATTAAACAAGGGCTATCGACCAGCACGCTTCACGTTCTCGACGACAACGTTCTTGAGCTGCTCAATGCCCTCGGTTCACAACAACCCCTTAAGTTCATTAATCCTGCTCTTCTAACAGCACTACCAAGTTTATTCGCTTTGGATGTTGTAGCTGGATTTACTCTCCATGACGACACCTCACAAGGAGCATGATATGAAAACGACCTTATCTCACTGGCTTGTTAGTTATGACAAGCTTATTGATACGCTACAAAGCGGCTTCGTGCCCCTACTGCTGCTATTCTGTCGCCTCTGGGTAGCTTGGGTATTCTTTAAATCGGGAATGACCAAGATTAGCTCTTGGGACAGCACTCTGTATCTGTTTGAGCTTGAATACCAAGTGCCTATTTTGCCGTGGGAGTTAGCCGCCTATATGGGAACGGCCGCAGAGTTAATTTTGCCTGTGTTTATTGCGCTTGGTTTATTTACTCGACCCATGGCTGCCATCTTGTTTGTATTCAATATTATTGCTGTTGTTTCCTACCCACTACTTTGGGAGAAAGGGTTCTATGACCACCAGCTTTGGGGGTTAATGATACTCATAGTGGTTGTATGGGGGCCAGGACCACTATCTGCAGACAAAGTAATTCGTTCACAAATAACCTGATTCAAGATCTGATTATTGAGTCAAAATAGTCGGGCTTACTGAAAGTAAAAAGCCTCGCATAGATATGCGAGGCTTTTTAAAAACTAACGACTATTTGCTAGCAAGAAACGCTTTCAGCTCTTCTACTGAGATCCCTTGCTCGGCCAATTCTTTGGCCAATGTTTCTACTTGCTCACCCTTGCGAGACTCAATCACTTGTTGAAATTGGTAAACGATATCACGAAGCACATGAATTGGAACTTGCTTTGCAGCACTGCGAATACGCTCTTCACTTTGGTTGCCTAATTCATTAAGCAATTTACCAAACATGATCTTTTCTGGAGACTCTTCCATTTGCTCGAGAACACGAGCCATTTCGTATGTAGTCAAAGACATTACTGCGTTTATCCAGTTATATATAAATACGGGGTGTATAAAGCTAAATATACACCCGTTTCTTAAATTGGAAAACCTAATCGTTTTTTAATTAGCCAATTTTTACTGTTTGATGCCAATCTTTGCCAACTTTGCTTTTGAGAATGAACAATGCTGGCAGTACCAACCACATCTGCAAAGCAATCATGTACGGCGCTTCTAGTCCAGCACGCTGCATCAAACCAACTAACAGACCCGCTCCACTCATTTGGAATAGTCCGAGTAGAGCAGCGGCGGTACCCGCTTTATCGCCAAATGGTGCCAATGCTTTACCGGCAGCCGCTCCAAGGATGAGAGCAAAACCTATTGAAGACAAAATAACAGGTACCATAAACGAAGCCGGTGTTTGAAGCTCTGCTCCCCATACCATTAAGGCTCCGGCGACTAACAAAGTCACGATACCAAATTGCAGTGTTTTGTGAGTGCCAAGCTTATCCATCATTTTTGGCGCGAGCAGACAGGCTGCGATGTTAAATACCGCATTAAGGCCAAACCAAAACGTAAAGGCATTCATCGATAGACCCATGTTTTCCATCAGTACCACTGGTGCAGACGTGACATACGCAAGTATTACACCCATGGCCAATAAACACAGAGTGGCATGAAACAAGAACGTCGGCGTATTAAGGACATGGGTATATCTAGATAGTGCGAAATACTTCTGATTGGTTTGCTGCGGATTGGTCTCTCTCATGTTAAGAACAACCATAACACCTACGAACAACGCAAAACCCGCCATGAAGCTGAAGTTCGCACGCCATCCAAACTGCTGCGTTAGATAGCTGCCTAAAATCGGCGCCAATGCAGGGATAAAACAAATAGCTCCGTTAAGGTAGCTGATCATCTTGCCACTACGCTCTGGTCCAAACATATCGCGAACGGTTGCAAAGGCTGCCACAGATGTCGCGCACGCACCTAAGCCTTGTAGCAGCCTTGCGACTAGCATCCACTCAATGGATTGAGCTGCCCACGCCAAGCAAGCACTCAAGCCGTAGATCACTATGCCGCCAAGGGCAACCGTTCGACGTCCGAGTTTATCGGCAAGTGGTCCCGCGAACAGCTGTCCTACACCCATAGCAAACAAAAACCATGTAATCGTATCTTGAGCACGCGTATGAGCTACATCAAACGTAGAAGAAATTTGCGTTAACGCTGGCAAATAGATGTCGATGGCCAAAGGGCTAAAAAATACCAACATCACTAATGCAGCAAGTTGGACTTTCGAAGGTTTGGTTTGCAACGGGGTGCCTCTTACCAATAGTAAAACGAGTTAATGAAGACGCAATTCTATATCCATTAAGATATGAGCAGAAATGGTTTATACTCATTAGCATTATTCCTACGAGGAATTTCACACGATGAACCTAGAAAAGCTAAGTCGGATCGACCTCAACCTACTCTTGTGCCTGTCAGTGCTACTTGAAGAATGCAATGTGACCCGCGCTGCGAGTCGCTTATGCCTAACGCAATCCGCGGTGAGTAAGTCATTATCGAAACTGCGTGAACTGTTTGACGATCCACTCTTCACTCGCCACGCCCACGGATTATCTCCGACAGCTCGCGCGCTGCAACTTAAGCCCAAGTTAGATGTGCTAATGGCTCATATGCAGGCCATCACTGCACCGCCAGAGTTTTCCCCAACGTCAAGTGAATACCGATTTCACATAGCTGCGGTAGAAAGCGTTTATCCTCTCATCATGCCTCACTTTCTCCCTGCAATATTTAGCCAAGGACCTAACCTGAGCATAAGCACTCATGCATGGAATGAAGCCACGTTCGAGCAAATGCAAAAAGGCGAACTGGATTTAGGGATCACCGGCAAAGACATCGACATCCGTGATGCTCAGAGAACCCTACTGCCGCCAGAAGACATTCAGGAGTTAGAAGTCTACCGGGATAATCAAATGTGTTTAGTACGAACCGATCATCCTGTACTCACTAAACCTTGGGATCTTGAAACCTATCTGTCAATGCGTCATGTACAGGTGCGCTGCGATGGTAGCGATCGCTGGCTTCTAGATTACAAACTCGCTGACATGGGAAAGGAACGCGATATCGCTATCACTGTACCTGATTTCAACAATGCTGCTGCGCTGTGCAGTTACACTGACTTTGTGTTTACCGCTCCTCGGCATTTTGTTCATCTTGTTGCCGAGCAAATGGGATTGCGTGTGCTTCCATTGCCACTCGAATTTCCTCCAATGGCTTACACTCTATTTTGGCACAAAGATAGAGATCGCGATCCGGCGCTCAATTGGCTTATCGACATCATTCGACAAAAGACGCTTCACTTACGTTAGGCGACACGCAGAGCCTGCTAACCGACTCGCAGAATCGTTTGTATATCGTCCACAAAAGCGCTAGCTTATAGACCAAAATAATAGCAAGGTGACCTATTTCGCCATGACAAAGGAACTACAGATGCAGGAACATATTTCTGGCCGTGTTGAACAGATTCAATCTTGGCTTACTGACAACGACCTCGATGCGTTTATTGTTGCTCATGAAGATGAGTACTTAGGCGAGTACGTACCCGCTCATAACGAGCGTCTTCATTGGCTAACCCAATTTACCGGCTCTGCAGGTGCAGCTGTTATCACTCGAGAGAAAGCCGCTATTTTTGTCGACGGTCGCTACACGGTTCAAGTTCGTAAACAAGTTCCAGCAGATAGCTTTGAATACTGTCACCTTATCGAGCAGCCACCGCTGGATTGGTCGATTGAAACTCTTGAGCTCGGTGCTCGAATCGGTGTAGACCCTCGCATGCATAGAGGTAACTGGTACCAGAATGCACTAGAAAAACTTGCAGGTCGCTACGAACTGGTTGCTGTTAACGATAACCCAATTGATCTTTTCTGGAGCGATCGCCCGGCTGCTCAATTAAGTAACGTTCGTTTAATGCCACTAGACAAGGTCGGCCAATCAAGCCTAGACAAACGTACCCAGCTAGCACAAAACCTAGCAAGCAGTGGCGCTGATGCCGCTATCATTACTGAGCTTGATTCAATTTGCTGGCTTTTAAATGTCCGCGGTCTTGATGTTTCACGTCTTCCTGTATTGCTGGCTCACGCGATCCTTTACTCAGATGGCTCAACTAAGTTCTTTATTGACCCAACGCGCATCGATGACATGAACGAATTTACCGACCATGTAGGTGCAGGTGTTGAAGTCTGCCTTCCATCGTCTTTGGAGACTGAACTAGAATCGTTGAAAGGCAAAAAAGTCACCCTAGACCCAGCGACAAGTAATGCTTGGTTTCAGCTAAAGTTGGAGCAATATGGTGCCAAACTTCTCGACCTTGCTGACCCATGTTTAATGCCAAAAGCGGCCAAGAACAGCGTTGAAGTTGAAGGCATGCGTAGCAGCCATGTGCGCGACGGCGCAGCAATGGTTAACTTTTTAAGCTGGCTCGATAGTGAAGTCGCTAAAGGCAACCTTTCTGATGAAGCAGAAGTCAGTGACAAGTTGGAAGCATTCCGCCGAGTTGATCCAACTTTGATAGATCTTAGTTTCGATACTATTTCTGCCTCCGCAGGTAACGCGGCCATGTGTCACTACAACCATGCGAATCAAGAGGTTCCTGGATCGCTAGTTCAAGATACCTTGTACTTGGTTGATTCAGGTGGCCAGTACCTCGATGGTACCACTGACATCACGCGTACCATTGCGATAGGTACCCCAACAGATGAGATGAAGCGCCAGTTTACATTGGTACTAAAAGGTCACATTGGTCTGGCTACCGCACTATTCCCGAAGGGTACTTGTGGTCATCAACTGGACGTTCTAGCTCGTCAACATTTGTGGGCAAATGGTTTTGATTATGACCATGGCACTGGCCATGGTGTCGGCCACTTCCTGAGTGTTCACGAAGGACCGCAGCGCATCGCGAAAGCCGTAAACAATACGCCGCTAGTACCTGGTATGGTGCTATCAAACGAACCAGGATACTACCGTGCAGATGAGTTCGGTATTCGTATCGAGAACCTTGAGTTGGTCATTGAGAAAGCAACAGCTGGTGATAGTTCTATGTTTGGTTTCGAGTCACTTACTCGATGCCCTATCGACAAGCGCAACATCGTGGCTGATATGCTAACGGAAACAGAAATCACTTGGTTGAACGACTATCACCAAAAAGTGTGGAATGACGTTTCACCACTAGTTACCGGTGATGCACTAGCTTGGCTGGAAACAGCTTGCCAACCGCTCTAGCTCGTTAGGCTCGAAGAAATAAAAAGGCGCTGGAACTCCAGCGCCTTTTTTGGTTTCACGTGAAACATGGTTAGACATCTAACCTGAGTAGGACTGATGCCAGTCTTTCCAAACAGGCTCCATACCTGCCCGTTTCACCGACTCAGCAACCAAAGCAGCACTGCGCTCATCACTGATTGCGAACTGTTCTAGCTCTTCTTGGTCATCCGCGTAGCCACCTGGCTGAGTCTTTGATGCTGCACTAATACTCGTGATACCTAGTGGGTAAACCTGATCGCGGAAAGTCGCGGATTCACGAGTCGACAGTGAGAGTTCGACTTCATTGTTGAACAAGCGGTAGGCGCAGATAAGCTGCACTAGTTGCTTATCTGTCATCACCGATTTCGGTTGTAATGCGCCCTCACAAGGTCGAAGTCGCGGAAAAGAAATTGAGTATCGTGTCTTCCAATAACGGCTCTCTAAGTATTGAAGATGGGCTGCAACAAAGAAACAATCGGTGCGCCACTCTTCTAATCCTATCAGTGAACCAATGCCAATCTTGTCGATTCCTGCTTGTGCCAATCTATCCGGGGTTTCAAGTCGGTAGTTGAAATCCATTTTATTGCCACGAAGATGGTGCTGCGCGTATGTCGAGCGATGATACGTTTCCTGATAAACCATGACAGCATCGAGACCGTGCTGTTTGAGGGTCGCATACTCTTGGGTCTCTAATGGCTGAACTTCCATAGCCAAATAGCTAAAGTGCTTTTTGATTTCTGGCAACACTTGTTGGAAGTATTTCATACCTACTTTGTTCTCGTGCTCACCTGTGACCAAAAGAATATTGTCGAAACCCATCTGTTTGATTACGTCGCACTCACGCTCTATTTCTTCAGTACTGAGCGTCTTTCGTTTAATGCGATTTTCCATTGAAAAACCGCAATAGGTACAAGCATTGGCACACAAGTTGGAAAGGTACAAAGGTATATACATGGACATGGTGTGCCCGAATCGCTTTCGAGTTAATGCAAATGAACGCTGAGCCATTTGTTCTAAGTAGGGTTCTGCGGCAGGACTAATAAGTGCCTTAAAGTCTTCTAAGTCGAGTCGCGGTTTAGACAGTGCTCGCTCTACATCACGCGCCGATTTCGCATAAATAGAAAGACGAATATCATCCCAGTTATACTTAGCATGCTCCTGAACAAAGCTCATTTTGCTCTCCTACTCTGAATCTAGAAACGCGGTTAGCGGACTCGAGGCCACGGCATGATTTACGGTACCTGCTAGACCACTTTCGTATGCTAGTCTTCCTGACTCTACTGCTAGCTTAAACGCTTTAGCCATAGCAACCGGATCAGCGGCAGCAGCGATAGCGGTATTGACCAAGACAGCATCAGCCCCCATTTCCATCGCAAGCGCTGCATGTGATGGTGCCCCGATACCTGCATCAACCACAACCGGAACGTTCGCTTGTTCGATTATAATTTCTAAAAAGTCTCTACTGACGATGCCTTTGTTGCTTCCTATTGGAGCTCCAAGTGGCATCACAGCGGCACACCCTACTTCCTCAAGATGCTTACATAGCGTTGGATCACTATGACAATATGGCAGAACGACGAATCCATCTTTAACTAGCTGCTCGGCAGCTTTTAACGTCTCGATCGGGTCTGGTAGTAAGTACTTCGGATCTGGGTGAATCTCTAACTTCAGCCAATTCGTGCCCAATGCTTCTCTAGCAAGATGTGCAGCGAAGATGGCGTCTTTGGCATTCTTAGCGCCTGAAGTGTTAGGCAACAGACTAATCTTGTTCTCAATCAATGGTCGTAAGATGTTGTCATCCTGACCTTGTAGATCTACGCGCTTGAGCGCCATCGTCGCTAGCTGTGAACCACTTTCCGCAATAGCCTGAACCATAAGAGACTGATCCGAGAACTTTCCGGTTCCAGTAAACAGACGTGATTCAAAAGTTTTATTGGCAATTGTTAGCATGAATTAGCCCCCTGCAATGGCTTGGAAGATGTTAATGGACATGTCATTTTTGACGACAAACGTCGACCACTCAGTTCGTGGCACAATTTGGTCATCGACCGCAATGGCACACCCATGGGTATCGATATCGAGACCTTTAATAAGATCCTCGAGTAGGCTGTCTGTTTCCGTATTCTGTAATGTGTTATTAACTGTTACTTGAATCATTTTTGTTCTCGCGTGCAAAATCTGTGACTACACACCATGGTGTACTCAGTCGGTGGAGCAAACCGTACAAGTTTGCTCACGAGCAATCTGTAGTGTTTGCCATTGACCATTTAGTCCATCGAATAACTTCAATGTCGGTGTTTTTTTCTGGGTAACCTGAGGGTGGACACCTGCAAGCAACTTTATCGTTTCTAGAGCTTGGTAAAGTCCCATCATGCCAACCACTGGCCCCATGACAGATGACTCTGAACATCGGCTGCTGCCTTTGATTTCATCAAAGGGATACAAGCACCGATAACAGGCAATCTCACGGGTCGATGAGAACGGAAAAACACTGAGTTGCCCGTTCCAACCGATTGCTGCTGCGCTAACGAGGTCGGTGTTACTTTGTTTACAGTAAGCATTTATGGCATGTCTAGTTGCTAGGTTATCTGAGCAATCAACCACAACATCCGCTAAAGTGATCTCTAATAACAACTGATTGCCATCAAGCTTTTTGTTAATACTTCGCACTCTAATATCTGGATTCTGTTGCTTCAGGCTGGCCTTCAAACATTCGACTTTAGCGAATCCAACATCTTTCGCGTGATAAGTTACCTGTCGAGGCAAGTTAGAAATCTCAACTGCATCATCGTCAGCAATAGTTACACTGCCTACTCCGCCCCCTACTAAATACATGCTCGCTGCGGTTCCAAGTCCCCCACAGCCAACAATAAGCACATTGGCCTTGAGCAACTTGCTCTGCCCTTCTTCACCTATGTTCGGAAGACTGATTTGGCGCAGATACTGCTTAAATTGGCCATCATTAACCATCAAGACGACCATCCATGATTGACTCAAATTGTTGAATAACGGCGGGTACATCATCAGCCAATGTGATTGCTCGTACTACTGCCAAACTTGTCACACCACAACTCCAAACTGGTACTGCAGTCTTCAAATCAATGCCACCAATGGCTACTGTTGGATATCCCAGTTCCTGACCGTAAGGTATCGAATCAATCAGTCGCTGATAGAGTTCCAGCCGTATCAAACCTTGCGGTCTTGAAGGCATGTCTTTGGTTGTGGTTGGGAAGATGTGGCCGAGCGCAATGTAGCTAGGGTGAATTTGAACGATGCGCAGCAACTCATAATAGCCGTGAGTAGATAGGCCAAGCGCAATTCCTTTTTCTGCAAGTCTCTTCAGATTTGCCACTTCAATGTCTTCTTGACCTAAGTGAACGCCGTAAGCACCATGCTTAATCGCTAGCTGCCAATAGTCATTGATGAACACTTGAGCATCATGTCTTCGACCAAGCTCGATCGCTTTTTCAATCTGCTGTTCTAGGTTCGGCAGGTCAGGCTGCTTGATTCTAAGCTGTACCGTTTTAATGCCCAGTTCTAGTAATCGTGCTACCCAATCAACATTATCGACAACAGGATAGAGCCCAAGCTTTGATTTAATTACAGTCGGAAATGGTAGAGTCGATGCCTCAACTGCCCAGCCAACACGTATACCTAAATTCGCATTTTCTATGACTGGAACGGGGAACTGGTCTAAGTGACTTGGCCATGTTTCACGTGAAACACATCCCGCTCTGGCGAGCATAACCGCATCTTCGAGAGGAAAATCGAGAGCAATACTCACTACGAGCCAAGCCAAATGCTCGGTGTGGTCTGTAATCAAAGAAGCTGCCGCAGAAGCCTTGATGACGTTTTCTCTACAAGACCAAACATCGAGCCATCGAGAGCCACTTTCTACTGCTACATAGACATCACCTTGTGTGGCAGCAGCTAGTGAGGCTGAAAGATGACTTTCATCCATGTTGTGCAAATACCTTACACGGATATCATTATCTATAGCGCTATCTCCCAAACGGAAAGTAGAGCCGAAAACGTCACTCGAAATATAACGGGCGCTTGCTTCATGGTGGATAATGACCGCTTCACCTTCTTCAGAAGATGAGACCACGATGTTTTCGGTAGAGAAGCCGACTTGTTTTGCTAGGCCGAGAACACGATGAATATGACGATTCAAAGCGTCTGCGCCAATGGGCAGCATGAGTTTCAACGGAAGCTCCTTAGATTATGGTAGTTATTCTTCAGTAACAGCTGGGTGATACAACTCAGCACCCGTTGCTCTGAACTCTTCAGACTTTTGACGCATCCCCTCTAAAGGGTCATCAAGCATTGTGATAGCAATACTGTCGCCTTGTTGTATTTCTTTAGCGTACTCTCGTACCTCTTGTGAGATCTTCATCGAACAGAACTTTGGACCGCACATCGAGCAGAAATGGGCAACCTTTCCAGACTCCTGAGGGAGTGTTTCATCATGGAACTGACGCGCAGTATCAGGATCTAGAGAGAGGTTAAACTGGTCTTCCCAGCGGAATTCAAAGCGAGCCTTTGAAAGTGCATTATCACGAATTTGAGCCCCTGGGTGTCCCTTCGCTAAGTCTGCTGCATGAGCAGCTAGCTTGTAGGTGATGAGCCCTGTCTTAACGTCTTCTTTATTTGGTAGGCCAAGGTGTTCTTTTGGCGTCACGTAACACAGCATCGCACAACCGTACCAGCCAATCATTGCAGCACCAATGCCAGAGGTAATATGATCATAGCCAGGTGCAATATCAGTGGTCAGTGGCCCAAGCGTATAGAAAGGTGCCTCATGACAGTGCTCAAGCTGCTCTTCCATGTTCTCTTTGATCATGTGCATCGGTACATGACCAGGACCTTCGATGATGACCTGAACATCGTATTCCCAGGCAATTTTGGTTAGCTTGCCTAGGGTTCTAAGCTCTGCAAATTGAGCTTCATCATTGGCATCGGCAATAGAGCCTGGACGCAATCCATCACCGAGGGACAAGGCCACGTCATAACGTGCACAGATTTCACAGATCTCTCTAAAGTTGGTATATAAGAAACTCTCTTCATGGTGTGCCAAACACCACTTAGCGATGATAGAGCCACCACGGCTAACGATACCCGTGACGCGCTTGGCGGTGAGTGGGATGTGATGAAGTAGAAGGCCAGCATGAATAGTAAAGTAGTCTACACCCTGCTCTGCTTGCTCAATTAATGTATCTCGCATTACTTCCCAAGTCAGATTTTCGGCGACTCCATTAACCTTCTCTAATGCTTGATACATAGGTACTGTACCGATTGGCACTGGACTATTACGTAAGATCCATTCGCGCGTTTCGTGGATATTTCGTCCAGTCGACAGGTCCATAACTGTATCGGCACCCCATCGAGTACCCCAGACAAGCTTCTCGACTTCCTCTTCAATTGATGAGGTGACCGACGAGTTGCCTATATTAGCATTTACCTTAACGAGGAAGTTGCGGCCAATGATCATCGGCTCAGATTCTGGGTGATTGATATTTGAAGGGATGATCGCTCTACCCTCAGCGACTTCCTTACGCACGAATTCGGGTGTGATTTCTTTAGGTAAGTTCGCCCCAAAGTGCTGACCTGGATGCTGCTGAGTGAGCACTTCGTCTTTGAGCTTTTGACGTCCCATGTTCTCTCGAATCGCGATGTATTCCATCTCAGGGGTAATAATACCTTGGCGTGCGTAGTGAAGCTGCGTGACGCAAGCGCCTTCAGCACCACGCCTGATACGAGGTAATAGCCCGTACCTAAGCTCATCAAGCGTGTCATCTTCAAGTCTTTGCTTAGCAAATTCTGAACTGACGCCTGACAATACTTCGGTATCAGCGCGTTCATCAATCCAGGCTTCTCTTAGCTTTGGTAAACCTGAGTACAAATCGATAGAGTGCTCTGGGTCGGTATAGACACCAGACGTGTCATACACGTTGATGGGCTCGTTAGGCTCATGGATTGGATTGTCTTGGTTACCACCGATTAAGCTGTCTGCAAGAGAGATTGTACGCATTGGTACTTGCAGATCGCTTCGGCTACCTTGGATATATGTCTTTTGAGAATTGGGGTAAGGCGTTACCGATAATGTATCGATAAAGTTTTTTGCTTCCAGCCTATTTTGCTTGCGTGTCGACATAGCATTTCCTTATATATCATATAGTTATAAAAGATAAATGCTTGACGGATGTGTGAATACAAGAGGTATCAACCACAATAGCGTGCGCTATTTGATAAATAGAATATGATGCTAGTTCTATTCTCTTGTTCCCTTCGCTGGTACTAACCAGATCAGGTTCAACGGATCCCGAATTAACGGTCTCAGCCCTATGGGCACTCCGACAAGTATTGACTCGATTATAAAGGAATTAGTTTTAATACATCAACAGGACATGGAAGTTTTTCGTTTAACTTTTGGTCAGCATCTGAAAACCAATCCAACAAGCTGAGATACTCAAAACAACATTGAGCAATATATTTAGTCCCATCTTCAGAAACGCCCCCTGCTGCATTAGGAGTACGTTATCCATAGAAAACGTAGAGAATGTCGTAAGTGCACCTAAGAAGCCAAGACCAATGATTTGACGCCATGGATCAGGCGCAAAAATTTCAGCTTCGAATGCTGCAATCAATAGCCCCATAATAAACGAGCCAACCACATTGACGGTTAACGTACCGTAAGGAAAACCACGACCGAAAAGTGCAACACAAAGCTCTGATATCAAATATCTCGAACAAGCCCCGACAGCACCGCCCAATGCAATAAAACCTAAAACTGAAAACTGCCCCATCACCTAATCCCAAACTATGAATTGAAAAGGTAATAATATACCAACAACGAATAAATTCGACCCAACATCACATTTTTAACCACAAAATCCAACGGATAATCTATCTGGCTGTCGAGTAAATTTAAAAAGTTACATGCGTCACTTTTTAGGCTGTAATCAACAATTAGTTCGCGAATTAAAACGAAAAGAAGATTGGAGCTAAAAAACCTAAGCTCACGAATGGAAAAGCTAGAATGAGAAGAAGTATATTGCAGATAGCAAAAAGCCTCGTCGTTAGACGAGGCTTCTTAATAAGTGGCGGAGTGGCTGGGGTTGCATCCAACCGGGACTCGACTTCCTTGAAAAGGAAGTTACCTAAGTTTTAGATAATAAAAAACCCGACGCTTTCGCATCGGGTTTTCTAATAAGTGGCGGAGTGGACGGGACTCGAACCCGC
>NZ_JBNNXW010000022.1:0-37688 GCF_052879755.1 Vibrio sp. DNB22_10_4 | reverse complement strand
AGAAGATTCCTGTCTACACAGGAATGACGCGAGTTGTTAGTTCCTTACACTCAAAATTATCGCCATCCCCGCGCAGGCGGGGAGCTACCCAAAGTGAGCGCCAAGTCTCATTTAGATTCCTGTCTGCACAGGAATGAAGACGTTATAGAGTAGGTCGTAACTAAAATTATCGTCATCCCCGCGCAGGCGGGGATCTACCCAAAGTGAGCGCCAAGCCTCAATTAGATTCCTGTCTGCACAGGAATGAAGACGTTATAGAGTAGGTCGTAACTAAAATTATCGTCATCCCCGCGCAGACGGGGATCTACCTAAAGCGTGCACCAAGCCTCACGTAGATTCCAGTGCGCGCAGGCGCGCGGCTAGCGGAATGACGAGATACTCTAATTGCGTGTCCTTTGAGATTAAAGCTTATCCGTCACAGCTAGCGTCGCCGCTACCATGTCATGACCAAACTTAATACTGCGCTCAGGCGACCAACCATACAAAGGATCTGGATAGTTGTTATTGTCCTTAAAAGGCATCTCAATGGTGTATGACAGGCAGCGGAACTGCTCTGCAACCCAGTTTGAGCCGACGGTTAGATTTGCCTTACCCGGCTCGTCTTTGTCGTAGCCATAGTCGTCTTGGAACTCAGGCGTAATAGTGAGTAGTGCTTGTTTGAACGCATGCTCAAGACCGGCGTGTCTCTCATCGTAAGAAGGAATGCCCTCAGAGCCAGCTGCAAAGTTGTATGGGATCGCTTCATCACCATGAATGTCCAAGAACATGTCGACGCCCGTTTGCAGCATCTTCTCGCGTACTAGGAACACCTCTGGGCTTTTCTCCATAGAAGGTGTTTGCCACTCACGGTTTAGGTTGACGCCAACCGCATTGGTGCGCAGGTGGCCGCGGTTTGCGCCATCTGGGTTCATGTTTGGCACTACGTAGAGCACAGCTTTTTCTAGCAACGCTTGCGCTGTGGTGTCGGTTTCATCGACAAGGCGCTGGATCAGGCCTTCCATAAACCATTCCGCCATAGTCTCACCCGGGTGCTGACGAGCAATCACCCAAATGTTCTTCTTACCTTCTTCTGGCTCGCCAAAAGTTAGCAGTGACATATCGTTGTTGTCTAACGTGTGGCCTAGGGTCTCAAGAGTACAGTGGTGCTCGGTTTGCGCCATGTGTAAGAGATCGAGGTGGCGGTCATAGGAGTAGGGTGCGAAGTAAGCGAAATACATGGAGCCGCGCTCAGGCAGCACGTTGAAGCTCAGTGTGTCGCCATCGAACTCAGATGGAATACGGAACCATTCTTCGCGATCGTAAGAAGCGACCACATCATAGCCTTTCCAACCTTCAGGGTAGGCTGACTTAGCCAAATCAAGGATCTTGATGGTGTGGGATTGTTCAGCCTGAGTTTCTAGGCGGAAATGAAACCACTGATAAAACTCAGACTGATGGTCGTTTTGTATCTTTAGCTGGATATCGTCTTTATTCTCAATGCTGACAACTTCAATGTTGCCACTTTCGAAATTGCTGAAGATCTTCATCTACTTGGTTCTCTTATTGTGTTGAGCATGAGCCGGAAGGCTACCACAAAGAGTGTAGAATCAATATCGCTTCGTTGCCTGATTTATAATGGCAGCTCTACGTGCATTTTTAGACCGCCAAGTTCACTGCGTGACGCCATGATTTGGCCGCGATGCTGGAGGATGGCACTTTGCGTGATTGCCAGTCCTAAACCGGTGCCACCTGAGTCGCGATCGCGAGCGGTGGAGACGCGATAAAACGGTCTAAAAATGTCGTCAAGTTCATCATTAGGTACTCCAGGACCATCATCTTCGACAATAATGTGCAGGATGTCATCGTGCTGATACAGCGCGATATTGATCTCGGATTCACCATAGCGGATCGCATTACGTACGATATTTTCAATTGCACTCATGAGCAGCTTAGGGTTGCCGACGATAGAGATCTCAGGAATCGTTGAGAAGTGCAAAGTTTTGCCCACTTGCTCGGCCTCAAACTGAGCATCACTAAAGATCTCCTCCCAAAGGCTGCTTGCTGGCTGACTTTCTCGGGTGACATGGCTGTCGGTGTTCATGCGAGACAGTTCCAAAAGCTCAGCAATCATTTGCTCAAGGCGCTGGGCTTCGGTATCAATACGGGTCAACTCTGCGCTCTCACCTTGTTTACGGGTCGCGAGGCCTGTCGCCATGCGAAGCCTTGTCAATGGTGAACGCAGCTCGTGGGAGATGTCTGACAGCAGTCTTTGCTGACCGGAAATCATTTGATTTACCGCCAGTACCATTTGATTGAAACTTTGTCCTGCTTGCTTAAACTCTGTCGTGCCGGTTTCGAGGGTCGGATCTGGATTGAACTCTCCCTTGGCAACACGCTTGGCGGCGCGCTCAAGACGGCGAGCGGGTTGGCTCAGTGCCCATGCTAGCCAAAGCAGAAGCGGTGTGCTGACGGCCATCACTACTAACAATAGCTGGAATGGCTTATCAAACATTCTGAGTAGAAACGGCGGAGGTTGATTCCAGCGCATACCGATATAAAGGTCATACTCTTGCTTGGCTAAGTTAATCGAAACAGGGCCAACCAGCATGTAGCGGCCGTAGAGTTTTTGCATCGGCTTGTCGAACGTATCAACCGAAGTAATGAAGTTTTTGAGCATGCGCTCTTTGAAATCGACATGCTTTTGAGTGCTTAAGATGTTGCCGGTCTTATCGACAATGAAGAAGCTTGGTCCTTTTGTCTTGCGGTCTTTATTGTGCATGCGTTCAGACTTATCAAGCTGATAGACTATGCGACCAATACTTGGCTCGTTGGCAAATTGACGTTCAATTCTGTCACGAGTAGCACTGATTTGGCCGAGTGTCTCGGTGGAGACTTCTCTTGCAACGCGAGGATCGAGGTGGGGCAGTGCTAGTACCGCGATCAGCACCAGCAACATGGTAAACCAAAATATCGCAAAAATTCGTCCGTAGAGGCTGCTAATTTTTGGCAGTTTCATGTTTACTCCTTCACCAATAAGTAGCCACGACCGCGCAAGGTTTTAATCCTTGGTTTACCATCGCTCTTTTCTGGCAGCTTTTTACGTAAGTTAGAGACGTGCATATCCACCGCTCGGTCGAATGCTGACAGGCGCTTGCCGAGCACTTCAAGGCTCAGCGCTTCTTTGGTCAGCGTCTCCCCAGGGTGTTGGACAAAATAGTGCAGCAGCGCAAATTCAGTGGTGGTTAGGTCGAGAGTCTGGCTTTGGCACGTCGCTTCTTGTTTTGCAGGGAAGACCTGAATGTCGTCAAAACGTATTCCATCGGATGAGCTCGATTCTGACTTGTTACTGGTGCGCCTTAATATGGCCTTGATACGCGCGAGCAGCTCTCGGTCGCTAAATGGCTTAGGAAGATAGTCATCGGCGCCAAGCTCAAGACCAATAACACGGTCTATCTCCTCACCTTTTGCCGTAAGCATCAGTACTGGGGTATCCCAATTTTCGCGTAGCTTTTTGAGGGTATCCATACCATTGAGGCGTGGCATCATCACATCCATCAATACTAAATCAATGGCCTCGCACATTGCCTCTAAGCCAGCAAACCCATCGTTGGCCTCTGAAACCTCAAAGCCTTCATAGCTTAAGATGTCTTTGAGAAGACTGGTTAGCTCGGTGTCGTCATCGATAAGAAGAATGTGTGCCATGATTTACCTCGGTATTGTTGTGCCCTGTAATAATAAAGCGTTCGCGGCTCAAAAAAGCGATCTTTACGATTCTTTACGCTCGCTGTACGTTGCTTTACGCCTCAGCTTCTATTCTATACTCAAGCGCTGCAGAGGCAGCCATGGCATGAATCACATAAGGGTAAAGATTATGAAATTTTCAAAAAAATGGGTTATCGCTGCAACTGTTCTTCCACTCGCGCTTGGCTCTGCAAGTGTCTTAGCATACGGTGGCGGTAAAGGCGGTCATCACGGTAAAGGTGGCGAAGGCATGTGTGGCGGTTTTGACGGCAAACGCATGTTCCGCGAGCTAGACCTGACTGACGCACAAAAAGAGCAGATGAAGCAGCTACGTGAATCGACTAAAGCGCAAATGAAACAGAAGTTTGATGGCGATTTCACTGCTAAGAAAGCAGAAATGCAAGCACGTCAGCAGCAAATGCAAGATCTAGTATTAGCCGATACGTTTGATGCGGATGCGGCGAACGCACTGGCAACGCAAATGGTTGAGAAGCAAGCCGAGCGCCGCGTGAAGATGCTTGAGAAGCAACATGAACTGATGAGCATCTTAACGCCAGAGCAGAAAGAGACGTTTAAAGAGCTGTCCCAAGAGCGCATGGAAAAATGCTTCGCGAAAATGGAAAAGCGTGCAGAAAAACGTGCTTCTGAGTAATCGGCATATCTAGCGTATCATGAAGTTAGACTCCTAGCTTTCATGATAACGATAGCGAATACTAAGCGACCTTTTTTGGTCGCTTTTTCTATTTTTGTCATCATTTATCAGTATACTTGCTTTGTGTTTAGAAATATCTTCAAGGAAAAACCACACAGCGCATGAAGGACAACTACGCGAAATTGGTTACTACGGCTGCATGGGCAGCGACCACGGTAGCAACCATCCTGTTAATAGCGAAACTGATCACTTGGTGGGTCACCGGCTCGGTGAGCTTACTGGCTTCTTTGATCGACTCACTGCTTGATATTGCCGCATCATTGATCAACTTGATTGTTGTTCGATACTCACTTCAACCTGCTGATAAAGAACATACTTTTGGCCATGGCAAGGCCGAATCTCTGGCCGCGTTGGCACAGTCGATGTTCATAACCGGTTCTGCTTGTTTTCTCATTCTTAACGGTATCGATCGTTTCTTCAGGCCGCATGATCTCCAATCGCCTGAGCTGGGTATCTATGTCAGTTTCTTTGCCTTAATCGTGACGTCGGGCTTGGTTGCGTTTCAAAAATATGTGGTTCGTAAAACGGGCAGTCAGGCCATTGCTGCTGATTCACTGCATTATCAAACTGACTTATATATGAACGTGGCGATTATGGTCGCTCTTGGATTGAGTTGGTATGGCGTTGGGCAAGCGGACTCGGTGTTTGCGATTGGTATTGGTGTGTTTATCTTAGTCAGCGCGATAAAAATGGCTTATGAGTCGGTACAATCGCTGCTTGATCGTCAATTGCCGGAAGAAGAGTTAGTTGTGATTCGCCAGGTGTGTAATGACGTGGAAGGGGTGATTGGTGTGCATCAGCTAAGAACTCGCATGTCAGGGCCAGTTCGTTTCATTCAGTTACACTTAGAGTTAGATGACCATCTGCCCCTTATCGAGGCGCACCGCATTGCTGATAAAGCGGAAGAAGAGGTGATTAAGGCATTTCCGGGTGCGGATGTGATCATTCACCAAGACCCGTATTCTGTGGTGCTTCGCGAAGAAGCTGAGCAAAAACTGCAAGACTTTTAGCTGGCTGGGCGTAGATGGTGACACACTTTGGGAGGAGGTTTTGCCGTAATGGCAATGTTAAATTCCATTGTCTATTATCAATGCGCGTGATAAAAAAGTGCGATTCTGATGTGAATCAACGTACGAGCCAGTATAAACTGTAATACTCTTACATAAGTAATAAAGTTACGTCAGTGATGTTTTGGGGAACACGCTGAGCCTGTGTAACGATAACAAAGATTTCGGTATGTCGCCGCCGAAGGCGACATACTTACAATTTAAAATTAGATTGCCAAATCGAGGGTGAGCATGATTAAGAAAATTGGTGTTTTGACAAGTGGTGGTGACGCACCGGGTATGAATGCTGCGGTACGCGGCGTGGTACGTACTGCTCTGTCAGAGGGTTTGGAAGTGTACGGCGTATACGACGGCTATCTTGGTCTGTACGAAGACCGCATCAAGCCTCTTGACCGTTCAAGCGTTTCTGATGTGATCAACCGTGGTGGTACATTCCTAGGTTCTGCGCGTTTCCCAGAGTTTAAAGAAGTGGAAGTTCGTGAGAAAGCCATTGAGAACTTGAAAAAGCATGGCATCGACGCATTGGTTGTTGTTGGTGGTGACGGTTCTTACATGGGCGCGAAGAAGCTAACTGAAATGGGTTACCCATGTATCGGTCTTCCAGGCACTATCGATAACGATATTGCAGGTACTGATTACACAATCGGCTACCTAACGGCACTAAACACAGTTATCGATGCGATTGACCGTCTACGTGACACCTCATCTTCTCACCAACGTATCTCTATCGTTGAGATCATGGGTCGTCACTGTGGTGACCTAACCCTAATGTCAGCAATTGCAGGCGGCTGTGAGTACATCATTACTCCAGAGACTGGTCTGAATAAAGACCAGCTAATCAGCAACATTCAAGATGGTATTGCGAAAGGTAAGAAACACGCGATCATCGCTCTTACTGAGCTAATGATGGATGCGAACGAGCTAGCGAAAGAGATTGAAGAAGGTACTGGCCGTGAAACTCGTGCGACAGTACTGGGTCACATCCAGCGTGGTGGTCGTCCGACAGCTTTCGACCGTGTTCTAGCATCTCGCATGGGTAACTACGCGGTTCACCTACTTCTAGAAGGTCACGGCGGCCGTTGTGTGGGCATTCAGAAAGAGCAACTGGTTCACCATGACATCATCGATGCTATCGAAAACATGAAGCGTCCAGTGCGCACTGACCTATTCAAAGTAGCGGAAGAGCTGTTCTAATTCGGCCTTCTCTCGAGCATAGAAAAACCGCTGCCTTGGCAGCGGTTTTTGTTTGTCCGCAGTAAAGTGACGGACACATAGAAACAAAAAAGCCGGCTCAATGGAGCCGGCTTTTGGTAATCGGTTCGATTACTTAGCTTTTGCTGCTGCCGCTGCTTTAGCGATTGCTGCGAAGCTCTTAGCGTCTAGAGATGCGCCACCAACTAGAGCACCGTCGATGTCTGGTTGTGAGAAGTAAGCTTCTGCGTTCTCTGGCTTAACAGAACCACCGTACTGGATGATTACTTGCTCAGCTACTGCTTCGTCTTTTGCTGCGATTAGAGCACGGATAGAAGCGTGGATACGCTGTGCGTCGTCTGCAGTTGCTGCTTTACCAGTACCGATAGCCCAGATTGGCTCGTATGCGATAATTGCGTCGTTTAGTGCTTCAACACCGTAAGCGTCGATCACTGCGTTGATTTGGCGTGCACATACTGCTTCAGTTTCGCCAGCTTCGTTTTGAGCTTCAGATTCACCGATACAGAAAACTGGCTTCAGGCCGTTCTCTTTTAGGAATGCGAATTTCTTAGCGATGAACTCGTCTGATTCGTTGTGGTATTCACGACGCTCAGAGTGACCGATGATGATGTGAGTTGCACCAAAATCTTTCAGCATTTCTGGAGACATGTCGCCAGTGAAAGCACCGCTGTTGTTTAGGTCAGTGTTTTGTGCACCAAGGATGATCTTGTTGCCGCCTTCTGCGATAACACGCTCAGCTAGGTCGATGTAAAGTGCTGGTGGAGCTACCGCCACGTCTACACCAGTTACGCCTTCAAGTTCAGCGTTTAGACCAGTTAGCAGCTCAGTTACCATTGCTTTGCTGCCGTTGAGTTTCCAGTTACCCATAACTACAGGTTGACGCATGAGATTTTCTCCAAAATCAGTGTTTGTAATAAACGAATGTAAAAAATAAACGTGATTACGAAAGAATATAACAGATTAATTCACGTAGATCATGATTGGGGTCATTTCTTTATCGCTTTGGTATCTTATCCTAACAATTGCCCCATTTAGAGAGCTCAGAATGGCGTGCCCAAGTGATCCAGTAAACAGAATAATAGAATACTTCTCGGCATTTTACTCGCGGCTTGCTATACCTTGTCGGCTATTGGCCAAAAAAAAGGAAGTCGTATGCCGAATCTGGTTTTAGAATATTCGAATACAGCCGACGAAAGGTTGAATGTACAAGGGCTACTGGAAGATCTGCACCGTGTAACACTCAACTGTGGGCTGTTTGATACTGACTCGGTGAAGTCTCGTTCACTGCGCAGTCATAACTGGTTGATTGGCGAGTACGGGGATAGCGAAGATTTTGTGCACATCAGCTTTGAGCTGCTGTCTGGACGAACGGACGAGCAAAAGCGCGAGTTGTCGCGTAAGCTGATGGAAGTACTTAGAGAGCAGGCGAGCCATATTAAGAGCTTGACGGTGAATATCCGCGATATGGACAAAGCCTGCTTTCAAAAGGTTACCAATTAATATGAGAGTGATTTGATGTCGTTAAAGTCGTTACTGTTTTCTTTTAATGGCCGCATTGGTCGCAAGACGTTCTGGATGTGGAATGTCTGTTATTACCTAGCCATTATGGTGTGTGCGCAGGGGTTGAACTATCTATTCCCAAACGTGGTGCACTTATTACTGCCGGTACTCTTGGTGGTACTGCTGATACCTGACTTGGCGATTACTGCTAAACGTTGGCACGACCGCAATAAATCAAGCTGGTGGCTGCTATTAAATGTGCCGCTCGTGTTTGGACGCATGAGTTTGCCAACGCTGGATCCGGCAACGGCTGCTCAGCCTTCACTGGTTCAAAGTGTGATTTCATTGGCTGCGTTAGCCTGTGGCGCTTGGATCTTGGTGGAGTGTGGTTTCTTGAAAGGAACTGACGGTCAAAACCAATACGGTGATGAGCCTAAGCAATAAGCGGCTCAAAATGTCGAAAGGGAAGCATTAGCTTCCCTTTTTTGCGCCTCTTGTCTTTATGCCCCTTTTCTTTGTGCCAAAGGCGGTATCAATCGATCAGCGCCACTCTTGCCCACGATCAAAAGGAACGATGTCTGCACTGCATTGAGATGTTTGCGTGTCTCCTTGCAGCGCATCGGCAAATTTGACGATTTGTTTGTGCAGCTCTTCTCTCAAAAGCACATTGGCATGTATCGGGTTTTTGGCGCGTTGTAGTACCCGCTCAATGTGAGACTGTTGGGCGTGCAGTCTTGGCTGCATATCACTGGAGCAACCAGCAATGAACTGCTCACACAACTGATGTCGAAGCTGGCTAAGCTGCTCTGGGTTGTCTTTGGCCATTGCTGCCAGCTCTTCAAATGAAGGGAGTGAAATCGACTCTGCCATGCCTGCATTCCTCTGCTAACTAACGGTACTACCTAACCCGATCCTGAGTTGGGGTGTATAGTTAGCCTAGGAGCTAATGACAGAAGACAAAATAAAAAGCCTTCAATGTCTCAGTAGTGAGACAGCTTATTCGCCTTTTGGTTGGAAAGTGTAGACGCAGCGTCTTTCACCTTTGACGATATGTTCATCGCGTTTAACCGCAACATCTTCACCAACAAGTGATTGAAACACATTGATTTCTGACTGGCATAACGCTTCACATCGAGTAGCAGCGATACAGATGGGACAGTGATTCTCAATCAATCGGTAGCCATCACCGGCTTCCTCACACTCTGCCATGTAGCCATCTTTTTCTCTTAGCTCAGCTAATTTGGTGACCTTGCTGTGTAAATCAGTGAGCGTTTCAAAGTGTTGGCGATAGGTCGCAAGTGTGTTTTGTTCGCGTTCTTTAGCGACTTTGTCCAATCCCTCGGAGCCGAATACGGTTTCAATGGCATCGATAAACTGAATGGTGAGATCGCTGTGACGATCGGAGAAACGAGCATGCCCTTTGGCAGTGAGTGACCAATGCCTATTTGGGCGGCCGACTTTGACTTTGACATCTTCAAACTTTAAGAAGCCTTCTTCTTCAAGGCTTTGTAGGTGTTGTCTCGCGCCCATGGTGGTAATGCCTAAACGTTCCGCAATACGTTTGGCAGTGACAGCGCCTTCGCGTTTTATGATGTCTATGATGTGGTCGGTGGCTTTCATCAGTGAATCCGTTCGTTTGTTCAGCCTGAGGTAAAGATAGTCGGGGTATTATGGCGGATAAGGTTAATAAAGCAAATGATTTACAATCTTGAGGTTAGCATTCCAGCAGTATCGACTTGCATAGATATAAAAAAAGCGCTGATAACCATCAGCGCCTTTGACAAAGCTTTATTGACTTATAGGATGATGTCGCGGATTTCCGGATCCTTACGCTCTAGATAGTGCGTAGACTTGATGCGACGAATCGTGCGGCAACGTCCACGGATCAGCAAGGTCTCAGTCGTTGCGATGTTGCCTTGACGAGTGATGCCTTCAAGTAGGTCACCTTTGGTAATGCCGGTCGCTGAGAAGACGACGTTGTCGCTACGAGCCATATCTTCCATACGCAGTACGATGTTTGCTTCAACACCCATTTCAGCGCAGCGAGCTAGCTCTTCTTCACCTGCGGCACGGTTTTCTTCAGTATCGCCTTTAACAACGTGGCGTGGCAGTAGTCGGCCATTCATGTCGCCGTCTAGTGCGCGGATAACCGCAGCAGAGACTACGCCCTCTGGCGCGCCACCAATACAGTACATGACATCCACTTCGCTATCTGGCATACAAGTAAGGATAGAAGCGGCAACATCACCATCTGGCACAGCGAAAACGCGAACACCCATCGCTTGCATCTCGGCAATGACGGCGTCGTGGCGTGGCTTAGCAAGCGTTGTCACTACTAGCGTATCTAAGGTTTTACCTAGTGCAGCTGCGATATTTTTTAGGTTTTCAGTCAGTGGTTTATTAAGGTCAATCACGCCTTTCGCGCCAGGCCCTACCACGAGTTTTTCCATGTACATGTCTGGCGCTTTCAAGAAGCTGCCTTTTTCACCAGCGGCAAGCACTGCAAGGGCATTGGATTGACCCATCGCCGTCATGCGAGTGCCTTCGATAGGATCAACAGCGATGTCGACTGCATCACCGCCAATACCCACTTGTTCACCGATGTACAGCATAGGTGCGTCATCGATTTCACCCTCACCAATAACGATTTCGCCTTCGATATCGGTCTTGTTCAGTAGGCTGCGCATGACCTCCACCGCTGCACCATCGGCAGCATTTTTGTCGCCTCGGCCTAGCCACTTATAGCCTGCTAGGGCGGCACCTTCGGTAACTCGTGAAAAAGCCATTGCTAAATCGCGCTTCATACTGACTCCAATCTAATGAAAATTGACAAATGATTTACGGCGCGAATTCTAGCATATCAAAAGGGAAACGTTTGCCTTTTTCTCTGTTCGGACGCGATCTTGTCGCTAAAATCTTGAATGATTGAGCATCGTGACAAACAAAACTTTGCTCTGTTGTGCTTGGTAGGTAAAGCTTGGGTGAGTTTGCGGCGCTTTTTTGACCGAATAGTGAAAAATCTGCAATATAGAGCGTGTCTATCTTCTCTAGGCTGAGTAGAATGGGGCACTATAGGATGAAGCATTTTCATTTCACAGGATTAAACAAGGGTAGGCCGAGATGTCTTTTGAAGTACTGGAACAACTAGAAGCAAAAATTCAAACTGCAGTGGACACAATCGCTCTTCTTCAGATGGAAGTTGAGGAATTGAAAGAAGAGAAAGCACAACTTGCATCGCAAGCTGAAGAACTACGCAGCAGCCGTGAAGAACTTGAGCAAAAGTCTGAGCAGATGCAACGTGAGCACAGCCAATGGCAAGAGCGCATTCGCAACCTACTAGGTAAAATGGACGAAGTAGAGTAATTACCTACTTAGCCAATATGCATGACTGAAAAGCACTCAAAATGAGTGCTTTTTTTGTGTCCGTTGGTCTAACCAGTGAATCTCACAATCTATTAACTTTTCGTGTACTAGTTCAAGACGTATACTAAGTCTAACTAGGGAAAGGAAAAGTTAGAATGAAAACACGTGACAAAATCGTCTACGCCGCCCTCGACTTGTTCAATTCAGATGGCGAGCGCAACGTGACAACCAACCATATTGCGGCGCACATTGAGATCAGCCCAGGCAATCTCTACTATCATTTCCGAAACAAACAAGAGATCGTTCGTGAGATTTTTGCCCTCTATTCGCAAGAGCTTATTGAGCGCTTCACTCCGGTACAAGGTCAGCAAGAGAGCTTAGCGCTACTAAAGCACTACTTAGACTCCATTTTCACGCTGATGTGGAAGTACCGTTTCTTCTACGCTAACTTGCCGGAAATTCTTCAGCGCGACCCCAAATTGCACGAAGAGTACATTGAAGTACAAGAACGCCTACAAGGTAATCTTATTAACATCTTACGTGCTTTTGTTGAGTTGGAGTTACTGACGCTAAATGAGAAAGAGCTGAAGTCTTTAGTCACGACATTACACATGATGGCAGTCGGTTGGCTAAGCTATCAGTCGGCAATGTCACCACGCACCAAGATTACGGAAGAAGTGATCCAACAAGGCATGCTGCAGATGATTCATGTGGTGAAACCACTGGCGACCTCAAGAGGCAAAGAGCAACTGACGTTACTCGAAGATGGCGTGCGTATGATGGGCTCGACTACGAGTTAAACTCGCTAACGGCATGATATATAGCCAATTCGTATTGTTACAAACCCTACTTTATTAGTAGGGTTTGTGGTTTCAGGGACGATGAAAGGATGAGTGTGACTGTGCACTATGACGTATTTAATGGCGATGCCGATGGCATATTAGCCCTACTGCAATTGCGTTTAGCGCAGCCTAAAACCGCGATACTCATCTCCGGTATCAAGCGTGATATCGCCTTACTTAAGCGTGTGCCCGTTGAGCAGGCAAGCTCGGTGACTGTGCTGGATATCTCTATGGATAAGAACCAAGCCGCGCTCAATGAGCTTTTGGATCATCATGTTGCTATTACCTATATCGATCACCACAAAGCCTCTGCTATTCCTGATAGCCCTCATCTTGAGGCTCATATTGACCTCGATGCTAACACTTGCACTGCGCTGATTGTTGACCAGCAGTTACAAGGGCAGTTCAGGCTCTGGGCAATCGCGGCCGCGTATGGTGACAATATGCTCGCAAGCGCTGAGAGCTTGGCGTCTGATTTAGGACTTAGCCGCGAGCAGCGCGAAGCACTGAAAGAGTTGGGCACCTTGGTCAATTACAATGGCTATGGTGAGAGCTTAGAAGATTTGCATTTTGACCCGATGGACCTGTATCAGAAGCTTTTGGCCTACCGTGATCCTTTTGATTGTTTAAGTGATCCAAACTCGCCTTATCATGCGTTAAAAGCCGCTTTCGATCAGGATGAAAAAGCACTGAGTGTGGCGCAAACTCGTCATGAGTCCGCGCGACTTAAAGTGGTATTACTTCCGGATAGCGCTGCTGCGAGGCGAATGTCGGGTACTTGGATCAATCGACTTGCTAATGAATCCCCTAATCAAGCGCATGTTTCTTTGGTGCCTAGAACGGATACGAGCGGTGAAGCTTGTTATACGGTTTCGGTTAGAGCACCGCTGAACAATAAGCAAGGGGCGGGCGAAATATGTAGTCAGTTTGCAACCGGTGGCGGACGAGAAGCGGCAGGCGGAATCAACGGCCTGCCAGAGAGCGAGCTTACAAGGCTTATTGAAGTGACAGAAGCGCGCTACTCATAATGATGAGTAGCGGCCTGCGATTAGCGTTTTAACCAGCTCTTAGGGTTTTGTACTTTACTGTTGCGGCGGATCTCGAAGTAGAGAGATGAGGTGTCTTGACCTCCAGTGTCTCCAGCCAGGGCAATGGTTTCGCCTGCCGCGACTTTATCGCCTTCTTTTTTTAGTAGGGTTTGGTTGTAGCCGTATAGGGTCATGTCGCCTTTGCCATGGTCAAGTAACACGACTAACCCGTAGCCACGCAGATAATCAGCAAACACCACAGTGCCGGAATAAACGGATTTCACCGATGTGCCATAGTTAGCAGCAATGACCATCCCTTTCCAATTAACTTGTCCTGTTTGCTTGGTGCCGAAGTTGTGAAGCACTTTGCCTTTGATCGGCCACGGTAAACGTCCTTTCTGGCGACCAAGGCCATCCATCGGTACTTGATTGAGCTTGGCGGCTTTGGCGGCTTTGGCGATTTCGGCTTTAAGGCGAGTTTCATTGCGCTGTAGTTCGGCGAGATAGTTCTTATCGCTGGAAATACTACGACGGATTTTCGAAACGGTACTTTGTCGACTGGTGCGATTTTTCGCCAGCGCATCGCGTTTCGCTTTTTGCTGCTCAAGTAACTGGGCGATTTGATTGCGCTCAAGCTCTAGGGCTCGCTCGCTTTCGGCCAGTTTTAGTTCGGTGTCTGCAAGCTCTTCTAAAGTTTGTGCACGCGCTTTAGCCAGGTACTGATAATACTGGCTAATGCGGTCTTGATCTGGGTCGGTGCTCAGCACGCCAGAGGCGGAGTTATTCTGCTTGGTGACGTAATAGGTTTGTACGAGTTGAGCCAGGATCTCTTGCTGCTGCTTTTTCTGCTTGGTCAGCGCTTCCACTTGTTTATGGAAGCCATCGAGATTTTTGTTGGCTTGAGCGAGCGCTTGCGTCGTGGCTTTTATCTGTTTCTCGGCATTCGAAATGCCGATCTCTTGCTCACGCAGCGACTTTTGCAGGTTATCGAGCTCTTTTTGCTGCGTGGAGAGCGACTTTTGTTGCCGGCTAATTTCACTTTTAACGCCAGTGAGTTCATTTTGGTTGGCAAAACTATGTGCGCTTGGCAGCGCCAGCCCTAAACACATCATCAGTGCCGACAAGCAGGGTAGGGCTGACGAATGAGAGTTAAAAAGCTTAAATTTGTTTGGTTTCATCCTAATTCCACTAAACGCAGCGACAGAGTTTGCTCTATATACTGGAACATAGTAACTATAACTGATTGATAGTTCACTACGACAGACCAAAATGTGTGCCTTCAAAGCGATGTTGCCATTATATCCATACATGACACCTTTCAGGCAAAAAAAGCGCAAAATAAAAAAGGTACAAACAAAAACGCCGATGCACAGGCACCGGCGTTTGAATCATCTCAGCAAGAGTGATTACTTAACAAGAATGTCACCAGACATCTCTGCTGGAATTTTCATGTCAGTCATTGCTAGCATCGTTGGAGCAAGGTCAGACAGTTTACCGCCTTCTTTGAACTCAACCGCTTTGTCACCTACGTAGATTAGAGGTACTGGTAGGTTAGTGTGAGCAGTGTGCGTACCGCCAGTCACTGGGTCTACCATCATCTCTGCGTTACCGTGGTCAGCCGTGATCAGCATTTGACCGCCAACTTCTTTAATAGCGTCTACTACTTGGCCAACGCTTGCATCTAGAGCTTCGA
Organism: Vibrio sp. DNB22_10_4; assembly: GCF_052879755.1. Lineage (NCBI taxonomy): Bacteria > Pseudomonadati > Pseudomonadota > Gammaproteobacteria > Vibrionales > Vibrionaceae > Vibrio > Vibrio sp. DNB22_10_4. The sequence goes on along the minus strand of NZ_JBNNXW010000022.1, from coordinate 22,551 downwards.
TAGCTTGCTCTGCTGCTTCGTAAACACCCGTGTGACCAACCATGTCTGCGTTTGGATAGTTACAGATGATAGTGTCGTACTTACCAGACTTGATAGCCGCAACCATCTTTTCAGTGAGCTCTTCTGAGCTCATTTCTGGCTGTAGGTCGTAAGTCGCAACTTTTGGTGAAGCAACAAGTTGGCGCTCTTCGCCGTCAAATTCGCTCTCAACACCACCGTTGAAGAAGAAAGTCACGTGTGCGTATTTCTCTGTTTCAGAGATACGTAGCTGAGTTTTACCTTCTTTAGATAGCCACTCACCGTATGTGTTCTCTAGAGACGCAGGTGGGAAAGCGATAGATAGCGGGATGTCAGCTGCGTATTGCGTTAGCATTACGAAGTCGATCGCTGGGAATACTGCGCGCTCAAAGCCATCAAACTCAGGCACGAAAGTACGAGTGATTTGACGTGCACGGTCAGCACGGTAGTTCATGAAGATAACTGCGTCGCCATCTTGGATCGCTGCATCTTCTTGACCTTCTGCTTTGATAGCCGTTGCTTTAACGAACTCATCGTTCTCTTCACGAGCGTAAGCCGCTTCAAGACCAGCCACTGCAGTGTCGTAAGTGAACTCTGCTTTACCTTGAGTCAGTAGATCGTAAGCGACTTGTACGCGATCCCAGTTGTTATCACGATCCATTGCGTAGTAACGGCCAATAAGAGACGCTACGCGACCTTTACCAAGCTCAGCGAATAGTTCTTCGAAACGCTTTAGTGAGCCTTCAGCGCTGCGTGGTGGCGTGTCACGGCCGTCTAGGAAGCAGTGTAGGTAGATTTTCTCAGCGCCACGTTCTGCAGCCATTTTAACTGCTGCGTAGATGTGGTCTTCGTGAGAGTGAACGCCACCAGGAGACATAAGACCCATTAGGTGAACCGCTTTACCCGCTGCTACTGCTTTATCGATAGCAGCAACCAGCGCTTCGTTCTGAGTGAACTCACCGTCAGCGATTGATTTAGTGATGCGAGTTAGGTCTTGATAAACAACACGACCAGCGCCGATGTTAGTGTGACCTACTTCTGAATTACCCATTTGACCGTCTGGCAGACCTACGTCCATACCAGAAGCCGAAATAAGAGTACGTGGGTTGTTTGCCCACAAGCTATCCATTACTGGAGTTTTTGCGTTGTTGATTGCGTTGCTTGCGTTGTCTTCACGGTAACCCCAACCGTCAAGAATCACTAGAGCCATTGGCTTCTTAGCTGACATAGTTATAACCTCATCAAATCGATAGTAACTTTACAGAAAACAAATTAGCGTAATTTTACTACACTTTTTACCCATAACTGTAGTGGCAGATCAAATAATGTTTGTGATTACCGTTGCTGGGTTACAGTTTTATCTAGCTGATTCGTCTGTTTGTTCTCTGCGTGAGGTAATCATAGACGCTATTTTCGTCAGGTACCTCGGCTTTATCTCTATTAATACGCCGAGTTTGGTCGCTTTGACTAATCGGTTTTTTCTATCTCTGTGATAGCGTTTAGCGTGTTGGCGTGAAGCAAGGCGAGGAGAAGGATCCCAATTCTCTGTTCGAAACATTTTCCCCTCTCGCCACGGCGAGGCTAAGCCGCTATACTCCTCGACTGATTTAATGTTCAACTATCTAAGAGCACAAGTGATGCAAGAGTATTTAGAATTTTTCCAACAGAACATGATCATGGCGCTAGTGTGGGTTGCACTATTTGTTGCTCTGATCGCTAACATCTTTAAATCAGCGAACGCAGCCTATAAAGAAGTGACTGCAGCACAAGTGACACACATGATGAACCGTGAGAACGGCATCGTGGTGGATATTCGTTCAAAAGACGAATTCAAGCGTGGTCATATTACTGACGCACTTCACGTTTTACCTTCTGATATTAAAGACGGTTCTTTCGGTAGCCTTGAAAACCACAAATCAGACCCAATCATTGTGGTATGTAAGACTGGTCAAACGGCGCAAGAGAGCGCGAACTTGCTTGCAAAAGCAGGGTTTGAAAAAGTGTACTTGCTGAAAAATGGTCTAGCGGCTTGGAGCGAAGCAAACCTTCCGCTGATCAAAGGCAAAAAGTAATACAGAATTTTGAGTAATTTCGCGGCAGTTATGACTAAGGGATGTGATAAATGCCACGGAATTCACGGCTCGCCTAGTCATCAAACATCGGCTCGGCTAGTCTGCATGAAAACTCATTAACGTTTTGACAATTTTAGACGTATTTAAGGAAATCATCATGGCTGAAGCAGCTCCACAAGAAGCACAACAAAACTTCACAATCCAACGCATCTTTCTAAAAGACGTATCATTTGAGGCGCCAAACTCGCCAGATATGTTCCAGAAAGACTGGAACCCAGATGTTAAGCTAGATCTTGACACTCAAAGCCGTGAACTAGGCCAAGGCGTATACGAAGTTGTTCTTCGCCTGACAGTGACAGTGAAAAACGCAGAAGAAACTGCATTCCTATGTGAAGTTCAGCAAGGTGGTATCTTCACTGCTGAGCAAATGGAAGCTGGTCAACTTGCACACTGCCTAGGTGCATTCTGCCCGAACATTCTATTCCCGTACGCTCGCGAAACTATCTCAAGCCTAACGATGAAAGGTACGTTCCCACAACTGAACCTTGCGCCAGTTAACTTTGACGCATTGTTCATGAACTACCTACAGCAGCAAGCTCAGCAAGAAGGTCAAGCGGAAGCTTAATCTCACTTGCAGAGTAACTCTGCGAGAAAGAGTGGATGTTTTTGAAAATGCACAGCGCATCGCGATGTGCATTTTTTATTGGCATACAGCAACTTATACCCAAGTCGTCTTGAGTGGCTACACTGTTAGGGTCACTTGGGTATAACAACGAAACGCAATCATACCGACAAATTGGGTGGTGTTATGAATAACGCATATGGAAAAGAAATCGCAATGACTGTATTGGGCGCAGGCTCTTACGGCACGTCTTTGGCGATTTCGCTTGCGAGAAATGGCGCGAATGTGGTGATTTGGGGACACGAACCAGAGCACATGGCGAAGCTAGAAGCGGATCGTGCTAACCACGAGTTCCTACCGGGCATTGATTTTCCTGAGTCTTTGATTGTTGAATCCGACCTCAACAAAGCCGTACAAGCGAGCCGTGATTTGCTGGTCGTGGTACCAAGCCACGTATTTGGTATCGTTTTAAACAGTGTCAAACCACACTTGCGAGATGACAGCCGCATTTGCTGGGCAACCAAAGGGTTAGAACCTGAAACGGGTCGCCTGCTTAAAGATGTCGCTCACGACATCATTGGTGAAGAGTACCCGCTAGCGGTATTGTCGGGTCCAACGTTTGCTAAAGAGCTAGCGGCTGGCCTACCAACGGCGATCGCCGTTGCCTCGCCTGATGCGCAGTTTGTCGCGGATTTACAAGAGAAAATCCACTGCAGTAAAACCTTCCGCGTGTATGCCAACGATGACTTTACTGGTATGCAGCTTGGTGGGGCCGTGAAGAATGTTATCGCCATTGGCGCTGGTATGTCTGATGGCATCGGCTTTGGTGCCAATGCTCGTACAGCTTTGATCACTCGTGGTCTTGCGGAAATGACTCGTCTTGGCGCTGCTCTGGGTGCGAAGCAAGATACCTTTATGGGCATGGCAGGGTTGGGTGATTTGGTACTGACCTGTACTGATAACCAATCGCGCAACCGCCGTTTTGGCCTTGCTTTGGGTGAAGGTAAAGACGTTGATACTGCACAAATTGAAATCGGTCAGGTGGTTGAGGGCTATCGCAACACCAAAGAGGTGTGGCTACTGTCACAACGCATGGGCGTAGAAATGCCAATTGTTGACCAAATCTATCAAGTATTGTATCAAGGGAAGGATGCGCGTTTAGCCGCGCAAGACCTCCTTGCAAGGGACAAGAAAGCCGAGCAACAATAATCGCTCGACGGATAATTGACTATCCATCGTAGGATCAAAAATGAAACACTGTGAAAAACAAAATGTTTGGGAGTGCATTGTCAGAGAAGCCCGAGAGCAGGCCGAACAAGAGCCGATGCTGGCGAGCTTCTATCATGCCACCATTATTAACCACGAAAGCTTTGGTGCAGCGCTGAGCTATATCCTAGCCAATAAGCTAAAGACGGCCTCTATGCCTGCTATGGCAGTGCGTGAAGTGGTGGAGCAAGCGTTTAACGCTGACCCTACCATTACTGATGCGGCGGCGTGTGACATTTGTGCCACGGTGAATCGAGATCCTGCGGTCTCTCTGTATTCAATGCCATTACTGTACTTGAAGGGCTATCATGCTCTGCAAGGGTATCGTGTCGCCAACTGGCTGTGGTCGCAAGGCCGTAACGCATTGGCAACGTACCTTCAAAACCAAATTTCAGTCGCGTGTCAGGTGGACATCCACCCGGCGGCTCGTATCGGAAAAGGTATCATGCTCGACCATGCGACAGGCATCGTTATTGGTGAGACGGCTGTGGTGGAGAACGATGTCTCTATCCTACAGAACGTAACACTAGGTGGTACCGGTAAAGAGTGCGGTGACCGACATCCTAAGATCCGTGAAGGGGTCATGATTGGCGCTGGAGCTAAGATCCTCGGCAACATTGAAGTGGGCAAAGGGGCTAAAATTGGTTCTTGCTCAGTAGTGCTTCAGCCAGTACCACCGCATACCACGGCTGCGGGCGTTCCTGCGAAGATCGTAGGCAAGCCGAAAACCGATATGCCATCGCTGGATATGGATCAGCAATTTAATGGTAAGTCACAGACCTTTATGGGTGGTGATGGTATCTAGCGCTTACTCGGTTAAATAAGCGTACAGCGAATACTAAAAAGCCAAGGCAGTGCCTTGGCTTTTCTTTTTCGTCTATCTTGTCGTCATGGGAAGGTGCTTGCGCCTGACCGACAGCGCATACAGGTAGGCGAGGACGCCGCCAATAACATTACCCAGAGCCACGCCAATAAACATCCCTTCGACGCCAAACCACAGGCTTCCCAATGCCGCAGCAGGCAGAGTAAACACAAACAGCCTCATCGCGCTCCAGATAAAGGCTTTACTAGGCTCATGCAGTGCATTCATACCGCTGCCTAACATCATAATAATGCCTTGAAAACCATAGCTAAATGGCACCACGAGCAGATAGTGCCATAGGATGTCGCGAACCGCTTGTTCCTGTGAGAACAGGGCTGAGATAGGAATGCTGAGCGGCACCATCATCACAAAGACCAGCATTTGAAACAGCAGCGAAAAACGCATGCTGAGGAATAGGCCAGCAAAGCTGCGCTCTGGCTGCTTGGCACCGAAGTTTTGCGACATAAATGGCGTTAAAGCTGAGCTTAAAGAAATCAACACTAAGATCAAAATCGACTCTACACGCTGCGCTGCGCCATAAGCTGCCACGGCGGCGGTACCGTGTACTGAGAGCATCTTCATTAAGATCGCCCCTGAGATAGGCGACATTGCGGTAGAGAGCCCTGAAGGTGTGCCGATACGTAGGATAGCAATCCAATCTTGCCATAGCTGAGAAGGTTTGAGCTGACCGAGCAGCTTTTCTCGTTTGGTCAGGACGTACAATGAGCCAGTTAGAGCCCCAAGCCACGCAATGCCGCTCGCAATGGCTGCGCCTTGAATGCCAAGCTCAGGAAACGGCCCAATACCGAAGATAAGCAACGGGTCGAGCAGACCATTAATAAAGCCTGAAAGCATCATTATTTTTGCGGGTGTTTTGGTGTCGCCTGTTGCGCGAATGGCACTGTTGCCCGCCATAGGGATCACCAAAAGAGGTACGGTAAAGTACCAAATCACCATGTATTCGCGGATCAGTGGAATGATGTCATCACTGGCGCCCAGTAGCTTAAACAGGGGCTCTATGGTGTACAAACCCAATGTTGAAGCCAGCACAACCAAAACCACGGCAAGCAATAGGCCGTGTGTGGAGAAACGCGCTGCGTGCTGAGTATTCCCTTGGCCGAGCAAGCGACCAATATTGGTCGACAATCCCATGCCAATACCCATGGTGATGCAGTTAACACCAAAGGTTACTGGAAAGGTGAAACTGATGGCCGCGAGCGCTTTAGTACCAAGTAACGAAATAAAGAAGGTATCGACAAGATTGAATGCCAGTATCGCCACCATGCCAAAGACCATAGGCACGGTCATATTTCTAAGCACAGTGGATATCGGCGCGGACAGCAGGCCGTGTTTGTCTTGCATGGCATTCTAAGCTTGGTTAACAGGAGGCTAGAATACAGTAATTAACCAGTTGGCGCGACAACCGACTCTCAGTAGCTTAGGTTTCGCGTGCCAATCTTAAATTTCGTTATTTTTGTCACAATTTTTTGGCAATTAGCCCTTGGGATCGTCAGAAATGCCCCCAACATATTCAACACAAGGCCTTGAAGGCAACCCTATAAGCTAAATGGAAAATAATCAGGAGAATCGACCGATGAATATCCGTCCTCTACACGACCGAGTTATCGTTGAGCGCCAAGAAGTTGAATCTAAATCTGCTGGTGGCATCGTTTTAACTGGTTCTGCGGCAGAAAAATCAACACGTGGTAAAGTTCTGGCTGTGGGCAAAGGCCGCATCCTAGAAAACGGCACTGTACAGCCGCTAGATGTGAAAGTAGGTGATACGGTGATCTTTGCTGAAGGCTACGGCACTAAGACAGAAAAGATCGACGGTAAAGAAGTTCTGATCATGTCTGAAAACGACATCATGGCTATCGTTGAATAATTAAGTAGACGTTGAGTAATTTTTTACTCTAAACAAGCTATCCACTGAATTTAGATAAGGAAATAACAATGGCTGCTAAAGACGTTAAGTTTGGTAACGACGCACGAGTTAAAATGCTAGAAGGTGTAAACGTTCTAGCGGATGCAGTAAAAGTAACACTAGGTCCTAAAGGCCGTAACGTAGTTCTAGACAAATCTTTCGGTGCACCAACTATCACTAAAGATGGTGTATCTGTAGCGCGCGAAATCGAGCTTGAAGACAAGTTCCAAAACATGGGCGCGCAAATGGTTAAAGAAGTAGCATCTCAAGCGAACGATGCTGCTGGTGACGGTACTACGACAGCGACTGTACTGGCCCAATCTATTATTTCTGAAGGCCTAAAAGCGGTTGCTGCTGGCATGAACCCAATGGATCTTAAGCGCGGCATCGACAAAGCAGTTGCTGCTGCGGTTGAAGAGCTAAAAGCGCTGTCTGTTCCTTGTGAAGACACTAAGGCAATTGCTCAGGTTGGTACTATCTCTGCAAACTCTGACTCTACTGTTGGTAACATCATTGCTGAAGCAATGGAGAAAGTTGGTCGTGATGGTGTTATCACTGTTGAAGAAGGTCAGGCTCTACAAGACGAGCTAGACGTAGTAGAAGGTATGCAATTCGATCGCGGTTACCTATCTCCTTACTTCATCAACAACCAAGAAGCTGGTAGCGTTGATCTAGAGAGCCCGTTCATTCTGCTTATCGACAAAAAAGTGTCGAACATCCGTGAGCTTCTACCAACTCTAGAAGCAGTAGCTAAAGCATCTCGTCCACTGCTTATCATTGCAGAAGATGTAGAAGGCGAAGCGCTAGCAACTCTTGTTGTGAACAACATGCGCGGTATCGTGAAAGTAGCAGCTGTTAAAGCTCCTGGTTTCGGTGACCGTCGCAAGTCTATGCTTCAAGATATCGCTATCCTAACAGGTGGTACGGTAATCTCTGAAGAAATCGGTCTAGACCTTGAAAAAGTAACGCTAGAAGACCTAGGTCAGGCTAAGCGTGTAACCATCACTAAAGAAAACTCAACTATCATCGATGGTGCGGGTGAAGAAGCGATGATTCAAGGCCGTGTTGCTCAAATTCGTCAGCAAATCGAAGAAGCGACGTCTGACTACGATAAAGAGAAACTTCAAGAGCGCGTAGCTAAGCTAGCTGGCGGTGTTGCGGTCATCAAAGTTGGCGCAGCAACTGAAGTTGAGATGAAAGAGAAGAAAGACCGCGTTGAAGATGCACTACACGCAACTCGCGCAGCGGTTGAAGAAGGCGTAGTTGCCGGTGGTGGTGTTGCCCTTATCCGCGCTGCTTCTAAAGTTGTTGGTCTTGAAGGTGACAACGAAGAGCAAACTGTTGGTATCCGCGTTGCACTTCGCGCAATGGAAGCGCCAATTCGTCAAATCACAGCAAACGCAGGCGACGAAGAGTCTGTCGTTGCAAATAACGTGAAAGCAGGCGAAGGCAGCTACGGCTACAACGCTGCAACAGGTGAGTACGGCGATATGATCGCAATGGGTATCCTAGATCCTACTAAAGTAACTCGCTCTGCACTTCAGTTCGCGGCATCAGTTGCTGGTCTAATGATCACAACAGAAGCGATGGTGACTGACGCACCTCAGAAAGACGCTCCAGCAATGCCTGATATGGGCGGCATGGGCGGTATGCCAGGTATGATGTAATCCATCAGAGGATTCTGACAAAGCCGAAGGGAAACCTTCGGCTTTTTTGTACCTGTTTCATAATTAACCAATATTCTGTGAGAGTGTTGCAGAATATGACAAAACCCTGACAAAGCCTATAGTCAGCCTCACTAGCATCACCTACACTTATCAGTTGATAACAAAAAAAGTCAGTGGAGACTATTATGAAAAAGGCAGTAGCAGTATTAGCAGTGGCAGCAGCAATGGCATCACCATTGGCGCTAGCAGAAAGCACGCCAGTGATGTTCTCATCACTAAACGGTTTCAACGCACCGGATGCAAACGCAGTCGGTGGCGTACGTCTAGCAGTTCTTCACGGCCAAGTGAACGAAGTAAAAGGTGTGGATTTCTCTGTACTAGGTATGTCTGAAACTCAGCGTACAACGGGTGTGAACTTCGGTCTGTTCTTTGGTGCTTCTAAAGTAACTCAAGAAATGAAAGGTGCTTCTCTAGGTATCTTCAACTGGAACACAGGTAAAACGACGGGTGTGAACCTTGCAGCAGTGAACGTGACTAACGATGTGAAAGGTCTCAACTGGAGTGCGGTGAACTACTCTGAAGGCTACACAATGGCAGACATTGGTATTGCAAGCTTCTCAAACAAGTCTAACTTCCAGTTTGGTCTTTTCAACAAGACAAACAACATCGATGGCGTACAGATTGGTCTTATCAACTGTGCCGACAACGGTTTCTTTAAGTGCTTCCCTATCATCAACTTTGCGAAGTAATGAGCACTCTGATTTAAAGAGTAGAAATGCGACAAAGCCCTGCTAAGCAGGGCTTTTTATTTGCGCGTTCGGTTGCGGTTTTGCATGGTTTGGTGCACACCACGTCGCAAGCTCTTAAAGCTGCTTTCAATCTTGTCCACGCCAAGGAGTACCGTTAGCGCTAAAACCGTTAAGATCACCGATTCTTTGTGATGCCCCAGCCCTATCATCATGCCGAGACCGGCCAACACCCAGATCACTGCAGCTGACGTCACCCCGTGGATCTTGCCATCTTGAGTCATCATCACCCCTGCGCCCAAAAAGCCAACACCAGTAATGATTTGCCCGAGTACTCGCGCTTGATCTAGCGTGTTAGGGGATAGTGATACCGCCATGGACATAAACAGGTAAGTACCTGATACAATTAAGATAGCGGTGCGAATACCTACCGGCTTACCACGAGTCTGTCGTTCAAGACCAACCAGGGCGCCGTTGAGGACGCAGGCTCCCAACGCTTGCCATGAGAACGGCCCCATATCGAGTAGTTGTGTCAGTTCCACATTGCCTCCTAAAAAGCGCAGTATCTGACTAAAAGACCGCCTGATCGAACAAAATCATTTTGTCGAGACGGAAAAAATTACTCGAGGTGCAGATCGAGCGGCGTTTTACTCGCCTTGCCGCCTTCTTCTCGCGTGAGCTTAGGCACAAGGTAGCCCGACACGCGAGCAATCAAACCTTGGATGATCGTTTTCGCTTGTTCATCACTGATGTAGAAATGCGCTGCACCTTGTACCTTATCGAGTACATGCAGGTAATACGGCAGAATTCCTGCGCCAAACAGCGCGTGACTGAGCTCGAACTGAGCATCCACGCTATCGTTGACTCCTTTAAGCAGTACGCCTTGGTTGAGAAGTGTCGTACCGCTAGCTTTAATACGCGCCATTGCTTGCTTGAGCTCATTATCTATCTCGTTGGCATGGTTGATATGAGTGACCAGCACAGTGTTAAGACGAGTGTTTGCGAGCAAGTGACAAAGCTGCTCAGTAATTCGCGCTGGTATCACGACCGGAAGGCGAGAGTGAATTCGAAGCGTTTTAAGATGTGGGATCTGCTCAGCCCGTTCAATTAGCCAAGCAAGTTCACTATCTTTGGCCATCAATGGATCGCCGCCAGATAAGATGATCTCATCAATTTCCGGTTTGTCAGCGATGTAGTCGAGCGCCAGTTGCCAGTTGCTTTTGCCACCTTTGTTCTCGTCGTACGGAAAATGGCGGCGGAAGCAGTAGCGACAGTTCACCGCACAGCCTCCTTTTACAATCATTAAAGCGCGATTGTGGTATTTGTGCAGAAGACCAGGTACAGCACTATCTTGCTCTTCGAGTGGGTCGGTTGAATAGCCATCATGGATTTCAAACTCCTGGCTAAGAGGCAGTACCTGTCTTAGCAAAGGATCGTACGGGTTGCCTTTTTCCATGCGATCGACAAAGCTTTGAGGAACGCGCATGGGAAACAAGCGTCTTGCTTTGAGTCCGTTTTCCCAAGGGGTCGCCTCAATTTCTAACTGCTCAAGCAGTTTGTAAGGGTCTGAGATCGCATTCGATAGTTGTTTGAGCCAGTTTTGCTCAACAGAAACAAGATTTCGGGTTATGATAGGCGACATTAAATTTAACTCGAAGAACACTAAGAGGATACAATGGCTACTGTTAGCACCAATGAATTTAAAGGCGGTCTTAAACTAATGCTGGACAACGAGCCTTGCGTAATTCTAGAAAACGAATACGTGAAGCCAGGTAAAGGTCAAGCGTTCAACCGCGTTAAAATTCGTAAGCTACTGTCTGGTAAAGTTCTAGAGAAAACCTTCAAGTCTGGCGAAACTGTTGAAGTTGCTGACGTGATGGACATCGACCTAGACTACCTATATACAGATGGTGAATTCTACCACTTTATGAACAGCGAAACATTCGAACAAATCGCTGCAGACGTTAAAGCGGTTGGCGACAACGCGAAATGGTTGGTAGAAAACAACACTTGTATGATTACTCTTTGGAATGGTAACCCAATTACTGTGACTCCGCCTAACTTTGTTGAGCTGGAAGTAACAGAAACGGATCCTGGTCTGAAAGGTGATACACAAGGTACTGGTGGTAAGCCTGCAACACTAACAACTGGCGCTGTGGTACGTGTACCACTATTTATCCAGATTGGTGAAGTGATCAAAGTTGATACTCGTACTGCGGAATACGTAGGTCGCGTTAAGTAATCATCTTAAAGTGAAAAATTCTAAAGGTCGCCAAATGGCGACCTTTTTTGTTTCTGGTGTCGGAGTAGGGGTTACTCTTCAGGGCGCCAACTAAGCGCGCTGGCAACAGTACCTAGTGCTAGAGTATCCATTTCTGCTTCTGGCAAATCGGCTAACGCTTGCAGTGTGATGCTGCCATTGGTTTGTGCAGCTGCGACTTCGACACTGCCGCGACTAAAGCTGTACCCCAGTGGGTTATCAACACTCATCATCAGCCCTTCACCATCGTGCACGGAAGCAACGTTGAAGTGAGTGCTGTTCAAGCGGATAAAGCCTTGTTCTTTTTTGGCGGTCGATAAGCTGATGGCTTCCGATTTACGTTCCATTTTGTACTCGCCAACACTCTTACCAGCCTCACTGATTTGGCAAATATACGGGTCATTACCGCCAAATGAGAAACTGCCGATATCGACGCTGGTGCCACCACCGCTGCATACTAGCGTCCAAGTCTCGCCATTATCATTACGCGTCACCTCAGCAACCATCTCTCCTTCTTTGGTATTGATGGTATTGAACCAAGAGCTAGTAGAAGCACTGCGCGAGTATTTACCGTGGTAGCGACCTGCGATATCGAACGTTCCCTCAGGACCAAAACCCCAAAAAGTGCCATCGGTTTTAAGCAGCAATTCAGGCTGCTGAGAAACCGCTTGTGACTTTTCCATTGTGACGGTAGAACCACACCCAAATAGCGCACCGGAAATCATGAGTACGCAAATAGACTTTTTCATTGTTACATCTCTTGTTGTTATTTATTGCTGATGATTCTATCGATAGAGAGAGGGCGACAATGTAAGGGTGTGTCCGATTTCTGAACAGGTCACATTAAAAAAGGCAGCGAGTTCGCTGCCTTTTTGTTTGCTCGAGTATGACTAGATCATAAAGATGAAGATAATCGATAGTGCGCTGATGAGTGCTGCAAAAAAGTAGCAAATAATCTTACCAACCACACCCGCATGGATCTTAAGATCGTGCATGCCGTGGTGTAGGCGGTGCATTGCATGCCACATTGGCAGCGCTAGCGTAGCGATAATAAATAGAGCACCGATGATGCTAGTCGCAAAGTCTGCCACTCGCTCATAGCTCATTGCCTCTGGGCTGATAATGCCCATTGGTACTAAGATACCCAGCACAAGTACAGTGACAGGGGTGATCATGGCAAACCATGTACCACCGGCACCAAACAGTCCCCACCATACGGGTTCGTCAGAGCGTTTTGGGTTTTGATTAATCACGATTCACTCCTTATACAATGATGAGAACAACTAGTGAGATAGCTGCAACAGCTGCCCACTGTGCTAGGACAATGGTCTTCTTCTCTACTGGCTTGCCTTTCAGTTTGATTGGCATGACCTGTGGCATCATGCTGAAGAAGGTTTGCGCGTGGAACAGGCTTCCCGCAAGCGCCACGATGTTGATCGCGATAACAATTGGGTTAGCCATAAAGTCCAACCAGCCTTGCCAAGCTTCTGGGCCTTTCACTAGCGAACCTAGACCAAATGTCAGGAAGACAGTGAATAGGATCAGTGGCAGTACGGTTGCTTCACGTAGCATGTAGAAGCGATAAAATGGGTGATCTTTCCACCAAGTTCGCTTCATTTCACGAACATAAGGTTTTCTGTTGCTCATCTTATGCCTCCTGTGGTTTAAGCATGGCAATAACGAAGTCTTGAGAAGACGCCACTTTGCCTTGGTTTACTGCCGCTGCTGGGTCAACGTTCTTCGGACACACTTCAGAGCAGTAGCCCACAAACGTACAGCCCCAAGCACCATTCTCGCCGTTGATCATCTTCATACGTTCAGCCGCACCATTGTCACGGCTGTCGAGGTTATAACGATGCGCCAGTGTCAGTGCAGCAGGACCAATAAACTCAGGGTTTAGACCAAACTGAGGGCATGCCGCGTAGCAAAGACCACAGTTGATACAACCAGCAAACTGCTTGTACTTCGCCATTTGCTCCGGGGTTTGGATGTTAGTGCCATCTTCTGGCTTACGGTCGTTACCAATGATGTATGGCTTGATGGCTTCTAGGCGCTCGATAAACGGCGTCATGTCGACGATCAAGTCTTTCTCAATTGGGAAATTCGCAAGAGGCTCAATCTTCAGACCATTTTGATGATCACGAAGGAAGCTCTTACACGCCAGTTTTGGCACGCCGTTCACCATGATGCCGCAAGAGCCACAAATCGCCATACGACAAGACCAGCGGTAAGACAGGTCTTTGTCTAGGTGGTCTTTAATGTAACCAATCGCATCGAGCACAGACATGGTCTCATCGAACGGTACTTCGAAGGTTTGGAAATACGGTTCTGCGTCTTTCTCTGGGTCGTAGCGCAGGATTTCCACTTTCTGAATACGGTTTGCTGACATTATGCTTGCTCCTCCGCATTTTGATCTTTGTTGGCTTGCTTCGCCGCTTCTTCTGCTGCTGCTTTTTCTGCTGCTTCACCGTATAGACGCGCTTTAGGCTGCGACTTAGTGATGGTGACGTTGCCGTAGTCAATGCTTGGCGCACTGTCTTCGTTAAAGAAGGCTAGCGAGTGTTTTAGGTAGTTTTCATCATCACGCTCAGTGCAACCGTCATCGAGACGTTGGTGCGCACCACGAGACTCTTTACGCAAGATTGCAGAGTGAACCATAGCTTCAGCCACTTCTAGGCCGTAACCCACCTCAATGGCGTACAGCAGGTCAGTGTTGAATACTTTACCTTTGTCTTTGATGCTGATCTTCTTATAGCGCTGTTTCAGCTCCGCAATCTTATCAAGCGTCGCTTGCATCAGATCTTCTTGGCGGTAGATACCACAGCCTGCTTCCATGGTGTGACCCATTTCGGTGCGAATTTCTGCCCAGTTTTCATCGCCTTCTTGATTCATCAGTGCAGCAATGCGTGCTTCTACTGCCTTCACTTGCTCTTTGATAGCGCTGTCATCCCAGCCCTTGAACGCTTTAGCGCGCTCAACCGCTTGCTCACCGGCAACGCGGCCGAAGACGACAAATTCAGCGAGAGAGTTAGAACCTAGGCGGTTCGCACCGTGAAGACCGACGGACGCACATTCACCAACAGCGAATAGACCTTGAATACGAGTTTCACAAGTACCGTTGGTTTCAATACCACCCATGGTGTAGTGCACGGTTGGACGAATTGGGATTGGCTCTTTTGCAGGGTCAACGTTGACGTACGCTTTTGCGAGCTCACAGATGAACGGTAGACGCTCTTGTAGGTACTCTTCACCAAGGTGGCGAAGGTCAAGGTGCACCACATCACCCAGTGGGTGCTTGATGGTGTTGCCTTTTTGCTGCTCATGCCAGAATGCTTGAGAAACTTTGTCACGAGGACCCAGTTCCATGTATTTGTTTTTTGGCTGGCCAACCGGTGTTTCAGGGCCCATACCATAGTCTTGTAGGTAACGGTAGCCGTTCTTGTTAACGATGATGCCGCCTTCACCACGACAACCTTCGGTCATTAGAATACCTGTGCCAGGCAGACCTGTTGGATGGTACTGAACAAACTCCATATCACGCAGTGGAACACCGTGACGATACGCCATCGCCATACCGTCGCCAGTCACGATGCCGCCGTTAGTATTACAGTGATAAACACGACCCGCGCCGCCGGTTGCTAGGACAACTGATTTTGCCTTGATAGTGACCAGTTCACCTTCAGACATATGAATTGCAATCAGGCCCTGAACCTCGCCTTCAACCACAAGTAGGTCAACCACAAAATACTCATCAAATCGTTTGATTTGCTCGTACTTCATCGACGTTTGGAACAGAGTATGTAGCATATGGAAGCCGGTTTTATCCGCTGCAAACCATGTGCGTTCTACTTTCATACCACCGAAACGACGGACATTCACTTCACCGTTTTCTTTACGGCTCCATGGACAACCCCATTGTTCCATCTGGATCATTTCACGTGTGGCATTTTCAACGAAATATTCAACAACATCCTGTTCACAAAGCCAGTCACCACCGCCAACGGTATCGTTGAAGTGGTTATCTAGGCTATCTTCATCCTTAATTACAGCCGCAGAACCACCTTCAGCTGCCACGGTATGTGAACGCATAGGGTAGACTTTAGAAATCAGAGCTACTTCCATTTCTGGGTTAGCTTCTGCTGCTGCAATGGCAGTACGAAGACCAGCGCCGCCTGCGCCGATGACTGCGATATCTGTGGTAATTGTTTTCACAGTTATCCTCCAGTGTGTGAGAGCGAGTTTTGCTCGCGAGTTATAGTTAAAGGCTTGAAAGCTTTTTTATCAAGGCAATCAGTTTAGATAAGCGTCGTGGCAAAAAAATTGACTGAGTTAGGTTTTTTCTCCGGTAATGCATGGCGAGGCATAGTATTTCTATGATGTGTGATTAATATCACTTGTGATTGAGAACTTTTGAGTCCGCACTTACAATAATTAATAACATTAACTAATGAGTTTGATAATGATTACCAACCAGTGGCAGCCCACAGCGTCTATAGCGTTACTTAAAAAACGTGCCAAGCTGATTCAGTCTATTCGTAGCTTCTTTATGACAAGAGAGGTAATGGAAGTCGACACTCCTGCAATGAGTCATGCCACGGTGACCGATGTGCATCTACATACCTTTAAAACCGAGTTTGTTGGTCCGGGTTATGCTGATGGACGCCAGCTTTATTTTATGACCAGCCCCGAATTTCATATGAAGCGACTGCTTGCCGCAGGAAGCGGGTCTATCTATCAGATAAACAAAGCATTTCGTAATGAAGAGAGCGGTCGTCATCACAATCCAGAGTTCACCATGCTTGAGTGGTATCGCGTTGGGTTTGATCACCATCAGTTGATGGATGAGATGGACGAGTTACTGATGATGGTTCTCGGCTGTGGTCGTGCTGAGCGTATGACTTATCAGCAGGCGTTTATCACGCACCTTAGCGTTTGTCCTTTGAGTGCAGAGATGTCTGCGCTACGAGAAGCCGCAGCACCGCTAGGCTTGAGTGATATCGCTGATAAAGAGCAAGATCGCGATACGCTATTACAGCTGCTGTTTAGCATGGGAGTTGAGACTCAAATCGGCAAAGACGCGCCTGCCTTTGTTTACGATTTTCCAGCCTCACAAGCCGCGCTAGCCAAAGTGAACCCAGAAGATGAGCGCGTTGCTGACCGCTTTGAAGTCTATTTTAAAGGTATTGAACTGGCGAACGGGTTTCATGAGCTGGACAACCCGGAAGAGCAATTAGCACGCTTTGAAGACGATAATCAAAAACGGCGACAAATGGGTCTTGCACCTCAGCCGATCGATCATCATTTGATTGATGCGTTAAGAGCGGGTCTGCCTGCTTGTGCTGGTGTAGCGCTGGGGATCGATAGGCTAATTATGCTCGCTCTGGGAGCAAGTCATATTGATGAGGTTGTCGCTTTCCCTTTCCCGAGAGCCTAACTCACCAAAATACTGGTGCCGATGACAGCAAACGCGGCACCAAGCCAGGCGTACTTATTGGGTCTTTGCTTGGTGTAAATCCAAAGTAGCGGCAATACCATAATCGGCGTGGTTGATGAGAGCAGCGCGACCATGCCCACATTGCCTGTCTGCAAAGCAAACAGAATAAGCGTCATGCCGACTGCCATGGCGAGAAAGCCATTGAGCGCCGTAATACCAAAAATGGACCAGTTAATAGGGTTCAAACTCTTGGCGTGCTTAGCGCCAGTAAATAAGAACAGACTGTGGGCAACAAACGCGGTGATCATACGAATCGCTGAGGCAGCCACAGGGTCGATGCTGGTTTGCATCACAGGCTTGGCAATAATGCCGCCCAGTGCCTGACACAGTGCGGCGGTGACCCCCAAACCCACCCCAAACCAAACATTACCTTTGATGGTTTCAAGTTCACTCGTCTTACTGTTGTTGGAGCCTCTACGGCCAAAGAAAATGGCGGTAGCGACACCAGAGAAAACCAATGCAGAGCCTACAAGCTCAATGGGTGACATGGTCTCTGAGAAAAGAAAATAGCCTAGTACGGCAGAGAATACTGCGTGACAAGAAAACAGCAGTCCTGCCTGTCTTGGTCCCATTCGATTCAAACACGCGAACAGTGCAGTATCACCAATAAAGATGCCGATTAAACCTGAAAGCATCATTGGCGTGATATGCACGGACTCAACGCTTGCCCAGCCACCAGTGAGAGCTGCCATTGAAGACAGTATTAAGGCAGTGCAGCCCATTCGCCATCGACTATAGGAAAATGAGCCCAAATGTTTGGCTGGCTTAACCGAGATAATGCTTGAAACCGCCCACAAAAAGGCAGCGATCAGTGCCAGCCATTCAAATCCCATTGCTATCCCTAGTCCTTGCTCAGTGCTGCGATGCGAGCACCATTGATTATTCGATGATTTAACTAGGTTTTACTATGAGGTCTTAGAAAGTGCAATTGAAATCCTCTCACCTTAGCAAGAGGATTCCACTTCGGGGACTAGGTAAAGATCAGCATCGCCGCGTAGACGAGAACTAGGCCAATAAGACCGATGATAAGTCCGGTTTTCGCCATGTCTTTACTCTCAATAAGCCCAGTTGAATAGGCCAATGAGTTAGGTGGGGTAGAGACGGGCAGAATCATGCCGAGAGAGGCTGAGAACGCGACAACAACCAATAGGCCTTGTAAGCCACCTATGGCGGCCAAACTCTCCATAGAGGCACCAATGGCGGCGGCAATGGGCATAAGTAGGTTGGCGGTCGCGGTGTTGGACATAAAGTTGGCCATCAACCAGCAGACAATCGACAGAGTAATGACGACCGCGACCGGTGACAAAGACTCATAGTCAATGGCATGAGCAAGCGCTTCGGCGAGTCCAGTTTTATCGAGGCCGATACCAATGGCAATACCACCGGCAACCAGCCATAACACATCCCAGTTGATCAGTTTGAGCTCTTCTTTACCCATGATGCCGGTTAAGGTAAACACTGCAAGTGGGATGATAGAGACCACGTAGGTGTTCATACCGTGCAGTTTGGTGGTCATCCACAACAAGATGGTCGCTGCGAAAGTGGCATACACCACCATAGCACGCCAGTTACGCTGGAATTTCCCTTCCAGCTTGAGCACCATTTTGTCTTCTGAAGAAGGGAATAGCTTTTGCAGCAGGAACCAAGCGATAGTGAGCTGAATGATCACAAAGGGTAGACCCATCATCATCCACTGCAGAAAGTCGATGCTGTTCTCACCAGTTAGGTACTGCAGAGCAATGGCATTGGGAGGGGTTCCGATAGGGGTCGCAATACCACCCGTATTGGCAGCGATAGGGATACATAGCACCAAGGCTTTAATACCTAAGTCTCCCTTTGGCGCAGAGGCCACAATGGGACCAAGCAGCGCCAGCATCATTACTGTGGTGGCAGTATTGGACATGAACATCGAGAACACAGCAGTAATCAGCATTAGACCAAGCATGATAAAGCGAGGTTGGTTGCCAAAAGGGCGCAGCAGGACTCGAGCTAGGTTGTTATCAAGCTCATATTTGGAGGCGGCAATCGCCAGTGCAAATCCGCCCATAAATAGAATGATGATCGGCGAGGAAAAGGCGCTGAAGATGTCGGTATACACCAGGAGCTCACCGATATCATGGCCTGCAGGTGGCGTACGGAACAGATGCAGCCCTTTGTCTGAAATCATCACTAGTTCAAGGGCGATAATCAATATTGACGTAGCAAAGACAGGTACGGGTTCCAGCACCCAAAGTAAGGCAGCGAGCAGGAAAATGGCCAACAAACGGTGTTGGATCAGCGTGAGATCGTCGATGGGTATCCAATCAATCGGCATCATCAAGACGCCAAAGGGCACTAAAAAGCAGATAAGCAGCCTAATTAGTGTCCCGCTATTCATTTTTGGCATGGGGCGGCACCTGGGTTAAAAGTGAGACTGCCGCATAGGTTAAAATATAAACGCCGCTCGGTCTTGGACAGGCGTTAAAGTTTTGAAAAGTCGAGGGAAGATTTGGAGCGTGTTTTGTTTTGCGTCAAGAATCAATACGGTAATCATGACGTGATGCTGCTGGTGGATGTGTTACAGGCAAAAAAAACGGCGCCGTGGCGCCGTTCTCAATGATTAAGCTTGCTAAGTTGATTAGCTATTAGAGTCGGTTTCAGTCTCAGAAGCTTCAGTTTCAAGGCCTAGAGCGTGCGCGAAAGGCGTACCCATTACCGTTGGCGCATTGTTTTTCATGCTGTCATCAAAACGAATGCTGTCTTTAGCAAACAGGTTGATAACCGTTGAACCTAGCTTAAAGCGGCCCATCTCTTCACCCTTCTTAAGGATGATAGCCTTATCGCCTTCTGCAGGGTAATCCCAAGTGTATACGGTGTTACCACGTGGTGGCGTCACAGTACCTGCCCAAACTAGCTCAATAGCACCAACAATGGTTGCGCCTACCAGCACTTGTGCCATAGGACCAAACTCGGTATCGAAGATGCAAACCACACGCTCGTTACGTGCGAATAGGTTTGGAACATTCTCAGCCGTCAGTGGGTTTACAGAGAATAGGTCACCTGGTACGTAAATCATCTGACGCAGAGTACCATCACATGGCATGTGAACACGGTGGTAGTCACGCGGTGATAGGTACAGAGTCGCAAATTCACCTTCTACAAACTCTGCTGCAAGCTCAGGGCTGCCACCAAGCAGTTCTTGAGCGGTGTAGTCATGGTTTTTCGCTTGGATAAGCTTGCCGTCGGTGATAGGACCAAATTGGCTAACACATGCATCCGCTGGGTGAGCGATAACAGACTCGCCTTCGGCGATAGGGCGCATACCCGGCTTTAACTCACGAACGAAAAACTCGTTAAACGTTTTGAAGTGCTTTGGGTCGCTGTG
Organism: Vibrio sp. DNB22_10_4; assembly: GCF_052879755.1. NCBI lineage: Bacteria > Pseudomonadati > Pseudomonadota > Gammaproteobacteria > Vibrionales > Vibrionaceae > Vibrio > Vibrio sp. DNB22_10_4. The sequence goes on along the minus strand of NZ_JBNNXW010000022.1, from coordinate 2,256 downwards.
CAGCGCTTCATCCATGTTGACGTTATATTGTTTGATAAACCAACGAATGATCGCTGTTGTTAGACCGCCTGCTTTTGCTGATGCCAGTTTACCTACTAGGCGTGTTAGGCCGTGTTGAGGTATCCAGTATTGCAGTCCAACTTTAATTTTATCCATTGTCTAAAATTCCAACGTTAATTGATTGATATTACTTCAGGGCGCGAGATACTAATGGAAATCGCTTCAAATGTCAGCAAATTGTGACAAGCAGACGGACAGACTGTTAAACCTGTCCGACTCTGTCAGAATGGCAGAACGTTCTAAGAATTACAGATCGGCTTTTTTGCTGCGTGAGTACTGACGGTTGGCTTTACCTTCACCCATACTCTCGATGATGCGGTGATAGTTATCGAATCGAACTGGATCGATTTTTCCTTCTTCCACGGCTTCACGCAGGAGACAGCCTGGGTCATCTAGGTGTTTGCAGTCACGGAACTTACAGCCGCCAAGGTAGGGCTTGAACTCAACAAACGCTTCCGTGACTTCGCTTGGCTCTAAGTGCCAAAGGCCGAATTCACGTACTCCCGGCGAGTCAATCAGATCGCCACCCGAAGGGAAGTGATACAGTCTTGCTGCGGTCGTGGTGTGCTGACCCAAACCTGAGTTTTCGGAGACTGCGCCTTCTTCTACGTCGAGTTCTGGCATCAACGCATTCACCAAGCTGGATTTACCCACGCCGGACTGCCCAACGAAGATGTTGATCTTGTCTTTGAGGTGCGCCTCTAGCTCGGCAATGCCTTCGCCCGACTCCTTGCTTACCATAAGCACCGTATAGCCGATGTTCTTATATACATCGAGGAGCTGATAGAAGGCGTCACGCTCGTCTTCTGGTATCAAGTCGATTTTGTTAAGTACCACTAATGGTGCAATTTGCAGGGTTTCTGATGCGATCAGGTAACGATCGATAATGTTTAGTGAAAGCTCTGGCACAACCGAAGACACAATCACCATTTGATCAACGTTGGCAGCAACAGGTTTTAAACCATCGTAATAATCAGGGCGAGTTAGCATCGATGTTCTAGGCTCTACTACTTCAACAACACCAGATATGCCATGCATTGATTCCAGACCAATGCGCCATTTTACGCGGTCGCCAGACACCAAAGATTCGATACCACGGCGCAGGTTACAGCGGTGGATTTCTTTGGTTTCTAAGTCCTCGATATCCGCATGTTGGCCGAATCGAGTGATCACTAGCCCCTGCTTAACACCGCCAAGCATAGTCTCATCCCACTGGATGGATTCTTCTTTTGCTAGTTTCTTCTTTTGGTTACTGCGTACTCGACGCACTTGACCTTTGGTCAGTTTTTTCTTTTTCGCCACGATATTTCATTGATGCGAATCGCATCAAACCATTTTGGTTACTGAATTTAATTTCGGTATAGTACCTCTTTTGACAGAAAACAAATAGACGAGGGCGTTATGTCTTTCAGCGATGACAATTTGATCTGGGTCGATCTAGAGATGACTGGACTGGATCCTGAGACACACAAAATCATCGAGATCGCGAGCATTGTGACCGATAGCGAGTTGAATATCTTGGCTGAAGGACCGGTTATTGCCATCCATCAACCTGAAACGGAACTAGCGAAAATGGATGATTGGTGCACGAACACCCATACCGCAAGCGGGCTGGTGGCACGTGTTCAAGCGAGTGAGCACAATGAAGAGAGCGCCATTCGTGAGACTATCGCGTTTTTGGAGAAGTGGGTGCCTAAGGGTAAGTCGCCTATTTGTGGTAATAGTATTGGTCAGGATCGCCGTTTCTTATACAAGCATATGCCTGAGCTTGAAGAGTACTTCCACTACCGTTACGTTGATGTCAGCACGATTAAAGAGCTGACTCGTCGTTGGAAACCGGAAGTTCTGGATGGTTTTTCCAAGCAGGGTACGCACCTAGCTTTGGATGACATTCGTGAGTCGATTGCCGAACTCAAGTACTACCGTGAAACTATTTTCACGATTTGATCGTTGAATACTTGTTAAAAACAAGGACTTTGGGCTGCGATAGAGAGAAGATTATCGAAAAATTGTGTGCTTTTTCATCAAACGAGAAAAAAGATCATTTTTTTACTGATAAGGACTTGCATCACAAAAAAATGCTCTTATAATTCGCAGCCCTGAACGACGAAAGACGTTCAATGCGACACTAGCTCAGTTGGTAGAGCGCAACCTTGCCAAGGTTGAGGTCACGAGTTCGAACCTCGTGTGTCGCTC
>NZ_JBNNXW010000021.1:0-42131 GCF_052879755.1 Vibrio sp. DNB22_10_4 | reverse complement strand
GTAGTTCAGTTGGTTAGAATACCGGCCTGTCACGCCGGGGGTCGCGGGTTCGAGTCCCGTCCACTCCGCCACTTATTAGAAAACCCGATGCGAAAGCGTCGGGTTTTTTATTATCTAAAATTTGGTTGCTTCCTTTTTAAAGGAAGTCGAGTCCCGGTTGATGGCAACCCCCGCCACTCCGCCACTTATACTAAGCCCTAGACTGGGCGTCCCCGTCGAAAGACTAGGGCTTTTTTACGTCTTTAGCTTTTTGAAGCTCAATCCAATAGATGCAAAAAAGGCGGTATTTCTACCGCCTTTGTTTAATGTTTATCGTCTATTCAAACAAATCTTCGTGCAATGCTTTTACTGCATCCTTCGCTTCGCCTTCGTCTAGAAGGAAGCAAAGGTTGTGAGGGCTAGCGCCGTAGCAAATCATGCGGATATTGAAGCTGTCTAGAGTATCGAATACTTCCGCTGCCGAGCCTTTGGTTTCGCTCATGTTGTTGCCGATTAGTGCAACAAGGCTGAGCCCTTGTTTTACTTCAACAGTACAAAGCTGCTCCAGCTCTTGCTGTGCTTCAAGTGGGAGCTCTGGCGCGCCGCCACCGGTATCTGTTTGGTCAAGAGTCAACGAGACGCTGACTTCAGACGTCGTCACGAGATCTACAGAAATCTTGTGCTTGGCAAGCACAGTAAACACGTTTGCCAAGAAGCCATAGGCTTGGAACATGCGAGGGTTTCGCAGTGTTACCATGGTTTGGTTATTGCGTAGAGCTAGCGCGCGGAATAGAGGCGCGCTCTCTACCGTTTGTCGTACCCAAGTGCCGCCTTCTTGTGGCGCTTTTGATGAACCAACAAAGACTGGGATTTGATGACGCAGTGCAGGTAGTAGTGTTGAAGGGTGCAGGATCTTGGCACCGAAATTCGCCATCTCAGAGGCTTCACTGAAGCTGATCTCTGGGATTGGACGAGCGTTTGGTGCAATGCGTGGGTCAGTAGTGTAGATGCCTGGTACATCTGTCCAGATTTCCAGACCTGCAGCTTCTACGGCTTCAGCAATCAGTGCTGCGCTGTAATCACTACCGCCACGACCTAGTGTGGTAGTCTCGCCATCTTCATCTGAACCGATGAAGCCCTGCGTAACTACAACGTGTTGCTTGCAAAGCGGAACCAGCTTCTCGCTAGCTGCTGCTTTGGTCGCTTCGATATTGGGTTCTGCTTTACCGTAATCACTGTCAGTCTTAAGCGCTTCACGAATATCAAAACGTACGGCATCTATGCCACGCTCTTGCATTAAGCGAGTAAGAATGTGCGTTGACATACGCTCGCCACATGCCACTAGGTGATCGGTCAGCTTTGGAGTCGCGGCAATGCATGCCGCTTCAGAAAGCGTCGCTACCTTTTCAATTAAAGCGTCAACACGCGCTTCAATAGAGCTGACGTCATTGAGCTTTGACATAATGTCAGTATGGATATCGCGAAGTTTGCTTATTAGCTCGGCACGATGAGTTTCGTCTTTAACGCCGTTAGCGAGCTCAACCAAGATGTTGGTCACGCCTGAGCAAGCGCTACTCACCACCAATTTGGTTTGCGGGTTATTTTCGATGATTTCGGCACAACGGCTCATGGCTTCGAAGTTGGCGACGCTTGTTCCGCCAAATTTAGCTACATTGAATGCGCTCACAGTGTTTCTCCAGGACTTCCAGTTTAAAGTTTAAGGTTGGTAACCCAACATCCGATGTTTGAAGAGAGAAATAGAGCAGAGGAATCTGAATATTAGAATAGACCTCAGAAGCTCTTCACCAAATATTGGTGACAGTTAAAGGGATTCAGCCCGTTTAACCGACAAACTAAATCCGACAATTTTAGTTCATCTCGGCACTGCTCCCCATGAGTGAATTGTATTGAAGTTGCGGCTTCACAAATCACTTGCCTGGGCAATGCTCCTCTTCCGCTGTAGTATCGAGAACGTCAATGAAAACGATTGGCTACAGATAGTGTGTTTATTCAACGTTTTTGCGTGTCAAAAGTCAATGGATGTTTATGCATTTCACATGAAAAACTTGAGTGGTTGGATGTTGCAAAAATGTTGTTTTTTCGCCATTGTAGATCGCATTAACGTCCAACGTGATGTTTTTCCCTACAACTACAATAACCTAATAGGATAACTGTCCATGACCATTTCAAGCTTTGTGCCCCCTCACCGAACCCTAATGGGACCTGGCCCATCTGATATCTATCCGCAAGTATTGCAAGCATTGAGCCGTCCAACGATTGGCCACCTTGACCCGCTATTTATCGGTATGATGGATGAGCTGAAAGTGCTGCTAAAATATGCATTCCAAACTGAGAACGAGTTTACAATCGCGGTTTCTGCTCCCGGTAGTGCAGGCATGGAGACTTGCTTTGTAAACTTAGTCGAGCCAGGTGATAAGGTTATCGTGTGCCGCAATGGTGTGTTTGGTGAGCGCATGCGTGAAAATGTGGTTCGCTGCGGCGGCGAGCCGATTGTTGTGGATGATGAGTGGGGAGCACCTGTTTCGGTGTCTAAAGTCGAACAGGCGATTGCTGAACATCCCGATGCGAAGATCCTTTCGTTTGTGCATGCTGAAACCTCTACAGGCGCAGTGAGTGATGCGAAGGTGCTAGGTGCGCTTGCTAAGCAGCACAACATGCTATCTATCGTGGATGCAGTGACCTCGCTCGGTGGTGTGCCGCTTTTAGTCGATGAGTGGCAGTTGGATGCAGTGTACTCTGGTAGCCAGAAGTGCCTCTCTTGTGTTCCTGGTTTGTCACCAGTAACCCTGTCCCCTGCAGCTATTGAAGTGATTAAGTCTCGACGAGCACCTGTTCAGAGTTGGTTCTTGGATCAGAGCTTGGTGTTAGGTTACTGGAGTGGGGAAGGTAAGCGCAGTTATCATCACACGGCGCCAGTAAACAGCCTTTACGCGCTTCATGAGTCATTGGTACTTTTGAAAAATGAAGGTCTAGAGAATGCATGGCAGCGCCATAAAGATATGCATATGCTGCTGCGTGAAGGGTTGGAAAACCTAGGTCTGAGCTTTGTGGTTGAAGAGAAAAGTCGTCTACCACAACTTAATGCTGTTTATCTTCCAGAAGGCGTGGATGATGCCGCAGTAAGATCGCAGCTTTTAGAAGAATACAACCTTGAGATCGGTGCGGGTCTTGGTGCGCTCGCAGGAAAAGCATGGCGTATCGGTTTGATGGGTTATGGAGCCAGAAGAGAGAACGTTGCGCTTTGTTTGAAGGCGCTTGAGACTGTGTTGAAGTAGTCTTTGTAACTCTAGATAACTGACGTCAAACCCTGTCCACTGACGTTGAAAACAAAAAAAGCCGAGAGTATTACCACTCTCGGCTTATGTTTTTAGGTTTACTAATTATAGCGCAGCAATAGTTTGCTTTTGCTCTTCAAGTTTAACTAGCGTTTCTTTGTAGCCTTCTAGCTTCTCACGCTCTTTAGCAACAACCGCTTCAGGCGCTTTTGCTACGAAGCCTTCGTTGCCTAGCTTACCTTCGATACGCTTGATCTCGCCTTGAGTTTTAGCGATCTCTTTCGCTAGACGATCTAGCTCAGCATCTTTGTCGATCAGACCTGCCATTGGGATCATCAGCTCTGATTTACCAACCAGTGCGGTTGCACATGCTGGTGTCTCTTCGCCTTCTGCCAGTACCTTGATGCCTTCTAGTTTAGCAAGCGAAGCGAGTACTGCTTTGTTTGCTTCTAGGCGCGCTGCGTCTTTCTCATCAGCAACTTTTAGCATCACGTCCAGACCTTTGCTTGGTGCAATGTCGTATTCTGCACGAAGGTTACGGATGCTAGTGATGAATGCTTTCACCCACTCGATGTCATCAAGCGCTTCTTGGTTGAAGTTAGCTTCTTCAAACTGAGGCAGAGCTTGAAGCATGATTGTGTCGCCTTCAACACCGTCTACTAGCGGCTTCACGCTTTGCCAGATAGTTTCAGTGATGTATGGCAGTACTGGATGAGCTAGACGAAGCGTCTTCTCAAGTACTGTGATCAGCGTGCGACGCGTACCACGTTGCTGAGCTTCGTTGCCTTTCCAAAGAACCGGCTTCGTGAGCTCTAGGTACCAGTCACAGAATTGGTTCCAGATGAACTCATAGATAGTGTTCGCTGCCATGTCTAGACGGTAGTTGTCTAGGTGAGCATTAAACTCTTTTGCTGCTAGTTCAAATTGAGACTCGATCCACTTGTCTGCTAGTGAATACTCGATGTCACCTTCGCCGAAGCCACAATCTTGGTCTTCAGTGTTCATCAGTACGTAACGGCTTGCATTCCACAGCTTGTTACAGAAGTTACGGTAACCTTCAAGGCGCTTCATATCCCAGTTGATATCGCGACCTGTAGACGCCATTGCTGCAAGAGTGAAGCGAAGTGCGTCGGTACCGTAAGGTTCAATGCCATCTTCGAATGTCTTACGTGTGTTCTTTTCAATCTTCTTCGCTAGTTGAGGCTGCATCATGTTACCAGTGCGCTTCTCAACCAAAGACTCTAGGTCAATACCATCAATCATATCGATTGGATCAAGTACGTTACCTTTCGACTTAGACATCTTGTCGCCGTTCTCGTCACGGATTAGACCAGTAACGTAAACCGTCTTAAATGGTACTTGTGGCTTACCATTTTCATCTTTACAGAAGTGCATGGTCATCATGATCATGCGTGCAACCCAGAAGAAGATGATGTCGAAACCGGTGACCAGTACATCTGACGGGTGGAAAGTTTTCAGATCATCTGTATTTTCTGGCCAGCCTTGTGTGCCGAATGTCCAAAGTGCTGAAGAGAACCAGGTATCCAGTACATCGTCGTCTTGGCGCAGTACGACAACAGGAGCTAGACCGTTCTTCTCACGAACTTCTTCTTCAGTGCGACCTACGTAAACATTACCGTCATTGTCGTACCATGCAGGGATACGGTGACCCCACCATAGCTGACGAGAGATACACCAGTCTTGAATGTCGCGCATCCAAGAGAAGTACATGTTTTCGTATTGCTTAGGTACGAACTGGATTTCGCCGTCTTCAACCGCTTTGGTCGCTGTTTCAGCAAGAGGTGCAGTGCGAACGTACCATTGGTCAGTTAGCATTGGCTCGATAACCACGCCGCCACGGTCACCATAAGGGACGGTTAGGTCGTGATCTTTGATCTCTTCAAGAAGACCCAGTTCTTCTAACTCTGCTACGATTGCTTTACGAGCAGCAAAGCGCTCCATGCCGTGGTATTTCGCTGGAAGCTCTGTTGCGTATGCATCGCATGCTTCACCGTTGGTGTTAAATACTTCAGCGGCGTCACGAATATTCGCATCGAAGGTTAGGATGTTGATCATCGGTAGTTGATGACGTTTACCTACTTCGTAGTCATTGAAGTCGTGTGCTGGCGTGATCTTCACACAACCCGTGCCTTTTTCCATATCGGCATGCTCATCACCCACGATAGGGATGCGGCGATCAACGATAGGAAGCAGGATTTCTTTGCCGATAAGATCTTTGTAGCGTGGATCTTCTGGGTTTACGGCAACACCAGTATCACCAAGCATGGTTTCTGGACGAGTTGTTGCAACAACGATGTAGTCTTTGCCTTCAGCGGTTTTAACGCCATCCGCTAGTGGGTAGCGGAAGTGCCACATGTGGCCTTTTTTGTCTTTGTTTTCTACTTCTAGATCTGAGATTGCAGTGTGCAGTTTTGGATCCCAGTTAACCAGACGCTTACCGCGGTAGATGAGGTCGTCTTCGTATAGGCGAACAAATACTTCTTGAACGGCGTTCGACAGGCCGTCATCCATAGTAAAGCGCTCACGATCCCAGTCTACAGAAGCACCTAGGCGACGAAGCTGTTTGGTGATAGTGCCACCAGACTCGCCTTTCCATTCCCAGATTTTGTCGATGAACGCATCACGACCGTAATCGTGCTTAGTTTTGCCTTCTTCAGCAGCAATCTTGCGCTCAACAACCATTTGCGTTGCGATACCCGCGTGGTCGGTACCTACCTGCCAAAGCGTGTTTTTGCCTTTCATGCGCTCAGCACGGATCAGAGTATCCATGATGGTATCTTGGAAAGCGTGACCCATGTGTAAGCTACCAGTGACGTTCGGTGGCGGGATCATGATGCTGTATGATTCTTTAGATGTGTCACCGTGTGGCTTAAAGTAGCCTTTCTCTTCCCAAGTCTGGTACAGAGCTTGTTCGATAGATTGTGGGTTATATGTCTTTTCCATAGCTTTCTGGATACTTACTTTAATCTGTGAAAGAAATTTGCCAAACCTTATAAATAAACGCAGATAGAATCACGCTTACTTATAAGGATTGACCTTGATTAGGATTCTGAATGTTGAATCTCAATGGTTTGTAGCTGATAGCCCGCTTGACGGTAAATTTTATACCTTTCTCGCGCAACTTGCTTAGCTTTTTCTTCGCAAGGGACGAAGTCTACCACTTGACCAAAGGAGTTCGCAAAGGTTGCGTGACTATTGGCCATATTTATTACCAATTGACGGTTCCAACTGGGTTTAAGGCCCTCAAAACCAATTTCAACAGGCGTGCCATTCTTGGGACCTTCGCCCACCAAATTATGAGCGATGAACTGCTCAGGTGAGACTTGCCAGAAGAGTTCTGCTACCGCTTCTGCGTGCTGTCTATCGGTGCAATTGATGTAGAGCTTGGCACCTTGTCCTACGAAATGACGACTGAGAAAGTGCACATAAGCAAACCAGCCTTGCTGTGTCGCTTGTTCGGAGTCTTCTCCAATAATGTAGAACGTTGCAGTATTCATATCGTGACTTCTGTATACAAAAGATTTGCTGGTGCCCAAAACTAAAAAAGGGCCTTGCGGCCCTTTTTTTGATTACTCTTCAGTCTCTTGGCCACTGCGGTTAAGCAAGAATTGGACAAGCATTGAGACTGGACGGCCGGTAGAGCCTTTCGCTTTACCCGACTTCCATGCTGTACCCGCGATATCTAGGTGAGCCCAGTGGTACTTCTTCGCAAATCGCGATAGGAAGCAGCCAGCTGTAATAGTGCCGCCAGGACGGCCGCCGATGTTTGCCATGTCTGCAAACGGGCTTGCTAGCTGTTCTTGGTACTCGTCAGCCATAGGTAGACGCCAAGCGCGGTCACCCGCTTGCTCAGAAGCATTAACTAGCTCGTGAGAAAGTGGGTTGTGGTTAGAGATAACGCCGCTGATGTGGTGACCTAGAGCGATCACACAAGCGCCTGTTAGCGTAGCCACGTCAACCACACACTCTGGCTCATAGCGCTCTACATACGTCAGTGCGTCACACAGTACCAGGCGGCCTTCAGCGTCAGTGTTTAGCACTTCAACCGTTTGACCTGACATGGTAGTTAGGATGTCGCCTGGACGGTAAGCGTTGCTACCTGGCATGTTTTCACAGCCCGCAAGGATACCAATAACATTGATAGGCAGGTTTAGCTTCGCAAGTGCTTTCATGGTACCCATTACAGATGCCGCACCACACATGTCGTACTTCATCTCATCCATGCCCTCACCAGGCTTAAGTGAGATACCGCCTGAATCGAAAGTCAAACCTTTACCAACCAAAACAATCGGCTTTGCTTCGGACTCTGGGTTGCCCTTGTACTCCATGATAGACATCATAGATTCATTTTTAGAGCCACGACCTACCGCTAGGTAAGAGGTCATGCCCAGTTTTTCCATCTCTTGCTCACCGATGATCTTAGTCGTTACGGTTTCGTAATCATCGGCAAGACGACGAGCTTGAGAAGCAAGGTAAGCTGGATTCGCAATGTTTGGTGGCATGTTGCCAAGATCTTTGGATGTTTTCACGCCTGATGCAATCGCTAGACCGTGGGCAATCGCTTTTTCGCCTAGGTTTAGTTCACGGCGAGTTGGTACGTTAAATACCAGTTTGCGAAGTGGACGGCGAGTTTCTGGCTTGCTGCTCTTAAATTGATCGAAGGTATAAAGACCATCTTTGGTCGCTTCCACAGCCTGACGCACTTTCCAATACGTGTCGCGGCCTTTAACGTGAAGCTCAGTTAGGAAGCAAACGGCTTCCATTGAACCTGTTTCGTTCAGCGTGCTGATGGTTTTTTGGATAATTTCTTTGTATTGACGCTCGCCAAGCTCGCGTTCTTTACCACAACCAACAAGAAGCACACGCTCCGACAGTACTCCAGGTACTTGGTGCAAAAGAAGCATTTGGCCTGGCTTACCTTCAAGGTCGCCACGGCGAAGCAGTGAGCTGATATAGCCATCACTGATTTTGTCCAGTTGCTCTGCAACTGGAGAGAGACGACGTGGCTCAAAAACGCCAACTACGATGCAAGCACTGCGCTGCTTCTCTGGGCTGCCACTTTTTACACTAAACTCCATGCGTACTCCTACATCCTAAAGACAAATAGAACTAAATGTTAGATAATCGATTATTAGTGTTTGAATTTTATGTGCCAGTTCGGCCTATAATCTAAAGATAAGAATCGATCAAAAAAGTAAAAAATAAAAGGTTTATCCGAAAACTATAGCGATTCAATCAAAAAAACAAGTTTTGTATAGGTGTTTTCACTGTGATTATTGTTAGATATTTGATCAGAGAAACAGTTAAGAGCCAATTAGCTATCTTTTTAGTGCTCTTTCTCGTGTTTTTCAGTCGTCAATTTATCCAAGTGCTTGCTGATGCGTCGGATGGAGATATTCCCGCCGGGTTGATTATGACGTTGGCGGGGATCAGCATGCCAACCATGGGGCTGTTAATGTTCCCACTGAGTATCTATATCGGTATTTTGGTGACATTTGGCCGTCTTTACGCCGAGAGTGAAATCACGGTCATGAACGCGACCGGCATTGGTAATAAATTTTTGATCCGTGCGGCGATGTATCTGGCGGTGATCACTACGTCTTTAGCGGCATTTAATGCATTTTGGCTAGCACCTTGGACTCAAGAGCAAGAAGTGCAGATCCGTGAAAAACTGGCTTCGGAAAACTCAGTTGAGCTCATTCAAACGGGTAGCTTCCAGCGCACGCCAGATGGTTCTTCTGTGGTGTTTATCGACGATATTCGTGATCGTAAACTCGATAACGTATTTGTCGCGCAGCTTAGTCCGAGAGATTCAGTGTTGCCGAGCGTGATTGCTGCTCAATCCGGCGAAGTGAAAGAGTTGAGCGATGGCAGGCAGGTTATCGCTTTGTATGACGGTACGCGTTATGAAGGCGTGCCTACACGCCTAGAGTATATGATAACGGAGTTTTCTGAGTATGAAGGGGTGATTGGCCAGCGTGAAGTGCAGCCAAGAGGTCGTTCATGGATGGCGATTCCAACGCTGGATTTGCTCTCTGATCCCGCGCCTAAAGCGCAAGCAGAGCTTCATTGGAGACTATCCCTGGTGGTGTGTATTCCATTGCTGACCATGCTGGTGGTACCGCTGTCAGCGGTGAACCCAAGGCAAAGTAAGTTTGCCAAGATGGGGCCGGCGATATTCGTTTATTTCGCTTACTTTATGGCGATCAGTGCGATGAAATCGGCACTAGAAGATGGCGCATTCCCAACCTACATTGGTCTGTGGCCGGTGAATTTTGCCTTGTTGGTCGCAGCGATTAGTGTCAATACTTGGGATACCGTACCTGTGAGACGAGTCCGAGAAAAGTGGCGTCGCAAAAGACGCGGTAAGCCGCAAGAGGTAGCGTAAACGTGTTTCGAATTTTAGATGTCTATGTTGGCCGAACCATTATTACCACTATCTTGTTGGTACTGTCGGTGTTTGTTGGTTTGTCGGCGGTGATCAAGTTTGTCGAGCAACTGCGCTCTGTTGGTGAAGGTAGCTATGACATGCTGGCGGCCATGTACTTTGTACTGCTAGGTATGCCACGTGATGTGGAGCTGTTCTTCTCCATGGCTGCGCTGCTTGGCTCGCTTATTGGTCTTGGTATGTTGGCCAGCAGCTCTGAGCTTGTGGTCATGCAAGCAGCGGGCATTTCCAAAATGCGCATCGGCTTTTCGGTGCTAAAGACCGCAGTACCTTTAATGCTCGCGGTGATGGCGCTTGGAGAGTGGGGGGCTCCTACCACCCAGCAAATGGCTCGTGATCTAAGGATGCAGTCTATTACTGGGGGCAGTATTGTCTCAGTGCGAAATGGGGTTTGGGCGCGCGATGCCAATGACTTTATATTTATCTCTAAGGTTGATGGCGAATCTATTTATGGCTTGAATCTGTGGCGCTTCGATACTGATAAGCACTTGGTGACAACAATATACGCCGATCGCGCAGACTATCTGGGTAATAACAGCTGGCAGATGCACGACATTCAGGTGACGGACATGTCTGACAGCGTCGCACTGAGTAAAGAGACCATCGATAGCCAAGAGTGGCAAACATCGCTAGTGCCTGACAAGTTAGCGATTGTGACGGTTGATCTAAATGAGCTGCCGTTGAGTGGACTTTGGGATTATACCCAATACCTAAAAGACTCTGAGCAAGATGCGTCACGCTATGAACTGGCCTTTTGGCGTAAGGCAACGCAGCCTATATCGGTGGCTGTAATGATGTTGATGGCGCTCTCTTTCGTCTTCGGTCCACTGCGCAGTGTGACTATGGGTGCGCGGATCTTATCGGGTGTAATAGCGGGTTTTACCTTCTATATTTCTAGTGAGTTCTTTGGTCCGGTGAGTTTGGTGTATGGCATGTCACCGCTGTTTGGTGCCCTGGGGCCGAGCCTAGTGTTCCTCACCATTGCATTGCTGTTGTTAAGAAGAAAGTTATAGATAAAAAAAGAAGGCTCCGATGGAGCCTTCTTTTTTATGCAATCATGATAGTGGCGAGACCTAAGAATACCGAGAGGCCAACGACATCGGTGATGGTCGTCAGTGCCATACCGCCGGCTAGTGCTGGGTCGATGTTCATCTTCTTGAGTAGAATAGGGATGGTTACCCCTGCGACACCAGCAACAAGTAAGTTTGTCATCATCGCAGCTGAAATAATGCCGCCAAGCATCCAATCACCTTTCCATGCAACGACGATACCACCTATGATCAACGCCCAAAGGATCCCGTTAAGAAAACCTATCGCTGCTTCTTTTAAGAGTAACTCTCTACGGTTACTTTCGCCAATGTGACCCAATGCTAAGCCGCGGATCACCAGTGCCACTGTTTGGTTACCAGCGACACCACCCATAGATGGCACTATGGTCATCAATACTGCGATGGCGGCCATTTGCTCAAGAGTAGCCTCAAACATGTTGGACACCGAAGCCGCGGCAAGCGCAGCCAGTACATTAGCGCCAAGCCAAACACTGCGTCGTCTAGCGGATTTTACCACTGGAGCGAATGTGTCTTCGTCATCGTCCATCCCCGCCATGCTCATCATGGAGTGTTCAGCGTCTTCACGAATGATGTCGACTACGTCATCGATGGTAATGCGACCGACAAGGTGGTGGTCACTATCCACTACCGGTGCGGATACCCAGTCACGGCGTTCAAATAATGAGGCGACATCGGAATCGCTGGTTTCAACATGGATAGCTTCATCGGCGTCATCCATTACGTCACTGACTTTGATATCAGGCTGAGTGGTTAACAAAGTGGTCAGAGAAAGGTGACCAATCAGCATATCTTCTTCATCAATAACATAGAGCGCATCGGTAGCCTCTGGTAGCTCGCCTTTCATGCGCAGATAACGTAGAACTACATCGACATCAACATCACCACGAATGGTGATAACGTCGGTATTCATGATACCGCCGGCGGTATCCTCAGGATAAGAAAGGGCGGTCTCAACGCGCAAGCGATCTGCCGTGTCCATTTGCGATAGGACTTCACGGGAAACATCGTCAGGAAGGCTACGAAGGACATAAGCCACATCATCGGTGTCCATGCCTTCAGTCGCTTCAGCAAGCTTCTCTGGCGCCATTTTCGAGACTAAGGCATCTTTAACATCCTCGTTAAGTTCATCGAGGATTTCGCCGTAATCTTCAGGGTCAGTCAGCTGCCACAATACCTCACGGCTTTTGCGTGGTGAGGCCTCTAAAAGATGGGCAATATCTTCAGGCTCCATGTCCTGAAGTTGTCTACGAACGAATACGAAGCGGCCGTTTTCCAGCGCTTCTGTGACTTCTTGGAGGGTTTGGTGAGCTTGATCGAATTCTATTTGCTCTGCCATGGATGCCCCCTACACTCAACTGCTTGTTAATGTACTGAATAGTAGCCTAATTCTGCTTGTTAATTAATAACAAGTTATCAATGGCGAGAAAGTTTTTTGTCTGAAGTAGGCTAGGGAAGGAGGTTACTCGTCTTCGTCGAACCGGTGTTCGACCAAATCACAGACGGCATTGAGTGCTGCTTCAGCCTGAGAACCTGTTGCTTTGATGGTGATGTTCTCACCTTGCGCTGATTCAAGCATCAATAATCCCATCACGCTATCAGCTGTGGCTTCTTTCTGTTCGTGGTTACAGATGGTCACTGTTGCATCAAAGCTCTGCGCTAACTCAACCAGTTTGACCGCTGCGCGGGCGTGTAGACCAAGACGATTGAGAATAAGCACAGTGCGTGAGTGAGACATTGATGTTCCTATTGGTGTTTTTCGAGTGAAGCGTGACGGATTTTAACCTTATGGCCGAGCTGCTCAAAGTACTCTCCAATTTGCTGTGTAATGTACACTGAGCGGTGTTTGCCACCGGTACAGCCGATTGCCACGGTCAAATAACTGCGATTGTTCTTTTCGAGTAACGGAAGCCAGCGCTCGACAAAGCCTTGGATCTGCTGTCTGAGTTCAATCACATCTGGGTAGGATTCTAGAAATGATTTGATAGGCGCATCTAAGCCGGTCATTGGACGAAGTTCTGGTTGCCAGTGCGGGTTAGGCAAAAAGCGCACATCAAACACGTAGTCCGCGTCATTTGGCATACCGTATTTAAACCCGAAGGATTGAAATACCATCACTAGATCTTTCTTCTCTTGTCCTTCAATCTGAAAGCGAATGGTTTCACTCAGGTCATGAATAGACTGTTCGCTAGAGTCGATGACGAAATCGGCTTGTTCTTTGATCGGTGCGAGCAGTGTGTGCTCTAAATCGATCGCTTGCTCAAGAGAAAGTTTGTCTTCACGCTGCGACAGTGGGTGAATACGTCGCGTTTCACTATAGCGAGTAAGCAGCACAGACTTGCTGGCATCAAGAAACAGCAACTTGACGTCATGCTTTAGCGAAAGCTGATCCAAAGTCAGTGATAGCTGAGCAAGATTTTTAGGTAGGTTTCTAATGTCGATACTCACTGCGACACTTTGCTGTGTGTCTTGGCTTGAATCAACAAATGGGCCGAGAAGGTCGACGGGAAGATTGTCGACGCAGTAGTAGCCAGAGTCTTCTAAGACTCGCAAGGCGACGCTTTTGCCAGCCCCTGAGTGTCCACTTACCACAACCAAACGCATGTCTGCTGGTTTCCTTGATCAGTGACTAACAATAATGTCGTAAAGCTCTTGATCGCTTTGAGCATTACGAAGTTGTTTTAGAACCGCCTTGTCGTTAAGACGCTCTGCCATGCAAGAGAGTGTTTTTAGATGCTCTTTACATTGTGCATCTGGCACAAGCAGAGCAAACATAAGATCGACAGGGCGATTATCGATAGCATCAAAGTCGACGGCATCTTGACATTGAAGCAATACCGCTACGGCTCTGTCGCTATCTTGCATACGAGCGTGCGGGATGGCGATGCCATTGCCGATACCTGTGCTGCCGACTTTTTCTCGGCTCAGCATGCACTCGAACAGTTCTGTTGAGTTCTTTCCAGTATGCTGCGCGGCGATTTCGCTAATGATCTCAAGCGCGCGCTTTTTGCTCGTACAAGGGACTGCACTTTTGGTGCAGTCCAGTGTCAATACTTCACTTATTTGCATGTTAGTGATTACTTAACTTTTCTTTGTGCTTATTCAGTTGTCTGGTCAGTTTGTCTACTAACGAGTCAATTGCAGCGTACATACTCTCATCATTGGAGGCTGCGTGAATTTCAGCTTGATTTACGTGGAGCGTAGCTTCGGCGATCTGGTCTAATTTTTCAACTTTTAAAACTACATGAATGTTGTTTATATGCTCAAAAAAGCGCTCGAGCTTCTGAAATTTACTGTGAACGTAGTCTTGCATTGACTCAGTGAGATCAACATGGTGGCCTGTAATTTGAATTTGCATAGACTTTCCTTCTTAGTTAATGACCTTAGAGTAGGCGTTTACGCTGACTGGATGGGGCGATGCCCAACGATTCACGGTATTTCGCTATGGTTCGCCTAGCGACCTGAATTCCTTGGTCAGCGAGTTGAGCTGCGATTTTACTATCGCTCAATGGCTTGGCTGGGTTTTCCACAGCAACAAGCTTCTTGATTAGGGCACGTATAGCGGTTGACGAGCATTCTCCACCATTGTCGGTCGACACATGGCTTGAGAAGAAATATTTGAGCTCGAAGATGCCGCGTGGTGTATGCATATACTTTTGTGTTGTCACACGCGAGATGGTGGATTCATGCATGTCGACCGCGAGTGCAACGTCGTTTAGCACCATTGGCTTCATCGCTTCTTCGCCATATTCGAAGAAATCATGCTGATGTTCCACAATACACTTAGCCACTTTTAATAGGGTTTCATTCCGGCTTTCGAGGCTTTTGATTAGCCATTTCGCTTCTTGAAGGTTAGAGCGAATGTATTGGCTGTCTGCACTGTTGCCGGTACCTAGCTGAGCATACTGCTGATTGACCTTTAGCTTAGGCACACTATCTGGATTGATCTGCACTACCCATTTACCACGGTCTTTGAATACCGATACATCAGGCACTACATATTCGGTTTCATCTGGGGTGATCTTACTGCCAGGGCGTGGGTCAAGTTGCTGAATCAGCTTCATGACTTCACGCAGTTCCGCTTCTTTAAGTTTGGTCTCTTTAATCACCAACTTGTAGTCACGGTTACCTAACTGGTCAATATGGTGAGTAAGGACTAACTTGGCCTCGGCAAGCCATGGCGTATCTTCAGGGAAGGTCGCAAGTTGTAGCAGTAAGCAGTCCTGAAGGTTGAGAGATGCAATGCCTAGAGGGTCAAATTGCTGAATGCGTTTGCGTACAGCCTCGACTTCATCGAGCTCAACGTCTTCAATATCGACACTTTCTAAAATTTCTTCGCAAGAGAGTGTCAGGTAGCCGTAGTCGTCTACAGCATCAATGATGGCTAGAGCAATGGCGCGATCGGTTTCCGTAAAGGGGGTTAAATCGAGTTGCCACACCAAGTAGTCTTGTAGTGACTGAGTGGTTTCACCTTGATAAATGGGCATGTCATCGTCGACGGCAATGCCGGTATTACCAGTGTTAGCGCTGTAGACATCGTCCCACGTGGTATCCATTTCTAGCTCGTTGGAGATCTCTGATTTTTCAATTTGATCAGAGCTGTCCTTAAGCTCAGGCTCACTGATTATTTCTGCAGTTGGGCTCTCATCTTTGTTCTCAGCAGTGGGCTTGTCGTCATTGCTTACCTCTTCGGCAGATTCTTCAACGTCGAGAAGTGGGTTTGAGTCCAGCGCTTCTTGGATCTCTTGTTGCAAATCAAGCGTCGACAATTGCAGTAAGCGAATTGCTTGCTGCAGCTGTGGCGTCATTGCTAACTGTTGACCTAGCTTGAGTTGTAATGAGGGTTTCATGCAGTGTTATGAGCCTATTATTAATATTGTATCCATGCCTATTAAATCATAGTCTGAATTGTTCACCGAGATAAACCTGCTTTACGTGTTCATTATTGAGAACATCTTCAGGACTTCCCTCCGCGATCAAGTGACCTTGACTCACGATGTAGGCTTTTTCGCAGACATCTAGCGTTTCGCGCACGTTGTGGTCGGTGATGAGTACACCTAACCCTCTGTCGCGTAAGTGTTCGATGATTTTCTTTATATCAATTACAGAAATTGGGTCAACCCCAGCGAAGGGTTCATCAAGCAGGATAAACTGCGGGTTTGCAGCCAGTGCTCTAGCGATTTCTACGCGTCTACGCTCACCGCCAGAGAGCGCCATACCTGCGCTTTTGCGAATATGCTGGATATTAAACTCGTCGAGCAAATCTTCGAGTCTGTCCTGTCTTTCTTCTTGAGTCAGTTCGTTGCGCGTTTCCAGTACCGCCATGATGTTGTGTTCAACACTGAGCTTACGGAAGATCGAAGCTTCTTGAGGCAGATAACCGATGCCCATTTTGGCGCGGCTGTGCATAGGTAGAATACTGATGTCATTGCCATCGATGGTGATGCTACCTTCATCACGCGCTACCAGACCAACGATCATGTAGAACGAGGTTGTTTTACCTGCGCCATTTGGGCCGAGTAGTCCGACAATCTGACCAGATTCGACCGATAGGCTTACGTCAGAGACTACTTTGCGGTTTTTGTAGCTTTTCGCCAAATGCGAAGCTTTCAGTAACGCCATATTGGACTCTACTTCTCTTGAACTTGTTGTGGCTGCAACACGGTAGAAACGCGTTCGTTGGCGTTACCGTCAGCAACCAGCTTTTGAGATGAAATTCGGTATTTGATCGTGGTACCACGGATCACACTGTCATCTTGCGACAACATGGCTTGCTTTTTCATCGTTAGCTGATCATCTTTTAGTGAGTAGTGAAGCTCTTTGGCTTCGCCATACAAGGTTTTACCATCGTCAGTTAACTGCGAAAAGGTTGCCAGATCACCAAATCCTTGGATCACTTCTATGGTTCCCGTCTGCGGTTCGCGTGTCACGACGATTTTGTCAGCATTAATGTTGATACTGCCTTGCTTTAGCTTCACATCGCCCGCAAATGTCACTTTGTTGCTCTTCATATCGAGCTGCTGGGTGTCTGAGTCAATGTATACCGGTTGTTCAGTATCGGTCGACAATGCCAGTGCGGCGGTTGGCAATAGCAGACACAGGCTGAGACTAAGGTGCGAGAGTTTCATATTTACTATTCACTTTGTTGTAAAGTTCCGCGAGATGATTAGCAAAGTTTCCTTTCATTGCATCACCTTGCGTTTCAAATTGTGGACCAAGCATGATCACTTTGTTGTCGGCCCAAAAATCGCGATTTTCGAGCTTGATACTCATGGTTTGCGTCGATAGCGTGTCAAACCCTGACTCAGGGAGCAAGTTTCGGGCAACCACATTATCATGAAGCGTTAACACTTCTTCCTTATCCAATACTGCTGTTTCTGCAGAGATCTCCCACTCTTGGATTTCACCGTTGGCAAAAATACGCACAATGGGTTGTTGGAATACGGTTTCTCCTCGTTTCGAGAAGTGCTCTAGATGCGCAGAGGTGATGCTATAACTGCGGATTCCCGTATCGCTATAGGAGATATTGTGTAAGTTGGTACCGCTAAACGCCGGCAGTTCAATGTCCGGCTCAATTTGGATGACATTTTTATCATCCTTACTGTACAGGTAGTAAGCACTACCTGCGATAACAATGGCAAGTAAACTGTAAAGAATACGAGATAAACTCATATACTTAGACCCTTGTGAAGCTCAAGTTCTCCCTTTGATTCTAGGATCAGATCACAGATTTCCCTAACCGCGCCATGTCCACCACGAATCGTTGTTACGTGGTCTGCTTTTTTTGCTAATAGTGGATGACCATCAGCCACACAAATACCGAGGCCAACTTGCGCCATAACAGGCCAGTCGATCAAGTCATCGCCGATGTAAGCGGTATGCTGTGGGACAATGCCTAGCTTGTCGCAAATGTCTTGGTAAGCGACTACTTTGTCATCTTGACCTTGGTAAATCAATGTGATGCCAAGGGCTTTCATACGGTTCTCTACAATCTTTGAGCTACGTCCAGTAATGATGGCCACTTGTACTCCGGCACTCATTAATGCTTTGACACCATAGCCATCACGAGTATGGAACGTCTTTAGCTCCTCACCATCGTTGCCCATGTATATAAGGCCGTCAGAAAACACGCCGTCAACGTCGCAGATTAATAGCTCAATGGCCGCGGCTTTTTCTACCGTCCCTTTACGGATTGGGCCATAAAGTGTTTCAACGCACTCAGACATTACACTACTCCTGCTTTGAGCAAATCATGCATGTTTAATGCACCGACTACTTTGTTTTGTTCCAGTAGAACTAGACCACTAATTTTCTTCGATTGCATCAAGTTTAGTCCTTCTGCCGCCAACATGTTTGGCGTTGCCGTGGTTGGCGTCGTGATCATGACTTCGCCAATGGTCGTCTCGTGAATATCCACGCGTCGATCGAGAATACGGCGTAGATCTCCATCGGTGAAAATACCAAGCAGGGTTTGCTTATCGTCGACAATGGTCGTCATACCAAGCCCTTTATTGGAGATCTCGAGTAGAGCCTCACGAATTAAAGTGTTCGGGCTGACCATCGGAAGTGCATCACCAGTGTGCATGATATCGCTTAGTTTCAGAAGTAGCTTGCGACCTAGTGCGCCACCTGGATGAGAGAGGGCAAAATCTTCCTCGCTAAAACCGCGAGCTTCAAGCAGCGCCATGGCCAGAGCATCACCCATCACCAGTGTCGCTGTCGAGCTCGACGTAGGAGCAAGCTCTAATGGACAAGCTTCTTTAGGTACCGTTATTTGCAAATGGTAATCGGAAAGCTTACCCATTGTCGATTCTGGCTTACCGGTCATGCTGACGGTAGTAATCCCCAAGCGTTTGAAAACAGGGAACAGACTGATGATTTCATGCGCTTCGCCTGAGTTTGAAATCGCAATCACTAGATCGCGAGCTTCTACCATGCCTAGATCGCCATGAGCCGCTTCACCTGGGTGCACAAAAAACGCCGACGTACCTGTGCTTGCAAGAGTTGCAGCGATTTTCTTACCAATATGCCCAGATTTGCCAATTCCCATCACGATAACTTTACCTTGATGATTCAAAATTGCTTGGCATACCGCTTCAAAATGTCCGTCAAAGTAGCGCTCAATATGCATTAACGCTTGAACTTCGGTATTTAGAACACGTTTGGCACTGCCAATGAAATCAAATTCAGACATACAATTGCTCCTAAGCCGCCATGTTGGCAAATAGATACACTTGATAACCTAAGAAGAGCACAAACAAAATGCCCCCTTCGATGCGATTAATACTTTTCGACTTGCCAAGAGCCATAACGACAAGGAGCAAAGATAGCCCTAGCATTACCCAGAAATCTCGACCCATCGCATGTTCGCTCAAAAGCGATGGATTAAGGACGCCTGGGATACCCATAACGGCAAGGATGTTGAATACGTTGGAGCCGATGATATTGCCTACGGCCATATCATCTTCCCCTTTGAGCACGCCGGCAAGAGAGGCGGCAAGTTCAGGTAAACTGGTACCGATTGCGATGATAGTTAGACCTATCACCAGATCGCTCATCCCAAAGTACTGAGCGATAACAACCGCGCTGTCGACCAAACGATCCGCCGCTAGGGGAAGCACAATCAAACCAATGACTACCCACATCGCGGCTTTGGCATTACTGACGCCTTCCGGTACTTCAGATTCTTGATCGTCTAGTAAGGCATCGGTGTTGCCGCTTTCTTTTTCAGCCTTGCTAATACGTAGCATGGCTAGGATGAAGGCAGCAAATAAAGCGAACAGGATGACACCTTCAACGAAACCAAGGTGACTATCCCAAAGAATAAGACCTGCAATCAGTGTGACCGCGATCATCAGCGGGAGTTCACGTCTCAGAACGGCTGATGAGATAGAAAGTGGCTTGATCATCGCGGTAATGCCGAGGATGAGTGCGATGTTAGCAATGTTGGAACCGAGTACGTTACCTACAGCGGTGTCTGTTTTTCCTTCTAGCGCTGCGGTGGCAGATACCATCATTTCTGGGGCGGAAGAGCCCATCGCAAGAATGGTCATGCCAATCACCAGTGGTGAGATACCTACGTTGCGTGCCAACGCAGCAGCACCAAATACCAGTTTATCCGCACTCCATACGAGAAAAACCAGTCCAATAATCAGAAACACCACGGCTTCGAGCATGTTTAATTCCACTTTTTTTTTCTGAGACAATTGGCGGCTAATTTTGACGCTTTGTCATCCAAAATGGAAGCCAATCAATAAATAAAATACCGATTACACTGTTAATTACGTACCTTTACTATCAGCAAGCTGATAGTTTGTTGAACGAAGCTAGGAAGCTCAAAACAGGGAATGGCTTATTCATCTGGAGTATTATGTTGAATTGTTTATACAACTGAGTGAATGTTAGGGTTTTAATTACGGCCAGGTATCATTATCATGAAAGGTTATGAAGCTTGGAATTCGAGATAAGGAAGTCTATGTCAAACAATGACTTGGTTTCTATTAGCGGATTATCTTTTTCACGTGGTTCACGAGTTATCTTTGATGACATCGAATTGCATGTGCCAAAAGGTAAAGTGACCGCCATAATGGGACCTTCGGGAATTGGTAAAACGACACTACTACGCTTGATTGGTGGGCAGTTGATGCCTGACCAAGGAGAGGTGTGGTTTGATGGCGACAATATTCCAACGTTGTCTCGTAAACGTCTTTATCAAGTTCGCAAAAAAATGAGCATGCTGTTCCAATCGGGCGCACTGTTTACTGATTTGACAGTGTTTGACAACGTGGCATTTCCACTGCGTGAGCACACCGAATTAGATGAATCTATGATCCGCACGCTTGTGCTGCTGAAACTCGAAGCGGTTGGACTAAGAGGCGCGGCAGAGTTGATGCCGAGCGAACTCTCAGGCGGTATGGCACGACGCGCTGCATTAGCAAGAGCCATTGCCCTTGATCCCGAGTTGATTCTCTATGATGAGCCGTTTGTCGGCCAAGATCCCATTACCATGGGGGTGCTAGTAGAGCTTATCCGTAAGCTCAATAACGCACTAAATGTCACTTCTGTCGTCGTGTCCCATGATGTGCCTGAGGTGATGTCGATTGCTGATTGGGTCTACTTGCTGGCAAATGGCAAAATTGTTGCCAAAGGGACGCCAGATGAACTGCGCAATAACCCAGATCCTCAAATACAACAATTCCTCAAAGGCGAAGCCGATGGTCCGGTGCCATTTCGCTTTCCTGCCTCTCCGTTAGAACAGGAGCTATTTTAATATGGCATCGCTTTCGTTGTGGGTTCAAAAAGTCGGTCAGCGCGCGCTTTCTGTGGGTTATGCATGGGGTCGGGCGACGTTTATGTTGCTGGGTGTGGTGTTATCTCGTCCGCAGCCGAAAAAGCATTTCCCATTGCTAATTAAACAGCTTTATAACGTCGGAGTGCAGTCTCTGGCGATCATTTTAGTCTCTGGACTATTCATTGGCATGGTTCTTAGCCTGCAAGGTTATGTGGTGCTGGTGGATTACGGCGCGGAAGGTAGCCTGGGGCAAATGGTGGCGCTATCGCTACTTCGAGAGCTTGGTCCTGTGGTCACAGCGCTGCTTTTTGCCGGGCGCGCAGGCTCTGCGCTTACTGCTGAAATCGGCTTGATGAAAGCCACTGAGCAGCTATCTAGTTTAGAAATGATGGCTGTTGATCCGATAAAACGTGTTGTGGCGCCGCGCTTTTGGGCGGGGGTCATCTCCATGCCTCTATTGGCGATGATTTTTATGTCGATAGGTATTTGGGGGGCACAGTTAGTGGGTGTGGACTGGAAAGGTATCGATCATGGTAGTTTCTGGTCAGCAATGCAATCTTCGGTGGAGTTAGGCCGCGATATTGGTAACAGTACGATCAAATGTGTGGTGTTTGCGATTACCGTAACTTGGATTGCTTTATTTAACGGTTATGATGCCATCCCAACGTCCGAGGGTATTAGCCAAGCCACGACACGTACTGTTGTGCATTCTTCGCTCGCGGTACTCGGATTAGATTTTGTTCTTACTGCCTTGATGTTTGGCAACTAAGCTTAAAACAATAATTAAAGGAACTCTTAATGCAACAGACAAGAAAGTTGGAATTGTGGGTAGGCAGTTTTGTGTTATTAGGCCTTAGCGCAATCTTGTTTATGATTCTTCAGGTTGCTGACGTCAAGAGTCTAGGCTCTGGTGATACTTATACTCTAGAAGCCCGATTCGACAATATTGGCAGTCTAAAGGTGCGCTCCCCAGTCAAAGTGGGCGGCGTGGTCATTGGACGAGTGAGCGATATCCATCTCGACAAAGAGTCATTTTTACCGGTCGTGAGTTTGGCGATCAGCAGTGACTATCAGTTTCCCGACACCTCTAGTGCACAAGTACTGACCTCGGGATTGATAGGCGAGCAGTATATTGGATTGGTACCAGGCTTTGTTTTTGATGATGAAGGCTACTTAGCGGATGGTGACCGAATCGAAGACACGAAATCGGCATTGGTGCTAGAAGATATGATTGGCCAAGTGCTATATAGCATCGGCGGTTCGGATGAGAGCAGTAAGGAGTAAGTGATGTTGAAGCGATGGTTTGAAATATGTTCAGCGCTGATGGTGACGTTATTGCTCTCAGCGAATGCAATGGCAAATACAATTGACGCCACCAAACCCTATGACATGATCATCAAGGTTTCCGATCAAGCCTTTTCTCGCCTTAGTGCAGAGCAGGACATAATTAAAGGCGACCCTGAACACTTGAAAGTCGTCGTGGAAGAAGAGCTAATGCCACATGTGAATTATCGCTACGCGGCACTCAAACTACTCGGGCCTAATTTAAAAGGGGCAAAGCGTGAAGATGTGATGGAATTCATCCATGCATTTCGAGGTTATTTGGTCACGTCTTACGCTCAAGTACTGACGCAATATACTGGCCAAGAAGTGAAATTTGGACCGGAGCCCAAAATCGACGACAAGACGTCTATTATCGGCGTAAAAGTGACCATCATGGACTCACCACGACCAAACATTAATCTTGAATTCAAACTCCGTAAGGATAAGAAAACCGGCGAATGGAAAGCGTTTGATATGATTGCCGAAGGCATCAGTCTGCTCTCCAGTAAGCAGTCGGAATGGAACACTAAGATCCGTCAAGAGGGCATCCTTTCGGTTGCTGATGAGCTTGAGCAGTTGGCGAAAGCGCCAATCCGTTTTGAGGGTCGCGGGAAGTAATGGTAGCAAAATTAGAACAGCGTACTGACACAAGCTTGGCATTGGTGGGTAACATAAGCCGCGATACTGTGCCGGGTCTTTGGCGTGATGTTCAACGCATTAACTTCACTCAGCCAGAGATGAATTTGACGTTAGAACAGGTCGAGCGCTTCGATTCTGCCGGATTGGTGATGTTAATCCACTTATTAGAGCATGCAAAAAATCGAAAGTGTCATATAATGCTCAGCTTCGTGCCCGATGAGCTGAACATACTGTTTCAGCTATACAACGTTGAATCAGTCATAGAGAAACACATTTAGGAGTATCTTGTGGATAGCACAAAAGTACAGGAACTATTACAAAGCGCGTTGAACCTAGAAGAGCTTATCGTCAAAGGCGAAGGTAGCCACTATGAAGTCATCGCGGTAGATGCTCAATTTGAAGGCATGAGCCGAGTTAAAAAACAGCAGACGATTTACGCTCCGCTGATGGAATACATTCAGCGTAATGACATCCACGCAGTATCAATTAAAGCCTATACTCCAGAAGAGTGGGCTCGTGATAAAAAGCTGATGTCTCTTTAAGGTTTATTAATGGATAAGTTTCGAGTTATTGGATCGAACACGCCGCTGAGTGGCGAAGTGTCGATCTCTGGTGCTAAGAACGCAGCACTGCCAATTTTATTTGCTTCTATTCTGGCTGAAGAGCCGGTTGAAGTCGCCAATGTCCCTCATCTTCGCGATATTGATACGACGATGAAGCTACTGAGCCGCCTAGGTGCTAAAGTGCATCGTAACGGTTCTGTTCACGTTGATGGTAGCGAAATCAATGAGCTATGTGCACCTTATGACTTGGTGAAAACCATGCGTGCATCTATTTGGGCTCTTGGCCCGCTTGTCGCTCGCTTTGGTAAAGGTCAAGTATCACTGCCTGGCGGTTGTGCGATTGGTGCCCGCCCAGTGGACCTTCATATTCACGGTCTAGAGCAGCTAGGCGCGACCATCACGCTTGAAGATGGTTATGTGAAAGCGGAAGTCGATGGTCGCCTAAAAGGCGCGCATATCGTGATGGATAAAGTCAGTGTTGGCGCAACCATCACGGTCATGTGTGCTGCAACGCTTGCTGAAGGTACTACCGTGCTTGATAACGCAGCGCGCGAGCCTGAGATTGTTGATACCGCAGACTTCCTGAATAAGCTTGGTGCCAAAGTGACTGGCGCGGGTACAGATACCATCACTATCGAAGGTGTTGAGCGTCTTTCTGGTGGTAAGCACACCGTGGTTGCAGACCGTATCGAAACGGGTACCTTCTTGGTCGCTGCAGCAGTATCTGGCGGTAAAGTGGTTTGCCGCAATACCAGTGCACACCTGCTTGAGGCAGTGCTGGCTAAGCTTGAAGAAGCAGGTGCTAACGTTGAGACTGGCGATGACTGGATCTCATTGGATATGACGGGTCGTGAGCTCAAAGCTGTATCGATTCGCACTGCGCCTCACCCTGGCTTCCCAACGGACATGCAAGCGCAGTTTACGCTATTGAATATGATGGCGAAAGGCGGTGGCGTGATCACGGAAACTATCTTCGAAAATCGCTTTATGCATGTGCCTGAGCTAATGCGTATGGGGGCAAAAGCGGAAATTGAAGGTAACACGGTTATCTGTGGTGATGTGGAATCACTGAGCGGTGCTCAAGTGATGGCAACCGACCTTCGTGCTTCAGCGAGTTTGGTTATTGCAGGTTGTATTGCACAAGGCGAGACCATCGTTGACCGCATCTATCACATCGATCGCGGCTATGAGCGCATTGAAGACAAATTGTCAGCGCTGGGTGCCAACATTACCCGTGTCGCGGGCGATGAATAACAACATTTAAGATTCAATTAGCCGAAATCCAAGGGTTTCGGCTTTTTTTTGAAGCCATTGTCGGAGAACAAAATGGTTGCTTTACTTCGCTGCATTGCAGTGGCTATTTTCGCCGTTGTGATGTTTGTATTTGGCTGTGGCTATTGCCTGCTCAGCCCAAGAAATCCAAAACATGTGTTTACCTTTGGCCGCTACTTTGGCGCTATGTCGAAGATCCTCGGCGTGAAGCTCGATCTGCGCCTTCCAGAAGACGCGTACAAACGTGGCCAGCACATCTATATTGCCAACCACCAGAATAACTGGGATTTGTTCACAGTTTCTTCAGCGGTGACGCCGAACGTGGTGACGGTAGGTAAGAAGAGCTTATTGTGGATGCCGCTTTTCGGTCAGCTGTACTACCTAACGGGTAATATTTTGATTGACCGTGCCAATCGCAGCAAAGCGAAAGGCACGATCGATCAAGTTGTGGATAGCATAAAAAAGAGCAATCTATCTGTATGGATGTTTCCTGAAGGAACGCGCTCTCGCGGTCGCGGTATGCTTCCGTTCAAGACAGGCGCTTTCCACGCAGCTATTGGCGCAGAGGTGCCAATCATTCCTATCGTATGTAGCAGCACAAGCCATTTAAAGCTGAATAAGTGGGATAATGGTCATATCATCGTTGAGATGTTGCCACCTATCTCTATTGAAGGCTACGGCAAAGAAGATGTGCGCAAACTGGCGAATGTTTGTCGCGAACAAATGATAGAGAAGCTCGCTGAGCTAGACGCCGAAGTCGCCGAGCTTAACGCGAAGAAATAACTAAAAAAGGGTTGCCAATGGCAACCCTTTTTCTCTTCAACCGAAGCGATTATTTGCGAACCGCGATCGCTTCAATTTCAATTTTCACATCTTTTGGAAGACGCGCAACTTCAACACAAGAGCGTGCTGGGTAATTCGCTACATTGTGCTCATCGAAGAACTTGCCGTACACCTCGTTCACAGTACCAAAGTCGTTAAGGTCTTTAACGAATACCGTCATTTTTACGATGTCTGAAACAGTCAGGCCAGATGCTTCAACTACAGCTTTCACGTTGTCTAGAGACTGACGTGCTTGCTCAGAAATGTCTTCTGACACTTCACCTGTTTGAGGGTTCACTGGAATTTGGCCTGAAGTCAGTACCATGTTGCCTAGATCAACACCTTGAACGTAAGGGCCAATTGCTGCTGGTGCAGACTCTGTATGAAGTACTTTTGTCATCGTTGTATCCATTATGATGGGATTAGTAAGAGCTTAAGACTGCCTCTAGGACAAATAAAAATCAAGCCTACAACAATGAGAAATATTGTAGGCTTGAATGACTATTGACTTGTGATTAATTCTAGCGCTCAGTCACGATCTCGCGAGAGTAAACTTTTTCGCAATATTTACACTTCAAACGGATGTCTTCGTGCTTTTCGAATACCTTAAAGCTGCTGTCTACTGGCTCATTGTGCGTAATGCAGTTGCTGTTCGGACATTCAAAAACACCGGTGATGGTTTCTGGTAGCTCTAACGCCAGCTTTTTGCACACTTCGTAGTTTTCAATCTGGTTCACTGTGGCATGTGGTGCGTACAGTGCTAGCTTGTTTGCTTGCTCTTCCGTGATAAACACGTTTTCAATCTTTAGCAGATCTTTGCTGCCTAGTGCTGATGACGGCAAGTTCAGGCCGATAGTCACGCGCTGCTTTGATTCATCCATCGCAAACAGTTTCAGCACTTTGATGCCAATGTTTGCTGGGATGTGGTCAATAACGGTGCCGTTTTTGATCGCTTCAACTTGCAATTGGGTTTCTTTAGCCATGACAATCTCTCCTTAAAGTGCTTCGTTAAGAACAAGGGCAAGCAATGCTTCACGAGCGTACACACCGTTTTCTGCTTGTTGGAAGTAATACGCGTAAGGCGTTTTATCAACGTCTACGGTGATTTCATCCACACGAGGCAGTGGGTGTAGGACTTTAAGATTGTCGCGTGCATCTTTCAGTGTCTCTGCAGACAGGATATACGCCGACTTAATGTGCGCGTACTCAGATTCGTCAAAACGCTCTTTCTGTACACGTGTCATGTAAAGGACATCAAGTTCAGGTACAACGCTGTCGATGTCTGTGTGCAGGCTAAATTGAATGCCGGCTTCTTCTAGCTCTTCACAGATGTAATCTGGCATCGCTAGCGCCTCTGGTGCGATGAAGAAGAAGCGTACGTTATCGAATTTCGCCAGCGCTTGGGTCAATGAGTGAACCGTGCGGCCGTATTTTAGGTCGCCCACAAATGCAACGTTGATATCATCTAAACGACCTTGCGTCTCATAAATAGAGTACAGGTCAAGCAGGGTTTGTGTTGGGTGCTGGTTTGCACCGTCTCCAGCATTGATAACCGGCACGCCGTTAGAGAACTCAGAAGCTAGACGCGCTGCGCCTTCTTGTGGATGGCGCATGACGAAGGCATCAACGTATGAAGAGATGACCTGTACAGAGTCTGCCAGTGTCTCGCCTTTTTTCGCCAGCGAAGTGTTACCGCCACTGTCAAAGCCAATCACATCACCGCCGATGCGTTGGATAGCCGTTTCGAAAGAAAGTCGGGTACGTGTCGATGGCTCGAAGAAGCAGCTTGCCACGACTTTATTCTTGATTAACTCAGGTTGAGGGTTGGATTTTAGATGACCCGCGGTTTTCACAATGAGTTCTAGCTCCTCACGTGACAGTTCCGGAATCGAGATAATGTGCTTTTGATAGAGCGTATTCGCCATGTTTATCTTCCCTATAGTTACAACCAGACCAGATACTTTCTCTAAGTGAATTAGAGATTAACGACCATAAAAAAGCCCCCCATATTGGGAGGCTTAGAATTCGATAGGAAATAATAACGGTGCGTGATAAGCAAATTGCTTATCGAGAGTGTGTAGTGATGTCAAACTCGCTTGCGCCATTAATCGTTCCCCAGACAAATTGCCGAGAATTATACGCCCAAAATTTGCGAGCGCAAGCGATTACATCAAACATTTAGCGTCAATTATTGCCAACTTTGTTAGCTGCCTAAAGTGGCCACCATGACCGCTTTGATAGTATGCATACGGTTCTCAGCTTCATCAAAAACGATTGAATATTCAGACTCAAACACATCATTGGTCACTTCAAGGCCGTTGAGTCCATATTTATCCGCAATTTCTTTGCCTATAGTCGTCTGGTCATCGTGGAAAGCGGGCAAACAGTGCATAAATTTCACGTTTTTATTCCCTGTTGCTTCGATCATCGCCATATTAACTTGATAAGGTTTCATTAGAGCGATTCGCTCTTCCCATGCCTCGGCAGATTCGCCCATCGATACCCAAACGTCGGTATATAGGAAGTCACAATCTTTAACGCCGGCTTGTACATCCTCAGTTAGGGCGATGGTCGCGCCCGTTGTGTGCGCAATGGTCTGACATTCATCGACTAAGCTCTGTTCTGGCCAAAATGCTTTTGGTGCCACCAAGCGAATGTCCATTCCCATTTTGGCTGCGCCTACCATAAGTGAATTGCCCATGTTATTGCGCGCGTCACCTAAGTAAGCAAACTTGATTTGGTGCAGCTGTTTGCCTTTGCCGTGCTCAAGCATGGTTAGGAAGTCAGCTAGGATTTGAGTTGGGTGGAACTCATCGGTCAGACCGTTCCATACAGGAACGCCGGCATGTGCACCTAATTCCTCGACAATCGCCTGACCAAAGCCGCGATACTCAATGCCATCGTACATACGGCCTAACACACGCGCTGTATCTTTCATCGATTCCTTGTGACCAATTTGCGAGCCAGAAGGGCCGATATAAGAAACTTGTGCACCTTGATCAAAGGCTGCTACCTCAAAAGCACATCGGGTACGGGTCGATGCTTTTTCGAAGATAAGCGCAATGTTTTTGCCAACCAAGTTTTTCTGTTCTGTGCCAGCGTATTTTGCCGATTTGAGCTCTTTGGACATATCGAGCAAAAACTGAATTTCTTTTGGTGTGAAGTCGAGAAGCTTGAGAAAGTTCCTGTTCCGTAAGTTGTAAGCCATGGTCCGTACCTCTGTGTTAGTTGTTGATTCTATTTATACATACAAATTCTTATTTTGTGAATAATTATTTTGTTTGGGCGCAAAAAAAGCCCCTTATTTGGGGCTTTTGTAAATAGTTATGTTTAAATGCCATCACGTTCTATTGGACAACTCATACAGCGAGCACCGCCACGACCACGACCAAGTTCGTTGCCTGGAATGGTCAACACTTGAATGCCGGCTTTGTCGTATTTCTCATTGGTGTAAACGTTGCGTTCATAGCCAATGACAACGCCAGGTTTAACTGTCAGCACATTGTTGGCGTCGTTCCATTGCTCTCGCTCGGCTTCGTAGTTATCGCCGCCGGTGGTTATGATCTTAAGCTGATCGACATCCAGTGCGCTTTCGAGTGCTTTGAGATAGTTTGGTAGCTTCTCAACTTGCATTTGACCGTTATTCGATGGGGTTAAACGCCAAGTATCGAGCTTGTCATTGATGATTTCTGGATAGACTGAGAAGGTGTCGACATCCATGTGGGTCATGACTGTATCTAGGTGCATGCATGAGCGATGCTTAGGTAGGTCGATGGCAATGACTTGGCTTGCTTGCCCTGATTTGAACAAACTGGCTGCCAAATTTTCCACCCCTTGCGGTGTAGTACGCTCAGAGATACCGATCAGCACCGCCCCTTTACCAATGACGAGTACGTCTCCGCCTTCAATGTTGGCGTTGTCGTAATGGAGGTCTTCATCACCAAAGTATTTGATGAAATCTTGTCCTGCAAACGTAGGATGCCAGCGGTAGATAGCTCGAAGGTGATTGGTTTCGCGTTGACGAGCCGCCTTCATCATCGGGTTTAACGAGACGCCACCATACACCCAGCAAGAGGTATCACGAGTGAAGAGATGGTTTGGTAAAGGCTCGATGACAAAGTCGAGCGGCCTGCTCATCTTTTGCAATATCGAAGGTGTTTTGATTGGCAGCTCAGAGTAGGCAAGTCCACCAAGCAGCACAGTCGCTAAATGCTCGTTGTCCATTTGCGCTAAATATTGACGCAGCTCGCTGGCAAAAATAGGTCCGTAGCGAAAATCAGAGATTTGCGTATCGAGTAGCCAGGTTCTGGCATCGTCTACTGCGAGGGTTTCTACTAGCAAGTCATGAAGCAACAAAACCTCGACGTCTTGGCTGCGCAATGTGCTTGCAAAAGCATCGTGCTCTTCGCCGGCCGCTTCAACTGCCAGTACGTCATCGAACAATAGCTCATGACAGTTAGATGGGGTGAGGTGGGTTAGGGCTCTTTCTGGACGGTTTAGCAAAACGCGTCGTAATTGACCGACTTCCGAGCCGACATACAACTTACTCATTACGATTCCTTTCAGCTTGATCTGCCGCTATTTATGACAAGCTTGTTATCAAGATGCAAGTTTAATAACCAGTAAATATCACTGGTAACCGATTTCTTTGCAGTTAAATTGATTGATTGATGGTTTCAATGCAGACAAAGATGGTGGTTTTTTGGCTATTTACATGGGAGGATGAATGCTTGGATATGCAGTGTTTTATGCTCACCCCTCCTCAATACTCATGTTTTTCATTTGAATAAAAAACCATTTTGCGATGGGTTTATGATTGATTAATGAATAAAACAAAAAGCTGGGCAGTGTTTGACGCTCTGGCGGATATGCATGCTTTATCTATAAATTTTCGGCTATTTAAGCTGAGCTCTGCGCCCACAATCAATACACCTAAAAAGAGGGAAGTCTTCGGTCATGAAAATGTTAAATTTATGTATATGTGATCTTGATCATACTTTGTCACCGATGCGATTTCGAAAAATAGTCAGCAAAGATCTCGTTTTGATCTTTCGATCTCCGGCGACTTCTCGTATTATTCATGCCGTTAACCTATTTATAGCTGGAGCACTTTATGTCTCAACAAGATGAGTATATGTCCGTTGAAGAACTGATCGAATTTCAAAAGGAAGAAACTCGCGATATCATTCAAGCGCTAATTGAAGATGGAAGTGATCCAGAAGCTCTTTACGAGATCGAGCACCACCTGTTCGCAGAAGACTTTGATCGTCTAGAGAAAGCCGTTGTTGAAGCGTTCAAGATGGGCTTCGAGGTTTTAGAAGCAGAAGAAACGGAAGACGAAGATGGCAATAAGCTACTTTGTTGTGATGCGACAATGGAATCAACACTAAACGCTGAGCAAATTGATGCTCAGGTTGAAAAGCTGGTTCAATTGGCAGAGAAATACGACATCATCTACGATGGCTGGGGTACGTATTACGAGGGCGAAGATGCGCTTTACCCTGAAGAGGATGATGAAGACGAATAAGTCTTGATGAAAAGGTCAGCTGCGCTGACCTTTTTTGATCTTGCTATCTTTCCAAATTCGATTTGATTATACTTCGCCTAACATGATCTAGGTCAATATAATCAATGAAGATGAATCTCGCCGGTCTTTGGCAACTCTCCCCCCTTACCGATCTCTCCATCCCTCAAGATGATCTGACGTTTCCTGGCGCACTGAGCCAAGTACTCCCTGAAAGCTTATCGGAGCAAGCGATTCGTGACCAAGAGTGGCACTTAATGCACGACTTTGAACTCACAGATGCTGAGTTGGCGAACCCAGCGGTAGATCTGGTCATTGGTGGTGTTGATTACTATGCAGAAGTGCGAATAAACGGACGTGCAGTCATTGATTGTGATGGCAGTGAGACGACTTATCGCAAAGAGATCCGAGCCCATCTTCAACAAGGCCCAAATCGAGTCGAGATCCTATTTCTTGAGTATGATGAAGATGACCTGCTAATGGAGACGGACAGCGCACCAACATGTTCACTTGTCCAAGAAAAGCCTCGCGGCGAAGATCGCATGGGCGTTTGGCAAATACCTTATTTGCAGTTCATACCTCACGTACGTCTTGAGCATGTGGCTATGGAGCAGATCTGGCACCACGGTGGCGGCTGTGAATTCAAAGTCGACTTATATTATCAAACGTTTCGTGCAGGCCTTGTCTCGGCATCGGTTAAGTTTGATGGTATGACCTACTTTTTGCCGATAGACGTTCGCGCTAATCAGGCATCCGCGCTGTTTCAGATAGAAGCACCTAAATACGCAGACCCAGAACACCCAAATAAAGATGATCTTTACAACCTAGTAGTAGAGCTCGATGGCCAAAAGCAAGAGTTTGACGTCGCACTAAGCCAACAAATCTGCGTCACCCATGTTGCGTTATAGCTTGAAATTGAGGCGATGCGACGAAGGAGCGAGCCTGTGATTCCTCCCCTTAATAAGGGGAGGCTAGGAGGGGTTATCTCTTGATCTTAAAACTAAAGCAACTGCTTCAACCGATACAACTCTTCCAA
Organism: Vibrio sp. DNB22_10_4; assembly: GCF_052879755.1. Lineage (NCBI taxonomy): Bacteria > Pseudomonadati > Pseudomonadota > Gammaproteobacteria > Vibrionales > Vibrionaceae > Vibrio > Vibrio sp. DNB22_10_4. The sequence continues at coordinate 9,850 of NZ_JBNNXW010000021.1, read as the reverse complement.
CGCCTGACGCGGCGTTAAATCATCCGGATTAATCTGCGCCAACGCTTCTTCCACTTCACTAGGTTCAGGGATCAAACTCAACTGATTGGCAATATCCACCTGCTGCGATTCTGCACGCGCGGGATTCTGACCAATCTGCTCAAGTTGTGTCAGCTTCTGGCGCGCGTTTTTAATCACCGCCTTTGGCACGCCCGCAAGACCCGCAACCGCAAGGCCGTAAGATTTGCTAGCAGCGCCTTCTTGTACCGCATGCATAAAGGCAATCGAGTCACCATGCTCAACCGCATCCAAATGGACATTAGCAAGGTTCGGTAACTGATTTGGCATCTCTGTTAGCTCAAAATAGTGCGTTGCAAATAGAGTCATCGCGCCAACCTTGGTTGCCAGCCACTCAGCACTTGCCCAAGCGAGCGACAGGCCATCGTAGGTACTGGTGCCGCGACCAATCTCATCCATGAGCACTAAGCTATTTTGAGTAGCATTGTGCAAAATATTGGCGGTTTCTGTCATCTCAACCATGAAGGTCGAGCGGCCAGAGGCAAGATCATCAGAGGCGCCAATACGAGTAAAGATACGATCCAATGAACCGATTTCAGCCGATTCCGCAGGCACATAGCAGCCGATGTGTGCCATTAGCGCGATGAGTGCGGTTTGGCGCATATAGGTTGATTTACCACCCATGTTTGGACCGGTAACGATCAGCATCTTACGTTCTGGGTTGAGCGCTATTGGATTGGCAATAAACGGTTCATCCATTACTTGCTCGACCACTGGGTGACGGCCTGACTGAATCTGAATGCCCGCTTTTTCGGTTAAGGTTGGTCGGCAATAATCTAGACTTTCTGCTCGCTCAGCTAAGTTTTGCAGTACATCGAGCTGCGACAAAGCGGACGCTAGGTTTTGGAGCTGTTCTAGACTTGGCAATAGCAAATCAAACAGCTCTTCCCAGAGTTTCTTCTCTATGGCGAGCGCTTTTGATTTTGAGTTCAATACCTTATCTTCGTGCTCTTTAAGCTCTGGGATAATGTAGCGCTCGGCATTTTTCAACGTTTGACGACGAACGTAGTGCGGCGGCACAAGGTGGCTTTGACCACGGCTTACTTGGATATAAAAACCGTGGACATTGTTGTAGCCTACCTTAAGGGTGTCGATGCCGTGACGGTCACGCTCATCGTGTTCAAGCTTGTCTAAGTATGCGGTTGCGCCGTTGGCAAGATCGCGCCACTCGTCTAGCTCTGCATTGTAGCCATCGGCAATCACACCGCCATCTCGAATCACAACAGGTGGGTTGTCTTTGATGGCGCGCTCAAGCAGATCGGCCATTGCGTCCATCGGCGCAGAGAATTCAGCGAGCTGCTTGAGGTATGGGTGAACGACGGTCTCTAGGCTCAGCGCCAATTCAGGCAATTGCTGCAGTGCGCTGCGAAGACGTGCCATGTCACGCGGTCTTGCGGAGCGCAGTGCCAGTCTCGCTAAGATGCGTTCAATATCGCCGATCTGTTTGAGCGTTGGCGCTAGCTCTGCGTAAAGGGCGTCTTGCTTTATCTCGGAGATCGCATCTAGGCGGTAGTTCAGCGTTTTTTGGCAGCGCATTGGCTGGTGGATCCAGCGCTTAAGCATACGACTACCCATGGCCGTTGCAGTATGATCGAGCACTTCAGCGAGCGTATTGTCATGACCGCCAGAGAGGTTTTGCGTGAGCTCTAGATTGCGTCTTGTTGCGGCGTCTAGGATCACGGATTGATCTTGGCTGTCTAACGTCAGCGATCGAATGTGAGGCAGAGCGGTTCTTTGGGTGTCTTTGACGTACTGGATCAAACAGCCAGCAGCACAAAGCCCAAGTTCACACTGCTCTACACCAAAGCCGACAAGATCTTTGGTGCCAAATTGTTGGTTCAGCTGCTGTCTTGCGGTATCGATTTCAAATTCCCATACCGGGCGGCGGCGGTTGCCATTGCGATTGGCCATAATGTCCACCGGTTCAAAGTCTTCCGGGAACAAAAGCTCTTTTGGCGCCGTGCGTTGCAGTTCGGCCAGCATCGCTTCTTCACTACGAGGTTCACAAAGTTGAAAACGACCAGAGGTAATGTCTAGAGTGGCATAGCCAAATTTACCGTTTTGGTGGTAGATTGCGGCAATCAGGTTATCGAGTCGTTCTGATAGTAGAGCTTCGTCAGAGACGGTACCCGGTGTCACGATACGAACAACTCGTCTCTCTACCGGCCCTTTGCTGGTCGCTGGATCGCCTACCTGTTCGCAAATCGCTACCGATTCACCAAGCTGCACCAGTTTGGCAAGATAACCTTCGACAGCATGAAAAGGGACACCCGCCATTGGAATGGGTTCACCCGCGGAGGCACCACGTTTGGTTAGCGAGATATCAAGCAGTTGCGATGCGCGCTTGGCGTCATCGTAAAACAGCTCGTAAAAGTCGCCCATTCGATAAAACAGCAAAATATCTGGGTTTTCGGCTTTTAGCTTCAGATACTGCTGCATCATTGGTGTGTGTTTTTGTTCCGCTTTCACTGTCACTTCTTTGCTACTGGTTTTCGTTGCCGCCTAGGATACGTCAAAGCAGCGAGGGCGAAAAGGGCAGAGTCTTCAATGATGCTCGTTAACATGATGCCACATCACAGTTAGCCTCAGTTTGAGGCGAGGAGTAGGGGAAATGCAAAACCTAACTGAGTTAAGTACACAATTGGGTCAGCTATTACAACAAGGCGACCAGATACTAGTTACAGCCGAGTCATGCACAGGCGGTGGCGTTGCCACTGCTATCACGGATATTGCGGGTAGCTCGACTTGGTTTGATCGTGCGTTTATTACCTACAGTAACGATGCCAAAATGGAAATGCTTGGTGTGCGTTCAAAAACGCTCGGTCAATTTGGCGCGGTCAGTGAGGCCGTGGTTGTGGAAATGGCGCTAGGCGCACTGCGTCACTCGAATGGCACACTGAGTGTAGCCATTAGTGGAATCGCGGGTCCTGGTGGGGGCAGCGAAGATAAACCTGTGGGCACTGTTTGTTTTGCTTGGGCATCGTCATTAGGTTGGCAAAAAGTAGAGACGTGTTTGTTTGCCGGCGATCGCTCTGAGGTTCGCACGAAAGCGGTTTGCCATGCCTTAACAACCTTGCTTGAGCATATGACCGACGAAGAGCCATTTAGCTAGTCACACCAAGTGTTTATATTAATCTTGGTTTTTGCTAAACGTATGGAATTTAAAAGACTCTTTTGGAACTCACATCAAGGTCACAAAAAAATCTTCATACAGGTATGGACACTGTATGAATCAACAGTATAATAAAACACATCTTGCAGCGTATTGAACACGCTGCTCACCTGATTAAAACAGCTCAAGCATGTAAGTTGCCTAAAGCGTATATCCGTAAAGGATAGTTGTGGAGAAAGTAATGGACGAGAATAAACAGAAGGCGTTAGCCGCTGCATTAGGTCAGATTGAAAAGCAATTTGGTAAAGGCTCAATTATGCGCCTTGGTGATAACCGTACCATGGACGTTGAAACCATTTCAACCGGCTCACTTTCTCTTGATATCGCGCTGGGCGCTGGTGGTCTGCCAATGGGTCGTATCGTTGAGATCTACGGCCCAGAGTCATCAGGTAAAACAACGCTTACTCTTGAGTGTATTGCAGCTGCTCAAAAAGCAGGTAAAACCTGTGCGTTTATCGATGCTGAGCACGCGTTAGACCCTGTTTATGCGAAGAAGCTAGGTGTTGATATCGACGCACTACTAGTGTCTCAGCCAGATACAGGTGAACAAGCACTTGAAATCTGTGACGCACTGGCACGTTCTGGCGCGATTGACGTAATGGTTATCGACTCGGTTGCAGCACTGACACCAAAAGCGGAAATCGAAGGTGAGATGGGCGATAGCCACATGGGTCTGCAAGCTCGTATGCTTTCTCAAGCGATGCGTAAGCTTACAGGTAACCTAAAGCAGTCTAACTGTATGTGTATCTTCATTAACCAAATTCGTATGAAGATTGGTGTTATGTTCGGTAACCCAGAAACGACTACGGGTGGTAACGCACTTAAATTCTACGCGTCTGTTCGTCTTGATATCCGCCGTACTGGCTCTATCAAAGAAGGCGACGAAGTGGTGGGTAACGAAACTCGCATTAAAGTGGTTAAGAACAAGATCGCAGCGCCATTTAAGCAAGCGGAAACGCAAATTCTATACGGTCAAGGCTTCAACCGTTACGGCGAACTGGTTGACCTAGGCGTTAAGCACAAGTTGGTTGAGAAAGCGGGCGCTTGGTACAGCTACAATGGCGACAAGATTGGCCAAGGTAAAGCAAACGCGTGTAAGTTCCTTCGTGAGAACCCAGAAGCGGCGCAAGCGATTGATAGCAAGCTGCGTGAACTGCTTTTAACACCTGCACTTCCTGAAGAAGCGGAAACTGGTGAAGCGCCGGCAGAAGAGCTATAAATCTTCATCTGAATTAAACAAAGCCCTGCACTGCGGGGCTTTGTTGTATCTGTTTTCCCTACCAAACCACTAGTCTATATGTATCAACGAAAGCCACCGACGCTGTCAGCTAACGAGACCGCTATTCAATTGCTTAGTCGTCGTGATCATGGTGAGTATGAGCTGTATCAAAAGCTTAGCTTCAAAGGTTATGAAGAGTCAGAGATCGAGGCTGCGATTGAATTGTGTAAGTCTTATCGTTACCTCGATGATCTGCGCTTTGCGAAAAGCCAAGCGCGTCAACATATCTATAAAGGTCATGGCGAGCGCCGTATTCGTCAGGAGCTGAATCAAAAACGTGTCGCAGAGTCTGTGGTCAATGAGGCCATGATGGAAGAACAAGTCGATTGGTTTGAGCTGGCTAAAACCACGGCCGAAAAAAAGTTCCGTCACGGAAAAGCGAGCGATCCTAAAGAGTACGCCAAGCAAGTGCGATTTTTACAGTACAGAGGCTTCTCTTTTGAGCAGATAAACTACGCGCTGGACTCACTAGAAACTGAATAAATGCCATGCGGGAGTGCCTGCAACTGCTTGTCCTCACTTGAATAAAGTGTCATTTCCTTACCTTTAATGCCTTTTTTACCAGAAGACTAGGCGAATCCTTACTCATGGGGTTACAATATGTCCCCAAAATCTAACTCGAATTATTTCAGGAAGAGCTGCATGTACATGAGCACAGACGAGGTTCGCAACGCGTTCCTTAAGTTCTTTGAGAGCAAAGGGCACCAAATCGTAGACAGTTCATCGTTGGTTCCACACGATGACCCAACTCTGCTTTTCACTAACGCCGGTATGAACCAGTTTAAAGACTGTTTCCTTGGCCTAGAGAAGCGTAACTACACTCGTGCCACTACGGCCCAGCGTTGTGTTCGCGCTGGTGGTAAGCACAACGACCTTGAGAACGTTGGCTTCACTGCTCGTCACCACACTTTCTTTGAGATGCTGGGTAACTTCAGCTTTGGTGATTACTTCAAAGAAGATGCCATCAGCTTTGCTTGGGAATTCCTAACTGAGACGCTAAAACTGCCTAAAGATCGCCTGCTGGTTACGGTTTATGAAACTGACGACGAAGCATTCGAGATTTGGAACAAGCAAGTTGGTGTTCCTGCAGACCGTATTATTCGCATTGGCGACAAAAAAGGCGGTAAGCCATACGAGTCAGACAACTTCTGGCAGATGGGTGACACTGGCCCTTGTGGTCCATGTACAGAAATTTTCTACGATCACGGTGAGCATATTTGGGGCGGTCGTCCTGGTACGCCGGAAGAAGACGGTGACCGTTTCATCGAGATCTGGAACAACGTATTTATGCAGTTCAACCGTCACGCCGACGGTACTATGGAACCGCTACCAAAACCATCGGTAGATACGGGTATGGGTATCGAGCGTATCTCTGCAATCATGCAGGGCGTTCACTCAAACTACGAAATCGATGTGTTCCAAACGCTAATCAAAGCAGCAGCAGAAGTGATCGGCTACGAAGACCTTTCTAACCAATCACTGCGCGTGATTGCCGACCACATTCGTTCGTGTTCATTCCTAATCGTTGACGGCGTAATGCCATCAAACGAAGGCCGTGGCTACGTGCTTCGTCGTATTATCCGTCGTGCAGTTCGTCACGGTAACAAGCTTGGCGCACAAGGTGCCTTCTTCTACAAACTGGTTGGCACCCTAGCATCAGTAATGGGTACGGCAGGTGAGGAGCTTAAGAAGCAACAAGCAGTTGTGGAAAAAATACTGCGTATCGAAGAAGAGAACTTCGGTCGTACTCTTGAACGTGGTATGACAATCTTGACGGAAGCGCTTGATAATCTTGGTGACGAGAAAGTGCTAGACGGCGAAACCGTATTCAAACTTTATGATACCTACGGCTTCCCAGCTGACCTGACCAACGATGTAGCTCGTGAACGTGAGTTTGCTATCGACGAAGAAGGGTTTGAGAAGGCGATGGAAGCTCAGCGTCAACGTGCGCGTGAAGCTGGCCAATTTGGCACAGACTACAACGCTGCGATCAAAGTTGATACCGACACTGAGTTCTGTGGCTACACAGGCACCGAAGGCAACAGCACAGTGGCGGCAATGTTTGTTGAAGGCAATGAAGTGGAAGCACTGTCTGCTGGCGACAAAGCGATTGTTGTTCTTGAACAGACGCCGTTCTACGCAGAGTCTGGTGGTCAATGTGGTGATGCTGGCGTACTGAAAACATCAGCGGGTCTATTTAAAGTAGAAGACACTCAAAAGCTAGGTAACGCGATTGCACACCACGGTGAGCTGGTTGAAGGCGTACTTGCTAAGGGCGATGAAGTAGCCGCGACTGTAGATGCAGAGCGCCGCGCAGCTATCTCGCTAAACCACTCAGCAACGCACTTGTTACACGCAGCACTGCGTCAGGTTCTGGGCGAGCACGTGACACAGAAAGGCTCACTAGTGAAGCCTGACAATCTACGTTTTGACTTCTCTCACCTTGAAGCGATGACCAAAGCGGAAATCAAACAAGTTGAGCGCCTGGTAAACGCACAGATCCGTACTAACCACGTGATCGAAACCAACGTTATGGACATTGAGTCTGCGAAAGCAAAAGGCGCGATGGCTCTGTTTGGTGAAAAGTACGACGATGAAGTTCGCGTTCTGTCTATGGGCGAGTTCTCAACAGAGCTTTGTGGTGGTATCCACGCAAGCAACACTGGTGATATTGGTCTATTCAAGATCACTTCTGAAGGTGGTATCGCTGCGGGTATCCGTCGTATTGAAGCGGTAACAGGTGAAGTAGCTCTGGATGCGCTAGAAGCGACAGCGGCACAGTACGAAGCAAAACTTGGCGATGCGGCAAGCAAAGCGAAATCTCTAGAAAAGGAGATTGCTCAGCTTAAAGATAAGCTAGCAGCGGTAGAAAGTGCCAACATCATGGGTAAAGTCGAAGAGATCGGCGGTACTAAAGTACTGGTTGCTGCACTTGAAGGTGCGGATAGCAAAAACCTACGTACTATGATGGACAACGCTAAAAACCAAATGGGCAGCGGTATTGCGTTCATTGCAAACGTTGCTGATGGCAAGATTGGTTTGATTGCAGGTGTGACCAAAGACCTAACTGGCAAAGTGAAAGCGGGCGATCTTGTTAAGATGGTGGCTGAGCAAGTAGGCGGTAAAGGCGGCGGTCGCCCTGATATGGCGCAAGCTGGCGGCACCGATGTCGATGCACTGCCAGAAGCACTGCAGTCTATTCGTGGTTGGTTAGAAGAACGTCTATAACGCTCTGAACCAACAATGAAAATGCCCAATCAATGTAAGTTGATTGGGCATTGTTGCTTTAGGTCACTACTTATTCAGTGTATCAATTGCATACTATAAAGCGGCACATAAATTTAATAGGCGAGGTAAATAGCGTCGCCTATCTATAAGGAGCGACCTTGATGGTCGCAGTTTCAAAATCTGACAACTCACGTTGTCTTGGGAAGGTGAAGACTGGTGAAAAGACCACTAATCGTACAAAAGTTCGGTGGAACTTCTGTTGGCTCTGTTGAACGTATTGGTAACGTTGCAGAGCAAGTAATTCGTGCAAAACAAACAGGCAAACAGGTCGTTGTCGTTGTCTCTGCAATGTCAGGGGAAACCAATCGTTTGGTGGAACTGGCGAAACAGGTCGATAGCGTACCGAACGCGCGCGAACTCGATGTGCTTCTAGCGGCCGGAGAGCAAGTCTCAATGGCATTGCTTTCTATGGCTTTAAACAAGCTAGGGCATGCCGCAGTATCGCTGACTGGAGCACAAGCGCAAATTACTACCAATAGTCGCCACAACAATGCCACGATTAGTCACGTCGACACCTCTGTTATTGACCAGTATCTAGACCAAGACAAAGTCGTCATCGTTGCCGGCTTCCAGGGCGTTAATGAATCTGGCGATATCACCACGCTTGGACGCGGTGGCTCTGACACCACCGCAGTGACCTTAGCTGGTGTGCTCAATGCCGAAGAATGCCAGATTTATACTGATGTAGATGGTGTTTACAGCTGTGACCCACGGGTCGTCACCAATGCGGTAAAGTGGCCAGAAATTGATTTTCCTACTATGCACGAAATGGCGCGCAAAGGAGCGAAAGTATTGCACCTCCCTTGCGTGAGTTACGCTTGGCAACATCAGGTGCCGCTGCGTGTGTTATCAAGCTTTGAGTCAGGACAGGGCACTTTGGTGGTCGGCGAACAAGCGAAAGCCCAGGTTCAAGGCGTTGCATTGAGAAAGCAGATGCGCCTGCTCAAAATTGCTAAGTCTCATGTCGATGTGGTCGACAAACAGAAAGAAATGCTCGGTGTGGATGAAGCCGAATGGCTGCACGATGAGCACTTTAGTCAGCTTTTGCTCAAGTCAGATTGTTCCGACAAGCTTAAATTGGTGATTGAAAATAAACTCGTTGCGGAACAAGACGTCGCGTTAATTACTATGATTGGCGTCGAGGCCATAGCGCAAGCGTCACAATATCAACAACTTCTCAACCATTCAGACATATCTGTTCTACACTTTTGTGAGGATAAACACTCAATTACATTGGTAATAGAGCCTGAAGCTATCGACAAAGCGGCAGTCGTACTGCATGATAACACCATTATCACCAGTGGCACCGTAGTGGAAGACGTGAAACAGGTACATTTGGGGTAAATACTTTTCATAAGAGAGTTTACGAAAATATAACTTTTGTTGGATAATAAGTTTCGTAGCAAGATAATTAGAGACTACTCAAGGAGCTAAGAATGCTGATTTTGACTCGCCGTGTTGGTGAAACGTTGATGATTGGTGATGAAGTCACTGTTACTGTATTGGGTGTAAAAGGCAACCAAGTTCGCATCGGTGTGAATGCTCCGAAAGAAGTATCCGTGCATCGTGAAGAGATCTACATGCGCATTCAAGCGGAAAAGGGAAATGGTAACGTTGCACCTGGCAACTACTAATTCTAACCGAAAGGGCTGGCATATTGCTGGCCTTTTTGTTGCGTGAAATTCGCCATTAACTAGTGGCACAAAGGTGAATTTTGCTTAGGAAAGCTACGATTAAATGGTGGTTTGGTTAAATTGCCAACGCTTAGTCTGTTTTTTCCTATTTTTGCCAAGAAAATGTTTGACTTATTTTTGGTAAATCGTAATATGTGCCTCCGCAAGACGGTGAGGTGGCCGAGAGGCTGAAGGCGCTCCCCTGCTAAGGGAGTATACGGTTTATAGCCGTATCGAGGGTTCGAATCCCTCCCTCACCGCCATTCTTGCACTGTGTTGTATGACACTGTTCTTATTGAACATATTGCGCGCTCGTAGCTCAGCTGGATAGAGTACCTGGCTACGAACCAGGCGGTCGAAGGTTCGAATCCTTCCGAGCGC
>NZ_JBNNXW010000020.1:0-54479 GCF_052879755.1 Vibrio sp. DNB22_10_4 | reverse complement strand
GATAGCTTTGGGATGACGATAATTTTGATCGTGGTGACTCTATAGCGTGCGTCATTCCTGCGCAGGCAGGAATCTTCTTGAGGCTTGGTGCATGCTTTGAGTAGACCCCTGCCTACGCAGGGGTGACAATAGCTTTAGGATGACGATATCTTTAGATCTGTGTTGCTACGCTCATTGAACAAAAGCTAGCGGAGGAAGTTCTTATGAACTTGGAGATATGATCTTAAGAAGTAGAATGCTACTTACTCTTCATCAAACGCTTCAAACTCAATCCCCATCGCTGTCATCAGCTCTTTCGCTTCTGTTGGGATGTCATCAGGACGGTCTTTTCTTAAATCTTCGTCGGTTGGAAGCGGCTGGCCAGTGTAGGCGTGCAAGAACGCTTCGCACAATAGCTCACTGTTGGTTGCATGGCGTAGGTTATTGATTTGGCGACGAGTACGCTCATCGGTCAATACCTTTAGCACCTTCAGCGGGATAGACACTGTGATTTTTTTTACCTGCTCGCTTTTTTTACCGTGCTCCGCATATGGGCTAATGTATTCACCATTCCAATCTGCCATTACACACCTTCGCTCTGTTAATCATAAATAGTAGTAATAAGTATCCTGCAATTTTAGCGGGATTTACTGCCATAAGCAAAGACATATAGACGTCTAGAAGTGTTGACGTCTCACATTTTGGAAAGTAAAGTGGGGCAACGAATGTGGACATTTATTTTAATGCAATGTTAATTCTTTAACGTTTGTGGCGTTTGCCGGTTCCCATATTACCGGTAAAAGTAGACACTGTGGCTCTAGCCATGCGATTTGAGAAAGGAAGTTTCTATGAGCAATCGGAAGCCAGCGACAATAGCCGTACGTACTGGTATCGAATCGGATACCCAGCATCACGCTGTGGTGCCACCTATTTATCTTTCTACTAACTACGGATTCCCTGCGTTTGGGGAAGTGCCGACTTACGATTACACCCGCTCAGGAAACCCAAACCGAGGTTTACTCGAAACCGCTCTGTATGAGCTGGAATCTGGTAAAGGTGCGGTGGTGACCAACTGTGGTACCTCTGCTCTGAACCTTTGGGTCTCGGCCTTCTTAGGTCCAGAAGACGCCATTATTGCTCCTCACGACTGCTACGGCGGTACATACCGTCTATTCAACACTCGTGCGCAGAAGGGTGACTTCAAGGTTCAGTTTGTTGATCAAAGCGATGAGCAGGCTTTTGATGCCGCGCTTGAGAAAAAACCGAAACTAATCCTACTTGAAACACCATCTAATCCGCTTGTGCGTGTCGTTGATATTGCAGCCGTGTGTGAAAAAGCCAAGAAAGTTGGCGCGCTAGTGGCGGTAGACAATACCTTTTTGACACCTGTGTACCAAAAGCCTCTTGAGCTTGGTGCGGACTTTGTTATCCACTCAACCACCAAATATATCAACGGTCACTCTGATGTGATTGGCGGTGTGGTGATCACTAAGACAGAAGAGCACGCGGAAGAACTAGGCTGGTGGGGCAACTGTATCGGCGCGACGGGCACACCTTTTGATAGTTATATGACGCTGCGCGGTATTCGCACCCTTGGGGCGCGTATGCGTGTTCACGAAGAAAGCGCGCAACAGATCCTCGATTGTCTAAAGCAGCAGTCATTGGTGAAAGTGATTTATCACCCAAGCCTGCCTGAGCACCCAGGTCATGAAATTGCTAAGAAGCAGCAATCTGGTTTTGGCTCTATGCTGAGTTTTGAGTTTGCAGGTAGCTTTGAGCAGCTGAAATATTTTGTCGGTGAGTTGGAGTTATTCTCGCTCGCGGAATCATTGGGCGGTGTAGAAAGTCTGATTTGCCACCCAGCATCTATGACACACCGTGCAATGGGTGAAGAGGCATTGGCAGAAGCGGGCGTATCTCAACAGTTACTTCGCCTCTCTGTTGGCCTAGAAGATGCGCAAGATCTGATTGATGACCTTGCTCAGGCGTTTGAGAAAGCATCTGCGTTTGGAGGATAAGCTGGCATGAATCAAAGCAGTACCCTAAACGGAAAGAGTAACAAGCAGCTGCACAAATTTGGCGGCAGCAGCTTAGCCGATCCTGAGTGTTATCGCCGCGTCGTTTCTATTTTAAAAGACTACTCTAACGAGGAAGACCTCATTGTGGTCTCGGCGGCAGGTAAAACCACCAATCGCCTTATCGAATTTCTTGATGCACTGAACAAAGATGGGCGCATTGCTCATGAACATCTTCAAGCACTGCGTCAGTTTCAGATTGAGCTGGTGGAATCGCTGTTGACTGGTGAAGAAGCAGAAAGCCTTGTCTCTCAGTTGAAAGATGAGTTCAGTACACTGGGTGAGCTTAGCTATCCACTGACCGATGCCGAGCGTGCTGCTGTGCTAGGTCACGGTGAAGTGTGGTCTTCACGCCTTTTAGCGGCGCTGCTTAGACAAAGTGATCTCCCGGCAGTGGCTCAAGATGCAAGAGCGTTTCTACGTGCTGAGTTCGGCACTCAGCCAGAGGTAGATCGCGCTAAATCGTATCCGCTGATTAAAGAAGTATTGGCTCAGCATGCACATCATCGTGTGGTGATTACTGGTTTTATGGCGCAAAGTGAATGCGGTGAAACCGTACTGCTCGGTCGTAATGGCTCCGACTACTCCGCAACTGTGATTGGCGCATTGGCTGAAGTTTCTTGCGTGACTATTTGGAGCGATGTAGCAGGCGTATACAGCGCTGACCCTCGTGTGGTTAATGACGCCTGCTTATTACCATTACTGCGATTGGATGAAGCCAGTGAATTGGCGCGTTTAGCTGCCCCAGTGCTTCACAGTCGTACTCTCCAGCCTGTCGCGCAAAGTGCCATGGATTTGAGTCTTCGCTGCAGTTATCAGCCGGAGTCGGGCTCAACGCGTATTGAACGTGTGCTGGCCTCTGGACGCGGCGCAAAGATTATCACTTCACTTGATGAAGTACTGCTAATTGAGCTTGCATTTGCAGCTGGTCACGACTTTGAGCGTGCTCAAACCGAAGTACTTAACGGTCTTAAGCGTGCGCAATTAGCGCCGTTGGCGTTTGAAGCGCAAGCTGACCAATATCGTCTCCGTCTTGCCTACACCGCAGAGATTGCCTCTGGTGCTCTCACTGAGCTGCAAGATCTGGCGATCGAAGCCGAGATTAAGCTTAAAGAAGGTTACTCCATGCTTGCCGCTGTAGGCGCTGGCGTGACTAAAAACGCCAATCATTGCTTTGGTTTTTATCAGCAGCTAAAACATGCACCAGTGGAGTTTTTCTCAGAAGCTGAGTCGCAATTGAGTCTAGCCGCTGTACTGCGAAAATCAGACATTCAGCCGCTGGTGAAATCGGTACACACTCAGCTGTTCCAAGCGCAAAAGCGCGTTGCGGTGGCGCTGTGTGGTAAAGGTAACATTGGTTCAAGTTGGTTAGAGCTGTTCAAAGAGCAGAAAAGCGAGCTTGAAAAACGTCGCGGCATGAGTTTCAACCTAGTCGCCGTTATCGACAGTCAGACTTATTGGTTTGATGAAGAGGGTATCGATGAGCAACAGGTACTTGCACGCTACGAAGATGAAGCCACTGAATACCAAGGCGACATCTGGCTACAACGTTTAGCTGGACTTCAAGGCTATGACGAAGGTGTGGTTTTAGACGTCACTGCGAGTGCGGCATTAGCAGAAAGATACGTTAGCATTGCTGAGCATGGTCTGCACCTTATCTCAGCAAACAAAGTCGCAGGTTCAGCCCCAAGCAATGATTACCATGCGGTGCAAGATGCGTTTTCGAAAACCGGACGTCACTGGCTTTATAATGCCACGGTGGGCGCAGGGTTACCGATAAACCATACCGTTCGTGACCTGCGTGAAAGTGGTGATGATATCGTCGCGCTATCGGGCATTTTCTCTGGCACCTTGTCTTGGTTGTTCCAGCAATTTGATGGTTCAGTCCCTTTTGCGGAGCTCGTTGATCTCGCGTGGCAACAGGGTCTAACAGAGCCGGATCCCCGTTCTGACCTTGATGGCTCAGATGTGATGCGTAAGTTGGTTATCTTAGCGCGCGAATCGGGCTTGGATATCGAACCTGATGCCGTTGAAGTAGAGTCTTTGGTTCCTGAAGAGCTTGCTGAGTTATCACTCGAAGACTTCTTTGAGAAAGCCTCACTGCTGAGCGAAATCTTGCAAGAGCGCCTAGAAAAAGCTCAGCGCGAAGAGAAAGTGCTGCGTTACGTTGCTCGTCTGGATAGACAAGGTAAAGCGCGCGTAGGGATTGAAGCACTATCGAAAGAGCATGCGCTGGCGAACCTTTTACCTTGTGACAATATCTTCGCGATTGAGAGTAAGTGGTATAAGGATAATCCGTTGGTGATTCGTGGCCCTGGTGCGGGCCGTGAAGTGACGGCTGGGGCGATTCAGTCGGATTTGAATTTGATGTCTAGCTTTTTTTGATTGAGGGCAAAAGCAAGATCAAGAGCTAGACCCCCTCTAGCTCCCCCTATATTAGGGGGAGAATGACGGCTCGCGACTTCGTCGCATTGCCTTTTTAGAGGCGATTAAAAACGCGATGCGCAGCGAGCCTGTAGTTCCTCCCTTTTATAAGGGGAGGCTAGGAGGGGTAAGCGCCAGCGCTGCGAAACTATCAACACCCACCTTAGCCAACTCAACCATCCTCCTCACACCCACCCCACCATCTTCAATTTCCCTAACCCACCACATGAAAAAAATTCATAATCCCTCTATTGACTTTAAAACCTATTCATTTCATTCTGTAGACATATAGACGTCTAAACGTCAAAAATTAAAAATCATCATTTAAAGACAGACAGGTTTTATCTGAGATTGGATGGGATAACCAATCTTGGTGATTAGGGAGAGGACCATGGGATACACACACGCAGGCCACATTGATGCTTTGAACCAGAATATTGCTGAGCTTTCGGACAATATTAATGTTTCATTCGAGTTCTTTCCGCCGAGCACGCCGACAATGGAAGAGACGCTGTGGAAATCGGTTCACCGCCTAAAAACGCTTAAGCCTAAGTTTGTTTCGGTGACTTACGGTGCTAATTCGGGAGAGCGTGATCGTACTCACTCTATCATCAAAGAAATCAAATCAGAGACTGGTCTTGTGGCAGCGCCGCACCTAACTTGTATTGATGCATCACGTGATGAGCTTATCGATATCGCAGAAGATTACTGGGCGAACGGCATCAAGAACATCGTAGCGCTGCGTGGTGATATTCCAGAAGGTGGCGGTCAGCCTGACATGTACGCGTCTGATTTGGTGGAGCTGCTAAAGTCTCGCCATGATTTTGATATCTCAGTGGCAGCCTTCCCAGAAGTTCACCCAGAAGCGAAAAGTGCTCAGGCGGATCTTCTTAACCTAAAACGCAAAGTCGATGCTGGTGCTAACCGTGCGATTACTCAGTTCTTCTTTGATGTTGAAAGCTACCTGCGTTTTCGTGACCGTTGTGTGGCAGCGGGTATTGATGTAGAGATTGTTCCGGGTATTCTGCCAGTGACTAACTTTAAGCAAGCGTCACGTTTTGCAGCAATGAATAAGGTGAAAGTACCTGGTTGGATGCAAAAGCAGTTTGAAGGCCTAGATGATGATCTAATGACGCGTCAGTTGGTAGGCGCTAGCCAAGCCATCGACATGGTTCGTGTACTTAGCCGTGAAGGTGTAAAGGACTTCCACTTCTACACCCTAAACCGTGCAGAGATGACTTACGCACTGTGCCACACGCTCGGTGTTCGTCCAGAAGCATAAATGCTTATTCAATGACAAATAAAAAACGCCAATCTGAAAAGGTTGGCGTTTTTTTATGCGTTAACTAAGAACTGGATTACGCCAGCGCTTCTAGCTCCGCTAGTACCTCTTCTGCCCAGTCTAACCATGCTTGACGTGCAAGTAGGTTACGGCGAAGAGTTAGGCGCTCAAGGCGTGCGTGCTTCTCTAGAGTGCTTGGTGTTGCGTAGTAAGCCGCTTCAATCTCGCGGTAGTGTGCAACCAGCTTCTTCGACTCTTCAATAAGCTCTTCAAGTTGGATGCGGAAAGCAGCAGAAGGCTGAACGGCACAGGCAGCCAGTTTTGCTGAGAACTCATCACGAACGGTTGGGTGTACGGTTGGTTGCTCAAACCACTCGCCAAGCGTGCTGCGACCGGCATCTGTGATTGAGTAAACTTTACGATCCGGTTTGCCTTCTTGAGGTTCAAGCTTGCAAGTAACTAGGGCTTTGTCCGCCATCTTATTCAGTTCGCGGTAGACCTGTTGGTGGCTTGCTTTCCAGAAGTAACCGATGCTAGCAGAAAATTCCTTAGTAATGTCGTAGCCCGTTGCGTCACGAGTGCTTAGGACAGTAAGGATAACGTGTGGTAGTGACATGTCTTAAATCCAAATGGTCAAAATCTTAGTAATAGTTATGTTGTTCTTTTAAGTGCGTTTGTGGTTGAACGATTACACCATGCAAGCGCCTTGGAATCTTGGTTGATTCCAGGAAACTCGCGCAAAGAACAGCGCACCTCGCCAAAGCGGGTGCCAATAACCGTGTTTAAAGCCTTTGTCACCTAGACAGCCACATGAACATGTGACCTGCGCCGTCGACGTCGTATTTTTATTTTTATCGAACAGCGGAGTGTAATTATATCTGAATTATATAAGCAAAAAGTGGAATAGAATGCGATACCACTTCAAAAAACTAACAAAACTCTCAGTAAGTATGCCAGCAAAAATAAAAGGCCGCAATGTGCGACCTTTTGTCTCTTTTGTAAGATAATATATCGTTTAGCCAGTATTTCGCATACCAGCAGCGATGCCTGCGATGGTCACCATGAGTGCTTCTTCTAGCTCTGACTCGGTTTCTTCACTCTGACGAGTACGGTACAGAAGCTCAGCTTGCAGCATGTTGAGTGGCTCAACATAGATGTTGCGCAGGCGAATGGACTCTTGTCCCCAAGGGTCGCTTTGCATTAGGTGGTTGTGGTTTTCTACGTTCAGTACCGCAACGATGTCTTTTTGTAATTGACCACGAAGCTTATCGCCGAGAGGCAACAATTCAGGATCCGCAAGACGCTTATCGTAATAGCGAGAGATTTCCATATTACACTTGGTGTAAACCATCTCTAGCATACCTAGGCGTGTTGAGAAGAATGGCCATTCGCGACACATCTCTTCTAGCAGCGCTTGGTGACCTTTGTCGATAGAATATTGAATCGCTTCACCAGCACCAAGCCATGCAGGCAGTACTAAGCGGTTTTGACTCCATGAGAAGATCCATGGAATCGCACGTAAGCTTTCTACGCCGCCATTCGGGTTACGTTTCGCAGGGCGAGAACCAAGTGGCAGTTTGCCCAGTTCTAGTTCAGGCGTTGCTTGGCGGAAGTAAGGGACAAAATCCGGCTCGCCGCGAACTACTTTACGGTACGCATCGCAAGAGACTTCAGAAAGCACTTCCATTAGGTCGCGCCAATCTTGTTTCGGCTCAGGCGGCGGCATTAGGTTCGCCTCCAGAATGGCACTTGCGTACAGATTGAAACTGTTAACCGCAATTTCTGGTAGACCAAGCTTAAAGCGGATCATCTCGCCTTGCTCAGTCACACGCAGGCCGCCTTTAAGGCTCTTAGGTGGCTGAGACAGCAGGGCAGCGTGCGCTGGCGCACCACCACGACCAATCGTACCGCCACGGCCGTGGAATAGAGTAATATCAATACTTGCTTCTTCACCTACCGCTACCAGTTTTTCCATCGCGCTGTACTGAGCCCAGCCCGCCGCCATTACGCCGGCGTCTTTCGCTGAGTCAGAGTAGCCAATCATCACCATCTGATGGTTTTGGATATAACCACGGTACCAGTCGATCTCGAACAGCTGCTTCATTACCGCTTCTGAGTTGTTCAAATCATCGAGTGTTTCGAACAGTGGGCAGACGTCCATACGGAACTTACAGCCACACTCTTGAAGGATAAGGTGAACGGCTAGAACGTCAGAAGCCGTGCGTGCCATAGAGATAACATAAGCACCAAACGCTTCACGCGATTGTGATGCGATCACACGGCAGGTATCGAGAACTTCTTGTACTGGCTCTGAAGGTTCCCAGTCGCGTGGTAGCAGTGGGCGCTTCGAGCTTAGCTCGTTAATTAGGAATGAAACCTTGTCTTGCTCGCTCCACTGATCGTAGTCGCCTAGACCTAAGTGGCGCGTTAGCTCAGAGATGACATCTGAGTGACGTGTGCTTTCTTGGCGAATATCGAGGCGTACTAGGTGAACACCGAATGCCTTCACGCGGCGAAGTGTGTCGAGTAGAGAGCCATCGGCGATGATTGCCATACCACTTTCGCGAAGTGACTTGTAGCAAGCCATGAGCGGCTCCCAAAGCTGGGAGATGTCTTCAAGGATTGGCTTGTTTGGCACATCTTGATGGTTAATTTGCGCTTCGAGCACTTCCATGGTGTTCACAAGAAGCTTGCGAACTGGTTTTAGGATAGCGCGGTACGGTTCGTGTGCATCGCCCGCAAGATCGCGAACTTGGTCACTACACTTAACCATGGAAAGCTCAGTGATAAGCTCTTGGAAGTCTTTTAGGTAAAGCTCAGCCGCTTTCCAGCGTGACAGTAGCATCACTTCGCGAGTGATTTTGTGCGTAACAAATGGGTTGCCGTCGCGGTCACCGCCCATCCAAGATGAGAAGTGTACTGGGCACGCATCAATAGGTAACCCTTCGCCTAGATAGCCTTTCAAGCGATCATCAAACTCACGTAAGAACTCAGGAACCGCATCCCATAGTGAGTTCTCAACTACGGCAAAGCCCCATTTCGCTTCATCGAGAGGCGTTGGACGTTGTTGGCGAATCACATCTGAGTGCCAGCTTTGTGAGATAAGCTGCTCTAAACGACGCTCGGTTTTCTTGCGCTCTTTATCTGACAGCTCGTTAAGTTCTAGCTTAGAGAGACACTCGTTGATTTTGACCAGTTTGTTGATCATGGTGCGGCGAGTGATTTCTGTCGGGTGAGCAGTCAGTACGAGCTCAATGTTGAGGTCACGAACGGCCTGAATGGTGTCAAACTTGCTGACATCTTGCTGGCTAAGTTTAGAAAATAGCGAGTAGATTGGATCTGGTTCACAGACATCGGCTTCGCAGCTGCGCGAGATCGTGTGGTATTGATCGGCGATGTTGGTGAGGTTTAGGAACTGGTTAAATGCGCGAGCGACAGGGGTCAGTTGCTCATTTGGCAGGCTCTTAATCTCTTCAATGAGAATGTCACGATCGGCTTCATTGCCTGCGCGTACTACGGATTTAGAAAGTTTACGAATCTTCTCCACTTTCTCTAAGATCTCGTCTCCATGCGCTTCCTTGATGGTGTTACCCAACAGGTGCCCTAGCATCCTAACATTGCTCTTCAATGGGGCATATTTTTCGTTCATAGTCGTCCTGCCTTGTAATTTAACTACATCCGTTATTCCTTATCAGCCTCACAATCTAGCGAAAAATGTTAGTGCGAGTCAAATAAAGTAAACCAAGTTTGCATTTATCGTGCTGGCACGAAAAACGCACACTTGGTCGAGTTAAAAGGTTGAATTGTTGAAAATTTATTACAGAATATGGTTTATTCGAAGCAATACTGCCTCATTGCTTTGGCTAAGACATTGATGGTCGGATCAATAAAATCAAAGCTTAAGAACTCATCAGGCTGGTGGGCTTGGTCTATTGAGCCAGGGCCGAGCACTAAGGTTGGGCACAGCTGCTGCAAAAATGGTGCTTCGGTACAATAGTTGACCGTTTCTGATGGGGTTTCACACAATGTTTCCATTCCACCAACAAATGGGTGTTTATGGTCGCACTCATACCCAGGGATTGGTTCGTGCAGAGCGGTAATGGTTAATCGCCCTGGCCATTTTGCTTCCACTTCTTTGAGTGCATCACGCAGTAGGTTATCCAAACCATCTAAACTTATGCCGGGCAGCGGTCTAACATCGTAATGCAGCTCACAGCAGCCACAAATTCGGTTGGCGCTGTCGCCGCCATGAATATGACCAAGGTTAAGGGTAGGGCTAGGGATAGCGAAACCAGGGTGGTGATACTCTTTCACTAGCTTGTCACGCAGCTTCATCATTGCGTACATGACTTCATGCATGATTTCGATGGCATTAACGCCTAAAGCAGGATCGGAAGAGTGTCCAGACTTGCCCGTCACTCGAATCGCATTGGCTACATGACCTTTATGGCCACGAATCGGTACTAGGCTGGTGGGTTCGCCAATGATGCAGTAATCCGGTTTGAACGGCGCGTTGTCGGTAAAGTGCCTTGCGCCCAGCATAGTGGTTTCTTCATCACAGGTTGCCAGCACGTAAAGCGGTTTGGTTTGCTTGCTCCAGTCGATTTTCTTGACGGCTTCGTAGATAAACGCGAAGAAGCCTTTCATATCCGCGGTGCCCAAGCCGTAGAAGCGATTGTTGGCTTCGGTCAGGTCATGCGGGTTGAAACTCCAGCGACCTTCATCAAATGGCACGGTATCACTGTGACCTGCCAACAGTAGACCGCCTTCGCCTTGTCCCTTCTTGGCAATCATATTGAACTTGTTCGGTTCAACCTCGATGACCTCAACCTCAAAACCTAGGTCTTTCATCCATGTCGCCAGCTTTTCGATCACCTTCTCGTTGCCTTGATCCCAGCTTGGGTCAGTGGAGCTAATCGAAGGTGTGCTGATCAGGCCTTTGTAGACCTCTAAAAAACTAGGTAATTGCATATTATCTTCGCTTCTACTGTTGACAGATTAATCTTAAGACTGTAAAACACATATTAAATCATAATTAATGAATAAAAAATCAATTAATGGCATTTTTACTATATTTATAATCATTAATTGCAGTTTTTACTAACAACGTTAAATCGACTTACTTACGGAATCATAGTCATGCTAAAAACTACCATTATTGGCGCAACAGGTTACACAGGAGCGGAACTGGCTCTGATGGTGACCAAACACCCAGAGCTCACGCTATCAGGTTTGTACGTGTCCGCCAATAGTGTCGATGCTGGCAAACCGATTTCGCAGTTGCATGGTAAGTTGGCTGGCTTAGTTGAAATGCCAGTGCAGCCGCTGGTCGATGTGCAAAAAGCGGCAAGCGAGTGTGACATTGTATTTTTGGCAACAGCCCACGAAGTGAGCCACGATTTGGCGCCGGTGTTTTTGGCACAAGGTTGCCAAGTGTTTGACCTATCAGGCGCTTATCGTGTGAAAGCCGATGACTTTTATACCACCTTCTATGGTTTTGAGCATCAGCACGAAAACTGGTTGGACAAGGCGGTGTATGGTCTTGCCGAGTGGAATGCGAAACAGATTGAAAGCGCGCAGCTCGTGGCAGTACCGGGTTGCTACCCAACGGCTTCACAACTGGCGATTAAACCACTACTGGAAGCTGGCCTTGTGGATAGCACTATGTGGCCAGTTATCAACGCAACCAGTGGTGTTACTGGTGCTGGTCGTAAAGCGTCGATGACCAACAGCTTTTGCGAAGTCAGCCTTCAGCCTTATGGCATTTTTAATCACAGGCACCAACCAGAGATTGCAACGCATTTGGGTTGTGATGTGATTTTTACTCCACATCTAGGCAACTTTAAGCGTGGCATCTTGGCGACTATCACCATGAAGCTCAATGAAGGCGTGACTGAGGAGCAGGTCGCCACAGCATTTGCGACAGCCTATGAAGGCAAACCAGGCGTGCGCGTCAAAGGGGAAACTATCCCAAGAATTCAAGATGTTGAGAACACGCCATTCTGCGATATCGGTTATAAGGTTCAAGGCCAACACATCATCGTAGTGTCGGCGATTGATAACTTGCTAAAAGGTGCATCGAGTCAAGCGATGCAGTGTTTGAATATCAAAAATCAGTTTGCACAGCTAACCGCGTTGGTTTAGTCGAGGAGAGCAGCATGAGTCAGCAAAATACACCATTAGTGATCAAGTTAGGCGGCGCGGCACTGTCGTGCTCAGATACGCTTGGACAACTATTTAAGGCTATCTCTGATTACAGCCAGCAAGCGCAGCGAAGTATCGTCATTGTTCACGGTGGCGGTTATCTCGTCGATGACCTAATGAAGAAGCTCGACCTGCCAACCGTTAAGAAGCAAGGCTTGCGCGTGACCCCTTATGACCAGATCCCTTTGATTGCGGGCGCGCTTGCGGGGACTGCAAATAAGCTACTACAAGGCGATGCGATTAAAGCGGGCCTTAATGCGGTAGGTTTGAGCCTTGCTGACGGCGGTCTTTGTGACGTGATTGAGCTAGACCCTGAGCTTGGCGCGGTAGGCAATGCCAAACCGGGTAACCCAGCGGTTCTTCAAGCGGTTCTGGCTGCTGGTGCGCTGCCAATCATTAGCTCAATCGGTCTAGATAGCCAAGGTCAGCTGATGAACGTTAATGCCGACCAAGCGGCAGTGGCAGTGGCTGGCGCATTGGATGCAGAATTAGTGCTGTTGTCTGATGTGAGCGGCGTGCTGGATGGCAAAGGTCATCTGCTACCAAGTCTGACTAAGCAAGAAGCGGATGCGCTGATTGAAGGCAAAGTCATTACCGATGGCATGATTGTTAAGGTGCAAGCCGCACTGGAAGCGGCCAACGACCTAGGTCGCCCTATTGAAGTGGCGACATGGCGATACCCTGAAAAATTAGTCGAATTGTTTGCGGGTAAGAGTATCGGCACACAGTTCGTCCCAAACTAAATTATTAGCAAGTAAATCAAATTTACGATTAACGAATTTAAAGTGAAGTAACCCCGAGAAGCTGACCGCCAAAATCAGGCTCGGACAAGGAGAGAGACATGAGTAAACCATCTGTAAAAAAAGTTGTTGTTGCCTACTCTGGCGGTCTAGATACGTCAGTGATCATCCCATGGCTAAAAGAGAACTACGACTGTGAAGTTGTCGCATTCGTTGCTGATGTAGGTCAAGGCGAAGAAGAGCTTGTAGGCATCGAAGAAAAAGCGAAAGCGTCAGGCGCTTCTGAGTGTTACATCGCGGACCTAAAAGAAGAAATGGTCGCTGACTACATCTTCCCAACGCTAAAAACGGGCGCGTACTACGAAGGTAAATACCTGCTAGGTACATCAATGGCGCGTCCGATCATTGCTAAAGCTCAGGTTGAAGTGGCGCGTAAAGTCGGTGCTGATGCACTGTGCCACGGTTGTACCGGTAAAGGTAATGACCAAGTACGTTTTGAGGGTGCATTTGCAGCTCTAGCCCCAGACCTAACTGTGATTGCGCCTTGGCGTGAGTGGGATCTCGTCAGCCGTGAAGAGTGTCTAGATTACCTAGCGGAGCGCAACATCCCTTGCAGCGCATCACTGACTAAGATCTATTCACGTGATGCAAACGCATGGCACATCTCAACAGAAGGCGGCGTTCTAGAAGATACATGGAATGCGCCAAACGATGATTGCTGGGCATGGACAGTGGATCCTGAGCAAGCGCCTGATCAAGCAGAATACGTGACGCTAGAAGTATCAAAAGGCGAAGTGGTTGCCGTTGACGGTGAGAAGATGACGCCATACAACGCTCTGGTTTACCTAAACGAGAAAGGCGTGAAGCACGGCGTTGGTCGTATCGATATCGTTGAAAACCGTCTGGTCGGTATGAAGTCTCGTGGCTGCTACGAAACGCCAGGAGGCACCATCATGATGGAAGCACTGCGTGCGGTTGAGCAGCTAGTGCTGGATAAAACATCGTTTGAGTTCCGTGAAGAGCTAGGCGTGAAAGCCTCACACCTTGTTTATGACGGCCGTTGGTTCACTCCTCTTTGTAAGTCTATCTTGGCGGCGTCGGAAGAGCTGGCACAAGACGTGAACGGCGAAGTTGTGGTTAAGCTTTACAAAGGTCAGGCGATTGTGACTCAGAAACGCAGCGTAAACAGCTTGTACTCAGAAGAGTTCGCAACGTTCGGTGAAGATGAAGTGTACGACCAAAGCCACGCTGAAGGCTTCATCCGTCTTTACTCGCTATCAAGCCGTATCAGAGCGTTGAACGAAGCGAAGAAAAAATAACATCGCTTCATCATACTGATTGAAATCTAGAAACCCATTTGTTATCAAATGGGTTTCTTTTTATTTGGACGATAAAATTGGGCGACAAAAACCTGAAATAGCATCGCTTTGAATATTTATGTGAAATAAGTGAATTTTTACTTTATTTTTAATTCGGTTTGTCGTACCTTGAACCCTATCAACAAAGACACTGAGTTGCATTTAATTCACTCAGCGAGAATAGCGGTTTATTCTTACAATAAGTAACCATAGAAGCAGCGACGCAGACTGAGCAGTTAGGAGAGACACGATGGCATTATGGGGCGGAAGATTTACCCAAGCAGCAGATACGAGATTCAAAGACTTCAATGATTCATTGCGCTTTGATTACCGACTTGCTGAGCAAGACATTGTTGGCTCAATTGCTTGGTCAAAGGCGTTGGTTTCAGTCGGTGTTCTTACTGAAGATGAACAGCAGAAGCTAGAGCTAGCACTGAACGAGCTTAAACTCGAAGTGATGGAAAATCCAAAGCAGATCCTAAGATCGGATGCGGAAGATATCCATAGCTGGGTTGAGCAACAGCTGATTGGCAAAGTGGGCGACCTAGGTAAGAAGCTGCACACCGGCCGTTCTCGTAACGACCAAGTGGCGACCGACCTGAAACTTTGGTGTCGTCAGCAAGGTCAGCAACTTCTGCTTGGTCTCGACAGACTGCAGTCGCAGATGGTTGAGGTCGCAAGAGCTCACCAAGATACCGTTCTGCCTGGTTATACCCACCTTCAACGTGCTCAGCCTGTGACGTTTGCTCATTGGTGTTTAGCGTACGTTGAGATGTTTGAGCGTGATTACTCTCGTTTAGATGATGCGATTAAGCGTTTAGATACCTGTCCACTAGGTTCAGGTGCGCTAGCGGGTACGGCTTACCCAATGGATCGTGAGCAGCTAGCTCATAATCTTGGTTTCAGAAGAGCGACACGCAACAGCTTGGACTCGGTATCCGACCGTGACCACGTGATGGAGCTGATGTCTATCGCCTCTATCTCTATGCTGCACCTATCGCGTCTGGCTGAAGATATGATCTTCTACAACTCAGGTGAGTCGAACTTCATTGAACTTGCGGACACCGTGACGTCTGGCTCTTCTCTGATGCCTCAGAAAAAGAACCCAGATGCTCTAGAGCTTATCCGTGGTAAAACCGGTCGTGTTTATGGCTCGCTAGCTAGCATGATGATGACAGTGAAAGCCCTGCCACTTGCGTACAACAAAGATATGCAAGAAGACAAAGAAGGTCTGTTCGATGCGCTCGATACTTGGAGTGACTGCATGGAAATGGCCGCGCTGTGTTTCGATGGTATCAAGGTAAACGGCGAGCGTACGCTAGAAGCAGCGAAGCAAGGTTATGCAAACTCTACCGAGCTTGCGGATTACCTAGTTGCTAAAGGTATTCCATTCCGTGAAGCGCACCATATTGTAGGTGTGGCGGTCGTCAGTGCGATTGCCAAAGGCTGCGCACTAGAAGAGCTCTCCATTGAAGAGCTCAAAGAGTTCTCTTCAGTGATTGAGAAAGATGTTTATGACATCCTAACGATTGAGAGCTGCCTAGAGAAACGTAATGCCCTAGGTGGTGTCGCGCCGCAGCAAGTCGCTTACGCGGTAGATCAAGCTGAGAAACGTCTAACAGCGCGTGATAACTCGGCAGTGAAAGTGCGCTCTGCTCGTCTGACGGACATCGATGCACTAGAGAGCATGGTGGCTTACTGGGCGAACCTGGGTGAAAATCTACCTCGTAGTCGTAACGAACTGGTACGTGACATTGGCTCATTCGCCGTCGCAGAACATCATGGTGAAGTCACCGGTTGTGCATCGCTCTACGTGTATGACTCAGGACTTGCAGAGATCCGCTCTCTAGGTGTTGAAGCAGGCTGGCAAGGTCAAGGGCAGGGCACGGCGATTGTTCAGCACTTGGTAGAGAAAGCACGTAAGATGGCGATTAAGAAAGTGTTCGTTCTGACTCGTACGCCAGAGTTCTTTATGAAGCACGACTTCATTCCAACATCGAAGACGCTGTTGCCTGAGAAAGTTCTGAAAGACTGTGACCAATGTCCGAGACAGCATGCTTGTGATGAGGTGGCGTTGGAAGTGAACTTGGTAGAGCAAATTATTGCCAAGATGAACGTTGCTTAAGTCATTGAAAAGTAGGCGAGTAACGAAAAGATCGGAAAAGTTTTAAAAAAAGATCATTTTTCTGGGAACAAACAAGAAAAGGCACGGTCTATTAAAGTACCACTGCTTTTTCTTAGAAGAATCTAAGAAGGCCCCGAACCAAGGTTGGTTACGGGGCTTTTTTCTTTTTGGTGCTTTTCAAATTTCTTTCCCCAGTCTCAACCTTTCACTTTCGATTAATCTAATCATTTGATTTTGCCTGCAGCGGAGAAAAACTTCGGTTCGCCAAGCATGTCACAATGTTGGCGTGTTGCTTGCGCTTGGTATCCGATAGAATATGCCTTCCTGTTTCAGCCCTATCGTTCGGATAGCCCAAAAAAGAGCAATAACATTATGATTGAACGCCTTCATACTAAAGAGCGCATGAGCCGTATCGTTAAACACAATGGCACCATTTACCTTTGTGGTCAGGTGTGTGCAGACGCGACTAAAGACATTACTGAACAGACGCAAACCATGCTCGATAAGGTCGAGGCTCTGCTACTTGAAGCGGGCAGCGACAAGCAGCATATGCTGTCTGCGACCATCTACCTTAAAGACATGCAAGATTTCCAAGCAATGAACGCGGTATGGGACGCATGGGTACCAGCAGGCCATGCGCCAGCACGTGCTTGTGTCACTGGCGATATGGCTCGTGAAGCCTTGCTGGTAGAGATCTCTGTGATTGCTGCTGATATTGCTAGCTAGCAATTGGCAGGTAGAAAAACAAAAAATGCGAGCCAGTTGGCTCGCATTTTTTTATAGGTAAGAAGCTTAACCTAAATAAGCTTCTAGCTCTTCACTACCACCAATATGCTTACCACCGATAAACACCTGCGGTACGGTCGTGCGGCCGCTGATTGCACGTAGAGTCACTGTGGTTGCATCTTTGCCCAACACAATTTCTTCATACTGAAGGTTGTGGTCAATCAGGTTTTGCTTCGCTTTCATGCAGAATGGGCAACCTGGCTTAGAGAATACCGTGATGGATTCTTGAGTTTTGTAGCTTGGCGCGATGTAGTTCAGCATGGTGTCTGCATCAGATACCTTGAACGGGTCGCCTGGCTCGTTTGGCTCGATAAACATCTTCTCTACTACGCCGTTTTTCACCAACATGCTGTAGCGCCATGAACGCTTGCCAAAACCAAGGTCGTTTTTCTCAACCAACATACCCATGCCATCGGTGAAGTCACCGTTACCATCAGGAATGAAGGTAATGTTTTCTGCTTCTTGATCTGACTTCCATGCGTTCATAACGAAGGTGTCGTTTACCGATACACATAGGATTTCATCCACGCCGTGGTCTTTGAATACTGAGAATAGCTCGTTGTAACGTGGTAAGTGGCTTGATGAACATGTCGGTGTAAAAGCACCAGGTAGGCTGAAAACAATAACCGTCTTGTCTTTAAAAAGCTCATCTGTTGTTACGTTGACCCATGCATCACCCTGACGAGTTGGAAATGTCACTTGAGGTACCGCTTGGCCTTCTTTAGATGCAAACATACTAATGTCCTTTTGGATAATTAAATTCTTGTGAGTCTAGCGTTGCTAACAGAGAGTAGCGTTTATCGCTTTGCTTCGTTGGGACTATTATCAAAAAAATGGTTTGATAGTTCTAATCGTTTATTGTTATGGTATCGATAGTCAAATTCTATCGGAGCAAGCGATGAACATTCGTGATTTTGAATACCTAGTAGCCCTGGCTGAGCACAAGCACTTCCGCAAAGCAGCAGAAGCCTGTTTTGTTAGTCAGCCGACACTAAGTGGTCAGATCCGCAAATTGGAAGATGAGATTGGTACCTCATTGCTAGAGCGCAGTAGTCGCCGAGTGTTATTTACGGATGCCGGTTTGCAGTTGGTTGAGCAAGCAAAGCGTATCCTTAAGGAAGTAAAGACGTTTCGTGAGATGGCTGCGGGGCAAAGCGGTGAGATGATGGGGCCGATGCATATTGGCTTTATTCCCACGGTGGGTCCATATCTACTCCCTCGCATAGTACCAAAGCTGAAAGAGTCATTTCCCGACCTTGAACTTTTCTTGCATGAGGCTCAAACACATCAATTGGTAAGACAGTTGGAAGAAGGTAAGCTCGATTGTTTAGTGCTGGCGTCAGTCCCAGAAACTGCACCATTTAAAGAGATTGAAGTCTTTAATGAGCCAATGAGTATTGCTGTGCCATGCGATCACGCTTGGGCAAAACGCGATGAGATAGAGATGGATGAGCTGAAAGGGCAAACGGTGCTGTCACTCGGTGATGGACACTGCCTGCGAGACCAAGCCCTAGGCTTCTGTTTTGCAGCTGGTGCGACAGATGATGAACGATTTAAAGCAACCAGCTTAGAGACGCTGCGTAACATGGTGGCGGCAGGGGCAGGTATTACGCTGCTGCCTGAGTTGTCTCTTCCTAAAGAGAAGGAAAAGGATGGTGTGTGTTACGTGACTGCGGTGAATCCGACGCCGTCTCGCAGTATTGTTTTAGCATATCGCCCAGGCTCGCCGCTGCGTGCGCGTTTTGAGAAATTGGCGGAGTCGATTAGTCGTTATCTTAGTGCTTAGTGCTGAAATTCAGATGATAAAAAAGGGGCTTAGCGCCCCTTTTTACTTGTTAAGTCCAATCTAGAACAGGCTTTCACCACCAGACTCATCACTAGAGTACAAGGTATCCGTTAGGCTCTCCTGTACGTACTCAGTTGGTTCAGTCCCAATCTTGAAGTATTCAAACATGGTTGAACCATCGGTCTTATTGGTGAGAAGACCCGAGTCACGGTCGATACGCACGCGAGTGATATCGTTTGGTACCTGCTTGCCGACTACATCGTGACCTTCAAGCGCCATGCCCATAAAGCCCACCCATGCAGGTTGAGCCGTTTTTGCACCTGCCTCAGCACCGGTGATTTGATCCTTACCTAAGTTCGCGTTTGCCGTTGTGCGGCCAAGCTTTCTTTGGTGGTCATCGAAACCAACCCAAGCGGTTGCGACGATACCTGGACCATAACCGTTATACCACGCGTCTTTCGAGTCGTTTGTGGTGCCCGTTTTACCGCCCACATCGCGGCGCTTAAGCTTTTGAGCGCGCCAACCAGTACCGTTCCAACCAGTGCCTTCACGCCAGTTACCACCGCCCCAAACGTTGCTGTAGAGCATTTCACGCGTTAGGAACGCGGTTTGCTCTGAAATCACTTTTGGTGCATAGCGCGGCTCGTCGGTTTCCGTTAGGTCTTCTTCGTTAAATTGCGCGATGTCCAGTGGCTCAATCTCAGAGGCATTGGTTGCTTCTTCAATGCTCGGCGCTGCGCCTTCTGTTGCTGCCTTGGCAAACTCAGGAGCTTGCATATCCGGACAGTTCTGATGACACACCACTTTCGGGTTTGCTTCAAACTCAACTTTGCCGAATGGGTCTTCCACTTTACTGATGTAGAATGGTTCTACATAGTATCCACCGTTGGCGAACACAGAGAAGCCTTGTGCCATTTGAACGGGCGTCAAACTGCCAGCACCAAGAGCAATCGTCTCAGAGCGAGGTAGCTTAGACTTATCAAAACCAAATCGAGTTAGGTAATCACGAGTCTCATCTAGACCTACTTCACGCAGTACACGAACCGCCATAACGTTCTTTGATTGCGCTAGACCGATACGCAGACGTGTTGGGCCTGTGTAAGTTGGAGGCGAGTTTTTAGGGCGCCAAGCGGTGCCTGCACTCTTATCCCACTTATTGATCGGCGCATCGTTCACAAGACTTGCCAGCGTCATATCTTTATCCAGTGCGGCAGCGTAGATAAACGGCTTAATGCTCGAACCTACTTGTCGTACCGATTGTGTTGCGCGGTTAAACTTACTGTGTACGAAGTTAAAACCACCCACCAGAGACAGCACTGCGCCGTTTTCTGGGTTGATAGCAACAAACGCCGTATTGGCATTAGGCACTTGGCTTAGACGCCACGTGATAGCCATTGGCTCAGGTACTTGGTCATCTTCCGTTTGCGCTTCTTTTTCTTCAGGAGACACATCTGGAGTGATATCGAGATCCGCGGCGCGAACCCAAATTTGTTCACCCACGGCCACGATATCGCTCGGTGCTTTTGGTGCTGCACCTTGACGATCATCGGTACGGAATTTACGTGCCCAGTTCATGTTTTCCCAGCTGATAGTTTGTTCACCATAGCTTTTTACATAAACCGTAGCGGATTTATCGGCAACTTTAGTGACCACCGCAGGACGAAGCTCACCATAGGTTGGCTGGCGACGAAGATGCTTGGCAATCTCTTCGCCAGTCATTGCGGTTTGACCTGCTTTCCACAGCACTTTTTCAGCGCCGCGGTAACCGTGTCGCTCGTCGTAGTTTAGAAGGTTTTTAATTGCCGCGATGTGACCTGCTTTTTGCAGTTTTGAGTCAATCGTGGTGGTGATTCGCATGCCTGATTCGTACGCTTCTTCACCGTAGCGGCTAACCATCCAAGCGCGAGCAATCTCTGCGACATATGGAGCGCTTAGCTCGATCTCAGCGCCATGGTATTGAGAGATAATTGGCTCCGCACGCGCTTCATCAAATTCAGCTTGAGTGATGTATTTTTCAGACAACATGCGTGAAAGCACGACATTACGACGCTGGGTCGCACGTTCAACAGAGTAGATAGGGTTCATGGTCGATGGTGCTTTAGGAAGACCGGCCAATACCGCAATCTCACTCAAAGTAAGTTCATCAAGGTTACGACCGAAGTACGCCTGTGCTGCCGCGCCAAAACCGTATGAGCGGTAGCCCAAGAAGATTTTGTTAACGTAGAGCTCCATGATTTCTTGTTTGCTAAGAAGTTGCTCGATGTGTACGGCGATGAAAATCTCTTTCACCTTACGCATGATTTTCTTCTCGTTCGACAAGAAGAAGTTACGAGCTAGCTGCTGAGTGATGGTACTTGCACCTTGCGAAGCACTACCGGACGCGATAACGGCCACGGCCGCACGGGTAATACCGATTGGGTCAA
Source organism: Vibrio sp. DNB22_10_4 (assembly GCF_052879755.1). NCBI lineage: Bacteria > Pseudomonadati > Pseudomonadota > Gammaproteobacteria > Vibrionales > Vibrionaceae > Vibrio > Vibrio sp. DNB22_10_4. The sequence goes on along the minus strand of NZ_JBNNXW010000020.1, from coordinate 33,297 downwards.
AACCAAAGTGGTCGTAATAGCGGCTATCTTCTGTCGCAATGAGAGCTTCGATAAGTTCTTGTGGGATCTCATCGTAAGATACTGGAATTCTGCGTTTTTCGCCGAATTGTGCGATCAGCTTCCCATCTTGGCTGAACACCTGCATCGGTGTTTGTAGTTGGACGTCTTTAAGAGTGGCGACATCAGGTAGCTCAGGTTTTACGTAGTAGTAAAACCCAAAAATTGTACCGACTCCAAGGAGTATGCAAATGAATGCAAGAACCAACAGTCTCTTTATGAACTTCACCGAGAATTTCCTAATTAATTGGGGTTACGAGTAGGTAATTACTTGTAGGCTAGGACAAAAATATACCTATAGGGTTAATTAACGCTTATTTGAGCGTCGATCTCAACCTTTTCACGTTGTTTATGTATTTGTTGAGGTTATTTTTCATGGCAAGAAAATGGATCACCGGGATAGATATTGGTCATCACAGTGCCAAAGCTGTTGTCTTGGTTTGTGATGGGACAGATATCTCCTTGGTTAACCATCTGGAGCTTAAAGGATGTGATGCTATTTTCTCCGATCCCCACGCCCTTAAACATCAAGATAGTGTTAAGAAACTTAAAATTCTGCGAAAGATTGCGCCGTTATTTCGTAGTAGTGCCGCTATTGTGCTGCCAGAAAGTGCAGTGATCAGCAAAGTCGTCACACTTGAGGCGGGTCTTGAAGGGCAGGAGCAGGAGCTTGCCATTGAGCAAGCGATGAATCATCAGACGCCGTACCCAATGGATGACATTGCTTTGGACTTTATTAAAGAAACCGAAGAGGACAATGTTGCGGTAGAGGCGTATCGAGTGCATGTGACCAAACAATCTATCGTCGATAGTTGGTCTCATGTGATCACTAAGCTTGGTTTTCGTCCTAAGTTGATGGACACCAACAATGGAGCACTACGCGGCGTCCAGAGCTGGGTTTGCGCTCACACACCATCGTTGGCAAATCATGCGGTGCTGGATCTTGGCTGCGTACAAGCGACACTACTTCCACCGCCGGCGCTTTCTCCAGAGTTGGCAAAATCATGGGTACTGGAACCTATCCCCGAACTACAAAATCGTGCAGAAAGTCAGTTCAAGTCGCTATCTGAAGTGGTGTTTGAGTCTGTTGCTGGGCGGGTTGCTTCTCAACTGCAATTGTATCGTTCGGTGGCCGGGAAAGAGGCTATTGATGGTGTCATTTTGATGGGAGGACACGCGCAGCAAGAGGGCGTGATCGATCGCGTCACTAAGGCCTTGTCCTGTCCAATAGCTTGCATTGATCTTCAGCGATTATCGACAAGTAAGACCAAATCGGGCCAAGCTTTGTCACCATGCTATGCCTCTGCGGTCGGGGCGGCAATTAATGGTCTCAATTGGCTAAAGAGACATTGATATGAAGATAATCAACCTATTGCCTTGGCGAGAAGCCAAGCGTAAGAAACATCAACAGCGCTTTATCGCGATGCTTGTTGCGGCGCTGCTTCTTGGTTATTCGACGTCACATCTATTAAATCTGAACCTGACAAGTGAGGTCAGTGCTCAACAACAGCGGGTTGCTTATCTGCAAGGTGAAATTGATGACTATCGACGTCAAATCCGTGCATTGTCATCGACCAAAAGTGAGCAGCAGTCTCTAGAAGCTCGCCTTGACTACGTTGATGGGCTGCAGCGGCAGCGCAATAAGACAACAGCGGTAATGAATTTGCTGCCGACTCTTATTCCTTCGCAAGTCTATGTAGACAAGATCCGTATGCAAGGTGAACAATTTAAGGTCAGCGGCATTGGGGAAAGTACCGCTTTCCTCGCTCAAATGCTGGATAGATTTGAACAATCGACGATGGTCAATAACGTAGTGCTGCACTCTATCGTTCATGATCGCGAGCGTTTTGGCAATAAATATCAAGCGTTTGAGCTGTCGTTTGCTATTGATGGTGCAGCGCTACTTGCCAATCCAGCCAATCAGCCGCAAACAGGAGTGAACTAATGTCACTCGACCTTGAACTTGATGAATTGAGCAGTTGGCCGTTGATACCACAGCTTGTCGTGGTCGGTATAGTGTTTGTGATGGCGGCGCTGGTCAGTGGATGGCTTTCGGTGAAGCCCAGCCTTGAAGACCTCGATTACTACAAACAACAAGAAACTCAACTGAAGCAAGAGCTGCAGGTTGTCGCTCGCAAGGCCGCTATGTTGCCTGTGATGTCAGCGCATCTTAGCGATCTTTCTGACCATTACGACAGGCTTTTGCGTCAATTGCCTGCTCAGCAAGAGCTAGCAAGCTTGCTCGCAGACATCAACGAGCAAGGCCTCAACAATCATCTTACCTTCACTCGTATCAATTGGGGTAAGCGTCAGCCGCAGAAGTTTTTATTAAAGCTTCCTTTAGATATCGAGCTGACCGGAAGTTATGACGATATCGGCCGTTACGCTCAGGCAATTGCTGAGCTGCCTCGCATTGTACTGATCGAAAATGCTGAATGGCAGAGAGTCAGTTTGGAAAGCAGCACTCTGCACTTTCGTGTCAATGCCACTACCTACCAGTTTATTGCGGAGGCTGAAGGTGAAAAATAGTACGCTAGCTATATTGATAACTTTAGGCTTGTTTGGTTGCAACGCCAATCAAGACTCATTGCAACAGTTTGTTTTAAATGCAGAATCGAGTTCTGAGCCGCAAAAAATGGCGGCGCGATTGATTCAGTCTTCTGAGGTAGTACGCTTCCAAGAGTCGAGCAGTCAATCGCCTTTCGGTTTGCCGAAATTGGCAACCCAGCAGAGTCCTGATCGCGGGCAGAGCTGTTGGCAACCGAAGACCAGAACCAAACAAGGATTAGAGCTCTATCGAATTAGCGAGCTACAGGTCAAAGGGATCATGAGTAAAAACGGCAAGATGACCGGCTTGGTGATGCTGCCCAATCGACGTGTAGTGAAAGTGGAAGAGGGGCATTTTCTTGGCGAGAACAACGGTCAAATCAAACAAATAACCGAAAATGCGCTGATTGTAGGCGAGACCTTGTCCGATGGATTGGGATGCTGGTACCAAAGGCAAATAAAGCTGGCATTGAAGTAATGGAGAAACACGTGCAACGTTTAGTGGTGCAGGGCATCAATTTTCTTATCTGTGGTCTTGCATTGAGCATTGGCTTGCTGGCAAGTGGCGAACTTGCGGCTAATGAAATTACCAACGTTTCATTTCAACTCAACGAGCAGCGTCAGGGGGTATTGACGGTTACTCTGTCCGAGCAGGGCAGCGCTGTTGATGTCAGTGGCAGCGACAATGGTCTGAGCATTATGCTTCGGCAAACGAAAGTGACGCCTGAGCATTTGTCTATTTATGATGTCACCGATTTTGCCACACCCGTCACCACCATCGAACTTTTTGATGAGTCGCCTGATGTGCGTTTAGTCGTGAGAACCAAACAAACGGTTGATTATCAATACGTGGTAGCTGATAACCAGCTTCGCGTTACGTTTGTTGAGCTTAGCCAAGCTCGCGCTGACGAGAAGGCATTGGAGTCGCGCAACAAAGGTCAGCTTACCTCGATCAATTTTCAAGATATGCCAGTTCGTAACGTGCTGCAGTTACTTGCTGAGTACAATGATTTTAACTTAGTTGTCTCAGATACGGTGCAAGGCAATTTGACGCTGCGTCTTGATAGTGTGCCGTGGACCGATGTACTTGATATTATTCTGCGCGTTAAAGGCCTTGATAAACGAGTCAAAGGGGATGTCGTGCTGGTGGCGCCAAAGGCAGAACTTGACCGACAGGAAAAGCTTGAGCTAGAGCGTCATCAACTGACTGAAAAAATTGGTAAGTTGGCGTCAGAAATCATCAAGATTAATTACGCCAAAGCCTCTGAAATGGCCGCCATGGTCGGTGGAAATGAGACCCTCAGCATGCTATCTGAGCGCGGCTCTGTGACGGTCGATGAGCGCACCAATTCACTATTGCTTCGCGATCTTCCTGACAATATAGAAGTTATTAAGAGCATTATTGCTGAGCTCGACATACCCGTAAAACAGGTTCAAATTGAAGCACGAGTGGTGACGATTAGAGAAGGTAACATTGAAGAACTGGGGATCCGCTGGGGAGTGAGTTCATCCAATGGCACCACGACTGTTGGCGGCTCTATTGAAAGCAATCTTGTTGCCGCAGGTAGTGGCGAAAAACTTGAGATAGATGATTTTTTGAACGTCAATTTGCCAGCGCTATCTGATAATGCATCAAGTATTGCGTTTCAAGTGGCGAGTCTTGGTACCAATACCTTGCTCGACCTTGAGCTTTCAGCACTACAAAACGAATCAAAAGCAGAAATTATCTCTAGCCCAAGGTTGATCACCACCAATAAGAAGTCGGCGTATATTGAGCAAGGGACAGAGATCCCGTATCTCAAATCTACCTCAAGTGGCGCCACTGCTGTGGAGTTTAAAAAAGCGGTGCTCTCGCTGACTGTTACGCCGCAAATTACCCCGGATAACCGGTTAATACTTGACCTCGATGTTACCCAAGATCAAGTGGGGGAAATACTGAAAACACTAGAGGGAGAAACGGTCGCCATTGACACTCAGCGTATCGGTACTCAGGTTCTAGTGAATAACGGTGAGACTGTGGTGCTTGGTGGAATTTACCAACACACCTTTTCCAATAAAATCGATAAAGTGCCACTTTTAGGTGATATTCCAGGCTTGGGCGCATTATTTCGACGAACCTATGAAAATATCGGTAAGAGTGAGCTACTAATCTTTGTGACTCCGAAGATTATTACCCCAACACCAGTACTCACAGATCTTGGTAACCCTTTGTAAAATGGTCATTAATTGAAAAGGATTAAAAATAAAGTTGCATTAAAGCCACCTTGCCTTGATAATTTCGGGTCTTATCACGACTTATCTGTGAGGAATCGGTGCCACAAGCCCTTTTTTCCGAGGTTCCTTTTCGGTCTTTTCTTGTGGCGATGTCATTGAATTAACGTTGTAAATTAATGCTGAACATGGCTGAGAAACGTAATATTTTTCTTGTTGGCCCTATGGGTGCCGGCAAAAGTACAATCGGTAGACACCTAGCTCAACAACTTCATATGGAATTTGTTGATTCTGATACTGTAATTGAAGAGCGCACTGGCGCAGACATCGCATGGGTGTTTGACGTTGAAGGTGAAGACGGTTTCCGCGCGCGCGAAGAAACCGTTATTAACGATCTAACCGAGCAGCAAGGTATTGTACTTGCTACTGGCGGTGGTTCTGTGAAGAGCAAAGACAACCGTAACCGCTTGTCGGCTCGTGGTATCGTTGTTTATCTAGAAACCACTATCGAAAAACAACTTGCTCGCACTAATCGCGACAAGAAGCGTCCATTACTTCAAACGGATAACCCACGCGAAGTACTAGAAAGCCTAGCGGACGAGCGTAATGATCTTTACAAAGAAGTGGCGGACTATGTGGTTCGTACTGACGATCAAAGTGCAAAAGTGGTAGCCAACCAAATCGTAAAAATGCTAGAAGAAGGTTAATCGAAACCTTTTTCATTAGGAGAGCAAACCATGGAACGGATTACGGTCGAGCTTGGTGAGCGCAGCTACCCAATTTCAATTGGTGCCGGGTTATTTGATGACTCGGCTCAATTTGCCCAAATTCCCGACGGAAAAACAGTCGTGGTGATCACCAACACCACTGTATCCCCTCTTTATGCTCAGGTGATTCTTAAACAGTTGGAAAGCAAAGGTTGCAAAACCTCATTGCTTGAACTGCCTGATGGTGAGCAATACAAAACTCTTGATACCTTTAACACGGTTCAAACCCATCTGCTCTCGGGCAACTACGGTCGCGATGTCGTTGTAGTCGCACTGGGTGGTGGTGTGATTGGCGATCTTGTCGGCTTTTCGGCAGCTTGCTATCAGCGCGGTGTTGATTTTGTGCAGATCCCAACCACTTTGTTATCGCAAGTGGACTCATCGGTTGGTGGTAAAACAGCGGTTAACCATGAGCTGGGTAAAAACATGATCGGTGCTTTTTATCAGCCTCAAGCGGTAATCATCGATACCAACTGTTTGCGTACGTTACCTGAGCGTGAGTTTGCAGCGGGTATGGCCGAAGTGATCAAGTATGGCATCATCTATGATGAGTCGTTCTTTGAGTGGCTAGAGGAAAACCTCGACAAACTCTATGCTCTTGACCAGCAAGCGTTAACCTATGCGATTGCGCGATGCTGTCAGATCAAAGCTGAAGTGGTTGCTCAAGATGAGAAAGAGTCGGGTATTCGTGCGTTATTGAATCTAGGTCATACATTTGGTCATGCTATCGAAGCGGAACTAGGGTATGGTAAATGGCTACATGGAGAGGCTGTGTCTTCTGGCACTGCGATGGCGGCTCATACCGCTCAACTGCTAGGTGATATCACGCCGCAGCAAGTCACTCGTATTATTGCTTTGCTAGAGCGAGCGAAACTGCCCGTACATACGCCTGAGTCAATGAGCTTTGATGATTTCATCAAGCACATGATGCGCGACAAAAAGGTGTTATCGGGTAAGTTGCGTTTGGTGTTGCCGACCTCTATCGGCAGCGCGCAAGTGGTCTCTGATGTACCAAGTGATCTGATTGAGCAAGCGATTGATTTATGTCGCAAGTAGCCAATACTTAACGATAGAGAGTTGAGGTTAGGCGACATCCGCGAATAGAATAAGAGGCTCCAGTTGGAGCCTTTTTTAGTTTGGATTGGTGGTAGAAAACCGGGATGAGTTTGTCCTATGAATTGCGAGTGCTAGAACTCGATTCACAAACCCAGTTGCTTGAAAGAATGCAGCTGTTGACGCAATTTGCTTCAAACTTTGTGGTCGTCAAAGGTGAAGCGGGAGCTGGAAAAACCTGGCTTGCTCATCGCTATCTAGAAGCGTGGTCGTATGACAAAAACCAGTCGTTAGTGACCTGCCTGCCTAACCAGGAGGATGAGGTCAATCGCGGTAATATTCTCAGGCAGCTGTTTCCACATCAAATGTACAGCACCACCGATTCACTCAATGACAGTATCGAGCGCATTTTAGATGGTGAAGCGTGTAACATCGTTATTGTGGTCGATAACGCCCACCATGCGTCTCAAGCACTATTGGCTGAACTCTGGCTGCTTTATAGCGCTGCGCTTTCCACACCTAAGCAAAACATCAGCGTGGTGTTGTTTACCGCGAGTGATTCAGTATCGACTAAGCTTGCAAGATTAAGTCATGGACTGGATATCAAGCCGGTTGAGCTGGATATTGATGAATTACCAGAGGCTGAGGCTGAGCGTTTTTTTGAGAGTTTGGTTCTACGCTATCTCGATGAAAGCGTTGAAAAAAGAATCAAAAGCGCGTTTACTAATATCAGACCGCTTCCGGGAGAAATTTTGGCGCTAGGAGAGCACAAAGTGGAAAAGAAAGTGATTATTCGTTCATTGGTGGGCTCGCCCGCGAAGATTGCCGTCACCGTTGCCGTTATTCTGTTGCTGCTGTTCTTAGGCTATCGCTGGTTACTGCAAGCTCCAAAACCGAGTGTTGCACCAGTCGAGACGGCGAGTGAACAAACCGTGATCCCGGCTTTAGAGCAGCCAGTGGATGCTGCAAGTGAAGAGCAAGCGCAAAAAGCCAATCAAGAGATGCGATCAGACTTGACCGCCACGGATGATTCCGAGGCATTGCCACCGGTGGTGACGTCAGAAACGGCTAGTGTGGGCGTCGCGGAGACTGGTGAGCGTGTCGTGATCACCTCTGATGTGGTAGATGCTTTACTAGAAGATAAGACCGACATTGCCGCGCAGCAAGCTAAAGAAATCCAGCAAGCGGTGGATAGTGCAAAAACCACGAGTAATATTCAGCCAGTGGCTATTGAGCCTCCACCAGAGGTGGTGATTGATGATGGTGTGACAGAAGCGCTTCAAACGCCTATTACATTCTCGTTTGCGAGAGACCAGCTGAATGCATTAGCCTCGAACAGCTACACGCTACAGATTGCAGCGATGACAGAGCTAGAAGATGTGCAGCTATTTTTGAACCAGCATAGTTTTGATAAGCCGGTGCGCATTTATCCGACTCTGCGTGGCGAGGAAAAGTGGTATATCGTCACTTACGATAATTACGCAACGATTCAGCAAGCGCGAGATGCGGCGGAGAAGCTCCCAGCAGAGCTACAGTCGCTTGGTCCATGGCCAAAAGCGTTGAGCCAAGTGAAGCGTGAAATTGCTCGCTGGACTGAATAAGCTTTCGAGCTAGTCGACTGTGAGCTAGTTAACGGCGACTCAGTCAACATTTACACCAAGCGCTGTTGACCTTTCTACCAGAAAGGTCAACATAACAATTTGAATTATGATATATTCCCCAGCCTTAATTTTTGGGGTGGCAGTAAATAGAGCAAGTAATGAAGAAGCAACGTGCCTTTCTTAAGTGGGCTGGTGGAAAATATGGCTTGGTTGAAGACATTCAAAAGCATTTGCCAGACGCTAGAAAACTGGTAGAACCCTTCGTTGGTGCAGGCTCTGTTTTTCTTAATACGGATTATGAGCAATACCTGCTCGCCGATATTAACCCTGATCTTATCAATCTTTACAACCTACTCAAGACGCAGCCAGAGCAATACATTGCTGAGGCGAAACGTCTATTTACCGCAGAGCACAATCGTAAAGAAGTCTATCTCGAAATTCGCGCTCAGTTTAACCAAACCGACGACATTATGTTTCGTTCGGTAGCGTTCTTGTACATGAACCGTTTTGGGTTTAACGGCTTATGTCGTTACAACAAAAAGGGTGGCTTTAACGTGCCGTTTGGCTCCTACAAAAAGCCATACTTCCCTGAGAACGAAATGGAGTTTTTTGCAGAGAAAGCGAAGAAAGCAACGTTTGTCTGCGAGGGTTACCCTGAGACATTTAAGCGCGCTCGCAAAGGCAGCGTGATTTACTGCGATCCTCCGTACGCTCCGCTTTCCAACACCGCCAATTTTACCTCTTATGCAGGTAATGGTTTTACCTTGGACGATCAGGCTGCGCTTGCCGATGTGGCTGAACATGCGGCTTTTGACCGTGGTATTCCTGTACTGATCTCTAACCACGACACCACGCTGACGCGCCGCTTGTATCATGGAGCCCAACTCAATGTGGTTAAAGTGAAGCGAACCATCAGCCGCAATGGCGCCGGTCGCAATAAAGTCGATGAATTGTTGGCATTATTTGAACCACGAGATCAATAACTCCTAGCCAAGGGCTAGGATTTACCCCCTTGCTTCGGTAGAATTGCGCGCACTGTTACTGTTATGTAAAGACTTGCTTGCAATCCATTTCACTGAGGTTAGGTATGAAAGACTTTCTTATTGCTCCATCCATTCTCTCTGCAGACTTTGCTCGTTTGGGGGAGGATGTCGAAAAAGTACTCGCTGCGGGTGCTGACGTCGTTCACTTCGATGTGATGGATAATCACTATGTGCCTAACCTAACGTTCGGTGCGCCAATCTGTAAAGCGCTGCGCGACTACGGCATCACTGCTCCAATTGATGTTCACCTAATGGTGAAACCTGTCGACAGCATCGTACCTGACTTTGCCAAAGCAGGCGCAAGCATGATCACTTTCCACGTCGAAGCGTCTGAGCACGTTGATCGCACGCTTCAGCTCATCAAAGAGCACGGCTGTCAGGCGGGTGTAGTATTAAACCCTGCAACACCGCTTTCTTGCCTTGATTACATCATGGACAAGGTCGACCTGATTCTTCTGATGTCGGTTAACCCTGGTTTTGGCGGTCAATCGTTCATCCCTTCAACGCTAGATAAGCTGCGCGAAGTTCGTAAGCGTATCGATGCGTCTGGTCGTAACATTCGCCTTGAGATTGATGGCGGTGTGAAAGTCGACAACATTCGTGAAATTGCAGAAGCGGGTGCGGACATGTTTGTTGCGGGTAGCGCTATCTTCAATCGTCCAGATTACAAAGAGGTGATTGATGAGATGCGTGCTGAACTTGCTAAAGTAGAAAGTAAGTAACGGGCAGTCATGATGAGCGCAATTAAACTGGTTGTATTCGATCTCGATGGTACGCTGCTTGATAGCGTGCCAGATTTAGCACTTGCCGCTGACCAAGCGGTTCAAGAACTTGGTTACCCAGCAGTAACCGAAGAGCAAGTTCGCGATTATGTTGGCAATGGTGCTGATATCTTGATTGGTCGCTCGCTAAGCCAGAGCATCAATGTCGATCCGAGCTTATCACCTGAGCTGCTCGCGAAAGCGCGTGTTCTATTTGATGACTTTTACAAAGCGAGTGGTCACAAACTTAGCCACCTTTATCCAGCGGTGCATCAAACGCTGGATACCTTGGTTGCCAACGGTATTACTGTCGCTCTGCTTACCAACAAACCATCAAAGTTTGTTCCAGAGCTACTAGAACAGCACAAGCTGGATAAGTACTTCAAGCACGTGTTGGGTGGTGATGCGTTTGAAAAGCGCAAGCCAGATCCTATTGCTCTGCACTGGTTGATGGAACAAGAACAAGTCTCTGCGGAGCAGGTACTGATGGTTGGCGATTCAAAGAATGACATTCTTGCGGCGCGCAACGCGGGCTGTCACGCGTTTGGTTTGACTTATGGTTACAACCATGGCGAGCCAATTGCCAATGCCAAGCCAGATTTTGTCGCTGATATTGTGTCGGATGTGCTTAAAGCAGTCGGTATCGACGCTTAACTTCCTCAATATGCCGTGAAGCCAGTGTCTTTTATCCCCTAGTTATAAAACACTGGCAAAATACTCGCCAATGAGTACACTGCTAAAACCGCGTTAAAAGAACGCGGTTTTTCATTCTCCTAAATTATCTCGTCAAGAAGTCAAAGGAATCATAATCATGAGCAAACCCATTGTATTAAGTGGTGTTCAGCCGTCAGGTGAACTAAGTATCGGTAACTACTTGGGTGCTCTACGTCAATGGCAACAAATGCAAGACGACTATGACTGCCAGTACTGCGTTGTTGACCTTCATGCCATCACGGTTCGCCAAGATCCGAAAGCGCTGCATGAAGCAACTCTAGACGCACTAGCAATCTGCCTTGCGGTTGGTGTTGATCCAAAGAAGAGCACGCTATTTGTTCAGTCACACGTACCAGAGCATGCTCAACTTGGTTGGCTTCTTAACTGTTACACCCAAATGGGTGAACTGAATCGTATGACTCAGTTTAAAGACAAATCTCAGCGTTACGCTAACGATGTTAACGTGGGTCTATACGACTACCCTGTATTGATGGCTGCGGATATTCTGCTATACGGTGCACACCAAGTGCCAGTAGGTAGTGACCAGAAGCAGCACCTAGAGCTAGCGCGTGACATCGCGACTCGCTTTAACAACATCTACAGCCCTGAATCGCCAATCTTTGAAGTACCAGAGCCGTACATTCCGACTGTGAATGCGCGCGTAATGAGCCTGCAAGATGCGACTAAGAAGATGTCTAAATCGGACGATAACCGTAAAAACGTTATCACGCTGCTAGAAGAGCCAAAGTCGATTCTTAAGAAGATTAACAAGGCGCAAACAGACACTGAGACGCCGCCGCGCATTGCTCACGATTGGGATAACAAAGCGGGTATCTCTAACCTAATGGGTCTGTACTCTGCGGCAACTGGTAAAACGTTTGAAGAGATTGAAGCGCAATACGCAGGCGTTGAAATGTACGGTCCATTTAAGAAAGATGTCGGTGAAGCACTGGTAGCCATGCTTGAGCCAATCCAATCTGAGTACCGTCGTATTCGTGAAGATCGTGCTTACATGGATGAAGTGATGCGCCAAGGTGCTGATAAGGCATCTGCTCGCGCAGCAGAGATGCTAGCGAAGGCGTACAAAGCGGTAGGTTTTGTAGCTCGCCCATAGGCGTAACTCGCTTAATTATTGATAATTAAATCATTGAATTAAAAGCCCCTTGGTTCGCCAAGGGGCTTTTTTTTTGCGTATTCACTTATCCTGTTGATTGTTTGGCACAGTTGGCAAACTTGGTACTTTAAATTTGATCGATATCTCAGTTAACTGAATGTTCATTATTCATTTGCAATAAAAATGACAACACTCGTCTCGAAAATAGCAAGCTAATATACAACAAAGTGCAATCATGGCAACGGACAAATTGCCATTCAATTCGAGGTGAATGATGACACGCACAAACAAAAAGCAGTGGTTGGCGTTAGCTGTCTCATCCGCATTAGCGGCCGGAGCAAACGCCGAAATTTTTATTTCGCAGTATGTTGAAGGTGGTGGCTTTAACAAAGCCGTTGAGATAGCGAACTCAGGTGATAGTGATGCCACTTTGACAGGTTATCAACTGGCGAAGTCACCCAATGGCAATGAATCCTGGGATTCACTCGACTTGTCGAGTTATACCATTCCAGCACATTCGGTATTGGTGTTTGCGAATTCCAAGGCCAATGAGGCAGTGCTGGCTCTAACGTCGGTTGCAACAACCCATCAAGCGCTGAACTTTAATGGCGATGACCCTATTGCTTTGTTGGATAGCAATGGTCAGGTGCTGGACATGGTTGGTGCGATGGGGGAGACCTTCGGCAAAGATAAAACCCTAGTTCGCTACCAAAATGCCTATCAGCCATCGAGTGTCTACATTGCGCAGCAATGGGCAACGTTAGCGAAAGATGATCTTACTGGGCTCGGGGAGCTTGAAGCTCTTGAGCCTCCGCAAGCCTTTCAGTGTCTAGATAATGGTAATGACCCGGAGTTTACCGCGATTCAGGCGATTCAGGGAGAGGGGAGTAGCTCGCCATACATCGATGGCTATCCTTATATCACTGACGAGCAGTTCTTTGTTCAAGGAGTGGTATCAGCGGTCAGCACGGGCATTAACCAAGGCTTCTATTTACAGGCTCTAGAAGATGACCATAACCCGCTGACATCAAATGGTTTGTATGTTTACACCCAGTCTAACCCAAGCCTTGCGGCTGGAGATGTGGTGTGTGTTCGCGGTCAGATCCAAGAGTTCTATGGTCAAACGCAGCTAAAACTCAACGAGCAAGACTGGGTTAAGCAAGCTGAGCAAGCGGCTCCTATGGCGACACAGGTTGAGGTGTTGGCATCTGATGAGAACTTTGAGCAGACCCTTGAGCGCTACGAGGGAATGTTGGTGAATCTGCCACAAGCCCTTGATATGCGCGTCAGCCGTACCTTTGGTTATGACTATTCCGCACGTCGTAATAACATGGTGCTTGCCCACGAGAGGGTGAATCTACATCCGAACCAAAGATACGCAGCTGGATCGGATGAGGCTAAGGCACAGAGTGAAGATAACTCACTACGCCGTCTATTCGTAGAGTCACCGACGCCCGCCGCCAATGGCGTGGTGCCTTACTACCCTGAGTTTGGTCGCAGTGATGTGGATCAAGATGGTAGCACTGAAGACTACATTCGTATCAACGATACCCTGTTTGATATCGAGGGTGTGATTGGCTACAGCTATGGTGACTATCGCTTGTACGTGACCAGTACCATCTCTAACGATAATTTTGTTCGCAATACGCCGCGTACCGAGCAGCCTAATCTAGCCGAGCAACCATGGAACAAGAAAGATCTGCGCGTTGCGACTTTTAATGTACTCAACTATTTCACCTCGCCATTTGGTGGGGATGAGAACCGCTTTGGAAGTAATCGCGGGGCGAGCAACCTAGGTGAGTTCGAGGTACAACAAGAGAAAATCTTACAAGCTCTGCTGCGTTTAGATGCCGACATCATTGGGTTGATGGAAATAGAGAACAACGGATTTGGCGATAACGGTGCCATCGCTCAGTTGGTGAATGAGCTGAACGCGCGAGTGGATAATCGCAAACAGCGCTATGAGTTTGTGTCTGCCGATAGTAACCAAGATGGTGTAATTGATGCGTTAGATGCTGTGGGTACCGATGCGATTACTACGGGTGTTATCTATCGCCCAAGTAAGGTAAAACTCAAACAGGTCAACGTGATAGAGATGCCGCGCCAAGTCGCTCCGGAGATTCTGGATGATGATGGCAAAGTGATTGAAGATGGTAAGAACTATCAGCGTAATACCCTTGCACCAACCTTCAAGGTGAAGGGTGGTAAAGAGAAGCTTACCGTAGCGGTGAATCACTTTAAATCAAAAGGCTCCAAATGTTGGGAAGATGCGGCACCCGAGTCTGAAGGCGGACAAGGTGGTCAAGATATCGATCAGCAAGGCTCGTGTGAGGCGTTTCGCGTAGCGGCAGCAGTGGCGTTGGGTGATGCGCTTGCTCAAATCAAGGGGCATAAGGTGGTGTTGGGTGATTTCAATGCCTACGGCAAAGAAGATCCTTTGCTAGTGCTGACAGACTACACGGCTGAGCGATATGGCAAAGTCATTCGCGCTGCTCGCAATACCTTCATTGGAGAAGATGAACAGTTTGGCGATCAGGGGGCTGTTATCGACCACAATTATGGCTTTGTCAACGTGTTAGGTGAAATGCACCCTGATGGTTGGAGCTATTCTTACAATGACGAAGTAGGCGCGCTAGACCATATCCTAATTAGTCCGAGTTTATCGAAGCGCGTGGTTGATGCGACTGAATGGCACATCAATGCAGCGGAATCGACCTTGTTTGACTATAACGATGAGTACAAAGGCGATCTGCCTAAGTATCAAGATCATTTCCGCTCGTCAGATCATGATCCTGCTGTCATTGATCTCAACATAAATGGCGGCTCAGTTGGGGTCTTTGCTTTGTCAGTGCTTGGTCTTATGGGATGGCGCCGTCGCCAGCTAAGTCGCTAACGCATTCCAATCAAATCTAAAGCTACGCGGTGGGACCTTAGGTCTCGCCGCGGTTTTCTTCCCATTTTTTCTTGCCTTTCTGCTGTCATGTTGCAAAATACCGCCTTATTTTTACAAACTCAATGTGACCGCGAGCGCTATGCTACTCATCATCGACAACTACGATTCCTTCACCTTTAACCTGTTTCAGTATTTTTCTGAATTGGGCACAGAGGTCAAAGTCGTGCGTAACGATGAAATTGATATTGCCGGTATCGAGGTTTTAAACCCTTCCCACTTGGTTATTTCCCCTGGTCCTTGTACACCCAATGAAGCAGGGATCTCGCTCGAGGTGATCAAACACTTTGCTGGCAAATTGCCACTGCTTGGTGTCTGCTTAGGTCATCAGGCGATAGCACAGGTGTTTGGTGGCGAAGTCGTGCGTGCAAGGCAGGTGATGCATGGTAAGACGTCACCGATTCGGCATACCAACCAGAGTGTGTTCACTGGACTTAATAATCCTCTTACTGTGACGCGCTATCACTCGCTTATTGTGGCTCGCGACAGTCTACCTGACTGCTTTGAAGTAACCGCCTGGACCGAGCTTGAGAATGGCGAGTTTGACGAAATCATGGGGTATCGTCACAAGAGCCTCAACATTCACGCTGTTCAATTCCACCCAGAATCCATCAAAACTGAGCAAGGGCATGAGCTTTTGCGTAACTTCCTGTTGCAGAAATAGTCGATCTAGATCACTCTTTTTTGTTTTCTTATCCCTCATAAGTTTAACTTATGGATTTGCAAATTTATTCGCTTTTACTGATGTAAAGCGAGTAAACACCTTACCTGAGCAGTTTCTTCGCCCCTTCGTCAAAAAACACTTCATTCAAATTCATTTATGATGCATAAATACTCACAAGGCGATATTGAATCCGGCGCAAAGTGCGCCTAAAAAGGTTTTTTCACTATTGCTATGGTTAAATAAATGTAAATACAATGCTGCATCTGTGGAAAGTCGATAGAAAATGTTCTGTCGACAATGGAAAGAGAAGGTTCCCCTAAAACCGTCTCGTTAAAGGCCAGTCTCTTTTCGTCCACACGCAGTAATAAGAAGGAATGTGTTATGACAACGGAAAAAGCGGTAACTCGTGAGTGGTTCGATGAGGTAATGGTGCCTTGTTATAACCCTATGGAGATGATTCCAGTTAAGGGTGAGGGTGCACGTGTTTGGGATCAGCAAGGTAACGAGTATATCGACTTTGCTGGTGGTATCGCGGTGAGCTGTTTAGGCCATTGCCACCCTGCGATGGTGAATGCTGTTACAGAGCAAGCCAACAAAATTTGGCACTTAAGTAATGTAATGACCAATGAGCCTGCACTGCGCCTTGCGAAAAAACTGACTGAAGTGAGCTTTGCTGAGCGCGTGTTCTTTGCCAACTCGGGTGCAGAAGCGAACGAAGCAGCGCTTAAGCTTGCGCGTCGCTGGGCAGCGGATGTACATGGCACTGAAAAGTCAGAAATCATCGCGTTTAACCAAGGTTTCCACGGCCGTACTTTCTTTACCGTGACAGTGGGTGGTCAAGCGGCCTACTCCGATGGTTTTGGTCCTAAGCCAGGTGACGTGACACACATTCCTTATAACGATATCGCGGCGCTCGAAGCGCAAATGTCTGAGAAAACCTGTGCGGTGATGATGGAGCCACTACAAGGTGAGGGCGGTATCGTTTCTCCGCAACCTGAATTCGTTCAAGCCGTTCGTGAGCTTTGTGATAAGTACAATGCGCTACTTATCTTTGATGAAGTACAAACAGGTAACGGCCGTACCGGTAACTTTTACGCTTACCAAGGTCTTGGTATCACGCCTGATATTCTGAGCACGGCTAAATCTCTGGGCGGCGGCTTCCCTATCGGAGCTATGCTAACCACAGAAAAACTGGCCGCTCACATGAAGGTGGGAACCCATGGTTCAACCTATGGCGGTAACCCGCTCGCGTGTGCGGTAGCAGAGGCGGTTGTTGATGTAGTTTCTCGCAAGGACGTACTAGAAGGCGTTGCTGAGCGTGAGGCTTGGTTCCGTGAAGGTCTTGAGAAAATCAACGCGAAATATGACCTATTTAGTGAAATTCGTGGCAAAGGCTTGCTACTTGGCGCTGCGCTTAACGAAGAGTGGCAAGGCCGAGCTCGTGACGTATTAGTTGCTGCAGGCCAACAAGGTTTGATGGTGCTGGTTGCCGGTGCCAACGTGGTGCGCTTCACACCATCACTGGTTATCACTCAACAAGAAGTTGAAGAAGGATTAGCTAAACTAGACAAAGCCATTGGTACGCTAGTTTAAGCAGACAGCCGATAAGTCGGCTTTTAGATACTCTCTCGGATTTGGATGTTCCGAGAGAGTTCGCGTCAGGAGGGATTATTGATGCTTGTTGTTCGTCCTATCACTATGTCTGACTACGATGCGCTACATACTTGCGCGGTAGAATCAGGCCACGGTTTTACTTCTCTTCCCGTTAATGAAGAGCTTCTGACAAACCGAATTACCCACTCTGAATACAGCTTTGCTAAGCATGATGTCACAGCGCCTACCGACGAAGGTTATTTGATGGTTGGCTTTGACACCGAAACCGGCGAAGTCGCAGGGACAACGGGTATTGAAGGTGCGATTGGTTGGGATGTTCCTTTCTACTCTTATCACATAAGTACCGTGGTGCACTCATCGCCAAAGCTGAACGTCAACAACGTGGTGAAGCTTTTGACCTTTGGCAACAATTACACTGGCTGTAGTGAAATCTGTACCTTGTTCTTGCGTCCGGAGTTTCGAGGTGGTCTGAATGGACGCCTAATGTCGAAGTGTCGCTTCTTGATGATGGCAGAGCACCCAGAGCGCTTTTCTAAAACCATCTTTGCAGAAATGCGCGGCGTGTCGGATGCAGAAGGTAACTCACCGTTTTGGCAGTGGTTACAAGAGCACTTCTTCTCGATCGATTTCACGATGGCAGATTATCTAACCGGTATCGGAAAAAAAGGCTTTATTGCCGACCTAATGCCAAAGCTACCTATTTACATCAATCTGCTGAGTAAAGAAGCGCAAGCGGTTATCGGTCAAGTGCATGAAAATACGCGTCCTGCATTAAAACTACTTGAGAAAGAAGGTTTTACTTGTCGAAACTATGTCGACATCTTCGATGCAGGTCCAACGGTTGAATGCGATCTTCGTAATATCCAAGCGGTACGAGATTCATTTCGCGCTAAGGTGTCGGTCTCTGAGCACACCAGTTCACAGGACTACCTGATTGCTAATACTTCTTTTGAGCACTTCCGTGCGACGGCGGCTAAAGCGGCGTTTGACGCCGAGTCTGGCACCGTATTGTTGTCTCCTGAGGCGGCGGATGCACTGAATGTTGCTGATGGCGACATGGTTCGTATGCTGGCTCAATAAGCGACGTTACTCGCCTCCACAAGCAATAAGATGGCCGCTCACAGCGGCCACATTTAAAAGACCAAAGGAACTTCACTATGTCTCAACAAACTCAATGGATCTCGGGCAACTGGGTAGCGGGTCTCGGTGACGCGTTTCAGTCACTGTCACCATACGACAATAATATTATCTGGGAAGGTCAATCCGCGACGCCAGAGCAAGTAGATCAGGCAGTATCTTCCGCTCGCAAGGCGTTTGTTGAGTGGAAAAAAAGACCGTTTGCGGAACGTGAGGCTATTGTGCTGGCGTTTGCCGACAAGGTTAAAGAACGTAGTGAAGAGATTGCTATTGCGATTGCCAAAGAAACGGGCAAGCCGTTATGGGAAACCCGCACTGAAGCCGGCGCGATGGCCGGTAAAATTGCCATTTCGATACGTGCTTACCATCAACGCACTGGTGAGAACCAACGCAAAGCAGCTGGAAACCAAATCGTCCTCCGTCACAGGCCACTTGGTGTTATGGCAGTGTTTGGTCCTTATAACTTTCCGGGACACTTGCCAAATGGCCATATCGTGCCAGCGCTGTTGGCAGGGAACACAGTGGTCTTTAAACCCTCAGAGCAAACTCCACTAGTCGGCGAACTTGCAATGAAAATCTGGGAGGAAGTGGGACTGCCTGCCGGTGTTATTAACCTTGTTCAAGGTGGTAAAGAGACGGGTATCGCTCTTGCTGATTCGAAAGGCATTGATGGCGTGCTGTTTACTGGTAGCGCCAACACAGGGCATATCCTGCATCGTCAATTTGCTGGTCAGCCTGGCAAGATGCTGGCGCTCGAGATGGGCGGTAACAATCCGCTTGTCGTCAGTGAAGCGTTTGGTGATGTTGATGCGGCGGTGTACACCATTTTGCAATCGGCCTACATCAGTGCTGGACAGCGTTGTACCTGCGCACGACGCCTTTATGTGCCATTTGGTGAAAAAGGTGATCAACTAGTAGAAAGCCTAGTGTCTGCTATTAATAAGATCCGTATCGATGAGCCGTTTGCACAGCCTGCGCCATTTATGGGCCCGCAGATCTCAGAGCAGGCCGCTGACCATATTATTGCAGCGCAAGCTGAGTTGGTGAAGCTAGGCGGTAAGAGCCTAGTAGAAGCAAAACGCTTGAAAGCCGCCTTCGTGACGCCAGCACTGTTAGATGCCACTGATATCGATGAGCTTCCTGATGAAGAGTACTTTGGGCCGCTGCTACAACTGGTGCGCTACGAAACTCTTGAACAAGCGGTAGAGCTGGCCAACGATACCCGATTTGGTTTGTCGGCAGGGCTTATCTCAGAGCGTGATGAGGAGTGGCAATATTTCACAGACCACATCCGAGCAGGCATTGTAAACCGCAACCGTCAGCTTACAGGAGCCAGTGGTGATGCGCCGTTTGGCGGTCCGGGCGCGTCTGGCAACCTTCGTCCAAGTGCGTTTTATGCAGCAGATTACTGCGCTTACCCTATGGCATCAATGGAGGGCGATAACACCGTTCTTCCTGCGACTTTAAGCCCTGGCATCGAACTATAAGGAGCGTGCTATGACTGTTGACGCGTTATTTGGCCACTTGTGGCAAGACTATATCACTCGCTTGTGCCCATCGGCACATAAGGTGCACGACTTGCTTAGAGAAGATGAGTCGCTTATCAATGACCATATTGCGCTGCGAACCTTTAATGTCGCGCCACTGGGTATCGACACACTAGCTAAGCCGTTTCTAGATCTTGGTTACGAGGTCAGTGGCCATTACGACTTTGAAGCCAAAAAGCTGACTGCGATACACCTAGAACATAGCGATGCTTTGCTTCCTAAGGTGTTTATCAGCGAGTTGCGAGTAGAAGAGTGCTCTCAATCGCTTCAAGATATCGTGGCTAAGTTAGTGGCACAGGTGGACAGCCCTAAGCTTTCCTCTGCTGAGTTCTTATATGGTGGCCGTTTGTGGGACTTAAGCTATCAAGACTTCCAAATGTTGGCACAAGAAAGTGAGTATGCCTCATGGCTTGCTGCTCACGGTTATGGCGCCAATCACTTCACGGTGAGCGTGAATCAGCTTGACTGCTTTGCCGAAGTAGTTGAGGTCAATCAGCACCTTCGTGATGCTGGGTTTGCGATTAATGAATCGGGCGGGGAAGTGAAAGGCTCACCAGAGGTGCTGCTAGAGCAATCCTCGACCATGGCAGACAAAGTGTCCGTGGCATTTACTGATGGTGATCAGTTGATTCCAGGTGGCTTCTATGAGTTTGCTAAACGTTACCAGCTAGCCGATGGCAGTTTTTACCAAGGTTTTGTTGCTGCATCGGCAGATAAAATCTTTGAAAGTACGCATCAGTAACGATAAACCCTACAGCGCCGTCATTCCTGCGCAGGCAGGAATCTACTAGAGGCTTGGTGCGCGCTTAAAGAAGACCCCTGCCTGCGCAGGGGTGACGACTATTCGGGGTTAGGGTGATATCTCAAGGCCCGTCATTCCTGCGCAGGGGTGACGATAAATTTGAAACAAAAAAGCCACCCGAGGGTGGCTTTTTAAATCTTGTTACGTGCTCTTAGCGAGTACCGTAAACCACGATTGTCTTACCGTGGGCAGAAATTAGGTTCTGCTCTTCTAGCATCTTAAGAATACGACCTACTGTCTCGCGAGAACAACCAACGATTTGGCCAATCTCTTGACGAGTGATCTTGATTTGCATGCCGTCTGGGTGAGTCATTGCATCAGGTTGTTTCGCTAGGTTAAGTAGCGTCTGTGCAATACGACCCGTTACGTCTAGGAATGCTAGGTCACCTACTTTTTGGCTAGTCACTTGTAGACGACTTGCCATCTGAGCAGATAAGCGCATTAGAATGTCTGGGTTAACTTGGATAAGCTGACGGAACTTCTTGAATGAGATTTCCGCAACTTCACAAGGTGATTTTGCTCGTACCCATGCCGTACGTTCTTGGTCCTCTTCGAACAAGCCAAGTTCACCGATGAAGTCACCTTGGTTTAGGTAAGACAAGATCATCTCTTTGCCTTCTTCATCTTTAATCAGTACCGCTACAGAGCCTTTGACGATGTAGTAAAGCGTTTCTGCTTTCTCGCCCGCATGAATAAGCGTGCTCTTTGATGGGTACTTGTGAATGTGGCAGTGTGAAAGGAACCACTCTAACGTTGGGTCGGTTTGAGGTTTACCTAGAACCATATATCTTACTTCCTCTGCAGGGTATGCTTGCTGCTTTCCATATTTGTTAGCAAGCCCGTTGGTTAAGACCTACTAGCATAAAAGCACTTTGAAGATGGCGCAAGCGATCTTCTATTTCCTAGAAATAGTATCCTTTTTTGCGCCGCTTTTCTTGATTTTAATCGTGTCAAAAGCGTATTTATCTATACAAAACTGTGCACATGATCACGATACAAAAAAACAGGCTGATTTGGCTCACATTTCCTAACCTATTTTTCCCGTTTCTATAAGTTGCTGAAGTATTGGTCTGACGATTAGCTCCATCGCAAAACTCATCTTACCGCCCGGCACTACGATGGTGTTGTGACGTGACATGAACGAACCATCAATCATCGCTAGTAAGTACGGGAAGTCGACATTCTTGATACCACGCAAGCGAATCACCACAAAACTCTCATCCAAACTCGGAATGCCTTTCGCATTGAGCGGGTTTGAAGTGTCCACGGTTGGGACGCGCTGGAAGTTAATGTGTGTGCGTGAAAATTGCGGTGTAATGTAGCTTAAGTAGTCGTCCATCGAGCGAACAATTGAGTCAGTGACCGCTTCTCGAGAGTGACCACGATCGCGGGTGTCTCGTACGAATTTTTGGATCCACTCGAGGTTAACGATAGGCACCATGCCGATAAGCAGGTCAACGTGCTGCGCAGCATTGACATCGCCATCTACAACGCCGCCGTGTAGGCCTTCATAAAACAGCACATCGCTATTCTCAGGTAGGTCTTGCCATGGAGTGAAGGTGCCTGGCATTTGATTATAAGGCACGGCCTCATCGAAGGTGTGTAGGTAGCGGCGGAACTGGCCAGTACCATTTTGCCCATAGTTGCGAAAAAACTCTTCAAGCGCAGGGAAGTCGTTCGCTTGGGGGCCAAAGTAGCTGATGTGTTTACCTTGATCTTTGGCTTTGCGGATCTCGATGTCCATCTCTGGACGAGTAAAACGGTGAAAGCTATCACCTTCAATAAATGCAGGCTTGACGCTCATCATGTTGAACATCTTGCGAAATGCTTCTGACGTTGTGGTGGTTCCAGCTCCAGAGGAGCCCGTTACAGCAATGATCGGGTGTTTTGCTGACATGACACTTCCTGTGTATTTGTAATTGTCGTTATAAATTTGCTAACTCACATAAGGAGTTAGACCTTGTAGGCCAATTTCAGTTCAATAGCCTTTCAATATAGCAGCTACTTGCGCAGCTACCGAAAAATTACAGCGAGCGACGCGATTTAATGTCGACGGTTTCGTGCAGTTCAGAGAAAACGATGACGGCCTCACCGCTTTCGAGCTGGCTACGAACATGGCGAACTTTATCATCTAGCGATATTTCCGACTCACCATAGTCGGTGCCTTCGCGCAGCACGAACTCTTTAATAAGGTTATCTAGCGTGTCTGCGTCAATCTGTTGCCATGGGATGATCATAAATACCTCTCAATTCTATGACTGCAGGATTATAGCACTGCTGATTCACAAAGGGATCTATCGCTGTTTTTGGCTAGTCAATAAAGTGTCGGTAGTAGCTTGGTAAGCTCTCTTCTAACCAAAAGCGCGGGCGTCGCAAACTGCCCGTCATAAAGCCGACATGACCACCTCGGTCAAGCAGTTGGTAATTGATATGGCTTGGAAGACTAAAAGTTGGAATGACCTCGTGTGTCATAAAGGGGTCATCCTTGGCATGAATAAACCGAGTCGGTACGGTGATTTCTCTTAGGCGAGGTAGCCCAGAGCAGCGCTGATAGTAGTCGTCGGCATTTTTAAATCCATGCAGCGGAGCAGTGATCAAATCATCGAACTCGTAAAGCTTTTTCATGTTCTTAATGCGCTCTTCGGTCAGTCCGAGGACTTCGCTTAACAGATGAAGTTTGTTGAGCGCATTCTTTTTCATCGAACTGAGCAGGTAAGAGCGATAGACCTTAGAGAAGCCTTGTTCAATACGTCTAGCACACGCTGCCAAGTCGAGTGGAGCAGAGATGACGGTTGCGCCATCGAGCTTAGTATCATCGCCGTAGTGAGCGAGATAGTTGGTGAGCATATTGCCGCCAAGGGAAATGCCTACGGCAACCTTTCTACTATTTGGGTAACGATGATCCAAAAGCTCAATGAACTGTCTCGCATCACCAATCTCACCGGAATGATAAGCTCTGGCAAGTCGGTTCGGGTTTGGCCCACAGCCGCGAAAGTGCATCATGACCGACAGCCAGCCCTGCTTAGCAAATGCGTGCATTAGTCCGTTGGCATAAGGACTGTGAAAGCAGCCTTCTAAGCCATGAAATAGAATAAACACAGGTTTGTTTTGGGCACTTTGTCTATGGGGATCTTCACTCCACGCGAGCTCGACAAAGTCGCCATCTGGGGTATCCAGGGTTTCCCATATTGGCTCAAATAACGCTTTGCGTCGTACAAAGCGTGGGATCAGCGTCTGGATGTGTGGATTGGCTAGCCCTTTGGCGGCGATAAAGTATTTGCTGCTCATAACGTAAATTCACTTACGGGATTGGATTGCAATAGTGCTTTTAGAATATCTACGCCTAATTGTAGCTGCTCGATCGTTTGTGGCGAGCTCAGTGATAGACGCACGGCAGGCGCTACCGAGCCACCAGGAGGTGCAAACAGCTCGCCCGATTTGACGACAACCCCTTGCTCTGCGGCTCTACTAACAAACTCACTCAGCCGCCAGTGCTCAGGTAGGGTTAGCCAAACGTGAAAGCCGCCTTGTTGATAACGAAGGTCAAACTCGCCTAGCGTGTCTACCGCGATGGCAATACGCTTTTTCATTTCGCTGTGGATGATAGTGAGGTTTCGCTCTGCATCACCAGAGAGCAACATTTCACAGGTTAGGGCAGTGAGTAGCGGGCTTATCATCCAGCTGTGGTTTTGCAGTGTCATCACCAGATGTTGATGAAGCTTTTCCGGGGCGCTCATATAGCCCACCCGCAGACCCGGTGCGAGACATTTCGAGAAAGCACCAATATGGATAACGCGCTCAGGCGCGAAGTTAACCATGGGAGCCGGGGCTTTTTCTATCAGCAGGCCGTTGATCTCATCTTCAATCACGTAGACATCATAAGACTCACAGATGCGCAAGATATCGCGGCGGCGCTCTTCAGACATAATGGCAGTGGTAGGGTTTTGCAGCGTTGGCGTTAAGTAGATAAATCGCGGCGAGTAGCGCTGGCAGCATACCTCCAACGATTCTGGCGTTATGCCAAATTCATCCATGTCCACGCCCTTGAGCGTCAATTGATTCTGACGCGCCAAACTAATCACACCCGGGTAGGTGTACTTTTCGACCAAGACCGTATCGCCCGCACGAGTGAAGGTGTCGAGCACCATCTGAATCGCATGCTGCGCGCCTGAACTAAATAGCATCCTATGTGCGGGAAGTTTGATGCCTTTATTATTGAGCCAATTGGCGACTATGGTTCGGTGAGCATCCAGTCCGGCGGGTGGTTGATAGAGCATCAATTGGTTGAGGTGCGAGTTCGAACTTGAGATGCGCTGCATAGCTTGTTTTAGCATATCGCTTCTGTCGAGCAGAGGCGGAATATTATAACCAAAGTTCATTTCACCTTGCGCCACCGTGCTTTGCTCGAATACCCAGCTGGGTTTATTGGTATCAGAGACATAGGTGCCAGCACCGACTTTTGCTTCCACCAAGCCCCTTCGTTCTACTTCCGCATAGGCTCGGGTAATCGTTCCTACCGTGACACCGAGCTTATCTGCAAGCCAGCGGTGAGTGGGCAGTTTACTGTTTGCTTTGAGAGCGCCATCTTCGATCATTGTGGCGATCTGATCAGCGATCTGTTTGTAGATCGGCGCTGGATCTTGCTTGAATACTGTAATCGTCTCGATTGTCATGGTGACAATAAACCCTTTGCGTCTGGTGTATGGCTTTGTTAGGGTTATTTTGTGCTCGAATTAACAATAAATCAACGTATTTATGGAAATTGTATCGATACAATTTTTATCGTAGAGGGAGAAAAGGGATGGATTGGTCATTTTTGCTATCAGTGGCATTGTTTGCCGTGGTCATGACGGGGACACCGGGTCCTAACAATGTCATGTTAACGGCCTCGGGTGCTAACTTTGGCTATGTTAGATCGATCCCGCACTTTGTTGGGATTGGTCTCGGTCTGATCAGCTTGATCTTATTGAATGGCGCAGGTCTCGGCGTGATCTTCCAGACTTACCCGATGGTTCAGGAAGTTCTTAAATGGCTGGGCAGCGCCTATTTGCTGTATTTGGCTTGGCGAATTCTGACCGCAGGGATCAATAAGGGAGAGTCTGATAGTAAAGCCAAACCTATGACCTGCTTTGAAGCCATGACATTTCAATATTTGAATCCAAAAGCTTGGGTGATGTCGGTAACCGCCGTGAGTTCATTTGCATTGAGCGGTGACTACTATTGGTGGTCGCTGGTGGGGATCTCGGTGATCTTTTTGCTTGTTCAGATACAAACGTCGTCGGTATGGGTGGGGTTTGGCACCTTTATCCGCCGCTGGCTGGCAACACCTACGGCATGGCGCCGCTTTAACTCCAGTATGGCGCTGCTTACTGCATCATGTGTGGTGTTTATTTGGTAGCGAGTTCGCTGACTGGCTTGGAGAAAATAAGCCCGAGGTGCTCAGCGCCAAGTTGGCGACAGTAGCCGAGTACGAGTGCCTCATCCTGTTTGGGGCTGAGCGTTAACGCATTAATGCAATCAACAAGGTCGGATTGCTGTTGCTTCTCAAGGCTGAGTTCAAACTCAAGCGCTTCACGATATAAACTATCAACCACACTGTGCTTGAGCTGACGGCGAATATCGCGAAATTGATGTAGCAGTTTTTCAGTGCGACCGAGGCAGGATTGGACGTGATGCCAATCCTCGGCGTTGAAGCGAAGTGCCTGTTCGTCTAGGCACTTCAGTAGCAACAGCAAATTGACGTTGCCGTGGTAGTGATTTTGCAGATTTAAGCACGCCTCTTTTACCTCTCGCACCCCGTAGTACTGCAGGCTGAACTGCCATAGGTGCTCTAGAGTGAGATTTGAAGATGCGTGCTCGCGGGTCATGATTGATTGAATTCCTGTTCCATCTGCTCAAGAACTTCTTGCTGCGCCATCCAGTCCATTTCGACTTCTTCAAGTTCGGATTTGCTGGAGGCTTGTTTGGCAAGTACTTCATTAAGTTTAGCTTTATTTTCCGCATCATACAGAGAAGTATCAGACAATTGCTCCTCTGCCTCAGCGATGAGGGCGGATAACTTATCCATTTTTTCCTCAAGCTTTGTCAGTGTTTTGCGAATTGGCGCGGTTTGCTTACGAAACTCGGCATCTTTGCGTTTTTGCTCTTTCTTAGCGGCTGCACTGTTATTTGAGGCTTTATCTGGCTCATTGGCTTGAGCCTCTTTACGCTCAATTTTTTGCTGCTCTGTCAGCCACTTATAGTAGTCAACGAGGTCGCCATTAAATGGCGCTACCTGACGATCGTGGACTAGGTATAGGTCATCGGTGGTCGCGCGCAGTAAGTAGCGATCGTGGCTGACGATGACCATGGCACCTTCAAAGGTTTGCAGAGCCAGTGTTAGTGCTTGGCGCATATCCAGATCAAGGTGGTTGGTCGGTTCATCGAGTAGCAATAGGTTTGGTTTTTCCCATACAACAAGCGCTAGTACCAGTCTGGCTTTTTCACCACCGGAGAACGGCGCGACTTTTTCAAGCGCTTTGTCACCTTGGAAACCAAAGCTTCCCAAGTAATCACGAAGCTGCTGCTCGGTGTGCTGCGGCGCGATCTGCATCATATGTTGCAGCGGCGTCTCTTCTGGGTGCAGGGTTTCCAGTTGGTGCTGAGCAAAGTAACCAATTTTAACGCCTTGAGAGTAATTAAGATCGCCCTCTTTAGCGCCAAGCTCGCCTGACAGCAGTTTGATCAGCGTGGATTTACCTGCGCCATTACGACCTAAAAGACCAATTCGGCTACCTGGAACCAGGTTTAGACGGATCTTTTCAAGAATGATGTTGTCATCGTAACCCGCCGAAACCTCATCCATCATGATGATTGGATTTGGCAGTGCCGCAGGCTCTCTGAATTCGAAGCTAAATGGATTATCAAATTGAGCTGGCAGCACTTTTTCCATACGTTCCAGCGCTTTGATACGGCTTTGCGCTTGGCGTGCTTTTGATGCTTTATAGCGGAAGCGGTCAATGTACTTCTGCATATGCGACATCTGCTTTTGCTGCTTCTGGTATTGAGCTTGTTGCAAGATGAGTTTTTGCGCGCGCTGTTCTTCAAACGAGGAGTAGTTACCCGTGTACTCGTTTAGCAGTTGATTCTCGATATGGATAATACGGCCGACGATAGGGTCAAGGAAATCGCGGTCGTGCGAGATCAAGACAAGTGTACCAGGATAGCTTTGTAGCCAGCGCTCAAGCCACATGACAGCATCCAAATCCAAGTGGTTGGTCGGTTCGTCGAGCAGTAGCAAATCTGAGCGGCACAATAGCGCCTGTGCTAGGTTAAGGCGCATACGCCAACCACCCGAGAACTGGGTCAGATTCCAAGTCATCTGCTCTTGGCTAAAACCAAGACCATCTAAAAGCTCTGCTGCCCGAGCACGGATGCTGTAGCCGCCAATGACTTCGATTTTGCCATGCAGCTCAGCAACCAGAGTGCCGTTGTCTTGCTGCTCTGCGTCTACCAGCTTTTGTTCCAGTGCACGATACTCACGATCGCCATCAATCACGTATTCAATAGCGGTGCGCTCTAATGCTGGGGTTTCCTGTGCGACCCAAGCGAGTTCCCAATGGGATGGCTGACTAAATGAGCCTGCATCAATGGAGAGTTCGTCTTTGAGCAGCGCAAACAGGGTGGATTTACCACAACCGTTTTTGCCGACTAGACCCACTTTGTCACCAGGGTGAATGGTGGCAGAGGCTTGGTCGAGCAGTGGTTTACCGCCGCGAAGCAATTGAATATCAGAGAAGGTGATCATAAGGAAACAACTAGCTAGTGATTGAAATTTCGACCCACGAATACTATGAGGAAAGCAGCGAAATGTCGATCATTATCCCTTGGGAGAAGGCATAAATAGCAAGGCAATCAGGGGCAAACTAACCTGCACGAACGATGAAGTTTGGTATATGATGGAACAAACTGATAACAAAAACAGAATGATTTCAATAACAATCATCACTGTCTACCCTTAAAGATTAGGGTAAAGAAGAGTGACTGACTCTCGCTGTTGTTAGAGAGCAGTTTACGAAGTCGTAAGTATGGAGATGGTTTTCAAGGAATGACGTCAGAATTACAACACTTAAACCAATCCCCAAAAGTTCTGGTGATCTATGCGCACCCAGAGCCGCAAAACTCTATCGCCAATCAGGTGATGCTCAAGAAAATCCAATCATTGGATAACGTCACCTTGCGTGATTTGTATGCCCTGTATCCTGATTTCTTTATTGACGTCAATGCTGAGCATCAGATGCTACTCGAACACGATGTGATTGTGTTTCAGCACCCACTTTATATGTATTCCTGCCCATCGCTGCTCAAAGAGTGGATTGACCGAGTGCTGGGCAAAGGCTTTGCGTTTGGTGATGATTGTGCCTTGGAAGGCAAATATTGGCGCAGCGTGATTACCACAGGTGGTAAAGAATCGGCCTTTAGCCAGTCTGGCTATAACAAGTACCCACTTGAGCAGATATTGCAGCCGTTTGAGCTCAGCGCAGCCTTGTGCAAAATGCACTGGATGGAGCCTTTGGTTCTCTACTGGTCACGCCGTGTGGATGATATGGATCGCTATCAGCATGCCGAGCTCTACAGGCAGTGGCTGATGCATCCCTTTGACGAGTCATTGATGATGTCGTCGTTTACGGCAAAGGGGGCAGCTGATGGCAATGGAAAATGATTTCTTACAGAGTGGTGTGATATTTCTCTCTGCGGCAGTGGTGGCTGTGCCGATTGCTCAGCGCTTGGGCCTAGGAAGTGTGCTTGGCTATTTGTTGGCGGGCGTAGCGATTGGCCCTTGGGGACTGGGTCTTATTAGTGATGTCGACGAGATCCTTCATTTCTCCGAGTTTGGCGTGGTGCTGCTACTGTTTTTAATAGGCCTTGAGCTAAACCCCAAGAAGCTTTGGCAAATGCGGGTACCAATACTTGGTCTCGGTGGGGCACAGGTATTAGTAACGACTTTGGTGTTATCGGCCATCGCCTCACTGTTTGGTCTGACTTGGCAGACCAGCTTGGCGATAGGGATGGCTTTAGCACTCTCCTCTACCGCGATTGCATTGCGAGTGATAGAAGAGCAAGGATTAGCGGGCGGAGAAACAGGGCAATCAGGTTTTGCAGTGTTGCTGTTTCAAGATATCGCCGTGATCCCTATGCTGGCGCTGCTTCCTGTATTGGCTGGCAACACAGCGGGCAACTGGGGGGACATCTTGTGGATGCTCGCAGGTGTGCTTGGGCTGCTAATCGGTGGTCATTACTTAATTCGACCTCTATTTCGCTATGTCGTGATGAGCGGAGTGCGAGAACTGTTTACGGTGGCGGCGCTACTACTGGTGATCGGTATTGCAGCCTTTATGCAAAAGCTGGGTCTATCGATGGCACTTGGCACCTTTTTGGCAGGGGTGCTATTGGCTGAAAGTGAATATCGTCATGAGCTTGAGATAGCCATTGAACCGTTTAAAGGTCTATTGCTTGGTCTGTTCTTTATTGCGGTGGGGATGGCGGTCAATTTAGGACTTTTGGTCTCCGAGCCACTCAAGGTGCTGTTGGCTGTTGTGTCACTGGTGGTTATAAAAGGCCTAATACTTTACGTGTTAGCAAGGTTGTTTGGTATTCGCCCTAAAGCGCGCAGTAAGATGGCGGCGATATTGAGCCAAGGTGGTGAGTTTGCTTTTGTTATTTTTACCGCCGCGAGCGCGCAAGGTTTGTTACCTGCTGAAGAGTCCGCTTTTCTATTGGTGGTGGTGAGCTTGTCCATGGTGACCACGCCACTGCTATTGATGGCACAGAAAAAGTGGTTTGAAAAATCTCTGAACCAAGAGCAGGAAACCACAATTAAAACCGATGTCGAAGACAGGCAGCCACGAGTCATCATTGCTGGTTTTGGTCGTTTCGGACAAATCGTTGGTCGTTTGATGTACGCCAACAAGGTCAAAATTACCGTATTAGAGAGTGATGCGAGCCAAATTCATCTGTTAAGGAAGTATGGCTACAAAGTATTTTATGGGGATGCCACTCAACTAGACCTGTTGCGCGCTGCTGGCGCAGACAAAGCCGAAGCCATTATTGTCTGTACCGACTCGCCGGAAGAGATCATGGAAGTGGTGGATATGTGCCATAAGCACTTCCCGTCACTCAAGGTTCTAGCGCGTGCTCGAAGTCGTGTGGAAGCCTATCAATTAATGAACCATGGTGTGGATCGTTATTCTCGAGAGACTTTCTTGGGGGCGCTTGACTTAGGTCGCCAAGCCCTTATTGAACTGGGTTTTCACCCTTATGAGGCCAAACGCGCAGAAGCGCATTTTAAAAAGTTGGATAATTCCATGCTCAAGGAGCTGCTGCCGCAGCACAGTGAAGATAAACAACTGGCGCAACGTTCAAAAGAAGCTCGTAAAGAGCTTGAAGAGATCTTTGGCCGTGAAATGGAAAAAGACCGTCAGTCTCGCAATTTTTGGGATTAGGAAGTCAGGTCGTCTGGATAGTAGGAAGTAACATGAGCAGTACCAAGAAACGTTTTATCGCCGGGGCAAGCTGCCCGAAATGCTCCACTCAAGACAGTTTGCGCTGGTGGATAGAGAATAATGTTGAGTGGGTAGAGTGTGTGGATTGTGAGTTCACCGAGCAGAGAACCCCTAAAGCTGTAGAAAAATCTGAACGAAGTGATGAAGAATTAATCGGTATTTTTAAGCCGGAATGATTGAGTTTCTATTTTCTATCCCCATAATATGCTCACACGCCGCCTAACGGCGGCATTGTTTTGATAAGACTAGGCGAAGTTAAGTGTTTAGTCTTAGTGCCAATCCTTTGGAGTATCCATGAAAATTGCTAACAACGCAGTAGTAAGCCTAGCGTACCAAGTAAAAACTGAAGACGGTGTGGTTGTTGACCAAGCAACTGTAGACGCACCTCTAGATTACCTACACGGCCACAACAACCTAATCACTGGCTTAGAAAAGGAACTTGAAGGCAAAGAAGCGGGTGACAAGTTCACTGCAACTGTATCTCCAGAAGAGGCATACGGCGAGCACAATGACGCGCTAGTTCAGCGTGTACCAGCGAACGTATTCCAAGGCGTTGACACAATTGAAGTGGGTATGCGTTTCCTAGCGGATACTGACCAGGGGCCAATCCCAGTAGAAGTAACAGAAGTTGATGGCGACGAAGTTGTGGTTGATGGTAACCACATGCTAGCTGGCCAAACACTAACGTTTGACGTTGAAGTGGTAGCACTTCGCGATGCAACAGCAGAAGAGATCGAGCACGGTCACATTCACCAAGGTGGCGAAGGTCACGGTGAAGAAGGTGGCTGTTGTGGTGGTGAAGGCCACGGTGAGAAGAAAGAAGACGGCTGCTGCGGTGGTGGCGGTTGTGGTTCTCACTAATCACACGCTTTTCAAAGGCCTCCCATTGGGAGGCCTTTGTCGTTTATAGTACTCGTAAAATATAACGAAGAATAAGGAAGTGATGTATGACTCAGCCTTTTGCTATCGCAATTCACGGTGGTGCCGGTACCATCCTTAAAACGCAGATGAGTGATGAGTTAAAGCAACAGATACTCGATGCGCTAAGCCGCTCAGTAAAAGCAGGGGCTGCGGTATTGGAAGCGGGTGGTGATGCCCTCGATGCGGCAGTGGCAGCTGTGCAAATTATGGAAGATTCGCCGCACTTCAACGCTGGTAAAGGCTCGGTGTTGACTCACAATGAGATGGTCGAGATGGATGCCTCTGTGATGCACGGCACTCAGCAAGACGCAGGTGCAGTGGCTGGTGTCAGGCATATTAAAAATCCGATTGCACTTGCTCGCGATGTGATGCGCAGCAGTGACCACGTACTCTTGATTGGCGAAGGCGCCGAAAAATTTGCCTTTGAGCAAGGCCATGAGTACACAGAACAAGACTATTTCTTTACCGAGCGCCGCTATGAGCAGCTTCAATCTATGAAAGAAAAAGGGCTGTTTGCGCTATCGGAATCAAAATATCCTGATGATAAAAAGTACGGCACGGTAGGTGCGGTGGCGCTGGACATGCAAGGCAATTTGGCGGCAGCTACCAGCACAGGCGGCGTGACCAATAAGAAATATGGTCGTGTCGGCGATACCGCCATCATAGGCGCGGGCACTTACGCTGAGAACAACAACGTTGCCGTATCGACTACGGGCATGGGGGAGTACTTTATCCGTAAAACCGTAGCCAGTGATGTCGCCGCGCGCATGCGTTATCTCAAAGAAGACGTACATACAGCCTCAGAAAGCGTGATACAGGGTGAACTCAAACAGATGGGTGGAGAGGGTGGCCTTATCGCCATCGACGCAAGCGGTGACATGCATTTTGCAATGAATAGTTCTGGGATGTACCGAGCGTCGATTGATGTGGAAGGTGCGCTGACCGTTAAGATATACGCTGATGAGTAACTGCTTGTTAGCTCCTAGGTTTTTGGTTCTAGTATCTAGGGCCAAGAACCAATCCCCCTGCTCGTCAAAATCGCTTGCTTATTATTCGCCCTTTATGTAACATTTGCGGTCCTTAATTCTCGGTCTTTTTTATTAGTTCCTTGCTTCCTCTGGATGACCGAGCCAAACGTGGAAGCTAATAATCCGTAAGGAGCAACCAATGCGTCATTACGAAATCGTATTCATGGTGCACCCTGATCAAAGCGAGCAAGTTGCTGGCATGATCGAGCGTTACACTGGTTCAAT
>NZ_JBNNXW010000019.1:0-56068 GCF_052879755.1 Vibrio sp. DNB22_10_4 | reverse complement strand
TCGAAAGCACCGGTCTTGAAAACCGGCAACCGTTAATAGCGGTTCTAGGGTTCAAATCCCTATCTCTCCGCCACATTGGAAAGCCCGCTGAGAAATCAGCGGGCTTTTTTCATATCTGAGATTCTTAAAGCGCTAACCTAGCCACTATCGAACTCCGTTGCCCTTCCGTTTACTGTCTTTGTCTGTCAAAGTAAGCTTTACTCCTCAACCATTAAAGGTAACCAAACCTTGAGTTCTTGTTCTTACGAGCCAGCAGAGTCCTTGAAAAAACAGCTTGGTGACCAACACAATGCGGTTTCAAAAGAGCCAATACAGAGCCTTTGGAGCGGATATGGCGAACTATTTCGCGTTTATACCGATAACCCAGAGCTGCCTAGTCTGATCGTTAAGGCCATTGACCTACCTAAGGTTGCACCTAAGCATCACCCGAAAGGTTGGAATACCGAGCTTTCAAACCAAAGAAAGCTTAAGTCTTATCAAGTGGAGTTTCATTGGTACCAGCACTATGTTGCTCGAATGCCTATCGGTTGGGCGCCACGTTGTTTAGCTGCTGAAAGTCGTGATTCACACTATGAGTTGGTATTGGAAGATCTCAAACTTGCTGGTTGTGCTCGGGTGGTAAAAACTCCATCAAACCAAGAGATTGAAACGGTACTTTGCTGGTTAGCTCAGTTTCATGCTTTTTGGTTGGGCACTGAGACTACTGGACTGTGGCAGCAAGGCACCTATTGGCATTTAGCCACTCGCCCAGATGAGTGGCAGGCAATGACGTCAAGTCGTTGTAAATCAGCTGCTGAGCGCATAGATGACATACTCAATGATTGCCGTTACCAAACCCTAGTACATGGCGATGCGAAGCTGGCTAACTTTTGTTTCAACGAAACCGGCACTAAGGTCAGTGCGGTTGATTTTCAGTATGTTGGCGGTGGCGTGGGGGTGAAAGATGTCGCACTATTTCTTTGCACAGTGCTCGATTTTGATGATCCTCACTTATCTATCGACACCCATGTTGAAACTTATTTTGAAGCGTTACAGGCAGCGCTGGCTCGCTATCAGCCTAATGTGGATGCAAGTGATGTGTGTCATGAGTGGCGAAAGCTACTAGGACTCGCGTGGGCTGACTATCAGCGTTTTTTGCTTGGCTGGAGCCCAGTTCATGTGCGAGTGAATGCCTTTACGAATAGGTTGACTTTAGAGGCACTCGACGATTTTCAGTTGTAAAAAGCCAGTTGTAAAAAAAGCTCCCGAGGGAGCTTCTTTATCATTTATAGAAGTGTTCCAGTTACTTACTGTCAATCAAGGTCAACGCTTTACGAGACACTTCACCTGCTGCTTTAGTGAGATCTTGCTTCTCAAGCGTATCAGCTAGATACGCATAATCCGAAACGTCTGGGCGAACCGACAGTGCGCGCTCAAAGTGGCGCTGTGCCTCAGGCCATTTCTCTTCGCGGAAGTAAAACTGAGCGAGAGCACTCTGAGCTTTGGCGTTGTCTGGTTGCTTTTTAACAACATCTTCTAGCATCACAACCACTGGGTGAGCATCCGCTAGGTTCAGCTCTGGTAGTAGAGTATAAAGGTCATCGTGACCTTGCTTCTTCAGCGTCTCTTTAATCACGGTAAAGGCTTCAGCATCCGCTTTGCGAGCGATAAGCTGCTTTGTAAAGCAACCCACTAGGTGTGTGCTTTGACGCGTTTTACGAGGCAGTTTGTTCCAATGACCGATTAGACCCTCACTACCTTGTTGGCTAGCAATGTCTTCAAGCAGGCCACATTGAGCACGCTCTTCAAGTTCCACTTGCTCTTCAATATCGATAAGCTTGGCTTTGTTAAGCTTTGGCAGTAGATCGATCAGTGCTTGCCACTCGCCAAGTTCACGATAGGTGGTTTTTAGTAGGCTTAGAACGATCGTATTGCTTGGATACTCGGCTTTTAGTGTCTCAAGTGTTGAGGCCGCAAGTTCCCACTCTTCTTCACGCACAGCTTGCTTAGCACGAGTAAGCTGAACCGCGAGATCCGAGTTTTCTTGCTGAGAAGCCAGCTCAAGGTAGTGGTCGCGTTTCGCTTTATCGCCTTGACCTAACGCAGCTTCAGAGGCCACGAGATAACACAGCAGAGGCATATCATGATAGTTCGCCCAGCGAGTCACTTTTTTCTCAGCAAGCTTCCAGTCACCTTCTAACAGCTTAACAATACCTTCGTTAGTGTAGCGGCGAGAGCGGCGCATCTTACGCACGCTGAAGTAGTTGAATGTGGTCACACTGGTGTAGAGGATCTTCTTGATGATGTACTCCAGCAGAAACAGCACGGCAAGCGCGGCAATCACAAAGACAACCAGTGTCGTGACACTCATTTCAATGGTCTTATCGGCAATCGATATCAGCACATAGCCTTGTTGACCAGTGAACTGGGTGCCGACAAACAGCCCTGCGCCCAGTACAACGAAGAGGAAGATTAATCGAATCATTATTTCTCCTCCGTGATAATGGTTGTCACTTCACGGCGCAGGCGTTCGCTAATCACATCAGACAGCTGCGCTTGTGTTTCAAGTTTCACAGGGTAGTTCACTTGGATGTTTTGCTGACTCAGCTTACCCAGTGCCGCATTAAACTCTTTAACGCTGTTATTATCCATATCGAAGAAGGATTCTGACCATTGATCTGCGGTCTCCAGTGACATCTTGTAGATCTCACCTTGCTCTTCGTACACAGCTCGTATTGCCGTCTCAATTTTCGACTTGATGTTCTCACGTAGGTAAAAGTGCTGTTCTGGTGACAGTAGTGGGATAACATTGCCGTCACGGCTGCGGAAGGTGATGAAGTTCTCTGAGAAATCTTTCAAAGAAGTCATCAAGTTATCTTGCCAGTCGTAGATATCCTGCGATACCTGACGTTTTTCTACCGCCGGAGCATCAGGCAGAATAGCGTTGGCAAGTGGCAGTTGGTCGACTTCGCGCTGCAGGGAAGTCAGGCGAAGCACTAAACCATCACGGTCAATCAAAGGTACTGTGCGCAGCTTAGTGATGTCGTTTGCCATGGATTGGCGCAGGGAAACAAGGCTTGGGTCGTTGAGCGCAGCGATGCGTTGATCAGCACTCTCCATCAAGCGTGTTGCACTGACCACATCGTGTTCTAGGAACAGTTTACGTCCAGCCAGCTTTACCAAGTAATCCGCTTCTGCTAATAGCCAATCATTAGGACGGCGGCCTTTTACATCGGCGACAGCAAGTTGCAGGCTCTTGATGCTCTTCTTCTGCTGACCTAATACCACTTCTGCTTTGTGAGTCATGGTTTTTGCTTGCTCTAACGTGTCAGCTTGAACTTGCTGCATTTCAGAGCTTAGCGAGCTTTGTGATGCTTTGATTTGGGCTTCAAGCCTTGCGATACGAGCTTCGTAGTCGCCAGCCTGCTTTTGCATCATAAAGGTCATGCCACCACCTAGTAGCAGAGCAATAATGATGGCAGCTGTACCAAGCTTCACACCACGCTTACCCTGCTTTTCTTCAAACCCAGGGGCTTTTGGTTGCGTGGTTTGGTCGTCGACGGTGTTCGTCTCGGGCTCGTTAGATTGTTCAGTGTTCTCTGGGGCTAGAGTTACGTCTTTTTTGTCTTCAGACTGGATTTGCTCGTCTTTATTTTTGTTCGTCATTGTTTAGTCCTGTTTTTAGACGCTGGAGAGCAGCAAATAGAGTAGAGTTCGATGCACCTTGGCTATTAGTAATGTTATTAAATCCTTGGGCTATCGCTTGCTTGGCGATTCGTTCACTGGGAACCAATAGCCATTGTTGTTTCAACCATGCATGTTGTGATTCTGGCATTGCAGCCACTAAATGATCCAGTT
Source organism: Vibrio sp. DNB22_10_4 (assembly GCF_052879755.1). Classification (NCBI taxonomy): domain Bacteria; kingdom Pseudomonadati; phylum Pseudomonadota; class Gammaproteobacteria; order Vibrionales; family Vibrionaceae; genus Vibrio; species Vibrio sp. DNB22_10_4. Next base: position 52,231 of record NZ_JBNNXW010000019.1, on the reverse strand, counting down.
GTTCCGCACTTGTGACCACCATGGTATCAATCTGGGCTTGTTGCCATTGTTCTATCGCGGCAGATTCGACGGCTCGATATTGGCGCTGATATAGCTGCAAATAATGCACATGGGCGCCTCGTTTCGTCAACTCATCGAAGATGAGCTCACGCCCGCCATTGCCACGAAGAATGACAACACGCTTGCCGGCAACGCCGACTAGCTCAGGCATGGCGAGCAGGTGTTCACTGTCGCTAACCGAGGGATAGTGTACGTTTTGTTGCACTATTTTGCTCAATTCATGTGCGGTTTTTTGACCAACCCCAAGATAAATAGCGTGATTCGGCATGCTGTCTGGGTGTGTTGAAAGCGGCTTTGAAAGGCCATGCACGGCGTATTGGCTGACTGCTATAACAATGTCGGCGCAGCGAAGTTTGGTGAGTTGAGATGAATCGAGGGAAGTCAGATGAATATCAATAAGGGGGTAATGGAGGGCATAGCCCCCCATCTTTTCAATCAGAGCGCAGAGTTCAATACCTTGGGTTTCAGGCCTTGTCACCAGTACTCTCATCAGGCATTACTCGTGATCTTGGTAAAGCTTCTCAAGGATTTCTTTAGCGCCATCGGCGAGGAGCTGGTTCGCTAGCTGTACACCCAATGCTTCGGCATCTTGGCGGCTACCTTGGATTTCACCGCGTACGATTTTGCTGCCGTCGGGCTCACCGACTAGAGCGCGTAGCCAAATGTTGTCACCATCAATCAGAGAGTAGCTGCCAATTGGCACCTGACAGCCACCTTCTAGCGTCAGGTTCATGGCGCGCTCACAGCGCACACGATCGGCGGTTTCTGTGTGGTTTAGTGGCTCCAGTAATTTGATCAGGCGCTCATCATCAAGGCGGCACTCAATGCCAACCGCGCCTTGACCAACTGCAGGAAGAGATTCCTCAGGCTCGATAAAGCTGCGAATACGTGACTCAAGCTCAAGACGCTTAAGGCCAGCAGCGGCAAGAATAATGGCATCGTACTCACCGTTGTCGAGTTTACCCAGACGGGTGCCTACGTTGCCGCGCAACTCTTTGATGATCAGATCAGGACGCTGCTCTTTGAGCTGACACTGCCTACGCAAACTACACGTACCGACGATAGCGCCTTGCGGTAGGTCACTAATGCTTGCATAGGTATTAGAGACAAATGCATCACGTGGATCTTCACGCTCACAGATGGTCACAAGTCCCAGGCCTTCTGGAAAATCAACCGGGACATCTTTCATCGAGTGCACAGCTAGGTCAGCACGACCTTCCAGCATCGCCACTTCAAGCTCTTTAACGAACAGCCCTTTACCACCAACCTTTGCTAGGGGCGTGTCTAGGATAATGTCGCCTTTGGTTACCATAGTCACCAATTCAACCTCGAGTCCAGGGTGTGCAGCAATCAATGCGTCCTTCACATAGTGAGCTTGCCATAGTGCAAGGGGACTTTTACGGGTAGCAATTCGAATAGGCTGAGTCTGGGTCATAGTGTTCTCGTAAGCATCTCGTTTGTTCTGATAGTTCAATCGTATCATTGACTCAAAGAAATGCTTAGCGATTTCCCAAACCCAGGCGCAAACGAGAACTTTAGCGATCACAGATATTATCAATAGTGTGAGATTAATCGCATTTGTTGTGGTAACTACTGTTAGAATTGTCCGCTATGATTTGGAAGGCTAAACCAAACGCCACCGCAGTGGGTATTGAGTTGTCGTAGTGCCGAGTATCACTTTACCGCTTATAATAAAAATGATACATTGATCACGTTTTGAACGCTTGTTTGTTTAAAACCTATGCAAAATAGCAGTTAGATTGAACCTAGGAATCACCCTTGCAGGCATACACTCAAACCCTTATACAAAGGTTAGATACCCTAAACCAGCAGCGTATTGAGCGCGCGCTGGCACTTATGGATCTGCAAGGCCAACGTGTATTCCAGCTTATTCCAGCACTGTTTCACTTCAACCACCCGATCATTCCCGGTTTTTACGAAGCCAATAGCCCAAGCGGCTTGTTTGGTTTTGAAGCCAACGAACTCCAGCAGCAATTCCTCGATGATATCGCGCTCGCATTGGGTCAACCTTTGCCACAGCCAAGTCAAAACGAGATCCTTGGTCTGTACACTATGGGAAGTACCTCATCGATAGGTCAAAGCACGTCAAGTGATTTGGATATCTGGGTCTGTATCTCCCCGCAAATGTCGACTAAATCCAGAGAACTGCTCAGCAATAAGTGTTTGCTGATAACAGACTGGGCAAAAGGCCTTGGGGTTGAAGCGAACTTCTTCTTGATGGATGAAGACCGTTTTCGCAGCAACATCTCTGAGGAGATGACGGGTGATAACTGTGGTTCATCACAACACCTATTGCTACTGGATGAGTTCTATCGTTCAGCGGTCCGCCTCGGCGGCCAGCGTCTGTTGTGGCAAATCGTGCCGCCAGAGATGGAAGAGTGCTACGAAGATTACGTCGCCAAAATGTGCAATGAAGGCCACATCAACTGCGATGAGTGGATCGACTTCGGGCGTCTGAATCGCATTCCTGCAGAAGAGTACTTTGGCTCGAGCCTATGGCAACTCTATAAGAGTATCGACTCCCCTTATAAGTCGGTACTTAAAGCTATTTTGCTTGAGGCGTATTCTTGGGAATACCCGCACACCCAATTATTAAGCATTGATACTAAACGTCGCTTCTTTGCCCATGAGCCTGATCTCTATGGGATGGACGCGTATTATCTGATGCTAGAGAAAGTAACGCGCTATCTTGAGCGTATCGGCGATGAGACCCGCTTGGATTTGGTACGTCGCTGTTTCTATCTCAAAACGCACGAGAAATTATCTCGCGAGCCTGGTGTCGGTTCGATGCCGTGGCGCCGTGAAGCGCTGACGCAAATGACCACCAATTGGAATTGGTCGCAAGAGGTGCTTAAAGAGCTCGACAACCGCCGTAATTGGAAGGTTGAGCAGGTGATGCAAGTGCATAATTCTCTGCTTGATGCACTGATGCTCAGCTATCGTAACCTGATTCAGTTTGCGAGACGTAATGACATCACCTCGGCAATCAGTCCGCAAGACATCAGTATTCTTGCTCGTAAGCTGTATGCCGCTTTTGAGGTACTGCCTGGCAAAGTCACTCTGCTCAATCCACAAATCTCACCTGACTTGCATGAGCCTGATCTAACGTTTATCGAGGTTCAGGAAGGCAAGAGCTACCAGTCGGGTTGGTATTTGTATAAGCAGCCGCTGATCCCGCATCGAATCCTAGGCCAAGCGCCACTCGAGCATAACGAGTACTTAAGTAAGCTGGTTGCTTGGGCGTTCTTTAATGGACTTATCACTGAGTCGACACGTCTGAACTCGGTAGTGCGTGATGCGCATATTGATATCGATAAGTTCTATCAGATGGTCAGCGATCTGCGTAATACCTTCTCACTGCGCAAGCGCCGTCCGAGTATGCAAGCATTGGGCAGCCCGTGTGAGATCAGCCAGCTCGCCATGTTCATCAACTTTGAGAACGACCCAACGCAGGAGCTTTCTGCGAAGGCGTCCAAAGTCGATTTGAAAAATGTCGACATCTTAAGCTTTGGCAGCGAAGGCAAAAGCCTAATTGGCTCGGTTGATTTGGTGTACCGTAACTCTTGGCATGAAGTGCGTACCCTTCATTTTGAAGGCGAAACTGCAATGCTGGATGCGCTGAAAACTGTGCTCGGCAAAATGCACCAAGACGCGTTCCCGCCAGAGTCGGTAGACGTGTTCTGCTACAGCAAGAACTTACGCGGCGTGTTAAGAAACACTGTCTATCAGTTGCTAGCTGAGTGTATTGAGCTGCGCTTGAAGCCGATTGACCAGGAAAAGCGTCGCCGCTTCAAAGCACTGAAAGTCGCCAACCAGATGTATGGCTTGTTCTTTGAACGTCGCGGTGTTTCGGTGCAGAAATTGGAGAACTCGGTGGACTTCTACCGCAGTATCTCAACCAATAAGCTGCAAGGTTCACCGCTACTCATGCTGGATAAAGAAGTGGAGTATCAGCTGCCTCAAGTGGTCGATGGGTTTGCCAGCGAAGGTTTGATTCAGTTCTTCTTCGAAGACACTGACAACGGCTTCAACATTTATGTGTTGGATGAATCAAATCAGATTGAGGTTTACCACCAGATGCGCGGCAGCAAAGATGAGATGATTGCTAGCGTAAACAGTTTCTACACCTCAAACGTCAACGACGACAGTGAGGTGTCATCGAAGCTGATTAACTTCAACTTGCCGCAGTACTACCAGCTTGTGCATGCGGAAGAAGGAGAGCCTTACATCATTCCTTACCGTAACGACGGCGGCTCTTCCAACTCTCGTAATTCAAAAGCAGTCAATGCTTGATGCATCGGTTGGGCTTATACCCAATCGATGTCTTCACTCGCGTGTTTCTCACACTCTTCTTTGACCATAGTCATCAGTTCAAGACCGGTCTTTGAGCATATCCACTTATCTTCAATCAGCTTGAAGTGAAAGCCACCTGATTTTGACGCAAGCCAGATTTCGTGCATCGGCTCTTGGCGGTTGATGATGATTTGACTGCGATCTTCAAATTCCAGTGTCATGACGTTGCCCGTCACTTCATAATCGATATCGGCACCCGATTCGTCGATGGCTTCTTCGATGTTTTGTAGTTGAGCATCGACCAGTTGGTGAAATTCCGTGTCGTTCATTTTGTAATCCTATTGCTTTTCTAATTCGTGGTGCGATTATAGGGGGCATTGATTCAATAATCACGATATGCAAAATGAAAAAGACGATTACAGCAATGTTTATGCTTGTAATAGTAGGACTAGCGGGATGCGGCCAGACTGGCGACTTGTATATGCCTGCTGAAGACGCACCAACCAACGAGCAAGCACAATAACGATAGCCATCGACACAGTGTAAAGGGATACAGGATTTGGATTATTTCAACTATCAGGACGATGGCCAGCTTTGGGCCGAGAATACGTCACTTACCGAACTTGCCGAGCAATACGGCACACCACTTTATGTTTATTCTCGTGCGACGCTAGAGCGTCACTGGAATGCATTTGATAAATCTGTTGGCGACCACCCACACTTGGTGTGTTATGCAGTGAAAGCGAACTCGAATATCGGTGTGCTTAACGTACTGGCACGTTTGGGTTCAGGCTTTGATATTGTTTCTGGCGGCGAGCTAGAACGTGTGGTTGCCGCGGGTGGCGATCCTAGTAAAGTGGTGTTCTCAGGTGTAGGTAAAACCGCGCAAGAGATGCGTCGTGCGCTTGAGCTTGGTATTAAGTGCTTCAATGTTGAATCGGAACCTGAGCTAGAGCGTCTAAACCAAGTCGCTGGCGAGATGGGTGTCGTAGCACCAATCTCATTGCGTATTAACCCTGATGTCGATGCGAATACTCATCCATACATTTCAACCGGTCTTCGTGATAACAAGTTTGGTATTGCGTTTGATCGCGCACCAGCGGTCTACAAGTTTGCCAGCAGCTTACCTAACCTAGCGGTTCATGGTATCGACTGCCATATCGGCTCACAGCTAACGGATATCGAACCATTCATTGATGCGACCGATCGTTTGTTAGCCCTTATTGACCAATTACGTGGCGACGGCGTTGATATTCGTCACTTAGATGTCGGTGGTGGCCTTGGTGTGGTTTATCGTGATGAGTTGCCACCACAGCCATCGGATTACGCCAAAGCACTGCTAGCTCGCTTAGAGAACCATCCAGAGCTTGAACTGATTTTTGAGCCGGGTCGTGCGATTGCGGCTAACGCTGGCGTACTACTGACTAAGGTTGAGTTCCTAAAGCACACTGAGCATAAAAACTTCGCCATCATTGATGCGGCAATGAACGATCTTATGCGCCCGGCGCTGTATCAAGCATGGCAAGATATCATCCCGGTTACGCCTCGTGAGGGTGAAGCTACGACTTACGATTTGGTTGGCCCAATCTGTGAAACGGGCGACTTCATCGGTAAAGATCGCGCCTTAGCACTTGAGCCAAACGATCTACTGGCCGTTCGCTCTGCTGGTGCTTACGGTTTTGTTATGTCTTCTAACTACAATACGCGACCACGAGTTGCAGAAGTGATGGTTGACGGCGAGACGGCGCACCTTGTACGTAAGCGTGAAACCTTAGAGAGTCTTTGGGAACTAGAAAGCATTTTGCCGGAGTAACAGAACCACTATGCACTTCCACTTTTCTAAAATGCACGGTTTGGGTAACGACTTTATGGTTGTTGACTGTATTACCCAGAACGTTTTCTTTTCACCTGAGCTTATCCGCCGTTTAGCAGATAGGCACACAGGCGTTGGTTTTGACCAACTGTTGATTGTTGAAGCACCTTACGATCCTGAAACGGATTTCCATTACCGCATTTTCAACGCGGATGGCAGTGAGGTAGAGCAGTGTGGCAATGGCGCACGCTGTTTTGCTCGCTTTGTGCAGATGAAAGGGCTCACCAACAAGTACAGCATCAGTGTCAGCACTAAGAAAGGCAAAATGGTGCTCAAGTTAGAAGACAATGACTTGGTGACGGTCAACATGGGTCAACCTGAGTTCGAGCCGAGCAAGATCCCATTTAAAGCTAAGCAAAAAGAAAAGACCTATATTCTACGTGCTGGCGACCATACCTTATTCTGTGGTGCCGTCAGTATGGGTAATCCCCACGTCGTCACCGTGGTTGATGATACGCAAACCGCGGATGTGGATAATTTAGGTCCGCTGTTGGAGTCGCATGAACGCTTCCCTGAGCGCGTTAACGCAGGCTTTATGCAAGTGCTTAGCCGTGATGAAGTGAATCTTCGCGTCTATGAACGCGGTGCGGGTGAAACCCAAGCTTGTGGTAGTGGCGCGTGTGGTGCGGTCGCGGTGGGTATCGTGCAAGGGTTACTGGATGAAACGGTGCAAGTGCACTTGCCGGGCGGCGACTTGAAGATCAGTTGGAAAGGTCCAGGTCATCCACTGTATATGACAGGCGCAGCGGCTCACGTTTTCGATGGGCAGATTTCTTGTTAGCCAATAACCCATTATACTAATGGCGGGTCTTTTGAGACCCGCCATTTTTTTTATTATCTGACAGGGATTAAAGGGAATCATTTTGTCTGAGTTTGAAGCGAGTCACCTAACAGCAGAAGTGGTAGCAGAGTATCTTTCTGATCATCCAGATTTTTTTAAGGGTAGAGAGTCGTTAGTAGAGTCGCTTTCCTTACCTCACCAGCAGCAAGGTGCGGTGTCTTTAGTGGGGATTCAACTGCAACGACAGCGTGAACGCATTGAAGCACTGGAAGAAGAGATCACCGCCTTGATGTCGCTAGCTGCTCGTAATGATAGAACCTTCTATGAGTTTATGTCGCTGCAAGAAAACCTGTTGAAGTGCCATGATCTGCAAAGTGTCGTTTCAGCCATTAAACACACCGCAACCGGCCTGAATCTGCGTGGTTACCTTAAGCTTATCGACAGCGATGACCATGCCGACCCATTGTCGATGGAAAGCTGGAAACGCTTTACCACCAATCATCTCAATGGCAAAGAGGCGTACTTAGGGCGGCTACGTCAAGCTGACCGCAGCATGCTATTTACTGAGCAGCAAATCAGCGATGGCCAGGTGCCAGAGCTTGGTTCTTACGTGGTTCTGCCGCTCAAACGAAAGTTTGCTCAAGGTCTGCTCATCTTCTCAAGTGACGACGGAGGTCACTTCCAACCGGATATGGATACCCTGTTTTTGCGCCACCTAGCGCTGGTGGTTTCCTATCTATGCGAGCACCTCGATTGGCAGGTGCAAGAGGAAGACAATGTCAGACCAAGCCACGCCTAAAGCAAACCTACCTAGCGGGCTGCAAAAGCCGCTAGATAAGTTCTACGAGTATCTGCGTAGCGAGAAAGGGCTTAGCCTGCATACTCAACGCAATTACCGCCAGCAGCTTGAAACAATGGGGCAACACCTAAATGAAATGGGTGTGAAAGCTTGGACTCAAGTGGATGCTGGGTGGGTAAGGCAGCTTGCGGGTAAAGGGATGCGTGAGGGGATGAAAGCGAGCAGCATTGCCACGCGTCTATCGTCGCTGCGCAGCTTCTTCGATTTCCTTATTCTGCGTGGTGAACTGACTGCAAACCCTGCAAAAGGCGTCAGTGCGCCGCGTAAGCAAAGACCTCTACCTAAGAACTTAGATGTGGATGAAGTCTCCCAGCTTCTGGAAGTGGATGAAACCGACCCGCTGGCGATTCGCGACCGCGCCATGATGGAAATGATGTATGGCGCAGGGCTACGTTTGGCGGAAATGGTGGGGATTGATGTTAAGCACCTCAATTTGTCGAGTGGCGAAATTCGCGTTATCGGTAAAGGTAACAAAGAGCGTAAGGTACCTTTCTCTGGGTATGCGACGGAATGGGCGCAAAAGTGGCTTAAAGTGCGTGGTGAGCTAGCAAAGCCGGGGGAGCCAGCATTGTTCGTCTCCAAACTGGGTACGCGCATTTCCCATCGCAGTGTACAAAAGCGCATGGCGGAGTGGGGACAAAAGCAGTCCTTGGCAAGTCATGTCAGCCCGCACAAACTGCGTCACTCGTTTGCGACTCACATGCTTGAGTCGAGCAATAACTTACGTGCGGTACAAGAGCTGCTGGGTCATGAGAACATCTCAACCACACAGATCTATACCCACCTTGATTTCCAACATCTTGCCCAAGCGTATGATCAAGCTCACCCTAGAGCACATAAGAAAGGTAAGCCTAAGCAACAAGAGGATTCCTAATGCGCTTTTATCGTAGTCTAGAGACCATCAAGGCGATGACCTTTGACCTTGATGACACCCTTTATGACAATTGGCCGATCATTCGTGAGGTAGAGAGAAAAGCGACTCAGTGGTTGCAGCAACACCACCCGATTAGCCAGCAGTGGGACAAAGCCCAGTGGCAAGCGTTCAAATTTCAGTTAGCAGAGACAAACCCGATGCTGAAACACGATGTCACCGAGTGGCGTTATCAGCAGATAAAACAGGGGCTGGGGCATTTGGGTTACGATGATCCCAAAGCTACCGAGGCTGCGAAAACGCTAGTAAATCATGTGTTGAAATGGCGCAGCGACTTTGATGTTCCACATGAAACACATCAGTTTTTGACAACCTTGAGTAAGAAGATGCCACTGGTGGCCATCACCAATGGCAATGTCGATGTCGATAAAATCGGTTTGGGGCGCTACTTTTCCTTAGTGTTAAAGGCAGGCCCTGATGGCAGAGCCAAGCCTTATGCGGATATGTTCGACAAAGCGGCAGATTTTCTGGCCTTGCCGCGCCAGCAGATCTTGCATGTGGGCGATCATGTGGTGACGGATGTAGCAGGAGCCAAGCGTAACGGTTTTAGTGCTTGCTGGTTTAACTATAAAGGTCTTGAACCTCGTGATGTTCGCCGAATGAAGCTGCTGCCAGACGTTGAGATAAGCCGCATTGAGCAGCTGCTTGAGCTCACGCGCTAATAGGCATTATCGCGTCAAAGCGTGTCCGCTGCGTTCTGCTTGAAAGCGCAGCGTATACTCGTCAAAGAACGTGAGCATGGCGTTGGCGTCGTGCTTGCTTGCCACTTGTCGCGTTATCTCAGCACACACCTCAAAAGTACACAAATTCCCGGCTTGTTGGTTTCTTCGCAATGCATATCTCGATAGCAGTTCTGTATCCAGATGCACTTTGGGTAGCGCTTGCAGCCAAGCGCTGCGATTGAGCATCTTTTTCGCTTCCTGCCAGGTGCCATCCAGCACGATGAAGTTACTTGTTTGTCCTTGCTGCTGCGCTTGCCACTCTTCAAGCGGCACACTGTCTTCACTTGGAAATACTAATACGGGCAGGCTAGGGCTGGTTTTTGGCAAGCAGCGCTCACAGGGCTGTTTCCGTTGCCATTGGGTTACCTGGCTACTCGCAAATAATCTATCGATCAGCTTTCCAGTATTGGTTGCGCGAGAAAGCTCATTAGGGTGAGTGAGTAGGGTAAAGCAAAGATCAGAGGCGATCGTTGGGATCGCCTCACAATAGCAATTGTGGATAAAACCACAGGTTGTACACATCGGCTTCATGGTCGGGATCTATTCGCCTTTAAACAGCACCAGGCCGCCATTAGCGATGGGGTAAACGATATCGCCCACTTTCTCTTGTTTTGCGATCAGCTTATTGCCGTCTAGGGTGAAAATTCGCTGTGACACTAAGTATTGCTGCTGGTGGCGCGTCATGATGACTTGCGCTTGCTTGTTATTCAGTTGCTGCCAAAAACCGCGCTCTTCGGTTGCTGGTGAATTGTCTGGGTACTCATAGCGAGTGATGGCGGTATGGTCTGGGAGTAGCGTCATTGAGACCGTGAACCCAGCCGTTTCAGTGGACTGTGCAACATAGTTGCCAGTCCAGCTTAGCGTAGTATCCGAGTTGGATAACGTGGCGCAGCCTTGTCGAGTTTGGCCGTCTATGGTGATGACGCCAGTCCAGCCATACAGGGTGTCACTCATGGTGTCGTTACACAGCTTATTGCTCATTTGCAGATTGGCGTCGTCAAACTCGTATCGGCGTGTCGTTTGGGTAAGCTTGCGATCTTTGAGCTTGAGCGACTGCTTCTCTTCACCCATCATCGCAAAGCTTGCTTGTTTGCTGTTGTCGAACTTTAGTGACCAGAAAGGTTCGTTACCCAGCACCTGAGTTGGTCTTAGTGGTTGATCGCAACGCTTTGGGTTTTCTGCGGTGAGCATGTTGACCTGTTTCACCACAAAGCGCCCGGTGTAATCGGAATCAAAACCGCGATGGCTTGGCGGCTCAAGATAGCCGATAACTTCAGCATACACGGGCTGATAAGGCTTGCGGGTTAATTTCTCAGCTTCAGGGCGAACGTTTTTGGGCAGTTCGAGCCAATATTGGTGCTGACTGCCACAAGGCTGAATGGTACGTGTCTCATGACCAATGACAGCTTGTCCGCGCATCACATAGGTTTGCGGTGTGATCGTTTCTGGACGTGATAGCTCAGCAGAAGGCACTTGAGGCGCGCTTTGCGGCGACTCTGAGTTGAAAGACGAACAGGCTTGAAGCAATATGAGCGGAGCAACCGCGAGCGGTAGACGCGACATTGTCATTGAATTTTCCTTATTTAGAACGATCACAGGTATCCACACCATTATGGCATATTGGTTATTTAAAACAGAGCCAGATGAGTTTTCCATCGACACGCTGCGCGTAAAAGGAAGCTCATGCTGGGAAGGCGTTCGTAATTATCAAGCGCGGAATATGATTCGTGACGAGATGAAGCTGGGCGATTTAGTGCTCATTTATCACTCCTCATGCAAGACGATAGGCGTGGCTGGTATTGCTCGTATCACCAAAGAGGCCTATCCCGACCACTTCCAGTTTGATATTAACAGCGACTACTACGACCCTAAATCGGATCCTGATAACCCGCGCTGGTTAATGGTAGACATTGAATATGTCGAAAAGTTTAAGCGCGTTCTGCCACTAAGTACCCTTAAAGGGATGCCTGAGCTTGAGAATATGCCGTTGGTAAAACGAGGTAATCGCTTATCTGTGATGCCAGTAGCAGAGTCTGAGTGGTCAGCGATTTTGGCGCGAGTAGTTCGCTAGATTTGTGCGTGAGACTTTTGTTCGTGGGACTTTTGTTTATGAAGCTTTTTGCTGTTGGGAATAAAGTTCAGCAAGCTCCCATGCTCAATGGCGAGGATATGCGCCATATAGGGGTGAGCATGGGAGTTTGGATTCGATACTAATTCGTTACAGTAGGTGTTTCTTTAAAAACTCTGCAACGGCATCATCGGCATTGCTGCCAATGACGGTATTGTTTGGTAGGGCTTTTTTCACTTTCTCGTGAGCATTTTCCATCACAAAACCATGACCCGCCATGCTCAGCATCTCGGCATCGTTCATGCCATCGCCAAATGCGATACAGTTTTCAAGTCCGTACCCTAGCTTCTCTGCGACAGCTTTCAGCGCTTCACCTTTAGACACTTCTTTTGCCATCACTTCTAAGCACCAAGGTGTTGAGAATGCGATATTGAGCGAATCACCAAACTTTTCGCGCAGTGCGTCTTCAAACTCAACCAAGTGTTCATGGTCTTGCTTTGGGTGGGTGATGAAAATCTTAGCGATACCTTGAGTTGGTGCGTTGCTGGCATCAAACAAGGTATAGGTAAAGCCCGTCTCAGTATGGAATTTACGTAAGAACTCATCTTCTTGGTTTAGTAGCCAAGTGTCATCTTGATACATGTGAACAAACAGTTCGCTGTCGGTGTTCAAAGCATCCACTACAGATTGAACCATGTCTTGTGGAATGTTTTCGCTGTATAGCAGTTCATCTTTCTCATCGTGAACACGGGCGCCGTTAGAGGTGATCATGTAAGCAGGAATACCGACCGATTCGCGAATGCCCGCCACGTCTACGTGATGACGACCCGTGGCGAAGATAAAGGTGTAACCTTTCGCGTGTAGCTCTTTTAAGGTTTGTTTTGAGTTGGCGCTTAGAAGGTGATCCGGTGCCAGTAGGGTACCGTCTAGATCAGAGGCAACAATTTTGATGGAATCTCGATTCAGGGTCATAGTTCTCTCTTGGTGTCACAGGTAAAAGCGAGTCGCTTGGCGCGGCCAATAAAGCCGTCACAATGGTGACAATTGTAGGGGATCTAGGCGCAGAAAAAGAGGGTAAATGGTGAATTGATTTGTTTCCTCATTTACCGACTTTTCCGCAATTTATGGCTTTCAGTTCTATTTATCAGTAAAGAACGTGTTGTCGCCAAAGAATGTGGTTATCGCATCCAGTGCTTGGTTGCGATATTGGTCTTTTTCAAACAGCACTTCGTGTTTGGCGCCATCGACAGTCACAAGGGCTGCGTTGGCATTGGTGCCTGACAGTTTATTGATAAAACGCAGTTGGTCTTGGTTACTCACAATTTGATCGGCGCCAGCTTGGACGACAAGCAGTGGAATATTGACCTGCCTAGTCTGTTGAATACATTGTTTAGCCGCCATCAAGCCTTGCCATACCCAACGCGTGCTCGGACCACCAATTTTTAGCTCTGGCATCTTTTCATACAGGTCACGAAACCAGTGGTAACGCACTTTACTTGAAGAGAGCGGGTTGATGTCGAACGGTTTTGCTACATAACCTTGATAGCCGGGTGCATAGGTTGGGGTTGGGTAAATCGCTGTCATGATCTGCGAGAGCCAAATGGCGATCGGCTTCAGGTACCAAGGGACGTTCACGCCATACATGGGGGCGCTCAGTGCAATCTTATCGAAACCATGATTGGGGCGAGTTTGCAGATATCGAGTAGAAATATTGCCGCCCATCGAGTGTGCGAGTAAGTGGCGCTGCTCATAGTGGCTTAAATCAAAGCTCTCTAGCAGCAGCTGCATGTCATCGAGGTAGTCGTCAAACTCATTGATGTGACCCATTTCAGGGTTGGGTGCTAGGTGAGTAGACAGTCCCTGACCGCGATGATCAAATGAATAAATGTTGTAGCCTTGCTGGTAGAAGTCGAAAAACAGCTCCTGATATTTCCAGGCTGACTCGATGCGCCCGTTGACGACCACAAGGGCTTTGGTATGGCTCTCGTGGGTTAACTTACACCAATAAAGCTTTGTGCCATCTTTTGCTCGGAGCTTGCCCTCATGGCGACTCTCCCATAATTGAGCGATTTGTGTGTTTATTACTTGCTCAAATTGTGGCTCTTGAGTATAAGAGATGTCAGTAGCATTTTTTTTGTGCATACATAGGCCTACTTCAATATTTGTGTATAATGCACTGTTTTTTCGACATTTTTGTGTCGATGTACAGGGTAATTAGTCCACGGGATGTCTTATTTAGTTAAGAGTAAACCAGTGGTGAGGAAATACAATGGATTATCATGTTTGGTTCGCTTACGTGGTGACAGCAATCGTGTTCAGTTTGGCGCCGGGATCGGGCACCGTTAATTCGATCAGCAATGGCTTGAGCTATGGGACGCGTAAATCCCTTGCAGCCATTGCGGGTTTGCAGATCGGGCTGGCGATTCATATTGTTCTGGTGGGTGCAGGTATTGGCGCACTTGTCGCACAATCTGCATTGGCATTCAGTGTGATCAAGTGGGTTGGGGTGGTGTACCTCATTTGGCTTGGCATTCAAAAATGGCGAGATACAGAATCTGTATCCGCTAAAGCTGCACATGAAAGTCGCAGTGCAGGACAACTGCTGCGCAGTGCGGTGCTGATCAACCTCACCAACCCGAAATCGATAGTGTTTTTGGTGGCACTGTTTCCGCAGTTTATCGATCCGGCGGGCGACCAGTTTCAACAGCTGATGATTTTAGGCATTACCACCGTTGTTATCGATTCTTTGGTCATGCTTGGTTATACCTCGCTTGCCTCTCAGATGGGGCGTTATATCCGTTCAGATCGAGTTATGGGACGCATTAACAAAGTGTTTGGCTCTATGTTTGTGGGGTGCGGCGCTTTGTTGGCCGCAGCCAAGTCGTAGGCTAGCGGTTTGGATATGTACGCCACCTACGTAGCTCGTCAGCCCATCTTTAATGCACGTCGGCATACTTTGGGCTACGAGCTGCTGTTTCGTGATGGTGAGCGCAATGCGTTTCCGGCTCATGTTGAGGCCAACCGAGCGACTTATCGCCTTATCGCAGAAAATTTCCTTGCTCTTGGGGTCAATCCCACGATTTCTAATTCCCGCTGCTTCATTAATTTCCCACAGCAGAGTCTAATACGTCGCTTACCACTCATTTTGCCAAAAGAGCGAGTGGTGATTGAGATCTTAGAAACCTGCGAGCCCAATGATGAGCTTTATGAGGCCATCAAAGAGTTATCGCGCAGCGGTTACATGATTGCTCTTGATGACTTTGTTTATAAGGAAGCGTGGGAGCGTTTCCTGCCCTTTGTGCAGATCGTTAAGCTCGACATCATGTCGATGGGTGTCGAACAAGCCTGTCAATTTGTTAAACGTCAGAAAGCCAAAGGCAGTCCAAGGCACTATCTGGCTGAGCGAGTCGAAACGGAACAGGAGTTTTTGCTCACCAAACAGGCCGGATTCAAGTTCTTTCAGGGCTTTTTCTTTAGCAAACCCATCATGGAAAAGCAGGTCTATATTAGCCCTGAGCAGCTGGTGGCCATGGAGCTGTTTCAGCAAGTGTGTGTGCCTGAAGTCGACTTTGATAAAATTGAACAGATTGTCGCCAAGGATGTCTCTTTATCCTACAAGCTACTGCAGTTTGTGAATACCATGAGTCCGCGTCTAGAGTCGGAGATTTCATCGTTTCGCCAGGCTTTGGTCTACCTTGGACAAGACAAGCTCAAACTGTTTGTGTCACTCACCGTGGCGTCATTTATTTCAAGCAACAAGCCTAAAGCTCTGTATGAGCTATCGCTGCAGCGAGCGCAATTTTGTCGCTTAATGACCAAATACCCGCCATTTAGACAATACAAAGATCAAGCCTTCATGATAGGTCTGTTCTCGATTTTGGATGCGTTGATGGATCTCTCTCTTGAGCAATTGATTACTCAACTGCCGTTATGTGAAGAGATAAAGCGCGCTTTGCTTGAGCGCCAGGGGCCGTATGGTCGTCTATTGTTGATTGGTGAGTGTTTTGAATCTGCAGACTGGCAAGGGCTTGAGCAGCACCGGGTGCAACTTGGTGTGTCACAAAATCAGTTGTTTGCAGCGCTGGCTGATGCACAGCGCTGGAGCCAAAAAGTTCAAGCGTTGAGTTAATCTCACTTCTGCTGCGGTTTCTTCGGTAACACACTCAGCATGTTTTGGTAGGCCATCTTGTCGGCAACGTGCGTCGGAAGTGCGGACAAGATCGGCGACCATACTGCCAAGGCTCCTGCCTGATATTGGAACTGTCCAACTACATCACTACCAATCATAAACCGCTCTGGATAGGCTTCAATCAGCGATAGCCAGCGGCGATCAATTTGCCCCTGAGGCATCATAACCTCAATCAAACTCCATGATGCCAAGATATACAGGTTATCGTGCTCGCTTAGCAAATCCGCAACGGTCTGGTGCAGAAACTTCATGGTGATGGTTCTGGTCAGAGTCGTCGTCGTTCCTGCGTGCGCCCAGAGAAAGCGGGTGTCTGGGTGCTGGTTTAGTGCTTGTTCTAGCTCTTGCAAGTAGAGAGGATTGTCTTCTCGCTGTGAGGTGATGTTGGTGTGCAGCAGTACCGGCATATCGTGGCGCGCGGCGAGGTTATACACCTTGCTCAGTGCAGGGTGGTTGGCTCGCGGTTTTTCATCTGAGGTCAGCGCGGTTAGGTGGTCATGGCGGGTAATCACTTCGCCAATACCTTGCCAAAACCCAGGACGGTAGTTGAGCTCTCGCTCGATATGCTCAGCTGCATTCATGTCTGTGGTGTTGAAGCCACTGACAAATGGGTGCAGTCTGGCTTGGCTTTCGGTTGGCAATGATTCTACTTCACGTGCGATGAGTTCATCGGTGAAGGAGTAGTAATACACAGGAGTATCGTCACCGTAGACAAAGCGGGGCGCTTTTGGTGCGCTGGCATCCCACTTTTTCATCACGGGTAAGCCCATGACGTAGGCATGGTCGATGTTTTGTTCGTCCATGGTGCTGATTAATGCTGCAGCGCCATCAGAGCGTTGGAAATAGTCGACAAGGTGGACTTCGGCGTCATTGATGCGCCCCTGATAGGCGGCACTGCAACCTGATGTGAGTATGGCAAAACACGCAAGCATTGCATTGCGTGTCGCGCTTGAGGCTAATTTCATGATTTACGTCCCTGTGATTTAGCTTTGCTAAAACTATCACGGCTAACGCTATCACGACAGCTAAGTGACGTAAATCTAAGCGGTTTGCTGTTTTTACTAACGCTTAAGAGCGAAGTGTAAGAATTTATCACCTTGATAGGTCAGCATCCCTTTGTCACCAGGGTTAAGGTGGTGATAATAGTGAACGCCGATCTGAAACTCTCGCTTGGGCCCGAAGGTGCCTTTTTGAATATAGATCCAATACTCGTCTTCTTGGGTTGGATCTTCGGTAGCCACCACCTGCTTATCGAGAATAGTGACCGCCGCTTTTCGTTCCGGTGCATCGACACCAAACGTGTGCTTTCGTTGAACAAAAACAAAGAGATAGCCGGCGACGCCAATCAGTAGCACCACCGCTAGAATGAGAGAGATAGGCATACAAACCCCGTATATTCCAATGCGCTGGAAGTAAGATCGCATAAAAACCGCAGAAAATAAGCTGTCATCGTGTGTTTTGCCGAGAATTTTAGGCTCATATCACACAAAAGGCAGTGGAATTAGGGTTAAATCTTTACTTGAATTTACCTAACAATTGTCGAATTCTTAATACAGATGGTTAACAATGGAGTGAACCGGAAGTAAAGACATGAGCCAGCACGGCTTTTTCACATTTCGCTGGTGTTGGGAGGGATGGATATGTCTGATATAGAAAGTGTGGTTATCCGCACAAGACGTTTGGAAAAATTGCTCAGGCAGCAATATCGAGCGGATGGTAAAGGTCTGCATCAGCTAGTGACGAGCTGTGAAGAGCGTCTGCCTCATGATGTGGTTAGTAAATTGCGTTATATCGCCACCATTCGCAATAAAATCGTTCATGAGGACGATTTTGAATTAGACGACAAGTCTGGTTTTTTACGTGCTTGCGATGAGTGTGAACAAGAACTCACACCACGCAGTAGCCGTTTTATCTGGCGCACCGCGATGTGGCTGATGGCCTTGATTACTTTAATCGCGATGGGGTTTTATTACGTGCACTGGGAAAAAGTGCTGCACATTCTCGCCAAATAGTCGTGTGAGGTAGTCGATTGACGCTCAAGCGAGCGGCTAGTCTGACTATTCATCAAACAGAAACGAAAAAGGGACGCTGAAAGCGTCCCTTTTTTTGATCTTACGGTTTTGACTCAGTCAATACTAGTAGAGTATCGGCAGTGTCATTAGCCCTACTACTACGGCTATCATCACTAGACCTTGCTTCTGAGAAGATGAAATCATAACACTGCTCCTTTCAATAATTCTGTCGTTGGAAATAAGAATAGCACTGTTTTTGGCTTTTAGGCAATAATATTCTCAAATTCTTTCTATTTTATGACCTTTTCTAACGGTAATTTGATCTTAATGCCACAAAGAAACAGTGTATTTATTTTGTGTTAATTTTGTCCGCATGACGTTTTGTGATGTATATCCTCAATAACACGTTGTTTTAATTGGATTAAATTGTGTTTACATGTTGCTCAATAAACCAATGTGTACTTTTGAGGCTTTGGTGTTCTCACTGGTCTCAGTGGTGTTTGTAGTGATGTTGGAGCCAAGGTTTTTCGCCGCAGTTATCTTGAGGGGTGAGAAATTGGTCTGGGTTTTCTTGCTCAGTGATAGAAAACCGATATTTTTGTTAGGTTATTAGAAAGTTAACGTTTCTTCGTGTTGGTTCGTTTTAGATTAATACTATTTTAAAACAGTGGCTTACTGGTCTTTTGGGGAGCGGATATGAAAGGAATATGTTGCCATGCTCCAGTAGAGCAGAAGAAATAGAAGCTCTATTGGCTAATAGTTAAGTAAACGTTTGCTTTTTAAGTTCATGCTTTTGTCAGTAACAAGGCCTATAAAGGCGTGAAATTTGCCAATGTCAAAACGAGAATGGTTTAGTTTAAGACAAGTCCAACTTTTACCCCTTACCACTGGACAGGATAAGTGAGCTTCATACACTGGGAGCGATAATAAGAACTGGGTATGTGTATGTGGAGTTGGCTGGCAGTCGCGCTTTCGGGCTTGCTGTATATTTTTGCGGATGAAAAAGGGGACAAGGTCAGAATGGTGCTGTTCAGTTTGCTGACGCATGCACTGTTGGCCACAATGATATTGGCCACTGACCATTTGCAGTCCTATCAAATGTGGATGTTGCTTGGGCTTGGAGTGTTCGCGGTGAGCGACGCGATAGCACAGTGGCAACAGCATACTAAATTGAGCTTTGTTGGCTTTATACTTGCTCAGCTGGTTTATAGCTGGGCGATGTGGGGAGTCGTGAACAGTCAGTTTGTGCTCTGGTTGCCAGCACTACTGCTGTGTATTGCCATAGTGACATTTCTATTACTTTTACCGCGTTTGGACTCGTTTTTAATGCCAGTGGCATTCATGGGACTGTCTTTAGTGCACTTGCTTTGTGCTGCAGGAGAGGCGTGGCTGATCGCCGGTACTTCATCATCTACCTTGGGCTTTTGCGGGGCGCTGGTATTGATGTTATCTGCACTACTTTTGGCGCTCGACCAATATCACTTTCAGTCTAGGCGAGCCCGTTATGCGGTATCTGGTAGCTACTATGCAGCGCAAAGTTTGCTGGTCGCTTCTGCTTTGTCTTTCGCGGCGCAGTAACCGATTATTGGTTTATGTCTGCGCCTTTGCGATAGATCATCGAGATTGGCAATAGACTGGGCTAGCATGGCGACCTGAACATTTAGTAAGGTATTCATCATGACAGCATCTGACATCCACGCTCATAAAGTTCTTAATCTGTTGCGCGAGCAGCCGATGAGCCGAACGCAACTTGAGCAAACCGTTATTGAGCAGTTTGGCGCCAATGCCACTTTTCGCACTTGCAGTCGCGATGGTTTTGACCTTGACTCTTTACTGGCTTTTTTTGTCGAAAAGCAAAAAGTGATTGAGAATGATGGACTGTGGAGCCTAAACATCGAGCGCGTCTGTTCTCACTAAACGATAAATAGCCTGCTATACTCCCAGAAAATTTCGTTAGCAGGCTGTAATCCATGGATATTCTTTCAGCGGCGACCATGTTATTCCTCATCATGGATCCGCTCGGCAACCTTCCCATCATACTTTCAATACTCAAACACGTCGATCCTGAGCGTCGTCGCAAGATACTGGTGCGCGAGTTGTGTTTTGCTTTGCTCATTCTGCTTCTGTTCCTTTTTGCAGGCAAAGGCATACTTAGCTTCTTACACGTTGAGCCAGAAACGCTGAGTATTTCGGGCGGTATTATCTTATTTATCATTGCGATTAGGATGATTTTCCCACAGGCGGGCAGTGTGACGGGGTTAGCCGCAGGTGAAGAGCCATTCATTGTCCCTATGGCGATCCCTATGATTGCGGGGCCATCAGTGATTGCGTCCGTTTTGCTGCTCTCAACGCAAAATCCAGATAGTTTGGTTGAGCTGTCTGCTGCGGTGTTAATTGCTTGGGGCGCAACGTTCTTTATTTTGATGTTCTATAACTTCTTCCACAAACTGCTGGGAGAAAGGGGCTTGAAAGCGGTCGAGCGCTTGATGGGCTTGATGCTGGTGATGATTTCCACCCAAATGTTCCTAAACGGGCTGAAAAGCTACATGGGTTAATCTCGAGACATAAATAACAAAAAAGAGCCGCATTCGCGGCTCTTTTTCTATTACTTGTTCGAGATCGAGACTACTTTTGCTCTTGGCTCTCGTCATCTTGCTCTGGCGCCGGTCCCATCATGTGCTTTTGGCGGATGTCCAGCAGCGCGAAAATACCAAACGCCAGAATTGAGTATTTCTCCCAAGTGCCGAGTTTGAGTTTGTCGCCGAAGGCACCAATGAAAATCGCCATTTGAATGCCGTGCATCATAAATAGGAATGCGGTCATGATGTACAGCGCGATCGCGCCCTTACCTGGAAATGGGTGGAAGATGTTTAAGATCAACACAAACCAAACAAATCCAAAGGCGATTTTTGCCAGCATTAATAGCGCTTTCATTGTGATTCCCTCTCAAATAATCGGTAGCTAACCTGACCCGCTGTTTTTTCTTTTAGGAGATCCCAGTGCTCTGGGATAGCGTCAAGCTGCAGTTCTTTTTCCGTTTCAATATAGATTAACGCATTGTTAGCCAGCCAGCCATTGCTCTCTAGGCGTTCTATGACATCCGGTAGCAACCCTTTGCGAAAAGGAGGATCGATAAACACCAAATCCTGTGGTTGCCCAGCTTGAGACAAGAAACTCAGTGCATCACCGTGATGAGCTTTGATGTTGTCTGCTTTGACCAGTGCGATATTACTGACAATTTGCTTGTAGGCTTTGTCATTAAGCTCGATCATAGTGACTTGTTCGGCTTGTCTCGACGCGGCTTCAAAACCTAGACCGCCGGAACCTGCGAACAGATCGAGCACTTTGGCGTGCGGAACATCTTGAGCTAGCCAGTTAAACACCGTCTCTTTGACGCGATCGGTGGTGGGTCTGAGTCCTTCTGCATCGTGCACAGGGAGCTTGCGACCACGCCAAAGTCCGCTGATGATGCGAACACTGCCCATCTGGCTCGATGGTTTTTGTGATGGAGTTTGCTTGCGACGTCTAACCATAGATTTTTTGACCGCCAATAAAGTGATACTATAACGGGCTCATTAAAGAGCTTAAATTGATAAGTGACGAAGTGTACCAATCTCTGAGAAAAGTTTTCACTGCTTTGTCACAATTATTTTTGCAGCGCCAGACGTGAAATTGACGCGTCTTAGCAACGACGAATTTAAGACATTTGAAAAGACAGTATTCAGGATAGTTTCAGATGACAGAAAAGAAAAAACGCGGACTCCTCTCTTGGCTTGGTTTTGGCGACGAAGAGCAAACTGAGCAAAAACAGCAAGACACGTCGGCACAGACCGAATCAGAGCAGCCATCAGCAGAATCAGCTGATGATCATCAGCCGCAAACTGACAAGGTTGAAGCCAGTGTTGAAGAGGCGCTAGAACCGCAAGAAGAGCAAGCGGCTCTAGATTCAGTAGACCAAGACGTGGTTGCTGAGGATGAAACTCAAGATACTGAAAAAGCAGAAGCAGAAGCAGAAGCAGAAGCAGAAGCAGAAGCAGAAGCAGACGAGCCTGTCGCTGCGCGAGTTCAAGAGCAAGAGAAGCCAACAGAAAGCTTCTTCGCGCGTCTAAAGCGCAGCTTAAGCCGCACTAAAGCTAACATCGGTGCAGGTTTCTTTGGTTTATTTAAAGGCAAAGAAATTGACGATGAGCTGTTTGAAGAGCTTGAAGAGCAGCTCCTAATTGCTGACGTGGGCATGAACACCACGGTAAAAATTATTGATAATCTTACAGAAAAAGCGTCTCGTGCCGATTTAAAAGATGGTGAAGCGTTATACGGCCTTCTTAAAGAAGAGATGGCGGAGATCCTAGTTCAGGTTGAAAAGCCGCTGCAAGTGGATACGACCAAAACGCCATTCGTGATCCTTATGGTGGGCGTCAATGGTGTCGGTAAAACCACCACTATCGGTAAACTGGCGAAGCAGTTTCAGGCTGAAGGCAAGAAAGTCATGCTGGCGGCGGGTGATACCTTCCGAGCGGCAGCCGTTGAGCAGCTTCAGGTATGGGGTGAACGCAACGACGTTCCTGTGATTGCTCAGCATACGGGTGCGGATAGTGCCTCTGTTATCTACGATGCGATTGAAGCGGCGAAAGCACGCGGCGCGGACGTAGTCATCGCCGATACCGCCGGCCGTTTGCAAAACAAAGCTAACCTTATGGAAGAGCTGCGCAAGATCGTGCGTGTGATGAAGAAGATTGATGACTCGGCGCCGCACGAGATCATGCTGACGCTGGATGCGGGCACTGGCCAAAACGCCATTAGCCAAGCGAAGCTGTTTAGTGATGTCGCGCCGCTTACCGGTATAACGCTCACCAAACTTGATGGTACGGCAAAAGGCGGGGTGATCTTTGCCCTCGCTGACCAATTC
This sequence comes from Vibrio sp. DNB22_10_4, assembly GCF_052879755.1. Lineage (NCBI taxonomy): Bacteria > Pseudomonadati > Pseudomonadota > Gammaproteobacteria > Vibrionales > Vibrionaceae > Vibrio > Vibrio sp. DNB22_10_4. The sequence goes on along the minus strand of NZ_JBNNXW010000019.1, from coordinate 29,519 downwards.
CAGATCCCAATCCGCTATATTGGTGTCGGTGAAGGGATTGATGACTTAAGGCCATTTGAGACGCAAGATTTTATCGACGCACTGTTTAGTCGAGAAGACTAGTCGATATAAATAATAGAAGGGGATGCATGGCATCCCTTTTCTGACCTAGGATGTCCAGATCAGAGGAATGATTCGGTGATCAAATTTGAACAAGTGAGTAAAGCCTACCGTGGGGGACGACAAGCACTGCAAAAAGTCGACTTCCACCTAAAACGCGGTGAAATGGCGTTTTTGGGCGGCCACTCGGGTGCAGGTAAGAGTACCCTATTAAAACTTATCTGCGCCATCGAGCGACCAACTGACGGTCGCATACTGTTTAACGATTATGACATTAGTCGACTGCCAGCAAAGGACATTCCTTTCTTACGTCGCAATATCGGCATCGTGTTTCAAGATCACCGATTACTGATGGATCGCACCGTGTTTGACAACGTCGCTTTGCCGATGCGCATTGAGTCTATTTCAGAAAATGAAATCAAGCGCCGAGTGTCGGCAGCATTGGATAAAACGGGTCTACTCGACAAAATGAAGTGTTTGCCAAGCCAGCTCTCTGGTGGCGAACAGCAGCGTGTCGGTATTGCTCGTGCGGTGGTCAATCGACCTACCATGCTACTTGCCGATGAGCCTACCGGTAACCTCGACCCAGAGCTGTCGAACAAGGTGCTGAAGCTGTTTGAAGAGTTCAACCGTGCCGGCGTCTCGATACTACTAGCAACTCACGACATTAATTTGGTGCGCTCGCGCCCACAGTACCGCTACCTTGAGCTGAACCAAGGCTTTTTGAGTGAGGTGAGTGATGGCGTTTAAGCGTAAACAAAAACAGGTGAAACACCGCCTGAAATCTGATGGCTTTTTTGCTGTGCATTGGCGCCAAGCGAAAAACTCGCTTATCGAAATGTGGCAGCGTCCGCTCGGTAATATTTTGACTCTGGCAGTGATTTCCATGGCGTTGACCATGCCGGCTTGTTTGTACTTGCTGGGTAAAAACGTTGCCGCCGTGACCTCCAATGTAGCCAATCAGTCGCAAATTACTGCGTTCATTGATGTCGGTGTCGCCGATGCCAGAGTTCTAGTACTCAAAGATGACATCGAAAGCTGGGATACGGTCAGCAAGGTGGAATACATTACGCCGCAACAAGGCTTAGCTGATTTGAGCGAGCATTCTGGCCTTGACCAGGCGTTAAGCCTACTCGATGGTTATGCCTTGCCTGGCGTACTAGTGATCATTCCTAGTGATACCAGCGTAGAGACTGACCGGGAGTTGGTCTCGAAACTGCGTACGCGAGGTGACATCACCGATGTGCGCCGCGATGAAGATTGGCTAGGCCGCTTCGATGCGATCAAGAATTTAGCCTCGACGCTGGTGGTGAGCTTGTCGGTGCTGATGTTGGTGTCGGTATTCCTGATCGTTGGCAACACGCTGCGCTTTAATGTGCTAGCCAATAAAGAGGCCATCCAGACCATGAAACTCATTGGTGCCACCGATGCCTTTATCTTAAGGCCTTATCTGTATTCAGGTATGTGGTTCGGCCTCATCGGTGCGCTTGTGGCTTGGCTACTGACTGCTTTGCTAACGGTGATCATCAACAGCACAGTGACTGAATTGGCGATGATGTATGACAGTGATTTTCGCCTGCTTGGACTTAGTTGGGATGAGACGCTGCTTATCTTGATGCTCGGCCTGTTCCTCGGAACTGGGGCGGCAAGAATTTCTGCCAAGCGTCATTTAAAAGAAATTGAACCGGTTTAGAGAACTGCAATCCAAATAATCGGTAACAAAGCGTTATAGGGGCTAGCGTCATAATCATAACGGGATTCAACAAGATAGTGAGATTTGTGTCTCATTAACAGGGTGTTCACCTATTAATAAGTGAAATTTAATCGGTAAATACACTTGTTTAGACTCATTGATTATGCATAATTACTAACCCCTTCTTGAAACTGTCACCGATTAGGTTCAGTATTGACAGGTTAAGAAGGTGTTAACCCTACTCGAGATAGATGAGGAAGTGAATGGCAAACCAAGCGTATCCAATGGCTTTAGTAACACAAGATAGCTTAGACAGCTACATCCGCTCAGTGAACAGCTACCCAATGCTGACCGCTGATGAGGAGCGTGAACTAGCAGAAAGATTGCATTACGACGGTGAGATTGATGCGGCGAAAGGGCTCATCTTGTCACACCTTCGCTTTGTTGTTCACGTCGCTCGTGGCTATTCAGGTTACGGCCTGCCTATGGCGGATCTGGTGCAAGAGGGCAACATTGGTCTGATGAAGGCGGTAAAACGCTTTAACCCAGAAGTTGGGGTAAGACTGGTGTCGTTTGCAGTACATTGGATCAAAGCTGAAATCCATGAGTACGTGTTGCGTAACTGGCGTATTGTTAAGATTGCGACCACAAAAGCGCAGCGCAAATTGTTCTTCAACCTACGTAAGTCCAAGAAGCGTCTTGGTTGGTTTAATAACGGTGAAGTGGAAACGGTCGCAAAAGAGCTGGGTGTAGAACCAGCTGAAGTTCGCGAGATGGAATCACGTTTAGCCGCGCAAGACCCAGCGTTTGAAATGCCAAGCGATGACGATGAAGCGGGTACCACATATACGGCGCCAGCGCTGTACCTAGAAGACAAAAGCTCAGATCTTGCTGAAGACTACGAAGCTCAAAACTGGGAAGCGCACACTAATAACCGTCTTGGTCATGCACTGGCGACACTGGATGAGCGTAGCCAACATATCGTTCGCTCTCGTTGGTTAGATGACAACAAGTCGACGCTACAAGACTTAGCCGATAACTACGGTGTATCTGCTGAACGTATTCGTCAGCTAGAAAAGAATGCGATGAAAAAGCTCAAAGCCGCAGTCGGTGAGTTTTAATAACCGTTGAGCTCTAATCACAACGAAGCATAACGCGCAGTTCAAATTTGAAAGGCCGAAGTCGAAAGACTTCGGCCTTTTTGATGGTTCGCGTTTGATCACCTCTCTACCACCTATCGTACTCAAAATCAGACCAAGCACATGATGTTGATCGCAATGGTGATCGACAGTCGTTTCCCTTGCCGATCATCGATCCGGATTTTGTTGTCACTGCCTGTGGATAAGTCTGTGACAAAATTATTTGCCAACTGTCAGAAAGCAGCGACAAATGGGGCGTTTCGAGGCTTTTGGCCTTGGGGATACCTTTTGCCTTACCCACAGTTAGATCAAGATCATACCCAGATATAGTGGATCAAAAGATCCAAAACCACTTTATCAACGCAATCCACAGGGTTACTCACAGCTGGCGAAAATATAGACTGGGGTGGATAACCCTAAAAGGTGTCGGTACTTTGTTAGCACTGAATAGTGCTATTATCGAAGCTAATAAAATTATGAAAAAAACGCATGGAATACGCTTAACTTTGATGTGGCGCCATGTGTGATGAAAGTAAAGGATTAGACTCTATGGAGCAGTTTCAACACATCGATGTGCAAGCGGCACATCAGTTACTACAAGAGAACGAAGACGCGAGGCTGGTGGACATTCGTGATATCCAAAGTTTCTCGGTTGCACACGCAACCAGTGCTTACCATCTCACCAATGACAGCATCGTCGATTTCATGCAGCAAGTTGAGTTTGATGCACCCGTGTTAGTGATGTGCTATCACGGTATTAGCAGCCAAGGTGCTGCTCAGTATTTGCTGAACCAAGGCTTTGAGCAGGTATATAGCGTGGATGGCGGCTTTGAAGCCTGGCACCGCGCCGCACTGCCGACAGAAAGTCACAGTTAACGAGGATAAACATGGTTAGACTTATCACCCTTCAGAACCCGAGAATGGGGCAGGCGTTTATTGACTATATGGCGTCAAGGCGCATTGATGTGCAGATGATGCCTGAGGGTGAGGGTCAATTTGCCTTGTGGTTGATGAACAGTGAAGACCAGCTTGAAGCCGAAGTAGAGCTCAAGCAGTTTCTCGACAATCCATTTGACGCTAAGTATCAAGCGTCATCATGGGACATGGCCGAAACGAGACACAACTCATTTCGCTATCAAACACCCAGCTTTATGTCGATGATTAAAGCCAAAGCAGGCGTGGTGACACTGACCATCATGGTGATCTGCTCGGTTATCTTTATCCTGCAACAGCTTGGACTAGGCAATGCGATTTTTGCAGCGCTGCATTTCCCTGCGTTTGATGGTCAGCAATGGCAAATCTGGCGCTGGTTCAGTCATGCGCTGCTGCACTTCTCGGCGATGCACATCATCTTCAACCTGTTGTGGTGGTGGCAACTTGGCGGTGATATCGAGCAGCGTCTTGGTGCGAAGAAGTTGTTAGAAATCTTTTTGTTGTCGGCGGCCGTCTCCGGCACAGGTCAATATTGGGTTGAGGGCGCCAACTTTGGTGGCTTGTCGGGTGTGGTGTATGCGTTAGTCGGCTATTTATGGATGCTAACCATTAAACGCCCAGACCTTGGACTCGAGATCCAAAAACCTATCGTCGGCTTTATGTTGGTATGGCTGGTGCTCGGTTTTGTGCAGCCATTTATGGCGATCGCCAATATGGCGCATCTGTCAGGACTGGCAGCGGGCGTGTTGCTTGGACTGATTGATAGCCGACGCCTCAAACGATAAATGAAGCATCAAATTACACGCTCAGCACATCGCGCTGAGCGTTTATTGATAGAGGTATTTGGTGAAAAGCAGGTCGGCAATGACTGCTTTGCCCGTTTCGGCCAGTAGTAGGTTATTGAGATTGCTCACTAGCGCTTGGCGAATTTCTTCTCTTCCTGCCAACGACTTAATCACATCGGCATTTTGTTTGCCAAGCAGTTCGACTACCGCGTCGCGAATCAGTGGCTGGTGATGTTCAATCACTGCTAAGTCATTGACATCGGCCACCATGACATCGATACGCACTTGAACATAGCCTAGGCGCTTACCTTTGGTGTAAAAGTTGGTGGTCAGTTCTGGTTCTAGGGTGAAATAGGCGAGGCTAGGCGCTGACTCTTGGGATGCCAGTGCAGGCATCGCTGCAGTCAAGCCCATGATGAGGAAAAACTGGGTCAGGTAACGTTTACGCATATTTCTCTCTTTCAAACTCGATTTAGCCGATATTCCATGAGTCTAATTTTGTTACAATGACGTAATATCGTTGGAGTGAACGTGCTCTAACGATGGTACAATACGCCATCGAGATGAACAATGATTGTACGCGCTTAGCGCGTGTTATTGAATAGCAAAAATGAATGATTCCGCTGTCGACTATCTGAAAATATTACGCCAAGCTCAATGGCAATCCCCCGACGAGTTTCCTTCTCTCAATCACCATGCGTTGCAATGGCTGACGGAGCAGGGATCGCTTTCTCACAAATTGGCTACGCATTGTGACCATTTTTCTGTTGAGATAGTACGCAGTGAGGCCAGCCCATCACAGGACATGTTGCAAGATGAAGTCGAGCTCCTTGACCATGAGGCATGCTGGCTACGCGAAGTGGTGCTCTGTGGTGATGATACCCCTTGGGTCATCGGCCGGACTCTCATGTCACTAGAGTCGATGGATCGCAGCCAATATGACATTTCCCAGCAAGGCACTGTGCCGATTGGGGTTACGGTGTTTTCTAGCGCAGACACTAAGCGTGATGCGCTGCAAGTAGCAAGAATTGCGACGTCAAATGGCGAGCTGTTTGCTCGTCGCTCAAGATTGTGGGTAAAGGGACACCCTATTTTGGTTGCTGAGCTGTTTCTGCCCAAGGCGCCAATTTACCAACAGGAGAGTGGTCAATGACCTCAGCTATGACCTCAACTAAGGCGAAAGCCTACTGGCAATTAATGCGCATGAATAAGCCGATAGGCTCGCTGCTGCTGTTGTGGCCAACATTGTGGGCACTGGTGATTGCCGCCGAAGGCATGCCGGATTTGTTAGTACTGGTGGTGTTTACTCTTGGGGTGGTCATGATGCGCAGCGCGGGTTGTGTGATCAATGACTTTGCGGATCGAAAGGTCGATGGCCATGTTGAGCGCACCAAAGGCAGACCATTGCCTTCTGGCATGGTTTCATCAAAAGAAGCTTTGGGTCTGTTTCTGTTTTTGGCATTGGCCTCTTTTGTATTAGTGCTGACTATGAACACGCTGACGATACAACTGTCGTTTGTGGGTGTCGCGCTCGCATTTATTTACCCGTTTATGAAGCGCTATACCCATTTGCCACAACTGTTCTTGGGCTTGGCGTTTAGCTGGTCTATCCCTATGGCTTTTGCGGCGCAGGCTAACGCTCTGCCGCCGGTGGTGTGGTTCTTGTTTGTTATCAATGCACTGTGGACGATCGCCTATGACACTCAATACGCGATGGTGGATAGAGAAGACGATCTAAAAATCGGCATCAAGTCGACAGCGATTTTGTTCGGTAAACGCGACAAGCTGATAATAGGTGTGTTGCAGCTTACAACGTTATTGATGTTGATGGGGATCGGCTATAGCTACCAGTTAGGCGCGAGCTTCTATTGGAGCCTTTTGGCAGTGAGTGCGCTGTTTGTGTATCAGCAGTGGCTTATTCGTCATCGTGAGCGCCCACTTTGCTTCCAAGCCTTCCTCAATAACAACTATGTAGGTATGGCAGTGACGGTTGGCCTACTGAGCGCCTTCTTGCTTCAGTAAACAGTGGCTTCAATGAACGGTTGCTTCAATGGTTCAAAAATAGAAAATACAGATAACAAAAGGGCGCGTTCATCGCAATGAACGCGCCCTTTTTAATTGGGGTTTAGCTTGTTAGGCACCTTCTGGCTCGTCGCTCGCTTCCTCTAGTAAAGGTTCGCTTTGATGTACGCTCTCTTGGATAGTGAGGCGCACTTCTGGATAAAGCAGACCGTACAGCAGGCTTGCTAGATTCTCGGTGGCGGCGATGTCGCAGTTGCCATCAATGTCTAGGTAGCCTTGCTCTTTTAGGGTGCTGAACAGTGCAGCAAATACGCCTTTATCAAAGAACTCTGGTGCGTTAATGCTGTGTAGACGACCGAGGCGCTGAGCGATGTCTTGGCTTTTCTGTTCAAGATCGCTCTTACCAAGTTCAGGGTAGCTGGCTAAAAGATTCAAAGAAATCGCATAGCGCTGCAAGGTTTCTGAAATGGTGCGACCGAGTAGCATCAGCGTTTGAGTGTTCGATTGGTTCATCGACACCACACCTTGCTCTACGATCACCAGCTCTTGCCTGGTCAGTTCACTGACAATGCTATCGACCACCGATTCCAGTTCGCTCTCTTCAATACTTAAGAACAGCTCTTTTTTCAGGAACGGGTACAGTTTGCGAACATTGTACTGGATTTGCTCAAGAGATAGCTTGTGCTGACGAATCAGCATCTGCGCGATGAGTGACGGCAATGCAAACAAGTGAATGATGTTGTTGCGATAGTAGGTCATCAAGATCGACTGGTGACGATCGAGCGAGATAATGTCGCCCAAGGTATCGGACTCAATCACAAACTTATCCAGTGACTCAGCGTGTGCAACCAACTCTTCCGCAGAGGCGTTGGGTAGCGTACATGTCTTAGAGTAAGGCACCTGTTTTAGCAGCGATAGGTAACAATCAATTTGATTAACCAAGCTATCACGAGATAAGGCACGTTGACGTGAGGCCAGCAACGCAGTAGCACAGAGAGTGAGGGCGTTAGCTGCCGCCGCGTCGTTGATGTTGGTCATCATTTTAGTCGCAAGGTCGTTTACTGCAGGAACCAGCCATTGAGGCTTGCTAGTGCCCATAGGGTCGATATCTTGCGTCCAGTTCGGCGCCGCTTCGTTTAAATATTGGTTGATTTGGATCGGCTCACCAAAGTTCACGTAGCCTTGACCGAAGTTACGCAATTTACGTAGCGTTTTCAGTACCTGACCGGCGTTCTCTTTTTCTTTTCGCTTACCGCGCAGCTCTTTTGCGTACGTGCTCACTTCCATTACGTGTTCATAGCCAATATAAACCGGTACTAACGTCACAGGGCGGTTAAGTCCGCGTAGCATGGCTTGGATAGTCATCGCCAGCATGCCCGTCTTAGCTTGCAGTAAGCGACCAGTACGTGAGCGACCACCTTCGCTAAAGTACTCGACCGAGTAGCCTTTGGCGAATAGCTCAGCGAGATACTCACGGAAAATTGTTGAGTACAGTTTGTTGCCTTTGAAGCTACGACGAATAAAGAACGCACCACCACGGCGGAAAATCGGACCCGCAGGGAAGAAGTTCAGGTTAATACCCGCAGCGATATGTGGTGGCACCATGCCTTCGTTGTATAGAACGTAAGACAGTAGCAGATAATCCATATGGCTGCGGTGGCAAGGTACGTAGACAATTTCGTGGCCGTCTTGCGCTAGACGACGTACTGTCGAGGCATTGCTGACGTTGATGCCTTGATAGAGCTTATTCCAAAGCCAAGTGAGGACATGGTCACCACTCTTCACCAGTTTGTAGGAGAAGTCCGCGGCGATCTCATCCATGATTTGCTGCGCTTCTTTGCGCGCTTTCTCTTCTGGAACGTTGTTGCTCTGCGCGTGATCTTTAATCGCTTGCTCAATCACTTGCGAGTTCAACAGGCGGTGGAATAACACTTGGCGGTTAGGCAGGTTGGGACCTGACGCCGCTAATTTCTGGCGAGAGAAGTGGATACGAGCCACACGTGCCAGTTTATGGGCGATGGACTCATCTGTACCGTGTGAGTCAGCCATATAGCGCAGCGAGACCACTGGGCTAAAGCGCACCATACAGTCGCGTCCTGAGGCCAACACGGCCTGAGTTTTCTGTAGGCCGTTCATTGGCTGCAAATAAGGTTTTGGCGTCTCTTCTTTGCCCGGCTTGCGCCCCCACAGTACGGTGGTGGGGATCACTTGCACGTCGAGCGTTGGGTCTTTTTCGTGCTCTTTGAGTAAGTCTGAGAACAGAGCAATGGATTCGCTAGGGACATGTTGGTCGCTGTTAATCAAGGTTGGCCTTGATGCAATGAACACAAAGCGATTACGTTCTTCGCCATTAAGCACGATCGGCTCGAGTGGATCTGGCAGTCCTACAGCAATGGCTTGCTTTTGTAGAGTGAGCAGATCAACGTTAGAGCTGAAGGGCAGTGCATATACCACAGGCTTCGAGATATCGATGTTGTGGTCTTCGATGGGGTTAGATGGAATCGCCGTCCCTTTTACTAGCACCGACATGGGCAGTTTTATAAAGGAACGGAACAGTGATTGTCCTGAAGACATAAAGGTTCACAGCCTCAATTTGTTCAAAGAAACAATGCCGAGGGGTAAGCATGGTATTACCATGTTACAGATAAATCCTAGACATTAAATTTAACGCGCGCCAAGCATACCAGAAACTGGTCTTACCTTTTATTAAAAAAAGCACCTAGCCGTTGATTTAAGAATCACCACACCACTGTGATTAGTTATGGTGCCAACTTGCTAAAAAAACAACCAATTATCGTTGCAATTAGCTAATTACTGGATATACTCACAGTTAACTGTATAAACAGACAGGTGATGTATGAAGCCGCTAACGCCCCGACAACAGCAGGTTTTTGATCTAATCAAAACCAAAATAGACGATGTAGGTATGCCACCTACGCGCGCCGAAATCGCCAAGGAACTTGGGTTCCGTTCAGCGAATGCGGCCGAAGAACACCTAAAAGCCCTCGCTCGTAAAAAAGCGATCGAAATTATCCCTGGCGCCTCGCGCGGGATCCGCATTTTGCTTGAGCAAGAACCAGCGAACGAAGATCCAGGTTTGCCTCTTATTGGTCAAGTTGCAGCGGGTGAGCCGATTTTGGCTCAAGAGCACGTTGAAGCGCACTATCAAGTCGATCCAGGCATGTTTAAGCCTCAAGCTGACTTTTTACTTCGCGTTAACGGCGAGAGTATGAAAGACATCGGCATCATGGATGGCGATTTACTCGCGGTGCACAAAACGCAAGACGTTCGTGATGGACAAGTCGTTGTAGCGCGCGTAGATGAAGACGTAACCGTGAAGCGTTTAGAGCGCAAAGGGGCAACCGTGTTGCTGCATGCTGAAAATGAAGAGTTTTCGCCGATTGAAGTGGATCTGACTGCACAGCATCTTGCGATTGAAGGTATTGCAGTGGGCATTATTCGCAACACAGATTGGATGTAATGTCTCGTGGCGGTGCGGTCATCCTTGGTCGTCCGCCGATTTTCCACGATTAAATTGACTAAATTGTAGAAAAAATACCCATCTCTACTCCCCACAGTGCTCACTTTCTGGTATGTTTCGCACCCTTGTATTGATCAGGGTATCGCGAAGGAGAGGAATTGTGGAAGCTTGCCCACTGTGTTCGGGACAATCCGTCCACCATTATCATAGTGACAAAAAGCGTGATTACTTGCAGTGCACGCGTTGTGAACTGGTGTTTGTGCCAAGAGAACAGCGTCTCGATGCGGTGAGTGAAAAGGCGCACTATGACCTCCATAATAACGATCCCCAAGACCAAGGATACCGTCGCTTTTTGTCTCGATTGGCAGATCCAATTTTGCAGCGAATTGCACCCGGTTCAAAAGGACTAGACTTTGGATGTGGTCCTGGTCCAACTCTGTCACTGATGCTCACAGAGCAAGGCCATGACATGGCACTGTACGATCTGTACTATTATCCGGATAAATCCGTACTCGATACTAGTTACGATGTGGTGACCGCGACAGAGGTGATCGAGCACTTGTATGAGCCAAACCAGGTTTGGCAACAATGGTTATCGCTCATTAAGCCTGGAGGATGGTTAGGCTTAATGACAAAACTGGTCATAGATGTAGACGCATTTGATAAATGGCACTACAAAAATGACCAGACACATGTTGTTTTCTTTAGTCGAGCCACGTTCTTGTACCTCGCAGAGCGAGACGGGCTAGACATAGAATTCATTGGTAATGATGTCATTTTACTGAGGAAGCTTACGTAATGAGTCGTAAGAAAAAATCAAGAAAACCGGGTTCTAACCCTGAGCCGGTAGTTGCGGTTACGCGTAACCGTTCACAAGCGGACGTAGACGGTCGTCTTCGTAAGCGTTTGAAAAAGCGTAAGGGTCAGAAGTCGGGCAGTCGCCACTCTGAAGGTCAAGAAGTGAAGCAGGGCACAGGTTCTGCCAAACTGGATCCGCGTCTTGGTAGCAAGAAAAAGATCCCACTGATTGTTGAGCCGAACAAGAAACCAACTAAAGTTGAGCGTCGTCTTTCTGCTGAGCAAGAGCTAGAGATGCTAGAGAATGATGCACAACTGAACGTGTTGCTGGATCGCATCGAAAGTGGTGAGAACCTAGGTGCAGGCCTACAGAAATATGTTGATGAGAAGCTGGATCGCATTGAGAGGCTGATGAACCAACTGGGTCTGATGGAACCTGAGTACGACGAAGAAGAAATGTTCGAAGAGCCAGCGTCTGCACCAAACAAGAAAGCGAGCAGCGATGACGAGCTTCTGTCTCAGTTCGAAGATGTCGATATGGATCAGTTCAAAGGATAGCGAGAGGTAAAGTAGATGAATACCGTTACTCTGTTAGCCATTGTTGGCACGCTCATTATTGTGGGTTTGGCAGGTTACGCTGGGTATTTGCTACTGCAACTTAAAAAGCAAAAGGAGTTGCAACAGCAGCATCGTGATCTGGCGATTAAAAAGCGTAATGCCAACATTTTTGAAAGTGTTGATACCATTTGCTTAGCTACGATCCAAGGTCAGTGCGATTTATCCGAAGCGGCGATTCGCCTCTATAACATCATGGACTACGTTCAAGGTGAAGAGCGTGTCGACTTCGATAAAGACTTTCCTGCGACCGCTGAGCTTTATCATGTCGTCAAAGACATGCCCCGCGGTGAAGCGAGGCAAGCAATGGAAAAACAGCAGCGTATGCGTGATAATTTATCTAGGCAAAAAGCTGAAGCACGCCTCAATGACAGTATCATTGAAGAGATGAAACTGCTGCAACGCACTGTAAAGCCGCTTAACGATCAAATTGATATTAAGCTGGTGGGTTAGGGGCGTTTACCTAGCGAAGGGCGAGTGATCGCCCTAGCAAATTTGGCGATTGCTCGCCATAAACCATAGCGATTGAAACGCCCACAGTCGCTATGTTGTTTACTAGTGTGGCAAAATAGCGCCTTATCTAAAGCGTCACTGACTCAACGTTGGGTTCGAAGGCGCAGGGTGACAGCACCGTGTTTATTGGAAGTATGACCATGTCTCAAAATCAATCCGACACTCAACAGCAAATCGTATGGGATCAAGCGATTCTCGATAAGTACAACTATTCGGGACCACGTTACACCTCGTATCCGACAGCGGTTGAGTTTCATGAAGCGTATACCATTTCTGATTTCGATATGGCATGCAGCCAATACCCAGAGCGTCCACTGTCTCTGTACGTACATATCCCATTTTGTCACAAGCTTTGTTACTACTGTGGCTGCAATAAAGTCATCACTCGTCACGCTCATAAGGCGGATGAGTACTTAGATGTGCTGGAGCACGAAATTCGTCAGCGTGCGACCTTGCTTCAAGGGCGTAAAGTCACGCAACTGCATTTTGGTGGCGGTACGCCGACGTTTTTGTCTAAGAGCCAAATCAGTCGTTTGATGGCGATACTGCGTGGTGAGTTCTTCTTTGAGCAGGGTGCAGAAATCAGTATTGAAGTCGACCCGCGTGAAATCGAGCTGGATATGCTCGACCATCTTCGCGAAGAAGGCTTTAACCGCTTGAGCATCGGTGTGCAGGACTTTAATAAAGAAGTTCAAACCTTAGTTAACCGTGAGCAGGACGAAGAGTTTATCTTTGCGATGGCTAAGCGCGCTAAGGAGCTTGGTTTTCGTTCAACCAACCTCGATTTGATCTACGGCTTGCCAAAGCAAACTCAAGCGCGTTTCGCTAAGACTCTTGAGCAAGTGCTGACCATGCGTCCTGGCCGCTTGTCGGTGTTTAACTACGCTCATATGCCTAACTTGTTTGCCGCGCAGCGTAAAATCAAAGACGAAGACTTACCGCAAGCGGAAGAAAAGATGGCTATCTTGCAAGATACCATCGCGACGCTTACTGGTGCTGGCTACCAGTTTATCGGTATGGATCACTTCGCGCTTCCAGAAGATGAGCTGGCGGTCGCTCAGCGTGCGGGTGAATTGCATCGTAACTTCCAAGGCTACACCACACAGGGTGACTGTGATTTGGTCGGCTTTGGTGTGTCGGCGATCTCTATGATTGGTGATAGCTACGCACAAAATCAAAAAGAGCTGAAGAAGTACTACGCTCAGGTTAACGAATTGCGTCATGCCTTGTGGAAAGGGGTTGTATTGGATAAAGATGACTTGATTCGCCGTGAAGTGATTAAACAGCTTATCTGCAACTTTAGCCTAGACAAAAAGTTCATCGAGAACACCTTCTCTGTCGACTTTAATCAGTATTTTGCAGAAGATATGTCACTGCTGCAGACTTTCATTGACGATGAGTTGGTGAGTGTCTCTGAGCGCACGATTGATGTGACGCTCCGTGGTCGTTTGTTGATTCGTAACATCTGCATGAGCTTTGATAAGTACTTACGTCAACGCGCGCGTCAGCAGCAGTTCTCGCGAGTGATTTAACCGCTCATACCGACAGTAAAAAGTCCGCTCGATAGCGGACTTTTTTGTGCCTGTTATGTTGTTGGCTCTAAGTTGGGCTCTTGCTGCCAGTGCAGGGAAGGCCACTGTTCAAGTGGGAGCGGTGGACTGAATAAGTACCCCTGCGCATGATGACAACCCAACATACGGATAAGCTCCGCTTGCACTTGTGTTTCAACGCCTTCTGCCACCAAACTAAAACCAAAGCTTCGTGACAGTTTGCTGATTGCTGCGACGACGCTGTCATCGGCATTGTCACGCGTCAATCTATCGACGAACGCCTTATCGATCTTAATGCTATCAAACGGTAACTTGTGCAGGTAGGCCAGCGATGAGTAACCGGTGCCGAAGTCATCAATCGCAATACTCACGCCAAGCGCTTTGATTTTCGTCATATTGGCAAGGATAACAGGGTCGTTATCGGCGAGCTGTGATTCGGTGATTTCTACCGTTAATTGTGCCGCTGGAAACCTTGTTTGCTCAAGTAAACGCTGCAGTTGGCCAATATACTCATGGTCAGAGAGCTCGATGACAGAGACATTGATGTGCAGTTGAAATTGCGGTGGTAGCGTGCCTTGTTCAATGGCGCGATTGACGGTCTGCATAGCATCTGCTGCCATATGCTGACCGATGGCTTTGATAAGGCCAGAGCTCTCCGCCAGCGGAATAAAACTCAATGGTGAGATGAACTTTCCATCTTGGTCACGCAGCCTTAAAAGCGCTTCAGCGCCAAAAGGAGCGCCAGTACGGATATCGACCAAAGGCTGGAAGTAAACTTCAAACAGGTCATGGTCGAGTGCGTGTCTTAAATAAGTCAACATACGAGTCTTGTTCTTAGACTGCTCTGCCATTACTGGCGTGTAGACGCTGATCCGATTGTTATCGGTTTTGGCATGACTCAAGGCAATTCCAGCATTTCTCAAGCACATATCGGCATTATCACAGTCGTGGGCGACACCGATGGAGATATTGAGACTAAGTGGCTCCCCAGCGACAACAAACGGCGCTGCGAAAATCTGCTTTAGACGATGTTGATAACAGAGCTTTTCTTGCGAGCTCAGATTGGGCAGATAGATGGCAAATTCGTCACCACCGACGCGTCCTAACACGCCACTTTCTGTGAGTACCCAAGCTTTAAGGCGCTCAGCGACAATGGTTAACAGTACATCACCAGAATGGTGACCCAAGCTGTCATTGATGTCACGAAACTGGTTGATACCAATCAGCAGTATGGCACCGCAGCCGTTTTGTTGCACTTTAAGTGAATCGCAGGTTTCTATAAACCCTTGGCGGCTGTAGAGCTTAGTCAGGTTGTCTCGGACAAGTTGCTCTCTGAGCGCATGAAATGAGGCTTGAAGGTGCGAGCGCATTGCTGAGAAGCTTTGCAGCAGCTGTGAAATTTCCGTGATCTGGTTACGTTTAGGTAGCGGGTAATCCCAAGAGCCATTGGCGATCTGTTTCGCCGCTTTTGCCGTTTCCGATAATGGGACAGTGAGACGGTTGAGAACAAAGATGCCTAGTCCCATACCAGAGAGTCCAAGCAACAGGCTAACCCAAAGCGTTTGCTGGCTGACGACGGGGATATCACCCATCAGATCGGCAGCTGAGATGACGACAACCACATACCAGTTGATTTGAGTGTTGGTTTGGTAGTGACTGACCATAATGTATTGAGTCTGCTCATCTTGATGAGTCAGTAGCACAGACTGTTT
This sequence comes from Vibrio sp. DNB22_10_4, assembly GCF_052879755.1. NCBI lineage: Bacteria > Pseudomonadati > Pseudomonadota > Gammaproteobacteria > Vibrionales > Vibrionaceae > Vibrio > Vibrio sp. DNB22_10_4. The sequence continues at coordinate 14,179 of NZ_JBNNXW010000019.1, read as the reverse complement.
ACTGGCCAGCGATTCAATAGCCTGGCTAATGCGCTGCACCATTGGATCCTTGCTGTTTGTCAGCAAACGGCGCTGGCCTAAGTCATCAAGGATCGTTGTCGAATCGCTTTGCGCGATCAGCGCTTGTTCGGCATCCATCACATAGACTTTGGCTTGGTGGGTGACATTCAAACCTGCCAAAAACTGTCGAAAGGTATCGATCTGCACATCGATAGCAGCGACGCCGACTAAGGAGCGCTGTCGAGCATCCGATTGAAACACAGGGGCGAGGGCAGAAATGGTGACCTCTTGAGCAGCATCGGCGTTGGTGTAAACCTCAGACCATGCAGCTTGATGCTGCTGGCGGATTGGTAAATACCAGGGGCGTTGACGTGGGTCGTAGGCAGCAATGTTGCCAAGGATATCTGAGCCTCTGTGGTCATCGGCGTAGATCAGTAGATCGCCGTTGGTGCCGGAATCTTTTACCATTAGCGAGAATTTGACCTTCTCTGCTGATCGTTCTGCCGCTCTCATGGCCAAGAACTCTCCCTGCTCGCCGCCAAATCCCATTAGGTCGATTTGTGGTGACTGGATATTGAGAGTGGCGAAACTGGAACGTAGATAATCCTCAAGCTTCGCCGCGTCGTTCGGCGTGTAGAGTTTGTGGTACTCAATGGCATGGGCGAGCGCTTTCACCGCGGTCATAGGTTTATCTAAGTAGATATCTAAGCTCTGAACCACATTGGTAGTTAAACTCGATAGCTGCTTTTCACTCACATCTAGCGCCAAATCATCGTAACGCTGCTTCTGTAGCCACAAAATAGTGCCAACGGAGCACAAGAACACCACAATAAAAGGCGCAATGAGTGCTTTTTTAAGAGAGAGCGTAAACAAACCAGGCATAGAGATAAGACACTTAACCGATAAAACATTATTCGAGTAGCGCGCGATTTTAGGTATCGCGCTTTGTTATTTTATCGGCTAAATCAATGGGAAGTTTAGGACATTAAGGCAAGTAATCGTCTATTTTGTTGATAATCAGCACACTAACGTGGCTGCTGTCGTTATTTTCCCAAAATGCCCATTGTCTGCCTCAGGTTTTCTAATAAAGCTCTTTAAGCTTGCGGGTTAGGGTGTTTCGACCCCAGCCGAGCACTTTGGCGGCATCTTGTTTGTGGCCATTGGTATGCGAGAGCGCGGCCTCAAGCAAAATGCGTTCAAACTCAGGTTGAGCGCGATTGAGGATCTCAGTTTCTCCCGATGCTAAAGCTTGTTGTGCCCATGACGAAAGCAGTTGCTGCCAATCACCGCCGCTCATTTCGGTTATACGTTTGGGTTCATCAAGTAGCTCTGGTGGCAAGTCATTGGGCAGTATTTCACTACCGCTTGCCATCACTGTTAGCCAGCGACAGGTGTTTTCTAGCTGACGTACGTTACCAGGCCAATCAAGTTGATTGAGGATCTCGACCGTATCGGCGTTGAGTGACTTGGTTTCTACGCCCAGTTCTTCCGCAGCTAATGATAGGAAGTGCAGCGTGAGCTTTTCAATATCTTGTTTACGTTCTCTTAGAGAAGGGATATGGATGCGAATAACATTTAGACGATGGAACAAGTCTTCACGAAACTCTCCTTCGTTAACCAGTTTTTCGAGGTTTTGGTGCGTAGCGGCGACGATACGCACGTCCACTTTGACCGCAGAGTGCCCACCAACACGATAGAACTGACCGTCGGCCAGTACGCGCAGTAAGCGAGTTTGAATGTCGAGTGGCATGTCGCCAATTTCATCGAGAAACAGGGTACCGCCATTGGCTTGCTCGAAGCGGCCTTGTCTAACACTGTTGGCGCCAGTAAATGCGCCTTTCTCATGGCCGAACAGCTCTGACTCAATGAGGTCTTTTGGAATTGCCGCCATGTTCAGGGCGATAAACGGCTTACTTGAGCGAGGACTATGGCGATGCAGCGCATGAGCGACGAGCTCCTTACCTGTACCAGATTCACCGTTGATGAGCACCGAGATGGAAGAGCGTGACAGTCTGCCGATGGCGCGAAACACTTCTTGCATCGCTGGTGCTTCACCGATGATTTCTGGCGCTTCAGCGGCTATGGTCTCTTCACTGGATAGGGCGCTTTTTTGCTCCTGACTATGGGTGATAGCACGCTCGACTAAGGTGAGGGTTTCGTCGATATCGAACGGTTTCGGTAGGTACTCAAACGCCCCTTTTTGATAAGCGTTGACCGCTGCGTCTAAGTCGGAATGCGCAGTCATGATGATAACTGGCAGCTCTGGTGCGCTCTGCTGAACGCGATTTAGCAGCTCAATGCCATCGATGCCAGGCATGCGAATGTCGGACACCAACACATCTGGTGTTTCGCGCTCCAATGCCATTAGCACGCTTTCTGCATCAGCGAAGGTTTCACACTTGATGTTTGCCGACGATAGGGTTTTGTCCATTACCCATCGTATCGAGCTGTCGTCATCGACGACCCATACATATCCTTTACTCATAGCCAAACTTCCTTACAGCAAGCCATCCAATAGCCTCTTAGGGCTTTAAATGGGCAGATAAATTGTAAAAATGGTACGACCGGGCCAACTTTCTACGTCTATTTTTCCATTGTGTTGGTCGATCAAGTTTTGTGAAATGGACAAGCCAAGTCCGGTACCGCCTTCTCGGCCACTGACCATTGGGTAAAACAGTGTGTCTTGAAGGTCGGCAGGAATGCCTGGCCCATTGTCGATAATTTCTATGCGAGCCGCGAGCTTGTGGCGCTGGCCGTGAATATTGGCTTGATGCACGGTGCGGGTACGCATGGTGATCTTGCCATTCTCCTGGCGGCTGAGAATTTGCGCAGCATTGCTGGTGATATTGAGTAGCGCCTGCTCGATTTGATCCGTATCCATTAATATCGGCGGCAGGCTAGGATCGTAGTCGCGCTCGATAGCAAGACTTGTACCGGCCTCTAGCTCCACCAACTGGCGTACCTTCTCCAAAATCAGATGGAGGTTTTCTTGTTTTTTGGTGCCAGGTTTTTGTGGGCCGAGTAGCCGATCGACAAGAGCTCTTAGTCGGTCAGCTTGCTCAATAATAATGTTGGTATATTCGTTGAGAGAAGGATCGGGCAACATCTTTGACAGCAGCTGAGCGGCGCCACGTAAACCACCTAGCGGGTTCTTAATTTCATGGGCAAGGCCACGAACCAGAAGTTTTGCTGCTTGCTGCTGAGCATGTTGGTTGAGCTCTTGGGACAGTCTCTTTTGCTGGCCAATTTTGCGCATCTCTACTAATAGCATCAGCTCCTTGTTCCAAGAGAGCGGACTGACCGTCACTTCAAGTAGTAGAGGTTTGCCATCGACCACAAAGGTTACGTCGCTGTCGGTGATACTTTGGCCGCTCTGTAGCGGCTGGGTCAGCAGCGCGAGATCGAGTGATGCATGCTGGATAAACTGCGATAAATGGCAGCCAACCAAGCGTTTGGCGCTTTGAGCAAAAAGTTGTTCGGCAGCAGGGTTGGCATATTGAACCGTCAGCCCTTCGTTGAGCATCAATGTTGCAGTCACAACATTGTTGAGTATTGCATCGGTCAATTCACAATTTGCCACACGCTCTCCTTACTCTGTTCTATATTGGTGCACTGCACGAGCGAGGTTCGCCCTGTGCACTAAAATGGTGCATTGCATAAGCTAAGTATGGCGCAATTTAAACTAGAGTAAAAGCGTTAGGGCGGCTCTGCTTACTATTGCACCGATGCACGATGAAGATGCACTGTTATAGTATTGGATGATGCAATTACCTTGCCGCTTTGCTGCACTTGTATGGTTAAGGTGTGAGTACCGCGATCTATGTTGGTCAAACTCCAACTCGCCGTGGTTTGTGGGGAGCCATAAGGCCTGCCATCGAGAAGAAGCTGCAGGGTTTGTATGTCAGTTAGAGAGCCTGAGATAGAGGCACTGACGGAGAAGTCTCCGGAGTTATTTCGCAGCGTCGCATCATGCTGTGGACGCGTGATAGCCACCGCTAGCTTAGTACTTGCTTGCTTTTGACTCTGCTCCAGATACGGGCTTGATGTCCAATCTACAGGAGCCTCATTGAGGACTTGTGGGGGGGGAGGAACGTCTGGAAGCGATAGAGCCTGCGCGTTTGGGCTGTCGGGAAAGTCACTAAAGTGAATGTTTCCTTGCTCGTCCTTCCAATGATAAATATCGGTGGCAGAAACGTGATGACCAGCAAGGCTCAATACGCCAACCAGGCACAGTAAAGCAACGAGATGAGTGACAGTGCGCCGCGCGGTAACCATGCAAGAGACCTTAGGTAGCGTTTAAAGAGTTTGGTTATGCTAACGCGCAGGGAGAGGATTTCGAATAGAAAAAAGGCCCACCTGCGAGGCGAGCCTAATATTTATGAAAACATGAAATTCATGCCATTTTGTCGATTAAACTGAGTAGTACAGTTCAAACTCAAGTGGGTGAGTGGTCATGTTTACTTTCTCTACGTCTTGAGACTTAAGGTCGATGTAAGAATCGATAAAGTCATCAGAGAATACACCGCCAGACGTTAGGAACTCACGGTCAGCGTCTAGACACTCTAGCGCTTCTTTTAGTGAGTAAGCCACTGTTGGGATCTCTGCCGCTTCTTCAGCTGGTAGATCGTAAAGGTCTTTATCCATTGCTTCGCCTGGGTGGATCTTGTTCTTGATACCGTCAAGACCAGCCATAAGCATTGCTGCAAAACATAGGTATGGGTTTGCAGATGGGTCACCGAAGCGTAGCTCGATACGACGTGCTTTCGGGCTTGGTACCACTGGGATACGGATAGAAGCGCTGCGGTTACGTGCAGAGTAAGCAAGCATAACTGGTGCTTCGAAGCCTGGTACAAGACGCTTGTACGAGTTAGTTGATGCGTTAGCAAATGCGTTGATTGCTTTAGCGTGCTTGATAACACCACCGATGTAGTAAATAGCCATTTCAGATAGGCCGCCGTACTTGTCGCCAGCGAACAGGTTAACACCGTCTTTCGCTAGAGATTGGTGAACGTGCATACCAGAACCGTTATCACCTACTAGAGGCTTAGGCATGAATGTTGCCGTCTTACCAAATGCGTGAGCAACGTTGTGTACAACGTACTTGTAAACTTGGATTTCGTCCGCTTTAGCCGTTAGCGTGTTGAAACGAGTTGCGATTTCGTTCTGACCCGCAGTCGCTACTTCGTGGTGGTGCGCTTCAACAACCTGACCCATTTCTTCTAGAACTAGACACATTGCAGAACGGATGTCTTGAGAAGAGTCAACTGGAGCTACTGGGAAGTAACCACCTTTAACGCCAGGACGGTGACCTTTGTTACCGCCTTCGAAGTCAGTACCTGTGTTCCAAGCTGCTTCTACGTCGTCAATTTTGAAGAATGAACCAGACATGTCTGTTGCAAACTTAACGTCGTCGAATAGGAAGAATTCTGGCTCTGGACCCACTAGAACAGTATCTGCGATACCTGTTGAACGTAGGTAGTCCTCAGCGCGCTTAGCGATTGAGCGTGGATCACGGTCGTAGCCTTGCATAGTTGCAGGCTCTAGGATGTCACAACGAATGTTCAGAGTTGCGTCTTCAGTGAATGGGTCAAGAACCGCGCTTGCTGCGTCTGGCATCATCACCATGTCTGACTCGTTGATGCCTTTCCAGCCAGCAACAGAAGAACCGTCAAACATTTTACCTTCTTCAAAGAAGTCTGCGTCTACTTGGTGTGCAGGGATAGAAACGTGTTGCTCTTTACCCTTAGTATCTGTAAAGCGTAGATCTACGAATTTAACTTCGTTCTCTTGGATCAGCGATAGAACATTTTCTACTGACATCTTGGAAAACCTCCAGTGTTATTAAAGCGGTTAAGTGCTCGATTAGTGTTAATCGGCATTGATTAACGTCTGCTTAATGAAGTGCGTTAATCGATGCTGATTCTAATAAAGCCAGAACCGTGCCAAAAAATAAATCCGTTATTTTTCAATACTATAAAAAACTTAGTTCCAAATTGGAGCAAACGTTTGCACCAAAATGATCATTGATTGCACCATAAGTGTGCAATGTTAAATTCTTGCACCAAGTTGAATCAAATAGCCCATACATTCAGCATGGTTTTGGCTCACCTGTCAACCGATACGTGAAGCTTGGCTTTCGTCATGCTTTGATTTGGTGAAACAACCGCTTTATGGCGTCGTTTTACGGCAAAACCAGTCTAAAGCGACTATGTTTAAGCAAGATTTCAACGAAGAAGATCACAACTCTCGTTATTTCTGGTATATTGCGGGCGTTTTTTTAATCGAGTCAGCGGCTATCGTGCGGCGACTCTTGACTGAGTGAAAGAAATCTATGTCAACTCCACAGATTGATAAGTTAAGAAACATTGCGATTATCGCGCACGTTGACCACGGTAAAACTACCCTTGTTGACAAGCTGCTTCAGCAATCCGGTACTCTTGAGTCTCGCGGTGAAACTGAAGAGCGAGTTATGGACTCGAACGATATCGAAAAGGAACGTGGTATCACGATCCTTGCTAAAAACACAGCGATCAACTGGAACGATCACCGCATCAACATCGTTGATACTCCGGGACACGCGGATTTCGGTGGCGAAGTTGAGCGTATTATGTCGATGGTAGACTCTGTACTACTTATCGTAGACGCAGTAGATGGCCCAATGCCGCAAACTCGCTTTGTAACACAAAAAGCATTTGCTCACGGTCTTAAGCCGATTGTTGTTATCAACAAAATCGACCGTCCGGGCGCTCGCCCAGATTGGGTTATGGACCAAGTGTTTGACTTGTTCGATAACCTAGGTGCAACTGATGATCAATTGGACTTCCAAGTAGTTTATGCATCAGCACTTAATGGTTGGGCAACACTAGAAGAAGGCGAAGAAGGCGAGAACATGGAACCATTGTTCCAAGCTATCGTTGACAACGTAGATGCTCCAAACGTTGATCTTGACGGCGCACTGCAAATGCAGGTTTCTCAGCTAGATTACAGCTCATACGTGGGTGTCATTGGCGTATGTCGTGTAACTCGCGGCTCTGTTAAGCCAAACCAGCAAGTGACTGTCGTTGGTTCTGACGGTAAGAAACGCAATGGTAAAGTTGGTACAGTTCTTGGCTACCTTGGCCTTGACCGTCACGAAGTTGAGCAAGCGAATGCAGGTGACATCATTGCGATCACAGGTCTTGGTGAGCTGAAAATCTCGGACACAATCTGTGACGTCAATACTGTTGAAGCGATGACTCCACTGTCAGTGGACGAACCTACAGTAACTATGACGTTCCAAGTAAACACTTCTCCTTTCGCTGGTAAAGAAGGTAAGTTTGTTACCTCTCGTAACATCCTAGAGCGCTTAGAGAAAGAGCTAGTTCACAACGTAGCATTACGTGTTGAACAAACGGACGATCCAGACAAGTTCCGCGTTTCAGGTCGTGGTGAGCTTCACCTATCTATCCTGATCGAGAACATGCGTCGTGAAGGTTTTGAGCTAGCGGTATCTCGTCCTGAAGTTATCATCAAAGAAGAAGATGGTCAGCTACTAGAACCATACGAGACAGTTACCATTGATGTTCTAGAAGAACACCAAGGTGGCATCATGGAAAACATCGGTCTGCGTAAAGGTGAACTAACGGACATGGCTCCGGATGGTAAAGGCCGTGTACGTATGGACTTTATGATGCCTTCACGTGGTCTTATCGGTTTTCAAACTGAATTCCTTACACTAACGTCTGGTTCAGGTCTGCTGTACCATACTTTTGATCATTACGGCCCACACAAAGGCGGCGTAATTGGTCAACGTAACAACGGTGTACTGATTTCAAACGCAACAGGTAAAGCTCTGACTTACGCGCTGTTTAACCTACAAGAACGTGGTCGCTTGTTTGCTGAGCACGCTGATGAGGTATACGAAGGCCAAATCATCGGTATTCACAACCGTTCGAACGATCTAACAGTAAACTGTTTGAAAGGTAAGCAGCTGACAAACGTTCGCGCATCAGGTACTGATGAAGCGCAGGTTCTGTCGCCACCAATTAAGCACACCCTTGAGCAAGCTCTAGAGTTCATCGATGAAGATGAGCTAGTAGAAGTTACGCCTGAGAACATTCGTATTCGTAAGAAGCTTCTTACCGAGAACGAACGTAAGCGTGCGAGCCGTCCAGCGAAAGCGTAAGCTTCGTTAGATGAAAAAAACCAGCCGATATAGGCTGGTTTTTTTGTGTCTGGAGTTTAGGTGATCGTAGCGCTATTTAATCTCTTAGGCTTAAAGCAACTGCTTCAAAACCCGATCAGCCCTAACCCGAGTAATCTTCTTCAACAACTTCTGCACCGGCAGCGGATAATTCTCAACTTTCTCAAGCTGCTTATAAGTACAAATCAACTGAGTATGCTCAAGAATATTCTCAATCTCAGCATCAAACTTCTCAACCAAGTGCGAGTAGTGATCCTGAATTAGAATTGCGTTCTCTAAATCCAAGCTCCAAGCGCGTGGGTTAAGGTTGTTACCTGTAATCAGCATGTAGCGCTTATCGACCCAAATGCCTTTTAAGTGGAAGCTGTTGGCATCGTGTTTCCAAAGGCGAATACACAGATTACGGCTGGCAATGTGTGCTTCGTTGGCTTTTGCGAAACGGCGCAGGTTCATTTCATACAGATACGGTAGACCACCTATGGTCTTAAAGTCTTCTTCTGGTGAAATGTAGAAATCGTTCGCGGTTTTATCGCCAACGACAATACGCACTTTGACGCCACGTTTTAGCGCGCGTTTGATCTCTTTCGCCACCGATTTAGGGAAGTTGAAATAAGGAGTACAAATAAAGATTTCGTCTTTAGCGCTAGCAAGAAGCTGATTGATGCTCTGATTTAGCTTGTTGCGGCGTTTGCCAATGCCCACAATCGGCGTGACCGACACTTGGTTCTCATTCGCAGGCTCGGCATCAAACTCGTAACGTGCTTGAGAGAGTGAACCACGCAGTTGGCGGATCTCCGCTTTGATTTCTTTTGTGGTTGGCTTTTGTGGCTGTGACAAGTCATTGACTGCTGGATTGGCGATCATCTCTGTGGCCACAAAGTTTGCCATGCTGTCGGCAAGCTTGGCGTTTTCGAGCACGTGATAGCGGTCGAAACGATAGCGATCTTTGTAGTTTAGGTAGATGTTATTAAGACTAGCACCGCTATAAATGACGGTATCGTCGATGATAAAGCCTTTTAGGTGCAGCACGCCGAACACTTCACGGCCGCGAACCGGTATGCCATAGACAGGGACGCCGTATTGGTGTTTTTCACGAAACTCGCGATACATCACCGCGTTGCCGTCAGATTGCTTAGCGCCAATAAGGCCGCGCTGAGCTCGATGCCAGTCAACACAGACTGCGATATCCAGGGCTGGGTTATTTTGTTTCGCTTGATAAAGCTCGCTAAGAATTTGGCGTCCTGCGTCGTCATCTTCCAAATACAGTGCGACTAGGTAGATTCTTGACTTTGCTTCGCGTATCGCTTGAATGATATGTTCGCGATAGTCGCTAGCAGAGAGCAAAACATCGAGTTTACTCGGATCCTGCGCGATTGAGGGAAGCTGTTCAAAAGAGTTCCTAAAAGCCATCATGTAGAGACTGTACCTTTGGTCATTGCAAAATTGCGAACCTAGAATTTTACCAAATTCTTGTCCTTAATGGGTAGTAAACCGTTGATAAGTTTAACTGGGATCAAGGTAACGCATCGAAACGAGTGACTTACCACCCTGAATATAGCGACAAAACAGCTGCTTAAGTGGGTTGGGCAGATCCTCTTCTGCTAGAGTTTTAAAGCCATGCTGTGCGTAAAAACTCTCAAGGTGACCCAGGGCGAAACAAAAATCGCCATCATTGAGCTCAGTTTGTTGCAGATGCGCCATCAGTTGGTGACCCAACCCCAAGCCTCGCTGCTCGGGGATAACCAGCATGCCTGTCATGAGACGATACTGCTCAATGGTGCGAAATCGAACCAAGGCACTTAGGGTTTGATTACGACTTAGCGTCAGTATGCGTTCATCGCTTTTAGGCTTACCAGCAGGGTAGTGCGCTTTGTAGAGTTTTTTTGCAATAGGGAGCTTTATCGGGTCAAGCACACCGAAATTTAACGTATCCATAGCCAATTCGGACTCCAAAAGGATAGAATAGCGGCAGTGTAAGCCATCAATCGACGCCCATGCAAATTCAAAACAACGCTCAGCTCCGCCCGTATCACACCTTTGGTATTAGTCAGCAATGTCACGCTTTAGTCGAGGTTCACTCGGTTGAAGACTTAATTACTGTCTATCAGCGCCCAGAGTGGCAAGCTCTACCAAAACTGATGTTAGGTAAGGGCAGTAATATGCTGTTCACTGAACCATTTGAAGGGGTGGTGATCATCAATCGCTTGAGCGGTATTGAGGTGAGCGATACGGCGACCACACACAAGCTTCATATTAGCGGCGGTGAAGATTGGCCAAACCTGGTGAAGTGGTGCGTGGAGCATGGCTATGCAGGCATTGAAAATCTGGCCTTGATACCGGGCTGTTCGGGCAGTGCACCGATCCAAAATATTGGCGCTTATGGCATTGAGCTAAAAGATGTTTGTCGTTACGTTGATTATCTTTGCTTGCAAACGTTCGAAGTCAAAAGGCTTTCTCGAGATGAATGTCAGTTCGGCTATCGTGATTCCATTTTCAAACATGCGTTGAAAGATAAAGCGATCGTTACTGCTATAGGTCTAGAGCTGGATAAGCAGTGGCGACCGAACCTTAGCTATGGACCTTTGCAATCGCTGGATCTGACCACAGTAACACCTAAGCAGGTGTTTGATGTGGTTGTGAAGGTTCGCCAAGAGAAACTGCCTGATCCTGCTATTACTGGGAATGCGGGTAGCTTCTTCAAAAACCCAATTATCAGCCAAGCCCTGTATGCCTCAGTTAAATCTAGACATGACGCGGTTGTGGCTTATCCAGCTGAGGATGGGATGAAGCTTGCGGCGGGCTGGCTTATTGACCAATGTGGCCTGAAAGGGCATCAAATTGGTGGTGCTATGGTGCACCCAAACCAAGCTTTGGTTCTGGTTAATCATGATGATGCAACTGCTGACGATGTGGTGCGTCTGGCGGCGTTTGTACGTCAAAACGTGCTTGATAAGTTTGGTGTTGAACTTGAGCATGAGGTGCGCTTTATGGGCGCAAGCCATGAAGTGTATTTAAAGGACGTGCTATGAAAGAGCATCAAATGAAACTGGCCATTCTCGCTAGGCTCGCCACTGGTCGCTTCCACTCTGGTGAGGCATTGGGTGAAGAGCTCGGGATCTCGCGTGCGGCAGTGAGTAAGCACATTAAAGGCATTCAAGCGTGGGGCGTAGATATTTTCCGAGTTCAGGGCAAAGGTTATCAATTAGCTCAGCCGATGGAGCTATTGAGCGAAAAGCGCCTTGCACAGAGTGTTTCGACACCGTTTGAGCTGATCCCAATCATTGACTCAACAAACCAGTACCTACTCGACAAACAAGAGTCCTTAGACTCTGGTAGCGTCTGCATCTCAGAGTATCAAGCTAAAGGTCGCGGACGCCGCGGCAGACAATGGGTGTCGCCGTTTGGCAGTAACCTGTACCTATCGATGTACTGGCGTTTAGAGGCGGGTATGGCAGCGGCGATGGGGCTGAGCCTCGTCGTGGGTGTTGCTATAGTCGAAGCGCTGCAAGAGTTGGGTATTGAGGGAGTGAAGCTCAAATGGCCGAATGATCTTTACTACCGAGATAAGAAGTTAGCAGGGATTTTGGTTGAAATGTCAGGTCAAGCGGGCGGTGCAGCCAACTTAGTGATTGGCATGGGTATGAACCTCAACATGAGTGAGCAAGTGACGGGTATCGATCAGCCTTGGACATCGCTCAGTGAAGTGGTAGACACACCGTTTAGCCGTAATGATTTAGTCGTCGCGTTTATTAAAGCGTGGCAAGCGGCATTGGAAGATTATGAACTGCGCGGTTTGCATGGTTTTGTAGAGCGCTGGAACCAGCACGATAACTTCTTAGGTAGGGAAGTGAAACTCATCATGGGTCAGCGTGAGATAAAAGGTATCGTGCAAGGTATTGATGCCACAGGTGCGGTCTTGCTTGAAACCGAGAGAGGGATTGAGTCGTACGTTGGCGGTGAAATTTCGCTACGAAAAGCTGATGTTTAATGGTGTTATGGTTCCTAGAGCTTAGGAACCATAGTTGTTATTTACTTTCTCAAATACACCGTTTCAACGCTGTGATCAGCGCCTTTCTGCAAGATCAGCTGAGCGCGCTCTTTGGTCGGTAGGATGTTTTCGACCAGGTTTAGGCCGTTGATCGACGCCCAAATGTTCTTTGCCTTTGATTCGGCTTCTGCTGTGCTCAATTGGGTATAGTGGCTGAAGTAAGAGCCAGGCTTAGTAAAGGCACCCTCACGGAACTTCATAAAGCGATTGACGTACCACTGCTCAATTTGCTCACTGTCTGCGTCGACATAGAGCGAAAAGTCGAGAAAATCGGAGATGAACACGCGGTGTGGATCGTGTGGGTAGTCCATACCGCTTTGCAGCACGTTCAGCCCTTCAATAATCAACACGTCAGGAAGGTCAACGACCTTTTCTTCCTCAGTAATATCATACGTGATGTGCGAATAGACCGGCGCCTGAACATTTCTTTTGCACGCTTTCACATCGGACACGAACTGCACTAAGCGGCGCATATCGTAAGACTCTGGAAAGCCCTTTTTACCCATCAGCCCCTTTTCGAGTAGCGTCTTATTCGGGTACAAGAAGCCGTCAGTGGTAATCAACTCAACTTTTGGGTGATTGTCCCAACGGCTTAATAGTGCTTTTAAAAGACGTGCGGTGGTGCTTTTACCGACAGCAACACTGCCCGCGATGCCGATGACAAACGGCGGCGTATGTTCGGTATTGCCTAAAAACTCACCAAGTACAGAGTTACGGCGCTGCCTTGCTGCAACATAAAGGTTAAGCAACCTAGAAAGAGGCAGGTAGACGTCAGTGGCTTCCTGCATAGTTAGCTTTTCATTGATGCCTTGAAGCTCTTTTAGGTCTTCTTCTGTGAGGGTCATGGGTACGGCGTTGCGAAGCGCTGACCATTGCTCTCGACTGAATGACATAAAGGGACTCATAGGTAACCTAACCATGGAATAAAGTGACAGAGTGCTGAACATACCTGAAGCAAGGGATAAATCAAATAATTCATGCAATGGGCTGATGCTAATTCCCCGAAATGTGTACAAAAAGTCGTCAAACAAAAAGAATGTGGTGAAAATCGGATTTTTTTTTAATTTAACGGTTGCATCGAAAAGATTCATTCAATAGAATGCGCTCCACTTATGCCGACTTAGCTCAGTAGGTAGAGCAACTGACTTGTAATCAGTAGGTCACCAGTTCGATTCCGGTAGTCGGCACCATTTTCACTTTGCCTAGGGCAATGATGACGAAAATGGTAAGTAAAATTTGGGGGGGTTCCCGAGTGGCCAAAGGGAGCAGACTGTAAATCTGCCGGCACTGCCTTCGATGGTTCGAATCCGTCCCCCCCCACCATATTCTTTAGGGAATAGCTCTCAGAGTTACGTGTTGCGGGCATCGTATAATGGCTATTACCTCAGCCTTCCAAGCTGATGATGCGGGTTCGATTCCCGCTGCCCGCTCCAACTCATTTAGAGTGCTGATATAGCTCAGGTGGTAGAGCGCATCCTTGGTAAGGATGAGGTCGGCAGTTCGAGTCTGCCTATCAGCACCAGCTCTCAAAGCAATATTTCCTTTTGATACTTTCTTTTGCCTAAACTATGTTTATTGGTTGAAGGAAGCTTTATTACCAAGATTTTTTGGTTACGTGGTCTTCAAAGCCACCAAAATCCGTACCTAGAGGGACAACTCATGTCTAAAGAAAAATTTGAACGTACGAAACCGCACGTAAACGTTGGTACTATCGGCCACGTTGACCACGGTAAAACAACTCTAACTGCAGCTATCTGTACTACTCTTGCTAAAGTGTATGGCGGTGTAGCTAAAGACTTCGCATCTATCGATAACGCTCCAGAAGAGCGTGAGCGCGGTATCACTATCGCTACTTCTCACGTAGAGTACGATACTCCAGCACGTCACTACGCACACGTAGACTGTCCAGGACACGCGGATTATGTTAAGAACATGATCACAGGTGCTGC
>NZ_JBNNXW010000018.1:0-56216 GCF_052879755.1 Vibrio sp. DNB22_10_4 | reverse complement strand
ATTGAACCAGTGTAACGCTCGATCATGCCAGCAACTTGCTCGCTTTGATCAGGGTGCACCATGAATACGATTTCGTAGTGACGCATTGGTTGCTCCTTACGGATTATTAGCTTCCACAGTTGGTCGGTCGTCCAGAGGAAGCAAGGAACGAATAATAAGACCGAAAATGAGCGGCGATATTACAAGAAGTTGCTGCGTTAAACAACTAAGTATTTAGGTATTTATCTGGATAGACCATTGCCTTAGGTGGCATACGTTATACTTCCGCCAGTTTTTAAATTAATAGTGTCGTTGTATGTTTCTAACACCTTATATTTCAAGAGAAAATTCGAAGTTCCAGTTCACTCGTCAACAAGCTAGCCATTTTGCTAAAAAAGTCGCTGGGGATTTCAATCCTATCCACGACGAAGACAGCAAGCGCTTTTGTGTGCCGGGCGATCTGCTTTTTGCAGCCTTGCTAGATAAAGAAGGCATTAGCCAAAAGATGCGTTTTGAATTCTCTGGAATGGTCAACGACGGTGTTGAACTCGAAGTACAGCGTAACAGCGACAGTGAATCTGTGGTTGTCGATGATAATGGCAAAGAGTATCTGCGTTTCTCTCACTCAGGTGAGCAAAGCCGTTCTGCTGAGTTTATTGAACACGTGGTATCGAACTACGTTCAATTCTCTGGCATGAACTTCCCGCACATTATGGTGCCACTGATGCAGGAAAAGCAGATGATGATCAACTCCCAGCGCCCGCTGGTGATTTACGAGAGCATGGAAGTGGAGTTTTCTCGTTTAGATCTGACGCACCCAGAGGTTGAGTTTAGCGGTGCAACGTTTGATATTGAAGGTAAGCGCGGTACGGTGACACTGAATTTCAACTTTAAAGAAGACGGCATTGTCATTGGTAAAGGCGTCAAGCGAATGGTGGCTAGCGGTCTTAAACCTTATTCGGATGAGGCGATCGATGATCTCGTAGAGCGATTCAACGCTCGCAAAGATGCTTTCCTAATGCAGTTGGCGGCTTAACTGGCTCTAAGTATCAAATTTTGCTAGTCTATTTCGGATGACATCAACCTGCCCGGATGATGAATCATTAGAGGGGGAGCGCAATGCTCTTCCTCTTTCCAAGGAAAAGGACGCATGACCCCTAGTAAAACTAAAACTTCATTTTATCGCCGCTTGTATCTCGCTTATCTTATTGATTCTGGCTGCAACACCATCCCAAAGATCCAATCTAGCATCGAAATTCCACGCCGCACGGCTCAAGACACGATTAATGCCTTACATGAGCTTGATATCGAGTGTGAGTTCACTGGGGCGCTGAAAAATGGTCACTATCAAATTGTCTCTTGGGGGCCTTTTGACTCTGGCTGGGTTAAAGAAAACGCCGAGCGTATGGCGCAAACCCTAGGCTATTTGAAAAAGTAGGGCGACTGGCAAACGTAAACGTAACCACTTAGCGCGGAAGTTTGATGACAGTCAGAGCTTTTGGCAGGTAGTCTGCACTTTTAAAAACAGGTAGAATAGTCAACCCGAACAAATGAGGGCTGTATGTTTGTACAGTTCTTATCTACTATTGGAAGCGTCATTGTTATGATGTCCAAAGAGAAGAAAATGAATTTTAGTGTTGAAGTATTAGCGGATATCCTTTCCCAATCTAAATCGACCATGGAAGCACGTATTCGTCGTGGCGAATTAAAGCGCTGCGAAGAGTCTGGCACCATTGGGCTTGACCAAGTTGAACATCACCCAGAGATCCAGTCGATGGTTCAAACCCTTTGGGATGATGAACGCGCTGTGAAACCATTGCGACCTTACAAACTGGTCGAGCTGTTCGCTGGTGGTGGCGGCCTTGCTATTGGTATGGAACAAGCCGGTCTTGAGAGCATTCTTCTTAACGAAATGGACAAGCACGCCTGTGCGACGTTACGCCATAACCGACCAGATTGGAATGTGATTGAAGGCGACATTGCTAAAGTGGATTTCACCCAGATTGAAGAAGAGGTGGATATTCTGACTGGTGGCTTCCCATGTCAGGCATTTTCTTATGCAGGTAAGAGCCTAGGTTTTGAAGATACGCGCGGTACTTTGTTTTTCGAAATGGCGCGTGCCATCAAAGAAACTCAGCCAAAAGTATTTTTGGCAGAAAACGTAAGAGCACTGCTTACTCACGACGATGGTCGCACCCTAGAAACCATTAAAAGCGTCATTGATGAACTCGGTTATGAGTTGGTAGAGCCGCGTGTACTCAAAGCGATTTTCTATAAAGTTCCACAAAAACGTGAACGCTTGATTTTGGTCGCTATCCGAAAAGATCTGGCGCAAAAAGTGAAGTTTCATTGGCCTTCACCTTATCGCAAAGTGATGACGCTTCGTGATGCATTTTACGCGGGTGAACTTTACGACACGGATGTACCTGAGTCAGAAGGCCAGCTTTACCCAGAGCGCAAACGCGAAATCATGGAGCATGTACCGCAAGGTGGCTACTGGCGCGATCTGTCAGATGATCTGCAGCGTGAATACATGGGAGGAAGCTACTTCCTAGGTGGTGGTAAGACGGGCATGGCAAGACGTCTCTCTTTGGATGAGCCGAGTTTGACTCTCACCACGTCTCCAGCACAAAAACAAACGGAACGCTGCCATCCTATTGAAACGCGCCCGCTTCAAGTAAGAGAGTACGCACGTATTCAGACTTTCCCGGACAATTGGGAGTTTAAAGGCTCGAAGAACGCTGCGTACAAGCAAATCGGTAATGCGGTACCGGTGAATATGTCTAAAGCGTTAGGGCATTCACTGGTAAGGCTACTTAACGATATCGAATCTCTTGAGCAGCCAACCACTGGCAACGCGTAATAACGAGTAGTACCCAAATGCAAACAAGGAAGCCGTTTGGCTTCCTTGTTTGCATTTAGCGATAATGTTGTATGTCCAAACAAAGACGCTTGGGGCTTTTATGATTCCAGTAAAGTCTCTGGAACATTGGGTTTCTTAGGTCAAAGACGTAACTGCCAGAAGAGTCGCCTTTGGTGTAAAGAGTGTCTTTGTCATAACCTTTTGAGGTGATGTTCTTCAGTTTGTTTGTCGTAGGGTTGACTAGTCTCGGCTCAAAGTTTTCAAGATAGTCATACCACGCTTTGTGTTCTGGCTCATCGCGTGAGTATTCAGGTGGTTTTCGAAATTCTTCCTTGTACCAATGAATGGGCACTTGATAGTCACGTTCGAACTGACGCAATTGGGAGAAGTTCACCTTCCATATCCCCGCTAATTGTCCAACTTCAAAGACTTCGTCGTTGTAGCACTTTTGCCCGTTTTGCACAGAATAGCGTTGCATTGTTTTGGCTGCCCACTTCACCCAAACATAGATGGTGACGTCTGTACCTTGCTCAAGCAGTTTGTTGTAATGTAGAGAGTCTTTTAAATCCATGGTGAGTGCGTATTGAGGGTCGATACCGTAGTTCTGCGCCATAAACAGTGGTGACGCCTTGGTTTTCAGTTCAGCGACGAGCTTCTCGTTTACGATCAAGTCGGGATGATAAGGGTTGGCTTCCTTCTCTGGATGGATGGCGATACGCTCTTCAGACTGAATAAATCCGTTGTCTTGCAACTTTTTAAAGGTTTTTACGAACAAGCTCTCTTGATTCTCCCCTTGCGCACAGGCAAAAGACTTGTTGTTCAGCTCAGCGAAGCTGATTTCGTTATTTTCAAAATCCTTTAGCTCATACGGCATAGTTAACTCACTTTCCCTAGTCTAAGTGCGGCAAGATAGAGGTTTCTATTTGGTTGATATCAGGTTAATCCGATTCAATGCACAGTCGCAAACCCTAAGGTGTGTGACTTGTTTGATATGTATCGAGAAATATGAGGCTTTTGGTGATGATGTTATCAGAAGGGTGTCGATAGGCCCGAAACGGGCACTATCCGATTCAACAGTTGGAAATTATTTTGAGTCTAAACAGGCTAGAAGGTAAACCCGGCCATAAAGCTTAGCGTCGTTGCATCAAAACCTGAGTCCAGTGTTTTGCCGTCAACATTGATGGTATCGATACCGGCTAAGTGTGCGTGTACATTGAGTGAAAAACGCTCGCTAACATGGTAGCCAAGACCGACGAAAGGTTGGTATTTACGCTCGTTGATATCGTAAATGATATCTGAATTCCCGTCCGTGCCATAAACATCTTCACTGATGTTGACGTTCATTTGAGCAATGCCGAGTTTGAGCGCCAAGCCGTCTAACATTCCGTCATTAAATCGGTAACCAGTGTATAGACCGTAATGCTGTGCCGATTTTTTGCTGGTAAACGTTGGGTTGGTAATGCCTGGGTAAGTGCCTGTCTGACTGTTGCTTTCGTCGGAAGAGCCAAAATTAAACTGGCCGCCGATAATAAAGTTATCGTAGACGATGGTTTCTATGCCGCCAGCAAAACCTTTATGGCTGTCGACGCCAAGTAGAAACTGTACCGGGCTTGCGTAACTGGTAGCGGATGCGAGGAGCGTCAGTGTAAGAGTGATACGAGAAAGGGACACTGTAATTCCTTTTGAGTCTATTGAACTGTTTATAGGCTAGAACGGCAAATACTTCGTTGCAATACAAAAAAGTGAGTTTTGTACGGTATCGCATATAACCAAGCAAAAAAGCCCAGTTTATAAGCGATATCAGTTGAAAATGAGTAGGTTACATGGCGGCATTTGGTGATTGTCTGCCGGTTGCATGTAGGTAGTCTCTTAGCCGTTGGTGTAACTATTGAGGTCTTGGTTATTCCTAAACCCTTTTGGTGAGTGGCCACTCCATTTTTTAAATGCGTGGCGAAAGTTAGCGCTATCAGAAAAGCCGACTCTATCGGATATCTCTTCAATGGTAATCTGCGTATTCAGAAGATAGTGCCTTGCCAGCCGATACCGGACATCATCGAGCAGTTGTTGGTAACTGGTGCCCTCACTCTTTAGGTGGCGACGCAGCGTTCGCGATGACATGCCAAGTTCTGACGAGAGCGATTCAATGGATGGATAGTTGCCAAGTTGTTCGACAAACAGCTGAGTGATTTTCTCATTCAGGCTGGTGGAGCCTTGAACTGTTGCGAGCAGCTCATCACATGACTTTAGGCACATCTGCAGCGTCATGGTGTTGGCCGCTGGGAGTGGGTCATAGAGCGTGGTGGCATCAAACTGCCATTCAAGGTAGTCCGCATTAAATTCAATGGGGCAGTGAAAAATCTGTCGGTATAAGTCGCTGTGTTCCGGCTCTGGGTAAGGAAAGCGAATCAGCTTGGATGAGAATTGTTGTTGCATGACTTCTTCACAGAGGTTTTGAATAGCGGTAAACCAGTATTCGCAGAAGAAGGGCAGTAAGTCTCTTAGGTCAACGAGTTGCTCGGCTCGAAAATACCCTAGGTTGTTCTCAACCCACATCTGTTTTTTTAAAACAGGTCCAGCTAGGCGCAAGTATTTAAAGCCCATCATCAGGGCATCCAACATAGTGTTGCTGCTAAAGACGGCGTAACCTAATACGCCGAAGTCGCTAAATCTTGCTTGTTGACCCACTTTTAAGCCGAGCCCGGGTTCATGAACATGGGAGAGGGCGTTGCTGAAAATGGCCATTTTCTGCGCCATCGTCACCTTAGTATCGGGTTGATAGAGTTGGTCCGCGGTCAGTGGGGTGCCTTCAAATAGAGATTCGGTTGGCATCTTCCCCTCTAGGTATCGGGTCATAAGCTGAAGATCTAAAATTCCACACGCTTGTAAATCGGGCTCGTAGACTGCGGTGTACTGCATTGATGATTCTCCCGTTCCTAACCGACATAGTTTCAATAAGTTAGCGTCAACATAGCTCAAATGCAGACACGCCATGTCTGACGAATGTCCGAATATCACCGTTTTTTGTCTCTATGCAACCTGTGATTAATGTTATCAGAATGTTGTAATTAAGCAAAATGACGTACGGGATAGATAAATGAGTGAAATGATTGATTGGCCTAAAGGTGATTTGGTTGAATGCAATAATCAAGGGGTGAGTGAATTAACAACTTGGTTTTCGGAGCTTGAGCAGGCGTATCAACAAGAGACAAACCCGAGTCTTGCAATAAGAAAGCAGCGTTTACAAGCGTTGAAAACGCAACTGACTCGCTACCAAGATGTGCTAGCAGAGGCGATGAGTGATGATTTTGGTGGTCGCAGTCATACAGAATCCATCATGGCGGATGTCATGGCGCCGGTTCTCGATATCAAACATGTGCTCAGCCACCTAAAGGGTTGGATGAAATCGCAACGTCGCCCGACAGAATGGTTATTTAAGGGTAATAAGTTGGAGGTCCGTTATCAGCCGAAGGGGGTGGTGGGTATTATCTGTCCTTGGAACTTCCCACTTTATTTATCCCTTGGCCCTATGATCACCGCGTTGGCGGCTGGCAATCGATGTATGATCAAGATGCCACCAAACTGTCCAGCGACCACCAAGGTGCTTAAGGGTATGTTGGCAGAGATCTACCCAACGGATCTGGTTCGAATTGTGGACGGCACTCATCCTGAGGCAATGGAGATCTCACATCTTCCTTTTGATCATTTGGTTTTCACTGGCTCGCCAGCGAGTGGCAAAATCATTATGGCCAATGCTGCTGCGAACCTAACGCCTGTCACGCTTGAGCTCGGCGGCAAGTCACCGGTTATTGTGTTTGATGATTACGATATTCAAACAGCGGCGAGTCGCATTGCTCACGGCAAAGGCTTTAACTCCGGGCAGATCTGCATCGCGCCTGACTATGCATTTGTTCCTGAATCTAAAGTGACGGAGTTTGTTGAGGGGTTAAAGCAAAGTCATATCGCGATGTACAGTGACATCAAGGGAAATGCTGACTACACCTCGCTGGTGGATGATTCTCAGCATCTAAGATTCAATGAACTGCTCGAAGACGCCAAGCAAAAAGGCGCAACCATTACTCAATGCTTGCCGGACGGAGAAGGGCGTAAAACACCGCTTTATGTGGCGACCAACCTAGCCCCGAACATGCGTATCTGTCAGGAAGAGATATTTGGACCACTCCTGCCTGTTCATGGCTACCGAGACATCGATGATGTGATTGAGTACATCACAGAGCGCCCAAGACCCCTTGCTTGTTACCTGTTTAGCTATGACGAAGCCGCGCGTGAGCATGTGTTAGAGCAGACGCACAGTGGTGGCGTCACTATCAATGATTGGGGCTGGCATGTGCTCAACCACTCGGTTCCGTTTGGCGGTGTGGGTAATTCTGGTATTGGTAACTATCACGGCGAAGAAGGCTTTCGAGAGTTGAGTCATGCCCGCTCTGTATTGCAGATGCGCGGTTGGTTCCCGATTCAGTTGTTCTCTCCCCCTTATGGTACCTGGGTTCAGAAGCTGGTTGTGCGCGTGTTTGTCGGCAAACCAGATCCGAGTCTCAGTAAACGCCGTTAGCGACAACTCAGTTTCATCCAACAACAAATTCAAACCTTCGTCTTACAAGAATCTTCGGAACGCCAGCGAGGGCTGGCGTCGTACACCCTAAAAGGAGACCTAAGATGCACAACCTCGCCGTTAATCTAGAGCGAAGTGCTGCGCTTTTCCCTACCAAAGCCGCACTTAAAATGGGCAACGATGACGTGAGTTATCAGCAATTGGACGACTACGCGAATATCGTGGCTCGCAACTTAGTAAAACTTGGCTTAGTACCGGGTGATAAAGTGGCGCTGTCGTGCCCTAATATGACCTATTT
The DNA here is from genome assembly GCF_052879755.1 of Vibrio sp. DNB22_10_4. Lineage (NCBI taxonomy): Bacteria > Pseudomonadati > Pseudomonadota > Gammaproteobacteria > Vibrionales > Vibrionaceae > Vibrio > Vibrio sp. DNB22_10_4. The sequence goes on along the minus strand of NZ_JBNNXW010000018.1, from coordinate 48,506 downwards.
TCCTATTGTGTATTACGGCATCTTGAAGGCTGGATGCGTGGTGGTTCCCCTCAATACCCTATTCAAAAGTCGAGAGATTGCTTATCACCTGAATGACTCAGATGCAAAAGCGTATTTCTGTTTTGAAGCAGAGCAAACCAGTGCTGATGAGCAGTACGGACGCATAGGCTTTGCTCAGGCGCCGCATTGTGAGCACTTTATCTCTATGCTTGCATCAACCGATACTGAGCAAGCACTCGAGATCTGGCTAGAGGCATCGCCACAGCCGTTTGAGTCCATCACGAGGCAAGGCGATGACACCGCTGTCATTCTTTATACCTCTGGCACCACAGGGCAACCTAAAGGGGCGGAGCTCTCCCACACGAATATGCTAACCAATGCCATGGCGTCTCAGTATTTGATGCGCCTTGAGTACAGCGACACCACGATGCTGACCCTACCTTTGTTCCACAGTTTTGGTCAAACCGTGATGATGAACGCCAGTGTTTTAACAGGCTCTAGCATGGTGCTGATACCGCGCTTTGAGCCCAAGCTAGTGATAGAGCAGATCATCTCGCATAAGGTGAGTGTATTTGCAGGCGTACCGACCATGTATATTGCCCTGCTTACCGCTGGCGAGCAGTCTTCAGAGCAATCTGAGCAGGTAAAACACAGTTTGAGACTGGGTGTGTCGGGTGGCGCCTCTATGCCAGTCGAGGTGATTCGCCAGTTTGAATCAAGGTTTGAACTGCCCGTGTTAGAAGGCTATGGACTGTCGGAAACTGCGCCCGTCGCCACCTTTAATCACATAGATGGCGATAGGCTGCCGGGCAGTGTTGGACAACCTTTGTGTGGTCATATGATCAAGATTACCGATGTTCAGGGCAATACGTTGGGCTGCGGTGAGTTGGGAGAGGTATGCATTAAAAGCCCAAGTGTGATGAAGGGCTACTATGGACGTGCCGAAGCGACCGCTGAGTCGATTCGAGACGGTTGGTTTTTAACGGGTGATATTGGACGTTTGGATGAGCACGGCAATCTATTCATTGTCGACCGCGTTAAAGACATGATCATTCGTGGTGGTTACAACGTCTATCCGCGAGAAATCGAAGAGGTATTGATGTGTCATCCTGACGTCGAGATGGTTGCGGTCGTCGGGGAGCATGATAAAAGGCTAGGGGAAGAGATACATGCGCACGTGGTGCTCCATGAGACCTCAAGCTGCGAGGGTGAAACTCTGGTCGCATGGTGCAAAAGCCAGTTGGCGGACTACAAGTATCCGCGTCGCGTCTTCATTCGCCCATCACTTCCTATGACAGCGACTGGCAAGATCCTCAAGCGAGAGTTGCATCCTCTCGATATCGTCAAAACCGTTGCAGAGGAGATCGGCAATGGATCGCTATGATTTTATTATTGTTGGCGGCGGCTCCGCTGGGTGTGTGCTTGCTTCACGTTTATCCGAAGACCCATCTGTTTCAGTGTGCTTGTTAGAGGCGGGCGGCAAAGACTCAAGCCCGTTTATTCACACGCCTGTTGGCTGTGTGGTCATGATGCCGACCAAGATAAACAACTGGGGTTTTGAAACCGTACCTCAACCAGGATTGAATGGACGCAAGGGTTATCAACCGCGTGGTAAAACACTCGGTGGTTCGAGCTCGATCAATGCCATGATGTATGCGCGCGGGCACCATTATGATTACGATCTGTGGGCAGCACTAGGCAACAGCGGTTGGGACTATGAGCAATGTCTGCCTTACTTTAAAAAGGCTGAGAATAACGAAGTCTTTCATAATGATTATCATGGTCAGGGTGGACCGCTTAATGTGGCCAATCTGCGTTCACCCAGTGAGATGGTTGAGCGTTATCTTGATGCTTGCGGATCTATTGGGGTACCAAGAAACGCTGATGTGAATGGAGCCGAGCAACTTGGCGCGATGCAAACGCAAGTAACGCAGAGAAATGGTGAGCGATGCAGCGCCGCAAAGGCTTACCTGACACCGAACCTGCACCGACCGAATCTAACCGTGCTTACCAAAGCGACCACCCACAAAGTTTTGTTTGAGGGCAAGCGTGCAGTGGGCGTTGAGTATGGATTGAAAGATAAGCGCTTTCAGATTTTCTGCGATAGAGAAGTGATACTAAGTGCTGGTGCATTTGGTTCGCCGCAGATCCTCATGCTTTCCGGAGTGGGTGCGAAAGCAGAGCTCGATAAGCACGGTATTGAGCAAGTGCACGAGCTTCCCGGAGTCGGGGAGAACCTGCAAGACCACATCGACTTAGTGCACAGTTATAAATGCTCAGCGAAGCGAGAAACGTTTGGGGTGTCGTTACAGATGGCGGCTGAAATGTCCAAGGCATTGCCAAAATGGTTGAGACAGCGTGAAGGCAAGCTGAGCAGTAACTTTGCCGAAGGCATCGGTTTTTTATGCTCCGATGATAGCGTGTCGGTACCGGATTTGGAGTTTGTATTTGTTGTAGCTGTAGTGGACGATCACGCGAGAAAAATCCATGCCAGCCATGGCTTTAGCTCGCATGTTACCTTACTAAGACCAAAAAGCATCGGGACAGTAAAGCTCAATAGCGCCGACCCATATGACGCTCCGCAGATTGATCCCGCGTTCTTTGCTGATCCTGACGATATGACAGTCATGATTAAAGGGTGGAAGAAGCAATATCAAATGCTCAATAGCGCTGCGTTTGATGAGGTTCGAGGAGATTGTTTCTATCCTGTCGATCCAAATGACGATGAGGCGATAGAGCAAGATATTCGTAATCGCGCTGATACCCAGTATCACCCAATTGGTACCTGTAAAATGGGTACTGAGCAAGACCCATTAGCTGTGGTGGACAATGACCTTTCGGTTTATGGGCTGGAAAACCTAAGAGTGGTCGATGCGTCAGTAATGCCAACCTTGGTTGGAGGAAATACTAATGCGCCAACGATTATGATTGCAGAGAAGATAGCGGATGTGATCAAGAAAGCGTATGCGGATGCCCGTGAAACAGGGGCTGTTCACGCATCGCTGCTTGAGCAGCCTTAATTAGGCATGGCTACAAACTAAAACACCAACCGAAATGGCTGGTGTTTTCTATCTTGATGGCTAGGTGACTTGACCTAAAAGACTTGCACTAAAAAATTAGTGACCGGCGAATTTAACGCGGATCTTGCTGCCACCAAACATAGTTAGGTTTAGCTCTTTAATCGCTACCTTCGCTTCTTCAATTTCAGGCATAGTTACAAACGCGAAGCCCTTCGACTTTCCTGTCTCTGTGTCTAGTACGAGTGTGCACTCGGTAACTCGGCCGTACTCACGGAACTGAAGGCGTACATCGTGCTCTGTGGTTTCGCGAGATAGGTTGCGTACTAAGATTTGCATAATTGACCATCTGTAATCAAGGGTGAATAACGGGCGGATTGTCGCAGGTTATGCCTTTGAAACCAAGTGATTCCTGCCCGTTTCTTCGATTTTCTTACCTTCTTTGCATGACTTCAGCCCTTTTGCATAAAAGCTAAGGTGTGATGTCACTAAAGCTTACCGCCTGAACCTTGCCATTCTTGAGCGATGTGGTCTTGTTCACTTTGCCTTGATAGTAGTATGGCGTGAAGCTTGGGAGTCTTTCATCGTTCACTGCGTAATACAGGGTCACTGGGTTATGATTGAGTGACCCTGATGCCAGTGTGCCAATCAGAGCGTGTTCAAATTGGTGATAACCATTTCCCCAGTGGAAGGCTTTGGTTGATTTTGGATTTAGACCCACACCGCCATATTTATGGTCAACCCATACGTTCATAAAGCCAGTGGTGGTATCACCGAGTGGTGCTCTAGCTTTTCCAACATCCATAGAGAGCGTCATAGCGGCTTGGTCAAGCTCCGCCCATTCCCAAGAAGAGGCGCCACCACTGTTTGGTCTACTTTGCCATGTCGGGATGGTGGTGCCTTTTAGCGCTTCTTGCTGCTCTTTGGGGAAGAAATCGGCGACATATTCAAATGGCATGTTGTACTGGGCTCTTTCTAGTGTTGCTTCCATGCCTTGCTTAGCGAAGGTCTCCCAGTCTGGCTTATCTAGGAGCTGGGCGGTGAGATAGGTCATCCAATACGCTTTAATGGTATGACCGAAGTCATTATGTTTCGCGTTAGGCTGCATCACGGCTTTGTGGTGTATGGCTCCGTAGAATCGCTGCTCATCATCGGCGTGATAATCATTGACTAAGATTTGTGTTAGCCACTCGAGATCCGCTAGCCATTTGGTTTTATGAGGCTCGGGAAGTAGAGGGGCGACTAGGAGCATGTAGCCATTGATTTGATCAAGCTGTGCGACCAGTTCGTGTTGTTTGGCGCTTTGGTCATCGCCATCTTCCAATACCCAGGCTAGGCCGACGTCGTCACTGAGTTTGTATTTGTCGAAGATGAACGCTTGCTGTTCGACGAGTGCTTTCTCTACCTTAGGGTCGCGCGTTAGGTAGTAATACATGGCAAGGCCAACAAGGGCGTAAGCTTGGTCTTGTGAGGTGCGTTGTGTCCACTTTAGACCCGGCTTATCATCTTCGGTGAACGAGATAAATCCACCGTTCTCGGCGTCTTGAAGTTGGTCAATGAGGTAGTAAGCCCCGTCTTTGGCAAGTTCGAGCGCTTTAACATCGCCGGTAAGATGAAAAAGAACGCCATAAGCGTAAGTCTGGCGTGACTTCATACGTGTGTATTCGCGCCCAAAGTGAGGGATGATCCAGCCGTGTTGCAGCTCTGGGCAGACGTTGGATATGTCTAATAACTCTCCATTATCGCAGCGAAATGTTGGGAAATTGCCGACGGGGACACCTTGCGCTGCTTCATGCATCCAGTAAGGAGCGAGACCTTGCTTGGCGTGTGTTAGCCACGCTTGTGTGCTCGGAAAGGTATCTTCTGGTGTCACTGACGATGCTTGTGACGCCATCGCACCACACGAGGCAGCGATAGACAGAGCTAAAATAGAGGTGCGAAGAGAATAAGACAACATGACGTATCCTTGTTTTTTATAAGTGTTTGAATTGCTGAAACTATAGCGCCATAACACCTATACAAACTGTTGTGCAGTTCAAGAGTTTTACAATGAAAAAAGCCAAGCAGGGGGAGCTTGGCTTGGAGGTCACGCTTTATCAAGCGCTGGTTTTGGAGAAGGTTGGTCGTTTGCCGGTGACATCTTTGATTTTCATAATCAGAATGATGGAGGCGAGCAATAAGGTGATGGCGTTGGCAATGATGATTGGTGGGTCAGTCACTAATACACCATACGCAAGCCAAAGCGCGACACCGGTGACGAAGATTGAATACATTGCTAGTGAGATGGATTGGGTATCTCGGGTCTTGAATATGTGCAGCACTTGAGGAATGAAAGAACAAGTGGTGCAGAACGCTGCGATATAGCCGAGTGTGGTGATACTCAACATATTATTGCTCCAGAATGGATGAATTGTTAAAGCAATAAAACCCTTAGCCACCGTCATTCCTGTGTAGACAGGAAACTACTTAAGGCTTGGTGTGCGCTTAAAGAAGACCCCTGCTGCGCAGGGGTGACGACTAAATTGGGTCTTTACAACCCTCAACACCGTCATTCCTGTGAAGACAGGAATCTACTCAAGGCTTGGTACGCACTTAAAGTAGACCCCTGCCTGCGCAGGGGTGACGACTAAATTGGGTCTTTACAACCCTCAACACCGTCATTCCTGTGAAGACAGGAATCTACTTAAGGCTTGGTGTGCGCTTAAAGAAGACCCCTGCCTGCGCAGGGGTGACGATTAGTTTGAGTTGGTTTTTTGGTGAAGTCGGCTAAACACTAATTACTTCATCTCAACCCAGTATTCTTTGTTGGCTTCAATCAGGTCATCCAAAATCGCTTTCGCAACCGTTGCGCTTGGAATCGTCGCTGACAGCGTTAGCGCTTGCCATAGTTTTTGGTAAGAGCCCTCAACGTGCGCTTCCACTACCAGCTTCTCAACCGAAACTTGTTGGCTCATCATGCCTTTTTGGAACTCAGGAATCGCGCCAACTTGCAGCGGCTTCGCACCTGTGTTGTCGACGATACATGGGATTTCTACCATGGCTGTTGGGTCAAAGTTCGCGATGGCACCGTTGTTTGGAACGATGAGCAGCATGCGCTCTTTGGTGTTGAATGCAATCGCTGTTGCTAGGTCAACAATGTAAGATGCGTGTTCTTCGACTTCGATAGTTGTGTCTACCGCTGTGCCAGCGGCAATGATGCGGTGACATTCTGTGAACACTTCTTTTTCACGGCCTTCCATCACTTCGTTTGCACGAGTGAACTCTTTGTTAGAGTGCTCTACTACGTAGTCTGGGTACATGTAGTACTTGAGGTACGTGTTTGGAATCGTTTCTGGGTCAAGTGCGTACACGTCACGAACTTTGATGAAGGTTTGCTTCCAAGATTCGTCTGTGTGCTGTGCACCGTTAATTGCGCTTGGTGGCAAGTAGCCGTTCTCTTTGATGTACTCTTTGATGCGTGGCATCAAGTCTTCACCCGTTTTCGCATCTTTGAACTCTTTCCACCAACCGAAGTGGTTTAGGCCGTAGTACATGATGTCGAACTGTTTGCGGTCTTCGTAGCCAAGGATCTCTGCAATACGAGTTTCGATACCAATTGGCATGTCACAGATGTTAAGCACTTTTGAGTTAGGGCGCATTACGCGGCACGCTTCAGCGACGATAGCTGCTGGGTTTGAGTAGTTCAGCATCCAAGCGTTTGGCGAGTATTTTTCCATGTAGTCAATCATTTCGATAACTGCAGGGATTGAGCGAAGGCCATAAGCCACACCGCCAGCACCACAGGTTTCTTGGCCTACACAGCCGTGGCGTAGAGGAATTTTCTCGTCTTGCTCACGCATTGCGTAAAGACCAGCACGAATATGAGCCATACAGAAGTCGATGTCTGTGAATGCTTCTTCAGGATCGGTGGTGTATGAGAACTCAATGTGCGGTGCACGCTCTTTTAGCAAGATTTTACAGGCTTCAGCGATAGTCTCTTGGCGCTGAGCGAAGTTGTCGTAGAATTTCAGTTTGCGGATTGGAAAACGCTCTTGGTTTTCAAGCAGCATCATAACGATGCCAGGAGTGAATGTTGAGCCGCCGCCTGCGATAACTACTGAGAATTCTTTTTTCATGATATGCCTCACTTGGACTAGGGCGGTACGCTACCGCCCTTTGGTAGTATGTTGTTAGTATCTGTTTTGTTTACGTTATTGGACTAGATGGATTATCTAGGTATTGCTATTCGTTTCTCTTGGACTAAGTGGCCGGAGCCAGTGTCATGTCGACAGTTTTAGAAGCGCTGTAGATTTTTTCGCACTCTTCTCTAAGCTGAGGGACATTCAGTCCGATGATGACTTGGATGGCTTTACCGTTTTTCACGAGGTTCACCGCACCAGTTTCCATAAAGTATTCTGCTGTTTGAACTTTGCTTGGGTCTTTGACCGTGACGCGAAGTCTGGTCGCACAGTTACTTAGATCTTCGATGTTATGAACGCCGCCCAAACCTTCGATAGTTTCTACTGCTTGGATTTGTAGTGGGGTTGCTGTACCTGCACCACCTTTACCAGTAATGCCGTGTTTCTCATTGAAGTCTTTTTTAGTGTGCAACTTCATTTCTGCTTCGCCGCGACCTGCAATTGGCACATCAAACTTGACGATGAGGTATTTGAACGTCACGTAGTAGATGGCTGTGAAGCACAGACCGATAGCAATTTGAGTCACGACCATGCCAGTGTGGTTGCCCAGTAGTGGGATCCAGTTACCTGTTGCAAATTCAATCAAGCCACCACCCATGTTGCCGACCACACCAAAGGTGTACATCACCATCGCCATAGTGCCTGCAAGAATCGCGTGGATTGCGAATAGCCAAGGCGCGATGAATAGGAAGGTAAACTCAAGTGGTTCAGTGATACCTACCAATACTGCGGTTAACGTTGCTGGGATAAGAAGTGCCGCAACTTTTTGACGGTTTTCAGGTTTTGCGGTGTGGTACATTGCTAGCGCAATACCAGTACAACCGAAGATCTTAGAGTTACCGTGCAGTGCAAAGCCGCCAGCAGGGAAGAGATCTTTCATTGATTGGGTTGATTGCGTGAACGCCTCTAAGTTAGTAAACCAGTCAACCGTGATGCCATTTGGCGTCGCTACGTTACCGAATACAAATGGTGCGTAGACGAAGTGGTGCAGACCTGTAGGGATCAAGATGCGTTCTAGGAAGGTGTATAGCCACACACCGAATGAACCTGAGCTAACTAAGAAGCCTTGTAGGTTAAGAATGCCGTGCTGGATTGAAGGCCAGATGTAAAGCGTTAACCAAGCCGCTGGCAACATTGCAAAGAATGAAATCATTGCAACAAATGATGCACCTTGGAAGATACCTAGATAAGCAGGTAGCTGTTTTTCAAAAGTACGGTTGTGGATCCAGGTAACAAAACCAGAGATGATGATGGCACCAAAGATACCAGTGTCCAGCGTTTTAATACCTGCAATTTCAGTCAGACCCGATGTACCACCAATCGCTTGAGAGAAATCGACATCGAAGAACTCACCCCAGAATCCACCCATCGCACCAACAAAGTAGTTGAAGGTTAGGTAGGAAACCATGACCACCATAACGGCACGAGCATGAGCGGTTTTAGCAAGGCCAATCGGCAGGCCTACGGCAAAAAGTAGCGCCATGTTACGGAAGATAGTCCAGCCACCTTCTTCAATGACTTGTAAAACTTGATAGTACAAACCGTCTTTATCAGCGAGGTCGCCAACAAAGATGGGGTTTTTGAGAACAATGGTCAGTCCCACTAAGATCCCGACAAAAGGAAACAGCAAAACTGGGGTAAACATTGCTCCACCTAAGCGTTGTATAGCACTTAACATGGAAGGGTCCTTTTTGTTATTGGTATAGATTTTTGTTTTTGTAATTCTTGTGTCTCTCGACAGGTCTTAAGTTACTCCTGAAAATAAAACATAACAAATCAATAATAAATAAATTGTGATTGAGTACAAATAAAGCATGTATTATGTGATTTGGAGCATAAAAAGAGACCTATAAAGGATGTTTTGTGGCGATAGCGCTGAGTTGTGACGAGGTTAGTACGATTGGTTATTGATTTGTACTTTTGGTGGTGATAGCGTGGTACCTAAGAGGTGAAAACATGTTATACAAAAAGGTAATGCAGGATTTAAAGTCCCGCATTGACTCAGAAGAGTTCGCCATTGGCGATACCCTTCCTACCGAGCGAGATCTTATCGACGCCTATTCAGTGAGTCGTATTACGGTGCGCAAGGCGATAGAAGAACTAGTGAAGCTGGGCTTGGTTGAGAAGCGCCAAGGCGCAGGCTCTACGGTTATCGGTAAGACCATGACTGGCTCGATGTCGAATTTGCGTAGCACTAGCGAATACATGAGTGATGCAGGGACTAAGCTCGAGTACAAAGTGGTCGAGTTTACTCTGATGGATCCTGATGAAGAGGTGGCTGCTGCGCTAAAAATTGGCTCCGATGAGAAAGTGTATTTTATCCGCCGCTTTAAGCTGATAAATGGCGTCCCTTCCATTTACGAAGACTCATTCATGCCAGTCGCTATGTTCCCGCAAATGAACATCATGTCTTTGCAAGGCTCGAAGTACCAATATCTTGAAAAAGAGTTGGGCTTGCATATAGACGGTGCACTCCAGGATTTTGAAGCGGTTATGCCAGACGAGCACTTATGCGAAGTGTTTGAGCTATCTCCAGAGGTGCCTATTATTCGCCTTCTTTCGACAGGTAAGCTCAGCGATGGCAGCATCTTTGAATACACTAAGCTGTACTTCAAACCGAACACGTATTCGTACAAGCATTATCTAAAGCGTTAACCAGACCAATGCCGAGGAATTATTCTTGGCATTGATTTCTAGACTCCTTTCTTGACTCTCTCATACCTAACTCTATACAAAGCATTACAGGCCTTGACGGCATAAATATATAGACTAATTGTTGAAGTGCGGGCTCCAATTCTCCTTATTTATGAATTCATGGGGAATTTACAGAGAATTGACTTAGTTTACTTTTCTCATATGCTCAACCTGAGTAAAGTTTGCCGCCAAACCCCTGAAATTAACCGAATCCAAGGGCGTCTATGCTGTCTACAATTTTCCATTTCGACCAATCAACAAACACTCCAACTGATATTGCTCGCTCACATCGCGCTGCGTTGATCTGGTGTTTTGTGTACGCTGTGGCTTGGTCATTGGTTTCTTATCACCTTGATCCAACAGTGCCTTATGATGCTGTTGAGGCGTTAAACTGGGCCAGCAATGGAGAGTGGGGCAGCCCAAATAACCCATGGTTTGTGGGTTTTGTCGCGCGTATTTTGCTGATTTCGTCTTCTACGGAGTTTGCATCGGCATTTTGGTATGTAGGCCACTTTAGTGTGGTTGCCATTGGTATGCTGGGTTGTTACCGTTTGGCATACAAGCTAACCGATTCCATTGCGCTAGCCTGGTTGGGAATGTTGACTCTGAATCTCTCAGGCGTTATCAATTTTGATGCTATTCCATACAATGACAACTATTTGTTATTTGGCTCTTGGTCTTGGCTGTTGCTGATGTTTGTAAAGGCGGTTTACGAAGACTCTAAATGGTGGATTCCGTTTGGCATCTTGGCAGGCTGCTCGGCGATGGCGAAATATACGACGTTTGCGCCAGTCGCGATGATTTTTATTCTAAGCTTGGCAGTGCCAAGTGTGCGTCGCAATTGGAGTGATCGTAATTTCTATATTGGTATTGCGGCTTTCTTAGCTCTAGTCACGCCAAACTTCTTTTGGATGTTCGCAAATAACTTCTCGTCAGTGAAGTGGGTGAGTGGTCAGGTATCCGCTCAGTTGAGTCCTGGTAGTTGGCTGGCACTGTTATCTGTCTTCTATCCATTGATCCTGCTCGCTGGTTTGCTTGGCAAACGTAACCTTCGTTTTACCAAAAATGTGCCTGAGAAGGTTTGGCTGACGACATTTGTGTTGTTGGCACCGCTGGTGGTGATTATGGCGTGGTTTAGCTTCCATAAAGGTGGTCGACTCGTTGAGTGGTTGCATCCATTCTTTATGCCAGCACCGGCGGTATTGGTCGCGTTTTTAGCCAAAGATGTGATTGGTCAGCTGTCACGGGCATACAAAGTTCTGGTGACAATGGCGCTGCTGATGATCGTTGGTTACAGCTCAGTTATGGTTTGTAACGTACGCAATGCAGGCCAGAATTTTGAAGGCGTTAAAGTGTTAGCGCATGATGCAGAAACATTCTGGTACGAGAACACGGATAAGCCCCTCAAGCTGGTGGGCGGCGCAGAAATCTCAGAATGGATGACATTCTACATCGCACCGCACCCAGAAATGTCAAACCGCTGGAGCAACGAGACGCTACCGAATGTTTACAACCGCCATATCACAGCGGAAAAGATTGAATCACAAGGTGTGTTGTTGCTGAGTCATGTAGGTGAAGGTTGTGAAGGTCAGACGTTTAGACGTTTTACTGAAGAGTGGCCGCAGTTTGAAGTGACAGTGACTAAGCAGATTGCCTATCAAGATTCTCCTCAAGAGCCGGTACAGCAGATTTGTTTGGGGATGATAGCGCCGAAAGAGTGATTTAGTTTTGGCGATGCGACGATAGGAGCGAGCCTATAGTTCTCCCCCTTAATAAGGGGGAGTTAGAGGGGGTGCTCTTGATTTTTTCTCATTAATTTAATGTGTTACAGAGATAAAAACAAAGAGCAAAAAGCACCCCTCCCAGCCTCCCCTTGTTAAGGGGAGGAGCAAACTGGCTCACTGCGTGTCGCCTGATCTAGAACCAACGCCCATCATCAAGCCACTTTGATCCCATCCAAATGCTGCTTGCACTGCGCTCTTGCGGTACCAAAAAACGCTTGCAGATAATGTTTATCCTTTTCCCCATTACGAACGGCAGCAAACAGTCTGCGCCATAGTCCTTTACCTAATGGTTTGCTGGTGATTAGACCTTGACGGGAGAACTCACTGACCGCCCAGTTTGGTAGAGCGGCTACACCAAGACCAGCAGAGACCATTTGTACTAGCATTAGAGTATTGTCTGCTTGTTTCCACTTATTTGGCTCTACGCCTGCTGGCGTGAGGAAGTGTTTAACGACATCTAGGCGCTGCTTTTGCACCGGATAAGTCAAAAGGGTTTGGTCCGCTAGATCGCTTGGCTCGATATGATCTTTTCCTGCCAAAGGATGAGAGATTGAGGTAACAAGGCGCATTTCGAAGTCGAATAGGGGTTCGTAGTGGATTTCTGAGCGTGGTTGGATGTCTGACGTGATCACCAAATCCAGCTCTCCGCCTACTAGAGCGGGGATGGGTTCAAAGCCAAAGCCTGAGGAGAAATCCAACTCAACATGTGGCCAAGCAAGTTGATACTCTTTCAGGGCTGGCATTAACCATTGGAAGCAAGAATGGCAGTCGATAGCCATATGGAGGCGACCGTTAACGTCTTCTTTAAGTCCGGCTAAGTCACCTTCGGCTTGGGCGATGCGTGGTAGAACGTCGTTAGCGAGATTAAGCAGGATCTCGCCTTCAGAGGTGAATTTCACTGGTCGAGTTTTGCGAATGAATAGTGGCGAGCCAATACGAGCCTCGAGATCTTTCAGTTGATGAGAGAGTGCTGATTGCGTTAGGTGCAGCGAGGTTGCGGTAGCGGTTAGTGAGCCGGTATCGCGCAGTGATGCCAGTGTTTTTAAGTGTTTAAGCTCTATCATGAAAATCCCTCATCCTTAATCCCTTTCCATTAACTTACCGTGCTTTAGGGTATAAGTAAACGTCTAGACGTCTAAATGATGTTTTCTTATTGCATGAGAAAGATTCATATTCTTTGTGAATGAATTGCGATTGTTCATATTGCTTTGCTGGGTGATGCTTTAGCCATCCAGACTGCTAATTAATAAAAAGGACAACATCATGACAGCAACTCATATTCTTGGTTACCCGCGTATCGGTGAAAAGCGTGAACTGAAATTTGCTTTAGAACAGTATTGGCGTGGCGAGCTTGACCAGCAAGGCTTGAAGCTGGTCGCTGCTAAAATCCGTAAACAAAACTGGGAACGCCAAAAACAAGACGGCCTCGACTATGTAACCGTCGGTGACTTTGCATGGTACGACCATGTACTTGGTACCAGTCTACTTTTAGGTCACGTGCCAAAGCGACACAATAACGGTTTCCCCGATCTAGACACGCTATTTCGTATTGGCCGAGGTCAGTCTCAAACGGATTGTGGCTGTGCTGGGGAAGCCGCTTCGGATATGACTAAGTGGTTTAACACCAATTACCACTACATTGTTCCAGAGTTTTCCTCAGAAGATCAGTTTAAAGTGAGTTGGACTCAGCTGTTCGATGAAATTAATGAAGCGCAGCAGCAAGGTCATAAAGTGAAGCCGGTACTGCTTGGTCCGTTGAGTTACCTTTACCTGGGTAAAGAAGTAGAACAGGGCTTTGATCGCTTGTCACTACTACCACGAGTACTGACTGCTTATCAGGCTATTTTCGCTAAATTTGAAAAACTCGGCATTGAATGGGTACAAGTGGATGAACCTATCTTAGCGCTGGAGCTTGAAAAGCCGTGGTTGGACAGCTTTAAGCTCGCTTATCAGGTGATCCGCAGTGATGTGAAAGTACTGCTTGCGACCTACTTTGACTCTGTTGTGGACTCACTTGACGCGATTGTTGAGCTTGAGGTTGACGGTTTACATGTTGATGCCGTTGCCGCGCCAAACCAATTGGATGAAGTGGTTAATCGTCTGCCAAGTGATTGGGTGCTGTCAGCGGGTATCATCAATGGTCGTAATGTTTGGCGTGCTAATCTGCACAGCGCTTTGCGGACATTAAAGCCAGTAAAAGCAATCTTGGGTGAGCGCCTTTGGGTGGGGTCTTCATGTTCTTTGCTCCACAGCCCTGTGAATGCTGAGTTAGAAACTAAGTTGCCTCAAGGTACCGAAAACTGGTTCTCGTTTGCCAAGCAAAAAGTATCCGAGGTCTCTTGGCTTGCCAAAGCACTTGATGGTGATAAACAAGCAATAGAGCACTGCGCCCAGTATAGTCAACCTATCTTAGATCGTGCTCGTTCAACGTGGGTGAATAAACCCCAAGTTCAAAGCCGTGTCGCGACGCTAACTTCTACCCATGGCGACCGCAGCGCTCCGTATGCTGAGCGTGCCCATCATCAACAAGAAGTACTTAAGTTACCTAAGCTCCCAACGACGACGATCGGCTCGTTTCCTCAGACTGCCGAAGTGCGTAAAAGCCGCGCCGCTTTCAAGCGTGGTGATATCACCATCGCGGAGTATGAATCACTCATGAAAGGCTTCATCAAAGATACCGTGAAGCGCCAAGAGGCGACGGGTCTGGACGTGCTAGTGCACGGGGAAGCTGAGCGGAATGATATGGTGGAGTACTTTGCCGAGAACTTATCGGGCTTCCAAACCACAGAATTTGGCTGGGTACAAAGCTATGGTTCGCGCTGCGTTAAACCGGCAATTGTCGTCGCTGATATTGAGCGTGATAAATCAATTACTGTGGATTGGTCTACCTATGCGCAATCACTGACTGATAAACCAATGAAGGGCATGCTAACTGGACCTGTGACCATTTTGTGCTGGACCTTCCCGCGTGAAGATGTCTCTCGTGAGACGATTGCCAACCAATTGGCGTTTGCGTTGCAAGATGAAGTCGATGCGCTGCAGCAAGCAAGCATCAATATCATTCAAATTGATGAGCCTGCGATTCGTGAAGGCCTGCCGCTGAAAAAACGCGACCACAAAGAATACTTAGATTGGGCGGTGAAAGCGTTCAAGGTTTCAGCGGCCAGTGCAAGGCCTGAAACCCAGATTCATACTCATATGTGTTACAGCGAGTTCAACGAGATTATCGAGTCGGTGGCGGAACTGGATGCTGATGTGATTACGATTGAGACGTCTCGTTCTAACATGGAGTTGTTAAACGCATTTGAAGAATTTAACTATCCGAATGAGATTGGTCCTGGTGTGTACGATATTCACTCGCCAAACATTCCGAAAGTTGAGTGGATTGAACAGTTAATTGAAAAAGCTGCGAAACGTATCCCGGTTGAGAGACTATGGGTTAACCCAGATTGCGGCCTTAAAACGCGTAACTGGGAAGAGACAGAAGCGTCGCTAACGAACTTGGTACAAGCGGCGAAGAACTTGCGAGAGCGTTTATTGTAATAGGGTGTAGATTGTAGAATGAAAAAGAGGCTTGTTAATGCAAGCCTCTTTGTTTTGATCGTCAATTGATTATGATCGTTTGGCTACTGTGGTAGCGGCTTTTGACAATACTGCTGATTGACAATTTGGTCGATCATTAACTGACCGCGAGCGTTACGGATCATAATGCGATAGCCCAGTCCAAGCTCTAGGTTGGCTTTCACTTCACGATCAGTACAGTAGTAGTTCATGCTGTTACGCAAAACTTGCTCTAACGGCAGTGCACCTTTGGCATCGGTGTTATAAATCATCATGATTTCAACAATGCCTTTGCTTGCCGATGCTTTCATAATTGAGAGCGGACCTTGCTCAATCGGTAATCCGGAGGAAATAACGCTCGCTCGGCTTTGCGCTAACAGCTCGAGTTTACGGCGTTCATCGTCGCCATTGCTTGAACAACCAGCCAGCGCGGTAAGCGCAGCGATTGCTAGCCAACTTAATGTTTTTTTCATTATGCTATTTATCGCTTTTAGAATACTTTCTTGAATGGTTTGACGATTACGTTCTCATAAACGCCGGCTTCAATGTATGGATCGGCATCTGCCCATGCTTGTGCAGCGTCTAGTGAGTCAAACTCTGCAATGACTGTGGATCCTGTAAACCCAGCTTCACCTGGATTATCACTATCAATGGCAGGCATCGGACCTGCGGTCAATAGACGACCTTCGTCTCTAAGTGCTTGAAGTCTTTCTAGGTGCTGTGGGCGTACACTCAGACGCTTTTCTAGCGAGTTCTCGACATCTTGAGAAAAAATAACGTACCACATATTTGTATCCTTCAAATAGTTCAGTAACTTAATTGTTCTATAAGATGTCATTTTTTCACTGAAAAGTCATCGTTGGCCGTTGCTTAATTTGGATTAATTGGACGTGGGCGCCCATTTGCATCAATTGCTACGTAGTTAAAGGTTGCGTCACAGACTTGATAACGTTCACCAACACCTTCGACGCTGACAGGTTTCACCCATACATCCAAGTTAATGGACATAGAAGTATTACCAATTTTGGTGCACTCACCGTAGCAGCAAACAACGTCACCGACCTTAACTGGGTGCTTAAACGTAATACTCGATACAGACACAGTAACAATTCGACCGTGAGAAATCTCTTTGGCAAGAATACCGCCCGCCAAGTCGAGTTGAGACATGATCCAACCACCGAAAATATCGCCATTGGCGTTGGTGTTTTCAGGCATTGCCAGCGTGCGAATGATTAACTGGCCTTTAGGAGTGTTCGATGTTGTATTTGTCATGTTTATTGTCTTCCAGAAACAGCACAGCGACCCGTAGGTCGCTGATTCTTAATCGTTCGCGGAGTATACAAAAGATCCACCGGTGATCAAGGTGTATGATCTTGGTTCTCATTTTTAGAGGCTTTATCTTGCTCTTCGTTCGATGCGTCTTTAGGCATGTGCTTGTAGATGTAAATGCCAGTAAACACAGTAAAGAGCAGGGTTGCAGCCAACAATCCAAACACCTTGAAGTTGACCCAAACATCAAGGGGCAGGGCGTAGGCTACGTAAATATTAAGGCCCGCGCAGAACGAGAAAAACCCCACCCATGCAAAGTTAACTTTAGCCCAAACTCGCTCAGGTAGTGTGATCTCTTTGCCCAGCATGCCTTTAATCAAGCCACGTCCCATTGCGTGAGTCACGGCAAGTGCTATCGCAAACAGCGCGTAAACAATGGTTACTTTCCACTTAATGAAGTTGTCATTATGGAAGAACAAGGTCATACCACCAAAAACAGCGACCATCGCAAAGGTAATCAACTGCATCTTCTCGACAGTTTTGTATAGCCAATATGTTACTGCAACTTGCACTGCGGTGGCGATGATAAGCGCTCCGGTAGCGACGTAGATATCCTGCATTTTGTACAGAACGAAGAAAATAATCAGAGGGATGAAATCGAGCAACTGCTTCATGGCTCAGAAAGACCTTTTTATAAATTGAGTCGCTAGTGTAACCAAAAGCCGCCGAAGAGCAAACGGCTGTCATCTCTTGGAAACAAGAACACAGTTTTCAGTTCTCGTACTGACTAGCACGTCAATTGCACCATAAAGCAGCAGCTATTGATAAATTGGCGCCTGAAAATATTTACAGAATGTTAATGCTGAGTTTTTGCTCTATTCTTGAGTGTTGCGAAATTGTTGCATATGTTTTTACTTTCAATCGAACCTGTAGTAACCGATTGAATTATAAGTACTAATAATATCAATAACATTCAAGGAATACAGAATGAATCATGTAACACGTCAAGCTAGGTGGCTCATTGGAACCTCTACCGCTGTTATGGCGCTATCCGTCAACGCCGCAGAGTTTGTCGAGATGACAGATGCAACCAAGGCACAAGCGCTTATCGACGCGCAGTTTAGTATCGCTCCTCAAGCAGATGCTTATACCGAAGTAAAGCGAGTAACGCTGCCTAATGGGAAGACTAAGGTAAAATATCAGCAGCTATATCAAGGGCTACCTGTCTATGATGCGACGATCACCTCAACCAAAGGAGAGCAGGGGATTTCTGAGGTTTATGGGGTGATGGCGCAAGGTCTAGCCAGTGATCTACCTGTAGTGAAACCGAATATATCTAGCGATGAAGCGCTGCAACTTGCAGAGCGTCATCACTTTAGTCTTCACCCGTCATTTGTTGATACGAAACCAGAGGTCGAGAACCGAAAATCGAAGTTGATGGTTCGCGTTGGTGAAGACCAAGTGGCACGCATGGTTTACCTAGTGGACTTTTTTGTCGCTGGCGATGAACCAGAAAGGCCGTTTATGTTTGTGGATGCAGAATCTGGTGACATTCTTGAGTCTTGGGATGGAATAAACCATGCGATGGCGACAGGGCCAGGCGGCAATGAGAAAACGGGTGCGTACTATTTTGGTCAGGACTTTCCTTCTATTTTGATGAGTAAGTCGGGGAATACCTGCACCATGTCGAACAGCAATGTTAAGACAGTCAACCTTAATGGCAGTACGTCAGGGTCTTCAGCGTTTAGCTATACCTGCAACGATTCAACCAACTATAACGACTACAAAACCGTGAACGGTGCTTATTCACCGATTAATGATGCGCAATATTTCGGTAATGTAGTGTTTGATATGTTCAAAGATTGGATGCAGACCGCACCACTCACGTTTCAGTTAACCATGCGTGTCCACTATGGTAACAACTATGAAAATGCCTTTTGGAACGGATCGTCAATGACTTTCGGTGACGGGCAAAACACCTTTTACCCTTTGGTTGATATTAACGTGAGTGCTCACGAGGTGAGCCATGGTTTTACTGAGCAAAACTCAGGATTGGTATACAAAAACATGTCTGGCGGTATGAACGAAGCTTATTCAGATATTGCCGGTGAAGCTGCAGAATACTACATGCGTGGCAGCGTCGATTGGCTGGTGGGCGCGGATATCTTTAAAGGAAATGGTGGATTGCGCTACTTTGATCAGCCATCGAAAGATGGCAAGAGTATCGATAATGCCTCGCAGTATTACGACGGGCTGAATGTGCATTACTCAAGCGGTGTGTTCAATCGTGCGTTCTACTTGCTAAGCACTAAGTACAATTGGGACATTAAGTCAGGTTTTCAGGTGTTTACACTAGCAAACCAAATGTACTGGGGAGCGAATAGTACTTTTGACCAAGGTGGCTGTGGTGTAGCGAAGGCTGCGGACGATCTGTCATTTAAACGCAGTGATGTCGTGAATGCGTTTGCGGAGGTTGGGGTGGATGCGAGTTGTGGCACTACGACGCCGACTCCTGGTAATGAACTGGTAATGGGTCAGCCGGTTACTGAGCTAAGTGGCAGCTACAACAGCACGGACTATTACACTTTTAGTGTCGATACGGACAAAATGGTGACGGTAGCGATCACGGGTGGTACTGGTGATGCGGATCTGTATGTGAAGAAAGGCGCGAAACCGACGACTTCCGATTTTGATTGTCGACCATACCGTGACGGCAACGTAGAGTCTTGCTCGGTAAGTGCGGTAGCAAATACCACTTATCATGTGATGCTGCGAGGTTACCGTGCTTACTCAAACGTGACGTTGTCGCTCAACTAGCAGCGGGTACTAGGTAAGTTTTTACACAGGACATAATAAAAAACGGGTTGTCCCTAAAGGTGACAACCCGTTTTGGTATTGAGTGTTAATACTAGGCTTGCTGTTTCTCAAGCTGTGCTTCTTGCTCAGCTTCTTCTTCAACCAATGCATCAACGATAACCGCACACGCAGCATCACCTGTGATGTTTAGTGCAGTACGAATCATGTCGAAGATACGGTCAAGAGCAAACAGAAGTGGTAGACCTTCGATTGGAATACCCGCAGCTAGCAGAACGGCTACAACAAGGAATGATGGACCAGGGACACCAGCTTGGCCAACTGCGCCCAATGTTGATGTCACGATGATCGCAATGTAAGCGCCCATTGAAAGGTCAATGTTGAACAGCTGCGCAAAGAAGATTGCCACTAGGCCGTAGTAGATAGCGTTACCAGACATGTTGATTGTCGCACCTAGCGGCAGAACAAACGATGCGGTTGAGTTCTTAACGCCAAGCTCTTTTTCTACAGTGTCCATTGTAACTGGTAGTGTTGCCATTGACGAAGCCGTTGATAGTGCAACAGCTTGCGGCTTTTTCATCGCGCTGATGAACTTCTTCGCTGATGTCTTTGTGAACAACTGAATCATCAGTGGGTAGCCAACGAAACCAAAGATTAGGATAGCAGCGATGTAGACAACGAACAGCTTAAACACAACCATAAGTGCGCCAAAGCCGAATGTACCTACAGCCTCAGCCATAAGACCAAATACACCGATTGGTGCGATGACCATTACCTTGTTGATCATCCAAACCATGACGTCAACGATCGCGTTTACACCGTTAAGTAGTGGGTCGCGGCGAGTAGATTCTAGCTTAGATAGACCGATGCCGAAGAACAGACAGAACACAAGGATCTGAAGGATGTTTGCTTCATTTAGCGACTGGAAAACGTTGGTTGGGATCATACCAGTGACGGTAGCCCAGAAAGTGGGTAGTTCACCTTTTGAAGCGTACTCAGCTGAGAACATGCCTTCGATACCCGCTGTATCGATGTTCACACCTGGTTGGAATACTTCGCCCATGATCAGAGCAAGTGCGACTGCAAGTGCTGATGTTAGACCGAAGTAAGCGAGCGTTGTTACGCCAACTTTACCTGCATTGCTGCTGTTGCCAAGACCGGCTGCACCTGAGATCAAAGCAACTGCAACCAGTGGGATCACTAACATCTTGATTAGATTAATGAAGATAGTACCCAGTGGAGCAAACATAGAAGCAGATTCACCCATCATGGCACCGATAAAGGTACCGAGGATCATTGCAATCACAACTTGGACGCCAATGTTATTTAGCATCAACTTTTCTTTTAACACTTCCTTAACTCCTGTGCTGATTATTTATCAAATCCTAGTGTAGTCTTCTATTTGAACGGTAAATATCAGACTAATCGTCGACGGCAATTTTTACACTTATTTAGCACTTTGCGCAACAGCAGAAACCGAAATCATGAGAAAAAGCGCGAAAAAACCGAATAAATGGTGAACGAATACCCGAAAGCAAACGTTTGCTATTGGTTTTGAGAATGATTAGCGGTTGAATTCTTTATTGGGCAATGACTTTGACGGAGGTGGGTAGAACGAAATGTAAAAAAAAGGTTGCACTGGAAGTGCAACCTATCAGGGGAGGATTTAGCTGATTAACGCTGAGTAGCGGCCTTCATAGATTTAACAAACTGAGACAGTTCGCTAAGCATGGTTTCTGGCGCATCAAGATTTTTCTCGATGATTTTTACCACAGCAGAGCCGGAAATTGCACCTGCTGCACCCGCATCCAATGCCTGTTTCACTTGCTCTGGCTCAGAAATGCCAAATCCAAGCAGTGATGGTGGAGCATCGTATTTATTGAGTTTGTCTAGCTGAGTGTTCATCGGCATGTTCGCTTTAGTCTCAGTGCCTGTAACACCGGAGCGAGAAAGCAGATAAGTATAACCGCCACCAAGTTTCGCCACTTGCTCGATCGTTTCTTCGCTTGCCGTTGGCGGAGCGATGAAGATTGGGTGTACGCCGTGCTTATGTGCGGCTTCGACAAACTCTTTGCTCTCGTTAGTCGGAACGTCAGCGATAAGCACTGAATCCACGCCTACATCTGCACATTGCTTGTAAAACGTATCAACACCTTTGGAATAAACGAGGTTGGCATACATTAGCAAGCCGATTGGCGTCTCTGGGTGCTTTTCACGAATCTTAGCTAGCATATCGAAGCAGATAGTTGGCGTTGTTTTCGCGTCCAATGCACGGATGTTTGCGCCTTGGATCGTTGGGCCGTCTGCCTGCGGATCTGAGAATGGCATACCTAGCTCTAATGCGTCGGCACCAGACTCAATCAAGGTTTCCATAATTTGCAGTGACAATTCTGGGCTAGGATCGCCCATAGTAACGAAAGGTACGAATGCGCCTTGGTTCTTCTCGCCTAGGCGAGTGAACATCTCTTTATAACGATCTTGATTCAGGCTCATTACATTACTCCTTTGTCTTTCAAAATATCGTGTACAGTAAAGATATCTTTGTCACCGCGACCTGATAGGTTGACGACAAGTAGTTGTTCTTTTTCTGGGTTCTCACGAGCCATCTTAAGTGCGTAAGCTAGGGCGTGAGAAGATTCTAGCGCAGGGATAATACCCTCATGCTTCGCTAGCTCTTGGAATGCATCCAATGCTTCATCATCGGTAATCGCACCATATTCAGCACGACCTGTCGCATTTAGGTGGGCGTGTTGAGGACCCACCGATGGGAAGTCTAGACCTGCAGATACTGAGTACGACTCTTCAATTTGGCCATTTGGATCTTGCATCAGTGGTGCTTTCATTCCGAAGAAGATACCTGTAGTACCATGCTTTAGTGGTGCACCATGCTGGTCAGTATCGATGCCTAGACCTGCTGGCTCAACACCAATCAGGCGTACCGATTCTTCTTCGATAAAGTCTGCGAACATGCCGATAGCGTTAGAGCCTCCACCAACACAAGCAATCACGGCGTCTGGCAGTTTGCCTTCACGAGCCAATACTTGGTTTTTGGTCTCTTCACCAATCATGCGCTGGAACTCACGTACGATGGTTGGGAATGGGTGAGGACCCGCCGCAGTACCAAGTAGGTAGTGCGCGTCTTCATAGCTTGCTGACCAGTCACGTAGCGCTTCGTTACATGCATCTTTCAGTGTTGAAGAGCCTGAGTGAACAGGAATCACTTCTGCACCCATTAGACGCATACGGAACACGTTCGGGCTTTGACGCTCAACGTCTTTTGCACCCATGTAAACACGGCACTTAAGGTCAAGTAGGGCACACGCGAGTGCGGTTGCTACGCCGTGCTGACCTGCGCCTGTTTCTGCGATGATTTCTTTTTTGCCCATGCGCTTAGCAAGCAGTGCTTGACCAAGTACTTGGTTAGTTTTGTGCGCGCCACCGTGAAGGAGATCTTCACGTTTCAGGTACAGTTTGGTTTTAGTACCTTTTGTTAGGTTGCGGGTAAGTGTTAGCGCGGTTGGACGGCCTGCGTATTCTTGCAGTAGCTCCATGAACTCAGATTGAAACTCTGGGTCTTCTTGAGCGTCGATAAAAGCTTGCTCTAGTTGATCCAGTGCTGGCACCAAGATCTGTGGTACGAATTGTCCACCGTATTCGCCAAAGTAGGCATCTAATTTAGACATGGTTAATTCCTCAATAGTCAACTTGCTCGAGTACTCGCGTTGTCTTTGCTCTCGAGCAAGTTTTAATAATTCTTAGTTGTTTGCAGAGCGTTACTATTCTCTAAGTTACTATTCTCTAAGTTAATAATCTCTAATTAGCGCAAACGCTTGATTCAGTTTTTTTGCGTCTTTCTTGCCCGGTGCTGACTCAACTCCTGAATTTAAGTCTAGTCCGATGCAGCCAAGTGTACTGGCTTGCTTAACATTGTCTGGAGATAGACCGCCGGCCAACATCACATCGTTGGTATCGTTCAACAGTTGCCAGTCAAAGCGTTGACCCGTACCGCCTGATTGCTCGCCGACTTTGGCGTCTAACAGGTGACGGTCTACTTTGATGGCCGTTAAATCAGGGATGGCATCGATCACGCCGTGTGCTTTCCAGATTTTTACGTCATCGCTTAGAAGAGGGGTTAATGTATCCACATAAGCTTGGTCTTCGTCACCGTGAAGTTGAACCGCTGATAGTTTTAGTTGGTTAGCTGTGTTGGCAACAAACTCGACATTGTGGTTTTGGAAGACGCCAACAAACTCAAGAGGCGCACCACTCATTACCATGCGAGCTGACTCAACATCAACGTAACGAGGAGATTTTTCAACAAAGATCAGGCCGCCTTTTACCGCACCAGCTTGATAAGCTTTTGCAGCATCATCGGCATGAGTGAGACCACATACTTTGTTTTCACCTAACAGCACTTTACGTACTGCAAGTTCAAGGTTGTCTTCCGCCATTAGCGAGCTACCAATGAGGAAACCATTCGCATAGTGGCAAAGGTCACGAACCTGTTGGTGGTTGTAGATACCAGACTCAGAAATGATGATGGTGCCTTCCGGCAGTTTCGGTGCCAATTCTTTGGTGCGATCTAGGTTAACCGAAAGGTCACGAAGGTTGCGGTTGTTGATACCTACTACCTTTGCACCAAGCGCAATTGCGCGTTCTAGCTCTTCTTCGTTGCTCACTTCGGTCAAAATCCCTAGTTCAAGAGACTCCGCGACTTCTGCTAGCTCACGGTATTCGTCATCATTCAGCACTGACAGCATGAGCAAGATAGCATCTGCGTTGTAATGACGAGCTAAATACACTTGATAGGTATCTATCATGAAATCTTTACACAGTACTGGCTGCTTAACTTGGCGGCGTACCTGTGGAAGGAAGTCGAAGTTGCCTTGGAAGTACTTTTCATCAGTCAGTACAGAAATTGCACTAGCGTGGTTGTTGTAGACCGAGGCGATGTAGTCGAGGTCAAAGTCATCACGGATCAAACCTTTCGATGGTGACGCCTTTTTGCACTCTAAAATAAACGCCGTTTTGCCTGTCGACAGCGCGCCATAGAAGCTGCGGTCTGATGGAACAAGATCCGCTTTAAAGCTCTCTAGTGGCTGAGTTTGCTTACGCTCCTCAACCCAAATTTTCTTATCATCGACGATTTTTGCTAATACTGTTTCCATTGTCTTTTCCTGTTGATTCGCCGAGTTACTTGCCGTGTGCCGCCAGCTTTTGAACCAGCTCGTAAGCTTTACCTGAGTTCATTGCATCAATGGCTTGCGCTGCATTGGCTTTGAGGTCTTCGTGACCAAATAATTTCATAAGAAGCGCGACGTTTACCGCAACAGCGCCTAACTGCGCGTCCGTTCCTTTACCGGTTAGCATATTAGTGATGATGGCGCGGTTTTCTTCTGGCTCACCACCTTTGATAGTTTCGAGTGGGTAAGACTCTAAACCGAAATCTGCAGGTGTTAGCGTGTATTCGGTGATCTTGCCGTCTTGAATTTCAGCAACCAGAGTTTCACCGTGAATAGCGACTTCATCTAAGCCACTGCCGTGAACAACGGCTGCACGCTTCATACCCATTTGTAACATGGTTTCCGCAATAGGACGAACCAGTTTTGCATCATATACGCCCATCAGTTCGATGTTAGGGCGCGCTGGGTTAATGAGCGGACCAAGGATGTTGAAGATGGTGCGAGTTTTCATGGTTTGGCGTACTGGCATCGCATGGCGAACGCCGCCGTGATACTGAGGTGCAAACAGGAAAGCGACGCCTATTTCATCGACTGCGCTGCGAGTGTCTTCAGCTGACATCGCCAGATCGATACCAAATGAATCAAGAAGATCCGAAGAGCCAGATTTGCTTGATACGCCACGGTTACCGTGTTTTGCGACTTTAAGACCGCACGCCGCCGCCACAAATGCCGCTGTGGTTGAGATGTTGATGGTGTTGGCACCGTCGCCACCTGTGCCCACGATATCAGCAAAGTCGTAATCAGGACGAGGGAATGGGTTCGCATTGGCAAGCAGTGCTTTGGCTGCACCTGCGATCTCGTCCGGCGTTTCGCCTTTGATTTTGAGTGCTGTTAGAGCAGCTGACATCAGGATTGGATCGAGCTCACCTTTGATAATAGTGTCAAACAACGACTGGCTCTCTTCTTGAGTGAGATCCAGTTGGTCGTAAAGTTTGTTGATGATATTTTCCATAATTACGATTCCTTAGTTGTTTGAGTTCTTAAGCAGATTTTGTTTCGACAGACTGTTCAGTCGCCCATGCGATGGCATTGCTAAGCAGTGTCGCGCCATATGTTGTCATAATTGATTCTGGGTGAAACTGAAAGCCACAGATACGATCTTGTTCATTCGCCACTGACATTACTAGACCATCAACCTGTGCGGTTACTTCCAATGAGTCAGGCACTTTCGTTGCCACTAGTGAGTGATAACGCGCAATGGCTAGCGGTGAAGGTAAACCTTGGTAGATAGTGTGATTGTCATGCGCCATCATCGACACTTTGCCGTGAATAATTTCGCCTGCGCCAGCAACGACACCGCCATAGGCTTCAACGATCGCTTGATGACCAAGACAAATACCGATCATTGGCACTTTGCCACGCAATGTTTTAATCAGCTCTGGCATACAGCCCGCGTCGGAAGGTGCCCCAGGCCCAGGAGAGAGTACGACGACAGGGTTCTCTAGATCTAATACCGCTTTGGCAATTTTTTCCGCAGCGATATGGTTACGATAAATTTTTACGCTGTGGCCTAGGCTTCGGAATTGATCCACCAGGTTGTAGGTAAACGAGTCAAAGTTATCGACAAAAACGATATTAGCGAGTTCGTTGCTTACTGACTTTGGATTGTTAGACATCGTGATTACCCCTTGTGCGCCGTTTTGATTGCTGAAATGACGGCTTGCGCCTTACCACGAGTTTCATCCGCTTCAGATTGAGGGTCAGAGTCGAACACGACGCCAGCACCTGCTTGAACTTGAGCAATACCGTCTTCAACATACGCTGAGCGGATTACGATACAGGTATCTAAATCACCGGCGCCGTTCATGTAACCAACTGCTCCGCCGTAGCTGCCGCGAGTTTGACCTTCAAATTGACGAATCAACTGCATAGCACGAATCTTAGGTGCGCCAGTTAGCGTCCCCATGTTCATACACGCTTGGTAGCCGTGAAGCGCATCTAGGTCACCACGAAGCTGGCCGACGACGCGAGATACTAAGTGCATCACGTGACTATAACGGTCGGTTTTCAAAAGATCTGCCACATGGCGAGAGCCAGGCTCAGCAATGCGAGCCACGTCATTACGTGCTAGGTCAACCAGCATCATGTGCTCCGCGTTTTCTTTCATGTCGCTACGCAGTTCAAGTTCGATGCGGCTATCGAGATCTTTGTTGATGCTGCCATCTGGATTTTTACCGCGACGGCGCGTACCGGCGATCGGGTAGATCTCAATTTGGTTAGAATCTTTTCCGTACTTCAGTGCACTTTCCGGAGACGCACCGAACAGAGTAAACAGCTCATCTTGCATGTAGAACATATAAGGGCTTGGGTTGCTTTGCTTGAGCTCTTTGTATGCAGCAAGTGGAGAAGGGCACGGTAGGGTAAAGCGGCGAGAAGGAACCACTTGGAAAATATCGCCGCGAACCACGTATTCTTTAAGGTCGCGAACAATTTGGCAGAAGTCTTCGTCTGAAATACTCACGTCTTCTTCAATGCCAGCGACTTTGGTTGCCGCGGGTACCATCTTAAGGTTTTTGCATTGCTGGCTAATCTCTGTGATTCGACCGCGAATACGAGCAAGCTCAGCATCATCGTGGTTAAACAGTGTTGTTTGTAAATCACAAGATTCTTTCTGATGGTCTACAATCAGCAGGCTTTCAGCGACATAGAATACAAAGTCTGGGCATTGATTCGCTTTGTCAGCATCACCAAGTGGTTCAAAGTTTGCCACGATGTCATAGGCAAACAGACCGCCCATGAAAATCGCGTTTTTATCAAGACCCGTTAGGTCAAAGCTGTGCTGAACCAGACGCAGCGCATCAAACGATGACGCCTCACGAAGGCGAGAGTCTTCATCAAGTGTGTCGTCTGGCATTTCGAACTGAACGATAAGTTCGCTATCGGTCACTGTGCGTTCGATATCGTCAGTAAGGTTTTGGGCGATAACGCGTAGCAGGTTCACACCGTTATTGGTTAGCGCTTCGTAGCGTACTTTGTGTCCTTCACAGACAATACGAACCGCAGAGTCAACGATGAGTAGGCTCTGTAAGTCTTGTTTTGAGTCAATTTCAGCAGACTCAAGTAGCAGACTATCGGTTTTGTTTTCACACAAGGTGTGAAACAGTCTGGTTGGGTCTTGTGCGTACGGCACTTGGAGAGAAAGTACTTCCAATCGACCCTGTTTATTGATGCTAATGGCTTTATTCACAAAAGCTCCTTTTAATCTTGAATCTGCTGTTGCAACAATCTTGGTACACCGAGTGTTCACTGGGTTATAGTCGCACAATTAAAACGTTTGCCCAACGTTCAATGTTCCCAAATTGTTGCTAAAATAATCGTTTAAATTGAATTCTTTGTCAGATGAATCGAAAAACAAAAAAGCCCACTCAGTTGAGTGGGCTTTAATCAAGTTTAGGTTTGATTATGCACGCAAAAAAGCCCACTCGGATTGTGTCCAAGTGCGCCACCAACCTACTAGAGCGTTAACCCTACGGTTTAAAGGTTTTTTGAATAGTTGAATATCGAGTAACATACGTGCCTAATCTCAAAATCTGTATCTGCGTACTAGTTAACTAGTTCGCGCTGTAAAAGTCAACCGAAAATGTGAAAAAATGAAGATAGATTTACACAGTCACACTACCGCCTCTGATGGCCGATTATCGGTTGCTGATCTTTTGGAAAGAGCCATAAGCTTTGACGTGAAAGTATTGGCGATTACCGACCACGATACCTTAGATGCATTGCCTGTCGCTCATCAGTTAATTGAAGAGCAATCTTTGCCAATTGAGTTGGTGAACGGCATCGAGATTTCGACGGTTTGGCAGAATAAAGATATTCATATTGTCGGGCTTGGCGTAGGCATTGACTCCCCAGAGTTAAATACGTTGATTCGAGCTCAGCAAGCAAGAAGAGTTGAACGCTCGGAGCTCATCGCTCATCGATTAGAAAAAGCGACTCGCGAAGGTTTGCTTGAGGAAGTAAAAGCGATCGCGGGTGATGCGCCGATAACACGCGCTCATTTCGCCAAATGGCTGGTAGACAATGGCTACGCAAAAAACATGCAGCAAGTGTTCAAGAAGTTCATGACTCGTAATAACACCGGCTACGTGCCGCCAAACTGGTGCACGATGTCCGAAGCGGTGGACGCGATTCATCAAGCGGGTGGGGTAGCTGTGCTGGCACATCCTGGTCGTTACCAGCTAACGGCTAAATGGCTGAAGCGTCTACTGACGGCATTTGTTGAAGCGAATGGTGATGCAATGGAAGTCGCTCAGCCACAACAAAGTCAACAAGAAAGGCGCAACCTCGCGGATTATGCGATACAATACAATCTATTAGCTTCACAAGGGTCAGATTTCCACTATCCTTCTCCTTGGATGGAGTTAGGTAGAAACCTATGGCTACCTTCGGGGGTTGAGCCTGTATGGGATCGCCTACCATTAAAAACAGCAACTTCGCTGACGACCACTACAATTGAGAGTGGTACTGAAGATGGTGAAAAAGAATAACGAAGCCGACAGTTTTAGACCTTGAACCACGTTGACCTTGAAATAAGCATCTTCACCGCACTTTCTTTTGATTCAATATTGTATTAAAGCGACAGCTCTTGAAGTCGAACGACAGGGAAGGTCGTGCCGAGAGCGTCCTTAAGTTTGAAGGAATAACAATGAGCCAATTTTTTTATGTACACCCAGACAACCCGCAGGCACGCTTGATCACTCAAGCGGTAGCTATTATTCGTAACGGCGGTGTCATTATTTATCCCACCGATTCTGGTTATGCACTGGGGTGTCAGCTAGAAAATAAACAAGCGCTGGAGCGCATTTGCCAGATCCGTCGTCTTGATGACAAACATAACTTCACCTTGTTGTGCCGTGATTTGTCTGAGCTATCACTTTATGCACGTGTAGATAATACTGCATTCCGCTTGCTAAAGAACAATACGCCTGGACCTTACACTTTTATCTTCAAAGGCACTAAAGAAGTCCCTCGCCGTTTGATGAATCCAAAGCGTAAAACTATCGGTATTCGTGTTCCAAACAACCAAATTGCCCTAGATTTACTTGAAGCGCTGGGTGAGCCGTTGATGTCAACGTCTCTGATTTTGCCAGGTAACGAAGTAACAGAATCGGATCCGGAAGATATTCGCGACAAGCTAGAGCATGCGGTCGATTGTATCTTGAATGGTGGTTATTTGGGTGAGCAGCCAACGACTGTGATTGACTTTAGTGATGACGAAGCCAAAGTTCTGCGTATTGGTGCGGGTGACCCTGAACCGTTCGAGTAGAGTTTTGAATGTTTTCTTACTAAATTTATGAAGAAACTTGGTGCGTGAACCAGGTTTCTTTGCGATAATACGCGACCGCGATTTTAGGTCGCATTATCTGGTTTCGACGTCTGTGAAGACGACATTATAGGTAGGTAAATGAGCGAAAAATTACAAAAAGTGCTTGCTCGCGCAGGCCACGGTTCTCGTCGTGAACTTGAAACCCTGATTAAGACAGGGCGCGTGAGTGTGAATGGTCAGGTAGCAAGACTGGGCGAACGTCTGGAAGACGAAAATGCGGTCATCCGTATCGATGGTCATACTGTTTCTGCCAAAGCACAAGAAGAAGTGGTTTGTCGAGTTCTGGCCTATTACAAGCCAGAAGGTGAGCTATGTACACGTCACGACCCTGAAGGTCGTCGTACTGTATTCGATCGTTTGCCGAAAATCCGCGGTTCCCGCTGGATTTCTGTCGGCCGTCTTGATGCTAACACATCAGGTCTACTTCTGTTCACGACGGATGGTGAGCTAGCTAACCGCCTAATGCACCCAAGCCGCCAAGTTGAGCGTGAATACCTAGTTCGCGTTTTCGGTGACGTGGACGAGAAAAAAGTTCGCAACGTGGTAAACGGTGTCGAGCTTGAAGACGGAATGGCACGTTTCGAAGACGTGGTGTACGCAGGTGGTGAAGGTATGAACCACACCTTCTACGTTGTTATCAACGAAGGCCGTAACCGCGAAGTTCGTCGTCTTTGGGAATCTCAAGAGACCACAGTAAGCCGTCTGAAACGTGTTCGCTATGGTGACATCTACCTAGATAAGAAACTGCCTCGTGGTGGTTGGATGGAGCTAACTCTTAAAGAAGTAAACTACCTACGTGAGCTAGTTGAACTTCGTCCAGAGAAAGAGACCATGCTCGATCAGCAAGGTCAAAATACCTCTCGTCAACGTGAGCGTTCTCGCAGCCAGAAAATCCGTCGTGCAGTACGTCGCCACGAAGAGCGTGCAAATGCACCAAAAGGTCGTAGCAACCAACAGCGTCGCAACAAAAAGTCTTCTGGTGAGCAGGGCTCACGTAATAAGACGCGCCGTTAATCACGACATTTCTCGAATGCTAAAAAACCAGCGTAAGCTGGTTTTTTTATGTCTGGCGTTTAGTCCCTTTTTATCGCGAAGGGAAGTTAGCGGTGGTTTGGGCTTTTCATAAAGTGGCTCTCGACCATTCGCTGGGTGACGATGTGTTGAGGGTTGGTAATGACATCATTGGTGTTCCCATACTCTACAACATCACCTTCATGCATCACCATGACCTTGTCAGTGATGTGTTTCACGATGCCTAGGTGCTGAGACACATAAACAAACGCGACTCCCATTTCTTCTTGAAGCTCGAGAAACAGGTTAATGATCTGTGAGCGCATCGCCATGTCCAAACCATTCAACGCTTCGTCTGCAACTATAATAGATGGCTGAAGGATCAATGCACGTGCTAGACAGACGCGCTGTTTTTGTCCGGTTGCCAGCATTTGCGGATAGAAATAGGCATGCTCCGGTAACAGCCCAACGCGAATGAGCGTGTCTTTCACACGTTGCATGCGCGCTTCTGGAGGCATGTTAGTGTTTCGTTTTAAGGGACCTTCGAGAATGCGACCGATTTGAATCCGCGGATTCAAAGACGTATTTGGGTCTTGGAAAATCATGCGAATCAGCTTGCAGCGCGTGGAGTAGTCTTTGTGCTCAAGTAGATCGCCATTGACTCGTATCTCACCTGAAGTCGGTTCGACCATGCCAGCGAGCATACGTGCCAGCGTTGATTTGCCGGAACCATTTTTGCCGATAAAACCAATAGTCTGGCCAGCCTCAAGGCTAAAGCTGACAGGTTTAACGGCATGCTGCACGTTTCTTTGGAACAGCTTTGAGCGAGTGACAAAGTCTTTTTTAAGGTCGGAGACTTCTAACAACGAACTCATGCTTTTTTCTCCGTGTTCAGCGGGAAGTGACAACTGAACTTATGGTTCTTAATTCGTTTAGCTTCAGGTATTTCCACGCACTGCCTTTGCGCATATGGGCAACGCGGACCCAATCGACAGCCAATAGGCAGGTGCTGAAGTGGGGGGATAGAGCCAGGAAGCGATTGAAGCTTCTCTTTATGCGGTATCCATTCTCCAAAATCAGGCATCGCTTTTAGAAGCGCAACGGTATATGGATGCTTTGGTTTTGCCAAAATTTTTGCGGTGTCAGCCGACTCTACCGACTGACCACAATACATCACCGTAATGCGCGTCGCCCATTGGGTGATGGTCGTTAAATCGTGGCCAATCAACACTATGGTAGTGTTGTTGAGCTGATTCATACGACTCAATAAACGTAAGATCTGCGACTGAGTAATAGGATCCAAGTCATTGGTTGGTTCATCGGCAAGCAGCAGTTTTGGCTTAGCTGCAATGGCCATCGCAATCATGATCTTTTGGCATTCACCATCGGTGAGCTCGTAGGGGTAGCTGTGCATCACGCGGGTGTGCTCTTTAATACCCACTTTATGCAGCAGAGCAATAGCTTGCTTTTTACGCCACTTAAATCGCTCCCACCATTTGCCTTCAAATGAGCGAGCCGGAATAGACTCGATAAGCTGTTTCCCAACTTGCTCAGAAGGGTCGAGACAGGTCGTAGGCTCTTGGAAAATCATCGCAACGTCACGAGCAATCACTCGCCTCCGCTCTCGCGGTGTTAACTGAAGCAGGTCAATATTGCCAAGGCGCATGCGATCGGCTGTGACCTTCCAGTTATCTTTGGTTACACCAACAATCGCTTTAGCTACCAAGCTCTTACCTGAACCCGATTCACCCACAAGACCGCGGATTTCACCTTCGTTAATGGTGAAGCTCATGCGATCGACGGCTTTCACTAACCCCTGCGGGGTTTCGATTTCGATAGTGAGATGTCGAATGTCTAATACTGGCATTATTCGATCCCCGCACTCAATGCACTTCGAATGCCTTCACCCACAATGTTCACCACAACAACCGTACACAGAATCGCAAGACCTGGCAGAATAACGGTCCATGGTGCAAGGTAAAGTAGCTCGGCTGCATCACCGAGTACAGCACCCCATTCACTGCTTGGCGCTTGGGCACCAAGGCCTAAAAAGCCTAAGGCAGTGATATCAAGAATAGCGATAGACAAAGCGAAAGTAACCTCAGCTGCAATCACAGTTAATAGGTTTGGAAGAATGGAGTTCCACAGTAGGTAAAACTCGTTAGCGCCATCAAGTCTAGCGGCCATAATGTAGTCTTTTTCTACTTCGGTATGGACAGCCATGTAAATGGAACGAATAAACCGTGGGATCAATGCAAGACAAATCGCCAGCATAATATTGAACTCACCAGGGCCTAAGAAGGCAACGAAGATGATTGCCAACAGCAGCGATGGGATGGACATGACAGTGTCAAGCAGGTGGTTGAGTGTGCTCGATAGTAGCCCGCGCGTCATACCAGCCAAGATACCAATTAAGCAGCCGACCAACGTTGAGATCACTGTTATGATCACCGCTGCGCCAAATGACAAGCGTGAGCCGTCGATGATGCGAGACAAAATATCACGGCCTAAATCATCGGTGCCGAAGAAAAAATCTACCGTGCCTTTTGGATCCCATGATGGTGGCACTAGCAGGTTCGAGCTCTGCGCCATTGGATCATAAGGAGTAATGAATGGCGATAGTAGGGTGATAAGGATGATAAAAACCAAACACCACAGACCAAACATCGATAAGCTGTTTGAGCGGTAGCTGCGCCAAAAGCGCTCAAGCTGAGTAGGAATGCGCTCTTCCTGATAAACGTTATCTGACAGCATACCATTCCTTCCTTACTAACGGGTTGATCATCGCGCCGATAAGATCAGAGACGATACTCGCCGCCAATACAATCGTCGCCACCACTAGAACGCCAGCTTGAATTGACGCGTAGTCTTGGTTTGATAGTGCATCTAACAGCCAACGACCAACGCCCGGCCAGTTAAAGATAGACTCGGTCATGATAGCCAAGGTGATCATACTTGAAAGCTGCACGCCCAGTTTAGGGATAATTGGCGGAATCGCATTGCGCAGCACGTGTTCAATGACGATTTCGTAGTTGGATAGACCACGAATACGCGCCGCACGAATGTAGTTTTGTGCCATAACTTCGGTTACGGAGGTTCTCATCATACGAATAACCTGCATCGTTGGTGACAATGCCAAGACCAAACAAGGTAGGATCATATGTTCTATAACGCTTTGAAGTGCTTCTTTGCGGTACGGGCCATCCGATAGGATCGCGTCAATAAGTGCAAAACCAGTCACATGATCAATTTCATAAAGTAGGTCATAGCGCCCGGCCACTGGGAACCATTGATAATTGAGCGAGAAATACATGATCATCAATAGCGCGATCCAAAATAGTGGCGCCGCATAGCCGACCATAGAGGAAAATGAGATCACGTTATCAAGCCACTTGCCTTTGCGCATTCCGGCGATGGTACCCGCAGGAATGCCAATAAATACCGAAATAGTAAACGCCGCAAAACATAGCTCTAATGTTGCAGGTAGCACGGAGGCGAGTTCTTGGGTGATTGGCACACCGGCTTTCGTCAGACCAAAATCGAGTTGAAGCAATTTGCTAAGGTATTCGAACCAACCCTCAAGCATAGGTGCAGATGCCCATTGCGAAGTCGGTTCAAGTCTCACCAAACTGTATCCCACAAAGGTGAGAATCAACAGCGTGATGACAAATAGGTTAAGGCGACGTATTGAGTACCAGAACATTTATTTCAACCTCATCACTTGATCAAAAGGTTGAGCATTGAACGGACTGGTTCTAAAACCGGTCAAGTTGTCATTGTGCGCTTGGTATTTTTGTCCGTGAGCGATAGGCAGCACCGGCACTTCCTCATTTAGAATATTTTGTGCTTGGCGATATAGATTTAGACGATATCTTGGTTGGTTGACTTCAAGAGCTAAGTCCAAAATAAAGTCAAAGTCATCGTTACACCACATAGAAAGGTTTAGGCCTTCACGCTTTGAGGTGCAAGAGAGCAGTGGTCTTAAGTAATTATCGGGATCGCCCGTATTGCCTACCCAGCCGGTTAGAAGCATATCGACAGATTCGATGTTGGACAATTCTAGACGGTCAACGCGATCATCGGTTAGCAAATTAAGTGTGACGCCAATGTTGGCAAAGTTTGCCTGAATAAGCTCTGCGGTTTTACGCGGGCTTGGGTTGTACACACGTGGCTCAAGAGGTACTGCCATAGTAAGCTCTAGCCCGTGTGCGTACCCGGCCTCACGAAGCAGTGCCATCGCATAGTTACGGTCATAGCGAACTTGTACCGTGTCTTTTTGATGGGCCCAAGAGCTTGGTGGAAGCAAACTGTAGGCTGTTTCCCCGCTGCCGAAATAGACGGCCTCTAAAATAGTGTCGCGGTTAATGGCAAGGTTCAGCGCTTTACGAACGCGAGGGTCACTAAGTGCTCGGTGCTGAGTATTCATAGCAACAAACGCCACGTTCATGGCGGGTTTGGCTTGCAGTACGACCGAGTCTTCTTCAAGTATTACCGGAATTTGGCTCGAAATTGGTGAGTTTAGAACATCACATTCATTACGTAGCAGTTTGGCTAGAGCACCAGCACCCCGGTGTGAGATATCAAAAACCACTTGTGACATTTGAGCGGAACCACGCCAATAGTCTTCATGGCGTTTAAGACGAACCAAGTCCGCAACTTGATACTCGTCCAAGTAGAATGGCCCCGTACCGACAGGGTGAGTATCGAGATTCAGTTTATTGTCGCCTGTAACCAACTGGTCTGCATATTCGGCAGAGAAGATAGGCGCGTGTGCGGTAGAGATATTTGATAAGAATGAATTGTCTGGTCTTGATAGGGTAAATTTCACCGTCAGTCCGTCGATGGCTTCCACTTTTTCGACTAGGTTGGCGAAGTCGATACCGGCAAACCAAGGGTACACACTGCCACCCACATCATGGAATGGGTGGTT
The DNA here is from genome assembly GCF_052879755.1 of Vibrio sp. DNB22_10_4. NCBI lineage: Bacteria > Pseudomonadati > Pseudomonadota > Gammaproteobacteria > Vibrionales > Vibrionaceae > Vibrio > Vibrio sp. DNB22_10_4. The sequence goes on along the minus strand of NZ_JBNNXW010000018.1, from coordinate 12,679 downwards.
AGGGTCGATAATACGGCTAAAGCTGAACACCACATCATCCGCATTCAAAGCGCGAGACGGCGTAAACCAATCCGTGCTCTGAAATTGAACATTGTCTCGGAGTGTAAAGGTGTACTCAGTCCCCGCCTTGTTGACCTTCCAGGCTTTCGCTAGGTTAGGCACAGGCTGATGCGTTCCTGAGTTTAGCGTGAGCAAGGTGTCGAATAATTGCGGTGCAATCGACTCGACAGTAATGCCACCGTCTACGAGTTGCGGGTTGAATGTACTCGGTCGGCCTTGGTCACAATAGACGAAACCGTCTTGTCGTATTTTGGAGTGGTCGACTTTGTCTTCACATCCAGCGAGCAAAATTAAGCCACAGAGCCCGAGTGATAATTTGATTAATGCCTTCATAAACACGCTACATTCGTTGGCGAACGTATTATCTATATTGAGATCAGGGTAATTTACCACTAATTCGCTTGCTAAACCAATAACGACAAGCACTTATCGCTGAGTTTGTCGTATAGAAAGCCAAGTAACCCATCAACATCAAACCAGTTTATACTTTCGCACTAAGCCTCTTAGCTGGTCATAACTCAAGCTTAGCAGTTTGGCTGCACCACGTTGATTGTATTGAGCTTGTTTAAGCGCTTCATTTATCAGCTTAATATTCTGCTCATCTTGCCAAGACTTAAAGTCTAATGGAAAGTGGTAGTCCGGTGATGGTGCGGCTGCATCGGAATCCTCTGACGAGGCGCTATCACCGTTTGTATTGTTATCCGCCTGATCTCTTCTTGCTATAGGGCTCGGTTGACTAAACTGATTTTCAAAAGGGTTGAATATCAGAGATTCAATAGGCGCTTCAGTGGTGCCTTGCTGATACACAGCACGTTCAACCACGTTTTTCAGCTCTCGCACGTTGCCAGGCCAATGATAGTCATAGATGCTTTGCCAAGCTTGTTCGGTGAAGCCTACGAAAAAGGGTAACCCTAGCTCGCGGCACATTTTAATCGCGTAAAATTCGGCCAACAGGGGAATGTCTTCTTGTCTGTGCCTTAAAGGCGGAAGATGAATAACATCAAAGGCGAGACGATCGAGGAGATCGGCGCGAAACTTTCCTTTTTCGGCGAGTGCTGGCAAATCTTCATTAGTTGCGCAGACCAATCGAACGTTCGCCTCCAGTGCCTTGGCTCCGCCAACTCTTTCGTACTGACCATATTCAATTACGCGAAGCAGCTTTTCTTGAACAGAAAGCGGCGTAGTAGCGAGTTCATCTAAGAATAATGTGCCGTTTTCGGCGCGTTCGAAGCGGCCTTGGTGACGTCCTTTGGCGCCAGTAAAGGCACCGGATTCATGGCCAAACAGCTCTGAGTCAATGAGTCCTTCACTGAGAGTAGAGCAGTTTAATGAGACTAAAGGTTGATCCCAACGCCTCGACAGATAGTGCAGTCGCTGTGCGATAAGCTCTTTACCTGTACCACGCTCACCAATCACCAGTACGGGTCTGTCGATAGGAGCAAGCCTTGAGACCTTATCGAGCACCGCTAAAAACGCGGGGGATTCACCAATTAAGTTTTGCGCCATGATTTCCTCTCAATGTTGGTAAAAAATACCAATTGTTGGCTTATGCATCTTAGCACGGCATTGGGTGAAAGCGAGTGACTAAAGTTAAGTTATTGATATGTAAGAAATGAAAATGTTGGCACGGTACTTGGATTACTGTTATCAACAACCAAAGAGTTCATTGGCGAACTCATCCAGATAGGAGATGTATTATGGGTATTTTTTCTCGTTTTGCCGATATCGTAAATTCAAATGTTAGTGCCTTGCTTGATAAAGCGGAAGATCCAGAAAAGATGATTCGTCTCATCATTCAGGAAATGGAAGATACGCTAGTGGAAGTACGTACTAACTCCGCAAAAGCGATTGCCGACAAAAAAGAGTTAGCGCGCAAGGTCACGGCCATTGAAGAACAAATTGCTGAATGGGCACAGAAAGCGACATTAGCACTCACAAAACAACGTGAAGACCTAGCAAGAGCCGCGCTCATTGAAAAGCAAAAGCTTGAAAACGTTGTGAAAGGCTTGCACGATGAGCAAACCTTGGTCGAAGAAACCATTGACAAACTGACGAACGAGATTGCTAAGCTAGAATCTAAAATCACAGAAACTCGTGCTAAGCAGCAAGCTCTCGTGATTCGCTCGGAAGCAGCCAGTAACCGTCGCGATGTGCAAAAACATCTACACACGAGCCGCACCCACGAAGCGATGGCTAAGTTTGAGCAGTACTCGCGTAAAATCGATGAACTTGAAGCGGAAGCTGATCTGTATTCGAAGACCGGGAACGCTAAGTCACTCGATCAAGAGTTCGCAGAGCTGCAGGCTCAAGATGAAATAGATCAAGAGCTCGCCAAACTTAAAGAGCAGATGAACAAAGACAAATAACAACGGAGTAGGAGAAAAACATGTCGACTTTTTTAATTGCGGGTCCATTAATTGTCTTTCTGATTTTTGTCGCACCGCTGTGGCTTTTTCTCCACTACCGCAGCAAACGCAAAGCCGATAATGGATTGTCTGAGCAAGAGTTTCAGAAATTGCAGTCTTTGTCGCAGCGAGCTGAAAAGATGCAAGCTCGTGTTGACAACTTAGAACGAATTCTAGATGCAGAGGCACCAAACTGGAGGCAAACTTATGACTCATAGAGAGCTGTATAAAGATCCGGTTAACGGCAAGCTCACTGGTGTTTGTGCAGGACTTGCTAATTACTTTGGACTCGAGGTGTGGCTGGTCAGAATCTTGGTGATTTCAGCGGCACTCTTGGGTGGTAGTTTCCTTGTCCTACTCGCCTATGTGGCAATGAGTTTGATGCTGGAAAAGCAGCCAGACAATTTTGTTCAGGCGATGAAGTCCAAGCAGGAACATTCGCTAAAGAGTAAACCTTGGCAGCAAGGACAGAATGCTAAGGATCTCATTAATACGTTGGAACGTGACTTTGACTCAATGGAGCATAAAGTGCGAGACATGGAAGCGTATGTCACATCCGAAGCGTTTAAGGTCAATCGCGAGTTCAGTAAGTTGTAATCAAACAGGCACAGCTTGTTTGGAATGGTAAAGGCGCTAAGGCGCCTTTTTTGTGTACTGTAATTTATAGCTAGTGCTTTGATGCTAATTTCAGATTGGCAGGGCTTTTTCACGTAACAGTGATGTGATCTTTTACCCAGCGCGAGAATGCAGTGAATTTCGCCCGATTTTCCATGCCTTTAGGACAAACTAAATCATAGCCTTTGCCCGATGCCAACTTGGCAAAAGGCGCAACCAAAGTGCCTTCTTCCACTTGATTCTGAGCGAACTCCAATCGCCCAAGCACCACGCCCATTGAGAGCACTGCCGCATCCATCGCAAGACGGTTGTCACTGTAATAATCACAATGCTGCTGACAGTCCACCGATGCGCCCATGGCTTGCAGCCACCGATGCCAAGCACTGCTGTCGCCGCTATGAATAAAGTTGGCCTTAGCGAGAGTCTCTAACCCATCATCCAAATTGGTATCTAAGTCCAGATCCAAACCCAGACGCCTAGCATAATCAGGACTGCACAGCGGCGTTCTTACTCCCGCAAATAACCGTTCGCTGTATTGGTTAGGGTAGTGACCCTCACTATAGAAAATAGCCGCATCGTAGGGTTCAAACTGAAAGTCGGATTGATTCTGTTTGGCTTGCAGTTTAATGGCGAGTTTCGGATAGCGAGCTTTAAAATCGGGCAATCTTGGCATTAACCAAGCGGAAGCGAAATAAGGTGAGGTTGCGATATACAGTTCACCTGACAGTTCACCGGTTTGAATATCAGAGATCTCGGAAAAAATGGTCTCAAACGATAGGTTGAGCATCACCAGTACGCGTTGCCCCTCGGGCGTCAGCTCAAGCTTTCGCGTTTTTCGCACGAACAAGCTGAACCCCAATAAATCTTCGAGCTTCTTGATTCGCTGACTGACACCGCCTTGGGTAACAAACAGTTCATCCGCCGCGAGAGTAAAACTGAGGTGGCGGGCTGCGACACTAAATGTGTGCAGCAATGACAATAACTGCTGACGATTGTGAATAGCCACTACGCATTACTCCAGCTAATTCATAAGAGGGTTTTATTGGTTTGTTTGATTCTAGTCTGACCTATAAATTAAATCACGTAATCTTTTGAAGAGGAATGATGATTATGACTGAGATGAAAAAACTGAAAGTGGTTGTGATTGGTGGTGGTTCTAGTTATACACCGGAATTGGTAGAGGGCTTGTTGGCAAGACATCACGAGCTGCCTGTTTCCCAACTTTGGCTGGTGGATATTGATGCGGGAATGGAAAAAGCCAAAGTGATTGCGGATCTCACTAAGCGTATGATCGCTAAAACAGGCTGTAACATAGAGGTCTTCCTTACTACTGATCGCAAACAAGCTTTGGTGGACGCTGACTTTGTTTGCTCTCAGTTTCGAGCAGGGCGTATTGAAGCGCGGTTACGTGACGAAAGAATTGCACTTAAATATCGCGTAATTGGCCAAGAAACCAATGGCCTAGGTGGGTTCTCCAATGCGTGTCGTACCATCCCAATCGCATTAGAGATTGCCAAAGAAATGGAAGCGCTGTGTCCAAATGCATGGCTGCTCAATTTTACTAATCCATCGGGTATGGTAACGGAAGCGCTGACAAAATACTCCACCATTAAAACAGTGGGTCTATGTAACGTACCCGTCAACATGGAGCGAGGCGCAGCGGAAATGTTGGGTGTACCTCGCGATGAAATTACTATGCAAATTGCGGGTTTGAATCACTTGGTGTGGGCGAGAAAAGTGCTGCATAACGGGCAAGACCGCAGTCGTGAAGTGCTTGAGCAGTTGGTTGCGGGTAATGACCGTATGACACCTAAGAACATCCCACCATTTCGTTGGGACGAAGGATTACTGAAAAGCTTAGACATGGTGCCTTGCGCGTATCTTCGCTACTACTACCAATCAAGAGACTTTTTAGACAAAGAGTTTGCCGCATCGTCTAACAAGAGTAACCGTGCGGATTTGGTTGCAAAAGTAGAAGCCGAACTGCTTGAAATCTATAAAGACCCAACACTGGATACTAAGCCACAACTCCTTGAGGAGCGAGGTGGAGCTTATTACTCAGAAGCGGCTTGTGAGCTTATGAATAGTATCTACAATAACAAGCGCTCAATCATGCACGTTAACACTCGTAACAACGGAGCGATTCAAGGCCTTCCGGATGACTGCGCGGTAGAGGTGAGCTCGCTCATCACTAGCAGTGAAATTATTCCTCTCAATGTTGAGCCTTTTGAAACAGGCACGCTAAGACTCATCCAGTTGATGAAAGAGTTTGAGACTCTGACGGTTGAAGCGGCAATCAGCGGTGATATTAATCTCGCAAAACGAGCGTTAATGCTTAATCCAATAGTGGATAGTGGTGCGCATATTGATGAAGCTTTGCAAGAAACTATTCGTGAGAACCTAGACTTCATGCCAAAGTTTGCTCACGCATTGAATCAATAAGGGGTCTTATTATGAAACTCATCCTCAATGCCGATGACTTTGGGCTCACTGAAAGCGTAAATTTGGCGATTGTTGATTGCATTGAAGCGGGTGTCGTGAAATCGACCACGGTGATGATGAATCAACCCGGCACGGCCCATGCCGCTGCGCTGAATGCGCAAGGGCTGATTCCTGATGTTGGATTGCATTTCACTCTAACAAGTGGCAAACCGATTGCAGAGCCGAGTCTGATACCAAGTTTAGTGGATGCGTCAGGCTGCTTTTATGACAGAGCAACTTTGTTTAATAAATCAGATATTTGTCCAAAGGAAGTGGTTATCGAGCTTAAAGCACAGTACCAAGCGGCATTGGATGCAGGTTTCGAGATCAACCATATTGACAGTCACCATTTTGCAGGCGCATTTCGTGCTTTAAAAATTGGCTTTACTGAGGGAATCAATGAGATAGGCCTTCCAGCAAGGCGTATTGACAATGTGGTGCTTGGTCAAGAGATGCTGCGAAGCGCAACTCCCGATGCGTTCGATATGGGCTTTTATGCAGAAGGTGCAACCCTTGAACATCTAAAAGCCATGTTGGCAGCTTATAAGCACAAAATGCCAACCGGAGTTGTAGAGTTGATGTGCCACCCGGCAATGGAAGTGACGGAAGAGCTTTGTGCGGTATCTGGTTATAGGCAGCAACGTGTTGATGAGTGGGAGATTCTAACCAGCAGAACACTAAAAGAGTGGCTCGAAACGAATCAAATACAATGCATTGGCTTTAACGATATTGCTTCTAACTACTGATAAAACACTAGCTCAAGCGACCATAGATCGCTTGAGCTACGCTATTTTGCCACAAATTCATTAATTATTAATAACTTGGTGGCAAGCGCTGACTCTCTAGACTATGTTTAAAAGTACAATTAAAACAAGGTAGTTAGAGAATGAATAGTAAGTTTACCTTGCTGGTGGTTATCACTGGCCTTCTCTGTGGGTGTGGTAAGGAGCCGCCTCCCGTTCCCGAGCCCGAATCTCGCCCCGCTAAGCTTTTCTCCGTTGCTGTCGGCAACAGCCAATTTGAACGTACTTTTCCTGCCACATCGGAAGCGGGAGATAAAGCCGTGCTAGCGTTTCGTGTTCCAGGACAACTTGAAGAAATTGCCGTTCGCTCAGGCCAGCGAGTCACCAAAGGGGATTTCTTAGCTGGACTCAATCCGGATGAATATCAGCAGCTTGAAAAACAAGCACAAGCGAACTTCCGTTTGGCGGATGTGCAATATCAACGAGCTTTGAAGCTTCGCAAAGAGCAAGTGGTGTCCGAACAGGACTTTGACCAAGCTAAGGCAAACATGAATTCTGCTCGTGCCAACTGGTCGCAAGCGAAAGCAAATCTAAGCTATACGCGATTGCTCGCGCCCTACGATGGCACTATCTCCATTATTCCCGCGGATAATTATGAATACATCCAGGCCAAAGAAGGCGTGATGAACATTCAGTCCAATCAGCTTCTCAAAGTGAACTTCCAACTTCCAGATACGCTCCTTAATCGCTTCCAAGGCGGTGCAGAGGTGGAAGCGACGATGACATTTGATGCTCACCCATCCAGTAGCTACGAGCTGACGTTCCAAGAAATTGATACAGAGGCGGATCCGAAAACTGGCTCGTATAAAGTCACCATGGTCATGGAGCGCCCAAGTGATGTTGGGATTCTGCCCGGTATGGCGGGTCAAGTTCTCGTTGTGGCAAAAAGTAGCGCCGCGACGGTGATACCAACATCAGCACTGTTTATGGAAGGCGAAAAGCAGTGTGTATGGCGTGTGAATGAGCAAGGTATTGTTGAAAAAGTAGCGGTAGAGCTTAATGACAAGCGCCAAGTGATCAGTGGACTCAATAATGGCGACCAAATCGTTATTTCCGGGGTGCAAGGCATCGATGCTGGTATCAAGGTTCGCGAATGGATCAAAGAGAGAGGGCTCTAGTATGAAGTTACACACTCTTACAGCTCTTTTGATTGGAGCGACGCTTGTCGGTTGCAGTAAACCGGAAGTCGGTGAACGCAACGAGGTGCCAAAAGTTCGCGTGGCAGAAATCGGTCGTACTGAGCTGAAAAGTCGACTTTACTTCCCTGCCTTAGCGAGTGCGGCAGACCGTTCTCATTTGAGTTTTCGCGTAGCAGGCGAGATAAGCTCAATCGATCTTAAAGAAGGAGACTTTGTTAATCGCGGTGATGTATTGGCGGCATTAGAGCCTACTGATTATCAGCTCGCGGTTGATAATGCTCAGGCACGCTACAACGTAATCAATAGCCAATATCGCCGCTCAAGCCCGCTAGTAAAGAAAGGCCTTTTGGCACAGTCACAATTTGATGAGATAGCGGCGCAGCGTGCCTATGCGCGGGCGGAGCTGGATCTTGCCAAACTTCGCTTATCGTTCACCGAACTAAAAGCTCCTGTGGATGGCATCATTTCTCGTGTCTCTGCTGAGAAGTTTGAAAATGTTCAAATTGGGCAACAAGTGGTTAATATTCATAGCGTTGAAGAGGTGGAAGTGGTGGTGCAAATGCCAGACAGTTTCTCACTCAACCAGCCGAAGCATAAAGATGTTACCGATATAGAAGCGCTGGTCAGAGTGCCCTCTGGCAATGAATACACCGCATCGTTGAAAGAATTTACGACAGAGCCAGATCCTGCACTTGGCACCTTTACTGCAACCTTGGTATTACCGATGCCGGAGAATGAATTCATTCTTGATGGGATGGCAGTGGATGTAACATCGAAAGCGAAAGATGTAGGGATCAACTTTAGCGTTGGTGTCAGCGTGCCTATCGAAGCGGTCTTTAATCAAGATGGTGACAGCTTGGCGGCGAATGAGAAATTTGTCTGGGTTGTGAATGGTGATAGTACGGTGACCAAACAAAAAGTGACCACGGGCAAAGTGTCTCAATCGACTATTCAGATCCTTAATGGGCTTGAGCAGTCGCAGCAGATTGTCATTGCAGGGATTGCGAGGCTTAGAGAAGGCATGAAGGTTGAAGTATTGCCGCAGGAGGCGAAGTAATGAGCCAAGAACAACAAAAATCATTACCGCAATCCGATGATGAAATCACGGGTGTAGCGGCGTATTTCATTCGCAACCGCGTGATCAGCTGGATGGTTTCGCTGATCTTTTTGATTGGTGGGGTATCTGCGTTCTTTGGATTGGGTCGACTCGAAGATCCGGCATTTACCATCAAAGATGCCATGGTAGTGACTTCCTACCCGGGTGCGACGCCTCAGCAAGTTGAAGAAGAGGTAACGTATCCTATCGAGAAAGCAATTCAGCAACTGACCTATGTCGACGAGATTAATTCTATCTCTAGTCGCGGGTTGTCGCAGATAACCGTCACCATGAAAAACAACTATGGGCCGGACGACCTACCGCAGATCTGGGATGAACTCCGCCGAAAAGTGAATGATGTGAAGGGCTCGTTACCCCCCGGGGTCAATGAACCCTCAGTGATTGATGACTTTGGTGATGTGTATGGTGTCTTGTTTGCGTTAACGGGCGAAGGTTATAACTACAAAGAACTTCTCGACTATGTGGACTATCTACGCCGAGAGCTCGAGTTAGTGGATGGCGTAAGCAAAGTCTCGGTCACAGGTGATCAGCAAGAACAGGTCTTTATTGAGATTTCCATTAAGCGCATTAGTGCCTTGGGTATCGCGCCGAGCACCATTTTCAATCTTTTACAAACTCAGAACATCGTCTCCAACGCAGGTGCCACGCGCATTGGTGATAAATATATTCGTATCCAGCCAACGGGCGAGTTTACTGACGTCTCTGAGCTTGGCGATTTGATATTGACGGAAGGGGGGGCACAAGGTCTCATCTTCTTAAAAGACGTAGCGGAAATAAAACGCGGCTTTATAGAAGTACCCAGCAATATCATTACTTATAACGGTGACGTTGCGCTAAACGTCGGTATCTCTTTCGCGACCGGCGTTAACGTGGTGGAAGTGGGCGATCGTTTGTATCGCAGGCTTGCTGAGCTTAAGTTTCAGCAGCCTGTTGGTGTTGAGATAAACGAAGTGTATAGCCAGCCCAAAGAGGTGGATAAATCGGTTCGTGGCTTTGTGGTGAGTCTGGGGCAGGCGGTTGCTATCGTAATCATTGTACTGCTGTTCTTTATGGGGCTGCGCTCTGGGTTGTTGATTGGTTTGATATTGCTGCTCACGGTATTTGGCACCTTTATTTTCATGCAGTACATGGCCATCGATTTACAACGTATCTCACTTGGAGCGCTCGTCATAGCGTTAGGGATGCTGGTGGACAATGCCATTGTGGTGGTCGAGGGGATACTCATAGGAACACAAAAAGGGCGAACGAGGCTCCAAGCGGCAACAGACATTGTCACTCAAACCAAGTGGCCGCTTCTTGGTGCAACCGTGATTGCGGTAACAGCCTTTGCGCCTATTGGTCTTTCCGAAGACTCAACTGGTGAGTACTGTGGCACCTTGTTCTCGGTGCTATTGATTTCTCTAATGCTCAGTTGGTTCACCGCGATTTCGCTTACGCCATTCTTTGCTGACATTTTCTTTAGAGGTCAAAAGGTGAAAGAGGGCGAAGAAGGGAAAGATCCTTATAACGGCTTTGTCTTCGTCATGTATCGTAAGTTCCTTGAATTTTGTATGCACAGAGCGTGGCTGACTGTTGTGGTATTGGTTGTGGCACTGGTGGCAGCGTTGTACGGCTTTACTCAGGTGAAACAATCCTTCTTCCCAGCCTCAACCACGCCGATGTTCCAAGTGGATGTATGGTTACCTGAAGGGACAGACATTCGTGCAACGAACACTAAGCTCAAAGCGATAGAGGCATGGATTGCTGACCAGCCAGAAACGGACCACATCACGACGACTGCGGGCAAAGGCTTGCAACGTTTCATGCTGACTTATGCGCCTGAGAAAAGCTATGCCGCTTATGGGGAAATCACCACGCGTGTGCACAGCTATGAAGACTTGAATTCTTTAATGGAGCGATTCAGAGAGTATTTGGATGCGACATTCCCTGAAATCAACTACAAGCTTAAGCAAATTGAGCTTGGTCCTGGCGGTGGTGCGAAAATAGAGGCGCGCATTATCGGCTCTGATCCAACCGTGCTGCGTGGCATTGCATCGCAAGTGATGGATATCATGTACGCCGATCCTGGCGCTTATAATATTCGACATGACTGGCGTGAACGAACTCAAGTGTTAGAGCCTATTTTCAATGAAAGCCAGGCGAGACGTTACGGCATCACAAAATCCGATATTGATGATGTGTTGATGATGTCGTTCTCAGGTAAAAACGTTGGTTTGTACCGCGATGGCACAACCTTGATGCCGATTGTGGCACGTTTGCCAGATGAAGAGCGTGTGGATATCCGCAACATTGAAGGCATGATGATCTGGAGTCCAGCACTTAGCGAGTTTATACCGTTCCAGCAAGTGACTCAGGGTTACGATACTCGATGGGAAGATCCAATCATCGTGCGTAAAAACCGTAAGCGTATGCTGACCATTATGGCGGATCCTGACCTGCTTGGAGAAGAGACGGCAGCAACGTTACAAAAACGTCTGCAACCTCAGATTGAAGCAATAGAATTACCGCCAGGTTACTCGTTAGAGTGGGGTGGTGAGTATGAGTCTTCAGGTGATGCGCAGGAGTCGTTATTCCAGACCATGCCGCTTGGCTACCTATTCATGTTCTTAATCACCATTTTCTTGTTCAACGCCGTGAAAGAGGCATTGATTGTCTGGTTTACTGTGCCACTCGCAGTAATTGGGGTCACGACTGGGTTGTTGGCACTCAATACGCCGTTTGGCTTTATGGCATTGCTTGGATTTTTGAGCTTGTCAGGGATGCTATTGAAAAATGGTATCGTACTGCTGGATCAAATTGAGATTGAGATGAAGTCGGGCAAAGAGCCGTATTTGGCTGTGGTTGATGCTGCATTAAGTCGTGTGCGTCCGGTTTGTATGGCGGCGATCACAACCATACTGGGTATGATTCCTCTGCTACCGGATATTTTCTTTAAGCCAATGGCGGTAACGATCATGTTTGGGTTGGGTTTTGCGACGGTACTTACTCTGATTGTGGTTCCGGTGTTGTATCGGATATTCCATAGGGTCAAACCGATCTAACTTGAGCTGTTGTCTTATTATGACTTGGTACTATTTGAGTAGTACCAAGTCTTTTTTATCTAACTTGAGTTAAAAGTATGATCAAATAGGTTGTTTAACCCTCTAAATTTTATAATTGTTTCCCATTAGGATTGACGTTCTATACTCCCTACAATATGAGCGTTAGGTCATATTTTTGCGAGCTAGATTGGCTCATACATCCCTTTATTGAACAGTAACTTAGTCCTTCTCGCAATTAACGATAAAAGTGTGATTTCGGTTCAGAATTCCCCTAGCTTCCAAGATGAAATTCTGTTTAGATAGTTTTGGGTGATTTATCAAGAATTTGAATAGGTTCATGCAAATACTAATATGCGATGACTCCAAGGTTGCGCGAAAAAGTTTAGCAAGCTGTATTGATGCGAGTTTCGCAGGCGAAATTGTGTTTGCCGCAAATGGGCATGAAGCCATTGAAATTATCGACAATCAGTCGATAGATGTCGTATTTCTCGACATTACTATGCCGGGTATGGATGGTTTTGAGGTTCTCGAAATATTGCGTCAGCGCGAGTGTCGTTCAAAAGTCGTCATGGTGTCTGGTGATATTCAAGAAATGGCGCAAGAGCGTTGTTTTGAGCTTGGGGCGTATGCCTTTATACAAAAGCCGTTAACGCCAGAAGTAGCGACACCGCTGTTTGATGATTTACACTTACCTTTCAACCGCCCAGCCTCTGTTGGCGCTCAGTTTTCTAAAGCTCAGATGTTTGAGCGATTTCAGGAGACGTCCAATATTGCTCTTGGTGTCGGAGCGGCAACAATATCCACGTTGCTCAAAGAGTTTATTATCCTCCCCGTACCGACGGTTGGTGAGCTGTCGTTTAGTGAATTAACAATGATGATCCAAGATACGCTGACACGAGACAACAGCTGTGCAGCCGCGCAAAGGTTTGTTGGCGGAGGCCTTCATGGTGAGGCCTTAGTGTGTATTGAAGGGGACTCGATTAGTCAGGTTGGGGAGCGTCTTGGTTTCTCGGATGGC
>NZ_JBNNXW010000017.1:0-57959 GCF_052879755.1 Vibrio sp. DNB22_10_4 | reverse complement strand
GAAGTAGAAATCGTTGGTATCAAAGATACAACTGTTACTACTTGTACTGGTGTTGAGATGTTCCGTAAGCTTCTTGATGAAGGTCGTGCTGGTGAGAACGTTGGTGCACTTCTACGTGGTACTAAGCGTGATGACGTTGAACGTGGTCAAGTTCTTGCAGCTCCTGGCTCAATCAACCCACACACTAAGTTCGAGTCTGAAGTATACGTACTTTCTAAAGACGAAGGCGGCCGTCATACTCCGTTCTTCAAAGGCTACCGTCCACAGTTCTACTTCCGTACAACTGACGTAACTGGTGACATCTCTCTACCTGAAGGCGTAGAAATGGTAATGCCAGGCGACAACATCCAAATGAAAGTTGAGCTAATCGCTCCAATCGCAATGGATGAAGGTCTACGTTTCGCTATCCGTGAAGGTGGCCGTACTGTAGGTGCTGGTGTTGTTGCTAAGATCTTCGACTAATATTTAGTCGATAATCGCAATAAACGCGAAAAGAGGAGCTTAGGCTCCTCTTTTTTTATATGAAAAATAAATTTAATGTCGCTTCAGGGACTTACCTCAATTAGGTCGATTTGGAGGTAAATAGCACTGGTAATGCTAACAATTCTCGTTTATATTCTTCAGCGTGAATTGTGAAAGGTTGATTTATGTTTGTTTGTTTATGCCACGGCATCTCTGATAAAAAATTGCGTAAGCTTGCTATCGAAGAAGGTATCACTGATATGCGTACCATCAGAAAGTGCACTTCTCTCGGCTCACAGTGTGGTAAATGCGTTAAACAAGCTAAAGAAATCCTCAGCGAAACACAGGCTATGCAGTTTGCAAAAGTAAGCTAACCCCAAAACCTTCGCCAGGTTGCTTTGACACCTCTCTAATTGGTTCTACAGTTAATACTGAGCCAAAGAGGAGGGCTTTGTCATGAAAGGCGATCCAATCATCATTCAACATCTCAACAAAATTCTCGGTAACGAACTTGTTGCCATCAATCAATATTTCCTACACGCAAGAATGTACAAAGACTGGGGCTTAAAGCACCTGGCCGATAAGGAATACCACGAATCTATCGATGAAATGAAACACGCCGATCATCTGATTGAGCGGATTTTATTCTTAGAAGGCATACCCAATTTACAAGATTTAGGTAAGCTCATGGTCGGTGAGGATACTAAGGAAATGTTGGAGTGCGACCTTAAACTCGAAATGATGGCAATACCTGACCTGAAAGATGCGATCGCTTACGCAGAAGATAGTCGCGATTTTGTCTCTCGTGATCTGTTCCAAGACATATTAGAAGACGAAGAAGAGCATGTGGATTGGCTCGAAACCCAGCTAGGACTGATAGAGAAAGTGGGTATTGAAAACTATCTTCAAGCTCAGTTTGTTGACGAAGAGTAGCGCATCATACACCAGGGTCTAGTTGTCCATGACTAGACCCTAAAAGTAAATTCGTTTATTTTTCCCCCACCTATTGCATCCCGTTTTGTGATCTGTATAATACCGCCCACTGACTTAGTTCAGTTGTGAACCAATGAGCAAAGAGGAGTAAGTAATTTGCCTCCGGCAAGTGCTTAGTAACGTAGACTCAGCTTATGTTCGCAGTTAATACAATTGACTCTCTGCCTAGCAGTTGAGTGAATCGAAAATTAGCTGACAATGCGCTCAATTAGAGTGCTACGGTTTCACATAAATCAATCGGCATTCTCTCGCCTTCGCGAGTATGAGTGGCGATATTGTTTGTGTAATTTTTAATTATTGGAGCTCTGTCTCATGCAGAACCAACGTATTCGTATCCGCCTAAAGGCTTTCGATTATAAACTAATCGACCAGTCGACTGCGGAAATCGTTGAAACAGCTAAGCGTACCGGCGCACAGGTTCGTGGTCCAATTCCACTACCTACTCGTAAAGAGCGTTTCACTGTTCTTATCTCTCCACACGTCAACAAAGATGCACGTGACCAGTACGAAATCCGTACTCACAAGCGTTTGATCGACATCGTTGAGCCAACAGACAAAACTGTTGACGCTCTAATGCGTCTTGATCTTGCTGCTGGCGTTGATGTTCAAATCAGCCTAGGTTAAGGGAGATTAGAAGAATGATTGGTCTAGTCGGACGTAAAGTGGGTATGACCCGCATTTTTACCGAAGAAGGCGTTTCTATCCCTGTAACAGTTGTTGAGGTTGAAGCGAACCGTGTAACTCAAGTACGTACACTTGAAGCAGACGGTTATGCAGCAATCCAGGTAACTGCAGGTGCTAAGAAAGCTAGCCGTGTTTCTAAGCCAGAAGCTGGCCACTTTGCGAAAGCAGGTGTTGAAGCAGGTCGCGGTCTTTGGGAATTCCGTTTGGAAAACGGCGAAGAGTTCGCAGTTGGCGCTGAGCTAAACGTAGAACTATTCAACGACGTTAAAAAAGTAGACGTTACTGGTACTTCTAAAGGTAAAGGCTTCCAAGGCGCTGTTAAGCGTTGGAACTTCTCTACTCAAGATGCTACTCACGGTAACTCTTTGTCTCACCGTGCTCCGGGTTCAATTGGTCAGTGCCAAACTCCAGGTCGCGTATTTAAAGGCAAAAAAATGGCAGGTCACATGGGTGCTGAGCGTGTAACGACTCAAAACCTAGAGATCGTACGTGTTGACGCTGAGCGCAATCTGCTTCTTATTAAAGGTGCAGTACCAGGCTCAACAGGCGGCAACGTGATCGTAAAACCAGCTATTAAAGCTTAACGTCTAGGAGTAAGTAATGGAATTGATGGTTAAAGGTGCTGATGCACTAACTGTTTCCGAGACTACTTTCGGACGTGACTTCAACGAAGCTCTTGTACACCAAGTAGTTGTTGCTTATGCAGCAGGTGCTCGTCAAGGTACTCGCGCTCAAAAGACTCGTTCTGAAGTATCTGGCGGTGGCGCTAAGCCATGGCGCCAAAAAGGTACTGGCCGTGCACGTGCTGGTACAATTCGTAGCCCAATCTGGCGTACAGGTGGTGTTACTTTTGCTGCGAAACCACAAGATCACAGCCAAAAAGTTAACAAAAAAATGTACCGCGGTGCTATGAAGAGCATTCTTTCTGAGCTAGTTCGTCAAGAGCGTCTAATCGTTGTTGATAACTTCTCTGTAGAAGCTCCAAAAACGAAAGAGCTTGTAGCTAAGCTTAAAGAGCTTGAGCTTACAGATGCGCTAATCGTGACTAGCGAAGTAGATGAGAATCTATTCCTAGCTGCTCGTAACCTATACAAAGTTGACGCACGTGACGTTGCTGGTATCGATCCAGTATCTCTAATCGCGTTCGACAAAGTTGTTATTACTGCAGCTGCAGTTAAACAAGTTGAGGAGATGCTAGCATGATCACTGAAGAGCGTATCCTAAAAGTTCTACGTGCTCCGCACATCTCTGAAAAAGCAACTATGGCAGCTGAGAAAGCGAACACTATCGTTTTCAAAGTAGCTAAAGATGCAACTAAGAAAGAGATCCAAGCAGCTGTAGAAAAGCTATTTGAAGTTGAAGTTAAGTCTGTAAATACTCTTGTTCTTAAGGGTAAGACTAAACGCCAAGGTCTACGCCAAGGTCGCCGCAGCGACGTTAAGAAAGCGTATGTGACTCTGGCGGAAGGTCAAGATCTTGACTTCGTTGGCGGTGCGGAATAACAGGAGAGTTAAACAATGGCTATTGTTAAATGTAAGCCGACTTCCCCTGGTCGTCGTCACGTAGTTAAAGTTGTTAACGCTGACCTTCACAAAGGTAAGCCTTACGCTCCACTTCTAGAGAAAAACTCTAAGAACGGTGGTCGTAACAACAACGGTCGTATCACAGTACGTCACATCGGTGGTGGTCACAAGCATCACTATCGTTTGGTTGATTTCAAGCGTACTAAAGATGGCATCCCAGCGAAAGTTGAGCGCCTAGAATACGATCCAAACCGTAGTGCAAACATCGCTCTAGTTCTATACGCAGACGGTGAGCGTCGCTACATCATTGCACCAAAAGGCATCCAAGCGGGTGACTCTATCCAGTCTGGTGTTGATGCGCCTATCAAAGCAGGTAACACTCTGCCGATGCGCAACATCCCAGTAGGTTCTACAGTACACTGTGTTGAACTTAAGCCTGGTAAAGGTGCACAAATTGCTCGTTCTGCAGGTGCATACGCACAAATCATCGCTCGCGATGGTGCATATGTAACTCTACGCCTACGTTCTGGCGAAATGCGCAAAGTACTATCAGAAGGCCGTGCAACAATCGGTGAAGTTGGTAATGCTGAGCACATGCTACGTGAACTAGGTAAAGCTGGTGCTAGCCGCTGGCGCGGTGTTCGTCCAACCGTTCGCGGTGTGGTAATGAACCCGGTAGACCACCCACACGGTGGTGGTGAAGGCCGTACTTCTGGTGGTCGTCACCCAGTATCTCCTTGGGGTCAGCCAACTAAAGGCTTTAAGACTCGTAAGAACAAGCGCACTGACAAGTACATCGTACGTCGTCGTAATAAGTAATCTATAAAGAGGAATCGCCATGCCACGTTCTCTCAAGAAAGGTCCTTTTATTGACCTACACTTGCTGAAGAAGGTAGAGAAAGCGGTGGAAAGCGGAGACAAAAAGCCTGTTAAGACTTGGTCCCGTCGTTCAATGATCATCCCATCAATGATTGGTTTGACCATCGCTGTCCATAATGGTCGTCAGCACGTACCAGTTTTCGTTACCGAAGAAATGATCGGTCACAAACTGGGTGAATTTGCACCAACTCGCACTTACCGCGGCCACGCTGCGGATAAGAAAGCTAAGAAGAAATAAGGAGTAGATGATGGAAGCTATCGCTAAACATAACTTTGCTCGTATTTCTCCTCAGAAAGCTCGCTTAGTTGCAGACCAAATCCGCGGTAAAAGCGTGGATCAAGCTCTTGAACTACTAACTTTCAGCAACAAAAAAGCTGCTGAACTAGTTAAGAAAGTTCTTGAATCAGCAATCGCGAATGCGGAACACAACGAAGGTGCAGATATCGACGATCTTTCAGTCGCAAAAATCTTCGTAGATGAAGGTCCTATCATGAAGCGTATTATGCCTCGTGCTAAAGGCCGTGCCGACCGTATCTTGAAGCGTTCTTGCCACATCACTGTTGTTGTTGCAGACGCTTAAGACTAGGAGATAAGCAATGGGTCAGAAAGTACATCCTAATGGTATTCGTCTTGGCATCGTTAAGCCTTGGAATGCTACATGGTTTGCTAACACCAAAGATTTCGCTGACAACCTAGACGGCGACTTCAAGGTACGTCAGTTCCTTACTAAGGAACTAGCAAAAGCGTCTCTTTCACGTATCGTTATCGAGCGTCCAGCTAAGAGCATCCGTGTGACTATTCACACTGCTCGTCCTGGCGTTGTTATCGGTAAGAAAGGTGAAGACGTTGAGAAGCTACGCGCAGCTGTAGCTAAAATCGCAGGTGTACCAGCGCAAATTAACATCGCTGAAGTACGTAAGCCTGAGCTAGACGGCCAACTTGTGGCTGATAGCATCGCGTCTCAACTTGAGCGTCGTGTTATGTTCCGTCGTGCTATGAAGCGTGCGGTACAAAATGCTATGCGTCTTGGCGCTAAAGGTATCAAAGTGGAAGTAAGTGGTCGTCTAGGCGGCGCTGAAATCGCACGTTCTGAGTGGTACCGTGAAGGCCGTGTGCCTCTACACACTCTACGTGCTGACATTGATTACGCAACTTCTTCGGCTCACACCCAATACGGTGTGATCGGCATTAAAGTTTGGATCTTCAAAGGTGAGATTCTAGGCGGTATGCCAGCAGCTAACGCTGTAGAGCCAAAAGGCGACAAGCCTAAGAAGCAGCGCAAAGGCCGTAAGTAAGGAGTCGACAGATGCTACAACCTAAACGTACTAAGTTCCGTAAGGTTCAGACTGGTCGCAACCGTGGTCTAGCTAAAGGTACAGACGTAAGCTTCGGCACATTCGGTCTTAAGGCTGTTGGTCGTGGTCGTCTTACTGCTCGTCAGATCGAAGCGGCACGTCGTGCAATGACGCGTCACGTTAAGCGTCAAGGTAAAATCTGGATTCGTGTATTCCCAGACAAGCCTATCACAGAAAAACCACTAGAAGTTCGTCAAGGTAAGGGTAAAGGTAACGTTGAGTACTGGGTAGCCCAAATCCAACCTGGTAAGGTTATGTACGAAATGGACGGTGTACCTGAAGAGTTGGCACGTGAAGCGTTCCGCCTAGCGGCTCGCAAACTGCCGTTCAAAACTACATTTGTAACTAAGCAGGTGATGTGATGAAAGCACAAGATCTACGCGAAAAAAACGTTGAAGAGCTTAACGCTGAGCTTTTGAATTTGCTACGTGAACAGTTCAACTTGCGCATGCAAGCTGCAACTGGTCAGCTTCAGCAAACTCATACTCTAAAAGCTGTACGCCGTGATATCGCACGTGTGAAAACTGTTTTGACTGAGAAGGCAGGCGCATAATGAGCGAACAAATCCGTACTCAACTAGGTCGTGTAATTAGCAACAAAGGCGATAAGTCTATTGTTGTTGCAATCGAACGCATGGTTAAACACCCAATTTACGGTAAATTCGTAAAGCGTACGACTAAACTACACGCACATGACGAAAACAACGAGTGTGGCATTGGCGACACTGTTGAAGTTCGTGAGTGCCGTCCACTGTCTAAGACTAAGTCTTGGACTTTGGTAAGCATCGTAGAAAAAGCGAAAATTTAATCGTTTTTCTCTAGCGAAATCAAGCGGCTCCAAATTATTTTTGGGGCCGCTTATTTTTTGTCTACCCAATCACAAAAAAGGGTGGTACAATTCGCGTCCCTTTAAAGAGGCAGCCCGACCCGAGAGGGTCTAGTTTTTAATATTTAGCGGAGCACTAACAATGATCCAAATGCAAAGTACACTTGACGCAGCAGATAACTCTGGCGCGCGCAAGGTAATGTGTATTAAGGTTCTGGGTGGCTCACACCGTCGTTACGCACACATCGGCGACATCATCAAAGTTACTGTGAAAGAAGCAATTCCTCGCGGTAAAGTAAAAAAAGGTGATGTTCTGAAGGCGGTAGTAGTTCGCACCCGTAAAGGCGTACGTCGTCCAGACGGTTCTGTCATTCGCTTCGACCGTAATGCTTGTGTATTGTTGAACGACACTACTGAGCAACCAGTCGGCACACGTATCTTTGGTCCAGTGACTCGTGAACTTCGTAATGCGAAATTCATGAAAATTGTTTCACTAGCACCTGAAGTACTGTAAGGAGCTACATAATGGCAGCTAAAATCCGTCGTAATGACGAAGTAATCGTTCTTGCTGGTAAAGATAAAGGCAAGAAAGGTAAAGTAACTAAGGTTCTAGCAACTGGTAAAGTTATCGTTGAAGGTATCAACCTTGTTAAGAAGCACCAAAAGCCTCAACCGGCTCTAGGTCAACAAGGTGGCATCGTTGAGCAAGAAGCAGCAATTGACGCTTCTAACGTTGCAATCTTTAACGCGGCTACTGGTAAAGCTGACCGCATCGGTTTCCGTATCGAAGATGGCAAGAAAGTTCGTTTCTTCAAGTCTAACGGCGAAACTGTTTCTAACTAATAGAAAGTAATTTGGAGTTCTACTATGGCGAAACTGCATGATTACTACAAGTCGTCTGTAGTTGCTGAATTGACCAAACAATTCAACTACTCAAGCGTCATGCAAGTCCCTAGGATTGAGAAAATCACCCTAAACATGGGCGTTGGTGAAGCAATCAACGATAAGAAACTGCTAGAAAACGCAGCAGCTGATATGGCAACGATCTCTGGTCAAAAGCCTCTTATCACTAAAGCGCGTAAATCTGTTGCAGGTTTCAAAATTCGTGAAGGCTACCCAATTGGTTGTAAAGTAACCTTGCGTGGCGAACGTATGTGGGAATTTTTAGAGCGTTTAATCTCTATCGCACTTCCACGTGTACGTGACTTCCGTGGCGTTAGCGCTAAGTCTTTTGACGGACGCGGTAACTACAGCATGGGCGTTCGCGAGCAAATCATCTTCCCGGAAATCGACTACGATAAAGTAGACCGTGTTCGTGGCCTAGACATCACTATTACGACGTCTGCTGCAAACGATGAGGAAGGCCGAGCTCTGCTGGCTGCCTTTAACTTCCCATTCCGTAAGTAAGGTGAAGGGTTACTGTTATGGCTAAACAATCAATGAAAGCGCGCGAAACTAAACGCGCGAAGCTAGTAGCTAAGTTTGCTGAAAAGCGCTCAGCTCTAAAAGCTATCATCAGCGATGTAAACGCATCTGAAGAAGATCGTTGGAACGCAGTACTTAAACTGCAAGCTCTTCCACGTGATTCAAGTGCTTCACGTCAGCGCAACCGTTGCAACCAAACTGGTCGTCCACACGGTTACCTACGTAAGTTCGGTCTAAGCCGTATCAAAGTTCGCGAAGCTTGCATGAAAGGCGAGATTCCTGGACTTCGTAAGGCTAGCTGGTAATTGCCACTTAATCATTTGGAGTAAATCTTATGAGCATGCAAGATCCGATTTCGGATATGCTGACCCGCGTTCGTAACGGTCAGGCAGCAAACAAAGTTGCTGTAAAAATGCCTTCTTCAAAGCTTAAAGTTGCAATCGCTGCACTACTGAAAGCTGAAGGTTACATCGTTGACTTCGCTGTTGAAGGCGAAGCAAAACCAGTGCTAGAAGTTACACTTAAGTACTTCCAAGCAAAACCAGTAATTGAGCAAATCAAACGTGTTTCACGTCCTGGTCTGCGTGTCTACAAAAATAAAGACTCGCTACCAACTGTGATGGGCGGTTTGGGTATTGCTGTTGTTTCCACTTCCAAGGGTCTGATGTCAGACCGCGCTGCACGTAAAGCAGGTCTTGGCGGTGAAATCATCTGTTACGTAGCTTAATAGGAGTAGATTATGTCTCGTGTTGCTAAAGCACCTGTCGCTATTCCAGCTGGCGTAGAGGTGAAACTAAACGGCCAAGAAGTTACTGTTAAAGGCGCTAAAGGTGAACTTACTCGCGTTCTAAACAACGCAGTAGTTATCGCTCAAGAAGAGAGCAACCTTACATTCGGTCCTCGCGACGGTGTTGCTAACGCATGGGCACAAGCAGGTACTGCTCGTGCACTAGTTAACAACATGGTTGTTGGTGTTACTGAAGGCTTTACTAAGAAGCTAACTCTTAAAGGTGTTGGTTACCGTGCTGCTATCAAAGGCAACGCTGTAGGCCTAACACTTGGCTTCTCTCACCCAGTTGAGCACGAGTTGCCAGCGGGTATTAAAGCTGAGTGTCCTAGCCAAACTGAGATCATCATTACTGGTTGTGATAAGCAACTAGTTGGTCAAGTTGCAGCTGACATTCGTTCTTACCGTGAGCCTGAGCCTTATAAAGGTAAAGGTGTTCGTTACGCAGATGAAAATGTGCGTACTAAAGAAGCTAAGAAGAAGTAAGGTAACACTATGGATAAGAAAGCATCTCGCATCCGTCGTGCTACACGTGCACGTCGTAAGATTGCAGAACTGGGTGCAACTCGCCTAGTAGTACACCGTACTCCTCGTCACGTTTACGCTCAAGTAATCGCAGCGAACGGCTCTGAAGTTATCGCAGCCGCTTCAACTGTTGAAAAAGCGATTCGTGAAGAAGTTAAGAGTACTGGTAACATCGATGCAGCTAAAGCAGTTGGTAAAGCTGTTGCTGAGCGCGCTCTTGAAAAAGGCGTATCTGCTGTTGCATTCGATCGTTCTGGTTTCCAATACCACGGTCGAGTAGCGGCGCTAGCAGAATCTGCTCGCGAAGCTGGTCTGAAATTCTAAGGTAGGGTTGGAAGATGGCTAAAGAACAACAACAAGCTAGTGATTTGCAAGAAAAGCTAATCGCCGTTAACCGTGTTTCTAAGACGGTTAAAGGTGGTCGAATCATGAGCTTCACTGCACTAACAGTAGTTGGTGACGGTAACGGTCGCGTAGGTTTCGGTTACGGCAAAGCTCGTGAAGTACCTGCTGCGATTCAAAAAGCAATGGAAAAAGCACGTCGTAACATGACTACGATCGCGCTTAACGAAGGCACTCTTCACCACCCGGTGAAAGGTCGCCACTCTGGCTCTAAAGTTTACATGCAGCCAGCAGCAGAAGGTACGGGTGTTATCGCAGGTGGTGCGATGCGTGCAGTACTAGAAGTTGCAGGTGTACACAACGTACTATCTAAAGCATACGGTTCTACGAACCCTATCAACATCGTTCGTGCTACGATCGATGCTCTAGGTAGCATGAAGTCACCAGAAATGGTTGCTGCTAAACGTGGTCTAACTGTTGAATCTATTTCGGAGTAAGAACACCATGGCAACTATCAAAGTAACTCAAACTAAGAGCTCAATTGGTCGCCTACCTAAGCACAAAGCGTGTCTTAAAGGTCTTGGCCTTCGTAAAATCAACCACACAGTAGAACTTGAAGATACACCGTGCATTCGCGGTATGATCAACAAGGTTTACTACATGGTTAAAGTTGAGGAGTAATCAGAATGCGTTTGAATACTCTATCACCGGCTGCGGGTTCTAAGCCTTCTAAGAAGCGCGTAGGCCGTGGTATCGGTTCTGGCCTAGGTAAAACTGGTGGCCGTGGTCACAAAGGTCAAAAATCACGTTCTGGCGGCAGTGTTCGTCCAGGTTTTGAAGGCGGTCAAATGCCTTTGAAACAGCGTCTACCAAAATTCGGTTTCACTTCTCGTAAGAGCCTAGTGTCTGCTGAAGTTCGTCTAGCTGAGCTAGCGAAAGTAACTGGTGACGTTGTAGATCTAAACAGCCTTAAAGCAGCTAACGTTATCACTAAGAACATCGAATTTGTTAAAGTTGTTCTTTCAGGTGAAATCGACAAAGCTGTGACTGTTAAAGGTCTACGCGTGACTAAAGGCGCTAAAGCTGCAATCGAAGCTGCAGGCGGTAAAATCGAGGAATAATCTCGAGGGATGAGGTACAGATGGCTAAGAAACCAGGACAAGATTTTAGTAGTGCAAAGAATGGCTTAAACGAACTTAAGTCTAGACTTTTATTCGTGATAGGCGCACTTTTAGTGTTCCGTGCCGGCTCTTTTGTGCCGATCCCTGGTATTGACGCAGCTGTACTTGCCGATTTGTTCGAACAGCAAAAAGGTACCATCGTAGAAATGTTTAACATGTTCTCCGGTGGTGCATTAGAGCGTGCATCTATTTTAGCACTGGGCATCATGCCGTATATTTCGGCGTCGATTGTTGTCCAGTTGCTAACGGTAGTTCATCCAGCGTTAGCCGAACTCAAGAAAGAGGGTGAGGCAGGGCGTCGTAAGATTAGCCAATATACGCGTTATGGTACGCTTGTACTTGCAACATTCCAGGCAATAGGTATCGCAACTGGCCTTCCAAACATGGTCAATAATCTGGTTGTTATCAACCAAACCATGTTTACGCTAATTGCAACCGTAAGTTTAGTAACTGGTACCATGTTCCTAATGTGGTTAGGTGAACAAATTACAGAGCGTGGAATTGGTAATGGTATTTCCATTCTAATTTTTGCAGGTATTGTTGCTGGATTGCCTTCTGCAATCGGTCAAACAATCGAGCAAGCGCGTCAAGGTGAACTGCACGTACTTCTTCTGTTGTTGATTGCTGTACTCGCTTTCGCAGTGATTTACTTTGTTGTGTTTATGGAACGTGGTCAACGTCGTATCGTCGTTAACTACGCTAAACGTCAACAAGGCCGTAAGGTTTTCGCTGCACAAAGCACACACCTACCGTTGAAAATCAACATGGCAGGTGTTATTCCAGCAATCTTTGCTTCAAGCATTATCCTGTTCCCAGGAACACTGGCTCAGTGGTTTGGTCAGAATGGTGAGAGCAGCGCGTTCGGTTGGTTAACTGACGTGTCATTGGCTCTTAGCCCAGGTCAACCGCTGTATGTAATGCTTTATGCAGCAGCGATTATTTTCTTCTGTTTCTTCTACACGGCTCTTGTTTTCAATCCGCGTGAAACAGCAGATAACTTGAAGAAGTCAGGTGCATTCGTACCCGGCATCCGCCCAGGTGAGCAGACAGCGAAATACATTGATAAAGTAATGACTAGACTTACCCTTGCAGGTGCTCTATATATTACCTTTATCTGTCTGATTCCCGAGTTCATGATGGTCGCGTGGAACGTACGTTTCTACTTCGGCGGTACTTCACTACTTATCGTAGTGGTAGTTATTATGGACTTTATGGCACAGGTACAGACTCATCTGATGTCACAACAGTATGATTCTGTGTTGAAGAAAGCAAATCTGAAAGGCGTTGGCCGTTAATTCGGCGATTGTCTCAGATTTCATCTACGGAGTTTAGCAATGAAAGTTCGTGCTTCCGTTAAAAAAATCTGCCGTAACTGTAAAGTTATCAAGCGCAACGGTGTTGTGCGTGTTATCTGTAGCAGTGAGCCAAAGCACAAACAGCGCCAAGGCTAATTAAGCAGAAATTTTTACTTGAAATATAAGGTATGGTCGAGTATATTCCTCGGCCTACCTTTTGCGTGCAAAAGAAGTAGCACTCCGCAGCGTATCCATAACGGGCTTTGCTGCGGCTATTCTTTTTAAGAAACACTAGGAGTGAATAATGGCCCGTATAGCAGGCATTAACATTCCTGATCAAAAACACGCTGTAATCGCACTAACTGCGATCTACGGCATCGGTAAAACTCGCTCTCAAGCTATTCTAGCTGAAGTGGGTATTGCTGAAGATGTTAAGATCAGTGAACTAACTGAAGAGCAGATCGATCAACTGCGTGATGGTGTAGCTAAATACACTGTAGAAGGTGATCTACGTCGTGAAGTATCAATGAACATCAAGCGTCTTATGGACCTTGGCTGTTACCGTGGTCTTCGTCATCGTCGCAGTCTACCACTACGTGGACAGCGTACTAAAACCAACGCTCGCACCCGTAAGGGTCCGCGTAAGCCGATCAAGAAATAATCGGGAAGGTAGAGTACAATGGCTAAACAACCAACTCGCGCTCGTAAGCGCGTACGCAAGCAAGTTGCAGATGGCGTTGCGCACATCCATGCTTCTTTCAATAACACAATCGTAACCATTACTGACCGTCAAGGTAACGCTCTTGCATGGGCAACTGCAGGTGGTTCAGGTTTCCGTGGTTCTCGTAAGTCTACTCCGTTCGCTGCACAGGTTGCTGCTGAGCGTTGTGCTGAAATGGCTAAAGAATACGGTCTAAAGAACTTGGAAGTTATGGTTAAGGGTCCAGGTCCAGGTCGCGAATCTACGGTTCGTGCACTGAACGCTGCTGGTTTCCGCATCACGAACATCGTTGACGCGACACCAATCCCTCATAACGGTTGTCGTCCACCTAAGAAACGTCGCGTATAACGTTTCTAGGATAATTGGAGAAGAATCATGGCAAGATATTTGGGTCCTAAGCTGAAGCTTAGCCGTCGCGAAGGTACAGACTTATTCCTTAAGTCAGGCGTACGCGCGATCGATACCAAGTGTAAAATCGATAACGCACCAGGTGTACACGGCGCTCGTCGCGGTCGTCTATCTGAATATGGCGTTCAGCTTCGTGAGAAGCAAAAAGTTCGTCGTATCTACGGCGTTCTAGAAAAACAATTCCGTAACTACTACAAAGAAGCAGCTCGCCTTAAAGGCAACACTGGTGAAAACCTACTTCAGCTTCTTGAAGGTCGTCTAGATAACGTAGTTTACCGCATGGGCTTTGGCGCAACTCGCGCAGAAGCACGTCAGCTAGTTAGCCACAAAGCTATCCTAGTTAACGGTAATGTTGTAAACGTTCCTTCATTCAAAATTACGGCTAACGACGTTGTTTCTATCCGCGAGAAAGCTAAACAGCAAGCTCGTATTAAAGCGGCTCTAGAAGTTGCTGAACAACGCGAAAAACCAACTTGGATTGAAGTAGATGCTGGCAAGATGGAAGGTACATTCAAGCGTATGCCTGAGCGTTCAGATCTATCTGCTGACATTAACGAACACTTGATCGTCGAGCTTTACTCTAAGTAAGGTTTAAACTAAAGAGAGGACACAATGCAGGGTTCTGTAACAGAATTTCTTAAGCCACGTCTTGTTGACATCGAACAAGTTAGCACGACACACGCAAAAGTAACTCTTGAGCCATTAGAGCGTGGCTTTGGTCACACTCTAGGTAATGCGCTTCGCCGTATTTTGCTTTCGTCAATGCCAGGTTGTGCAGTGACTGAAGTTGAAATCGAAGGCGTTCTGCACGAGTACAGCACTAAAGAAGGTGTACAAGAAGATATCCTTGAGATTCTTCTTAACCTGAAAGGTCTAGCTGTTCGCGTTGCTGAGGGCAAAGACGAAGTGTTTATTACGCTTAACAAGTCAGGCTCAGGCCCTGTTGTTGCAGGTGACATCACCCATGATGGTGATGTAGAGATCGCTAACCCAGAACACGTTATTTGTCACCTAACGGATGACAATGCTGAGATTTCTATGCGAATCAAAGTAGAACGTGGTCGTGGTTATGTTCCAGCTTCAGCTCGTATCCATACTGAAGAAGATGAGCGTCCAATCGGTCGTTTGCTAGTTGACGCGACTTACAGCCCAGTAGACAAAATTGCCTACGCTGTAGAAGCGGCACGTGTTGAGCAACGTACTGACCTAGACAAGCTCGTTATCGATATGGAAACGAACGGTACTCTTGAACCAGAGGAAGCAATCCGTCGCGCAGCTACTATCCTAGCTGAGCAATTGGATGCATTCGTAGATCTTCGTGATGTACGTGTTCCTGAGGAGAAGGAAGAGAAGCCGGAGTTCGATCCTATTCTACTGCGTCCTGTAGACGATCTTGAACTAACAGTTCGCTCTGCTAACTGTCTAAAAGCAGAAGCGATTCACTACATCGGTGATCTTGTACAGCGTACTGAGGTTGAGCTACTTAAAACGCCAAACCTTGGTAAAAAATCTCTTACTGAGATTAAAGACGTACTTGCATCACGTGGTCTGTCTCTGGGTATGCGCCTAGAAAACTGGCCACCAGCGTCTATCGCTGAAGATTAATCGATACTAGTTAGAAGGATTAGGTCATGCGCCATCGTAAGAGTGGTCGTCAACTCAACCGCAACAGCAGCCATCGCAAAGCGATGTTCAGCAATATGGCTAGCTCTCTTGTACGTCATGAAGTAATCAAGACTACATTGCCTAAAGCAAAAGAGCTACGTCGCGTAGTTGAGCCTTTGATTACACTAGCTAAGACTGACAGTGTTGCTAACCGTCGTCTAGCATTTGCACGTACTCGTGATAACGAAGTAGTTGCGAAACTATTCAACGAACTAGGTCCACGTTTTGCTGCTCGTCAGGGCGGTTACACTCGTATCCTAAAAGCTGGCTTCCGTGCTGGCGATAAAGCTCCAATGGCTTACATTGAGCTAGTTGATCGCCCAGAAGCATCTGAAGAAGCTGCTGCTGAGTAATCAGTAAAGTTCGTAGAACTAAAAAAGCCGAGCATTTATGCTCGGCTTTTTGCTATCTGCGATCTTAGTCATCGATCGTAAATAGAAGTACCCATCCCCTATCACTGCCAAAGTGATGTCAGCGAATCCATCAACCCTGAACTTGCCCCTTGTGAGCCCAGATACTCCAATACCACAGGCGCGAACTGTGAAATCATTGCAGGGTCTAGACCCACTGATGAGAAAGCACTTTTTACACTGTCCATATCTTGTATTGAAGATAGAAGACCGGAGCTAGTTAACGCGTCCATTCCAGGAATCAGTGAGCTTAGCTCATTTTGCTGATCTGAACCTAGTGAACTCTGCGCAAGAGAGAGAAGCGCGCCTACGCCAGTTGTCGCTTGTTCAGGGGAAACAGAAAGTTTGTCGACTAAGTCATTCACGACTGGCGAGTCTTTTGCGTTCATCATCGAGTTTGCACTAGAAAGTAAACTGTTTGCATCGTCAGCGGATACGCCAGAGAGATTAAGTGCAGCGTGAGTTGGTGCTGAAATTAGTAGTGCCGTAGAAAGGGTTAGAAGAGTTCTCATGATATCGTCCATTTTATTGTCTATCCCATTAAGGTTAGACAATAAAAAAGCAGTGACGAGTCACTGCTTTTAAAAATAGAGTATCAGAGCTGAGATTAAGCGATGATGTCTAGTAGCTCAACTTCGAATACTAGTGCTGCAAACGGAGGAATCGCTGCACCTGCGCCGCGCTCACCGTATGCTAGGTCTTGAGGAATGTACAGTTTCCACTTAGAACCTACAGGCATCAGTTGAAGAGCTTCAACCCAGCCTTTGATTACGCCAGTTACTGGGAACTCAGCTGGTTGACCGCGAGATACAGAGCTGTCGAATACAGTACCGTCTGTTAGCTCACCGTGGTAGTGAACACGTACAGTTTTGTCTGCAGATGGGATTTCGCCAGTACCTTCAGTGATGACTTCGTATTGAAGACCAGACTCAAGAACCGTTACTTCTGAACGAAGTGCGTTATCTTTTAGGAATGCTTCGCCGTCAGCTGCAGCTGCTTTTGCTGCTTCTTGACGTAGTGCTTCTGCGCGAGTGTGTAGCTCTTGCAGTGCGTTGTTGATCTCGTCAATTTCGATCTCTGGCATGTCACCAGTTAGTGCAGTTGCAATACCTTTAGCGATTGCATCTACGTTTAGACCTTCTAGGCCGCTACCTGCTAGTTGTTGGCCCATTTGTAGACCAATACCATAGCTTGCTTTCTGTTCTACAGTTTCTAATTTCACGTCAGACATGACGGTCTCTCTTGCTATTCGAATGAAGACGAAAGCATACCAGTTCTGACTTTAAACCGAAACGCTCTAACCAACTTTTACTAATTAATTCGTTTTGGTTGTTAAACTTGTGACATTAGGCGGTTATAAATTAGCAGACCTGCGATTTTTCTATACTCTGAACGCAGGTTTTCTTAAACTGAGACGGTTGTGTAGTAGGAGACCAATGGGAATGAATCGTCGTCACCGTAAAAAGCAGAAAGTTGACCACGTTCAAGTGCTGAAAGATAAATGGCAAGCGCTGGATTTATCGCGTCTAAAGCAAATCGACTTGTCTCGACTGTCTGCGATACGTGATAAGGCTAAGGCGCTATGGCATCGTTTGCCGCGTCTACACAGAAGGGTTTTGAGCGTTCTCATTCCTGTTGTTATTGTATTGATGCTTCTGCCTGGTCAAAAGGCCGAGGCGCCTCAAGTAACACCTACCAATCAACGAGTCGCGGTCAGCGTCAATACCGCGCCATTGAGTGAGCAGTCGTCGCAGGTTAACGTGGAAGAGCCAGTTGAAACGGATTGGCGTGAGTACACGGTGAAAAAGGGTGACACGCTCGCGCGCGTATTCCGCACTAACCAATTGCCGATGGCAGACTTGAATGCGCTGGCACGCATTGAAGGCAGTGACAAACCACTAAGCCGAATAAAGCAAGGTCAGCTAATTCGATTCAAGTTCAATGAAGAAGGTAGTTTAGATATCTTACAGATTGAGCGTGGAGACCAGTCTATCATGTTCTTCCGTTTGTCTGATGGCGGATTTGGTCGCAGTAAATAAATAGAGACAAGAAGGGGCGCGCAAGCCCCTTTTTTAGTCCAAGTCTTTGTTGTTTAAGTGACCGTTATTTGAGAAGCCTCATGTCAATATGAGGGATATCGTCTTCTAGGTATTCATCTGAGCAGGCACTAAAGCCATGTTTTGAGTAGTAGCCTTGTAAGTGAGATTGCGCACCGATTTGGATGCTCTCATTGGGCCACAGACGCTCACACTCGAGTTTTGCTTGCAGCATTAAGTCATGACCCAAACCGCCCCCTCTATGCGTCTGCTTTGTCGCGACACGGCCAATACTCACTTGATCGTAGGTGGTCCCTTTCGGTAGCAGTCGCGCACAGGCGACGAGTTCACTCCCTTGGTAGCCTAGTAGATGGTGTACGCCTTCAACTTGGTCTTTGTTATCCAGTTCTGGATAAGGGCAGGTTTGTTCAACCACAAAGACGTCGACGCGCAGTTTGATCAACTCATATAGCTCAGTCGTGTTGAGTTCAGTGAACGTTTTTGTCTTCCAGATAATCATGATGTACTTCTCTTTATTGCTATCAACGGCTAATCATTCTTAGACTAAACCGAGGCCAATAAAAAAGCCACGCATTACACGTGGCTAGATTCACTAAGGCAATACTAAATTTAGATCACCTTATTTCTGCAAGTCGATCTGGTAAACGGCGAAGCCAACATCGTCAGTCGCTACCTTTTTCATTGGGTATTGACCTTTGTCGCTGATAAATTGCGCCGCTTTCTCTGATGGAGAGGTTTCAAAACGCACGTCCAGCTTAGCGCTTGTACTAATTGGAGCAAATGACCAGTTGTTGTCCGCACTTGGCGTGACTTCGCCTTTCTCTTTACTTACTTTTGAAATGTAGTTAGCAACGATAGAGCGGTTTTCATCTGGAGAATCAAACGCGATAAACTCGCTACCTGTACCAGGGAACTTGTTGCTGTATGCACGGTAGTTGTTGGTCGCAATGATAAAGGTTTGCTTCATGTCGATTGGTTTACCGTTATAAGTCAGGCCAACGATACGCTCGCTGCCTTCATCCAGTAGTTTACAGTTGCCGTCATAACGGGCTGGTTTAGTGACATCGATTTGATACTCAACACCATCCATCACATCAAAGTTGTAGGTGCGGAAACCGTCCCAATCGATCAATGATTGTGGCTTGTTAGAGTTCGCATCGATTTGTTTAAACTGACCCGCAGAACACTCCAACCATTCCTTCACTTCTTTACCCGATACTTTCAATGCTACGAGCGTATTTGGGTATAGGTATAGGTCGGCTGCGTTACGGAATGTAAGTTGACCCGATTCTACTTCGGTAAAGTTAGCAGGATCGTTCTTGCGGCCGCCGGCTTTAAATGGCGCAGCGGCTGATAGCACTGGTAGGCCATCAAGATCAGGATCGCCTTCGATCATGGTTTCAACATAATCTTTTTGCGCAAGGTTAACGATCTGTACCGTAGGATCATCTTGAACCAGCGCTAAGAAGCTGTACATCACGTCATTCGCTTTACCAATCGGTTGGTTAACGAAATCACGTGTCGCACTGTGGTCGCCTTTAACCGCGTTGACAATACCTTGATCTGCTTCAGCAATTGGCTTTTTGTTAGCTGCATCGAAGATTGGACGAGCTTCTGTTTGTGCGTCAGCTACTTTCCAGCTGTCACCGTCTTGCTCAAGCACAAGATCCATGACACCAACGTGGCTACCCCAGCGTCCTGGCATCACGGCTGCAACACCATTGATGGTGCCTTTTTTATTATCGACGCCTTGGATATTGTCAAAACCTTTGCCAGGGAAGACCGCATGAGAGTGACCAAACGCAATCGCATCGATGCCTTCTACTTCAGAAAGGTAGTACGTCGAGTTCTCTGCGCCCGCTTTATACGGATCGCTTGAAACACCTGAGTGCGGGATTGCAACGATAATGTCCGCACCTTCTTTCTTCATCTGTGGCACAAGCTTTTCAGCTGAAGCTTTGATGTCTTCAGCAAACACTTTGCCTTCGAGGTTTTTCTTATCCCAAACCATGATTTGTGGTGGTACAAAGCCGATATAACCTACTTTAACTTCATGTGCATTGCCATCGATGTCTTTGAACGTATGAGTTTTGATCAGGTACGGCTTGAAGTAGTGGTCACCGGTTTTTTTGTCAAATACGTTAGCGCTGATGTAAGGGAAGTTAGCGCCTTCCAATGAGGTTTTAAGGAACTCAAGGCCGTAGTTAAACTCGTGGTTACCAATGTTACCTACATCGTAATCAAGCTGGTTCATCGCTTTATAAACAGGGTGGATTTCACCTGGCTTGATACCTTTCGATGCCATGTAGTCACCCATCGGGCTACCTTGAAGTAGGTCACCGTTGTCCACCAATACGCTGTTCGTTACCTCACCTCGAGCTTCTTTCACCAAAGTAGCAGCACGAGCCAAGCCGATTTTCTGGGACGGCTTATCCTTGTAGTAGTCATAATCCATGACATTGGTGTGAATGTCCGTCGTTTCGATAATTCTTAACTTGATCTCGTCAGCCATTGCTGGGCCTGCCATTGCTAGCATACCGCCTAGCACAGCGATAGAAATGGGGTTCACTGCCACTTTCATCTTCATATCCTTCTAATTCGAGGGTGATTCAAAAACGCGTTAAGTGTATCAATTTGTGATGTAATAAATGTTTCTATGACTATAAAAGTGTGATCTGTATTTGTTACTTGCTGGGGTTATGATACCGATCTCTCACCTTTATCAGTAAGACTACAACTGATAGAGGTTCAATGCGGCGAGTTAGCTCGAAATCTGTACATATTTTCAGGCTAAATAGCTTCTTTAGTGGCTTTTGGAATAAAAAATGAAATTTTAGAATTTCCAGTAATATAGGCGAGTGGTCATAATGCCATCATTCGATATGCGAAGGATTGCCATTATGAACCCAACTTTTACTAACCAGCCGGGCAAGGGAACCACACCCACTTTGGTTAGCAGCCACGATAAGCCTAGGCTGGCTAAATCACAGCTCAATAAAGGCGAGGTGGCTTTAATCGGAGCCGGTCCTGGTGATCCTGAACTACTGACCATAAAAGCATTAAACCTGCTGCAACAAGCTGACGTTGTCCTCTATGACTATCTTGTTTCTGAAGAAATTATGGCGCTGGTACCAGATAGTACTATTTTAGTTTGTGTGGGTAAAAGAGCCGGTCATCACAGCGTTCCTCAAGAAAAAACCAATCAACTGTTGGTCGAGTTTGCCCAGAGCGGTCATAAAGTCGTTCGTATTAAAGGTGGCGATCCGTTCGTATTTGGTCGTGGTGGTGAAGAGCTGCAAGTTCTTGCTACAGCCGGCATTCGATTCCAAGTCGTACCGGGCATTACCGCAGCCGCTGGTGCGACTGCTTATGCGGGTATCCCTCTGACTCATCGAGACTACGCGCAATCGGCGTTGTTTGTTACTGGGCACCTAAAACCGGATAGCGATGACATGGATTGGTCCACGTTGGCGCGTGGCAATCAGACTCTCGTTATCTATATGGGGCTAATGAAATCTGACTATATCCAGTCGCAACTTATTGAACATGGCCGTAGCTCTAGCGTACCTGTTGCGATTATTGAGCGCGGGACACAGGTAACCCAAAAGGTCTTACGTGGCACTTTGGCGACTCTACCGGAGATGGCCAAAGATGCGCAGTCGCCATCACTGATTGTTGTCGGCGAAGTGGTCTCGTTGGCCGATGAACTCTCTTGGTTTGGTGAAGATAGTGTGCAGCCAAGCCAAATCGAAACACTACAAAGTATTAGAGCTTAATCCCTAAGAGGATAGCTCACTCATATTCTAAATCAGTCGTGTGTTGGCCAAGTCACGTCAACATGAACAAAGGAAGCACAACTCATGGACCAAGAAAGACTCACACACCTTAAACAGTTGGAAGCGGAAAGTATTCACATCATCCGCGAAGTCGCGGCGGAATTTGATAATCCCGTCATGATGTACTCGATCGGTAAAGACTCGTCGGTGATGCTGCATTTAGCGCGTAAGGCATTTTACCCAGGTAAGATCCCATTCCCATTACTGCACGTTGATACCGATTGGAAGTTCAAAGAGATGATTGAATTTCGCGACCGTACAGCAAAGAACTACGGATTCGAGCTTTTGGTGCACAAGAACCCAGAAGGTCTAGCCATGGGCTGTAGCCCGTTTGTGCATGGCTCATCTAAGCATACCGATATTATGAAAACGCAAGGTCTGAAACAGGCGCTCAACAAGTACGGTTTTGATGCAGCATTCGGTGGTGCACGCCGTGATGAAGAGAAATCTCGTGCCAAAGAGCGTGTTTACTCATTCCGCGACAAGAACCATACGTGGGATCCGAAGAACCAGCGTCCAGAGTTGTGGAAAACCTACAACGGCCAAATCAACAAAGGTGAGAGCATCCGTGTGTTCCCACTCTCTAACTGGACTGAGCTCGATATCTGGCAATACATCTTGCTAGAAGGCATTGAAATCGTGCCTCTGTATCTTGCAGCACCGCGTCCAGTGGTAGAGCGCGATGGCATGTTGATCATGGTGGATGATGACCGCATGGAGATCGGTCCGGATGAAACGGTTGAACACAAGAGTGTGCGCTTTAGAACGCTCGGTTGTTACCCATTGACTGGTGCTATCGAGTCGGAAGCGACCACGCTCACAGGGATTATTGAAGAGATGCTTGTCGCAACGTCCAGTGAGAGACAAGGACGAGCGATCGACCACGATCAGTCAGGATCGATGGAGCTTAAGAAACGTCAAGGATACTTTTAAGGATCGAAGGAACAGATTATGAACAGCGCAGTAGAAGCACAACTTGCCGAGCTCGGTATTGAAGGTTACCTGAGTCAGCACCAGTACAAATCGTTACTTCGATTCCTAACCTGTGGCTCAGTTGATGATGGTAAAAGTACCTTAATTGGTCGCTTGCTCCACGACTCGAAACAAATTTATGAAGATCAACTGGCGGCCGTTCACTCAGACAGCCAACGTGTTGGTACGACCGGTGAAAAGCCAGACTTAGCCTTGCTTGTCGATGGCTTGCAGGCAGAGCGTGAACAAGGGATCACGATTGATGTGGCATACCGCTACTTCTCGACCCAAAAACGTAAATTCATTATTGCTGATACTCCAGGACATGAGCAGTACACGCGAAACATGGCAACAGGCGCATCGACGTGTGATCTTGCGGTGATCTTGATTGATGCACGTAAAGGCGTGCTCGATCAAACTCGTCGTCACTCGTTTATCTCCAGTCTACTTGGTTTAAAGCACTTTATTGTTGCGGTGAACAAGATGGATTTGGTCGATTACTCCCAGCAGCGCTATGAAGAGATCCGCGATGAGTATCTGACTTTCTCTGAAAATCTAGGCAAAGACATCGACATTCAGATGATCCCGATCTCTGCCCTAGAGGGTGATAATGTCGTGGATCTGAGTGACAAGATGGGCTGGTATCAAGGTGAGTCTTTGCTTGATCTACTTGAGAAAGTAGACATCGACCAAGGCAAACAGCAAGGCGAGTTCCGCTTCCCAGTTCAGTACGTTAACCGACCAAACCTCGATTTCCGCGGTTTTTCCGGCACCATTGGCTCCGGTGAAATCCGCGTTGGCGATGAAATTAAAGCATTGCCGTCCGGTAAGACTTCTAAAGTTGAGCGTATTGTGACCTTCGATGGTGATTTGCCAAGCGCATTTGCTGGTCAAGCGGTGACGTTAACGCTGACCGACGAAATTGATATCAGCCGTGGTGACTTGATTGTTAAGCAAGACGCACGTGTTGCGTCATCAAATCGTCTACTGGCGGATATGGTATGGATGACGGATGAACCACTAGCAGCAGGTCGCAGCTACGACATCAAGATTGCGGGTAAGCAAACGCAGGGTCAGTTAGATGCGATTCGCCATCAGTACGACATCAACTCGCTGAAATCGTTTAAGGCAGACTCATTGCCGTTAAACGGCATTGGTTTGTGTGAGTGGTCACTGACGGAGGCTGTAGCCATTGATAGCTACGATTCGGTTCAAGATACCGGTGGTTTTATTGTTATTGATCGCCTCACTAACGTGACAGTGGGTGCCGGCCTAGTTCGTGAAGCTTTGGCGGAAGAGCAGCGTTCACCGCAAGAGCGTATGGGTGCCTTTGAGAAAGAGCTTAAAGCTCTGATCATGAAGCACTTCCCTGAGTGGGACGCAAAAATATAATCGCCGCAATACAACCGTAACCATGGGCTTTAACTATCGCTAGAGCCCATAATAACAACGCAGTGACTTTACTTAAGGAATAGGATGATGTGGGAACAAGGAGTGGTGCTAGCTTTACTGATGTCCATCATCACTTGCTTGATAGCAACCCAGATCAAACCGAGCCTTATTTTTGCAGGCGCTGCGTTTTTGGCGTTTATTGCTGGCATGATAGATATCAATGCGGTTGCGAGCAATTTCACCAACTCATCACTGCTGACACTTGTGTTGCTGATTTTATCCTCAGCAGCGCTAGAGAAAACACGCTTAATTAGCTGGGTTAGCCGCTCTATTGCGACTGGGCGTTTAGGGGCAGTTGTCGCTAAACTGGGTATCTCGACCGCACTGCTTTCCTCGTTCACTAACAACACGGCGGTGGTTGTCTCGTTAATTGGTGCTATCAAGCGCAATCAACGCCACGCACCATCCAAGTTACTTATCCCGCTATCTTATGCCGCCATTCTCGGTGGCACACTGACGCTGATTGGTACCTCAACCAACCTCATTATCAATAGCTTTGTTGAGGATGTAGGCTTACCGAGTTTAGGTTTTTTCGAGCCAACTTGGATTGGTTTGAGTGTATTGCTCGGTGGCGTGCTGGTGCTCATACCGCTTAGCTATTTCTTACCGAACTACGATGACACTAACCAAGATGATCTACCGTATTTCTTAGAAGCACGAGTGGAACCTGGTTCACCATTGGTGGGACGTAGTATCGCCGAAAATAACCTTAGAGCACTGCGAAAGCTGTTCCTTGCCGAAGTGGTTCGAGATGGCCAAACATTGGCATCGGTTGGTCCTGACTTTGTATTAGAAGCCAAAGACCGTTTGCTGTTTTGCGGTGATGTGGAAAGTGTCGCGACGCTACAAGAAATTACCGGCTTAACTTTTTTTGGCCAGCATCATCTTAATGGGCAGAATCTACTGGAAGTGGTGGTGAGTTCGTCGGCGACGTTCTGTAATAACACCCTCAAGTCGAGTCAGTTTCGAGATCGCTTTGATGCGGTGGTCGTGGCGATTCGTCGCGGTCATGAACGCTTGGAAGGTGGACTAGGTAACATCACACTGCAAGCGGGTGATACGTTAGTACTCGCTCCGGGTAAACGCTTTGAGGCACTTCGTCGTCAGCATCGCAAAGAGTTCGTACTGGTCAACGATTTAGATTCCAGTGCCAAGCTTGATCTAGCGAAGTCTAGCTATGTTCTGTTTGGCTTTGTTGCGGTCATAGCGTTAGCACTTACTAACGTGCTGCCTATCATCAAAGGGCTTGCACTGTATCTGATAGCGGTATTGGCGTTTGGTATCGTTAATTTAGGAGAGCTGCGTCGCCGCTTCCCAACTGATATTGTGGTGATTGTCGGCTCAGCACTTTCCATTGCTCAACTGATGATTTCAACCGGCCTTTCTGAGCGTATGGGTGACATGTTCATCGAGATGTTCAATGGCTGGGGAGTATTTGGCGCGTTAGTGGCCACTTACT
The DNA here is from genome assembly GCF_052879755.1 of Vibrio sp. DNB22_10_4. Lineage (NCBI taxonomy): Bacteria > Pseudomonadati > Pseudomonadota > Gammaproteobacteria > Vibrionales > Vibrionaceae > Vibrio > Vibrio sp. DNB22_10_4. The sequence continues at coordinate 32,702 of NZ_JBNNXW010000017.1, read as the reverse complement.
TAGTAACACTTTTACTGACCGAGTTGATTACTAACAATGCCGCCGCGGCACTGGCTTTTCCGATTGGCTACAGCATGTCGGTCGCCTATGGCGTCGATCCTATGCCGTTTATCATGGCAGTGCTGTTCGGGGCGAGCGCAAGCTTTGTGTCTCCTTACGGCTATCAAACCAACCTATTGGTGTATAGCGTGGGTAATTATCAGCTTAAAGATTACATGCGGATTGGCATTCCCATCTCCATCGTTTACTCGGTGTTGGTGCTCACTCTTATCCCTTACTTTTTTCCTTTTTAACGGCGTTACCTAAGGACGAGTTATGTCGAATACTGTACAAGCCTCTGACACTATCGAAAAAGATGAAAACGTGATTTGGCATCAACATGTAGTGACCAAGTCAGAGCGTGCTGAATTGAAAAAACAGCAGCCTGTAGTGCTGTGGTTTACTGGCTTATCGGGGGCAGGCAAATCCACCGTTGCTGGGGCGCTCGAAACAGAACTAGCAACTCGTGGCTACCATACCTATTTGTTAGACGGTGATAACGTCAGACACGGTCTTTGCCGCGATCTAGGTTTCTCGGAGCAAGACCGACGTGAGAATATTCGCCGTGTTGGTGAGCTGGCTAAGTTAATGGCGGACGCTGGCCTGATTGTCCTCTCTGCATTTATCTCTCCACATCGAGAAGAGCGAGCTTTGGTTCGCGAGTTGCTACCGGACGGCGAGTTTATGGAAGTGTTTGTCGATGCGAGCTTAGCGGTGTGCGAATCACGCGATCCAAAAGGACTGTACAAGAAAGCGCGTGCTGGCGAGATCCCTAACTTTACCGGTATCGACTCTGAGTACGAAGCGCCGCTTAACCCTGAGATCCATCTTAAAGCCGGCGACTATGCCGTCGCCGAGCTGGTGGAGCAATGTTTCGCGATACTCAAGGCTAAGCAAGTCATCAGCTAATCAATAGGGCTGCTATACCGTATGATGAAAAGAGGTTGGCAGCTCACCTTTGACCACAAATTTTCGATTCAGCAGCGCCACCAATTGCTCCTGATATTGAGCGTTGCTGCGATGACCAAGCAATTGACATAGCTCATTGCCGGTCGGCGTAAAGCGGTAGTAGGTCAACGTGATGCCTTTGGTTTTCGCTGCGAGCGTCATTTCTTGGCCTTGATAGGTTAGCTTTAAGGGCGCATCTTTACTGATCTCTCCTGATTCAAGCTCTGTTGCCAGCAATACACCTAACTCGACCAACAGCAGAATGCTAGAATATGGCAATTGATACTCGCCTAAACTCAATTCATCCACACTCTCGCGACGAGAAAAGCTGAATAACCCTGTTTGATGTTTAATGCCCAGCAGCAACTTACGACTGCTATCTGTCCCAAAGCTGCAAGCCAATGAAGAGGCTCTTTGTAGAGTTTGCGCTTCTTTAGGGGTCATGTCCCTAAGCGTTTTAAGTGCCTTCATCGAAGTGGCACCGGGATTGGTGATTTCGCGTTTTAGCACTTGAGCCCAAAGCTTTTGCATCGACGAGTTGTGGATCTCTTTCGCCATATCAAAATAGCGTACTAACCAGTCAAAATCAGGTTCTCCCGCCACTTCGTTCTTGCACGCTGCCATTGCTGCTTTGATGATCTGCTCCAGGTTCTTCTGGCGCTGCTCTTTGCCTTGTTTTTCACGCAGCATGGCTCGTTCAAATAATGATTGGCTTGGCGTTTCCTCACGGATAAGGGCATCGAGGTAATGAGATTCGGCAATCGCACGTAAACGACTGGCGCTGTCTTTCATGTGATGGGCTTTCTTTTGCCCAGAGTCACTGGACGAGGTGGATTCTACTTTAGCAGGCTTGCTCTCAACGGGATGATGACTCATTACTCAGACTCAATATGAAGCGAAAACGAAGCAATAATGTGCAATAAGCCTTCAATTTAGCGGGAATTTCGTGCAAAAACCAGCGTAATTTATGTGAGCTGATGTCCGAAAATGACGGATGTGAGAAGCGGTTGTAAAAACTCTAGGATAAATGCTAAAATTTTGTTAAGTTTATGCTTCATAATAGAGGAGGGCGTTATGAGGCACTCAAGAGACAATCACTCGTTAGAGAGTCATACGCCACAGAGCAAAATGAAAAAGCAGGTCTCGGTTGTCTTGCTGCTGTGTGTCTATATTGGCGTGCTGGGCTATCTTTCTACATTAATAGGCTAACAGCCTAGCACGCGGTTTCGTATGTAACTGCAACGTGGCTCAATTACCACTCGGTTTCGTCATATCCATCATCGTAGTCTTCAATCTCATAACCATCGATTAAGTAGCCAGTTTGCGCTAGCTCTGAGTCGATGGTTTCTGTTTTTAGCGTACCTACTACATAGATTACATCCCATAGACGGTGTACAGGTGCGCCTTCTTTGAACTTCACGTAGATGATTTGGTTTGGCGGCGGTGGTGGAACGTGGATACAGGCACCGAAGTAGGGTACCAATAGAAATTCCGTTACCGCATTTTCATCTCCCTCGAGTGGGATCACGAAACCAGGGATTTTTACCTTACTGCCATTGAGCTCTTGGCGCACGGTACCGACTTTCGATTGTTCCATCACACCACCTGAGTGGTCGACTGAAGGCATCCCCATCGCATCAAACTGATTGCGCTCTTTCTCTGGGATGAGATCAATCCAATCGAGTGTTAATACATCTGAGTCAGTTTCAGCCATCGCCAGTGGCGCAGCCAGCACGCTCAGGGATAGCAATAAGCCACAAAGTAGCGTTTTTAAGGTTTTCATCGAAGTCCCACTAAATACGGATGGTCATGCCATCACTTAATGATTGTCTGTACGCACGCAGCGCAGGGAAGAAGCCAATAATAATGCCTGCTAACTGCACAAACCCAAGTAGCATCCATTCGTGTGAACTGATCCCAGATAAGGCAATATTAATCCCGTAATTTGAGGTAATGATTGGCGCTGCGACCGCAAGCATCGCATACATTCCACCCACACCGCAAATGATACCTATAGTGGTTAAAACCGTGGCTTCACTAATCAGTAAAACGAACACATGGCGCGGCCTTGCCCCCATTGCTCTGAGTATCGCCATTTCGCGGCGACGCTCCTGAAGACTGGTCAATAAGCTTGATAGCATGCCCATAAGACCTGCTACGACCACAAACACCGAGACAATCAACAGCGCTTGCTCTGCTACGCTCATCATTCCCCAAAGTTCATGCAATGCAATACCAGGGAGGATTGCGCTGAGCGGTTCTTGTTTATAGGTGTTGATCTGGCGCTGCAAGGCGAAGGTTTGGATTTTACTTTTCAGTCCAATCATCATCGCCGTGATCTGCTTGGGATGGAAATCCATTTCGAGTAGCTGTTCTTTACTTGGATTGTTGCCAAGGTTTGCACCCGACTCCCAACCGACGTGAATGGCTTCGATGGCTTCCAGTGACACGTGAACTGTTTTATCAACCGGGGTGCCGGTGGGTGCCAAAATGCCCACGACTTTAAATGGCGTATTTTCATGGCGGCTAAAACCCACATCGCTGATGCCATGAGCAATAATGATCTCAGTGCCGATGTCATAGCCAAGCTTCTTAGCCACTTCTGAGCCGATAACCGCTTCAAATAAGCTATCGAACTCTTCCCCTTTGCTTAAAGAGAGATGCTGCTTTTGACCATATTGATAATGCTCAAAGTAGCTGTGATTAGTGCCCATTACTCGAAAGCCGCGATGAGAATCACCGAGAGAGATAGGGATCGCCCATTTTACCGCGCGATGATTGCTAAATTCTTCAAAACTTTTCCAGTCGATGTTGTTGGTTGCGTTACCAATACGAAACACAGAGTAGAGTAATAAGTTCACTTGTCCCGAGCGCCCACCCACAATTAAGTCTGTGCCAGAAATTGTGTTGGCAAAGCTGCTTTTGGCTTGAGTTCGAATTCGCTCCACGCCCATTAGCAAAATAACTGAGATCGCCACTGTCAGAATGGTGAGTAGTGCCGTGGTTTTACGGTTGAGTAGGCTTTTCCACGCCAGCTTTAATGTGATGCTCATAGCGGCCTCACTTGATTAATATCTTGTAGGTTTTCAGTACGCTTGAATAAAGGCTCGAGCGTTGGATCGTGGCTGACGAAAATGAGTGTCGACTCAGCGCGGTTCGCTTGTTCCATGAGCAGCTCGATGAAGGCTTCACGGTTATCGTGATCTAAGGCTGAGGTCGGCTCGTCAGCTATCAGGAATTCGGGCTGGCCGATGAGTGCCCTAGCAGCCGCTACGCGTTGCTGCTGACCAATACTGAGTTCAATAACTGGCTTTTGCAGTAAATTGGATGGCAGACGCAAGTGGTCAAGAAGTCGCTTTGCTTCATCAGCTAGCGAGCCAGATACCTTTTCTTTACGTCTTTGCGAAAAGTGGCAAGGCAGCGTGACATTGTCGATGACTGACAAGTAAGGGATCAAATTAAACTGTTGAAAAATATAGCCGATGTGGTCGGCGCGAAATCTATCGCGTTTTGACGCTGAAAGCGCAGTTAAGCTTTGATCGAGTGCCAAGATATCACCGCTGGTGGCCGTATTTATACCGGTGAGCAAACCGAGTAATGTCGACTTACCACAACCACTTGGGCCTTTGAGAAATAAATGCTCACCTTGTTCGATGATGAGAGAGGGAATATCAAGAGTTGGAGCTTGGTCGGGCTGCCACTTAAATGTGACGTCTTTGAGTTCGATTACGCTAGCCATAGTGTCCTCTAAAAACGACCCTCAAGCCTCGGGCGAGGCCTGAGGGTTGGACGGTTTAGAATTTAATAGTTGTGCTACCTGATGTCAGTTCCGTTGCCGACTGTGCGCTATCCGTTAGCAGGTTCACAGATACTTTCTCAGTTGCAGGGAAGTGTGTAAACCATTGTGTATCAATTTGAGAGACTTTAGCGACGTCTTCACAAGAGAATTGATATTGAATAGAGAATTCACCGTGGCCATCATGATGGTCGTGGTCGTGGTCGTGGTCGTGGTCGTGGTCGTGGTCGTGGTCGTGGTCGTGGTCTTTGTGCTCATCATGATGTTCGTGTTCATCATGTCCTTTATGGTCATCATGGTGGTCATGACCTTCATGATCGTGTCCCTTATGATCGTCGTGACCTTTGTGATCATCATGATCTTTATGCTCGTCATGGTGATCATGCTCGTCGTGATGTTCACCTTTCTCTAGCGTATTTTCTACATGAGCCTCAACCAACTTACAGTTCGCCGCTGCTGGAATGGTAAGGATGCTGTTCACATTGTTCAGTTTTGTTTTAGCATCAGCCATTGCTGCTTTCTCAGCGTCTGTCTTTGGCGCGTGTTCAAAGCCCACCACATCAGCACCTGGAGCGGTGATTTCCACCAAAAGATCTTGACCATCTTGAGCAATGTTAAATTCTACATGGCCATGCACATGGGCATCGTGTTGACGAAATTGATCTTCAGCGACAGCGAACTGCGATACGACAAGACCAGCTAAGAGTGTCATCTTTAGTTTCATGATTAATCCTTAATAGCGAAGTAAAATACGGGGTACCTATGCAGGTGAAAATACTATTGAAAAAGCCGAGTGCAGAGGTCTCCAGTGAGAACGATGCGATCGGTTCTCGTTTAACTGTTGTTTGTTATGTTATAACAAATAAGGATATTTTCCAGAGGAAACAACACTCAGCCTGAGTTTTATGACCGGAAAACAACAAAAAAGGAGCCCAGAAGGCTCCTTTTTAGAATCTTTTACCACAGGTTACATATTGTCTTTAACCAGACCTAATACCTGCTGAATGTCTGCTTCGCTTAACGCGCCTTCTTTGACATACAGGATTTTACCTTGCTTATCCTGAACGATAATCGCTGAGCTTTCTGCGGCTAGTTGCCAAGCATTCGATACTAAGCCGTGCTTATCGAGCACCATTGATGACCAAGGAAACTCTTTTTTACTGTCCTCTGCGGAAGATTTAACGAAAGAGCTGGTGCCCCACATTGCATCGTCTTGGTTGATGACAGTTGTGGTTTGATAGCTCTCTTTTGGAAAATCGGCAGCGGTGATAGCAGCCATCAGTGGCGCGTTCATCTCTTTTGAGCTGCTGCGGCCGGCGATTGCTTGGATGACACGAACTTTACCTAGCATGTCATTAGTGCTCCAAGCTTGGTAGTTAATTGCGTCGTTGTTTAGGATAAGTTCACCGTGATCACTGACCGATACAGAGCGAGCATTTCCACCGACTTGTAGGTTGGTTGCCATAGCAAATGCTGGCACAAGCAGCATTGCAAGAGTTAGGAGAGGCTTTAGTTTCATTGTAATAGTTTCCGTTATTTTTTAGTGGGCGGCTACCTTAGGTGAACTCATGGTGAGCCACAATGTAATGAGTGATGATTTGACCAAGAATTGTCTGTCTCTCAATAAAATCATCTCAAGCATAACAGCAATTTATAGTTTGTTGCAAAGTTGTTAACTTTTGTTTGTGTCCTCAAGAATTTCGAGTATAATTTCAATCGAACGCAAACTATATTGCGAAATGACTCGCAGAAATGTGGTCACGATTAGATGTACTCAAACGGATATTGAGGTTAGGTTATGCTGCGTAAGTTTACGGTTTATCGTCCGCGTCAAATTGCGAAGTTCGTAAAGACGTTGTTTAAAGGTCAGTTCTTTATTGCAGGAATTGGATTGTTTCGTTTTGATAACGGCAAGGTGCTGCTTCCAGAAGTAGAGGACAGGCAAAAACTGGTGGCGTTTAAAGAGATAAACGGAGAGATTGCCGCATTGGCACTCTAAAAAGGCTAAACAAATTAAAATGAAATGCCCTCGCAATTGCGAGGGCATTTTTGTAGGTGTCAGTTTAATTCTGGTGGAAAGCACACTCCGGTGCCGCCAATACCGCAATAGCCATTCGGGTTTTTCGCAAGATATTGCTGGTGGTAGACCTCGGCAAAGTAGTACTCGTCAAGAGGGGCAATTTCAGTGGTGATACCAGTGTCTCCAAGCGCTTGCTGATATTGCTGCTGCGTTTGCTTGGCAATCTCTGCCTGTTCGTCATTTGTGGTGTAAATCGCTGAGCGGTATTGGGTACCGATATCGTTGCCTTGACGCATTCCTTGAGTCGGATCGTGCTTTTCCCAAAATGTGCGCAAAATGGCAGCTAGCGAGGTTTGCGTGGTATCGAATACGATGCGAACCACTTCGGTGTGGCCGGTTAAACCACTGCATACCTCTTCGTAGGTTGGGTTAGGCGTAAACCCGCCAGAGTAGCCAACAGACGTTGAAACCACGCCCGGTAATTGCCAAAACAAGCGCTCTGCACCCCAAAAACAGCCTAACCCAAAAACAATGCTCTCTTGCTTCGCGTTAAGTGGTGCGTAAAGGTCAGATTGATTGATAAAGTGCGGCTCCATATTCGCTATGGCGTTATCTCGACCCGGAAGTGCTTGGTCGGCGGAAATCATTTCTTGTTTACGCATCGTCTGTTCCTTTTTTAGACTAGTATTTCAAATGCAAAGCGTCTGAAAACAAAATGAGTGTAGTCACTTATCTGTTTCACCCTTGTCTGAAGACTTCTTTATCAATCAGAGTTATCATTCTACGTAACAACAAAAATAAACGCATCACAGCCTCACAATAAAGCATGATAAAGAGACTTTTACCACCGCTATTCTTGACCTTATCGCCCGCACTCGTTTTTGCAGAGGGGAGCGTGTCTTTGGATGTTCAGGGGTTAAGTGGCGCACTGCAAGATAACGTTAATGCCTACGTTTCCTCGATCGCGGAGAATGAGTACTCGACGTCGCTGCGATTCCAATCTCGGCTCACCAAAGAAATCAACGAAGCACTCAATGCTTTGGGGTACTACAACGCCAAGCTCGACTTTTCCGTGAATGAGCGTGGCGATGAATTGACGGTCAAAGTTAACCCAGGGTCGCCAACCCGCATTAAGCTGGTGGATGTCCAGCTGACGGGTGAAGCTGAAAAGGATGAGGATTTCATGCGCCTCATTCGTATCTCGCCGCTCAAAGAGGGGGATACGCTCAATCACAATCAATATGACAGTTTGAAATCGGGCATTCGTAATTTAGCGCTGCAAAAAGGCTACTTTGATGGCGCATATACCATGAGCCGTCTCGAAGTGATCCCGGAGCGGAATGAAGCGATTGTGAGACTTCACTATGACAGTGGTATCCGTTACCAGTTTGGTAAGGTAACCATAACGGGCAGTCAAATCGATATTCAGAAAGTGCAGTCATTGCAGCCCTATAAAGTTGGCGATGAATATCAAGTTGCCAAGGTGGGTGAGCACAACCAAAACTTATCCAATACCGAGTGGTTTTCATCGGTATTTGTCGAGCCTGATCTGTCTGAAGTAGGGAAAGGGCGAGAGCTGCCAATGAAAGTGTCATTGGCACCTCAAGTGCGTAACCAGTTTGAAACCGGTCTTGGCTATTCCACAGATGTGGGAGCAAAAGTGAAATTTGGCTGGAAAAAGCCGTGGCTGAACGAGCATGGTCATAGTTTCAAAACCAGCTTGGACTTATCCATTCCTGAACAGCAGGTCACGGCGAGCTATAAAATCCCTCTCGACGATGTGCTTAAAGACTACTACGTCATTCAATACGGTTTGAAAAACGTCAACCGAAGCGACAAAAAGACCTTGGAATCGAACCTAGCGTTTGAGCGTCACTGGGTGCTGGATAGCGGCTGGCATCGAACTGCTTACTTGCGGTACTTGGTTGAGAACTATGAATTTAATTCACAAGGTGAGCTAGGTCAGTTTGTGTTGCCCGGGCTTTCTTATTCTCGCGTCGTCTCACGCGGTGGCGTCTTGCCGATGAGTGGCAACAAACAAACTATTATGTTTGAAGTAGGTGACGAGCGGGCGCTGTCTGAAACCTCGGTGTTTAGGCTTCGCGGTACCTCGACTTGGATATCTAGCATAGGTGAGAATCATCGTGGTTTGTTCAAAGTGGATATTGGTGCCAACATTGCCAGTGACCCTTCCAAACTTTCCCCATCGCTGCGTTTTTATGCAGGTGGTGACAACAGTGTGCGTGGTTACGATTACGAGAGCATTTCCCCTGTCGATGATGCGGGTAATAAAACGGGTGGCCAATATCTCGCGACCAGCAGCCTTGAGTATCAATATCGCCTAACAGGTAACTGGTGGGCGGCTACCTTTGTTGATGTTGGTGATGCCTTTGATGACGATCCCGAATGGAAGCGTGGTGCCGGTTTTGGCATACGTTGGGTCTCTCCAGTCGGCCCGGTTAAATTCGATTATGCGAAAGGACTGGATACTAAACCGCAAGCCGAATGGCGCATTCACTTTAGCTTAGGGCCTGAACTATGATGTCGAAAGTTTGGCGAGTCACCAAATGGTGTTCAATTGGCCTCATTACTCTGATTTTACTGATTCTCGCGACGTTAGCGTTTGCACTGTTTACCAATGCCGGTCTTAACAGCGTATTGTGGGGGGTAAATAAAGCCTTGCCACAATTTGAAGTAGGTGAGACACAAGGGGCGCTGTTTCCCAGATTCACGATTAACGATGTGAGCTTTAAAGATGAAAGCTTGTTTATTGACTTAAATGCGCAATCGCTGACGCTGGCTGTCGATCTCAATTGCCTGTCAGATCCAAGAGTCTGTGTGAATGAACTGGCGATTCAAGGGCTTGATTTTAGTATGCCGGAAGTGGCACCAAGCGAGCCCTCTCCCGAGCCTACAGAGCCATTAACCAAAATAACACTGCCAATTCCAGTGGCGATTGGTCAGGTCAATTTTGACGATATTCATTTGGATATTCTTGGCACTAAGGTGAGTTGGGATAGCTTTTCAACCGCACTGTCGATGACGGGCTCTAAATTAACGGTCGGCGAGACAAAGTTAACCTCTCCTTTGGTTGCGCTGCCACCTGCAACGGAAACTGCACAAACGAGTGAAGAAGCACCGGCGGCATCAAACGAACCTGCGGCGGCGATTGAACTGCCTGAGGTATTAATCCCCCTATTCGTCAATATTACCGGGATTGAGATCCTCGATTTTAAACTCGATCAGTCTGAGCCTGTGATTGTCGATAGGCTCAAGCTCGTAGGTAAGGCGGGTAAGCACGATGTGGATGTGTCAGCGCTAGAGCTGGAAATGCCGTTGGTCGATGCCAGTCTACAAGGCAAGGTGACCCTGAAAGATGGCTATCCACTTGACCTTGATTTAGGCGCACACCTTAAGCAAACCGATTTTGCGGGACAGAAGCTGAAGCTCAATGCTTCGGGTAGTGTGCAAACTCTTCAGCTTGATAGTGAGTTTTCAGGACTCATTTCGGGGTTATTAAAAGGACAAGTTCAACCGCTAGAGCCGACAATTCCATTTGATGCAACCATTACGAGCGCCAAAGCAAATTGGCCATTGAGCGGTGAATCAGATTACCAAGTATCTATCGATACCTTAGGAGCGAAAGGCTCGTTAGAAGGTTATGAAGTTAATCTTGCAGCGTCAGCTTCAGGCAAAGAGATCCCTGACCTTGCTGTGGATTTGGAGGGTGCGGGCGATTTAGAGCATATTGATTTGAGTAAGCTTTCCATTGACACGCTAGGCGGTAATGTTGCGGGTCAAGTGATGGCGAACTGGTCTGCACCTGTGAATTGGCAAGGCGATATTAGCCTCACTAACATTCAGCCGGGTTTGCAGTGGCCAGAAGCCGAGGGCGATATTAGCGGCAAAATAGTGACGTCTGGCTCTCTTACAGATGCAGGGGGCTGGCAAGTGTCAGTGCCGACATTGGATATCGTCGGCATACTTAGAAACTACCCTATTAACATCAAAGGTCAGCTTGATGCGTCCGATCAAACCGGTAAAGGGGAGTTCAAGGTCGATACCCAAGGGCTTTCGGTCGCCCATGGTCCTAACCAGCTTAATGCACGCGGTAAGCTTGATCAAAACTGGAATATGAGCGTCGATATCGATTTCCCCGATCTGGCGAAATCAGTGCCGGATCTCTCTGGTATTCTACGCGGTAAGCTTAACCTCAAGGGTGCCATGAAAGAGCCGGATATTGCCACTGATCTGAGTATCGAAAAGATCCAGTGGAAGGACGAAGCAAGTCTTGAGGCGTTAACTCTATCCGGTACGGCTAAACCTCTGCCAATTGAGAGCGCGCAAGCGGATCTCCGACTCAATGCACGCGGCGTTAACTATCAAGATCAAGTTGTCGATTCCGCTAGTCTGACACTCTCCGGTACTCAAGCAGCACATACGCTAGCTCTAGATGTGGTTTCTAAGATAGCGTCTTTAAATCTAGCGGTCAGCGGCAAGCTCACGGATAAGCCTAACCTAGTTTGGGATGGCGAGTTGGCGAAGGTGCATCTTGAGACTGAGCAAGGCCCTCTTGATTTAACTGAGCCAGTGGCAATCAAAGTCGATATTGATAAGCAAGTGGCCAATGTTGCTGCGCACTGCTGGAAACAGGCCGACTCACGAGTATGTCTAGAAAAAGACATCGAGGCGGGGCAGTCTGGTGAAGCTTTAGTCACAGTGAAAAACTTCGACTTTGAGCAAATTAAGGCTTATATCCCAGAAAACATGCTGGTAGAGGGCAGTGCGAATATTACTGCTTGGGCAAAATGGGCGCCTGAGACATCCCCACAAGTGAAGTTGGATGTGGCACTACCAAAAGGTACCGTGACTCAAAATCTAGAAACGCCATTGGTGGTGGGTTGGGAGTCGGTGAGCGTGAAAGCAAACCTAGCCGATGACAAGCTTGACGCGAGTTGGCTGATTGATGTGACCGACAATGGTGACCTCTCTGGTAAGGTGACTTTGCCAAATGTGCTCGCCGAACAAAAAACGATTGATGGTGAGTTGAATCTTTCAACATTTAATCTCGATTTTTTGCAGCCGTTGGTGGGTGAATTTAACCAGTTGAAGGCGAATTTAGCGGCGGACATTAAGATCAAGGGTGATGCGTTGCATCCAGAGCTTTATGGGCAGTTCTCGGTTGCGGATTTGTCGTTGCAAGGTGATATCTCGCCGATTCAGGTTGAGTCTGGCAAGGTCGATATTGCTTTCAATGGATACAATGCGCTGCTTGATGCAAATATCCAAACCAATGATGGTGAGCTTAAGCTGGAAGGTGATGGTAACTGGCAAGACTTAAAAGCGTGGCGAACCAAGTTAAGAGTGTTTGCTGATGAGCTTAATGTTGACGTACCACCCATGGTGAAAGTGAAGGTGGTGCCAGACATGACGATTGAGGCCAATCCGACATTAGCGAAAATCACCGGTTCTATCGGATTGCCTTGGGGGCGTATTTTAGTAGAGGAGCTACCGCAAAGTGCGGTCGCTGTCTCTAGCGACCAAGTGTTATTGAATCCAGATATGACCCCTGTCAATGAAGAAGCGGCGGTACCATTTAACGTTGAGACTGATGTGTCGATTTCCATTGGTAACGACTTTACTATCTCAGCCTTCGGTCTTAAGGGCGGACTGCGCGGTAAACTGCATGTGTCTCAAAAAGACCAAGGGCCATTTGTACAGGGTGAAATCAATATCATCGATGGTTCATATAGCTCATTTGGTCAGGACTTGTTGATTGAAGAAGGTAAGATCCTCCTGACAGGCCCAGTCGATCAGCCCTACGTTAACATCACGGCAATCCGTAACCCTGATACAACGGCAGATGATGTGAAGGCGGGTGTGAAAGTATCTGGTCTTGCGACTGAGCCGAAAATTGATATTTTCTCGGATCCAACAATGCCGCAGGCGAACGCGCTTTCTTACTTGTTGCGTGGACAAGATATCGATGGTGAAACCGGCGGCAACGCCCTAACGACGACGTTGATCGGTTTGAGTCTAGCGCGAAGCGGTAAAGTGGTTGGTGATATTGGCCAAGCATTTGGTGTGCAAGATCTGCAACTCGATACAGCAGGCTCTGGGGATGACTCTCAGGTCACGGTAAGCGGCTACGTATTGCCAGGGTTACAGGTTAAATATGGCGTGGGTATCTTCAACTCGTTGGGTGAGTTTACGGTGCGTTATCGCATTATTGAAGACTTCTATGTCGAAGCCGTTTCTGGTCTGTATAGCTCTGTCACCTTCCTATACCAATTTGAAGTGGATTGATAAACAGTGATGCCGATGGGGTTGTGGCTCGTACAACCCTAAGTGGCAAGGAGGATCTATGTTTAGAAAAGGGATAATGGTTACGGCATTTGTGCTGTTGTCAGGGTGTGTGCAGCTCAAGCCACCAACCGAAGAAAGCGCTCAAAGCTGGCAAGATTTTGGTTATCAATGGGCGATGAAAGGTTACATCATTGAAAGCCAATCTGATTTGGTAAAAAAAGCCCCTGAGTTGTCCGCTGAGCTATTTGCTCAGTATCAAGCAGGCTATGCAACAGGTAAAGCGGACTATTGTAAGCAGGATCCGTTTATACTTGGCTATGATGGTAAAATTTATTATGGCATTTGCAATGACCTCGACCGCCGCTATAACGAAGAGTACTGGCGAGGCAAGAACGCTCGCAATCGCCGTTGATTAAGCGATTTCTCTAGCAAGCGGCGACGAAGGTAATAAGGAGGAGCAATGAAAATAATTTGGGTTTCATTGTTTGCCGCGACACTGGTGGCGTGCGCTCAAAACAGCGGGCCGAGCAGTAACTCGCAGCAAGATTGGTTTCAATTTGGAGAGCAGCAAGCGCTGGTTGGCTATGAAAAACAGGGTGATGATGAATTGAAGCAGTCATCACATGTCAGTGTTGATAGCGAATTGTATCAAGCGTATTCAGCAGGCTACGAGCAAGGCCGACAGGAGTACTGTCAGCAAGATCCGAAAATACTCGGTAAAAAAGGCGAGTTGTATCGCGGTATTTGCGATGATATCCGACCGACGTTTCGGATTTGGTATAACAACGGCAAAGCGTCTCGAAGTCGCTATTAACGTCCTCTTTCTTACTAAAACCTCCACGATTTATAAAGGGCTCACCAACGTCAAGTTGGTGAGCCCTTTTTGATGTTTGTATTAGTCAGTCGGAGTAAACCGGTTGTCTAAAGCCTACTTGCCTTGAGCGCGCTCATACGATGATTGGATTTCATCACGCGCAGCTTGAACATCTGCCCAGCCATCGACTTTCACCCATTTGCCTGCTTCTAGTTCTTTATAACGCTCAAAGAATTGCGTGATTTGCGCTTTTAGAAGCTCTGGAATATCGTCTACATCTTGGATGTGGTCGTACTCTTTACTCAGTTTGCTGTGTGGAACTGCGAACACTTTAGCATCTTCGCCTGACTCATCGGTCATTTTCAGTACCCCTACTGGGCGGCAGCGAATCACTGAGCCTGGCATCAACGGGTACGGAGTTGGAACCAGCACGTCTACCGGGTCACCATCCAGTGATAGAGTGTGGTTTACATAGCCATAGTTACAAGGGTAGAACATTGGGGCTGACATAAAGCGGTCAACGAATACGGCACCAGAGTCTTTATCGACTTCATACTTGATGGGATCAGCGTTTGCAGGGATTTCAATGACGACATAGATGTCATCTGGGAGTGACTTACCCGCAGGTACATTGTTTAAGCTCATTTTTGACTTTCCTTTTCTTTGTTCGATATTCCTTTAGGCGTAAGGAACTGAGGGCTGAAACACGAATCGTTTACAGTCAGTATACTTGGTTACTTTTAAAACAAAAAGTGCCTCATTGAGAGGCACTTCGAAGTTATTAGTCTTGGTACTCTTCGAGGAAGGACTCGACTTGTTCAACCATGTTCTTTGAACCTACAAAGAATGGTACGCGCTGGTGAAGCTCTGTCGGCTTGATATCCATAATACGCTGGGTACCATCTGACGCGACGCCGCCCGCTTGTTCCATGATGAATGCCATTGGGTTGCACTCATACAGCAAACGCAGTTTACCGCTAGGGTGGCTCTGCGTGCTTGGGTAAAGGTAGATACCACCCTTAAGTAGGTTACGGTGGAAATCAGATACTAGCGAACCAATATAGCGTGAGGTATATGGACGCTTCTCTTCTGGTACGTTTTCTTGGCAGTACTTAATGTACTTCTTCACACCCATAGGGAAGCGGATGTAGTTACCTTCGTTGATTGAGTAGATAGTTCCATCTTTAGGAATCATCATGTTTTCGTGTGAAAGACAGAAGCTACCGATAGACGGGTCGTAAGTGAAGCCGTTTACGCCTTTACCTGTTGTGTATACCAACATGGTTGACGAGCCGTAGACTACATAACCAGCCGCGACTTGTTTATTGCCTGGTTGTAGGAAGTCCTCTTGAGTTGGAGGTGTGCCTACTGGTGAGATACGGCGGTAAATAGAGAAAATAGTACCGACCGAGACATTGACATCGATGTTTGACGAACCATCCAATGGATCCATCAACACAACATATTTTGCGTTCTTGTTGAGCTCTTTATTGAACGCGACTGCCTCATCTTCTTCTTCACTCGCGACACCACAAACTTGGTCACGTGCTTCTAGCGCGGCTTTGAACTTATCATTCGCATAGACATCGAGCTTTTGCTGAGCTTCGCCTTGAACATTGTCTGTACCAACAGCACCTGTGATATCAACAAGGCCAGCTTTGTTGATTTCTCGGTTTACAATTTTTGCAGCAAGTCGAATCGAGGACAAAAGAGAGGAGAGATCACCGCTAGCGTGGGGGAAGTCATGTTGCTTCTCAACAATGAATTCGCCAAGGGTGCGCATATCAGACATGTTATATCCTTAACTTTTTACTTATTTTCTTGGGGGTATGTGTGTGGAATGACGCGAAATCAAACGATTGCGCGAGTTGGGGGTATTCATCAACACACATGGATATTGTAGGGGGCAGAACTTTTTAATGGTAATGAAGTAAGAGTACAGAGTGGTAATTTGTATGATGAATGTCACATTTATTTGTCTAACCACTAACTTTCTCGCTTTTAACACACGCTTTGGGTATATATAGCGACAATGGCGTAAACTAAGACGCAACGGAATTTAAGAGAGCAAGTTATGCATATTCATATCCTTGGCATCTGCGGCACCTTTATGGGTGGCGCTGCTGTACTGGCCCAGCAACTTGGGCATCGAGTCACGGGCAGTGATGCAAACGTCTATCCACCAATGAGCACTCTATTGGAATCGGAAGGAATCGAAATCATCGAAGGTTTTGACCCTGCGCAGCTCAACCCAGCGCCCGATCTCGTAGTGATTGGCAATGCGATGAGTCGAGGTAATCCTTGTGTCGAATATGTCCTTAATCACAACCTTAAGTACACCTCTGGACCTCAATGGCTTCAGGAATTTCTTTTGCATGATCGCTGGGTATTGGCCGTGTCTGGAACGCACGGAAAAACTACGACTTCGAGTATGCTTAGCTGGATTTTAGAAGACTGCGGTTATACACCAGGCTTCTTGGTGGGCGGCGTTTTGGGCAACTTTGGACAATCGGCGAGGCTGGGTGAGTCGATGTTCTTTGTGGTCGAAGCGGATGAATACGACAGTGCCTTTTTCGATAAACGTTCTAAGTTTGTTCACTACCATCCTCGCACTTTGATCATGAATAACCTTGAGTTTGATCATGCGGATATTTTTGATGATCTTGAAGCGATCAAGAGGCAGTTCCATCATCTAGTACGCACGGTTCCGGGTAACGGAAGGATCATGACACCGAAAAGCGACAAAGCGCTCGGAGATGTTTTAGGTAGAGGCTGCTGGAGTGAAGTTGAACATACGGGTGCTGGTGCAGATTGGCACGCTAACAAACTGATTGCCGACGGCTCTCATTTTGAAGTGTTCTTGCATGGTGCGAAAGTGGGCGAGGTGAAATGGGATTTGGTGGGTGACCACAATGTCGATAATGCACTGATGGCGATTGCAGGTGCAAGACACGTAGGTGTTACGCCAGATTTAGCGTGTGAGGCACTGGGTAAGTTTATCAACACCAAGCGACGCCTCGAGTTAAAAGGCGAAGTGAATCAGGTGACGGTCTACGATGACTTTGCCCATCACCCAACGGCAATTGAACTGACGTTAGATGGTCTGCGTAACAAGGTCGGCGATAAACGTATTCTCGCGGTGTTGGAGCCGCGCAGTGCGACTATGAAACGTGGTGTGCACAAAGAGACGCTTGCCCAATCACTCACTAAAGCCGACCAAGTGTTCTTGTTTCAGCCAGACAGTATTGAATGGTCGGTACAAGACATTGCCGATGCGTGCAGCCAGCCCGCTCAAGTTGACAGCGACATTGATGCGTTGGTGGCTAAGATTGCAGCGCAGGCTGAGCCTGGCGATCAGATCTTGGTGATGAGTAACGGTGGCTTTGGTGGTATTCATCAGAAATTATTGGAGGCGTTAGCCTAATGAAATCGGCAGACAAAGCCATTACCCTTGCGTTTACTGGTGCCTCTGGGGCGCCTTACGGTATGCGCCTGCTCGAGTGTTTACTTGCTCAAGATTACACCGTGTATCTATTGATTTCGTCGGCAGCACGCGTGGTGCTTGCCACCGAGCATGATATTAAGCTGCCAAGCGGCCCAGATGCTGCCCACAAAGCTCTGACAGAGCATTTAAACTGCAAGCCAGAAAAGCTGATCGTGTGTGGTAAAGAAGATTGGTTCTCGCCCGTGGCTTCTGGTTCAGCTGCGCCGAAGCAGATGATAGTTTGTCCTTGTTCGGCGGGTAGCGTAGCAGCGATTGCTCACGGCATGTCAGATAACCTAATAGAGCGTGCCGCTGATGTAGTGATCAAAGAGAAAGGGCAACTGCTGTTGGTGGTGCGTGAAACGCCGTTCTCAACCATCCACCTTGAGAACATGCACAAGCTCTCCCAAATGGGGGTCACCATTATGCCTGCAGCGCCTGGCTTTTATCATCAGCCCAAATCTATTGAAGATTTGGTGGACTTTATCGTGGCTAGGGTGCTCGATCATATGGGGCTGGAACAAAACTTGGTGCCGCGTTGGGGCTACGATCAGCGATAGATCGACGTTAGCTAACGAATATTAAGGATAGATTTGGCGAATCTGTGACGAAAAGGTTACAATTCGCCCTCAAAGGTTGTAACTCACGGGGTGCACTAGCAGTGGTGCTGAGAGAAGGTCAAGCCTGATACCCGCGTACGTTAAGTAACAGCCCTGATCCAGATAATGCTGGCGTAGGGATGAGGCTCCTTTGCTATTAATCGGCTAAGTAGACACTCTAGCTCCAATTTATTGGATGCACTCCCACATCGCGCGTTTTCTCTGGGTCTCAAAACAATAACTAAGGACAGAACCAGTGAAAAACCACTCAATCAGCAAAATCGCGTTAGCGACAGCACTTTTTTCAACTCCACTCATGGCATCGGCACAATCGCTGACCGTTTATACCTACAGCTCATTTGCATCCGATTGGGGACCAGGCCCTGCGATTGAAAAAGCATTCGAAGCCCAATGTGGTTGCGATCTCAACTATGTAGCGCTTGATGATGGCGTGTCTATCCTCAACCGACTTCGCTTGGAAGGCAGCAGCACTCAAGCAGATGTCGTGCTTGGTCTTGATAACAACCTAATGAGCGAGGCGAAAAAATCGGGGCTGCTTGCTAACCACGGTGCTGATCTGTCATCGGTAGTATTGCCGAATGGTTGGAGTGATGAGGTATTCGTCCCATTTGATTACGGCTACTTTGCCTTCGTGTACAACAAAGAGAAGGTAAAGAACCCACCTAAAAGCCTTAAAGAGTTGGTTGAACAGCGTGATGACCTTAAAGTGATTTACCAAGACCCACGCACGTCGACACCAGGCCAAGGCTTACTGCTGTGGATGAAGTCTGTGTATGGGGATGATTCAAGCGCTGCATGGCAGCAACTGTCGAAGAAAACCGTCACTGTGACTAAGGGGTGGTCTGAAGCGTATTCGATGTTCTTAGAAGGGGAGTCGGATCTCGTGCTGTCTTACACGACATCTCCGGCTTACCACATTATTGCAGAGCAAGACCAACGTTTCGCAGCGGCTGATTTTGCAGAAGGTCACTACACTCAAGTAGAAGTTGCTGCCAAGGTGGCAGGAAGCAGCAACCAGAAACTTGCCGATGAGTTTATGCAGTTTATTGTCTCTGATAGCTTTCAATCCAACATACCTACGGGTAACTGGATGTACCCAGTGGTGGATAGCAACTTACCCGCTGGGTTTGAGA
Organism: Vibrio sp. DNB22_10_4; assembly: GCF_052879755.1. Lineage (NCBI taxonomy): Bacteria > Pseudomonadati > Pseudomonadota > Gammaproteobacteria > Vibrionales > Vibrionaceae > Vibrio > Vibrio sp. DNB22_10_4. Next base: position 13,542 of record NZ_JBNNXW010000017.1, on the reverse strand, counting down.
GCCTAACCATTCCCGCCAAGGCGTTGTCTTTCTCTCCTGACGAAGTGGCGAATAATCGCAAGGCGTGGATCCGTGAATGGCAATCTGCGTTGATTAAGTAACGCTGTCTATTCGGCGGTACGTTATTCTTACTAGAGAATAACGTACCGTTGGAAATCTTGTTCTTCCCTAGAGGTCACTGTGATTCGAATTCCCAAAGCCGGCTTAGTGGTTGCGCTGCTCATTGGCCTATATGTCGTTGCGTCCTTGTGGACACTGCTTTCCTATTCTTCCATTGATGATATTAGTCTGCTGTTTAGAGATCCTTATTATCAGCACGTGGCCAAATTCAGTTTCTGGCAAGCTAGCCTCTCGACGCTGTTAAGTGTTGGACTTGCTGTCCCCGTGGCTCATGCGCTTTCGCGTCGCCATTTCTGGGGGCGAGAGTGGCTACTCAAGCTGTTTGCCACAACCTTGGTCATGCCTGTGCTTGTTGGCGTGTTTGGCATTGTGGCTATCTATGGTAACCAAGGAGTGATTGCCAAATGGTTCGCTGGTGGCTCTGCGCTTTTTTCCATCTATGGGCTCAATGGTATTTTGCTCGCTCACGTGTTCTTCAATCTGCCTTTTGCTACTCGGCTATTGTTGGTAACGATAGAGGGCGTGCCAGAGGAGCAGCGAAAGTTGGCACTTCATCTTGGCATGAACAGTTGGCAATGCTTTCGGTTAGTGGAATGGCCAAGGCTAAAGTCGCATCTTCCTCACGTTATTGGTTTGGTGTTTATGCTTTGCTTTACTAGCTTTGCAACTGTCATGGCACTTGGGGGCGGACCACAAGCGACCACCATCGAGCTGGCTATCTATCAAGCGATTAAGTTCGACTTTGATTTGCCCACTGGCGCGGTGCTAGCACTTTGGCAAATGGTAATCTGTGCCGTTTTGGTGATGTTTGTTGGACGATTTAGTAAACCCGTTTCCGGTAAGAGTAATTTTCACGCGACGTCTAGCTTGCAACCCAAAGATACGGTGTTTAAAAAGGGCTGGGATAGCATTTGGATCATGGCAACCCTAATGCTCGTGATACCTCCGATTCTGGCTATTTTGCTCAGTGGTTTGAACTCGAAATTGTTTGACGTATTTACCGATTCGCGCTTTTGGAGTGCTATGGGTACTTCGCTGCAAGTGGCGGCATTAGCAGGGAGTATTGCTCTGCTGGTGGGCGTTGTCTTGCTATCAACAACGCGGGTTTTTAGGCTTAAGTCCCAAGCTCGACGAGCGGACAGCCTTGAGCTTGTGGGAACCGTTATTCTGGTGACACCAGCGTTAGTCCTTAGTACTGCTACTTTCTTGATGCTGCGAGGCATGACAAATGTGTTCAGCCTAGCGTTTGGCATTGTCGTGTTGGTCAATGCCCTAATGGCGCTGCCCTATGTGATTAAGACCTTGAATCAGCCGATGCAGCGCCTTGCTAGTCAATACTATCCGCTATGGCAAAGTCTCGGAATGCACGGACTGCGCCGATTTTGGTTGATGGAATGGCGCGCTATTCGAGCACCGATACTGCATGCATTTTCGATAAGCTTCATTTTGTCTATGGGTGACCTTACCGTGATTGCCCTATTCGGTAGTCAAGATTTTAATACCCTGCCACTGTATCTTTATCAGCTTATGGGCAGCTATCAGCTCGAATCGGCTGCCGTAGTATCCTTGGTGCTGTTTGCATTGAGTATCGGTATTTTTTCACTGACCGATACACTGAATAGAACGTCTAGAAAAGCTAGCTCAACCAAAAAACACTTTCAGGAAGGCTCTCGTCATGTTGCACCTAAATAACGTCGCCTATCGCTACCATAGTGATTGGTTCCACTTTGAACTTGAAGTAAGCCAAGGCGACATCGTCTCGTTGATTGGTCCAAGTGGTGCGGGAAAATCGACATTGTTGGCACTAGTATCTGGCTTTTGTCAGCCTGAATCCGGGGCAATTCAAGTAGAGGGGAAGGACATCGATAGGCTTGAGCCTCATCAAAGGCCGTTGTCGATGCTATTTCAGGAGCACAATCTTTTTGATCACCTATCAGTGTTTGACAACATTGGCTTAGGACTAAGTCCCGCTCTTAAACTCAATGAAGCTGACAGAAAGACAGTGCGTAATGCAGCAGACAAAGTCGGGCTCGGAGAGATGTTAACGCGACTCCCTTCAGAGCTATCAGGTGGTCAAAAACAGCGGGTGGCGCTTGCGCGTTGCTTTGTACAGCCTCATCCTATATGGCTACTTGATGAGCCTTTTTCTGCCCTTGATCCTATTCTTCGTAAAGAAATGCTGAGTGTGGTGAAACAGCTAGCGAGCGAGAAACAAGTCACCGTGATCATGGTAACGCACCACTTAAGTGATGCACGCGCCATAGCGAATCGCTTTGCCTATTTGGCGAATGGCTGCATTGAAGCGCAAGGGGACATTGGTGAGCTGACGGATGTGCATCCGAATGCGGCATTGGCTGAGTTTGTCCAGGCGGCGCACTAGCGCCCATAAATAAAAAGGCAACTGACTGCTCAGTTGCCTTTCGTGATACTCAGTCGAGAATAGTCTTAAAACTCTTGCTCTTCTTCGTGCTTAAGCATTTGGAAGATTTCACGGAATGCTTTTGCAGGCTTCCCGGCTTGCTTCTCTTTGTTTGCTTGGCGAGCAAGCTGGCGCAGGCGCTGACGATCTAGCTCAGGATAAAGTGCTATTGCTGCTGCAATCGCCTCATCACCTTCAGCAATGATACGGTCGCGCAATTGCTCAAGCTTATGTAGAGCTGCAGTAGATTGTGAATGCTTGTTGCGTACACGATCGAGCGCCGCTTGAATCGGCTCAGGATCTTCGGTACGCATCAGCTTACCAATGTATTGCAACTGACGACGCCTAGCTTCATTTTTAAAGCGCTGCGCATCTGCGATCGCTTCTCTCAGATCTTCGCTAAGTGGGAATTTATCCAACACAGCAGGTTTTAGCTCAACGAGCTCTTCACCGAGCTTTTGCAACTCTTCCATGTCGTTCTTCATTTCGGTTCTACTTACCCAAATGATCTCTTCTTCCTCTTCCCAAGGCGCTTTCTGATTTTTGCGTGCCATGATGTCTGCCTATATCACTATCTCATTACGAATATCCGCTATTTTAGCAAGAAATCTGGGGAGAATGCGAAAACCTTGTTATTCTAGACTCAGTTATTAGCAAAGAATTAGATAAATATGGACGTAAGAGAGCAAGTTGCTCAGCAAAAAGCTGAGCTAGAAGCGGCAGTTGCGAAAGCATTGGACATGGCTTCGGTAAGTGCAGATGCGGCCGAGGTTGCGATCACCAAAAGCACGGGGCTTAGCGTATCGACGCGTATGTGCGAGGTGGAAAACGTTGAGTTCAATAGTGACGGTGCTTTAGGTATTACAGTTTACCGTGGACAGAAAAAAGGCAGCGCCTCAACTTCTGACCTGAGCGAAAAAGCGATTGCTCAAACGGTAGCAGCTGCGCTGGATATTGCTCAATACACGTCAGAAGATCCATACGCAGGTCCTGCGCCAAAAGAGCTTATGGTGACTGATATTCCAGACCTTGATCTCTTCCACCCTGATGAGCCAAACCCCGATATGGCGGCGCAAAAAGCCATTGCTGCTGAAAAGGCAGCGCTGGAGTACAGTGACAAAATCAAACAAAGTGATGGCGCGAGCTACGATAGTCATTATGGCGTAAAGGTTTATGGTAACTCTCACGGCCTGCTAGCGGGTTACGCATCAAGCCGCCACAGTATTAGCTGCAGCGTGATCGGCCAAGGCCAAAACGGTGACATGGAGCGAGACTATAGCTATACACTCGCTCGCCATCGTGACGATCTTTGGACACCAGAGTCTGTAGGTGAGCAAGCAGCGAAGAAAACGATTGAGCGTCTTGACGCACGAAAGATCAAAACTGGTCAATACCCAGTGCTGTTTGCCAACGATGTTGCGACTGGATTGATAGGTCACCTCGTGATGGGTATCAGTGGTGGTAACCTGTATCGCAAGTCTTCATTCCTATTGGACAAACTGGGCGAGCAAATCTTGCCAGATTGGTTCTCGATACAAGAAAAGCCTCACGTGCTACGCGGACTGGCATCAAGCCCGTTTGACAATGAAGGTGTTGTTACGCGCGACATGGACATCATCACCGACGGTAAACTGGCGACCTACCTTCTAACCAGCTATGCGGCGCGTAAAATGAACATGACGCCAACTGGTCATGCTGGCGGCATCCACAACTGGTACGTAAAATCGACAGGCCAAGACTTTGACGCCATGCTCAAGCAGCTTGGAACTGGTCTATTGGTGACTGAAGTGATGGGGCAGGGCGTGAATATCGTAACTGGCGACTACTCGCGCGGCGCAGCAGGTTTTTGGGTTGAGAACGGTGAAATCCAATTCCCTGTATCTGAAATTACGGTTGCAGGCAATTTGGCACAAATGTTCCAACAAATTGTTGCTGTAGGTAATGATGTAGAGACACGTTCACAAATCCAAACTGGCTCGATTTTGCTGGAGTCGATGAAGGTGGCGGGGGAATAACCCTCAAGGCATTACCAAAGATAGTAAAAGGGCGTCATAATCATGACGCCCTTTTTGCATTTTAGCGATATGTGTTTATTCAAAACAAATTTCAATAAACGCATTACCCCAGTCTGAGGTAAATGGCATGATGATGATCGCGCCATCGCATTTGTGTCGGATGGTGTGGCCTTTACCTGATACCACAACCGGTGTTGCCATATCAAAATCAAAGCCGTTTTCTGCCAAGATACGTTTCGCTCCGCCCGTCACCATGTTGGTGATCTCACCCACCATATCGGTCACTTCTTCATTCAACCCATGTGGTTTTTCACCCAGCATGTTCTGCATGATTTCAAGGGCAAGCCCTTCCTCAAACGTAATCGACATTGAACCACGGGTTTGTGTGCCTACCATACCGATGAGGCCAGACACATCGCCTCGAGCGATCTCGTCTTTTTTAATTCTTGGCTTAAGTGGCTTGATCTCCATTGAAGCCATCGTTTTTAGCACATTCATCAATGAGGCTAAAAACGGATTTACAAATTCAGCGCGCATAACTTCTTCTATTTGTTCGATTCTTCCAATGATGAACACGTCTGACATGTGCCATGAGTTTCTATGACGTGATTTGAAAACTGGAAGCCATGTTTTTCAACGTTGCTATTAAGCAAGGCTATCAGAATATCATCTTGTAGTTCAACGACATTACCGCACTTGTCACAAATCAGCAGATGCGAGTAGTGCTTATGCTCACCAAATGAACAACAAGAGACAAAACTGTTAGTCGATTCAACGCGATGGATAAATCCTTGCTCTAAAAGAAAGTCCAGTGCTCGGTATACCGTTGGTGGCTTTGCCTGCGGTTCAGTGACCTTGAGTTGGTCAAGGAGTTCATAGGCACTTGAGGCCTTATTACTGTCACAAATCAGCTCATACACACGCTTACGCTGAGGCGTTAAACGAACCCCTCGCGCCGAGCACGTTTCTTCTAGTTGTTTGATTAGCTTCTGATCCACATGTCCACCTATGTTTGCGAATTCTGTTCATTTTATACTAATTCCTTCGGTAGGTCGTTAGTCTCGATTATAGAATTGTTGGCAGCGTATCTAGTTGTATGTTGCAAAGCCGAGTTGACGACATAAGAGCAGCCACAGTTCACAATTCTAGAGTGTGGTTTGAGTGAGATTTTTACGACCGGCTTCAACTTAAATCAGTCTTTTTTCGGTGCGATGACCAGCATAATAATATGGCACTGGAAAAAGGAGGCGGTATGTTGAGAGTGGGATATTGTGAAGTTAATGACCTGCAACTTAGTCCATCAAGCAAAACGGCAGTATCACAAGTTCACGATATTATTAATCGGGGGGGAATGTTGGGCTTTGCGATTGCTTCAACACCGCTCTATCAGATTTTTTAGTCCAAGTGTGACAGGGAAGCCGGTTGAAACCATGATTACAATTCGTGAATACGATTGGGAGATCTTTGGCGAGGCGATGTCGAGTGTTTCTAAAATTTCAAAAGACAGGGTTTTGCAAATAGCAGAACCTCTTACATGGACAACAAGTGGGTCGGAACAAAAGTTTTGGAGGTGTATAAGTGAAGCTGCACTTTAGTAGGATTCTGCTTCTTCTACCACTCTCGGCGTGCGCCGCTGAAACAACTTCAGACCGCTTTGATTTATTGGTCGAGTGGAACAATAGACACTCGGAGTGCTTTGACATCCGAAGCCGCAATGCTGAAACGTTTCCAATAACACCTTGGTTTGAATCTTTGACTAAAGATGATAAGAAACGAGTCGTTTTGTATTTGTCTGAGCTCAAGATGTACCAATGTACATTAGGGGAGACAAGTAAGATAAAGCAGAGATACTCGGAACAAGACGTTCAAGAGTTGAAAAAGATGTTTGGTTCTGCGCTTAGGCTTGATGAACCCGACAAAAACGACATTGAAGATTTGGACTACCGACAAATTGAGCTAATCAGCGAGCAGATCTCTGTCTTCAGTGTTTTGGTTGTCGCTGAACAATTGAATGTCTTATAGAGTCCGATACGTCAGTTAACAATAGAGAGCAGTGCTTTTTTTCTGAATGTTTTCGAATCTCTGTGTATAATCTCCGACCTATTTTTGAAGACGACGTCTACAATGAAGCGTTTTGACGCTTTTTAGTATACGTTGCACTGCTGAATGATGTCATTTGTCTTGCTTCTTCCACATGATTATGGAGGGGACATTTGGGGGCAATTCTAGCAAGTTCATGTATATATACAGCATCAAGATTTCGAGTAACACCATATGAAGCCTGAAGAAACTAGTAAATACACTGCGAACCGCTTATCTGTTGCACCGATGCTCGATTGGACAGACAGACATTGCCGTTATTTCCATCGTCTACTGTCATCACAAACTTTGCTGTACACCGAGATGGTAACAACTGGTGCGATCATTCACGGTAAAGGTGATTTTCTAGCGTACAACGAAGCAGAGCACCCTGTGGCACTGCAGCTAGGTGGTTCAAATCCTGCTGATTTGGCAACCTGTGCAAAGCTTGCAGCTGAGCGTGGCTATGATGAAGTAAACCTAAACGTGGGATGCCCATCAGATCGCGTACAGAATGGCCGCTTTGGTGCATGCTTGATGGCTGAACCAGATTTAGTGGCTGAGTGCGTGGCAGCGATGCGTGAAGTGGTTGATATTCCAGTGACGGTAAAAACCCGTATTGGTATCGACGATCACGACTCGTATGAGTTTTTGACTAAGTTTGTATCTACGGTTTCTGAGAAAGGCGGCGTGGATCAGTTTACCATTCACGCACGTAAAGCTTGGCTTAGTGGCTTAAGCCCTAAAGAGAACCGAGAGATCCCACCATTGGATTACCCTCGCGCATACCAAATTAAGAAAGACTTTCCACACTTGAATGTGGCAGTGAACGGCGGCGTAAAAACTCTAGAAGAATCTCTAGAGCACCTGCAGCATCTTGATGGCGTGATGATCGGTCGTGAGGCGTATCAGAACCCATACATCCTTGCGCAGGTTGACCAGCTTATCTTTGGCTTGGACACTCCAGTGAAAAAGCGTAAGCAAGTCGTTGAAGAGATGTACCCGTACATTGAGCGTCAGCTTTCTAACGGCTCGTACCTTGGTCATATCTCGCGTCATATGATTGGCTTGTTCCAAGCAATGCCAGGCGCTCGCCAGTGGCGTCGTTACATCAGTGAAAATGCACATAAGAAAGGTGCAGGCATTGAAGTGCTTGAAACAGCACTAGCAAAAATCCCATCTGAATTGGATGTGTAATTTACCAATCATTTGGCGATAAATACCAACTCCGACTATGCGAAAGCGTGTCGGAGTTTTTGTTTTTGGCTATGTCTATGATTTTTAAGGTTTATGAAAGTTGGAACGTTTCCTGCAATCCATTTAAGTAATTCAAAAGACTTAAACTAGCAACGAAATGGGAGAGGTTATGTTTGAACTAATTTTCGTTTTGGTATTCCTTGCAACTCTAGTAATGACTGGCGTTACGTTTGTCACTGTGACAATGGCGATTGTGGTGTCGTTTGCGGTAATGTTTCTATTGGGCATGGTCGGGGTTGTGTTCAATCTCTTGCCTTACATTATCGCGTTCCTTATAGCGATTTGGATCTATAAAAAGGTAATGGCGCCCACAAATTAACAAACTGATCACAAATAACCCTACAGGGATAAGCACAATTGCTATAGTTATCTATATGACCAAGGGCGTCGGTCATTATAGGATTTCTGGAGGGAGCCATGACAATTACGGAATTGAAGTATTTATTCCATCAAGATTTACTGGCAGAAGCGATCATTGAACCCGCCGAATCTGAAGGCGGTTGGATCGTTGAGTTTCGCCACAAACAAGGCGGTTTCGTTATGTTGACGGATATTCATGGCGCAGAGTGTCAGTACAATGATCTCGACAAGGCGTCTAAGTCAGCGCTGGCCGTCGGCTTCACTGAGGTTCGTATTGAGGCTAAATAGTCTCCCTTCCAAACGAACCTCTTCTTCCAAAAAGTTATAAAACATTCATATCTATTCTTTCTTGTTATTAAGGTGGTTGGTTAATCTATCGTCACGCAATGATTAGGGATGTCGTGACAATGTCTTCAAACGTAAAACAGTCGCCGAATGGTAATAACAATTCTCAAGAATTACCAAGCCTAGCTGCTCCACTTAACGATCTGCAGCTATCACAACTACAACAAGCATCAACGAACCTATCTTCAAACCAGCTTGCATGGGTAAGCGGGTATTTTTGGGGATTGAGTCAGGCGGGTGCACCTTCAACGCTGACTCCAGTTGCTAGCGCAGTGAATACAGCTGCGGCTGCTGTACCTGCAGGTAAGCTGACCATTATCTTTGCCTCTCAAACGGGCAACGCCAAAGGGGTTGCTGAGGAACTAAAAGAAGAAGCTTCTGCGCTTGGTATCGATGTTGAGCTATTTGATGCCAGTGACTACAAAGGTAAAAACCTAGCGAAAGAGACACACGTCATCGTTGTTGCCTCTACAAACGGAGAAGGCGAAGCGCCTGATAACGCGATAGAACTACATGAGTTCCTTCAATCTAAGAAAGCGCCAAAACTTCCGAACCTTAAGTATGGTGTTATTGGCTTAGGCGACTCTAGCTATGAGTTCTTCTGCCAAACGGGTAAAGATTTTGATGAATACTTAGACAAGTTAGGTGCCACCTCATTTATTGATCGTATCGACTGCGACGTTGATTACGACGCGCCAGCGGGTGAGTGGCGAGCGAAAGCGCTAGAGGTCATCAAAGAGGATCTTGCCTCTCAACCGGCAGATGTTGTGACACTGCCTGTTGCAACTGCAGCCGCTACGGTTAACTACACCAAGAAAAATCCATATACCGCCACATTACTGACTAGCCAAAAGATCACGGGTCGTGATTCTGGCAAAGATGTTCGTCATATCGAGATTGATCTTGAAGGCTCAGGCATCACTTACAAGCCGGGCGACGCGCTGGGTGTGTGGTTCGAGAACAGCAGTGAGTTGGTGGATGTACTTCTTGCTCAAGTCGGTTTATCAGGCATTGAAAGTGTGGATGTGGATGGGGAGAGCTTATCTTTGCGCTCTGCGCTGATTAAGCACTATGAGATCACTTCGGCAAATCCTCAGCAAGTCGCGCAATACGCGGAGATTTCAGGCAGCAAGAAGCTTGAGAAGCTAGCGGCTGATAAAGACAGACTTCGCGAGTATGCTTCGAATACTCAAGTGATTGATGTCTTTAAAGAGAAGAAAGCAAAACTAGAGGCCGAGCAATTACTGGGTCTACTACGCCGTTTAACCCCACGTCTCTATTCCATTGCATCAAGCCAAGAAGAAGTGGATGAAGAAGTTCATCTGACGGTTGGGCTTGTTGAGTATCAAGCAGGTGAAGAAAGCCGATTTGGCGGCGCGTCTTACTTCCTATCGCGTGGATTGGAAGAAGGTGGTGAAGTCAAAGTATTCGTTGAGCACAACAATAACTTCAAGCTACCAGAAAATGGTGACACGCCAGTGATTATGGTGGGACCTGGTACGGGTATTGCGCCATTTAGAAGCTTCATACAAGAGCGTGACAACCAAGGTGACAGCGGTAAGAACTGGTTGTTCTTTGGTGACCGCACTTTCACTCAAGATTTCCTATATCAAGTGGAATGGCAAAAGTATCTGAAGTCAGGTGTGCTAAACCGATTGGATGTGGCCTTTAGCCGTGACCAGCACGAAAAAGTATATGTTCAGCATCGATTGCTAGAACAAGGTGAGCAGGTATGGCAATGGCTACAGGAAGGTGCCCACATTTATGTATGTGGCGACGCCAACCATATGGCTAAAGATGTTCACAATGCCCTGATTGAGATCGTTAAGGTGCATGGTGGAAAAGAAGCTGACCAGGCAGAAGAATTTGTCAACGAACTAAGAAAAGCAAAACGTTATCAGAAGGATGTGTACTAATGAGCAAGCAATCAGCCACTATTCAAGAAGTGTTGGGTGAAGAGTTGGGGCCGTTGTCTGATAACGAGCGTCTAAAAGGGCAGAGTAACCTACTGCGCGGAACCATTGAGAACGATCTACAAGATCGCATCACCGGTGGATTTACCGCTGACAACTTCCAGCTTATTCGTTTCCACGGTATGTATCAGCAAGATGACCGTGATATTCGTAACGAGCGAGCTAAGCAAAAGCTAGAACCTCTGCATAACGTGATGCTTCGCGCACGTATGCCGGGCGGTATTATCACGCCTAAGCAATGGTTAGCTATCGACAAGTTTGCGACTGACCATTCTCTTTATGGAAGTATTCGTTTAACGACTCGTCAAACATTTCAGTTTCACGGTGTGCTTAAGCCAAACATCAAGCTAATGCACCAAACGCTGAACTCTATCGGTATTGATTCTATTGCGACAGCCGGTGACGTGAACCGTAACGTGCTATGTACGACCAACCCTGTGGAATCCGAGCTACATCAAGAAGCCTATGAGTGGGCGAAAAAGATCAGTGAGCATTTGCTGCCGAAAACCAAAGCGTATGCAGAGATTTGGCTTGATGGTGAGAAAGTAGAAAGCACAGACGAAGACGAACCTATTCTGGGTAAAAACTACTTACCACGTAAGTTCAAAACGACAGTCGTGATCCCACCACAAAATGATGTGGACGTGCACGCCAATGATCTGAACTTCGTCGCTATTGCTGATAACGGCAAGCTGGTGGGCTTCAACGTTCTTGTTGGTGGTGGTCTTGCCATGACTCACGGTGACACCTCGACATATCCAAGACGTGCCGATGACTTTGGTTTTGTTCCTCTAGAAAAAACGCTTGATGTAGCTGCAGCGGTTGTAACGACTCAGCGTGACTGGGGTAACCGTTCAAATCGTAAGAACGCCAAAACTAAGTACACACTTGACCGTGTTGGTATTGATGTATTTAAAGCAGAAGTTGAAAAACGTGCAGGGATTAGCTTCGAGCAAAGCCGCCCATACGAGTTTACTGAGCGTGGCGACAGAATTGGTTGGGTTGAGGGTATCGATGGTAAATACCATTTAGCACTATTCATTGAGAATGGCCGACTGCTCGATTTCCCAGGTAAGCCTCTTAAAACTGGTGTAGCTGAGATCGCTAAGATTCACAAAGGCGACTTTAGGATGACGGCGAACCAAAATCTGATTGTCGCTAAGGTATCTAAGTCAAACAAAGCCAAGATTGAGAAGATCGCTCGTGAACATGGTCTGATGGACGATGCGGTATCTGAGCAGCGCAAAAACTCTATGGCGTGTGTGGCTTTCCCAACTTGTCCTCTTGCCATGGCAGAAGCGGAACGTTTCCTACCAAGCTTTGTTACTGATGTAGAGAGCATTCTGGATAAACACCAGATCCCAAGTGATGAGAGCATCATCTTGAGGATCACCGGTTGTCCAAATGGTTGTGGTCGAGCGATGCTGGCTGAAATTGGTTTAGTTGGTAAAGCGCCTGGTCGATACAACCTGCACTTAGGTGGCAACAAAGCAGGTACTCGTGTACCTAAGATGTATAAAGAGAACATTACGGATGCGCAAATCCTAGAAGAGATTGATGCTTTGGTAGGTCAATGGGCGGAGCAACGTAATGAAGGTGAAGCATTTGGTGATTTCGTTATCCGCGCTGGGATTATAGAAGAAGTCAAAGTATCGAAAAGGGACTTCTATGCCTAGAGACGTTATTTCCCAGAAAAAAGCAGTTAAACAAGGCTCAGTTAGCGAAATCGTGCAAGGCCAGTCAAAAGCGCTAGAGCTTCAGGAGCTGTTGTCACTGACTAAAACCGAGCAGATTCTAAAGTTAGCTGAGCTAAACGGTCAGCTTGAGCTATTGACTGCGAAGCAGAGAGTTGAGTGGGCACTAGAGAATTTGCCTAGTGGCTATATCCTAAGCTCAAGCTTTGGCGTTCAAGCGGCGGTTATGCTTCACCTAGTAACAAGCGTAAAAGCGGACGTTCCGGTAGTGCTCACGGATACTGGTTATCTATTTCCAGAGACCTATCAGTTTATAGATCAGCTTCAGAAGCAATTAGATCTGAATCTACACATCTATAAAGCGAACATCTCACCAGCTTGGCAAGAGGCTCGCTACGGTAAGTTGTGGGAAAATGGGCTTGATGGACTTAAGCAATATAATCAGCTTAATAAAGTAGAACCAATGAAAAGGGCACTCGAAGAGTTGGATGTTCGCACTTGGTTTTCTGGCTTGAGACGTGAGCAGTCAGAGAGTCGAGCCAACTTACCAGTACTTGCGATTCAAAATGGCCGCTTTAAGTTCTTACCGATAATCGATTGGAGTAACGAGCAAGTAGATAGCTATATAGAAGAGCATGGCTTGAGTTACCACCCCCTTAAAGAAGCCGGGTACCTATCTTTGGGTGACACTCACTCTACAGTGAAGTGGGAACCAGGTATGAAAGAAGAGGAAACACGCTTTAACGGTTTAAAACGAGAGTGTGGTTTGCATGAAGACGACGGTGAGACAGACGGTTCTGGTATTTAACCTTTGCTCACATTATTAAAAAAGGAGGGCTGAGCCCTCCTTTTTTAATAACTCTGTGGATAAGTTGTGCTCACAAGTAGGATAAAGTTGAATAAATACGCCTTTGGATGAAAAAGACACGGTTAAGCGTTATTTTTGTATTTTTTCTAAAAAAAGGCTTGCTAATGTGATGAGGCTCTCTATAATGCGATTCCACTGACACGGCAGAGCCCACAAGGGTTCGAGGCGATAGTCAGTAAGGCATTCAGCTTACAAGATGGTCTTCTAGTTAGATTTGAAAAAATCAAAAAAATTAGAAAAAAGTGTTTGACACTGAGAATCATCTCGTTAGAATAGCCGCCTCTTCAAACGGAAAGCGAAACGCAGAGTTTTGAAGAGAATGTTCTTTAAAAATTTAAACCTATCAATCTGTGTGGGCACTCGTTGATGATAATCAAATTAGATACCTCGGTATCAAATTAGGTTTTCAATG
>NZ_JBNNXW010000016.1:0-71325 GCF_052879755.1 Vibrio sp. DNB22_10_4 | reverse complement strand
ATGCCGAACTCAGAAGTGAAACGCAATAGCGCCGATGGTAGTGTGGGGCTTCCCCATGTGAGAGTAGGACATCGCCAAGCTTTAATTTCACGCCTCAGCATAAGCTGGGGCGTTTTCGTATCTGGCGTCTAGTAGATTTGATACTTGTATTAGAAAGGTAGAGTGTGTCTTGCGGATCGCCGCACCGCCCAAGTGAGAGTAGGACATCGGCAGACTTTAATTTTCACGCCTCAGCATAAGCTGGGGCGTTTTCGTATCTGGCGTTTAGTAGATTTGATACTTGTATTAGAAAGGTTGAGTGTGTCTTGCGGATCGCCGCACCGCCCATGTAAGAGTAGGACATCGCCAAGCTTTAATTTCGCGCCTCAGCATAAGCTGGGGCGTTTTCGTATCTACGGTATGTGTATCAATATTACATTAATACCACGATCAAGTTTCCTAGCCCTTCTATTTAATACTATTAGCATGATTTTGCTACTGATTCAGTTACACTTTAATCATGTTTCTAAACTAGTTATCTATTATGAGCTTACAATTTCCATTTATTATCTCGGGTGGGCCGGGATCTGGGAAAACCACATTACTAGAAGCAATTGGTGAATTGGGTTTTCAGGTATTTCCTGAGGTTCCTAGGCTGCTCATAGAACAACAATCTAGACTCAATGATGGTGTATTGCCGTGGACGCAACTTGGACGCTTTGCTGAAATGTGTTTCCAGGAAATGGTTATTCAAAGAGATCTTGCTCAACAATCAAAGCAGCTTAGCTTTCTCGACCGGGCTATTCCTGATGTGTGTGCTTATTTGGAATTTGGAAACCTGTCTGTATCAGACAATATCTTCAGCGAGGCTAACAAAGAATATCAGCAGACTGTCTTATTCTGTAAACCAACGCGTGAGACTTATGTGCAAGATGAGGTACGTCCTTATCCATTTGAGGAAGCACTGTCGATTCATCAAGCGTTGCGTATGCAGTATCAAGGGCTAGGATTTCAAGTTATTGAGATCCCGTTAATGACTGTACAACAGCGGGTCGAGTTTGTTGTTGAACTGTGTCAAACTCATACAGCAACCACTATTAGCATGGAGAGCTAAGGAACAATGCACGACAAATTGCCTCGTCACCTCATAGAACCTGTTTCTAACTTACTGTGCTTTGTTCGCTACTTGGTTCAGCGCATGTCTCATGACCGAGTGAATGTCAACGCGGGCTATCTAACGTATATTACGTTACTCTCTATCGTGCCTATGTTGACGGTTCTGCTGTCAGTGTTGTCCTCGTTTTCAATATTTGCCAATGTTGGTGAAGTGCTACAAAACTTCATCATTCAACATTTTGTACCCGCAGCTGGTGATGCTGTTTATACAGCTCTCACTGAGTTTGTCGCTAATACAGGTCGAATGACAGCAATTGGTAGTGGTTTTTTGTTTGTTGCTGCCTTGATGCTCATCTCCAATATCGATAACAATCTCAACTACATCTGGCGAGTCAAAGTAAAGCGACGTCCGGTGTTTTCCTTCTCTATGTATTGGATGATATTGACTCTAGGTCCAATTTTGGTTGGTGCCAGTATTGTAGGAACCTCATACCTCACGTCATTAAAGATCTTGGAGCATGAGCTACTCAGTGGTGCATTTAGTTTCTTTTTAGGCTGGTTGCCCGCTTTTCTTGCACTGTTAGCTTTCACTGGGCTTTATGTTCTCGTTCCTAATAAGAAAGTCTATTTGAGCCATGCCATTATCGGCGCTGCCGTAGCGACATTGTTGTTTGAGGTGAGTAAGAAAGGTTTCGCGTACTACATAACTCAGTTCCCTTCTTATCAGTTGATTTATGGGGCGCTAGCGGCCATTCCAATCCTCTTTCTCTGGATCTATTTGTGCTGGTTTATCGTTTTGATTGGTGCCGAGTTCACAGCAGCACTAGGAGAGAAAGAACACTGGCGACTGAAAAGCCCCGTGATACAATCGACAGCCGAAAAGAAGCAATTGACCCAAAAGGAACAACCGCGTGATAGCACTGATACAAAGAGTGAGTGAGTCTGCTGTTAAGGTTGACGGAAAAACGGTCGGCGAAATCGGTAAAGGTCTGTTGGTCTTATTAGGTGTTGAAAAGGACGATGATGAAGCCAAAGCAAAGCGCTTGGTTGAGCGCGTCACTACCTACCGTGTTTTTGAAGATGAAGCCGGCAAAATGAATCTAAACGTCAAGGATGTGGATGGCAGCGTTCTTGTGGTTTCACAATTTACGCTACCAGCGGATACCAAGAAAGGGACTCGAGCGGGCTTTTCTAAAGGCGCACATCCGGCGGATGCTGAGCGTCTCTATGACTATTTTGCTGACCATTGTCAGCAGGTATTACCAACAGAACGCGGCCAGTTTGCAGCTGATATGAAAGTATCACTCATTAACGATGGTCCTGTGACGTTCTGGTTGCAGGTATAAACGAGTAACGCGTTAAGTTTACATGCGAAAGGATATCTATGTTTAAACTCATTACTCCTAAGACAGAAAATCAGCTCAGTAAGTACTATCATTTTCGATGGCAGATGTTGCGTGAGCCGTGGCGACTGCCGGTAGGATCTGAGCGTGATGAGTATGACGAAATGAGTCATCACCGCATGATTGTCGATGGGCGAGGAAGACCCATGGCGATTGGACGCTTGTATATTACGCCTGATAATGAAGGCCAAATCCGCTACATGGCGGTAAAGAGTAGTCGTCGTGACAAAGGCATGGGGTCATTAGTGCTGGTTGCACTCGAGTCCTTTGCTCGTCAAGAAGGCGTTAAGCGCTTGGTATGTAATGCCCGAGAAGATGCAATCTCTTTCTATGAGAAAAATGGCTTTAACAGCCAGGGTGAGCTTAATGACCAAAAAGGGCCGGTTCGTCACCAACAAATGGTGAAACCGCTCGATCCTTTAGCCAAAGTCCTTCGCAGACCTGAATGGTGTGCAGAGCTACAAGAGCGCTGGGAGCAGCAGATACCTATTAGTGACAAGATGGGTATCAAGATTAACCAGTACACTGGCTATCGCTTTGAATGCAGTGCGCAGTTGAATCCTAACCTCAACCCACACAATACGATGTTTGCTGGCTCAGCGTTTACGTTGGCAACGTTAACGGGTTGGGGCATGACTTGGTTACTGATGCGCGAACGTGGTTTGGTAGCGGATATCGTGCTGGCAGATAGTCGAATTCGCTATCGACATCCCGTGGAGTCCAGCCCAGTATCTGTCACATCATTAGATGGCATTAGTGGTGATTTGGACAGACTTGCCGCAGGTAAGAAAGCACGAATCGTGATCAACGTGACCATCTATAGTGGTGATACACCAGCGGTCGAGTTTGTTGGTACCTACATGCTGTTACCTAATTATCACGACAAGCTACTGTCGAGTTAACAGATTAGCCCTCATCTCATGGTGGGGGCTACTTTTATTGGCAGCTCTCTATTGATGTTGCGGTGATTTCGCCAGTGAGCATGTGTAGTTTATAAGTGCTCTCACAGGACTCGATTAGCTCTATGCTGAGAGCTTCTAGGGGCTGTGAGCTCAAATCAATATTCTGCTTCGCTTCACCGTTAAGGTTTTCGCTAGAGATCTTAAATGGTACCAACTCCACTCTCCCTCTATCTGCGGTTAATTTCAGCGGTGTAATATCGACTGAAAACGGCGTCTGCGAATGTTCTGTAACGGCTGTAGTATTGTAGAAGCTTGCGTTGAGCGCTCCAGACACTGTTTGAGAGAAAGCGTGTTTATCAGCAATCAAAGCGCTCATCTCTAGCTCGACATCGGCTGCACCGGTGAATCCTAGCGCAGCAGGGCTACTTAGGTACTGGGTAAGCTGTACAGGCAGTGAGAAAGCGTTAACACTAACTTTGAGTGGTTGGCTTGGCGCAGTAAAGTCGAGCTCAGCATTGGCTGTCAGATAGCCTTGGTCAAATGGAATAAATAAGCGATTTAACTGCCATTTACCCTGCTTGCTCTCGGTTTCAATAATGATTTGATTGGCGAGTACTTTGTCGATACTTGCGCTATTGGCAGATGCCGTTGCTTTTCCTTGCCACAACCCCCACTGATAGTCCTTTTTAAGGATGAGGTCATTGGCCTCCATATTGAACCCAGTGACTTGCCAAAATGGCTTGTTGGCCAGTTGAATCCACTGAGAGCGATTGAAGGTCGCATTATCAATAGTGATCGTCTTGATATCATCGGCGTTGATATCATTAAACAGAGTCAGTAAAGAGGCATCACCAGACTCTTGGATAAACTTGATGCCATCAATATTAATCTTATCCAGCTTAACTGTGTTGGGGGTGAGTTCTCCCGACACTTGTACGCGCCCTTGCTCAAGCCGTGTATCTAAGTCGGCTATTTGGATCTTATCTTTGCTGGCATAGAGTTCTATCGTCGGCTCGATAAACTCAAACCCTTGCCAGACAACTTGATCTGCATCGATGGAGAGATAAGCTTGCTGCTGAGACCATAGCGGTTTATCGAGCTCTATTCCCTCAACAGAGGCGTTGATGTTGCTGATCTTACTGCCGTTATAACTTAGCGATGAGTTAAGAATATCTAGGCTGTTGATGTGATTAACATACTTCTGAAACAAAGAAAACCAAGGGTCATCAAGATGAGTTTGCTCAAGGATTAAGCGATTGATGGTGGTGTTAACCAATGACCATCCGCGTTCGAGTTTCTGCGCTTGTGTAGAGATACTTGCGCCGCTCCATGTGAAGGAAACGCCGTACAGCTTGCTGTTATCTCTCGCAAACACGCCGTCAAGTAATACATCGTGCAGCGCAGAGCCTTGATAATTGAGCTGAGAAGCCTCTAGTTGGACTTCGCCTTGAGATGACATGAGTGAGTCACCAGCGACAAGCCCTTTAACTTGCAGGCGCAGATCGTTGATGATCAGTTCATTATCACTGTAATCTAAATGATCAATCGCCAGGTTTTCGATCTGCCAGCGCTCAATCAGTTCTAAAGGTAATGGGTCTCTGCCATTAAGGGTCGTGCCATCAATCAACAATTCTTGAACAGTGAGGGGTTGCTTGGTCGATAAATTACCTGCCAGCCAAACAGAGAGCTTCGCGACTTCGACTGGTGGCTGCTCCGCAATCTCGAATCGAGCGTTTTCAAACGTGATCTGATTAGGGTAGTGATAGTGAAAGGCTTCACTAGTGACATGGATATCAAGTACTTTCTCTAGTGCGTAGCTCACCACTGGCTTTGCGTATTGAGTATGCAACACACCAAATACCAACAAAATGGAAAGCAGACCCAGTGCCATGAGTGCAACTAACAGTGCAACAATCTTTCTTACCAAAGTGACAAAGCCTAATCGTTCAACATAAACAATAATTTAGCGTGTATAGATGAAAAAAGCCCCTCTAAATGAGGGGCTGGGGTTAAAAAGTTGGATTTCTATCTAATTTATTAGTCTAGCTGTGGGCCTGCCGCAACCAATGCTTGGCCTTCTGCGTTGTCGGTATACTTGTCAAAGTTCGCGATGAAACGCTTAGCAAGATCTTCCGCTTTGCTTTCCCACTGTAGAGGGTCAACATAGGTTTCACGAGGATCTAAGATCGATGGATCCACACCTGGAAGCGAAGTTGGTACTTCTAAGTTGAACACAGGGATATTCGTGGTTTCCGCTTTTTCGATAGAGCCATCAAGGATCGCATCGATAATGCCGCGAGTATCTTGGATAGAGATACGTTTACCCGTACCGTTCCAACCGGTGTTAACTAGGTAAGCTTCAGCGCCAGCAGCTTCCATACGTTTAACCAGTACTTCAGCATACTTAGTTGGGTGTAGCGTTAGGAACGCGGCACCAAAACACGCAGAGAAGGTTGGCGTTGGCTCTGTGATACCACGCTCGGTACCAGCTAGCTTAGCCGTAAAGCCTGATAGGAAGTGGTACTTAGTTTGCTCTGGTGTTAGCTTAGATACTGGTGGTAGAACACCGAACGCATCAGCAGATAGGAAGATCACTTTATTCGCGTGACCGCCTTTTGATACTGGCTTCACAATATTGTCAATGTGGTGAAGTGGGTACGAAACACGAGTATTTTCTGTTTTCGAACCATCATCAAAGTCGATAGAGCCATCATTGCGAACAGTCACGTTCTCTAGTAGCGCATCTCTGCGGATCGCATTGTAGATGTCTGGCTCCGCTTCTTTCGATAGGTTGATAGTCTTCGCGTAGCAGCCACCTTCGTAGTTGAAGATACCGTCATCATCCCAGCCGTGCTCATCGTCACCGATTAGCGCGCGTTTAGGATCGGTTGATAGTGTGGTTTTACCCGTACCAGAGAGACCGAAGAAGACTGCAACATCACCTTCTTCACCCATGTTTGCAGAACAGTGCATAGAAGCAATATCACGAAGTGGTAAGAAGTAGTTCATCATCGCGAACATACCTTTCTTCATTTCGCCGCCGTACCAAGTACCACCGATAAGCTGCATTCTTTCTGTTAGGTTGAAGACAGTGAAGTTTTCAGAGTTAAGACCGTGCTCTTCCCATTTCTGGTTGGTGCATTTAGCACCATTCATAACAACGAAATCAGGCTCGAAGGTTGCAAGCTCTTCTTCTGTTGGACGAATGAACATGTTTTTAACGAAGTGCGCTTGCCACGCTACTTCAGTGATAATACGAATGCATAGACGAGTATCTGGGTTGGTGCCGCAGAATCCGTCGATCACAAATAAACGTTTATTGGATAGTTGACCAGTAACTAGAGTTTTAAGGTCGTTCCATGCCTCTTGGGACATAGGTTTGTTGTCATTTTTAACCTTATCGTTAGTCCACCACATGTTTTCTTCAGTTGTAGCGTCTTTAACGATAAATTTGTCTTTTGGAGAGCGTCCAGTAAAGATTCCCGTATCTACAGCAACGGCGCCAAGCTCAGTAACTACGCCTTTCTCGTAGCCTTCTAGACCTTCGCGAGTTTCCTCTTCAAATAACTGTTCGTAGCTTGGGTTGCGAACGATGTCAGTTACGCCAGTGATTCCGTACTTGGTTAGATCGATTTGTGCAGCCTTGTTAATGTCCATAACGGTCATAGGTGCTCCTTATTGGATTTTTTGTAGGGATTTTAAAATTGTAGTAATAATTGTTTAGTTGTTATTTTGTTTTTTATTTTGAACTCCATGCTAGCAATGGATATCCGAGAAAACAGGGAGGTAGTTCAAAAATTAGTCATCAGTTATTGATGGTTTTAAGTGTTTTGTCACATATTGAATTTAGGTGATTTCTCCTCAAAGCAAACCTTTGCGCTAGATCAAATGTAACACATTAAAACCACCTCTAGTTAGATGTTCTGTTCATGTTTTTTGCAACATTGTTAAAAAAAACGAACAAAAAAAGCCAGTTCGTTAACGAACTGGCTTTTTGGGCTGAACACGTTCAGATTTTAGTGCACGGTGCTATCACCTGGTGCGGATTGAGCGTCCGCAAAAATCGCTTTGATTTCTGGTTCGTCAAAAGCGTACGTGGTACCACAGTAATCACAGTGAAGCGCTACCTCGCCATCTTGTGCAAGAATATCCATGATCTCTTCTTGTGCCACCGTTGAAATAGCACCCGCGCTTCGCTCACGTGAACAGCCACAGAAAAACTCAACCTGTTTCGGCTCGAATACTTGTACTTTGTCTTGGTTGTACAAACGATAAAGTAGCGAGTTGGCTTCTAAGCCAAACAATTCTTCGTCTTTTACGGTATTGGTCAGTTGCTCTAGATGTTCGAAGTCTTCTGCTGAACCTGTACCATCAGGCATCACCTGAAGCATCATACCTGCCGCATGTGGTTTACCGTCAAACTCACCTGAGCGGATCCACAAGCGTGTTTTTAGCTGCTCAGAACGTTCGAAGTAACCTTCAAGAACTTCAGCAAGAGTGTCACCCTCTAGGCCAACGACACCTTGGTAGCGCTCGCCCTTATCTGGAGTGATGGTGATCACTAGGTAGCCTTTACCCATCATGTCATGGATGTTGGCATCGTCGGCAATGTCACCTTCCCAACGCGCTACACCGCGAAGCTTTTGGTTGTGGTCACCATTAATGACAGCAAGTGATACCGGACCGTCACCTTGAAGCTGCATAGTAATAGAGCCTTCAAACTTTAGTGTCGCAGTTAAAAGGCTGGTGGACACGAGTAGGTCACCAAGTAGCTTTTGTAGCGGAGCTGGGTAGTCCTTGCTTGATAGAATTTCTTGATAAGCTGTATCCAGTTGTACGAGCTCGCCACGCACAGACAGTTCTTCAAAAAGGTAGCGGTTAAGTATGTTGTTAGCCATTGAGGAAGCTCCAGCTTATTGGTGTTTAAATTTAATGATGTCGCGACGCTGTTTCTTGTCAGGTCGACGCTCTGGACTTGGGTTGTGAGCGTGCAGTTTTCTTTTCAACGCGTTGTCTTCTCGCTTGGCGATACTCTCAGTTGTCTCGCTGTAGAGAGTCTGGGCTTCCGGTGCACCTCGACGTTGATCGGAGATTCGCTCAATGACCACGGTTTTCTCTTCATTACCTTGGCGCAGGGCGATTACTGCTCCCAATTCCACTATTTTGCTCGGCTTCGAGCGCTGTCCATTGTAGTGGACTTTGCCGCCGTCGACCATATTTCGTGCGATACTTCTGGTTTTATAGAAGCGAGCAGCCCATAACCATTTGTCCAAACGAACGGAATTATTCTCGGAACTCATTGTCAATCCTACTTTCTAAGTCAGTATTGGTAAGCCAAACTGAACTAGTGATAGATTTATCTTGCTATTGGTGTACTAAATGGTGCTTAGGTCTAAAAAATTCAACCCCGGAGTTGCAATAGCATTACTGTCACACCAGATATGCTATAGTCTGTCGGTTAGCAAAGAGCAAAAAGTTGCTTATATCTTCGAGATTTATAACATAGTGAAATATCGGAAAGTTCATTATCTAGCAGGAAGTTAAAAGGGTGAAAGGAATATCTATATCGGCGAATGGCATTACCGCTGCCTCTTTGACTTCATTGTTACGACGTTGTACGCAGTACCAGCCTCAAATTAGCCTTATTGTCACCTTAGTGTTACTTGTTATCTCCTGCTGGATCGCGGGTGCTTTGTTGTGGCAGTTGTTTCCGCAATCGCACTCCGTAACACGCTGGGTCGCACCAACGACGGTGACTGCCACGAATAATGTGCAAACGGCTAAGTTGCAATCGTCAGATATCAATAATGCCAATATCTTTGGTCGTTACAGCAAAGAGCAAAAAGTGGTGCAAGCACCAGTGGTGACTGATGCTCCGAAGACTCGCCTTAATGTGGTGCTCGTTGGTTCTGTGGTGAGCTCAAACCCTGAGCGCAGCCTTGCGGTGGTTGCTCATCGAGGTAAGCAAGGTACCTATGGCATCGGTGAGCAGATTGATGGTACCCGTGCGACTGTGAATGCAGTTTTTATCGATCGGATTATCATTTCCAACTCTGGTCGTGATGAAACCGTGATGCTTGAGGGGGTAGAATATAAAAAGCTGGAGTTGAACCAGCGCCCGAAAGCCGCCGCTTCTAATATCGCTGGCAACAATCCTATCGACTCCGAAGAGAAGTTAGCGGCGATCCGTCGCACCATTACCCAAGACCCACAGCAAATATTCCAATACGTCAGGCTTTCTCAAGTAAAGCGTGATGGCAAGGTAGCAGGTTATCGAGTAAGCCCAGGGCGCGACCCTGAGCTGTTCAATTCGGTTGGTTTACAAAATGGCGATATCGCTATCGCACTCAATGGTGCTGACCTAACTGACCCTGCTGCGATGGGGCAGATTTATCAATCCATCACCGACCTAACCGAGTTGAACCTCATCGTTGAACGCGATGGACAGCAACATGACATCTTCATTCAGTTTTAGTCATGTCGACCGTATTACAAGGGAGCAATAAGTGAAAAGTTGGCTTAAAACAAGTACCTGGTTATTGATGGGGAGCCTGATGGCGGTACCCGCGGTATCAGCCAATGAATTTAGCGCCAGTTTTAAAGGCACTGACCTTCATGAGTTTATCAATATTGTTGGGCGTAACCTCGACAAAACCATCATCGTAGATCCTTCCGTACGCGGTAAAGTCGATGTGCGAAGTTATGACGTGCTGAATGAAGAGCAGTATTACAGCTTTTTCCTCAACGTTCTCGAAGTGTATGGCTTCGCGGTGGTTGAGATGGATAACGGCATTCTAAAAGTCATCAAAGCCAAAGACGCCAAAACATCCGCGATTCCGGTTGTGGGAGATACTGATATTGCCGTAGGCGATACAGTGGTCACTCGTGTGGTTGCGGTTAAAAACGTCTCGGTACGTGAGTTGTCACCACTACTAAGGCAGCTTAATGATAACGCTGGTGCAGGTAACGTAGTGCATTATGACCCGGCGAATATCATTCTGATCACAGGCCGCGCTGCTGTGGTGAACCGTTTAGCGGAAATTATCAAGCGTGTTGACCAAGCCGGTGATAAAGAAGTGGAAGTGGTGGAGCTGAAAAACGCGTCCGCAGCAGAAATGGTGCGTATTGTCGACGCGCTAAATAAAACCACGGATGCCAAAAATACCCCTGCATTCTTACAGCCTAAGCTGGTGGCGGACGAGCGTACCAACTCAATTCTTATTTCTGGCGACCCTAAAGTGCGCCAGCGCTTGCGCCGTTTGATTGGTCAACTGGACATCGAAATGGCCACCAAAGGCAATAACCGTGTTCAATACCTAAAATATGCCAAAGCGGAAGATTTGGTCGATGTGCTAAAAGGCGTGTCGGACAATCTGCAAAAAGAGAAACAAGCAGGAACAAAATCAGGCTCTACAGCCAATCGCAGTGAAGTCATGATTGCCGCGCACCAAGATACCAATGCGCTAGTACTGACCGCACCGCCAGATATTATGAAGGCGCTACTTGAGGTGATTTCTCAGCTGGATATTCGCCGCGCGCAGGTATTGATTGAAGCTCTAATTGTTGAACTGGCTGACGTAGATGGTGCTAACCTCGGTGTTCAGTGGGGCTCGGTCAACGGCGGCAGTGTGGTGCAGTTTAGCAACACTGGTGCGTCTATCGGCAGCGTGATGGTTGGTATGGAAGAAGCCAAAGACAAGAAGACCACAGAAACTCGTGTTGATGCTGATGGCAACCCATACAACGTTGAAACGACAACGACGGGTGATTTTAGTAAGTTGGCAAGCGCACTGAGCGGTGTACAAGGTGCAGCTGTTGGTATCGCCTTAGGTGACTGGACAGCACTCATCACGGCGGTTTCTAGTCAGTCAAATTCGAACATTCTGTCATCGCCAAGCATTACCGTAATGGATAACGGTGAAGCTTCGTTTATCGTCGGTGAAGAAGTCCCTGTTCTGACGGGGTCGACAGCGGGCTCAAACAATAGCAACCCATTCCAAACCGTTGATCGTAAAGAGGTTGGTATCAAACTAAAAGTGGTGCCACAGATCAACGAAGGTAACTCAGTTCAGCTTAACATTGAGCAAGAAGTCTCTAACGTCCTAGGTGCAAACGGTGCCGTTGATGTGCGTTTCGCTAAGCGTCAGCTCAATACTTCAGTCATGATCCAAGATGGCCAAATGCTGGTGCTTGGTGGCTTGATTGATGAGCGTGCGGCAGAGAGTGAATCGAAAGTGCCGTTCTTAGGTGATATTCCTTACCTTGGTCGCTTGTTTACGTCGACCTCGACCACGGTTGAGAAGAAGAATTTGATGGTCTTCATTAAGCCAACCATCATTCGCGACGGCATGACATCAGACGGTATTACGCAGCGTAAGTACAACTACATTCGCGCTGAGCAGCTGTTCAAGGCGGACAAAGGTCTTAAGCTGATGGATGATGGCTTCATTCCTGTATTGCCTGAATTTAATGAGACGGCGCGTTATCCATCAGAGATCCAAGCGTTTATTGATCAAGTGGAAGCGAAGTAATGATGGAAAGCCCAGAGCATCGCCCGCTAGCTAACCGCTTACCGTTTAGCTTTGCTAATCGCTTTAAAGTAGTGTTTGAAGCGCAGGAGTCGCAGTCGATTCTCTATTATGTAGAACCGCTGGCGCTCAATGCCTTGCAGGAAGTAAAGCGAGTATTTCGAAAGCCGTTTTCTTTGCATGCACTGCCGTCGAGCGAGTTTGATGCCAAGTTGACCCAGGCTTACCAGCGTGACTCCTCTGAAGCTAGACAGCTGATGGAAGATATTGGTGCGGACAGTGATGACTTTTTCTCGCTGGCAGAAGAGCTGCCTCAAGATGAAGACTTGTTAGAGTCCGATGATGATGCGCCAATCATTAAATTGATCAATGCCATGCTTGGCGAAGCGATCAAAGAAGGCGCATCTGATATCCATATCGAAACCTTCGAGAAAGTGCTGTCGATCCGTTTTCGTATTGATGGTGTGCTGCGAGACGTTCTGGCACCAAGCCGCAAATTGGCACCGCTATTGGTTTCGCGCGTAAAGGTTATGGCTAAGCTGGATATCGCTGAAAAACGCGTACCACAAGATGGTCGTATTTCGCTGCGTATCGGTGGCCGAGCAGTGGATGTGCGTGTTTCGACGATGCCGTCATCGCACGGCGAGCGAGTAGTAATGCGTCTATTAGACAAAAACGCCACTCGTCTTGATCTACACAGCTTAGGTATGACGGCAGATAACCATGTCAACTTTAGACATCTTATCGGCCGTCCCCACGGCATCATTTTGGTCACAGGTCCAACTGGCTCGGGTAAGTCGACCACGCTGTATGCTGGCTTACAAGAGATCAACAGCAATGAGCGCAATATCCTCACCGTTGAAGACCCGATTGAATTTGATATCGATGGCATCGGTCAAACTCAGGTGAATCCTAAAGTTGATATGACTTTCGCTCGAGGCTTGCGTGCTATCTTGCGTCAAGACCCCGATGTGGTGATGGTGGGTGAGATCCGTGACCTAGAAACGGCACAAATTGCCGTTCAAGCTTCATTGACCGGTCACTTGGTTATGTCGACATTGCATACCAATACGGCAGTAGGTGCGATCACACGTATGCGTGATATGGGTATTGAGCCATTTTTGATCTCCTCATCACTGCTGGGTGTATTGGCACAGCGCTTGGTACGTACCCTGTGTAATGACTGTAAACAACCTTACGAGGCGGATGCAGCCACTAAGCAACTGTTTGGTTTAGCTGAGCCTGAGCCGTTAACGCTGCACAAAGCGGTTGGCTGTGAACGTTGTAATCATAAAGGGTATCGCGGCCGAACGGGTATTCATGAGCTGCTGATGGTCAATGACAAGGTTCAATCGCTGATCCATGATGAAGCGGGTGAGCAGGCGATTGAAAAAGCCGTGCGCTCTCATACCCCAAGTATCCGTGATGATGGCTTCCATAAAGTCAAACTTGGTGTGACCTCGCTTGAAGAAGTCATGCGCGTGACTAAGGAAGCGTAAGTGGCGGCATTCGAATATAAGGCACTCAATGCCAAAGGTAAGCAAGTCAAAGGGTTGATAGAAGGTGATAATGCTCGCCAAGCGCGCCAGCGTCTAAAAGAGCAAGGCCTTATCCCGGTTGATATTGTTGAAGCCAAGGGCAAAGCATCGTCAAATTCATCGGGTACCGTCAACGCAACACCGATGTTTAAGCGTGGTTTAAGTACTCCTGATTTGGCACTGATTACGCGACAGTTATCTACCCTAGTTCAATCTGGCATGCCATTGGAAGAGTGTTTGCGAGCGGTGTCTGAGCAGTCAGAAAAGCCACGCATTCGCACTATGTTGGCGGCCATTCGCTCTAAAGTCACCGAAGGTTACACGCTGTCTGACAGTCTTGCTGACTATTCACATGTCTTCGATGAGCTGTTTCGCTCCATGGTGGCAGCCGGTGAAAAGTCAGGTCACCTAGATTCTATTTTGGAGCGTCTTGCGGATTACGCTGAAAATCGTCAGAAAATGCGCTCTAAGCTGCAACAAGCGATGATTTACCCAGTCGTGCTGGTGGTATTTGCGGTATCCATTGTGGCGTTTTTGCTAGCAGCCGTGGTGCCCAAAATTGTCGGTCAGTTTGTCCAAATGGGGCAGGAGCTGCCAGCATCGACACAGTTTTTGCTCTCTTCTAGTGACTTTATCCAAGAGTGGGGCTTATTGCTGCTTGGTGGTTTTACACTGACGTTGTATGTAATCAAAGTCGCACTTCGTAAGCCGTCTATCCGTATGAGTTGGGACACCAAAGTGTTAGGGCTTCCTCTTATTGGTAAGATTGCCCGAGGCCTGAATACATCGCGTTTTGCACGTACCTTAGCGATTTGTACCTCGAGTGCCATTCCTATCCTAGAAGGGATGAAAGTCTCTGTGGATGTGATGACCAACCATTTTGCTAAGAAGCAAGTGTCCACGGCGGCCGATAATGTGCGAGAAGGGGCAAGCCTTCGTAAAGCACTCGAGCAAACCAAGTTATTCCCACCTATGATGCTACACATGATCGCCAGTGGTGAGCAAAGTGGTGAGCTAGAGAGCATGCTGACGCGTGCGGCAGATAACCAAGACCAAAACTTTGAATCGACAGTGAACATTGCCCTTGGCATTTTCACCCCAGCACTGATCGCCTTAATGGCAGGTTTAGTACTGTTTATTGTGATGGCGACCCTAATGCCGATTTTGGAAATGAACAATTTGATGTCTGGTTAATCCAATCAGTCAGATGGTTAGAATTGCCCTCAAATTGAGGGCGTTTATTTGGAGTTAGAGATGAAAAAAACAATGAAAAAACAATCCGGCTTTACCTTGCTAGAGGTAATGGTAGTGGTTGTTATTTTGGGTATTTTGGCAAGCTTTGTCGTACCTAACTTGCTAGGTAACAAAGAGAAGGCAGACCAACAGAAAGCAGTGACGGATATCGTTGCTTTGGAGAATGCGCTTGATATGTACAAACTGGATAACAGTGTTTATCCAACGACGGATCAAGGCCTAGAAGCGCTGGTCACCAAACCAACCAACCCAGAGCCGCGTAACTACCGCGATGGTGGTTACATTCGTCGTCTACCAGCTGATCCATGGGGCAACGAATATCAATATCTAAGCCCAGGTGATAAAGGCACTATCGACATCTTTACCCTAGGTGCTGACGGCCAAGAGGGCGGTGAAGGCCCTGCGGCTGATATCGGTAACTGGAATATTCAAGACTTCCAGTAAACATGATAGGAGAGGCAGTTCGCCTCTCCTTTGTTCAAAGTGAATCTCCATGTTGTTGCACTCAAAACGTCGTCAATTAGGTTTTACGTTACTCGAAATTATGCTGGTACTGGTGCTGCTTTCTATCAGTGCGGTAGCGGTGATTTCGACCCTGCCTCAGAGTCAAAGTGACGACACCAAACAGCAAGCGCAGCGTTTATACCAAAGGCTACAACTGTTCAACGAAGAAGCGATGTTGGCAGGCAAAGACTTTGGTATACGTGTTGATGAAGCCAAAAAGCAATACGTGTTTCTCGAATTGACTTCTGAAGGGTGGCAGCGTGTGTCACTCAGTAAAATCCCAGAAGAGACGACCTTGCCAGAAACCTTGTCGATCAAACTCGATTTAAGCACGGGTATCTGGGGCGAGAGTGACAGGTTATTTGAGCCCGGCTCTTTGTTCGATGAAGACATGTTTGCCGATGTGGAAAAAGAGAAAAAGCCGGAAAAGCCACCACAAGTCTTTATTCTCTCTAGCGGAGAGATTACCGAAGGCGCATTTGTTGTCGCGCCGGTGAATCGAGCAT
Source organism: Vibrio sp. DNB22_10_4 (assembly GCF_052879755.1). Lineage (NCBI taxonomy): Bacteria > Pseudomonadati > Pseudomonadota > Gammaproteobacteria > Vibrionales > Vibrionaceae > Vibrio > Vibrio sp. DNB22_10_4. The sequence continues at coordinate 55,595 of NZ_JBNNXW010000016.1, read as the reverse complement.
TGCAAGATCAAACCTGGTACGTCGAAGTCAAAGAAAATGGGCAGTTGGCGCTTATGGATGTGAAAGACTGGAATGAAAAAGACCGTTAGAGGCATGACTCTGCTTGAGGTGCTGATAGCGCTGGCGATATTTGCCACGGCGGCCATCTCCATCATCCGAGCGGTCAGTCAGCATATTAACACTCTGGGCTATCTGGAAGAGAAGGCGTTTGCCAGCATGGTGGTCGACAATCAGATGGCTAAGCTTATGCTCGACACTGCAAAGCCTAAAGCTAAGAAAGGCAAAGAGAAACTGGCGGGGCGCGAGTGGTATTGGAGCATTCAACCGGTTGAAACGGCAGATAACTTACTCTCGGCGGTGGATGTGAGCGTTGCCACTGATGCGAAAGCGAGCCCGATAGTGACGGTGAGAAGCTATGTCGACAAGTAACCGTGTTAAAGGCTTTACCCTCATCGAAGTTCTGGTGGCCATTGCGATTTTTGCCAGCTTAAGCGTAGCGGCCTATCAAGTGGTGAATCAGGTGCAGCGCAGCAATGAGCTTTCTCTAGAGCGCAGCACTCGACTACAAGAAATTCAGCGTGGCTTTGTTTATCTAGATAGTGACTTTAAGCAGTTGGCGCTGCGTCAGTTCCGTCATGAAGGGGAAGAGCCTTTGTCTCGTCTGATGCTGTGGCAAGAAGGGTTATTGGAGTCTGAAGGGCGCGGTTTACTGTTTGCTCGTCTAGGTTGGCTTAACCCGCAAAACCAATTCCCACGAGGTGAAGTGGCTAAGATAGGCTACCGCCTTCAAGAAGGTAAGCTTGAGCGTTTGTGGTGGCGTTATCCGGATACTAGTGTGGGCGAGCCTCCTGTGGTGCTCCCCATATTTACCAAGGTGGAAGCGTTTGATATGCGTTTTTACAATGGCGAATCTTGGACTAATGAATGGCAAACTGACATGACACTGCCGGTTGCAGTGGAAGTAAAAATCCGTTTTGAGGATTTTGATGAAATTAACCGTATTTATCTGACCCCAGCGGGTACGCTCAATGCGACATCTGGTGGCAACAACAATGGCTCAGAGGGTGGCAATAACCAAGGTAATAACCAGGGCAACAACCAAGGCGGTAACTCATGACAAGAGTGACGGTTAAATCCCAAAAAGGGGTCGCCTTGATTGTGATTCTGCTGTTACTTGCCATTATGGTATCTATTGCAGCCACAATGTCGGAGCGTCTGTTTAGTCAATTTACTCGCGCGTCTAATCAGGTGAATTATCAGCAAGCTTATTGGTATGCGATTGGCGTCGAAGCATTGGCTTCAGTAGCGATAAAAGAGAGCTACAAAGACAATAAAGACAGCGTCAACCTCAATCAGCCTTGGGCGATTGAAGAGCGTACTTATCCACTCGATTATGGTGAGGCGACGGGCTACATTCGTGATATGCAGGCCTGTTTTAATATTAATGCTTTATCGACAGTGCAGCCGAATCAAAACAGCGCAACCAAGCCATTTTTAGTGCGCTTTTTCCAAAAGCTGCTCGAGGAAAGCGGAGTCGAAAACTACCAAGCAGAGCAGGTGGCGGACTCCACATGGGAGTTTGTCAATAAAGAGACCAGTGTGCGCTCGGTATCCGGTGTCGGAGACAGCTACTATGAATCGCTTTCTCCTGCCTATGTGGCGGCCAATGGTTTGATTGCTGATAGCTCAGAGCTTAGAGCGATTAATCAGATGAGCGGTGAGGCGATGCTCAGTATAAGCCCTCTTGTATGTGCGTTGCCAACAAGTGATTGGCGCCTCAATGTGAATACGCTGGTTGAAGAGCAGGCTGGACTGTTATCAGCGTTGTTTGCGCCGAATCTCTCGCTAGAAAATGCGAGACAAATGATAGAGAACCGTCCATTTGATGGTTGGTCCGGAATTGATAAGTTTCTCGCTGAGTCGCAGATGGCCAGCGTGGATGATAATACTAAACAGCAAGCGCAACAGTACCTTGCTGTAGACAGTGCCTATTTTGAAATGGACACTCAGGTTGTTGTTGGAGAGTCGCGGATGCGTCTTCGCAGCCTGATTTATAGCCAAGATAGGCAGGAAGTGACGGTCGTTCGTCGTCGATTTGGAGGATTTAGTGAGCGAGTTCTTAACCGTTCGCCTGAATAGCCAACCAGATAGCCAAATACATTGGGCGGTATGGTCAACTAGTCAGCAAGAAGTGATAGCCAGCGGAGAGCTTAATAACCTCGACCAGCTCGCTGACATAAAAGAATATGCGCAGCAGCGCGTGACGTTGCTGATGCTGAGTGGACAGGATGTGCACTTTGCTGATGTCGAGATCCCAGCAGGTGGCGCGCGTCAGTTTGAGTCGATGTTGCCGTTTATTGTCGAAGATGACATCGCACAAGATGTCGATGAACTGCACTTTACTATTTTCAGTAAACAAGGTGGCCGCGCTTCTATTGCTGCAATGGATCGACAATACCTAACGCATGTCATTGACCGCTTTGCAGAGCAAGGCATAGAAATCAAAAAAGTGATCCCCGATGTCTTGGCATTGCCGCAAACAGAGCATGTGAGCGCGATTCTTCTCGATGGTCAGTGGCTGTTTCGTACGGGCAATCAAAGCGGTCTCGTTGTCGATGAGGATTGGATGGATGCGGTTATTGATTCCGACTACCTGGTTCAATCGACGAGTGACGATGACAGCAAAGTGGTGATAGAGAGCTACTCTCCGGTTGCCAAGTCGCTGGCTGAGCGATCTTTGCATATCGATTGGCAAAGCATGCCGCCAGAGCCTGCGATGGCTCTGCTTTCAAAAGGCACCGTAGAAGCGAGTGCTAACTTAATGACCGGTGAGTTTAAGCCGAAAGCATCGTTCTTAAGGCATTGGAAAGTTTGGCAGAAAGTCGCCATTGCGGCCTCAGTGCTTATTGTTGCATTAGTCGCACAGCAAGTGGTGCTGGTGAATCAATACGAGGCACAAGCGGAGGCCTATCGAGCCGAAAGCGAACGAATTTTCCGAGCGGTTCTGCCAGACAAAAAGCGTATCCCTACGGTGAGCTACCTTAAGCGCCAGCTGGATGATGAGCTGAAGAGCTTGGGAGGCAGTGACCTGTCGAGTGCCTCAGTGTTGGAGTGGCTGTCGAAACTTCCTGACACGGTAGGGCAAGTGAATGGCATGCAAGTGCAGAGTTTTACTTTCGATGGTAACCGTAATGAAGTTCGCATGAATGTCACCAGTCGCGACTTTGACAGTTTCGAGGCGGCGCGAGTGAAGTTAGAAACGCAATTTGAAGTATCCCAAGGGCCACTTAACCGTAACGGCGAGGTGGTCATGGGTAACTTTGTACTTAAGAAGAAGTAGAGCGTAATGAAAGGATTATTACTGAACCTACAAAGCTGGTGGCTGAGTATCAGCCAGCGAGAGCAGCGACTGGTCGTGGCTTGCTCACTGGTGATCTTGCTTGGCATTGTTTATTGGGGAATCTTAGCCCCTTTTGCTCAACGTACTGAGCTTGCGCAGTCGCGTATCCAGTCGGAGAGGCAGCTGCTTACATGGGTGAAGCAAAAAGCGGACGATATATCTCAGCAGAGACAAGCGGGTGGGGTGGTTGTCTCTAAGGATCCGCTTAACCGCGTGATTACCTCGTCGACCAATCGATTCAGTATTGAGCTCATTCGTATGCAACCACGCAACGATCAGTTGCAGGTATGGATTAAGCCGATTCCGTTTGAGTTCTTTGTTAATTGGCTGTTTTACTTACAAGACAATCACGGTGTGACGGTTGAGATCCTGGATATCGACAAGACCGATAAAAATGGCGTTATTGACGTCAACCGATTGCAATTTAAAAGAGGTGGCTAAGTGGTAAAAAAAGTCATCAAATACAGCTTATTGTGTACCACAGTTTTTGCCGCTAGCGCGATTTACCACCTGCCTGCCAGTGTTGTGATGAGCTATGCCCCGATGCCTAGAGAGCTCGCTCTGGATGGCACTACTGGCACTATTTGGCAGGGCAATGCGCAGAATGTTCGATTCCAGCAATATTCCATTGGTGATGTGTCATGGCAGTTTAGTTGGTCTAGTCTTATGACGCTCTCTCCGGAGTATTCATTACGCTTTGGTCGCGGCAGCTCGTTGGGTTTATCGGGGCGGGGAAATCTTGGTGTGAGCATGTCTGGTGCTTACCTTGAGAATGTTCTTGCTTCAATACCTGCAGATACCGTGGTTCAGTACGCACCTATTCCAGTGCCGATTAAAGCGGGGGGGCAGTTAGAGCTTGCCATTAAGTCTCTCAATTATGCATCGCCATGGTGTGCCAGTGGTGACGGGAGTTTGTCGTGGAATGCTGGGTACATTGAGTCGCCTATCGGTAGCTTAGGACTGGGGCCGACAATTGTAGACGTATCTTGTGACGACAGTGTGCTTTCAGCTGCGGGTCGCCAAAACAGTAATCAGGTGTCGAGTGAGTTCTCTGCGAGTGTAACGCCGAATAGACAGTATCAATCACAGGCGTGGTTTAAGCCTGAATCTGAGTTTCCGACTAACATGCGTCAGCAGTTGAAATGGCTTGGCAATCCAGATGGCGAAGGACGGTATTCGTTTAATTATCAAGGGCGCTTTTAAGCGAGCGCTAGTTTAAACAGAAAAGGAGGCTAAGCCTCCTTTTCTGTATTTGAGTGGTTTACAGCGACGTGTTAGCTTTGTACTAGGATCTGATCCCACGGCAGATCTCGATCACCAATCACAATAAAATTAGGGTTCTCGAGTGTTTCGCGCTTGTTGTAAGAGAGTGGCTCTAGCTCGGTATCAACAATGGTACCACCGGCTTCTTCAACAATGCATTGTGTCGCCGCTGTGTCCCACTCGCCAGTGGGTCCTAGGCGCAGATAGCAATCGACAGCGCCTTCCGCGACCAAGCAGGCTTTGAGCGCGGCAGAACCAAGAGGCACTAAGTCATAGTTCCAGGCAGAGCTCATTCGCTTTGTGATGCGATTGATATTCTGACGGCGGCTAATGGCAATAGCGATAGATTGCTGTGGCATCTCATGTTTGAGTATTTTGATGCGCAGGCTTTCTCCTAGGCTTGGAATTTTCCATGCCCCTTTGCCTTCATAAGCGTGATAGGTCACGCCGGACACCGGTGCGTACACGACTCCCATGATTGGCTTGTTGTTGCTCACTAATGCAATGATGGTCGCAAAGTCGCCGCTGCGAGCGATGAACTCTTGAGTGCCATCAAGCGGGTCTACTAGCCAATAAGTGCTCCATTGTGAGCGCTGCTCTAAACTAATATCCGCTGCTTCTTCAGACAAAACAGGGATATCTGGCGTCAGCTCAGAGAGCTTTTCCATAATCAGTTTATGCGCAGCTAAGTCAGCGCTGGTCACTGGGGTTTCGTCATCCTTGATAAAGGCTTCGTAGTCTTTGTTCTCATAGATGTCGAGAATAAGCTGGCCAGCCTGACGCGCGATGTCGATGACAGCAGGAAGGTGATGCGATAAATCTAAATGTCTTGTTGCCACGTTATAACCCCAACTCTGACTTCATTCTTAGCATTAGTAGCAATGCGGTAATACTGCGTGCTTCTGAGAAGTCGAGATGAGTAAGTAGCTCATCGGCTTGTGCCAATGGCCATTTCACGATTTCTAGAGGCTCTGGTTCGTCCCCTTCGAGTTGCTCTGGATAGAGGTCTTGAGCAACAAACAAAGTCATGCGACTGGAGAAGTACGATGGCGCGAGAATCACCTCTTTGAGTGGTGTTAGCGTGTTGGCGCCAAAACCAATCTCTTCTTTGAGTTCACGTACAGCCGCTTGCTCCGGACTCTCCCCTAGATCGATGAGTCCTTTTGGAAAACCTAGCTCATAGCGCTCGGTGCCTGCTGCATATTCGCGAACCAGCAAGATATCCCCATGCTCAGTGATCGGCACCATCATGACCGCATTGCGACCACTCGGTTTCATGCGCTCATACGTGCGCTTTTCGCCGTTCGAAAACGCTAAGTCTAAAGCCTCAATTTTAAATAGCCTAGATTCAGCTACTGTCTTTTGGGCTAAGATCTCAGGTCCTTTTTTGGATGGCATGGGCGTTCTCCTCCGCTGGGTGCCAGTGTTTTCTGAAACGCTTGATCGTTTGAAACATTAGGCACTTGGCACTCGAATAGTAGTTAGTGATTAATATATATAGGATTTGGACGCGCGCCAAATGGTAGTGCTAAAAAAAAGAGCGCAAAGGTTTACCTTGGCGCTCGATTCGAAAACAAAATTGGCAATGAGCCATCCTTGCTAGTAGTAAGAATGCTCGCCGCGATCGTGCTCTGTCATATCTCTGACTGCGGTTAGCTCACCAGAGAATTCTTGAAGAAGCTGTTTCTCGATGCCTTCTTTTAGTGTTACATCCACCATTGAGCAACCGTTACAGCCACCGCCGAATTGGACGATAGCGATCCCTTCTTCAGTAATTTCCATCAAACTTACGTGACCACCGTGACCCGCTAGCTGAGGGTTAACCTGAGTTTGGATAGCGTACTCAACACGCTCCATCAGTGGCGCATCATCGGAAACTTTACGCATTTTTGCGTTTGGCGCTTTTAGCGTTAGCTGTGAACCCATTTTGTCGGTAACGAAGTCGATCTCTGCATCTTCTAGAAATGGTAGAGATAGCTCATCAACGTAGGCTGATAGTATTTCATACTTGAATTCGGTGTCGTTCGACTCAACCGCTTCTGGTGGGCAGTAAGACACACCACACTCAGCGTTTTGAGTGCCTGGGTTAACGACAAAAACACGGATGTTCGTTCCCTCTGGCTGTTGAGCCAGCAGTTTAGCGAAGTGGCTTTGAGCACTTTCTGTAATAGTAATTGGATTTGACACGACGAATACCTGAGTAAGATTGTAGGTTATTACCCCCATTCTACTCTTGTCACGAGTAGATGCCAAAAAATTTTGCACATCCTCTGCGCAATCTGGCTGATAACCCAGCAGTGGGCTTACTTTGGGGTACGGCATAAACAATAAATATCGATTTTTTCTACGTTCACTTCAAGTAATAATTCACTCAGATGCCGAACGGTTGCGCCGGTTGTGACCACATCATCAATAATGGCGACGTGTTTTGATGTTGGTCTTTGTTGGAGAGAGAACGCTTGGCGTACATTCTCCAGTCTATGTTGCCGATTGAGGGTTTTTTGAGTTGCGGTGTGGTGGTGTTTGCGAAAAACGCTGTCTGCGGTTTCGACCTCTGGCAACTGCTGTGCGAGTTGCAGCATCAGAAGCTCACTAAGGTTAAAGCCTCGTTTTAATTCGACATGAAGCAGCGTCGGGACACAAATCAGCAGTGGTGCGGGTTCATCGTTGATACGTTCTGCGAGCAATTTACTCAGCGGTGGCAATAACCAAGGCTCCCTATGTTGTTTTATGCGCTGGATAAAAGATGATAGAGGTGGCCGGTAATCGCCAAGACAAGTCAGCGTTTGCCACGGAGGCGGTGTGGTGAGGCATGTGCCGCAGATCTCGGCGGTATTGTCCATAGCCAGGCCACAGCGTCTGCAGCGATGACGTTCAAAGTTAAACAATGACTGGCAGTGCTCACACCATAGATTGTGACCAAGAGAGCGGTTAATGGTGAATCCGCAGACATGACATTGTTTTGGTAGCCGAGATAAAAATCGCATTGGTCTGAGTTGACGTGTAAAGGAATCCTATTAGCATGGAACAATTCGAAGCAGAAAAAGAACCAAATCAGTAGGAGATCGTGTGAGCAGTTCGGCAAAAGTACATTGGCAGGTGGAAGGGCAAGGACCTGATTTGGTGCTAGTACACGGTTGGGGCATGAACGGCGCGGTATGGTCTGCATGCGTTAGTGAGCTGGCTGAGCACTTCACCGTGCATACGGTTGATTTACCTGGCTATGGCTACAGTCATCAAATTGGCTACGAATCTTTGACTGAGCTGGTGAACGCATTGCTAGCAGAAGCACCAGAGCGTGCCATTTGGCTTGGCTGGTCACTAGGTGGGTTGATTGCGACATACATTGCCCATGAGGATCCAGCGCGTGTCAGTCAGTTAGTTACCCTGGCGAGTTCACCAAAATTTTCCCAAGGAGAGGGGTGGCGCGGGATTAAACAAGACGTACTCGCGGCGTTTATGACTCAGCTCAGTGATAATTTCACGGTGACGATTGAGCGTTTTATGGCGCTGCAAGCTATGGGTAGTCCAAGTGCACGCCAAGATATTAAGTTGCTCAAACAAGCGGTGCTTTCTAGGCCTATGCCTTGCCCTAACGCATTGATGCTCGGCTTGCAGTGGTTAGATAAGCTCGACTATCGCAGTGAGCTTGCTGCGCTAACCATGCCTGTGCATCGATGGTATGGGCGCTTAGACGGTTTGGTGCCGGTGCGCGTCGCCAGTTTGTTAGATAAACAGATGGACACTCATCAAAGTCATATTTTTACCGCCTCTTCCCACGCTCCCTTTATTACTGAAACCGCTGAATTTATCGCTCGGGTTCGTGAGTTAGGTCGCTAATTTTTGCGGTTTTTTTGCACAAATAAGTAAAGGTTGGCACTGTTTTTCCGATAATCTAATAGATAGATGGCTCGTCGGTCTAGGTTAGTTGTTGAGGTTTGGCGAAAATCACTCACAGCAGAGGAGCGTGACCTATGATAGTGTCGCCTAACAGTGTTAGTGCCCCAGTTATAGCCCCGTCGGTCAATCCACAAACCGAGCAGGCGGCGCGTGACAACAAAGTACGTGAACCTATAGTGCCTACGGTTGAGCTGGCAAGGACGAATGCTGAGCGCCGAATTAATGAGGAAGAAAAGCGCCGTAAACGTTCGGCATGGGATCCTGCGGAGCATCCAGACTATGATGCTGAAGAAGTGTCTCCTGAACGTGAAGACCCGATTGAGCGCCTGTTTTATTTGCTGTCACTGAGCAGTTACAGTCAGTCTCAAGGTAAGGGATATGCGATGCGTTTTCGCTTGCCTGCCAAAGTACTTCAAGAAGCGTTGATGGCAGGAAAAATGGCCAAGCGACGTACGGTGATTCGCTATCACTATGGACACTCGGTGGCACCGAATACGCCCTCGGATATTATTGCTGTTGGATAACGCTTACTATTGGAAAGCAAAAAGAGCACTCAAGGTGCTCTTTTTGCTTTTTTGGGCAGGTTACTTTTTCGCTTTCGCGAAGGCGGCAGCGAACGCCCCACCCATTGCACTGCTGCCTGTTTCTTGGTGATTTGAACGTTGACGTTGACCGCCACGCTGATTGTCACGCTGGTTGCCACGGGCAGGTTTGTTTGAACGAGCGGGGCGGTTATCCGCACCAGGTTCATCGTTGAGGCGCATTGATAAACCAATACGCTTGCGGCCTGCATCCACTTCCATGACTTTCACTTTTACGATATCACCGGCTTTCACCACTTCACGCGGATCAGCGACAAACTTGTCAGTTAGCGCAGAGATGTGCACCAAACCATCTTGGTGAACACCGATATCCACAAACGCACCGAAGTTAGCCACATTCGAAACGACGCCTTCGAGAACCATGCCTGGCTCAAGATCGTTGATAGTGTTGACACCTTCAGCGAAGGTTGCCGTTTTAAACTCTGGGCGAGGGTCTCGACCAGGCTTATCTAGCTCTCGGATGATGTCGGTGACCGTTGGTAGACCGAAGGTCTCATCGGTGTAATCAACCGCATTGACGGTGCGAAGGAAGCTGCTGTCACCGATGATAGATTTCATTGCGCGACCGGTTTTCTCCGCAATGGTTTTGACCACAGGGTAAGCTTCTGGGTGCACTGCTGATGCATCAAGCGGGTTCTTACCATCCATGATACGTAGGAATCCAGCACACTGCTCAAACGCTTTAGGGCCAAGTCGCGCCACTTTTTTAAGTGTGGTACGAGCTTCGAAGCGACCGTTTTCATCACGGTAGTCGACAATGTTTTGTGCCAGCGTGGAAGATAAGCCCGCGACACGAGTTAGTAGCGCAGCAGAAGCGGTGTTTACATCAACACCGACAGCGTTTACACAGTCTTCCACAACGGCATCGAGACGCTTAGCCAGCATGGTCTGGCTTACATCATGCTGATACTGACCCACACCGATGGATTTAGGGTCGATCTTCACAAGCTCCGCCAGTGGATCTTGCAAACGTCTCGCAATAGAAACCGCACCGCGCAGGGATACGTCCATATTTGGGAACTCTTTTGCTGCCAGTTCAGATGCTGAATACACAGACGCGCCGGCTTCACTGACGATGATCTTCTGCACTTTTAAGTTACCGCGTTTGATGACATCTGCTGCAAAGCTATCGGTCTCGCGCGATGCCGTGCCGTTACCGATGGCAATCAAATCGACGTTAAATTGGCGAACTAATTTATCCACTGCATGGGCGGCTTTGTCGACCTGTTTTTGAGGAACATGCGGGTAAATGGTGTCGGTTGCGAGCACTTTACCAGTGGCATCTACCACCGCGACCTTACAACCGGTGCGCAGACCTGGGTCGAGGCCAAGCGTGGCTTTTGGACCGGCGGGCGCGGCCATCAACAGATCTTTCAAGTTGGTGGCAAATACCGTAATCGCGTCGACTTCAGAGCGCTCTTTGAGTGCGCCCATCAGTTCGGTTTCCATGTGCATGGAGACTTTAATGCGCCATGCCCAGCTGATGACTTGTTTGCGCCATGCATCTGCCGGTGCCTGGCTAAGATGAATGCCGTAGTGCTCAGCAATCAGAGTTTCGCAGTAGGACTCACGAGCGTTTTCTTCGTTGGCAGGGTCGGCGTTAACCGATAGCTGCAAGAAGCCTTCATTGCGGCCGCGAAGCATCGCCAGTGCACGGTGAGACGGCACTTTGCTCATTGCCTCATCGTGTTCAAAGTAGTCTTTAAACTTTTCACCATCTTGCTCTTTGCCAGTCACGACGCGTGAGCGCAGTTCCGCATGGCGATTTAGGTATTGGCGTACTTTCTCGAGTAGGTCGGCATCTTCTGCGATGCGCTCCATAATGATGGCTCGTGCGCCATCCAAAGCGGCCTTGCTGTCGGCAATGCCTTTTTCACTGTCGATGTAATTTGACGCAGCAGTTTCAGGTTCATTGCTTGGATCCGTCCACAATAAGTCGGCTAGAGGCTCAAGACCGGCCTCAATAGCAATCTGACCTTTGGTGCGACGTTTTGGTTTGTACGGTAGGTACAGATCTTCAAGACGAGTTTTGTTGTCCGCATTTTCAATTTCACTGCGCAGCTCTGCTGTAAGCTTGCCCTGATCGTCAATGGATTTCAGAATCGTCTGACGTCGGTCGTCCAATTCACGCAGGTAACTCAGGCGAGAGTCTAGGTTGCGAAGTTGGGTATCATCCAGCCCCCCTGTGACCTCTTTTCGATAGCGAGCGATAAATGGAACTGTGTTACCGTCATCAATCAGGGTAACGGCGGCTTCAACTTGCTTGTGACTGACGTTCAGCTCTTTAGCAATCAGTTGACAGATAGCTTGGCTCATCCGTGTATTCTCTTTTTGTTGTGTGGGGAGTGCGTAGGCGCTCCTAGATATCCATAGGATATAAGGGCATCAGCAGTGATTTGCAATTCCCTGGTCATTTTTCTGCGCCACGTTTCTGATACACGTTTCTGCTATGGAGAAAGGTGAAACCAAACGAGGAATTGCTAATTTATTGATAATCGCGTGGATATTCCGTTGATTTTCTGTAAAGTTTAAAGGAGTCGGTAAACGAAGTGAGTCGACCGTTGTCTTAGGAACTCATGCGTATTTAGAGCCAGTCGATGAATGGATGTATTAAAATGAAAACTACAGCAACTAAATTGGCGTTAATTCTAGCCACAATGACAAGCGGGTGGGCTATGGCTGCACCAGATCTCTCTACTACACAAGCACCGGTTCTTTCTATTGAGGATAAGATTGTCCTTGGACGCGTTGAAAGTGTTTACTACCAAGATATTGAAGCGCTCGAAGGCATTCCATTTGTCGGTAAAATCGATACGGGCGCTGATACCACATCAATGCACGCTGAAGACATTAAGGTCATCAGTAACAATCCTAAGTACCAAGGACTCAGTGACGAGAAGCTGATGCAAACCATCGTCGATGAGTATGGTGGCTCAGCGAGTGACTGGTGGCTAAAAGAGTTCGATAATGACGAGCGCAACTTCCAAGGCGTAGTGAACTTCACTTTGCGCCACCCTTACACGGGTGAAAAGATTGAAATGGAGCGCCCATTGACGCGCACCAGTGTCATTCGAAGCCGCACCAGTTCGACGCCTATCTACCGCCCAGTTGTCACTTTGCCAATGACCATTGCGGGCAAGACCGTGGACACGGAAGTGAATCTCACAGATAGAAGCGGCTTTAGCGCCCCAATTTTGATCGGTAAGACTTTCCTAGCCAACAACGCATGGGTTATGGCTGGATACGACTACCTGCAAGAGCAAAAAGATGCACAAGTGATTGGTCGCCGAGAGTCCGGCTCGGTGGCAGATGTGCCAGTTGATGTCAGTATCTCTTTGTCGAACAATTACAGCATTCTCAATGCGCAAAATATTGAGGTGGACAAAAAAGCCAATTCAGTGAGCTTCGATTTAGTTGGTAAGGAAGGCGCACAAAAACGTGTGACGTATCCGCTAGTGAAAATGCTCTCAGTGTCAGGCAATGAGTACCCAATGATCTTTATGCCATTTAAGGGTGGTAAAGACTTTGAAGGCACGATTCAGGTTTACCTTAAAGATCGCTCGAAGCAGAGCACTCAGCTTCGCCTAGGTCTGAATACGCTTAACAAGAACTTTATCGTCGATACCGGTGCTAAAGGAAAGCTTGAGAAGAAAAAGCAGAGCTTTGCAGCTCGCATGAAAGACAAGCCGCTGGTGGTCTCACCAACGGAAAGCCTGATCCTTGATGGTTATGAGCTGGATGCCGAGCCGTCGTTTGCGGTTAGCACGCCGCTTCTGAAAGTCAGCAGTTTCGAAATCATTGAAGCTAAGGGTCGCGACAAAGTGGAGTACTACTTGTCGAGTGATTTAGGCAATGAAGAGAAGATCCGCAAAACCATTTTACGCCGCATCAAAGTGGGCGATACGGTAAGGCCGGTGGTCGATGGTGAGTTCATCGTTGGTGATCGCACCGTTACTGTAGAGTTTGCACTTGAAGCACTCGATAGCGATGAAGGGGATAAGCCATACTTTATCATCGGTAAGAAAGCCACAAAGGCGGGTGTACTGGTGAATACTCGCAGTGAGAACCTACTCGATGCCTACCCTGTGTTTACGGCAGGGCATATTGAAAATGCCACGGTGGAAGGGCTCTCTTTCCCAGTGAAACTGGATACGGGTGCTGACGTCAGCTCAATGAACGCGACCAACATCAAGCAGTTTGAAAATGATGGCAAGAAAATGGTGACCTTCACCTACACCAATGACATGGGTATGAAGCAAGAATTTACCCGCGAAGTGGTGGATGTGATGCGCATTCGTGCTAAAGCTGGGGAGAAGGCCAATGTTCGCCCTGTGGTCAATATGCGCGTGAAACTTGGCGATGTTGAGAAAACAGTACGTGTGAACCTGCAAGACCGCTCTCGTTTCCACTACAGTATGATTCTCGGTAAGAACTTCCTCAAGTATGGCGTTGTGGTCAGTAGTGATGAGAACTTCCTGCTGGGCAACGAGATAGGCAGTCACTAACGACAGCCTGCTGGATATAAAAAAATGGCCGCGAACTTCGCGGCCATTTTATTTTGAGTGCTTGTAGAGATTCAGAGCTTTTTGAGATTGAGCGCTTAAGACTCTTTCTTATCCTGAGAGTTAGTTTCGTCTTTCGTCTCTTCAGCTTTTTGTGGCGTTTGGGCTTGAGGCTCAGGCTTTTCGACTGGTGCTTCTTCGTCATCATCGTCTGAGTTATCAACGATGCTGTGTTTTTCTTTCCAGTTTTCCCAGCGCTGATAAGCCAGTTCTTGCATGTCGGTGGTTTTGTCCGCCTCATCGACAATCTCTTGTCCCAACAAGTGCTCGAAGATGTCTTCTAGAGTGATGATGCCTTGTATGGTGCCGTACTCGTCGACAATCATCGCGATTTGCAGGCGCGCCGCCATCATCTGTTCAAACGCTTTCGGCAACATGATGGTGTTAAACAACACCTGGATTGGGCGCATCACCGATCCTAGTTGCTTCTCGCCGCTGCCTTGCTGTTGAAGCTTAAATAGCTCCAAGCGGTGTACAAAGCCGAGAATGTTGTCTTTCTGCTGGCTGTACACCAATGGGCGTGAGAACGGCGTCTCTTTATGCTCAGTCAAAAATTCATTGATGGTCATCTCAGCCGGTACGCGGAACACCACTGGACGAGGCGTCATTACTTGCGTTACTGGGATGTCTTGAATATTCAAAATGTTATTCAAGATGTTCGATTCGCCTTCCGCAAACTCGCCGCTTTCTTTAGCTAGCATTGCCATTGCTGATAGCTCATCACGCATTTTCGGCGTTTCATGGCCGCGCGCTAGGCGTTTTGTAATTTGCTCTGAGAACCAAACAAATGGCGTCAGTGCCCACACCATCCAACGTAGGATAGTGGCTGAAACCGGAGCGAGTTGACGCCAGTAGGTCGCACCAATGGTTTTCGGTACGATTTCTGACAACACCAGAATAGCCAGCGTTAATACTGCTGAGAAGACGCCTAGCCATTGGCTACCGAACACTTTTGCCGCTTGCGCACCGGCACTCGCCGCACCGATAGTGTGGGCGATGGTGTTTAGGGTCAAAATAGACGCTAGGGGTCTATCTAGCTCTGCTTTGAGCTTGGTTAGCTTTTCTGCCGCAGGGTGACCCTTTTGTCTCAACTGAGCAAGATAGCTTGGGGTGATACTTAAAAGTACCGCCTCTAATACCGAACAGATAAAAGAGACACCAATAGCGACAGTAATATAAACCGTTAAAAGAAACATTCATTTCCTAGGTAAGTGCACACATCAACCTAACTTTGCTGCAAAAATGAGCCTGTGCATTGTTGGTGAGTGCTTAAAAACAGTAGCGACAGACCAATTTATCAGGCTTATCAGTTGAGTCGCAGTGCATTTATGGGACTTTATGCAATAAATTACAAGGTTTCAAACTTAATCTTTGGGTAACAAATTGTGAGTTATTGCTCATAAAACGGTTAAATCTACGTCATAAGCGATAAAGAAGCGCTACAAACCTTTGCCAGATGGGGGCTTTATGATTTAGAGTGGGCTTTAACTCGATAACATGAAGAAGGGAAACCTAATGAACAAGACCCAATTAATCGATTTTATCGCTGAAAAAGCTGACCTATCTAAAGCACAAGCTAAAGCAGCGCTAGAAGCGACGCTTTCAGGCGTATCTGAAGCGCTAACTGAAGGTGACCAAGTTCAACTAATTGGTTTTGGTACGTTCAAAGTAAACCACCGTGCAGCTCGCACTGGTCGTAATCCAAAGACTGGTGAAGAGATCCAAATCGCTGCTGCTAACGTTCCAGCATTCGTTGCTGGTAAAGCACTGAAAGACGCAGTGAAATAATTTTTACAGCACCGATGGCTTCATCGGTGCTGTTCTCTCCATCTTATTCTTCCCCAGGATCGATTGTTAAGCGTGTTTTGAATCAGCGCGATTACCTATCTGTCTCCTCACTTTAAGCTTCATTTAACTGAACGCGACGCACCATTTACTGTCTTAACTGTGTCACTCGGTGTAATTCGTTTATCGCGCGTTCAATAGAGGTGCCTCGCAACTATGAAAAGAATACTGTTGGTTTCGCTTCTCGCAGCTAGCTTGCTTGGCTGTTCGTCTTCTCCTTCTCCGAGTATCAATCAATTTTCAGACTATACCGGTGGCCAGACATTGGGTGATGCGACCAGTTTTTATTGGTATACCGAAAAACTCACTCGCCCTCATAGTGCTGCTGATTACGTCAACATGAATGACTACGGCTGGTATCAATCAAATTATCGCTGGAGCGGCGATACTCTGAGAGAGTTTGTACGTGAAGGGGTACAAAATGACTTGGAAACGGGATCCGTGACTTACCGCATCCACGTACGATTTAATAAAGAGGGTGAGGCGATTTATCAGCAGTACCGCCGCAATGGTAAAGTGCTACCAGTGAAAAAAGCTCAGCTTGAAAATTACCAACGTGAAGCTTCGCTGTTAGTTGAACGAGTAAAAGAGCAAGACAGTGACGGCTTAGAGCTTGTTCAAGGCCACTGGGATGGTGAGACACTAGAAACGTGCAGCGGTATAGAATTCAATAATATTAAGTTTGAGCAGAGCTTACCAAGTTTTGTGGTTTCTCGTTTGGCTGAAGTGGAAAGCTATGTGGCGTTCTTGGGCAGCACACGGTTGACTGGCGCAAGGGTAGAGCAGTTACTGATGTTGGCCGATGGCGCCAAAGACTGCATTCCAAGACCTGAACTGATTTAATACATTTCCCAGAACAAATTAAAAAAGGGTGCCGATTGGCACCCTTTGTCATTTTGAACTTGGCTCAATTACTTTTGCTCGCGAGCAATCGCACGATAGCCGATGTCGTTGCGGTGGAACATGCCGTCCCAACTGATCTTCTTAGTCAGCTCATAAGCGCGTGCTTGAGCTTCAGATACCGTGTTGCCTAGTGCGGTTGCGCATAGTACGCGACCACCGTTAGTCACAACATTGCCGTCTTTGTCTGCTGTACCTGCGTGGAATACCTTCTCGCCTTCCACTTCTGTTGTTGGTAGGCCAGAGATAACATCACCTTTGTTGTAAGACGCTGGGTAGCCACCTGCAGCTAGAACGATACCGATAGAAGCACGTGGATCCCACTTAGACTCAACTTGGTCTAGCTTCTTGTCGATCGCAGCTTGGCAAAGCTCAACCATGTCAGATTGCATACGCATCATGATAGGTTGAGTTTCTGGGTCACCGAAACGGCAGTTATATTCGATAACCTTAGGCGTACCATCTTTGTCGATCATCAGACCCGCGTATAGGAAACCTGTATATGGGTTACCTTCTGAAGCCATGCCGCGAACGGTTGGGTAGATAACCTCTTCCATAATGCGGTTGTGGATTTCTTGCGTGACAACTGGAGCCGGAGAGTAAGCGCCCATGCCGCCAGTGTTAGGCCCTGTGTCCTTATCACCAACGCGTTTGTGGTCTTGGCTGGTTGCCATTGGCAATACGTTTTCGCCATCAACCATCACGATGAAGCTTGCTTCTTCGCCGTCTAGGAATTCTTCGATAACCACGCGGCTACCAGCGTCGCCAAATGCGTTGCCAGCCAGCATGTCTTTAATTGCGTCTTCTGCTTCTTCTAGCGTCATCGCAACGATCACACCTTTACCAGCCGCAAGACCGTCAGCCTTAACTACGATCGGAGCACCTTGCTCGCGAACGTAAGCCAATGCAGGCTCAATTTCAGTGAAGTTAGCGTAAGCGCCGGTTGGGATAGCGTGACGAGCTAGGAAGTCTTTGGTGAACGCTTTAGAGCCTTCTAGCTGAGCGGCTGCTTGAGTCGGGCCAAAGATCGCTAGGCCGGCCTCTTGGAATGCATCCACAACACCAATTACAAGCGGTGCTTCAGGACCTACAATCGTTAGCTCGATGTTTTTCTCTTTTGCAAACGCTACCAGACCTTGAATGTCTTCAACGTCAATCGCAACGTTTTCTAGCTTAGGCTCAAGCGCAGAACCTGCGTTACCTGGTGCCACGAAAACAGTTTCAACATTTGGATTCTGAGCCACTTTCCAACCCAGAGCGTGCTCACGACCACCAGCACCAATAATTAGAACGTTCATAATATATCCTTTGATTTTGCTCCTCCCCTTAATAAGGGGAGGCTGGGAGGGGTAAATCGCGATCTCGCAAACTGACCCCCTCTAACTCCCCCTTAGTAAGAGGGAGAACCAAAAACGAATTAGTGACGGAAGTGGCGCATGCCTGTAAAGATCATCGCCATGCCATGCTCGTCCGCCGCTGCGATAACTTCGTCATCACGCATAGAGCCACCTGGTTGGATAACGCACTTGATGCCAGCTTCTGCTGCAGCGTCAATACCATCACGGAATGGGAAGAACGCATCGGATGCCATCACGCAGCCTTCAACCTGTAGGCCTTCGTCTGCTGCTTTAATGCCTGCGATTTTTGCAGAGTACACGCGACTCATTTGACCTGCGCCTACACCGATAGTCATGTCGCCTTTCGAGTAAACGATCGCGTTTGACTTAACGTACTTAGCCACTTTCCAGCAGAATAGTGCGTCTTTTAGCTCTTCTTCTGTTGGTTGACGCTTAGAAACCACTTTAAGGTCATCTAGCGATACCATGCCTTGGTCGCGGTCTTGAACCAGAAGACCACCGTTAACGCGTTTAACGTCAAAGCCAGTCGTCTTAGTTGTCCACTCACCACACTCTAGTAGGCGAACGTTTTTCTTAGCGGCAACCACTTCTACTGCTTCAGATGAAACAGAAGGTGCGATGATGACTTCAACGAACTGACGCTCAACAATCGCTTTCGCTGTTTCTGCATCTAGCTCTTGGTTGAATGCGATGATGCCGCCAAATGCTGACGTTGGGTCAGTTTTGTAAGCGCGGTCATACGCTTCTAGGATGTCTTTGCCTAGCGCAACGCCACATGGGTTGGCGTGCTTAACGATAACGCAAGCTGGCTCATCAAACTCTTTCACACACTCAAGTGCTGCGTCAGTGTCGGCGATGTTGTTGTAAGACAGAGCTTTACCTTGGATTTGGCGAGCGGTAGATACAGACGCTTCTTCTGGGTTTGCTTCTACGTAGAACGCAGCGTCTTGGTGGCTGTTCTCACCGTAGCGCATGTCTTGCTTTTTCACGAACTGTTGGTTAAACGTGCGCGGGAACTTAGATTCAGCATCACCCTCTTTGTTCTCACCGTAAGATGGAACCATAGTGCCGAAGTAGTTAGCGATCATGCCGTCGTAAGAGGCTGTGTGCTCAAACGCTGCGATAGCGAGGTCGAAACGTGTCTCTAGAGTAAGAGATTTGTCGTTTGCGTCCATTTCAGCAATAACGCGCTCGTAGTCGTGTGCGTTAACAACGATAGTGACGTCTTTGTGGTTTTTCGCTGCAGAGCGAACCATAGTTGGACCACCGATATCGATGTTTTCCACTGCGTCTTCTAGCGTACAGCCTTCTTTTGCTACGGTTGCAGCAAATGGGTATAGGTTAACCACAACCATATCGATTGGGTTGATGCCGTGAGTCGCCATCACGTCGTCGTCTTGACCGCGACGACCTAGCACACCACCGTGTACTTTCGGGTGTAGCGTCTTAACACGACCATCCATCATCTCTGGGAAGCCAGTGTAGTCAGATACTTCAGTTACTGCGATGCCTTGCTCAGCAAGAAGGCGAGCAGTACCACCAGTAGAAAGGATATCAACACCGCGTTGTGCTAGTGCTTGTGCGAACTCAACGATACCAGTTTTGTCAGATACGCTGATTAAAGCGCGGCGAATTGGACGAGCGTTACTCATGCTTCTGTTTCCTCAAAGTCACAGATTGTGTTGCTGTGTACAGGGCAAACGATTGGTTTGCTCTGCGGATTTAAAGATAGTTGCCAAACAGGACGGGTTCTTTCATGATTGAGGCGACCCAGTCGTCTGTTGGGCAAATACCCTTGGTATTTTTACCACCGGGGTGGCGATGGCGCGTATTCTAACCAATCTATTACAAAAAAGCTCGCGCAATCGTTTGGCATAGGCAAAAAAAGTGCAAAAAAGCCTATTAAAGAACACTTTTGTAACAAAGAGGTTAATTTAAACGGTTATGTTTCAAATAGGTGAGTTAGCAAAACGCTGCAAGGTGACGTCAGATACGTTGCGTTTTTATGAAAAGAACCAATTGATTGCGCCTGTTGGTCGCAGTGACTCGGGTTACCGTCTCTATAATGAAGAGAGTCAAAGGCAAGTTCGTTTTGTTCTTAAGGCGAAAGAGGTGGGTCTGAGCTTAGATGAAATTAAAGAGCTGCTTGGAATTAAGCTTGAGGCCACCGAGCACAGCTGCTCTGAAGTAAAAGCCATTACCTCTAGCAAGCTTGAACTCATTGATGACAAAATCGCTGAACTTACCAGGATTCGTGCCGCGCTTAAGAAGATCAATGATGCCTGTTGTGGACATGACCATGACGCGAGCCACTGCTCAATACTCGCGGCTCTAGAAGTCGCAGATGAAAAATCGTGACGAAAAGAAGATAAGGGAGACATTGCCTCCCTTATTACTGAGTGCGGCTTACGATTGCACTTTAAATGCGCCCACACCGATACTTAATGTGTTGCCATTCTCCATCAATTGCTCACTGGCTTCGGCCAGCTTTTTCGCCTCATTGGCCGACTGGCTGCCATGATCGGCAATTTGCGTCAGATTTTGACTGATTTCATCGGTCGCTAAGGTTTGCTGAGAGCTCGCTGCGGCAATTAGCTCATTGAGAGAGGCAATGGCACTGATGCGTTGGTCGATTTGCTGCAGTGCTTGTCTTGCTTGTTCCGTGTGCTCGATAGTTGCCGTGGATTGCTGTTGCGTCAACGTCATTGACTGGCTGACCTCTGCCGCTTGGGTTTGCAGCTTTTGAATGATCTGCTCAATCTCATCGGTACTGCTCTGAGTTCGAGTCGCAAGCGTTCTTACTTCGTCCGCGACTACGGCAAATCCACGCCCTTGTTCACCTGCTCGAGCGGCTTCTATAGCAGCGTTGAGTGCCAATAGATTGGTTTGCTCGGCGACGCCGCGAATGACCTCAAGCACAGAGCCCACTTCCTGCGTTTCTGTTGCTAGCATCTGAATGTTTTGGTCCGTTTCAGTGAGCTGCATCGATAATGCCTGCATATGTGAGGTGGCACGCTCAATCACTTCACCGCCGTGTTGACCTTGAGAGCTCGCTTCCTGAGCGGCCTCAGCAGCCTGCTGGGCGGAATTCGCGACTTCTCTGTTACTGGCATGAAGCTCATTCATCGCAGAGGCAACAGTATCGACCGCTTGCTGCTGTTGCTCTGATTGAGCTGCGCCTTGCTGAGCAACGGTATTTAGCGCGATGGCCGCTTGAGTAATGTCCTCGGTGACAGGCTTGATATCACGAATGATGCTCTCGAGCTTGTGGGTGAATTGATTGAACGCTTTCGCAATATGGCTCAGCTCATCACTTCCGGTTTCGGGTAGGGTCTGCGACAAATCGCCATCGCCACTGGCAATATCGTCTAACGCCGCCAATGTATCACGGCATGGCTTGATGATGCTGCGGCCAATGATATAAGCAATTGCCAACATAACAGCCAGAGCGGCAATGACACTCATCAATACCTTTTGGATGGCTTGCCAAGTGAGCGCATTCACATCATCGACATAAACACCTGAGCCAATTACCCAGCCCCAGGGCTTAAATAGTTTGATGTAAGAGACTTTCTCGACGGGAGACTCAGAGCCTGGCTTTGGCCACATGTAATGTACAAGACCTGACTGCTGCTGTTTAGCGAGGGTAACCATGTCGACAAACAGTTTCTTCCCGTTGGGATCGGCAATTTGGCTAAGATCTTGTCCATTGAGGGCTGGCTTCATTGGGTGCATGACCATGGTGGGAGTGAGATCGTTGATCCAAAAGTAATCATTGGCATCATAGCGAAGACTTTGAACGGCATTGGCTGCCCCTGTCTTAGCTTGTTCTAGACTTATCTCTCCTTTGATGTGTTGCTGGTGGTAGTGCTCCACTAAGGTATAAGCCGTTTGCACTAAGTGTTGGGTCTTGTTTTGTTTGTTGGTCATTAATGACTGCTGATAATCGAGCAGTGCCAAAATGAGTGGAATAAATAGAGCAACGGAAACGAGTCCAATGAGCAGAAACAGTCGATGTTGAATCGAAATGCGGCGCAGAAGCGGAGTAGTCATAGCAAGAATTCCTTTCTTGGAAAAAGAGTGCATCACCTTTAGTCATTCGGCATGCTGATTGTTGTTATAGCTATACCCTATGCCATGTTCTGCGCTGACTCTATGCCACTATCGTCTAATTATTAAGCGGGTCACAAAGCTGGGTTTGAGCCCAGCTTTGCATTTGTGGGCATGGTTGCTTATGTATAGAACCACTTATAACAACCCACTTCCTTTTGAAGTTGACTCAAATCGAAAGCTATAACTGATAGTCATTGCGCTCAGTGGCAAGTTCAGAAAAATACTCGACAAACTCAAACTGGACATGATGCTTGTCTTGAAAATAGGCACTTTGACGATAGGGGTGTTCGCCACCCATGTGATCAAGCGGGTAACCAGCGTCTTCAAGTCGTGAAATGGTCTTTTTTAGATCGTCGACCACAATGCCAATGTGTTTAACTCCAATCCAAGGCTGCTGCCATGTTCCGGCCTCTCCTTCGCCGCCATCTTGGATAGTGATGTAACTCTCTTCTGTTCCAACGTGATACCAGCGCATCGGTTTACCAAACCAATCATCGGTTCGACCTTCTCCTCGGATCGACCAGTCAGGTAGTGCAGCAAGTAGCAGTCCAACACTGTGCTCGGCATCTATTACGGTAATATTGGCGTGTTCTACGTAGCTTTTCATAACGTCTCCTTGTTTGTGTTTGAATAAAAACAATCGCTGACGTTAACGGTAAATCCTCAAGTTAAGTTGAGGTCAAGAGGGAATCTAAGATTAGTTGTTGAGGGGGATTTGAGCGAGATTCGGACAAAGAAAAGGGTCTGAAGCGTGTGCTCCAGACCCTTTAATCTCAAATAGTTCGCTAGAGGCGAATTAGTTCATACCGTATTTCTTAAGCTTCTTACGAAGAGTACCGCGGTTGATACCCATCATTGTTGCTGCGCGAGTTTGGTTACCGCGAGTGTACTGCATGATGGTGTCTAGTAGCGGCTGTTCAACTTCCGCTAGAACTAGTTCATACAATTCAGTGACGTCTTGACCATTTAATTGAGCAAGGTAGTTCTTTAAAGACGCTTTTACAGAGTCACGTAGCGGCTTCTGTGTGATTTGGTCTGAAGATGTTACTGTAGTAACTGTCAATGGTTCTGAAGTCAAATTTTGTTCGAACATAATCGGTTTAGCTCTTCTCGTAATTATGATGCAACGTTGTCAAAATAACCTTGCAATGCGTCGAGCTGTTCATTTGCAGCCTCAATCGCGTTGAAGGTACGGCGGAACTCACTCGCCTGTTCATGTTCCTTTAGATACCAGCCAACATGCTTACGCGCGATGCGTGGACCTAAAAACTCACCATAAAACTGGTGAAGTGCTTGAACATGACCAAGCAAAATACCCTGCACATCCGAAGTCGGGCGCTCAGGCATCAGTGTGCCGTTTTCCAAGTAATGTTGGATTTCCTCGAAAATCCATGGCCGTCCTTGGGCCGGACGTCCAATCATCAAAGCGTCTGCACCAGTGTAATCCAGTACATATTTCGCTTTCTCTGGGCTATCGATATCACCGTTAGCGATAACCGGTATAGAGACAGCTTCTTTTACCGCTTTGATGCTGTCGTATTCTGCCTCGCCTTTGTACATGCAGGTACGAGTTCGACCATGAAGGGCGAGCGCCTGTATGCCGCAGTCTTCGGCTAGTTTTGCAATTTGGACACAGTTTTTATTGTCTGTATCCCAACCTGTACGGGTTTTTAATGTCACAGGGACATCGACGGCATCGACTACGGTGCGCAGAATATCTTCAATGATATCTGGGTACTTAAGCAGAGCAGAACCCGCCAGTTTTTTATTCACTTTTTTAGCAGGGCAGCCCATGTTGATGTCGATGATTTGTGCACCGTTTTCAACACTGAACTGTGCCGCTTCCGCCATAAGCGTTGGATCGGCACCTGCTATTTGCACTGAACGAATACCTGATTCGCCCTCGTGCACCATGCGCTGCTGTGACTTGGCTGTTTTCCACAGTTTCGGGTTTGAGGACATCATTTCACTGACGGCCATACCGGCACCGTAACGAAGGCACAACTCACGGAACGGTCTATCGGTAACACCCGCCATGGGTGCGACAATGAGGTTGTTCTTAAGTTGGTATTGTCCGATTTTCAAAACATCGCCACAGGTTTACACAAGCAAGGGCGCGCATTTTACGCATTTTTTCGGTGTGTGAAAAGACTAATATTTGAGCATTTACAATTTGTTTCTGCAAATTGTCGCATTTTCAGTCGCTTAGTACTAAAAGTATTCCTTTTAGAGCAAAAATAGCAGTGTTTTTGGCTCCTAAAACACTGCTATTTAAACGAGAGTGGTTATTTTTTGCCCGAGATGCGACACCACTCGTTCAGTTCAACGATAGGGTCAATGCTCATATCATCGCGGTAGTAGTTCGCCACGTCTTCTGCTTGGGTATCTAGCACGCCTGACATCGCGAGTTCACCACCTGGCTTAATGAGCCCTTTGATGATGCCAGACAGGTCGCGAAGCGGGCCTGCAAGAATGTTGGCAACGACCACATCGGCAATCAGGCCTTCTGGCTGATCTTGTGGCAGGAATAGCTCTAACTGGTCTGCTACGCCATTGCGCTGCGCGTTGTCTTTTGACGCAACCAGAGCTTGAGGATCAATGTCGATCCCGATGACTTTTGCAGCGCCAAGTTTGATCGCGGCAATCGCTAGGATCCCTGAGCCACAGCCAAAATCGATGACCGTTTTTCCCTCAAGGTTGAGCGACTCAAGCCACTCTAGACAAAGCGCTGTCGTTGGGTGAGTGCCGGTACCGAATGCTAGACCAGGGTCAAGCATCACATTGACGGCATCGGGTTCTGGCACATCGCGCCAGCTTGGGCAGATCCACAAACGTTCACCAAACTTCATTGGGTGGAAGTTCTCCATCCACTCACGTTCCCAGTCCTTGTCTTCTAGCTGCTCGACTTTATGAGCGAAACCTTCCGGTAGCATATTGCTGCCTTTAATTGTCTCAACCACCCATTTGGTGTCTGCTTCGGCATCGTATAGTGCGACGATATCAGTATCGCCCCATAAACGGGTCTCACCAGGCAGCGGCTCAAATACAGGCGTATCGTGCGCATCTAGGAAAGTGACAGACAGTGCGCCCGTTTCTTCCATCAGCATGTCGCCGATTTGCTCTGCATTTTCATTGGTCGCGTTGAGTTTAATTTGAATCCAAGGCATAAGTTGGGTCCTAGCAAGGTGAATTTTGCGCAGAGTGTAGCAGATTCACTGACACTGAGCATAAAAAAACCCGCCGTGGCGGGTTTTTCTCAAGAGGGAAGTGATTAGCTCAGGCCAAGCTTCTTCTCTAGGTAATGAATGTTAGCACCGCCGTGTTGGAAGTTCTCATCATTCATGATCGCTTCTTGTAGAGGAATGTTGGTCTTGATGCCTTCAATGAACATCTCACCCAGTGCATTCTTCATTCGAGCAATCGCTACATCACGGTTCTCACCGAAAGTAATCAGCTTACCGACCATTGAATCGTAGTGCGGTGGTACTGTGTAGCCCGTGTAGATGTGCGATTCCCAACGAACGCCCATACCGCCCGGCGCGTGGAAGCGGGTGATGGTACCTGGACATGGTAGGAAGCGCTCAGGATCTTCCGCGTTGATACGACATTCAATCGCATGACCACGCAGTTTGATGTCATCCTGAGTGAACGACAGTGGTTGGCCTGCTGCAACGCGTAGCTGCTCTTTGATTAGGTCAACGCCAGTCACCATCTCTGTTACTGGGTGCTCTACCTGAATACGCGTGTTCATTTCGATGAAGTAGAACTCGCCGTTTTCGTATAGGAACTCAAACGTACCTGCGCCGCGGTAACCGATTTCGAGACATGCACGAGTACAGCGTTCACCGATGTACTTACGCATCTCTTCAGTGATGCCTGGGGCTGGAGCTTCTTCAACAACCTTTTGGTGACGACGCTGCATTGAACAGTCACGTTCACCTAGGTGGATAGCACCGCCTTGACCGTCTGCGATAACCTGTACTTCAACGTGACGAGGGTTTTCTAGGAATTTCTCCATGTAAACAATGTCGTTGTTGAAAGCAGCTTTTGCTTCTGCACGTGTCATGGCAATGGATTCGACTAACTCAGCTTCGCTGCGAACAACACGCATACCGCGACCACCGCCACCACCAGAGGCTTTGATGATAACTGGGTAGCCAATGCGCTTGGCGTGCGCTTTGTTCTTCGCTTCATCGTCGTCTAGTGGGCCGTCTGAACCAGGCACACATGGTACGCCCGCTTTTTTCATTGCTGTGATAGCCGATACTTTGTCGCCCATCATGCGAATAGTGTCCGCTTTTGGACCAATGAAGATGAATCCAGAACGCTCGACTTGCTCTGCAAAATCAGCGTTCTCAGAGAGGAAACCGTAACCAGGGTGGATCGCCACGGCACCTGTCACTTCAGCTGCTGAGATGATGCGTGGGATATTTAGGTAGCTATCAATACCGCGAGCTGGACCAATACAGATGGCTTCATCAGCAAGCAATACGTGCTTAAGGTCGCGGTCCGCTGTTGAGTGAACAGCAACCGTCTTGATACCTAGCTCTTTACAAGCGCGCAAAATACGAAGTGCAATTTCACCTCGGTTTGCGATAACGACTTTATCTAACATAGTCAAAGCCCCGCTTATTCGATGATAACTAGCGGTTGATCGAATTCTACTGCTTGACCATCTTCAGCTAGGATAGCGGTAACAACACCAGACTTGTCTGCTTCAATCTGGTTCATCATCTTCATTGCTTCAACGATACAGATAGTATCGCCAGCGCTCACTGATTGACCAACTTCAACAAATGGTTTTGAGTCAGGACTTGGCGCACGGTAGAAGCTACCAACCATTGGAGAAAGAACTTGGTGGCCAGCGGGTACTGCCGGTGCAGCTTCTTCAGCCGCAACAGGTGCTGCTGGAGCTGCAGCCGGCGCTGCTACTGGAGCAGGCGCTGCTGCGTACTGAACAGGTGCAGGTGCCGCAGCTGGGCTGTTTCGGCTGATGCGTACTGATTCTTCACCTTCAGAAATTTCTAGCTCAGCGATGCCAGACTCTTCAACCAGTTCAATTAGCTTCTTAATTTTACGAATATCCATGTTTCTTTCTCTTCGTCTTGTGAGTAAGACGGCTTTGCATTAAGCCGTAGAGTATTTGGTTAGTTTGCTTTTAGTGCCTTGATGGCCGCTGAAAGCGCAAATTCATAGCCTTGTGGACCTAATCCGCAAATCACCCCTTGCGCCACATCGGACAGATAAGAGTGATGACGAAAGGCCTCTCGGGCATGAACGTTTGATAAGTGCACTTCGATAAACGGGATTGATACTCCCAGCAAGGCATCACGCAGTGCCACGCTAGTATGAGTAAACGCTGCTGGGTTGATGATGATAAAATCGGTATTCCCAAATGCCGCGTGGATGGCCTCAATCAGTTCATATTCACGGTTAGATTGAAGATGGGACAGCTCGATGTCGGCTTTTGCCGCTTGCTTTTCTAAGTTATCAACAATTTGTGAGAGTGTTTCACTGCCGTAATGTCCCGGCTCTCTGACACCTAAAAGGTTAAGATTTGGGCCATTTAAAACTAGAATTCGAGACTTTGCTGTCATATTGTCGCCATCTTCGGTTAACGTGAAATAAACGGGGTTTATCCCAAGTTTACATAAAAATAGGAGCGGCTGAGAAGCTCATTTAGCTCGTATTTTTAAAAATTGACCAAGATTATAGCTAATTCACAACATTTAGCAGCAATTTACTGGTCTAATCACCTGTAGTCTGGCAGAAAATTTGCAGCACAGAGCACATTTTGACAAGCTGCTGAAAAAACCTGAAACAAAAAAGCCGCCCAATCCAGGGCGGCTTGTTATCAAGTTGCAAAAGAGTCATTAAGCGAGTTCGGCTTTTTCGGCAATCAGCTTGTCGACCACGCTTGGGTCAGCCAGTGTTGACGTATCGCCTAGATTGCTCGTATCACCGGTTGCAATCTTACGTAGGATACGACGCATGATTTTGCCTGAACGAGTCTTAGGCAGCGCATCGGTCCAGTGCAGCACGTCTGGTGTAGCGATAGGGCCGATTTCTTTGCGAACCCAATCTTTCACTTCTTTATGTAGCTCCGCAGATGGGAACTCACCATCATTTAGCGTGATGTAGGCATAGATGGCCTGACCTTTAATATCGTGTGGGATACCGACGATAGCCGCTTCCGCTATTTTATCGAATGCTACTAATGCTGATTCAATCTCAGCGGTACCCATACGGTGACCAGACACATTCAGTACGTCATCGACACGGCCTGTGATCCAGTAGTAGCCATCTTCATCGCGGCGTGCGCCGTCACCGGTAAAGTACATGCCTTTGAAGGTAGAGAAGTAAGTCTGCTCAAAGCGCTCATGGTCACCATAAACGGTGCGCATTTGCCCTGGCCATGAATCAAGGATGACGAGGTTACCTTCTGTCGCACCATCGACAATGTTGCCCATATTATCGACCAGTGCAGGTTGCACACCGAAGAATGGGCGAGTTGCCGAGCCTGGTTTGAGCTCTGTGGCTCCCGGAAGTGGAGTAATCAAGATACCGCCTGTCTCTGTCTGCCACCAGGTGTCAACGATAGGTGATTGCTCATTACCGATAGTTTTGTAATACCATTCCCAAGCTTCTGGGTTGATAGGTTCGCCAACTGAACCCATGATGCGTAGGCTGTCGCGAGAAGTGCCTTTAACCGCTTCATCGCCCTTCGCCATTAAAGCGCGAATTGCCGTCGGTGCAGTGTAAAGGATATTCACTTGGTGTTTGTCGACCACTTCGCTCATACGGCTAGTATTTGGGTAATTTGGCACACCTTCAAACAAAATGGTCTTAGCACCATTGGCAAGTGGCCCGTATATGAGGTAAGTGTGGCCGGTGATCCAACCCACGTCCGCGGTACACCAGAAGGTTTCACCCGGCTGGTAATCGAACACGTACTTGAAGGTCATGGTCGCATAAACTAGGTAACCACCGGTGGTGTGCATCACCCCTTTAGGTTTACCTGTCGAGCCTGATGTATAAAGAATGAATAATGGATCTTCAGCGTTCATTTCTTCTGGAGGACATACTTCAGATGCATTTGCTGTCGCTTCATGCCACCACACATCACGATGCTCATGCCAAGCCACATCGCCACCAGTGCGCTTAAGCACCATGACTTTAGAGATGGTTTTCACTTCTGGGTTAGTTAGTGCTTCATCGACATTCTTTTTCAGCGGCACCGCACGGCCGCCGCGAACGCCTTCATCGGCAGTGATAACGACCTTAGCGTCTGAATCGATAATACGGCCAGACAGTGCTTCAGGAGAGAAACCGCCAAATACCACAGTATGCACTGCGCCAATACGGGTACACGCGAGCATCGCGACTGCCGCTTCTGGCACCATGGGCATGTAAAGACAAACCACATCACCTTTGTTTACGCCTTGAGCCTTAAGCGCATTGGAGAACTTACACACCTCTTTGTGCAGTTCGTTAAAGGTTAGAGTCTTGTCGTCTGCTGGATCATCGCCTTCCCAAATGATGGCAACGTCGTCGCCGCGCTCTGCGAGGTGGCGGTCAATACAGTTGGCTGAGACGTTTAGGGTGCCATCTTCAAACCAGCGAATGTCGACGTGGCCAGTGTCAAAAGAAGTTTGCTTGACCTTAGTGAATGGTTTAATCCAGTCAACGATTTTACCGTGTTCGCCCCAGAACCCTTCTGGATCCGAGACAGACTGTTGATACATGGATAGATAAGTGTCGTTATCCGCGTGGGTGTTGGCTTTAATGTTTTCTTTTACCGGATAGACATGAACTTCACTCATTGATTCTCTCCTTTGAATTGAGCTTAGCGGGCTAGGGCTGAACTAGGTCGTGTATTAACTCTCGGCTAGTTCGCTGCAATGAGCAATTAGACTTTAGGCGTACTGAATAAAAATCGAACTAAATTAATGGCTTAGATTGGTTGTGTAATGAGATCTTGGTCGCAGTTCTCGCGATTTTAGTTCTGAGGTCGAAATGGCGGCAATGTGCCTCGGGTCAGTTTTAGGTACACCATGGCGGCCGCTTTAGCATCTTCCAATGCGTCGTGTTTGTGATAATTGGGGATCTGTAAATGACGGCAGATGGCTTCTAGGCTCAAGTCAAAGTAGCCATTGGGTAGCAATTTCAGCAGTTGATCGTTATAGATCTGACTGACCTCAACCAGCGCGTTTGGCAATGGAAATCCTAAGTGCTTTTTGCAGGCGCGATCGAGGATCTTTTTGTCGTAACGGATGTGGTAGCCAACGAGAGGGCGATTGCCAATAAACTGTATCAGCGCCTTGATCGCTTGCTGCTCGCTGATGCCGTGCTTGAGGTCGTCATGGCGAATATGATGAATTTTGATTGAATCCTCATCGAGGGTCTTTGGTGCTGACAGACGTACTTCAAATGGGGCACTGGTAATGATGCGATTATCGATGATTTTTGTTGCTGCAATGGTGACAATGTCGGCCACATTGGGGTCGAGACTGGTGGTCTCACAATCGAGCGATACAAACTCATCGGGTTCGGGTTTGCTGAACAAACCTTGGTAAGGTGTGCCTTTTGTCCGATAGCGCCAATAGGCTCTGGTGATAATATTCATGTTTCACCTCACTACTTTAGTGGCGAATTTGATAGTGATAACCCAACCACTGCTTGAACTTCTTCACCACATGTAAACCATGTCTAAGTAGATCTCGCTCGGGCCGCTCCAGCACATCCAACTGTATGGCGTTACTAATGTCATGGTGGGAGAGCTGCTGCTGAAGACGAAGTTTAAACAGGTGCTTGAGTGCCTCAGATAAGTTCTCTGCAGTCGCCTGCTCTAAGACTCGTTTTGCCACCAGCTGGTCGATGCGATCAAAGGTGTTGGTCGCATCAATGGCATATTCCATGCTTAGTGCTCTGACGCCATGTACGATAGGGAAGATCCCCCCTTGTTTGAGATCCACGCCTTGCTTGGAGCTTTTCACGTTGCCAAATAAGGTCAGTGGCACCGCAAAGTTGAGGGCAGGGCGAGTGAACTCGGTTAGGATCAGCTCTTGTCCTGCCATTTTTTGTTGCAAGTGCTGCTTGACCGGCGTGAGTAAAGCTTCGTTGCCAGCCACCGCTCTGGCATCGGCGAGAATGGCAATCTCCATGACGCTTTCGCTGTTAGCACTGGCGACCAACTCATCAATGCGCTGTTGCCATGCGTCAGTCGTGCGTACCCAATGAGGGTTGCTGACCATGACTTTGCCAGGGCAGAGTGGATAGCCAAGACGCGCGAGAGTGTGGTTGAGTTCATCAAGCACTTTTTGTTGATTCGGCCATTCCAGACCTGGCTCGAAAATGAGGGCATTGTCTTGATCGGTTTTGAGAATTTGCTCTCCGCGCCCTTCAGAGCCCATGACGACTAAGCAGCAGTGATTGTGCATCGCGGGTGGCACCACAAGCTCAAAGGCACGCTCAATGATTTGCTCGTTAACGGCTGAAACCAGCTCCATCATAAATCGGGTGCGGATACCGTTGGTCACAAGGCTGTCGACCAATTGCTGCTGACGATTGGACGCCAACGCCAATTCATCAATACTATTTGCTCGGGCAATGCTGAGTGATAGCACGTGAGAGTGGGTGGAGAACGCACTAAGAATTTGCGTCATATCGAGCATGCCAACGGCTTGGCTGCCTTCACACACCATTAAGCGCTTCACCCGTTGGCGAGTCATGGTCACCATAGCGTTGAACAAAAACTCGTGTTTTTCCACCTGATGCACTGGATAGGTGGCAATGTTGCCAATGGCGGTGTCGCTGCTCAGTTTGTCGAGTACCACGGCGTGGAGCATGTTAGTGCGAGTGACGATGCCATAAGGCGTGGCATTCTTTGTGACGCGAGGGTCATCGCTGGTAAGTTCGATCAGCGCAGCATCCACGCCTTGGCTGAGTAAGGTTTCGGTCACCGTGGTGATCGGCATATCTGCTGGCAAAATCAAGGGCGGATGGTAGATGTCTTCATCGACTTTGGTGAGGATAAACTCGCCTAAATTTTGCTGCTTTTGTGCCTCTTCAATCAATTGTTGGCGTGTCGCCAGGCTAGTGTCGAAGTAGGCGGCGAACTGACCGTTGCTGTGATAAAGCGAGAGAAATACCTCTTTAGGAAGCAGGTAAACCAGCGTGTCTTCTAAGGCGAGGTAATCATGTTTGACGGTCTCACTGAGTATTGCTCTGACATCAAACATATCGTCATAAGTATAGTGAGCGTAGACCTCTTTTTGTTCGCTATCGCGTTCCTCGACGGAGCCTTTGATAATGATATACAGATGGTCGGCATTGCTACCTGCCTTTAGGATGGTGTCTTTGTCTCGATAATAGGCGACATCGAGTGCAGAACGAAGCTCGGTTTGTTGACTGTCACTGAGTCGATCGAAAGGTGGTGACGACATATTGAATTTATCAGGCATACCAGAGCGCTCCATTTTCTCCCATCATGGCTATAGTCTGGCAAATTCGTCGCTAAGCTCCAGACGACTTTAGTCGAACACAGTTAGCGGTGTTTTTCTGAAGGCCTTAACTGCGCAGGATAGGGGGAAATTTACGCTATAGATTAATTCCCTTTTTATGAGCAAGGTCTCGTTGCATAATAGCGCCACTTTTAATCCGCCTATCCTGTTGTAGCAAGGTTCATTGACATGTTAACGCCTTCCCCTTTTGCTTGGGTTTCCCAATATTTATCTGGTTTCTTTTTTGCCTACGGTGTGTATCTACCGTTTTGGGCGTTGTGGTTTGAAGACCAAGGGGTGTCAGCTGCCGATGTTGGCTTATTGATGGGATTGGGCTTTGCCACTCGATGTGTGGCCAATCTGCTTATCACGCCGCGAATCCATAAAGCAGAAAGTCTATTGCCGGCACTTCGCTGGGCGACGTTGGCGTGTACTTTGTTTGTTGCCGCTCACCTAGCTGCAGGACCAAGCTTCGCCATGCTGGCGCTAGTCACTGTGCTGTTTAATTTGAGCTTTGGTCCGGTGGTTCCGTTGTCGGATGCTGCAGCGAACCATTATGCGAACCGGAATATGCTTGATTATGGTCGCACACGTCTCTGGGGTTCGGTGGCATTTATCGCAGGCTCTTCTGTGGTGGGTTATCTTGCTTCTCAATTCGGTGCCAACATGATTGTTTACACCGCGTTGGCTGGCTTTGTTATCTCAATGCTACTAGTGATGCGTAATCCTGCGACCATGCCGGTATCGCAAAGCCATGATGATGAGGCAAGACCGAAGCTTAGCGCGCTACTGAAAGAGGCGTCAGTGATTCGCTTTTTGGTTTTGATTGCTCTTATTCAAGGCAGTCACGCCGCGTACTACAGTTTTAGCTCTATTTATTGGAAAGAAGCAGGTCACCCAGAAAGTCTGATTGGTTACCTGTGGAGCTTGGGCGTAGTATCGGAAGTGCTGCTGTTCGCTTTTAGCAAGAAATGGTTTGCTGGCTGGTCGCTACGCACTCTGTTTGTGATTTCATCAGTGGGCGTGATTGTGCGTTGGGGTTTGACGGCTTCGACGACCGCTGTCGGTGCATTGGTGGTGATTCAGCTTTTGCATGGCGTGACGTTTGCCATCGCGCATATTGCGGCGATCCAGTATATCCAGAAATCAGAAGCGAACAAAATGGTCGCGCTGCAGGCTCTGTATAATGCGATCCCATTAGGCGCGTTCATTGCTCTGATGATGGCAGTGAGTGGTTGGGGCTATGAGAATTGGGGCGCGAATGTGTTCTGGGGTATGGCGGCGATGGGCGTATTGGCGCTGTTTATCAAAGTCGAGCCAGGCAAAAATGGCGTGAAAGATATCCAGGAAAAATCTCAGCCTGAGCCACAGAATTGAGTTACGGAGTTTGAGAAAACTTGTGATAACCCTTTAAATAATAGTTAACGATTTTAAAGGGATATCACTTATGCAAGGATGGATCGTCGTCCCCGTGTCATTGGCCTATTTGGGCATCTTATTTCTTATAGCATGGTACGGGGATAGACAAAAAAAGTGGTTATCCAACTGGCGGCCTTGGGTTTATAGCCTATCCATTGCTGTTTACTGTACCTCTTGGACCTTTTACGGCACCGTCGGTCAGGCCAGCAGTAACCCCTGGGCCTTCTTGCCTATTTATATCGCGCCAATCATCGTTTTTACCTTAGGTTGGCGCGTCATTGCTCGCCTTATCCTTATCGCTAAGCGTGAGCACATCACCTCAATCGCCGACTTTATCGCGGCTCGCTATGGCAAATCTCAAGGCTTAGCGGTTGTGGTTACCCTAATTGCAGTTGCGGGGATCTTACCTTATATCGCACTGCAGTTGCGCGGCATCACCATGGGGCTTGAAGTCGTTGCTCCGGACTTAGCGTCTGAGCTGGGTTATCAAGATAAGCATATCTCTTGGTTTGTGGTTGGTGCGCTGGCGATCTTCACCATGCTGTTTGGTACTCGCCATATTGATAACACTGAGCATCACCGCGGCATGATGATGGCAGTGGCGTTTGAGTCTATCGTTAAGTTAGTGGCTTTTTTGGTGGTTGGGTTTTTCATTCTTTATCTCGCTTGGGAGCGCCCCGACATCAAGCTGACCGAGCTTGCCTCGAGTACCTATCAATCTCCCAATATTCCCACCTTATTGATCCACACGGGTTTGACCA
The DNA here is from genome assembly GCF_052879755.1 of Vibrio sp. DNB22_10_4. Taxonomy (NCBI): domain Bacteria; kingdom Pseudomonadati; phylum Pseudomonadota; class Gammaproteobacteria; order Vibrionales; family Vibrionaceae; genus Vibrio; species Vibrio sp. DNB22_10_4. The sequence goes on along the minus strand of NZ_JBNNXW010000016.1, from coordinate 20,970 downwards.
TGATGGCGATCGTCTGTTTGCCGCGCCAGTTTCACACCATGGTGGTCGAGAATGAGCGCGCGCAGGACTTGCATACTGCTCGTTGGTTATTCCCAGCTTATTTAGTATTGATGGGGCTATTCGTACTGCCGATTGCTTGGGTAGGGCAAGGGCTATTAATGGGCACCTCACCTGATACGTTCGTGATCAGTATTCCCAAATTTGCCGAAGCAAACAATATTGCTTTGCTAGCCTTTTTGGGAGGCACCTCGGCGGCGAGTGGCATGGTGATAGTATCAACCATTGCACTGGCTATTATGGTGTCTAATGATCTGGTGATGCCATTGCTACTGCGCCGCATCAAGCTGGCGCACCGTTCTCATCGACATCTCTCTGGGCTACTACTGATCATTCGCCGTGCCCTCATTTGTGTGTTGTTATTTGGCGCTTGGCTGTTTTATCAGGCGCTCGATACCATTCACTCGTTATCTGCGATTGGCTTTCTCTCCTTTTCTGCCATCACCCAGTTCGCGCCAGCGTTGATTGGTGGCATGTATTGGCGTTTAGGTAATCGTAAGGGTGTTTATGTTGGTCTGTTTGTCGGTTTCGCCATTTGGTTAATTACCTTGATGAGTGAAACCGGTCTTCTAGCGGGGGATGCGAGTACCAATTTACTACTGCGTATTATCACCCCGCCTGAAATGCTGATCTCCTGGGGCATCGCTAGCTCCGACTGGGGAATGCTGATCTCTGTGGTATTGAACGCGATTTGTTTTGTGGTGATTTCGCTGGCGACGCGCTCTAGTCTGACCGAGCGTCTGCAGTCGGCCTCATTTGTGGGTACGCCGCTACCTGAAAGTGAAAACCTCAGCCTGTATCAAAGCCGCGTGACCGTGGCTGAGCTCGAAATGCTTGCCTCACGTTTTGTAGGGCGCACGCGGGTGCGCAGTGCATTTCGCCATTACTGGAAGCAGCAAGATAATCAGCCACTGCCGAACCAGCAAGCATCCGCCGAGCTTATTAGGCATACCGAGCGTGTCCTCGCCGGGGTATTTGGTGCATCGTCTGCAAAGTTGGTACTGACTTCGGCGCTGCAAGGACGCAATATGCAGTTGGAAGAAGTAGCGACGATTGTCGATGAGGCCTCGGAGCTTTACCACTTTAGCCGTGGCCTGCTTCAGGGGGCGATTGAGCATATTGGTCAAGGCATTGCCGTAGTGGATAAACAACTAAGGTTAGTCGCTTGGAACCGTCGATATTTGGAGTTGTTTAGCTTTCCTTCTGGACTTATCCAAGTCGGGCGACCCATTGCGGATGTGATTCGTCACAACGCTGAACAAGGCCTATGTGGTCCGGGCGATCCCAATGAACATGTACGAAAGCGTATCTTTTACCTTGAGCAAGGATCCCCGCATACCTCATCGCGCGTTCGATCGGATGGCAGCGTGATTGAAGTGCAAGGCAACCCAATGCCAGGTGGCGGTTTTGTGATGAGTTTTACTGACATTACCGTGTTTAGAGAGGCGGAAATGGCGTTGCGTGATGCCAACGAGCGGTTGGAAGAACGTGTCGTAGAGCGAACACACGAGCTTGAGCAACTCAACCAACGTTTGGTATTGGCAACACGTCGCTCAGAATCGGAATCGCAATCGAAAATGCGCTTTTTGGCCGCAGTGAGCCACGATTTGATGCAGCCACTTAATGCTGCGCGTCTGTTTGCTTCCTCGTTGTCAGAGGTCAGTAAAGATGAGGAAGGGCGAAAGCTATCAGGGCATATCGAAAGTGCCCTTGGCGCTGCGGAAGAGCTGATTGGTGACCTATTAGATATTTCACGTTTGGAGTCAGGTAAGCTGCAAACCAATGTTCGCGGTTTTCATCTCTCTGAAGTATTTGAGACATTACAAGCTGAGTTCAGTGCTATCTCGAAAGGCAAGCAGATAGATTTCTCCGTGGTTTCTAGCTCGCTTATCGTTAAATCCGATCCTAAGTTGCTGCGCCGTGTATTGCAGAACTTTTTGACCAATGCGTTTCGCTACAACCCTGAGGGCAAGGTTTTGCTTGGTGCGCGGCGTGTTAATGGTCGAGTACGAATCGATGTATGGGATGACGGTATTGGTATCCCAGAAGACAAGCAGAAAGAGATCTTTAACGAGTTTACACGTGTTGACCAAGCGAGAGCTGATAGGGGCTTGGGGCTTGGGCTCGCGATTTCTCGAGGTATTGCCCGTGTGCTCAATCATCAAATCTCAATGCGCTCTTGGCCAGATCGCGGCAGTGTCTTTTCGATTACGCTCGACTTGGCTAGGGAAGTTGCAGCAGAGCCAGTGAAAGTAGCTGCAACTAGTGACGCTGGACTGAAGCATTTGAAAGTGCTTTGCGTCGACAATGAGCCAGATATTCTAGTTGGAATGGAAACCTTACTGGCTCGTTGGGGCTGCGATGTGCGTACTGCGCTTGATTTGGTTGGCAGTCTTAAACACTTAGACCAAGGATGGGAACCAGACGTCATTCTCTCTGATTACCGACTTGATAATGGTCGTACAGGACTCGAAGTGCTTCAGCAATTTAGATTGCGGGTAGGAGACTCTTTTAAAGGAGTGATCATCAGTGCTGATCGCACCGAGTCGATGCTTGAAGGCATTAAGTCTAATGGTTTTGCGTTTATTGCTAAGCCACTTAAGCCGCTTAAGCTGCGCGCGATTCTCAATCAATCATAACCTCCCTTTGTAAGAGGTGTGCCGTTATCGCGAGAGCTATTGTTTTGGGTGATAAGTGGTGCACCTCTGATGTCTTTACGTAATATCACCGTATCTTTACCTTACTTGACAGACGCTTTACGAATTTCCAACTATTCTTATTCATAAGGAAAGCGATTTTCATGTCGTTACACTTTTGTTGAGACTTAGCTCAATTAATTTGGTGCGTTTAGGTATCTGTTAATCAAGGAAATTTAAGGTTCTAGTACTTAAGTTGACTTTTTTTTGAAATTTATGTGACCTGTGTCGGGTCGTATTGAGTAACAGTGAAGTAGTAAATGCGACGAAATGCGGTCTTTAACTAGAATGAAAATTGTTATGATTCTTGGTTTTGTTTTTATTGCTTTTAATACTTTTTAGGTAGGTCTTCGTAGTAACGAAGGAGTTGGTTGAGCGTTAGGATGTGGTGCGTTCACCTGATTGTTAAGCACTTTAGAGTGCTATTTATGAGGTGTCATTATGAAAAAACTATTATCTCTTGCAGCAGTATTCGCGATGGTTCCAGCGGTATCGTACGCGCAGTTTGATAACATTTACGGTAACGGCGGTGTACATACAGCTGTATACTCGACAGAGGCGGAAGCCATTGCAGAAGGCAATCAAATTATGGAGACGTTATCTAGTACTCCATCTCATGAGCTTGTGTACATTTTGCGTACACCACACAAGAGCTTGAAGCACAACAGCGTAGAAATTTATGACGCCGATGTGAAAGTCAAAACGGTTGCAGCGGCTGACGGCGCATCAATGTATCAAGGTTTCGTTGATGTTGAGTATCGTTTTGCACGTTACGACTAATTTTAATTTTCGCTAGCACGAAATAAAGCCGCTGCAATTGCAGCGGCTTTTTCTATTGTCGTATTGGTAATATTAGTGGTCGTGTGCCGCGCCAGCACCTTTCGGGTAGCGGATAGACTCAACCATTTCTTGTACGTCTTGTGGTACTTCAGCCGTAAACTTGTTGACCACAATAGACACTGTGAAGTTTAGACACATACCTAGAGTACCAATGCCCTCTGGACTGATACCAAATAGCCAGTTGTCTGGTGTGTTTGCTGCAGGGTTTACAAACTTGAAGTAAATGATGTAAGCCGCTGTGAACAAAATACCTGAAAGCATACCGGCGATGGCGCCTTCTTTGTTCATCTTCTTATAGAAGATGCCTAGGATAATCGCAGGGAAGAAGGATGCAGCAGCCAGACCGAAGGCAAAGGCAACAACTTGAGCCACGAAGCCTGGTGGGTTAATACCAAGGTAACCCGCACCGATAACCGCTGCTGCCGCGCCTATCCGAGCATACATGAGCTCCTGTTTATCGGTCATATCGGGTTTAAAGCCTTTCTTGAGCAGGTCATGGGAGACCGCCGTCGAGATAACCAAGAGTAGACCCGCTGCCGTTGATAGTGCCGCTGCCAAACCACCCGCTGCAAGTAGTGCCACTACCCAGTTTGGAAGTTGAGCCAGCTCTGGTGAAGCCAGTACGATGATATCTCGGTTGATCTTCATCTCGTTACGTTCATCACCTGAGTAGAACATACGACCATCGCCGTTCTTATCTTCCCAGCCAACAAGACCCGTGCTTTCCCAGTTCTTATACCAGCTTGGTGCTTCAGTCGCTTGAACGCCTTTCATGTCTGGACCATTAATGGTGTCAATCATGTTAACGCGAGCAAACGCAGCTACTGCTGGAGCAGTTGTGTAAAGTAGAGAGATAAAGACCAGTGCCCAACCTGCTGAGATACGTGCATCTTTTACGCGTGGAACGGTGAAGAAGCGAATGATTACGTGTGGAAGACCTGCTGTACCTACCATAAGTGCTGCACAGATAAAGAACACGTCAACCATACTCTTCGACCCATCGGTATAGGCGGTGAAACCTAATTCCTCGGTGAGTCCATCAAGTTTATCAAGCAGGTAAGTTTCTGAACCGGTGATGGTAGAACCAAAGCCAACTTGTGGGAAGACTGAGCCTGTCATCATCAGAGATGTAAATACAGCGGGTACTAGGAAAGCGAAGATAAGAACACAGTATTGTGCTACCTGAGTATAGGTAATCCCTTTCATGCCACCCATAACCGCGTAGAAGAATACGATGGCCATACCGATGACGATACCAAGGTTAATATCGACTTCTAGGAAGCGAGAGAATACCACGCCTACACCACGCATCTGACCGGCCACATAAGTGAACGAGACAAAGATGGCACAGAATACCGCAACCATACGTGCTGTCTTAGAGTAGTAACGATCGCCAATGAAATCTGGCACGGTGAACTTACCGAATTTACGTAGATAAGGGGCTAAGCAAAGTGCAAGGAGTACGTAACCGCCAGTCCAACCCATTAGGTATACCGCACCATCGTAACCGATGAATGAGATGATACCTGCCATCGAAATAAACGATGCTGCCGACATCCAGTCTGCTGCGGTCGCCATACCGTTTGCAACTGGGTGTACGCCGCCACCTGCGACATAGAACTCACTAGTAGAACCTGCGCGAGCCCAAATTGCGATACCGATATACAACGCAAAGGTGATACCGACCAGAATAAACGTCCAAGTTTGAATATCCATTATTTGCGCCTCTTAGTCTTCTTGTACATTGTACTTTTTGTCGAGCGCGTTCATGCGAGCGACGTAGACGAAAATCAGCGCAACAAAGGTGTATATCGATCCTTGCTGTGCGAACCAGAAGCCCAATTTGAACCCTCCAAACTGGATGGCATTAAGCGCGTCAACAAATAGAATTCCCGCGCCGTATGAGACAATAAACCACACTGCGAGTAGGGAACCCATGATTCCTAGATTTTCCTTCCAATAGGCTTGAGCTTGTTCTGATGATTCGAACGCCATGGCCTTCTCCTTTGTCATGTTTGCGTTAACGTATTGTTACGTTTAATAAGGTAGCAGGCTGCTGGCAATAACTCAGTGCAACTTTAGTCGACTGTAAAAATAAGAAAAGCGCCTTAAAAACAGGCGCTTGAGCTTGAGGGGGAATGAAAGTGTGATGTTAATCTAATGTTAAATTAGCCAAAGGTCTAACGTTTATCGATAAACTTAGATATAAAAGTCTTTGATACCTTGCAATAAGTTGCTCACCGCCACCGCAGCGAGGATCAATCCCATCACTCTGCTGATGATGGCAGCACCCACATTGCCGATCCACTTTTGAATCGTGGTGGCGCCGAGTAGCAGTAGCAAAGTAATAAGGAGTACGGCGAGCATCACAAGCGCTGTAAGTCCTTGATCCATAAAGGAGTGTCGATGGTTGTCAGTGAGAAGTACAATAGCCATCATTGCACCCGGCGAAGCAATAGATGGGATCGCCAGCGGATAAACGGCGAGGTCGGCGAGTTGATCTCGGTTTACTTCTTGGCTCAGTTTGGTTTCTTCTTCTGGTTTGCTCTCACCAAATATCATTGTCAGTGCGAACAGTAGAAGGACTAATCCGCCCGCAGCTTGGAACGCGGGTAGAGGGATCTGCATCGCTTCAAGCAGTAACTGACCGGCGACAAGAAAGAATAACAGCACACCAAAGGCGATCGCGACTGCTTTTAGTGCCACGATACGACGATGTTTGACGTCAAGATGTTGGGTTTGAGAAAGATAAACGGGTACCGAGCCAATAGGGTCAATGACAGCCCAAAGCACGACGAATTGAGTAACGAGAATACTGAGCAAAGCGAACCTCCCAGAGTTTGGTGAAACAGAGGGATAACATGAGCCAGTGACGGAGAACCGCACTTTCAATATTGATAACCAAGGCGGTAACAACTGGCGGCGCTATTATTTAACGTATTGTGGCTGGTATCAATGTTTTAATAAACCTATTCACGCCCAGTTACATAATAGCAGCTTGGGCATGAACTGTCGGCGAGTTTAAAGCTAACCTTCTGATTCCATTTGTTGTAATAGGATCACGGCTTGGGTTCGGTTTTTAACGCCAAGCTTTCTAAAGATGGCGGTCATGTGCGCTTTGATGGTCGCTTCTGACACATTGAGATCATAAGCGATTTGTTTATTGAGAAGACCGTCGGAGAGCATGCCTAGCACCTTGTATTGCTGTGGTGTCAGCGTTGATATTTTCTCAGCTAAATCATTACTTTCGCTGTTATCAATGAGCAGCTCTGCGGGGAAATAAGGTTCACCTTCAAGCACTTTGTTTAGGGCGCTAATAAGCACCCGCATATCACTGGACTTGGGAATAAATCCAAACGCGCCATGCATCTTAACCTGTGAAACGATACTTGGCTCTTCGCTGGCGGAGATGACCACAATAGGAATATCGGGATAATCAGCACGCAGGTGGATAAGGCCGGACATGCCATTAGCGCCTGGCATTTTTAGATCGAGCAATATCAGATCGGGTTCTTCGCTTTTCTCTAGAAGACTGAGCAAAGATTCCAATGAGTCCGCTTCCAGCAGATTTGCACCACTGATCGCCATGTGAACAGACTGAAACAGCGCGTTCCTAAACAGTGGGTGATCATCAGCAATAATGATGGTATAGCTCGGTTCCATAGCGTCTCAGTTATTTTGCAAAAGTGTTAACGTTATTATTGATTCTGCGTCGAGTTTGGACAAATGAATCAATACAAAACTCTGAGCAGAATCGACTTTTTACTGAACGCGGACGCAAAACCTCATCCGTTATTCATTGAGTAGGGTGTATTGGTTTAAATGCTCTAGAAAATCTTCAGCGCCAACAAATCCGGTTAAACGCGCACTTGGAAGTTGCGTGCCATTGGCATCCCAAAACTCAATGGTCGGCAATCCTAGTACATCCATCGCTTTGAGCATTTCGATATCCTGTACTTGATTGCGCGTGACATCCGCTTGCAGCAAAACAAAGTTGGCCAGCACAGGTTCGACATTGGCATCGTGGAAGGTGTACTTTTCGAACTCTTTACAAGCGACACACCAATCGGCGTAGAAATCGAGCATCACAGGTTTACCGGCAAGTTTAGCTTTGTCTAGCTCGGCATTGAGCTCGGCAAGGTTGTTGACTCGAGTAAAGCTCACGCTGATCTCGGACTCGTTACTGGTAGGTGCACCAAGCCAGTGATTGAGTAGCGGCTGCGCTGACGCAAACAGACCTAAAATTGCAATAATGCCGACACAGCTTTGCTTCCAACCGCCAAATGGTAGTGCATTCTTTTGATGATACAGCCAGCTAAAGGCGGCAATACCCAAACCAGACCATAGTACGCTACTCCAAAATTCTGGCAGTAAACGCTCAAGTAAGAAAATAGGTGCAGCGAGTAGTACAAAGCCAAACAGGATTTTTACGCGTTCCATCCAATTTCCCGCTTTTGGTAGTAGCTTGTTGCCAAAGACCGCAGCGGCAATCAATGGGATACCCATACCAAGCGCCAACGCATACAGCGCGACACCACCAGTCAGCAAGTCGCCACTTTGTGCCACGTACAGCAAGGCGCCGGACAACGGAGCGGTCGTGCAAGGTGAGCACACTAGACCGGATATGGCTCCCATGGCAAACACGCCTAACAGGTTGCCACCTTTTTGTTGATTGCTGAGGTTATTGAGCCAAGTTTGTACATTGCTTGGCAGCTGTAAGGTATAGAGGCCAAACATCGACAGTGCCAGTGCTACAAACAGGACACTCAAACCAATAAGTACATACGGGTGCTGCATCGCGGCTTGAAATTGCATCCCCGCTGAAGCCACGACAAGGCCAAGCAAGGTGTAGGTAAGCGCCATGCCTTGCACATAGACCATAGATAACAGCAGCGCTTGTTTGTGACTGCGCTTGCCGCCACCCAGCACAATACTGGTGAGGATTGGATACATTGGTAATACACAAGGCGTGAAAGCGAGGCCAATACCGAGCAGTAAAAACAGCGCTGGCGTCCACCAGTTTTGCCCGAGTTTGTCGGTTAAGTCGTTGTTGCTGTTCGAGGTGTTTGTACCAGTCGTCGCTGACTGTGGTGACTCTGCAGGCTTGCTGTTGTCTGCGGCAGTTGCCGCTGCCGGTTGGACGTCAGTAGTGGTGTCGGAAACGGCATCAAAGCTAAATGGCGTAATGTCGATAACGCGCGTTTCTGGTGGGTAACAGAATCCTGCTTTGGCGCAGCCTTGATATTGCACAATCAGTTTTGCGCCGGCTTGATATTGGCTTAATGGCACTTCAACAAACAGCGGTTGGGTGTAAATCGTCACATCCCCAAAAAACTCATCGGTGTACGGCTCACCTTGTTGCAGCTCAATATTACCCAGGGTGACGTTTTCACCGCTGAAGTTTAATCGGTCTTGATAGAGGTAGTAGTCAGGTTTGACTTGCCAGTCGATATAGACTCGATCGCCCTGCTGATAGGCGTTCATTGGAAATGCTTGATCAACAGGAACAAAGGTATTGGTGCCACTAGGGGTAAAGGCATTGCTGGTGTTGTTGTCTCCAAATAGAGCCCAGCTAGGCAACGCCAACGTGGTCAGGGAAAGCAGCAAAAATTGGGAAAGTAGTCGAGTCATGAACGCTATGCAACCAAGGTTTAACAATATAATGAGGTTATATGATGTTAAGACAGGAAGATAGCGAGAAATGTTTCATTAAAGATAAAAAAAGAGCTGCGATACAACACAGCTCTCAATTCTTTTTGCAACCCATTTGCTGGCGATTAGCCGATCAGTAGACCGCCAAATGCAAAACCAAGCGCAACGGCTGTCGCGATAGTGGTCACACCCGGAATGAAGAATGGGTGGTTGAACACATAGTTGCCGATCCGTGTTGAGCCTGTGTCATCCATTTCAACCGCAGCAAGCAGGGTTGGGTAGGTTGGCAGCACAAACAGAGCACTTACTGCAGCAAATGAAGCAACCGCTGTCAGTGGCGCTACACCAATTGCTAGCGCTGCTGGCATTAGAGCTACGGTTGTCGCACCTTGTGAGTAAAGCAGCATTGAGGCAAAGAATAGAACCATTGCTAGCATCCACGGGTAGTCTTCCAGTAGCGCGCCCGCTAGCTCTTTAATGCCGTCAACGTGCGCATTCACAAAGGTAGAGCCAAGCCATGCTACACCTAGTACGCAAACACACGCCGTCATACCTGAGCGGAACGTAGCCGCAGAAGGAATTTTAGACGCGTCGATTTTAGTGACTAGCGTAATCGCCGCCGCTGCAGCCAACATGACCGTCATGATGGCTTCGTTACGACCAAGCGCTGGATCTTCGATAAGGCCGATAGAGCCAGAGATCGCCGCTGCGTAGCAGACCACAAACGCAATCGCGCCCAAGAAAATGTAGGTCGCTGTTTTTGCTGTCGGCAGAATGTTGCGCTCTTGCGCGTCACTCAATTTGATAAGGCCTTGAGCTAGACGCTCTTGGTACACAGGATCGTCTTTAAGCTCGCTGCCCATGAAGTTAGCGACAAAGGCACCGGCCATACAGGCGATAAAGGTGGTTGGGATACACACAGCAAGTAGTGTTAGATAATCGACACCCATTGGCGCTAGCATTGCCGCAAAAGCAACCACCGCGGCAGAGATAGGAGAAGCCGTGATCGCGATCTGCGAAGCCACAACGGCAATCGACAGTGGACGTGATGGACGAACCCCTTGGCCTTTTGCAACTTCAGCGATAACCGGTAGCGTTGAGAACGCGGTGTGACCCGTACCCGCCATAAGCGTCATCAAGAAAGTTACAATGGGAGCATAAAAGGTGATTCTTTCTGGATGTTTGCGAAGGAAGTCTTCAGCAATTTGCACCAGCCAGTCCATACCACCAGCTACTTGCATCGCAGCAATCGCAGTGATTACTGACATAATAATTAAGATCACATCCACTGGGATGTAAGCTTGGCTAGTAGGCACACCGAGTACCAGTGATAGGGCAATGACACCAGCACCGCCAGCTAGACCGATTCCAATACCGCCAATACGTGCGCCTAAATAAATAAACAGCAGTACGACGGCAAGCTCTATAGCAACCATAGTCAATCCTTGTTTCGAGTGTCCGTTATCAATAACGATGACAAGCGGACGTTGTAGATAATATTAGGGAATAAGTTTTACCAATGAGAAATAGGTACTAAAAAGGCTCCCCCATACTGGGGGAGCCTTTAGGCGTCATTACTCGTAGCGTTTGGCTTTATACTGAGGTTTCATCAGATTGTCTACTGAGAAAATGTCATCTAGCTCTTCTTCCGATAGCAGGCCGCGTTCAAGAACCACTTCTTTTACGCTCTTACCGGTTTCAGCACAGATCTTACCGACGATGTCGCCTTCATGGTGACCGATGTAAGGGTTGAGATAAGTAACGATACCAATTGAGTTGTAAACGTAGCTTTCACACACTTCTTTATTAACGCTAATGCCATCGATGCATTTGTCGCGCAGGTTGATACAAGCATTTTTCAGAATTTCAAGAGATTCAAACATGCTTTGTGCAATTACTGGCTCCATAACGTTCAGTTGCAGCTGACCACCTTCCGCTGCGAAGGATACTGTGTTGTCGTTACCAAGCACTTTAAAGCACACTTGGTTAACTACTTCAGGAACCACTGGGTTCACTTTCGCTGGCATGATAGAAGAGCCGGCTTGCAGTTCCGGCAGGTTGAGCTCGTTAAGACCCGCGCGAGGACCAGAAGAAAGCAGGCGCAGGTCATTACAAATCTTAGACAGTTTCACAGCTAGGCGCTTAAGTGCACCGTGAGTCATTACATACGCGCCACAGTCAGAGGTCGCTTCGATAAGATCCTCTGCTGGTACACATTCAAGGCCTGTTACTTCAGATAGGTGCTTAACTGCAAGCTCTTGATAGCCTTGAGCTGCGTTTAGGCCAGTACCGATTGCTGTTGCGCCGATGTTCACTTCTAGTAGTAGCTTTGAGGTGTACTCAAGGGCACGAATCTCTTCGTTCAGAGTTACCGCCCAGGCGTGGAACTCTTGGCCAACTGTCATTGGTACCGCATCTTGAAGCTGAGTACGACCCATTTTCAAAATAGTCGAGAACTCTTGGCTCTTCGCTTCGAACGAACCTTTTAGATATTCAATCGCATCGATTAGCTTTTGTACGCTGTTGTAGACTGCGATACGGAAACCCGTTGGGTAAGCACAGTTTGTTGATTGGCTCTTGTTAACGTGATCATTTGGGTTAATGAACTCATATTGGCCTTTCTCTTTGCCCATCAGTTCAAGTGCCACGTTAGCGATCACTTCGTTGGTGTTCATGTTCACAGAGGTGCCAGCACCGCCTTGGAACACATCTGATGGGAACTGATCCATGCACTTGCCTGTTTCAAGGATCACATCACAAGCTTGGATAATATATTGAGCGATGTCTTTTGGAATCACGCCAAGCTCTTTGTTGGCGAGCGCAGCGGCTTTCTTGGTCATGACCATACCGCGAACAAAATCGGGCACATCAGAAATGGTCACATTGGAGATATTAAAGTTTTCGATAGCGCGTAGCGTGTGGATGCCGTAGTAAGCATCGGCCGGGACATGACGTTGGCCTAATAGATCTTCTTCAATACGAGTAGCTTGAGTCGCAACTGTTTGCTCAAGAGTAGTTGTCGCCATATTTTGGATCCTTAGAGAATAATTCTGCGTTAATTACAGTTATTTTGCCAAATCTGTTTTAAGAATCCATTCGCCAGAATAATTGGCTAGTTATTACGTCCTGACTTATGGGGTACATATTACTCAAAGTGGCACATAAAAATAGTAGCCAGATCACCTTTTTCACTTAATTATTGCAAAGGCCAACAAAGTCCTCGTGAGATGAGATTTCCCTCATAAAATTCGCATCATTAACTGAATCGATTTATATTTTGAAAAACTCATTTTGTGCGATTAACGGTTGAATTTGAGTAATTTATTTGTGGTTTAGTAAAGGGTAGGCGTAAACTGACAGCAAACCAAGGAGGAGCGTGTGTTTCCGATACTGTTATTGCTATTTATTTTTGTTCCAATCATCGAGATTGGGCTATTTATTCAAGTCGGCGGCTTTTTGGGCTTATGGCCTACTATAGGCCTAGTGCTATTGACGGCGGTGGTGGGTGCCTCACTCGTGCGTAGCCAGGGCTTGCAAACACTGATGTCAGTACAGTCGAAGCTGCAACAAGGCGAAATGCCAGCGCAACAAATTGTTGAAGGTGTTATGTTGGCGGTCTCTGGCGTACTGCTACTCACGCCGGGCTTCATGACCGATGCGATGGGTATGTTGGTACTGCTGCCAGCACCGCGAGCGGCCATTGCCAAATATCTTATGAGTAAAGTGGTGGTGAAGAGCGTTTCTGGGGGATTCCATCAAGGCGGTTTTCATCAAGGCGATTTCCAGCAAGGTCCGTTTGATTCTCATCACGACCATCAGCGCGATGGCAACACCTTCGAAGGTGAATTTGAACGTAAAGACGATGATGACCGTAACAAGCTGAACTAATGATATTTAACCGCATCAAGCTTTCGAGGCGCAGTTGGAACAACGTGCTTATTATCGGCATCGCTTTTTTTATGCTGATGATGGCCGCACCGACTCTGATAAAGCAATATTTGCTGGAGCCAGCAGCGCAGGCGAGTGAAGGCTTGGTGCTTGACCCAAGTGCTGAGCCAATAGAAATCAACTACGCTGGGATCCAATTTTATCAGCAAGGCGATAACTGGCGCGCGATTCCTAAGAAGTGGAATCAAGATGCTGAAAGCGTGGTATCGCGCTGGAAAGCGATGCAGGGCACGCCAGTTGACGACGAAACGTATCAGAAACTCAAACCTGCGTTTGAGCATCCGATGACGATCGAGGTTTGGTATCAAGAAGTTGAAGAGCCGCAGCGCATTACCGCTTACCCGTTGGATCAGTTTTGGCTGCTCAACACCTACAATGGCTTATGGGTAGCGGTAAGCTTTGAAGGCAGTGAATTACTGCCACAGGATGCGAGATAAACGCATCCATTTCTTGTTCACTCAGTCCATGACCAGTTAAGCGTAGACATCATGCCAGAATTGCCAGAAGTAGAAGTTTCTCGCCTCGGGATTAGCCCGCATCTATTAGAACAAACCATTCAAGAAATCGTGGTGCGTCAGCGTCAGTTGCGCTGGTGGATCCCTGAAGAGATCCACGGTTTACATGGTCAGCCCATCACGGCGATTCGCAGGCGGGCTAAGTATCTGCTACTCGACACGCCAAAAGGCACCGCCATCGTCCACTTGGGGATGTCGGGCAGTCTACGAGTACTGGAAAACCCACCCCCGGCTGAAAAGCATGACCACGTTGACTTAGTGCTTAGCAACGGTAAGGTCATGCGCTACAACGACCCACGCCGCTTTGGGGCTTGGTTGTGGTGTGCTCCGGGAGAGTCTCATGAGCTTTTGGACAACTGTGGCCCAGAACCTCTTACGGACGAGTTTAATGCCGATTGGATGCTCTCTCGCGCCAATAACAAACGGGTCGCGATTAAAACCTTCATTATGAATAACGCTAATGTTGTCGGGGTGGGGAACATCTACGCTTGTGAGTCGCTATTTAGCGCTGGCATTCTTCCAACGACACCAACTTATAAAGTGACGCTTGGTCAGTGGCAAACGCTGGTGACGGAAATCAAGCAGGTGCTAGCACAAGCGATCACTCAAGGTGGAACCACGCTTAAAGACTTTTCGCAAACGGATGGTAAGCCTGGCTACTTTGCTCAGGAGCTGCACGTGTATGGGCGAGCGAAACAACCTTGCCATAGCTGCGGTGAGCCAATCAAAGAGATGAAGATAGGTCAGCGAAACACCTTCTTTTGCGATGTTTGCCAGAAGTAGTGATGTTAACTAATGGATGAACAAAAAAGCGCTTGCCTCGGCAAGCGCTTTTTTAGTGGTTGTTATTCGCCTCTTTGGGAGGTGAGCGATAATACTTAGCTCAGGCTAGATGTTGTCGTAAATACGTTTACCATCGCGCTGAGTTTCAAGTAGATATAGGTTCCACATGTACTGCTCAGGCTTGTCACGTAACAGCGCTTCAATTGCGGCGTTCATCGCGCGTGCGTCTTGCTCTTCATCTCCCGTCGGGAAGTTGTCGATAGCTGGCAGAATATGCACTTCGTACTTGCTGGTTTGATCATTGTAGGCGGGCAGTACTGGCACGACTTTGGCTCGAGATAGGCGAGACATTTTACCAAACCCCTTTAGAGTTGCCTTTTCTGCAGCAAAAAAGGGCACAAACACAGAGTTTTGTGGGCCGTGATCTTCATCCGGCAGCCAGTAACCGATGTAACCATCCTTGATAGAGCGAACAAACGGCTTCACGCCGGCGCTACGGGCAAAGATGCGTCCACCATACTGCATACGCTGGACGTGCATCAGCCAGTCACCGATTGGGTTGTTTTGCGGTTTCATGATGGTCGCCACTTTGTGGCCTTGAGCTGCTAGCATGACCGCAGGGTAGTCCACAGCCCATGCGTGCGGCGCCAAGATGATCACGTTCTCTCCAGCATCCAGTAGCGGCATCAGGTTCTCTTCACCAATCATCACACCGCGATTTTGGTTGTGCTTGGTTGAGCGTACCAAAAACTCAGAGTAGCCCAGTAGGTATTGGCCTGCCTTGGCAAAGGTCTCTTCAACAATGTGTTGGATCTCTTGCTCTGACTTCTCCGGAAAGCATTTTTCAAGGTTGAGGCGGGTACGTCTGACGACGCGACCATTTTTACCGACAATGATCCCGGAAATATAGCGCGCAAAACGATCGCGAGGCTTAGCGGGAACAAAGGCTAGGAATACCGCCAGTAGGATGCCAAGCCAAGTGCCCCAGTGTTTGGGGTGTAAAAATGCCCACTGGAAACGAGGATCATAGAGGTTTTTATCGATATGTTCTTGATTGCTCATAATGCCTACTCGTTACAGATAGCGAGAGTTAGTTTTGGTTTCGTCAGGAACCGACTTGAATCGCTTGTGCATCCAAAGCCACTGTTCTGGCGCGCGCAAAATGGTTTTTTCTACGTAGTGATTCATTAGTGCGGCTGCGGCGACTTCGTCTTTCTTTGGATATTCATCTTCAATGGAGATGTCAGCCATGATCTCATATTTACCATCGGCATTTCTAAAACCAGAGCCCGGAACGATCGCGCACTTGCTGGTGTAAGCCAGAATACTGGTGCCCGTAGTGGTGCAGGCTTCTTCTACGGCAAAGAAAGGCACGAACACAGACTTATTGTGGCCATAATCTTGATCCGGAAGATAGAACAAACGGTGACCTTGGCGCATGACGCGGATCATCGATTTTAAATCGGTACGATAAATCAGTTTGTTGCCGTTGCGAGTACGACCACGGTACTGGATGAACTCGTAAGCAGGATTGCTGTGTGGACGATAGGCGCCGTATCCTGGGAGCCCCAGCACAGCAAAAGCGCGTGCGGTAATCTCAAGGTTAAGTGCATGCACGCAGCACAGTAGTACGCCTTTGTTATTGACTTCGTGCTGCTTAAGCGCGCTGATGTCTTTTTCTACTAGAATGCGCTTAAAGCGCCAGGTTGGCCAAAACCAAGTAATACCTGTTTCGATCAGCGCCATGCCAGAGTTCTTAAAGTTCTCTTCCACAAAGGCGTCGATCTCTTGTTGGCTTTTTTCTGGAAAGGCCAACTCTAGGTTACGACGCGCGATTTGAGCGCGTTTGCCGCCAAAGCGCATGGCGAATTTGCCAAGGCCACGACCGAGTTTATACAGCAGTGCGTATGGCAATAAGTTGACGATCAACGCCAACAGGCCGAAGCCTACCCACACGCCCCAGTGTTTGGGATGCAGCAGTGATAAGCTGAAGTCCGGTTTTTTGTCAGTTTTCATTAGCGTTATTGCAGTTGTAGTTTTAGCAGCGCCCAGTACTCGTCAAAGGTGGACGTAGGGGTGTATTTAAAATCAGAACGAACAAAGCGGTTCAAACTGCCTTCTACTTGACCGAGTAGTTGTGCGGCGAGGATCTTCTCATCGACAGGAAAGCTTTTGCCTTCACGAATTTTGCGCTCGCGCAAAATTTGACGCAGAGATGTCTCTATTCTTTCATACAGCTGATTAATTCGGTCACGTAATCGTTCATTCTCAAACATTAGAGCATGACCAGAGAGAATGCGACTCAAACCTGGATTGCGCTCAGAAAACGCCAAAATCAATTGCAACACTAGACGAATGCGAGTCAGGGTGTCTTTTTCTTCATCTAAGATGCGGTTGATGCGAGACATGAGCGACTCTTCTATGAACTCAATCAGTCCTTCAAACATACGCGCTTTGCTTGGAAAATGACGATAGAGTGCCGCTTCAGACACACCCACTTGCTTGGCAAGTTTTGCGGTCGTGATGCGAGAGGTTCCTTCATTGGACTCTAGCATCTGAGCAAGAGCCTGAAGGATCTCCTCTTTTCGGTTCGACTTTCTCGTAGCGGACATAAATCCTATTCCTTTTGATTACTGCATGCCGAAATCAGCACGATAACGCCCATAGGTGAATCTGTTAGTGTACCTAAGCGCGTTTTATCCACACAGTTCAACGTGCTAAATGGTTGAAGTGTGTAACAATCTATCTCGCAAGGTGGGCGAGCAGAGGGAGTGAGGCGGCGCAGCGTTCGCACCACGCGGCCTTTACTTGCTTAGCGTTAGCTGGTTATGCGGTAGTGAACTATACGTTATTGAGCTTGGCGCTGATGCACTCGAGAATGGCGCGGCCTAACTCGGTTTTCTTTGCACTACCAAGTGCTTGCTGTCCGTCTTGCCAGTACACGGTAATCGCATTTGAATCGCTGTTAAAGCCTTGACCTGCAACAGAGACATCATTTGCACAAATCATGTCCAGATTCTTACGAGATAGCTTATCCAGTGCGTAAGTTTCCACATCTTGCGTTTCTGCAGCAAAGCCAACAGTAAATGGACGAGATGTGCTTAGCGAAGCGACATCAGCGATAATGTCTGGGTTTTTAACCATCACTATCTGCATATCATCGTTGTCCGCGGTCTTTTTGATTTTTTGCGTCGCGACATCGGTTGGACGATAGTCGGCGACCGCCGCACAGCCAATAAAGATATCGTGTGAGATTGCCGCGTCTAATGCTGCCTGATGCATCTCTTGTGCACTGGTGACATCGACACGTTTAACGCCAACTGGCGTAGTAAGAGCAACAGGGCCGGCAATCAGTGTGACATCAGCCCCCATTTGACTGGCCGCTTCGGCAAGTGCGAAGCCCATTTTTCCAGAGCTGTGGTTGGAGATATAGCGCACAGGGTCAATCGCTTCACGCGTTGGACCTGCGGTAATCACTACCGATTTTCCCACTAAGGGTTTTGGACCAAAGAACTGCTCACAGCGCTCAACCAGTTGCATCGGCTCTAGCATACGGCCAGGGCCGACATCACCACAAGCCTGTTCACCGGCGGCTGGCCCCCAAATCATCATGCCACGACGGGAAAGCGTTGAGATGTTCTCTTGGGTAGCGACATTGCGATACATCTGCTGATTCATCGCCGGTGACACCGCAATTGGGGCGTCTGTGGCGAGCACTAGCGTAGTCAGTAAGTCGTTGCCCATTCCGGCAGCCATGCGACCGATGAGATCGGCAGTAGCAGGAGCAAGCAGGACTAAGTCTGCCCATTTTGCTAGTTCTATATGTCCCATCGAGGCTTCAGCGGCAGGGTCGAGCAAGCTATCAGATACCGGTCTTCCCGAAACAGCTTGCATCGTTAGTGGTGTGATAAACTCTTTTGCCGCTTTGGTCATCACGACTTGAACTTCGGCACCACGTTCAATTAGGCGTCTGGTTAGTTCGGCACATTTATAGGCGGCGATGCCACCGCTAATACCAAGCAGTATTTTCTTACCCGCTAAAGTTTGCATAGCTTGCTCCTTACAATTTTCTGCGGCTAAGATAGCAAAAGCCTTGCTCCGCCGCTACTGTCGTACCACTGGCACAAGCTTTTTCCACCTTTGCAATGAGCCCTCACTAATAAACTGAACAGTTACACAAAGCCACCTCTAGGCTCGCAGTGTGTCACCTGTTCACTGCAGCTTTTGATGTTATGCGTCATAACTTCCCTAAGGTTTAATTTTCCCTCTATATAGTTATGACACTATCCACACGAATATACATAGGCTTATGACATTACATCAGCTCCCCAAAGACTCGATGCCGCGAGAAAAGTTACTTAGCTGCGGTAGCCATGCGCTTTCCGATGCTGAGTTATTGGCGATATTTTTACGAACCGGGATAAAAGGCAAGAATGTGATTCAGCTTGCTGATGACCTGCTTACTGAGTTTGGTTCCCTGCGAGCTCTGTTTTCTGCCACCAATGACGAGTTCTGTCGGCACAAAGGGCTTGGTGTCGCCAAGTATGTGCAGCTTCAAGCGGTACTGGAAATGAGTCAGCGCTATCTATCGGAAACTTTGCAGCGTGGAGACAGCTTAAATAGTTCGGAACACACCAAGCACTATTTGATGTCGATACTTCGCGATCGCCAGCGAGAAGCCTTCTATATACTGTTTTTGGATAACCAAAATCGAGTGATTGCCGATGAGGTGATGTTTGAAGGCACCATAGATGCAGCCTCTGTATACCCAAGAGAAGTCGTTAAGCGTGCGTTAGAGCATAACGCGGCGGCGTTAATACTGGCGCATAACCATCCATCGGGGATTGCTGAGCCGAGTCAGGCCGACAGAAGGATCACGAGAAGATTGAGCGATGCACTTGGACTAGTGGATATTCGTGTGCTCGACCATTTTGTGGTTGGTGATGGGGAAGTGGTCTCGTTTGCCGAAAGAGGCTGGATTTAGCCTCTTAAACAGTAGAAAGCGTTTTTTATTGTAATAACTGTGATACAGAGCTTTTGTTTTGGTGATTTTCTGCTATGATTCGCGCACTAAATTATCAACCAACATCAGCTCAAAGTGAAAAAGATCAGCAAATCCTTAAAAAAGGATCTGTTCGGGTCTTGAGCAATGCATGTCAAGTTAGTATAATGCGCGACCTTTGATAGCCTTGTATGGGTATTCCATAATGGTTATGGCCTCTTATAATTGAGGTTCGGCCACCAAGGTTGATATCGAGCTGAAACGATTTGGAGAAGACATTCATGTCCCGAGTATGCCAAGTAACTGGTAAGCGTCCTGTAACGGGTAACAACCGTTCACACGCACGAAATGCTACCAAGCGTCGTTTTCTGCCGAACCTACAAACTCATCGTTTCTGGGTAGAAAGCGAAAAACGCTTTGTTAAACTACGTCTAACCGCTAAGGGTATGCGTATTATTGATAAGAAAGGCATCGATGCTGTTCTTGTTGATATTCGCGCTCGTGGCGAGAACGTATAAGAGGAATTAAGCAATGGCTAAAGGCATTCGTGAGAAAATTCGTCTAGTATCTTCTGCAGGTACTGGTCACTTCTACACAACTGACAAGAACAAGCGTAACATGCCAGGCAAATTTGAGATCAAAAAGTTTGATCCAGTTGTTCGCCAACACGTTATGTACAAAGAAGCTAAAATCAAGTAATTGATAAGTTTCTACTTGTAAGTATTGAAAACCCAGCTTCGGCTGGGTTTTTTATTGCCTGAAATTCAGGCTTGGCTAACGTTCTCGCTAAAAAAGGGCTTAAACCGCCCCTTCAAAACCTAACTGTCGCCACGCTTCATAGGCAATAATCGCTACCGCATTGGATAGGTTTAGACTGCGCGCATCTGGCATCATAGGAATGCGAATACGTTGCTCCATTGGTAGGCTTTCAATCACTTCTGCAGGTAAGCCGCGAGTTTCTGGACCAAATAACAGCACATCACCTTGTTGGTATTTCGCATCGGTATGATGGCCGGTGGTTTTTGTGGTACAAGCAAACAAGCGGTAGTTCGGGTTGTGTTCTTCTAAGTAAGCAAGAAACGCCGCGTAGTCTTTATGACGTTTTACGCGCGCAAGATCGTGATAGTCGAGACCCGCACGGCGTACTTTCTTCTCTTCTAAATCAAAACCCAGCGGTTCAATAAGGTGTAGGTTTGCACCGCAGTTGGCACAAAGACGGATGATGTTTCCGGTGTTTGGAGCAATTTCTGGCTCGTAGAGGGCGATATCAAACATATTGGCTGTCGACTCATACTAAATAATGGAATGAGTATACCTGAAGCGTAAAAAGAACGTTATCCCCAAGGCTATCGTCATCCCCGCGCAGGCGGGGATCTACTCAAAGCGATCGCCAAGCCTTAAGAAGATTCCTGTCTACACAGGAATGACGCGAGTTGTTAGTTCCTTACACTCAAAATTATCGCCATCCCCGCGCAGG
>NZ_JBNNXW010000015.1:0-80822 GCF_052879755.1 Vibrio sp. DNB22_10_4 | reverse complement strand
AAATCACATTGGCAATACCCAAAAACCAGTTTTTTCGCTTTTTTTGTTTGTGTGGTTAGTTTTTGTGCTTTGGCGCTGTAAATTACCGCAATAACTCGCCAAAATAGCTTTGTTCCATAGATTTAGAGACTGATATGACTTCAATTCGTAGTTACAAGGGCATTACCCCACAGCTGGATGACTCTGTCTATATAGATAAAACCAGTGTGATTGTTGGCGATGTTCGATTTGGCAAAGATGCCAGTGTATGGCCACTCGTGTCCGCGCGCGGTGATGTTAACCATATAGAGATTGGCGAGCGCACCAATATCCAAGACAACAGCGTGTTACACGTTACCCATAAAAACGCTGACAACCCCGAAGGTTATCCTCTATTAATAGGTAATGATGTCACCATTGGCCATAAGGTGATGCTTCACGGGTGCATCATAAAAGATCGCGTTCTTGTCGGCATGGGTAGTATTGTGCTTGATGGCGCCACTATTGAATCTGATGTGATGATTGGCGCGGGTTCCTTGGTGCCACCAAACAAGGTACTGGAAAGTGGTTATCTGTATGTGGGCAGTCCGGTAAAACAGGCTCGTCCTCTTACCGAAAAAGAAAGAGCCTTTTTACTTCGCTCCGCCAATAACTATGTGCAGAATAAAAATGACTACATGCAGTATGTGCACGTCATTCGCTAGTTAATCATCGATTAGTTAACAATAACGCGACCCTGTTCATCGAAAGCCTCATCCTCTATGAGGCTTTCTGCTATTTCTTCCAGATCAAAACGAACAGCCTCAAAGCACTCGAATGCCAGCTCCTTAGTCACGACATTTAAATCATTTAGCCTAGCAAGTTTCTCCAACCCAACGAGACACACAATCAACATCCCTGCTTGCTGCGCGTGAAACTCTACCACGCCTAGCTCTTGGTTCCATTCAAGCTGATCTGAAAACAAAATTGACTGGTTCATGTTATAGGCCTTCTAGATTCTTTCTTAACTCACGTAATATCTGCTTCGTGCCCGGTCTAAGGCCGCGCCATAACATAAAGCTTTCTGCCGCCTGACCCACCAGCATACCTAAACCATCATAGGCCAACCTAGCACCTGACTCTTTCGCCCATTGATTGAAGGTCGTCAAACCCTGTCCATAAGTCATATCATAACTCACAGTATGGTCAGCAAAGATTGCATCACTGATGTCAGGCAATTGTTTATACAGACTGGTTGAAGCGGAGTTAATCACCACATCATAGGCACGAGAAACGTCACTCATAGGTACCGCATTAATCTGCCCGTAAGGCTTAAATAGCTCAGCAAGCTGCTGCGCTTTCTCAAACGTGCGATTGGTAATGGTAATAGAGGCAGGTTTTTGGTCGAGCAACGGCTTCAGTACACCACGCGCCGCACCACCCGAGCCAATCACTAATATAGAAGCGCCTTCTAGTTGAACTTGATGTTGCAGTAAGTCCTGAACCAAACCCTCACCATCGGTGTTATCACCAATGATCTCGCCATCATCCAGCTTCTTAAGGGTATTAACTGCGCCTGCAAGCTGAGCACGCTCGGTCAGGCGACCCGCAAACTGAAAAGCATCTTCTTTAAAGGGTGCGGTAATGTTGCAACCTTTACCACCCGATTGGAAAAACTCGGTGGCAGCCTGCTTAAACGCATCTGGCTCTGGCTGCTGACTAGCATATTCAAGATTTTGCGAAGTTTGTCTTGCGAAGAGAGTATGGATATACGGTGATTTGCTTTGCGAGATGGGGTTGCCAAACACCACGTACTGATCGGGCTTGCTCATGTTTATGCCTACTGTCCTTGCTAATGGGTACCGAAATGTATAGTTCGACACTATCACTTCGGCACACATTCGCCAAGTTGAACAAAGGCTGTTGGCTAGGTTACCACTCTCTCGGTTTTAAATAGTCGCTATAGAGGCGCGCTTCTTCGCTTCCCTCTTGTGGCTCATAGCTGTATTCCCAGCGAGCCAATGGCGGCATAGACATAAGAATGGACTCCGTACGACCACCACTTTGCAAGCCAAATAGCGTGCCTCGGTCGTAAACGAGATTGAACTCAACATAGCGACCACGACGATAAAGCTGGAAGTTGCGCTCACGCTCACCATATTGCTCAGCTTTGCGCTTTTCGACGATTGGCAGATATGCATCGGTGTAGCCGTTACCCACCGCTTGCATGTAAGCGAACGAGCGTTCAAAGCCCCACTGATTTAAATCATCAAAGAACAAGCCACCAACACCGCGCGTCTCATTACGGTGTGGTAAGAAGAAATAGTCATCACACCATTTTTTATGCTCTGCGTACACCTCATCACCGAAAGGCTGACAAATCTGCTTCGCCGTATCATGCCAATGCTGGCAATCCTCTTCATATGGATAGAATGGTGTTAGGTCAAACCCACCACCAAACCACCAAATCGGATCCTCACCCTCTTTCTCAGCGATAAAGAAGCGTACATTGGCGTGTGACGTTGGGATGTACGGGTTCTTGGGATGAATCACTAGCGATACCCCCATAGCTTCGAACTTGCGCCCAGCGAGTTCTGGTCTGTGCGCGGTAGCTGATGCCGGCATCTTGTCGCCAAACACATGGGAAAAGTTCACCCCGCCTTGCTCAAATACCTGACCATCTTTCATAACGCGGCTGCGGCCACCACCACCTTGCTCACGCTGCCACTCATCCTGTTGAAAGGTCGCGGCGCCATCTTGTTGTTCGAGTTTTTGGCAGATATCGTCTTGAAGCTGAAGAAGGAACGCTTTTACTTGATGTTTATCGACTTGCTGCACGGGAACTCCTTAGCCTTGTCGTAGTACTTTAAGGGTGCGAGCGTCGCGGATTTCGCTCGGCTTATTGCGGCCACCCGTCTCGCCTTCAAGGACTGAAGACAAACGAGTACCCAGTTGCTGCTTAACTTCTTCGGTTGTCATGCAAGATGGCATACCTGATAAATTAGCACTAGTGGACGTAATTGGCTTGCCATAGGCCAAACACAATTTTTGCACCAACTCATGATCCGTGACCCGCACAGCGATGGTATCAAACGCGCCACTTAGCCAAGGGGAAACACGTGAGCTTGCTGGCATGATCCAGGTATATGGGCCAGGCCAAGTTTGCTGAACACTTTCTAGCTGCTGCTCTGTCAGTTGAGCCTCATCAATATAAGGGCGAAGCTGCTCAAAATTCGCAGCGATCAAAATGAGTCCTTTTTCAACCGGACGTTCTTTGACAGCAAGAAGCTTTTCAATGGCTTGCGCATCGTCTGGATCACAACCCACGCCAAATACTCCTTCCGTTGGATAAGCAATTACTTCACCGGATTGAAGCGCCGCAACTGTGGTTTGAAAATTATCCACCGAGACTTCCTTTTATTAAAAGCTAAACAAATATTTTACATTTCTACGGCACTATGCTCAAAACCCGAATGAGAATCCAGAAAAAAACACAAAAATCACTCACGCAAACGTTTTCCTAAGAAAAAAATCCTCGTATAATGCGCGCAAATTAGTCCATTTCCACACGCCTTGAAGGAGCTTCGGATGAAAGTCGGCATTATTATGGGTTCAAAATCAGATTGGCCAACCATGAAACTAGCAGCAGAAATGCTGGATCAGTTTGGTGTGGATTATGAAACCAAGGTCGTTTCTGCTCACCGCACACCGCAACTACTCGCTGACTACGCGACTTCTGCGAAAGAGCGCGGTATCTCAGTCATCATCGCCGGTGCTGGCGGCGCAGCGCACCTTCCAGGTATGGCAGCCGCGTTCACAAGCGTTCCTGTATTGGGTGTTCCTGTTCAAAGCCGAGCACTGAAAGGCATGGACTCTCTACTGTCTATCGTTCAAATGCCAAAGGGCATCGCAGTTGGCACACTGGCTATCGGTGAAGCAGGTGCAGCGAACGCGGGTATCCTAGCGGCGCAGATCATTGGTGTTCACGATAACGCCGTAATGGAAAAAGTTGAAGCGTTCCGCAGCCAACAAACAGAAACCGTACTTGCTAACCCAGATCCTTCTGAGGACTAATCATGAAACACGTACTGGTTCTCGGAGCAGGCCAACTGGCGCGCATGATGTCGCTAGCCGGTGCCCCTCTGAATATCAAAATCTCAGCATTTGATGTGCGCAGTGAGAATATCGTTCACCCACTGACACTTGAAGTGCTAGGTAACGGTTTAGAGCATGCGATTGCCGAAGCTGACGTTATCACGGCTGAGTTCGAACACATTCCACTCGATGTACTCGAGATCTGTGAGAAGAGTGGTAAGTTCCTCCCGTCGACAGAAGCTATCAAAGCCGGTGGTGATCGCCGCATTGAAAAAGGCCTTCTCGACAGTGCAGGTGTGAAAAACGCCAAATATGCCATTATCAATACACGCGAAGATTTTGATGCGGCTATTGCCCACGTCGGTCTGCCTATGGTGCTTAAGAGCGCATTGGGTGGCTACGATGGAAAAGGTCAGTGGCGTTTAAAAACACTTGATGATGTCGACACAATTTGGGCAGAAATGGCTGAATGTATTGCAGAATCAGAAAGCCAAGCGATCGTTGCTGAAGAGTTTGTCCCTTTCCAGCGCGAAGTATCACTGGTTGGCGCACGCAACAAACAAGGTGAGATTGCTATCTACCCGCTGGCTGAGAATGTGCATACCGATGGCGTACTAACACTATCAACAGCGATTGATGAACCAGAATTACAAGCTCAAGCGGCACAAATGTTTACTGCTGTAGCCGAGTCTTTGGACTATGTTGGCGTGCTTGCACTTGAGTTCTTCGATGTGAATGGTCAGCTGTTAGTGAATGAGATTGCACCTCGCGTGCACAACTCTGGGCACTGGACGCAACAAGGTGCGGATACTTGTCAGTTTGAAAACCACCTGCGCGCGGTATGTGATATGCCTCTTGGCTCAACACAAGCCATTCGTGCCACGTCTATGGTGAACATTTTAGGCGAAGATACGTTGCCAGAAGCGGTGCATAGCCTGTCTGGCTGCCACGTTCACTGGTATGGCAAAGACAAGCGTGCTGGTCGTAAGATGGGTCACATCAATGTCACTGCCAATGACAAAGCGGCGCTTAAGGCGCAGCTAGTTGCCTTGTCTGAGCTACTCGATAAAGCGGCTTTTCCAGCGCTGAAACCAGCAGCAGAAGCTCTTTAAGCTTAGCTTAACCCTTTGAAAAATGGCTCCCTTGGGAGCCATTTTTGTTTATTCGGTATCTTGTATTTTGTGGCATCGCCTTGAGGCGCACTCGAGTACGGTTCCAGATGCTCGCTTCTTTTCCACCAGCAGCTCAAATCCACAGAATTGACAGTGACCCGCGACAGGAGGGTGATTGACCGCAAACTTGCACTTTGGATACTGATCGCAAGCGTAGAAGGTTTTGCCGAATCGAGATTTTCTCTCTTTGAGTGCCCCTTTGGCACACTCAGGACAAGAGACCAAGGTTTGATCGGTTTGCTCTGGCTCTTCTTGCTTGTTCGGTGATTGAATGAAGTGGCATTCCGGGTAGTTGCTGCACCCAATGAACATACCAAAGCGTCCTTGGCGCAGCAGCAACTCAGAGCCACAATCCGGACAGGGTACCCCTAGCTCTTTGACGACATGACCATCATTTTGATGCAATGGTTTAATATAGTCGCAGCTCGGATATTGGTCACACCCTAGAAAAGGGCCATGTTTGCCATTTTTGAGAAGCAGCTTACCAGATTGGCATTGGGGGCAAGACTCATGATCTAAGGCGTGTTCATGAGCCGAGAAAAGTTGATTGTCGATTTTACCACTCATGGTGTTCTCTTAACGCAAGCAGCCCACTGGGTTGGGCTGGGAGGATTAATGCACCACACCTCTTTCAGCGGTGTAGATAAGCTCTTCCATGAGAGTGTACGCGTTTTCGTTGCCAGGAACATTGAACAAGACCATTAAAATGATCCATTTGAGGTCATCGAGTTCAAAATCGTTGGTTTCGAGCCCCATAACACGGTCAATGACCATCTCACGAGTTTCGGTAGTCAAGACGCCGATCTGCTCTAAGAACATCAGCAAGCCTCGGCTTTTAACATCCATACGCGTCATTTCTTGCTGAGTATAGATTCGCGTAGAGGTCGCGGCACTCATCGCAATCGCAGAATGCTCATCGGTGTTTTGCAGCTCAGCAAGATCTTCAAGCCACTCTAGTGCCTTGTAGATATCTTTTTGCTTGAAGCCTGCTCTAAGTAGTTCATCCTCAAGTTCGTCTTGGTCTACCTGCAGATCTGCATCGCTATGCACGTAGGTTTCGAACAGGTACATCAGTATGTCCATCATCATAGCTAGCCTCTCCCCTTAAGAATATAACCACCGTTAACCGCAACAACATGGCCCAGTAACTCGAGCTCTAAAAGCTGTTGCATGACCTCTTGAACAGGAATATGGGTCTTTTGAGCCAAAATATCAACCGGCGTTGCCTCTATTCCTACGTTAGCCAACAGATCTGCATATGGCAATTCTTCTTTATCAATAACTTGGTCGAAAAGTGTTGGTTGTACTTTTTTAGACCAGTTCGATAGAGATTCTATTTCACATAGTACATCTTCCACCTTTTGTACGAGACAGGCACCGGTTCGTATTAATGAATGACACCCCTGATGATAAGCATGACGAATCGAACCTGGCACAGCAAACACCTCACGCCCCTGCTCTGCCGCATACCTTGCTGTAATTAACGAACCACTTTTCTCCGCAGCTTCCACCACAACAACGCCCAACGACAAGCCACTGACAATTCGGTTTCGTCTTGGAAAGTGTTCAGCTCTCGGTTTGATCCAAGGTAAATGCTCACTGACGAGCGCACCTTGCTGAGCGATGCGCTGCGCGAGTGACTTGTGCCTAGCGGGATAAATTGAATCCAGCCCAGCCCCCAACACAGCGATGGTCTTGCCATTTGCCTCAAGCGCTCCTTGATGGGCATGACCGTCGATACCCAGTGCCAATCCACTTGTTACGCAGTAGCCAAAGTTAACGAATTCCGCAGCAAAGCTGCGCGCGGTTTCCAAACCGCCAGAACTGGCGTTTCGGCTGCCAACCATGGCGATTTGCGGCTCTGATAACAACGCCACGTCACCTTGTACAAAAAGTATTGGCGGGCAGCCTTTAGATTCTCGTAACAGCGGCGGATAGTCGTCACCTTGTTGAAGAAGGATGTGATTATTCGCATTTTCTCGCCAAGCGAAGGCTCGCTCTGCGAGCTCAACAGACTGCTTACGAATAAAACTGACCTGATTGGGCTTAAGTCCAATTGCTGATAATGTCTGCTCATCTGATTCAACGATATTCCGCGGATCATCCACTGCGAGCAGCTTATAGAAGGTCACAGGACCAATACCTGGACATAACGAAAGTCGCAGCCACGCTATGGCATTACTGTCATCCATGAAGGCGCCCATTAGCTTTTTGCACGTTTAGAAGGGGAAGCTACCAACATCTGCTGGGTAATTGGCTCACTTGCCTCGATGATTACCGCAATGCTAAAAAATGGATAACTGCGTATCACCACAAGCTGCCCCACCTCAATCGTCGGCATCGCCAGCGAGGTCTCTTCTTTATCCCCTTCCACTAGCCCAAATTCTCCCTCTGAAAATTGAAAGCCATGAGCTGGTTTCACCAACGCATAACTGCCGCCCTGCTCTACCCGAGACACATAGCCGTGATTAAGCACCACCGCCTGCCCTCGGACGACATAGTTCACCGCATCCATCATTCCCACTATGCTGAGATCGTCAACAACAGGACCAGCGTGAGGCTGAAAGTGATTGATTTGCTCGGGTGTTTGTATTGCCGAGAGAGGAATGGCGACATCACCCTGCTTGATTTCATGGATAAACCTTTCAATCACAAGGGTCGTCACGCCATCGGCTTGCGACTGACTGCGCGCTTTCGCCACCATTCTGACTTGCTGCATGCTGTATTCTGGCTGCGGCGCAGCAAAGCGCTGACTAGCGCGGTAGATAGCCCACTCAGTCTCCTCACCTCGATAATCAATATAGACATCATCTTCAGCGGTCACGTAGTTGAGCCCATCACTTGAGCCAATCACTTTCGGGAAGTTTGCCAGCTCACTCTCTAGTACCAAGCCCTCTCTTTGGGTATAGCGAGCTTGGGTTAGGGCATTGATGGCAGCGATGGGGGCTTTGGTGGTCACTTGAATCGTCGGCGACAGTTTTTTCGTCGCTTTACGCACCAAGCGCGGTTGACCATCGACCCACGTCAGCATCAGTTTGTCACCAGGATAAATAAGGTTAGGATCACCAATGTGTTTGTTTTGGTTCCAAAGCTCAGGCCAACGCCATGGAGAGTGCAAATACAGACTAGAAATGCCCCATAAGGTATCACCCTGTTTTACCTGATAAACAGCAGGGACAGTCTCTTTAATAGTGAGCGGATTATCAGCGAAAGAGGCAAAGCTCAGAGCGAGTGTGGCAACAACAATGTAAACCTTCAATACCAGCACATTTCCCCGCTTCATACACCGCAATCCTTCGCTTTGTTTCAAGGGATGCTGTCATTTAGGTTGGAAAATGTCTAGAATTGAACCAACGAAGTCCAAGCCTATTCGGCACAGTTCAACATTTTGAGTGTATATGTCTGTATTACAAGTATTAACTTTCCCGGATGATCGCCTAAGAACGGTAGCAAAGCCCGTTGAAGCGGTAACGCCGGAAATCCAAAAAATCGTCGATGACATGATTGAAACCATGTATGACGAAGAAGGTATCGGTCTGGCAGCAACCCAAGTTGACGTTCATCAGCGAATTGTTGTGATTGATATTTCAGATACTCGCGACGAGCCTATGGTACTGATCAACCCTGAAATCACGGAAAAACGTGGTGAAGACGGTATCGAAGAAGGTTGCCTTTCTGTTCCTGGCGCTCGCGCATTAGTCTCTCGAGCAGCAGAAGTAACAGTAAAAGCACTAAACCGCGATGGTGAAGAGTTCACTTTCGATGCGGATGACCTGTTGGCTATCTGTGTTCAACATGAGCTTGACCACCTAGAGGGTAAACTGTTTGTTGATTACCTATCCCCTCTAAAGCGTAAGCGTATTAAAGACAAGCTTGAGAAAATTAAGCGCTTTAACGCCAAGCAATAAGCCAACGAATAAGAATTTAAGTTAAGAGAGGTCAGTGTGAGCCAATCATTACGTATTGTGTTTGCCGGTACTCCAGACTTCGCCGCCCGTCACTTGGCGGCGTTATTGTCTTCGGAGCATGAGGTTATCGCGGTTTATACTCAGCCAGATCGCCCTGCAGGTCGTGGTAAAAAACTCACAGCAAGTCCTGTAAAGAACATCGCGCTTGAGCATGACATTCCGGTTTATCAACCGGTCAATTTCAAGTCTGATGAGGCAAAGCAAGAGTTAAAAGATCTCAACGCCGACATCATGGTTGTCGTAGCATACGGCCTGTTACTTCCACAAGCTGTGCTGGATACTCCAAAGCTGGGTTGCATCAACGTGCATGGCTCTATCCTGCCTCGTTGGCGTGGTGCTGCACCCATTCAGCGCTCTATCTGGGCAGGTGATGCCGAGACTGGCGTGACCATCATGCAGATGGATATCGGCCTTGATACCGGTGACATGCTAAAAATTGCCACATTGCCAATTGAAGCCACCGATACCAGCACCACCATGTATGACAAGCTTGCCGAATTAGGCCCAGAAGCTCTGGTTGATTGTCTTGGTGATATCGCCGCAGGCAAGGCAAAGCCTGTCAAACAGGACGATGAGCAAGCCAATTACGCCAGCAAGCTGAGCAAAGACGAAGCTAAGATCGATTGGTCACAAGACGCCGCGTTTATCGAGCGCTGTGTGCGTGCCTTTAACCCATGGCCGATGAGTTTCTTCTCTGTTGAAGAGAACAACATCAAGGTTTGGCAATCTCGCGTTGAAGCGAGTGCGACAGAGGCGCCTGCGGGGACTATCCTTAAGGCTGATAAAACAGGAATTTACGTTGCAACGGGTAACGGCACCTTGGTTCTAGAGCAAATCCAGATCCCAGGTAAAAAAGCGATGCCAGTGAGCGATGTACTCAATTCCAAAGCCAGCTGGTTTGAAGTCGGCAGTATCCTAGGTTAGTGATACACACCGCATACGATATTTAGGGCCAGTACTAACCAGTACAGGCCCTAGTTTGTTTTCATAGCAACACAAATTTAGGTAACTAACATGAACGTTCGCGCTGTCGCGGCTAATATCCTTTTCCAAGTGGTTGATAAAGGCCAATCGCTCTCGAGTGCACTTCCATTGGGTCAGCAGCAGGTGAAACCTCGCGACCAAGCACTGCTTCAAGAAATCTGTTTTGGTGCACTTCGAATTCTGCCTCGCCTTGAATCTGTCGCATCCGAATTAATGGATAAGCCACTCAAGGGAAAACAGCGCGTATTTCATCATTTGATTTTGGTGGGTCTTTACCAAATCGGTCATATGCGCATTCCGGCTCACGCTGCCGTTGGCGAGACGGTGGAAGCGACCAAAACGCTGAAAGGCCCAAAACTGCGCGGCTTAATCAACGCAGTACTGCGAAACTACCAACGCAATCAAGAAGAGTTAGATCAAAAGTCGGTCAGCCACAATGCGGGTAAATACGGTCACCCAAGCTGGCTACTGAAACTACTTCAGCAAAGCTACCCAGAACAGTGGCAAAGTATTGTTGAAGCCAACAACATGAAAGCGCCGATGTGGCTGCGTGTGAACCACCAGCACCTACCTCGTGACGATTATCAAGCGCTTCTCAAAAATGAAGGCATAGATTCCACCCCTCACCCAGAAGCACAAGATGCCCTAAAATTGGCCGCCCCTTGTGACGTGACCAAGCTTCCGGGCTTTGAAAAAGGCTGGGTATCGGTTCAAGATGCCGCAGCGCAGCTGTCGATCAATTATCTGCAACCACAAGATGGTGAACTGATCTTAGATTGTTGTGCAGCGCCTGGTGGTAAAACCGCCCACATTCTTGAACGCACCAAAGACAGCCAAGTGGTGGCTATTGATTGTGACGAGACGCGACTAAAGCGTGTCCACGACAACCTGAAACGCCTCAACCTACAGGCGAAGGTCGTGTGTGGTGATGCAAGAACGCCGCAAGAGTGGTGGCAAGGCGGGCAGTTTGACCGTATTTTGTTGGATGCACCGTGTTCTGCGACTGGCGTTATTCGTCGTCACCCTGATATCAAATGGCTACGACGCGCGGATGACATTGAGGCGCTTGCAGAGCTGCAACGCGAGATCTTTGATGCAATGTGGCAGCAGTTGAAAGTCGGCGGCACGCTAGTCTATGCGACATGCTCTATCACGCCGCAAGAAAATAAAGACCAAGTGATTGCGTTCTTGGCTCGCACAGAAAACGCTGAACTGATTGGCTCAGATAAAGAGAACCCTGGACGTCAGATTCTTCCGGGTGAGCATGATATGGATGGCTTCTATTACGCAGTGCTACAAAAGACGCAGTAATCGAGCATTGTGTAGGGAACTTAAAAATCAATAGCATGCTAACTTATTGATGGCTATGCTATTGACGTAACGAGTTTATAAAAAACAAAAGAGCGAAATGTTATGAAAATCATCATTCTTGGAGCTGGTCAAGTTGGTGGCACCCTAGCGGAGAACCTGGTGGGGGAAAACAACGATATCACTATCGTCGACCGCGACAGCGACCGTTTAAGAGAGCTGCAAGATAAGTATGATTTGCGTGTCGTCAATGGCTACGCTTGTCACCCAGATGTGCTACGAGAAGCCGGCGCGCAAGATGCCGATATGTTGGTCGCCGTAACCAATATGGACGAAACCAACATGGCGGCTTGTCAGGTAGCATTTTCGCTATTCAACACCCCTAACCGTGTCGCGCGTATTCGCTCACGTGAATACTTGATTGAAAAAGAGAGCTTGTTTAACTCTGGTGCAATTCCAGTTGACCACCTGATTGCCCCTGAAGAGCTCGTCACAAGCTATATCGAACGACTGATCCAATATCCTGGCGCGCTGCAAGTTGTCAGTTTTGCCGATGAGCGAGTCAGCCTCGTCGCGGTAAAAGCTTACTACGGCGGCCCGCTAGTGGGTAATGCCCTATCGACTCTGCGTGAGCACATGCCGCACATTGACACCCGCGTAGCGGCGATTTTCCGTCAAGGACGACCTATCCGTCCACAAGGCACCACCATTATCGAAGCCGATGATGAAGTGTTCTTCGTTGCGGCAAGCAACCACATTCGCTCAGTAATGAGTGAACTGCAGCGCCTAGAGAAACCTTATCGCCGCATCATGATTGTGGGTGGGGGTAACATTGGTGCCAGTCTTGCCAAACGCCTAGAGCAAAACTACAGCGTTAAACTGATTGAGCGCAGCTATCAGCGTGCAGAGAAGCTCTCTGAAGAACTAGAAAACACGATTGTCTTCTGTGGTGATGCCGCTGACCAAGAGTTGCTTGCAGAGGAAAACATCGATCAAGTCGATGTATTTATTGCGCTCACCAACGAAGATGAAACCAACATCATGTCGGCGATGCTGGCGAAGAAAATGGGCGCAAAAAAGGTGATGGTACTTATCCAGCGCGGCGCTTATGTTGACCTGGTACAAGGCGGCACCATTGATGTAGCAATCTCACCGCAGCAAGCGACGATTTCAGCTCTACTTACTCATGTTCGTCGTGCAGATATCGTTAACGTATCTTCACTGCGTCGCGGCGCTGCTGAGGCCATTGAAGCTGTTGCGCATGGTGATGAAACCACATCCAAAGTGGTTGGCAAAGCCATTGGCGAAATCAAACTACCACCAGGTACCACTATTGGCGCGATTGTGCGTGGTGAAGAAGTATTGATTGCCCACGACCGAACCATTATCGAGCAAGATGACCACGTGGTGATGTTCTTGGTTGATAAGAAATACGTGCCTGATGTTGAGGCATTATTCCAGCCGAGCGCGTTCTTCTTGTAAGGCAATTTTATGGTTAACGCCCGTCCGGTCTCGTTCGTTATAGGGTTGGTGCTCTCTAAGCTCGCCCTATTTATGTACGTGCCGACTCTAGTCGCCTTCTTTACTGGTACTGATGGCTTTCTGGACTTTGGTCTTGCTGTCATCATTACTCATATCGCGGCTTTCCTGTGCCTATCCATCGGCCGAACCAAACACTTTAAGCTGGGTGTTCGAGACATGTTCTTGATCACCAGTTTGGTGTGGACCATTGCCAGTGCGTTTGCGGCGCTGCCTTTTGTGTTCATCAACCACATTAGTTTTACCGACGCCTACTTTGAAACCATGTCAGGCATCACCACCACTGGCTCGACCGTGCTCAGTGGACTCGACAACATGGCACCAAGTATCTTGCTATGGCGCTCAATACTGCAGTGGCTCGGCGGCATCGGCTTTATTGTGATGGCGGTCGCTGTCTTGCCAATGCTCAACGTCGGCGGGATGCGACTGTTCCAGACCGAGTCTTCTGACTGGTCTGATAAAAGCAGTCCGCGAGCGAAGACCGTCGCGAAAAATATCGTGGTGGTGTATTTAGTGCTAACCGGGCTGTGCTTACTCGGCTATCTTGCTACAGGCATGAATCTATTCGATGCCATTAACCACTCGTTTACCACGTTGTCCACTGGCGGCTACTCCACCTCTGATGGCTCAATGAACCACTTCTCAGAAGGGTCACATTGGGTGGGTACCGTATTTATGTTCTTAGGTGGTTTACCCTTCTTGTTATTTGTGGCCGCACTGTCGAAGCGCGACCCTAGAGTGTTGTTCAATGACGCTCAAGTGCGCGGCTTTGGTTATTTGTTCTTGATAGCCAGTACGGTCGTGGCTCTTTGGTTGTTTTTCGAGGACGGCTATGCCTTAGATGATGCCTTTCGCGTCTCTATGTTCAACATCGTCTCAGTGGTCACGACGACCGGATTTGGCTTGGAAGACTTCACCGCTTGGGGACCACTACCGTCAGTGGTGTTTGCGTTTATGATGATGGTGGGGGCATGTTCCGGTTCAACATCTGGTGGCATTAAAATCTTCCGCTTTCAGATTGCGGTGACCCTGCTGCACAAACAAATGATGAAGCTTATTCACCCTTCTGGTGTATTCGTACAACGTTACAACCAGCGACCAGTGAACGATGACATTGTTCGCTCAGTGGTGGCATTTGGCTTGATGTTCTTTGTCACTATTATCGCCCTTGCAGGGGCACTGAGCGCGATGGGTTTAGACCCTACCACCAGTATCTCTGGTGCGATTACCGCTGTTGCTAATGTGGGGCCGGGAATGGGCTCAATCATTGGCCCTACAGGGAACTTCGCTCCGCTGCCCGATGCGGCAAAATGGTTACTGAGTTTAGGTATGTTAATGGGGCGCTTGGAAATCCTCACGCTGATCGTACTGTTCTTCCCTGCATTCTGGCGCCGCTAATTCGCGGCGTTATCTCAGTGACACCGGTGTCACGTACCAATATATGGCAAAAAAGTGACACGCTGCCCCCCCTAACACAAACAGATGCCAGATGGCGTGGTTGAAAGGTATGCGCTTGTTGGCGTAGAACACCACGCCCAGTGTGTAAATTGCCCCGCCGGCAGCGAGTAGAATTAGACCAGAAGGGTCAAGGTGTTTGGCAAGCTGGTAAATCACGATTAGCGATAGCCACCCCATCACCAGATAAGTAATCAATGACGCGCGCTTGAAGCGATAGACAAAAAACAGCTTCATGATAATGCCAATTACAGCAAGCGCCCAAATAACCACCATCAATCCAATCGCAAGTGGCGTGCGTAAACTCACCAGCATAAATGGGGTATAGCTACCCGCGATCAGTAAGAAAATAGCGCAGTGATCAAAGGTCTTGAGCCAACGTTTACTGCTGGGGTGCGGAATAGAGTGATACAGGGTAGAGGCGAAGAACAAGGTGATCATGCTGCCGCCATACAGACTCATACTGATTATGGTCATCACATCGGCATCTGCGGCCAGTGAGCGCTGCAGCAGCAATACCAAACCTACGATCGACAGCAGGATACCAATGCCATGGGTAACACTGTTAGCCCACTCTTCACGTGCGCTGTAGTGGGAAGTGATCATCGACATACCCGCATACTCTGATTTTGGTGACAAAATCAGAGTATGCCACAGTCAGCGAACATGTGTTAGCTCAAAGTTAGGTTGTTTGCTCTAGGTAGTCCAGTACTTGCTTGCCCGCTTCTTCACCAGAAAGAGAACTTGGCAAAGTGAGCTCGCGTTTAAGCTGGCCAAGGCCAATCAAACTAGACAACATACCTTTGACCCCTTCTTTATTACGGTCAATCTCGAACCATAACTTAAGTTCATCCTCACTTCGATACGCAATGATCTCTAACTCTCGCCAGCGGCCGTGATAGGGACCTGTGGTCGGCACAAACTCAAACTCTTGAACAAAAGGCATCGCAAAGCCTTTCGCTGCTTCGCATTCCACTTGGCGTATGCGCAGCCCTTGATCTTCAAGCGCGACAAAAATGCCATCAATGAGAGGATCGGGGCGAACGGTCAGCATATCTTTGTCTTTCGGATCCGCTGCCATGGCAATATCGAGGCCGGTCTCTAGCCACACACGTGAATCGCCGATTGTCACCGGAGTATTCCATGGCACATCCAGTTCAACATCGAAGTCACGAGTTTCACCAGGTTCTATAGTAAAGGCATACGGCAGCGTCCAAGATTGCAATTCATAGGTTTTGGAAACTTTCTTTTTTGGCACCCCGGGATGGTTACTGTTGTCGTTTTGGTTTTGCGCTACCTCGTCGATGTAACGGCAGCAGAGCTTGAGCTTGATGTTGTCTACTGTTTGCGCGGTTTTACCACCATAAACATGAATGGTTACTTTTGCGGTTTCTCCAGGATGCAGAAACTCTTGATACAGAACAGAGTCAACTTTGGCTGCCCCTATTCCAAAACTTGCTAAGGTTTTTTTGAAAAAAGACATACTTAGTTCCCTTTATAACCGAAGACACAGCTAGTGTTGTATCGTAAATCGCGAGAGAAAACAAACGTTACGCGCACAGAGTCAGTGAAGAAAAAATAACCACTTTTTTTATGAGATCTATCGAATATCCAGACGCTTACTGCTATTCTATGCGTGGTGTGCATGCACACCGTTATTCCTGATTACTTATTTGGAGTGGCATCAGTCAAAAAAGAGCGACATTGGGAGTCTATTCAGTGTTTCTCATAGGTGATCAGGCCATGTATTTGGCAACGGAATTGCCTGACTTGTTAGGTTACAACAATATGCGCCCAACACCCGTCAGGTTTTCGTACTCGGCTAACCGTAGTGCGTTAATGCGTCGTCGCAGTGGTTTTGTCGCTGCACCTGTCGCGAAAAAAGTCGCTCCTTCAATGACCCTAGTTGAGCAAGGTGTCCGAATGACATCAACGCCAACAAGCGTTGTTAAGGCAGCTTAATAAAAAGCGCAGTCTGTCTGCGCTTTTTTTTGTCTTCTATTTCACCACATATTGGTATTCTCAATGATCTTTGATACTTTTACTCAAAAATACCTATAAATTTTGTGGAGAAAGTTATGAAGTGTCACCGCGTCAACGAACTGATCGAGCTCATTCACCCTGAATGGCAAAAAGATTCCGACCTCAATCTGCTTGAATTCCTAGTTAAGCTCGCTAAAGAAGCTGGCTATGAAGGCAAACTCGAAGAGCTAACTGATGATGTACTTATCTATCATCTAAAGATGCGTAACAGCAAAAAAGACGAGATGATCCCGGGTCTTGCCAAAGACCAAGAAGATGATTTCAAGACTGCGTTGCTCAAGGCTCGCGGTATCATCAAATAACCATGAGTTATAAAAACGACCCTTTATAGGGTCGTTTTTTCTATGACCGTTCGCTCATTTTGTTGTTAAAGGTTGATAGCCTTAAAGAAATGAAATTGTTATCAAGGTTATAATCCTTGGGTTTTCATACTGCGTACTGAATAGCACTGCCAAATAATGTGGCATGGCACAGTACACAGTTACTGCAATGTCGGAAAAGATAGAGTGTGTACGAAACACACCGTCAGCCCAAGAAGGACACTCAACAATGAGTCAGGACAAAATCGACGTAAAGGATGTGACGCCTAAAACGTTCAACCCCAAAACCCACAAAGGCAACGGCGACAGATTCAACCCAAGCAACCAAATCTATGTTCGAGAGAGTAAAGGTACCTTTCAGAAATTAAGACGCTATGGCGGCTGGTTCCTACTGGTGTTATTTGCCCTAGTGCCATGGATACCTTATGGCGAGAGACAAGCGGTACTGCTCGATATCGGTAATCAGCAGTTTAACTTTTTTGGTACCACCCTTTATCCGCAAGATCTCACCCTACTTGCGCTGCTATTTATGGTCGCCGCGTTTGGTCTATTCTTTATCACCACCTTTTTAGGTCGCGTATGGTGTGGCTACTTATGCCCACAAACCGTTTGGACCTTTATGTACATCTGGTTTGAAGAAAAGCTCGAAGGCAGTGCCAACAAGCGCCGCAAGCAAGATAGCGGCAAGCTCACGGGTAACCTCATCGCACGCAAAGGCCTCAAGCACGCAGCTTGGATAGCGATTGCCCTTGCCACAGGCTTTACCTTTACCGGCTACTTTGTACCCATTGGTCCACTGGTCAGCGACTTCTTCACCTTCAACGCCAGCTTTTGGCCTGTGTTCTGGGTCGTATTCTTTGCCGCATGTACTTACGCCAATGCAGGCTGGATGCGCTCGATCATGTGTATCCACATGTGCCCGTATGCTCGCTTCCAGTCGGCAATGTTCGACAAAGACACCTTCATCGTCGGTTACAACACTAAGCGCGGTGAAAAGCGGGGGCCTCGCTCTCGCAAGGCGGATCCGAAACAGCTTGGATTGGGTGACTGTATCGACTGCGATCTCTGCGTGCAGGTCTGCCCAACCGGCATCGATATTCGCGACGGTCTGCAATACGAATGTATTAACTGCGGCGCTTGTATCGATGCCTGTGACAAAACCATGGATCGCATGGGTTACGACAAGGGACTGATCAGCT
Source organism: Vibrio sp. DNB22_10_4 (assembly GCF_052879755.1). Lineage (NCBI taxonomy): Bacteria > Pseudomonadati > Pseudomonadota > Gammaproteobacteria > Vibrionales > Vibrionaceae > Vibrio > Vibrio sp. DNB22_10_4. Next base: position 62,781 of record NZ_JBNNXW010000015.1, on the reverse strand, counting down.
ACACCACCGAGCACCGCTTATCGGGCAAACACACTAAGGTAATGCGACCAAAGCTACTCGGTTACGGCGCGGTACTGCTGGTCATGATTGCCTTGTTCTTTGTTCAAGTATCGGCGGTCGACCCTGCAGGTCTCAGTGTACTGCGCGATCGCAATCAGTTGTTCCGAGTCAACAGTGATGGCTTAGTTGAGAATACCTACACCCTTAAAGTCATCAATAAAACCCAGCAAGAGCAACAGTACACGTTAAGTGTTTCTGGCATAAAAGATGCGACTTGGTATGGCAGACAAACCATTACCGTTGAACCGGGTGAAGTGTATAACCTGCCAATGAGCCTTGGCGCCGATCCGGATGCGCTAAGTTCACCTGTCTCGACAATTCAGTTTATACTGAGTGACAGCAACGACTTCTCCGTACAAGTGGAAAGTCGATTTATCAAAAAGCTCTAGCTCTCTAGCAGCAACCAATAATAGGAAAGGGCTCGGCAACGAGCCCTTTTATCATCACGATGACAGATACTGCGTTTAACTTTGACGCCCTCACTCCCGATTTCATGTGGTACGCCCTTGAAAGCATTGGTGTCAGAGCCGAATCCGGCTTACTTCCTCTCAACAGCTATGAAAACCGTGTGTATCAGTTCACCGATGAAGAGCGTAAACGCTACGTGGTTAAGTTCTATCGCCCTCAGCGTTGGAGCCAAGCTCAAATCCAAGAAGAACATGATTATGCTCATGAGCTGCTGGAGCACGAAGTCCCTGTCTCTGCGCCATTAATAATCAACGGCCAGAGCATTCATGAATATCAAGGCTATCTGTTTACCCTGTTTGCTAGCGAAGGCGGTAGGCAGTTTGAGGTGGATAACCTTGAGCAAATTGAGTGGGTAGGACGCTTCCTAGGTCGCATCCATAAAGTCGGCGCCAGCAAGCCTTTTGAGCATCGCCCAACGATAGGACTGGAAGAATACCTGTATCAGCCTCGTAAGTTACTGCAAAACTCTAGCTTTATTCCCTCTCATCTAGAAAATGCCTTCTTTAGTGACTTGGATATGCTGATCGGTCAAATTGAAACTCACTGGCAACCTGCTGAGACCATTAGACTGCATGGCGATTGCCATCCAGGTAATATCTTATGGCGCGATGGTCCGCTGTTTGTCGATCTTGACGATTCGCGCAACGGCCCAGCAATTCAAGATCTATGGATGCTGCTCAACGGCGATCGTCAAGACAAACTGATGCAGCTCGACGTGTTATTGGAGGGCTATCAAGAATTCAGTGAACTGCCAAGCAGTCAATTGAAACTTATTGAACCATTGCGCGGTCTACGTATGGTGCACTACATGGCATGGCTCGCCAAACGATGGCACGATCCGGCTTTCCCACAAGCGTTTCCGTGGTTTAATGACGCGAAATACTGGGAAGGTCAGGTACTTGGCTTTAAAGAGCAAATTGCCGCTCTCAACGAAAAGCCACTTTCATTGCAGCCGCAGTGGTGACAAACTAGTCGAAGTCCATCAATAGGATTTTGAGTTTTACACATGGAGAAAATAATGAAAAAAATCATCGCACTTTTTGCGACGCTACTCGTCAGCCTCAGCGTCAGTGCCGCTCAGTTTGAAGAAGGTAAACACTACAAGGTGTTGGAGTTGGAAAAGTCCTCGAAGCCAATCGTGACGGAGTACTTTTCATTCTACTGTCCACACTGCAATAGCTTTGAACCTATCATCGCTCAGTTAAAAAAGAAGATCCCTGCAGACGCTAAATTCCAAAAAAACCACGTTTCGTTCATGGGTGGTCCAATGGGTCTTTCGATGAGTAAAGCTTACGCGACGATGATCGCACTCAAAGTCGAAGACAAGATGACACCAGTACTATTCAACCGCATTCACAACCTTCAGAAGCCACCTAAAAACGATGAAGAACTGCGTCAAATCTTCCTAGATGAAGGCGTTGATGCTAAAAAATTCGATTCTGCTTTTAATGGTTTTGCCGTTGATTCCATGGTTCGTCGCTTCGACAAGCAATTTAAAGATAGCGGCCTAACAGGAGTTCCTGCAGTTATCGTCAACAACAAGTATCTGGTTGAAGCGGGTGGCATTACCTCTCTTGATGAGTATTTTGAGCTGGTTAACTTCCTATTGAAAAAGTAATCCGACTCTAAGAAGAAAAACCGAGCCTGATATCATCGAGGCTCGGTTTTTTTATTTGCGATGAATCTGTTTCAATACGTCATCTTTTTGCTGCCAGACATCCCCAAGCCATTGCTGGAAACAACGCTTATAAGGCTTGTCGTTGAAATAATCTCCCGATACGTTCTCATCAATGGGCAACGTACGCACTTTTACCACTATCTTGGTCATGTTACCCATTAACGCCGCTTTAAACGGCTCTACTCTATTTTCTGGGTAGGCCAAGGTGACATCGATAATGCTATCAAACTGCTCACCCATCGCGGCCAACGTATACGCGATACCGCCTGACTTAGGTTGTAGCAAGTGCTGATAACCCGCCTTGCTTTGCTTTTGCTTCTCTGTGGTAAAGCGCGTGCCTTCTACGTAGTTCACCACAGTTGTTGGCGTATCTTTAAATCTGGCACAAGAGCGACGTGTGGTTTCTAAGTCTTGGCCACGTTTTTCTGGATGCTTTATTAAATATTCACGGGAGTAGCGCTTCATAAATGGCATGTTGAGCGCCCAGCACGCCATACCGACAAAAGGAACATACAAAAGTTGCTGTTTAAGAAAGAACTTAGGCATAGGAATGCGATCTTTAAAGACGCTACACAGCACGACGATATCCGTCCAACTCAGGTGATTGCTGATCATTAAATACCAGCCATCTTTTCGCAGCGCTTCAATGCCTTCGATTTCCCATTCAAGCTTAGGGTTTATCAATCGAAGTATCCCATGATTAATCGTTGCCCATAGCCACATAAATTTATTCGCAAGCGCGGTACATAATGCCTGAATCGGCTTAAACGGCAGCACCAGTTTGATCAGCCCAAAACCTAGAATGGGGATCGAACAAAATGCGGTATTGAAGATGACGAGCGACGAACTCATTACAAAAATTAGGTATCCAAGCATATCTAATGTTCTATGAAGTATTTGTAACAGTTTTATGGCGGTTAATTGTACAAGGAGAGACGCCTTGCGCAACGATTAATTAATTGGTCTGATTTGTGTTGTAACTTGCAAAAAACAAACTTATTGTGAACCAATAACATAACATAAACATATAATTACAACCGTTACCTCAATAATCAGAATGTAATAAGGAATCGTTATGAAAAGGGCATGGAGTGTCTTAGCAGTGTCACTGAGTGTTGTCTCTTATAGTGCTGTAGCTAAATTAGGAGAAAGTAATGGCTTTAGTGGTGAAATCGCACTAAACGCCGCTTACGCGAGCAAAACGTCAAACCTTAGCAACACCGACGATGAATTTCGAACCTATACCGGTGAGGCGCAAGAGAACAGCAGTGCCTTAGTTCTGCCACTGGGTAACGTTCAATACACCTGGGGTTCACGTTCCAACCACCAAGTTTTCTTAGGTACCTCTCGAGCCGACGTTGCTGTGGGTACACTGGCGCTTGAAACCGGCTACCGCTATCAGTTCCAAAATGGAACTAAGTGGAGCCTAGCGATTTTGCCAACCATTCTTGAAGGTGAGGTATGGCGTGATCCTTACCTTGAAAATCAAGCTAGAAGCACTACCAACGAGAAAGGCACAGCCTATCGTATGCAGATCGATAATATCGCTGGCTCACTGTTTAGCCTCGACCTTGCTTATGGAAAGCGTGAGTTGGACGCAGAACTATCTGGCTCTGGCGCGAACTTAACCGCAGCGCAAATGGCGACACTCGACAGAAACGCCGATGTTTTCTACGGCAAATTCAAAATGATGCTGCCAGTCAACAAAGGGGTTTTACTGTTCCCTGCGCTCATTTACACCCAACAAGATGCTAATGGCAGCGCGATGAAGAGCAACACCTATGGTGCAGAAATTTCGTCATTTGTCTCCGCTGGCAATCACCAATTCGCTTTCACCGTGACTTATCTCAACCGTAAATACGATGGCGCCAATCCAGTGTTTGACAACATCACTCGTAAAGATGATGAGTGGAAAGCGTTTTTAGCGTATGAGTATCCGGGCATCTTCTATGCAGACAACCTCTCTTTGGTCGCATTTGGTGGTGTGAACAACAGCAGCTCTAACATCGCCTTCTATGATGAGAAGGATTGGATCACCTCTGTAGGTCTAAATTGGGAGTTCTAATAGAACCCGACGCTAAGCATTGAAACTATCAATACATGGCTTAACAAAACATGTTGTTAAGCCATTTTTTGTCATTAAAGTATCCGCATAAAATATAGGTGCTTGGATTAAGCACTCTAATGAGCCTACTGACGGATATTGTATGACCACGTTTAAGCCCCTTGTTTCCACAGCCCTGTTGACTGTTATTAGCCAATCCGCCATCGCAGCATTGGCGCCAGAATCCGGCTTTAGTGGCGAGATCTCTATCAGCAATGCGCAGATCGGTGACAAATCCAACTTCGTCGCCAGCTCTGATCCGAAAATCAGCAGTGCCGAAGAGGCCTATGATGAATTCTGGATGCCGCTAGGCATGGTCAAATACACCTATGGTGCGAAGCGAGAGAAAGAATGGTTTATCGGTACATCGCGCAATGACATAGCGGTCGGCACCTTTGTACTCGAAGGTGGATATCGTCAGCAGTTAGAAGATGGTTCCATTTGGAGTGTCTCCTACCTTCCAACCGTCATTGGAGAGCCTATCTGGAAAAACCCCTACGTCGGTGCTGACCAGCTTGAAGAGACTGAGGCCAAAGGCGAAGCTTACCGTCTACAGATCGAGAATATTGCTGGCTCATTGTTCACGCTCGATATGGCGTATGGCAACCGCGAGGTGACTGGTGAAAGCTCTGCGACCAACCTCAACAGTAACCTGTCTAACCAGTACGACAGAAACAGCGATATGTATTACGCCAAAGGTTCCTACACCCTTGCGATGAGTGATGCTTGGACATTGTTTCCTTCACTCATTTACTTGCTCGATGACGCCAAAGGTGAAGCGATGAATAACCAAGGTGCCGGCGGTGAGCTAACCGCTCTGTATGCTCATAAAAAACATAGTATTGCGGCAACCATGAGCTACATGAATCATGAGTATCGTGGCCAAAACGCCATCTTCGAACAGTCAGGTCGTATTGATGACAAGTACAGTGCGTTCCTCGCCTATGAGTACCTTGCACTGGAATCTTTGTCGCTTGTCTCACTTTCAGGCTACAACGCGACAGACTCCTCTATCGCATTCTACGACTCCGCTGACTGGATAACTTCTATCGGCATGAACTTCGCCTTCTAACTACACCGCTTGCGCGGTGAGCTGCTTGAGTAGCCGATCCATGGCGCGATAACCAAGCGCTTCTGCAATATGAGCTCGCTGTATAGAGGGCTCATTGGCAAGGTCGGCAATCGTTCGTGCGACTTTAATGATGCGGTGATAAGCACGAATCGACAAGCCAAGTCGATGTAAGGCATTTTCTAAAAACTCAGCATCGGCTTTTTCTAAGCGGCAGTAATGCTCTATTTCGCGGCTTTGCAACAAGGCATTCACTTTGCCGCTGCGCAATAACATCGTCTCTCTTGCAACCAACACACGCTGCTTCACGGTTTGCGTCGTTTCTCCTCGATCTCCGCCTTCAGCTAAGGTGCCTTTGGGCAGTGAGGGGATCTCTATAGACATATCAAATCGGTCGAGTAGCGGCCCAGATAAACGACTCAAATAGCGCAGGATAAGCTGCGGGTTGGTTCTGGATTGATTGCCCTCGTAATAACCTGTTGGGCTTGGATTTAACGCACCAACCAATTGAAAACGAGCAGGAAAGCGGGTTTTTCCTTGCGCGCGAGAAATAATGATCTCACCAGACTCCAATGGCTCGCGCAGTGAATCTAGTACTTTGCGCTCGAATTCCGGCATCTCATCTAAGAACAGCAATCCGTTGTGCGCCAGAGAGATTTCACCCGGTCTAGGAATAGAACCGCCACCCACGAGTGCAGCCATTGAGCTTGAATGATGAGGCGCGCGAAAGGGTCTGGTTTTCCAATTGCTCTCATTAATTTCTTGTTGGGTGAGTGAGGCCACCGAGGCCGTTTCCATGGCTTCATCTTCGCTCATCTCAGGTAACAAATCACAAAGTCGAGAGGCCAACATAGTTTTCCCTGTGCCGGGCGGACCGAGAAAAAGTAAATTGTGATTACCGGCCGCCGCGATTTCCAGCGCCCTCTTTCCTTGCTGCTGTCCAATAATATCTTGCAGGTCTCGGCCCTTTTTCGCGACTTGAACAACGGGCTTGCTGGTCACCAATGAAAGAGTCTGCTGCCCCATTAAGTAACTGCACACATCCAACAATGAGGACGCTGACTTGTGGTTATCTTTACCAACCAAGGCAGCTTGATCGCCATTATCTTCAGGTACTAACAAGCAGCGCTGCGCTTTATTGGCTGCAAGTGCAGCAGGCAATACGCCTTTCACTGATCTAAGTTCCCCTGACAAGGCCAACTCTCCAACAAATTCATGCACCAGAAGTTTATCGTGAGGCAGTTGATCGGAGGCCGCCAGTATTCCCAACGCTATCGGCAAATCAAAGCGGCCGCCTTCTTTGGGGAGATCGGCGGGGGCGAGATTGACTGTAATTCGTTTGGCGGGAAATTCGAACCGAGAATTGATGATCGCACTACGAACTCTATCCTTAGATTCTTTGACTGTCGTCTCGGGAAGTCCGACGAGCGTAAAGCCTGGCATGCCATTGCTGATGTGCACTTCCACTGTCACTAGAGGTGCCTCCACACCAACACTGGCACGGCTGTAAATAATAGATAATCCCATAAAATCCCTTTTTTATTCCGACTTCTCTTTGCTCAATGGTTAAAAGTCAGATTTTTATATATACCTTATGTTATACCTCAACATTTAATGCTGAGTAAATGTGACGAAAGTATGATTTTTTGCTTGTCAGCTAACAGAAATTTGTGATACCACTAGGGACGCAAACATTTTCGTTAGACACAACGCAACGATTTATAAACAAGATAATGACTTTTAACGCACACTCTCACACTCTGATTAGCCTGATTATTGTGGTCCTGATTGGTACCGCACGGGGGCATGTGGGCGTTAAATAGCCACAAGATTTTAAAAACCCCCGCACTGAAAAGTCCGGGGGTTTTTTTACAAACTCATAATAGTAATTTGATAGTGATCACTCATTGAAAGCCCACAGGCTGAGATGACAGGAAGAAATGGAGCACAACATGTGCAAGCGAACGACAAATCGTCACGATAAGCGTGGCACTCAAGGAGGCTATAATGACAGGTGCTGAATTAGTTGTAGCCGCATTGAAGCAGCAAGGTATCGAGACCGTGTTTGGTTATCCTGGTGGAGCCATCATGCCCATCTACGATGCTTTGTATGACGGTGGTGTGGAACATATCCTTTGCCGACACGAACAAGGCGCTGCAATGGCAGCCATCGGAATGGCAAGAGCCACCAAAGATGTTGCTGTTTGTATGGCAACCTCAGGCCCTGGAGCCACCAACCTTGTTACCGGTCTTGCTGACGCTTTCCTCGATTCTATCCCTCTCGTTGCTATCACTGGCCAAGTTGCTAGTTCACATATCGGTACTGATGCCTTCCAAGAAATGGATGTGATCGGTATGTCACTCTCGTGTACCAAACACAGCTACCTCGTGACCGACATCAACGAACTCGCTCCCACTCTAGCCGAAGCATTTGAAGTTGCTAAAGCAGGCAGACCTGGCCCTGTCATCGTTGATATCGCTAAAGATGTCCAACTTGCTAATGCTCCGGTGGATGTGCTGCCTCCATTTACACCGCCTGCAATTCCTGTTGCCGATGAACAACAAGTTAAACGCGCGCAGCAGTTGCTTGATGAAAGCTCTCGCCCTGTACTGTATGTCGGTGGTGGTGTACAGCTAGCAGATGCGACTGAATCCGTTCGCGAGTTCCTGCGCATCAACCCTATGCCAAGTGTCAGCACACTAAAAGGTCTCGGCACGATTGACCGACACGACCCTCACTATCTCGGCATGCTGGGTATGCACGGCACCAAAGCAGCGAACTTGGTAGTGCAAGAGTGTGACCTACTCATCGTGGTCGGTGCACGCTTTGACGACCGTGTGACTGGTAAACTGGATACCTTCGCGCCACACGCAAAGGTGATTCACATCGATATCGATGCAGCAGAATTCAACAAACTGCGTGAAGCGCATGCAGCGCTGCGTGGTGACATCAATGTCATCTTGCCTCAGCTTGAACTATCAAAAGACATTAACGCTTGGGCACATCACAGTGAAAGTCTGCGCAGCGGCTTCAAGTGGCGCTACGACCACCCGGGCGATCTGATTTTTGCTCCACTGCTGTTAAAACAGCTTTCAGACATGATGCCGGAAAACTCCATCGTTTCGACCGATGTTGGCCAACACCAAATGTGGGCTGCTCAGCACATTCAGCCAAGACTGCCTGAGAACTTTATTACTTCAGCAGGTCTCGGCACCATGGGCTTTGGTCTGCCTGCCGCGATGGGCGCAGCAGTAGGACGTCCTGATGACCAATCCGTCCTGATCACGGGTGATGGTTCATTCATGATGAACGTTCAAGAACTCGGCACCCTAAAACGTCGCCAAATCCCAGTGAAAATTGTGCTGTTAAATAACCAACGTCTTGGTATGGTAAGGCAGTGGCAGTCACTGTTCTTCGACGGCAGACATAGTGAGACGATTTTGGATGACAACCCAGATTTTGTCATGCTTGCTAAAGCTTTTGATATTCCAGGCAAGACCATCACTCGCAAAGAAGAAGTCGAGCCAGCGCTGAAAGAGATGCTGGAGTCTAAAACGTCTTACATGTTGCACGTGCTGATCGATGAAGAAGAAAACGTATGGCCTTTGGTTCCACCAGGTGCCTCAAATAGTGACATGTTGGAGAATACCTAATGGACAGATATCTACTAGACATCAAAGCCGATGACAAACCTGTCTTGCTTGAGCGCGTACTGCGCGTGATTCGCCACCGTGGCTTTATTATCAAACAAGTGGCTGCGACCCAAAACCATGAGAGTAAGGTTGCCAGCGTTGAGATCATTGTAGATAGCGATCGACCAATCACTACTTTGATCAACCAAATTGAGAAACTTTGGGACATCAGAACCGTTGAGGTCACAGAACTTAAAAACAACGAACTGACCAATCACAACCTACAAGAACAGAACGCATAAGGAAGGAATGCTAAATGGCTACTAAAACAGCAGATTTTATTTGGTTTAACGGTGAGATGGTTCCATGGGCAGAGGCGAACGTTCACGTCCTGACTCACGCAATGCACTATGGCACATCTGTTTTTGAAGGGGTTCGCTGTTACAACACGCCAAAAGGGCCTGTGGTATTTCGCCATCCTGAGCATGCTAAGCGTCTAAAAGATTCAGCAAAAATTTATCGCTTCCCTATTCCTTTCACTGAAGAAGAAATCATGGAAGCGACGCGTGAAACACTGCGTCAAAACAAACTAGAGTCAGCGTATATTCGTCCTCTTGGTTTTGTTGGTAATGTGGGTCTCGGTGTTTGTCCACCAGAGGGCACCATCATGGATCTTATCATCGCGGCTTTCCCATGGGGCTCTTACCTAGGTGAAGAAGCGCTCGCAAACGGCGTTGATGCGATGATTTCTAGCTGGAACCGTGCGGCACCAAACACCATACCAACGGCTGCCAAAGCCGGTGGTAACTACCTATCGTCACTATTGGTTGGTGGTGAAGCTCGTCGTCATGGTTATGATGAAGGCATCGCGCTAAGCGTTGACGGTTACCTATCAGAAGGCGCGGGCGAGAACATCTTCGTAATTAAAGACGGTGTTATCAGTACTCCACCTGCCACCAGCGCTATCCTTCCTGGTATTACCCGTGACTCTATCATGACGCTAGCAAAAGACATGGGCTATGAAGTGCGTGAAGCAAACATTGCTCGTGAAGCACTTTACCTCGCTGATGAAGTGTTCATGACAGGTACCGCAGCAGAAATCGTTCCTGTACGCACTATCGATAAGATTGAGGTTGGCGAAGGCAAACGCGGTCCAATCACCAAAGTGATGCAAGACGCATACTTCGGCCTATTTAACGGCACCACGGAAGATAAGTGGGGCTGGTTGGACTACGTCTACCCTCAAGATAACCAGTAAGCACCAGGTAAATTTAAGGAAGTATTACAATGCCAAAATATCGTTCTGCCACCACAACTCATGGTCGCAATATGGCTGGTGCGCGTGCTCTATGGCGCGCTACTGGCGTTAAAGATGAAGACTTCGGTAAGCCTATCATTGCCGTTGTGAACTCGTTCACTCAGTTTGTTCCAGGTCACGTACACCTGAAAGATCTTGGTCAGCTCGTCGCACGTGAGATCGAAGAAGCGGGCGGCATCGCTAAAGAATTCAACACCATCGCCGTGGATGATGGTATCGCAATGGGTCACGGCGGCATGCTGTACTCACTGCCATCACGTGAACTCATCGCCGACTCGGTAGAGTACATGGTGAATGCACACTGCGCCGATGCAATGGTATGTATCTCAAACTGCGACAAGATCACTCCTGGAATGCTAATGGCTTCAATGCGCCTTAATATCCCAGTGATCTTTGTGTCTGGCGGTCCAATGGAAGCCGGTAAAACCAAGCTTTCTGATCAGATCATCAAACTTGATCTGGTTGATGCCATGATCCAAGGTGCGGATCCAACAGTTTCCGATGAGCAAAGTGAGCAAATCGAACGCTCTGCATGCCCTACTTGTGGCTCTTGCTCTGGTATGTTTACCGCTAATTCGATGAACTGTCTGACTGAGGCGTTAGGTCTATCTCAACCAGGCAACGGTTCTCTACTTGCGACGCACGCAGATCGCGAAGTGTTATTTAAGAACGCTGGTAAGCGTATCGTTGAACTCACTAAACGTTGCTACGAGCAAGATGATGCGTCAGCACTCCCTCGCAACATTGCCAATAAAGAAGCATTCGAGAATGCAATGGCGCTAGATATTGCCATGGGCGGCTCAACTAACACGGTTCTACACCTACTTGCCGCGGCGCAAGAAGGTGAAGTCGACTTTGATATGGAAGATATCGATCAGATGTCTCGCCGCGTGCCAAACCTTTGTAAGGTAGCACCATCAACGCCTAAGTATCACATGGAAGACGTACACCGCGCGGGTGGTGTTATCGGCATCCTAGGTGAGCTTAACCGCGCAGGTCTATTGAACAACCAAACAAAAACGGTACTTGGTCTGACAATGGAGGAGCAGCTGTCTCAATACGACATCATGCTGACGGATTCGGAAGAAGTAAAATCCTTCTACCGCGCAGGTCCTGCAGGTATTCGTACTACACAAGCCTTCTCACAAGATTGTCGCTGGGACACCCTCGATGACGACCGTGAAAATGGTTGTATCCGTACTAAAGAAAATGCTTACAGCCAAGACGGAGGTCTTGCGGTGCTAAAAGGTAACATCGCACTGGATGGCTGTATCGTTAAGACAGCTGGCGTGGATGAGAGCATCCTTAAGTTCCAAGGTCCTGCCGTTGTATTCGAAAGCCAAGAAGATGCGGTAGATGGCATCCTAGGCGGCAAAGTGAAAGCCGGTGATGTTGTTGTTATCCGCTACGAAGGTCCAAAAGGCGGTCCGGGCATGCAAGAAATGCTGTACCCAACCACTTACCTAAAATCCATGGGGCTAGGTAAAGAGTGTGCGCTACTGACTGACGGTCGCTTCTCTGGCGGTACATCGGGTCTGTCTATCGGTCACGCCTCTCCAGAAGCGGCCAATGGCGGTACGATTGGTTTGGTGAAAGATGGCGATATGATCAACATCGATATTCCAAATCGTGAGATCACGCTTGTGGTTTCTGAAGACGAGCTAGCGGCTCGCCGCGCAGAGCAAGACAAGCTAGGCTGGAAACCTGCTGATCGTGAACGTACTGTTTCTCTAGCATTGAAAGCTTACGCCAATCTAGCCACCAGCGCCGATAAAGGTGCGGTACGTGATAAGTCCAAACTCGAGGGCTAATCATGAATGACGTAGATAATCATCCCGTATCTGGCGCAGATTATCTGCGTCAGGTTCTCAGAGCACCTGTCTACGAAGTGGCGACTGTGTCGCCGCTTCAAGATATGCCAAGACTCGGCGCTCGCATCGGCAACCAAGTCCAAATCAAGCGTGAAGACAGACAGCCTGTACACTCATTCAAGCTGCGCGGTGCCTACAACATGGTGGCGAACCTCAGCGATGAGCAAAAGCGTGCGGGTGTAATTGCCGCTTCAGCGGGTAACCACGCTCAAGGCATGGCGCTGTCAGGCACTAAGCTCGGCATCAATACGACTATCGTGATGCCAAAAACCACGCCAGATATCAAAGTCGAAGCCGTTCGCGGTTTTGGTGGCAACGTGGTACTTCACGGCAGCAACTTTGATGAGGCGAAAGCAGAAGCCGAGCGCCTCTCAAAAGAGCATGGCTATACCTTTGTTCCCCCTTTCGATCACCCTCTGGTGATTGCAGGACAAGGCACTATCGGTATGGAAATGCTGCAGCAAAATGGTCATCTAGATTGCATCTTTGTCCCAGTGGGCGGTGGTGGTCTTGCTGCTGGTGTTGCCGTTCTGGTTAAGCAGCTGATGCCTGAAATCAAAGTGATTGCGGTAGAGCCTGAAGACTCGGCTTGCCTCAAGGCTGCATTAGATGCTGGTGAGCCAGTCATTCTCGACCAAGTAAGCATGTTTGCTGATGGTGTTGCGGTGAAGATCATCGGCAAAGAGACCTTTAGGCTGTGTCAACAGTACATCGATGGTCACATTACCGTATCTAGCGATGAGATCTGCTCCGCGGTAAAAGATATCTTTGAAGATACTCGTGCTATTGCCGAGCCATCTGGTGCGCTCGCATTGGCAGGCCTCAAGAAGTTTGCCGAAAAGCATCAGCTCAAAGACAAGCAACTGGGTACCGTACTCTCTGGTGCGAACACCAACTTCCATGGTCTACGCTATGTCTCTGAGCGCTGTGAACTGGGTGAGAAACGTGAGGGCTTACTCGCGGTAACTATCCCAGAGCGCCAAGGTGCTTTCTTTGAGTTCTGCAATATCATTGGCGGGCGTGCAGTTACTGAGTTTAACTACCGTTACAACGACGATGAACTTGCAAACATCTTTGTCGGTGTAAGACTGGTTGGCGGCCAAGATGAGCTTGATGGCATAATCAACGATCTACGCACTGGTGGATATCCAGTTGCCGATCTCTCTGATGATGAGATGGCGAAACTGCATATTCGCTACATGATTGGCGGTAAGCCATCTAAACAGCTCAAAGAGCGCTTATACAGTTTTGAGTTCCCAGAGTACCCTGGCGCCCTGCTTAAATTCTTGAGCACGCTTGGTACGCATTGGAACATCAGTCTGTTCAACTACCGCAATCACGGTGCCGATTACGGTCGCGTACTGTGTGGTTTTGAGCTTGAAGACAGCGATCTTAGCGAGTTCTCGACCCACCTTCGCGAGCTTGGCTATCAATGCAAAGATGAAACGGATAACCCGTCTTATAAGTTCTTCTTGTCTTAGTCTGGCAGTAAAAATCAACGGGAAGCCATCGCTTCCCGTTTTTTATGCCAACCAATCTCGATAAAGCTTACCTTCCTCACCAAGGTAGTCGAGTAACCACTCGAGTAACTTGTGGTTGTCATGCTTTCTCCAAACCATGCAGCATTCACTAGAAAGTTTGGCATCCGGAAGTACACGCTCAACCAACAAACCTTGCTCGATGAGAGGTCTCGCCATATGACTTGGCATGTAGCCTATTCCTACATCACTTTTCAGACACTCAATCGCAGTAAACCAATTCGGTAGCAACAATCGGCGCTGCTGCGGATAGTGTTCGGTATGGCGCTTAGGCAGCTCGCGTGAGGTGTCATCAATACAGATGGCAGGATATTGGCTTGCGATCGACTCATCCAATACATCCACAAGCGCGCAAGGATGAGTTGGCGACATCACCAGAGCCCAATCTAGGCTACCTATCTTTTTCACTCCGTACTCGCCACTCACTGGCACGGCGGATGTGGCGCCGATGACGATATCCGCGCGCTCTTGGGATATGGCCTCCCAAGCGCCATTGTAGACTTCCATATTGATCTGCAGCTCCGCAAACTCAAACTCGCGATAGAAGTCTTCAATGAGCTCTGAGAGTTTATCTACCTTTACGATATTATCTAAGGTCAGCTTTAAGCTACTTTGCCAGCCTTGTGCTGTACGGCGAGTTTGATGAGTAAGCTCATCCATGCGACGCAACATCTGTCGAGCTTCCAATATGAACACTTCCCCGGCAGGCGTCAGTTCGACTTTGCGTGGCAAACGAGTAAAGAGTTGTACACCAAGCTCTTGCTCTATCTGGCGCACACTATAGCTAATCGCAGAAGGGACTTTATGCAGCACTTGCGCTGCCGCGCTGAAGCTCCCCAGATGCGCAACCACATCGAGCATTTCTAGTGAAGAACGTGAGTACATAACTAGCTTTCAAAAATTTTGATTAATAACCACAAAATATAGCGTTTTATTTTTCTTTTTTCCAAAAATAGAATACCCGTCATCAGCAGTATGGGCTGGCGCCAAACCATTCCTGTGAAAATATTTCAAGGAATAACAATGAAAATCTCTAAACTTCAACTTATCTACTTATCTGCACTGTCGATGTTGGGCTTTATTGCCACGGATATGTACTTGCCTGCGTTTAAACTTATTGAGCAGGACTTTGCTACTGGACCAGAGCAGATCGCGCTATCGCTGACGGTATTTCTCGTCGGTATGGGTCTGGGTCAATTTGTATGGGGACTGGCCAGCGATCGCTTTGGTCATCGCAAAACACTGTTTGCTGGACTGACCATCTTTACTATCGCGTCATTTGGTCTGGCTTGGAGTGAGCAAGTATGGCAACTGCTATCACTGCGTCTGCTGCAAGCGATTGGTGTCTGTGCACCGGCGGTAATCTGGCAGTCTATGGTTATCGATAAATTTGATAAGAAAACCAGTCAACAGATTTTTGCCACTATCATGCCGCTAGTGGCGTTATCTCCAGCGCTTGCACCACAACTTGGTGTATTGCTAACTGAAATGTGGGGATGGCATAGTATTTTTGTGGTTCTTGCGATCACAGGTGCACTGCTTGCAATGATCACTTTATCACTTAAAGATCAGCCAAAATCTATCGAGAAACGATCGTCAATTAGCGCCGATCTTAAGAGTCTGTTTGGATCGAGAGAGTACATGGGCAATGTGATCATGTACGGTGTAGCATCAGCGGCATTTTTTGCGTACCTAACCGGTATGCCAGAAATCATGAGCCAACTTGGTTACTCGGCAAAAGACATTGGCCTTAGCTTTATCCCACAAACCGTGGCGTTTATGGTGGGTGGCTATGCGGGTAAAAAGCTGGTGGCAAAACTCGGTGATGATGCCGTACTCAAGCAGCTTCTTGGTTTAGAAACCGTGGCTATTTTGATGGTGTTTGTAGCCTGTCAGTGGGAGCTTAGCAGCGTATGGCCAATCCTATTGCCGTTTTGTCTGCTGGCAGTCGCTAATGGTGCCCTCTACCCAATCGTGGTGAACCGTGCACTATCAAGTGCAGCGCACTGCTCAGCAACAGCCGCTGGTCTGCAAAATAGCCTACAAATAGGGGTAAGCAGTCTAGCCAGTGCCATTGTGGCTGCGTTTGCGGTTTTGGCGCAATCGGCTGTTGGCTACGTCATTCTTGGCTGCTTGGCTGTCATGTGGATTGGCTATTTGGTTGCTAACCCTGCGGTCACCGAGGAGTTAACGATTCCTGATAACTCTCGCGTCGTTAGCGACGAGTAGCGACAAAAAAAGGGCGACCTCGCATAGTATGCAGGTCGCCCTTTCTATTTATCGACCGTACTTATTATCGACAGTGCTTACAGACTTTTCAGTCCCCATTTCTCTGCAGTGGCATCAAAGAAGCCCTGAGTCTTCTTAAGCTCTACCCAGTGGTTCACGTAGTTAATCCATACTTGGTCTTTTTGCGGCAGCAGCATAGAGATTGGCGTTGGCTTACGAGGCTCTTCTACTGGCACAATAGCCAATTGCTTGAACTTGGTCACCAAGGTCGCAGCTTCCACATTTGAGGTCACCGAGACGTCAGCACGGCGCGCTAAAAGCTCCTGGAAATCACGCGCAGGCGCTTCAATGACAATATGTTCGGCTTCTGGGAAGAAATCTTTAACCATCTTCTCTTGCACCGTCCCTAGCGTCGCTGCAACCTTAACACCAGGCTTGTTGAAATCTGCCCAATCCGCGTACTTTTCAAGATCTTTCTTCTGCACCACAGGCACAAAAGCTAAGTAGAAATACGGCTGGCTGTATCCCGCGACTTTAGCACGAGACATATTAAGCGATGCGCTTCCCGTGATATCGTACTTATTGGCAGTGATACCATTAACCAACGTTTTCCAATCGGTCGCGACATACTCAACCTTGACCCCAAGATCTTTGGCAAGCTCAGTAGTGACATCAATATCAAATCCACGATAAGAGTTAGTCGCCGGATCTTTCATGGTCATCGGGTTCCAATCCCCTGTGGTACCTACCCTAAGTACACCTGAGTCTAAGATCTTTTGTAGGCGACTGGTTTCTGCCGCTACCTGCCCAATAGAGAGAAAAGTAATAATAAAACCCAGAATCCACTTCTTCATTGAATAGTCCCTTAAATTATTAAACATTCGTGGTACATCCTTGATAACATAGCAGTAACAGATGGAAATTTCAGAGATTTTAGGGACGATTGTGAGCTATCGATTACTTGCTGTTGTGTTGTGCCTGCCGCTACTAAGTGGTTGTTCTGACTACGAGTGGGGCTGGTATGTACTCGATCCTTCTACCGAACAAGGGAAAACCAACCTCGGATTCTTGTTAGCAGGTTTTAAGGACACCATCTATGTGTCACTGCTGAGTATGGTGTTTGCCATGCTGATAGGCCTACTTGTTGCCTTCCCTGCTCTTTCCAATAAACCTTGGTTACGGGCTATCAACCGCATCTATGTTGAGGTAATACGCTCTATTCCGGTTCTGGTTCTGCTTCTGTGGGTCTATTACGGTATGCCGACGCTACTAGACGTTTCACTCAACCATTTCTGGGCTGGCGTGATAGCACTGACTATCGCTGAAAGTGCTTTTATGGCCGAGGTCTTTCGTGGTGGCATTCAAGCCGTGACTCGTGGTCAACATGAAGCGGCAGAGTCATTAGGGCTCAACTATTGGCAGAAAATGCGCTTGGTGATTTTACCTCAGGCGTTTAGGCAGATACTGCCGCCGCTGGGGAATCAATTTGTCTACATCTTAAAGATGTCTTCGCTGGTCAGTGTGATTGGCTTAAGCGACTTAACCAGGCGTGCCAATGAGCTAGTGGTTAACGAGTACTTACCATTAGAAATCTATACCTTCCTGGTATTGGAGTACTTAGTGCTGATTCTGTTGGTTTCTCAAGCCGTACGCTGGTTAGAAAAAAGGATAGCGATCCCGAGTCATTAACCACCAGCACGGCATGCAAAAGGCTTTAATAAAGTACACAGAAACCAAAAAGGGTCTCAATGAGACCCTTTTTCACTATCAGAGTGTAATCGTCATTACTTTTTCTTTACTGGACGCTGCCAGCCTGTGATCTTGCGCTCTTTGGCGCGAGTGATCACTAACTCACCTTCAGCTACGTCTTTGGTTAGGGTTGTACCCGCACCAATCGTTGCACCATCAGCAATCGTCACGGGTGCGACTAACTGGCTGTCTGAGCCAACAAACACATCGTTTCCGATAATGGTCTTAAACTTATTCGCGCCATCGTAGTTACAGGTGATCACACCCGCCCCAACGTTAGTGCGCTGACCGATCTCAGCATCGCCAAGATAAGTAAGGTGGTTCGCTTTAGAGCCTTCACCTAGGCGTGCATTTTTCACCTCAACGAAGTTACCCACGTGAGAGTCATTGCGCATATCTGCACCAGGGCGCAGGCGAGTGAATGGACCTACGGTACATTTCTCACCAACGGTCGCACCTTCAATCACACTGTAAGGGCGCACAATGGTGTTGTCATCGATTTCACAGTCTTTCAGCACACAGCCAGTGCCAATCACCACGTTATCACCTAGCGTTACGCTACCTTCGATGATGACGTTAGTGTCAATTTCTACGTCCATACCACACTGCAACTGACCACGCAGGTCAAAGCGAGCTGGGTCACGCAGCATAACGCCCTGCTCTAGCAGCTTCTGTGCTTGCATCGATTGGAATGCACGCTCTAGACGCGCTAACTGAGCGCGGTCGTTGACGCCTTCAACCTCAATTGGATTCGCTGGGTGCACCGCTTCAACTGCACGACCTTCATCGTGTGCTGCTGCAATCACGTCTGTTAGGTAGTACTCGCCCTGTGCATTATCGTTGCTAAGGCCTGATAGCCAGCGCTTAAGATCGCCACCCGTTGCAACCATTACACCTGTGTTGATCTCTTTAATCAGCTTCTGCTCTTCGGTGGCGTCTTTTTGCTCGACGATAGCCACTACCGGGCCATTCTTACGCACAATGCGGCCATAACCCATTGGGTTATCCAGCACGACAGTAAGCAGTGCAATACCGCCTGTTGGCTGCGCATCTAATAGGTTTTCAATGGTTTGTTCTGAAATCAGTGGGACGTCACCGTATAGCACCAGTACTTTCTCGTCATCGGCTAGATAAGATGATGCTTGGTCAACTGCGTGACCCGTACCCAGTTGGTCTGCCTGCAGAACCCAGTTGACGGTTTCTTGCTCGAGAGCCGATTTCATTAAGTCGCCACCATGACCATACACCAGGTGGATGTTTTGAGATCCCAAACCTTCACAAGTATCGATGACATGTTTCACCATCGGCTTACCCGCTAGGGTATGCAAGACTTTCGGTTTATTGGAATACATGCGGGTTCCCTTTCCCGCGGCGAGTACAACTGCACTGAACTTCATTATTATCAAACCATTGACGTTAAAAAAACTGTCATTATTTTAGCTGTGAATAGCACAAGAGTTAATGTTGATAAGCAAATTTGCGATAAAAAATAAGCAAAAAGGCGACCTAACGGTCGCCTTTCTCATCGCGGTCAATCTAATCGAGCTAGATTAACGACGTTTTTTTGTCAGTTCGATTACTCGAAGCTGAGCAATGGCTTTAGCCAGTTCACTGGCCGCTTGCGCGAAGTCCATGTCGCCATGCTGATTAGAAATAGATTCTTCAGCTTTGCGCTTGGCTTCTTCTGCCTTCGCTGCGTCTAGTTCTTCACCACGGATAGCCGTATCAGCCAGTACAGTCGCTGTACCAGGCTGAACTTCTACAATACCACCAGAGACATAAATGAACTCTTCGTGGCCGTGCTGTTTAACGATACGCACCATACCAGGCTGAATAGCGGTCAGCAGCGGTGTGTGACCATGGAAAATACCAAGTTCACCTTCGCTACCGGACACCTGGAACGTTTCTACGCGACCAGAGAAAAGCTTTTTCTCCGCGCTTACTACGTCTAGGTGAAAGGTTATTGCTGCCATATCGCCTCCTATTTAGCCTTATAGCTTCTTAGCATTCTCGATAGCATCGTCGATAGTACCGCAGTACATGAACGCTTGCTCTGGAATGTCATCGTAGTCACCAGCTAGTAGACCTTTGAAGCCACGTAGAGTCTCTTTAAGAGGTACGTAGATGCCAGGGTCGCCAGTAAATACTTCCGCTACGTGGTAAGGCTGAGTTAGGAAACGCTCAATCTTACGAGCACGAGATACAACTTGCTTATCTTCTTCAGATAGCTCGTCCATACCTAGGATCGCGATGATGTCTTTCAGCTCTTTATAACGCTGCAGTGTTTGCTGCACACCACGAGCAACCTCGTAGTGCTCTTGACCAACAACTAGAGGAT
Organism: Vibrio sp. DNB22_10_4; assembly: GCF_052879755.1. Classification (NCBI taxonomy): domain Bacteria; kingdom Pseudomonadati; phylum Pseudomonadota; class Gammaproteobacteria; order Vibrionales; family Vibrionaceae; genus Vibrio; species Vibrio sp. DNB22_10_4. Next base: position 42,726 of record NZ_JBNNXW010000015.1, on the reverse strand, counting down.
CAAGCATACGAGATGTTGAATCTAGTGGGTCAATCGCTGGGTATAGACCCATAGCAGCGATGTTACGGTTAAGTACAACCGTTGCATCCAAGTGCGCGAACGTTGTTGCTGGAGACGGGTCAGTCAAGTCATCCGCTGGTACGTATACCGCCTGTACAGACGTGATAGAACCAGTCTTAGTTGACGTGATACGCTCCTGTAGTACACCCATCTCTTCTGCAAGAGTTGGCTGGTAACCTACCGCAGATGGCATACGACCTAGAAGTGCCGATACCTCTGTACCTGCAAGTGTGTAACGGTAGATGTTATCAACGAACAGTAGTACGTCACGACCTTCGTCACGGAAACGTTCTGCCATTGTTAGACCAGTCAGAGCAACACGTAGACGGTTACCTGGTGGCTCGTTCATCTGACCGTAAACCATTGCTACTTTTGATTCTTCAGGGTTTTCAACGTTTACAACGCCTGCTTCCTGCATCTCAAAGTAGAAATCGTTACCTTCACGAGTACGCTCACCTACACCCGCAAATACGGATAGGCCTGAGTGTTGTAGTGCGATGTTGTTGATAAGCTCCATCATGTTAACGGTCTTACCTACACCTGCACCACCGAATAGACCGATTTTACCACCCTTAGCGAATGGACAAACCAAGTCGATTACTTTAACACCCGTTTCTAGAAGAGCGACTTCGTTAGATTGCTCTTCGTAGCTTGGCGCTTCACGGTGAATCGCATAGCTTTCTTCTGCACCGATCTCACCACACTCGTCAATCGCATCACCAAGTACATTCATGATACGACCAAGAGTCTTAGTACCTACTGGTACTGAGATTGGCGCGCCTGTGTTCTCTACTGTTACGCCACGACGTAAACCATCAGAGCTACCCATTACGATACAACGAACTACGCCACCGCCTAGCTGTTGTTGAACTTCAAGAACAAGACGCTCTTTAGAGTCCGTTACGTTTAGAGCATCGTATACACTTGGTACGTCGCTCTGTGGGAACTCTACGTCGACTACCGCACCGATGATCTGTACGATCTTACCTGTAGCCATCGTTAATCCTCTAATCTATTTCGTTTTACCTAAGCTTAAACCGCAGCTGCGCCGCCAACGATTTCTGATAGTTCTTGTGTGATAGCCGCTTGACGCGCCTTGTTGTACACAAGCTCTAGATCATCAATCAGGTTGGTCGCATTGTCCGTTGCAGCTTTCATTGCAATCATTCGAGCCGCTTGCTCACAAGCAAGGTTCTCTACCACACCTTGATACACTTGAGATTCGATATAACGAAGCAATAGTGCGTCTAGTAGTGGTTTTGGCTCAGGCTCATAAATGTAGCCCCATGAATGTTCGCGCTGCATCTCGTCACTGTCAGATTTAGGCAGAGGTAGCAATTGATCGATCGTTGGTTCCTGAATCATAGTGTTCACAAAGTGGTTATACACTACGTACAGGCGATCCAATTCGCCTTCGTCATATTTCTTCAGCATGACGCCTACAGTACCGATTAGGTCTTCAAGACTAGGCTCATCACCCAGACCAGACACCTGTGCCGCTACTTTAGCACCGCTGTTGTTAAAGAATGCCGTTGCTTTTGAGCCAATCACAGCCAGCTCAACTTCAGCACCTTTTTGTTTCCAATCCTGCATCTCTAGGACAGCTTTTTTGAACAAGTTAATGTTCAAGCCGCCACAAAGACCACGGTCGGTAGAAATAATGACATAACCAACACGCTTGGCTTCACGCTCTTCTAGGTACGGATGTTGGTACTCTAGGTTTGCGTTAGCCAAATGACCGATCACTTTACGCATAGTTTCAGCGTATGGACGAGAAGCTTCACGCGCGTCTTGCGAACGACGCATTTTCGAAGCTGCTACCATTTCCATCGCTTTCGTAATTTTCTGAGTGCTTTTCACACTACCGATTTTATTACGTATCTCTTTTGCGCCGGCCATCGTTACTCTCCATAAGTGGTGACCAGAAGGTCACCCACCAATTACCAAGTCTGAGTTGCTTTGAAATCGTCAGTCAGTTTCTTAAGCTGAGCTTCGATATCGTCGTTGTAAGCACCCGTAGTGTTGATCTCTTTAGCAAGATCAGCATATTGACTGTGAGCATACGATAGAAGCGCTGCTTCGAAGTCTAGAATCTTGTTGATTTCAACATCATCTAGGTAGCCGCGCTCAACAGCAAAGATAACTAGCGCTTGGTCAAATACAGACATAGGAGCGTATTGCTTCTGCTTCATTAGCTCTGTAACTTTTTGACCGTGGCTTAGCTGACGCTTAGTTGCTTCATCTAGGTCAGATGAGAACTGTGCGAATGCCGCTAGTTCACGATAAGCCGCTAGTGCAGTACGGATACCGCCAGATAGCTTCTTAATGATCTTAGTCTGTGCTGAACCACCTACACGAGATACTGAGATACCTGGGTCAACAGCTGGGCGTACACCCGCGTTGAAGGCTTCAGTTTGTAGGAAGATCTGACCATCGGTAATCGAGATTACGTTCGTAGGTACGAATGCAGATACGTCACCCGCTTGAGTTTCGATGATAGGAAGAGCAGTCAAAGAACCCGTCTTACCTTTCACTTCACCATTAGTGAAACGCTCTACGTACTCTTCGTTTACACGAGCTGCACGCTCTAGTAGACGTGAGTGAAGGTAGAATACGTCACCTGGGAATGCCTCACGGCCTGGTGGACGTTTAAGTAGTAGAGAGATCTGACGATAAGCTACCGCTTGCTTAGATAGGTCATCATAAACAATCAGAGCATCTTCACCACGGTCACGGAAGTATTCACCCATTGCACAACCAGAGTATGGCGCAAGATATTGCAGTGCAGCAGATTCAGAAGCAGAAGCAACCACTACGATAGTGTTTGCAAGTGCACCGTGTTCTTCCAGTTTACGTACTACGTTTGCGATAGTAGAAGCCTTTTGGCCAATCGCTACGTAGATTGAGAAGATACCAGAGTCTTTCTGGTTGATGATTGCATCGATCGCCATCGCGGTTTTACCGATCTGACGGTCACCGATGATAAGCTCACGCTGACCACGACCGATTGGGATCATTGAGTCAACTGACTTATAACCAGTTTGTACTGGCTGATCAACCGATTTACGGTCGATTACACCAGGTGCAATCATTTCGACTGGTGACGTAAGCTTAGCTTCAATTGGACCTTTGCCATCGATTGGCTCACCTAGCGTGTTTACAACACGACCAAGCATTTCTGGACCAACTGGCACTTCAAGAATACGACCAGTACCTGTTACTTTCATGCCTTCCTTAAGGTTGGCATAAGGGCCCATTACTACCGCACCAACCGAGTCACGCTCAAGGTTAAGTGCTAGTGCATAACGGCCACCCGGTAATTCAATCATTTCACCTTGCATCACGTCCGCTAGGCCGTGAATGCGAATGATACCATCGCTTACCGATACGATAGTACCTTCATTACGAGCTTCACTCACAACATCGAAAGATTCGATACGCTGCTTGATTAGGTCGCTAATTTCTGTGGAATTAAGTTGCATGCTCCAATCCCCATCAAGACTGCATTGCTTCACTCAGGCGGTTCAAACGACCACGTGCTGAGTTATCAATTACAAGATCTCCGGCTCGAATAATAACCCCACCAAGTAGGGTCTCATCTACACTGCAATTCAGCTTAACTTTGCGTTCAAGACGCTTTTCAAGTTTGTTGCTGATCTCAGTACGTTGCTCTTCAGTTAGTTCAGATGCAGAAATAACATCTACATCTACTTGCTTTTCTAGCTCTTTTTTAAGTTCTAGAAACTCAACTAACACATAAGGCAACGCCACTAGTCGACCATTTTCAGCCATTACCTTAACCAGGTTCTGACCAAATTCATCAAACTGTTCACCACCAATTGCGTTGAAAATTTCAGCCACTCGCGTCGCTGTTACAGAGCCTGAGATCAGGTCTGCAATTTCATCGTTCTTAGCGATTGCAGCGGCAAACGTTAGCATTTCGACCCACTGGTCTAGCGCTTGTTTTTCCACCGCAAAGTCAAATGCTGCTTTAGCATAGGGGCGTGCGATTGTAGTCAATTCAGACATATGCGCCCCTCGCTTTAAAGTTTCGCAGTAATATTGTCGAGAATATCTTTTTGCGCATCTTTATCGATACTACGCTCAAGAATCTTCTCAGCACCAGCTACAGCCAGAGTTGCAACCTGTTTGCGCAGGTCATCACGAGCACGGTTACGTTCCGCTTCGATTTCCGCTTCAGCTTGCTTTAGGATGTTTTGACGTTCTGCCAAAGCTTCCTCACGAGCTTCATCGATAATCTGTGCTTTACGCTTGTTTGCTTGCTCAATAACCTCGGTTGCAGTGCGCTTCGCTTCTTTCAATTGATCAGAAGCGTTGGCTTGTGCTAGATCCAAGTCTTTTGCAGCGCGTTCAGCCGCTGACAAACCGTCAGCAATTTTTTTCTGACGCTCTTCAATCGCATTCATGATTGGCGGCCATACATATTTCATGCAGAACCACACAAACATTGCGAATGAGATTGCTTGACCTAGCAGAGTTGCGTTCATATTCACAACAGCTACCCCTCTAAAGATTCATTGACGAGCTAAAGTTTAATCAGGTGACAAGTCCAAAACTTGTCGGAGAAAATACTGATTAACCTAGCTGACCAACGAATGGGTTCGCGAATGTGAATAGAAGTGCGATAACAACACCAATCATAGGAACCGCATCAAGTAGACCAGCGATGATGAACATCTTAACTTGAAGCATCGGAGCCATTTCAGGTTGACGAGCAGCACCCTCTAGGAATTTACCACCCAAAAGACCAAAACCGATCGCAGTACCGAATGCAGCCATACCAATGATGATACCTACGGCGATTGCAGAAAAGCTCAGTAAAGTTTCCATTACTATCTCCAATTTATAGTTGTTGGCTAAAATTTGCCTAAATAAAACGCGTTAATATTAGTGATTGTCTTCGTGAGCCATCGATAGATAAACAATCGTTAGCATCATAAATACGAAGGCCTGAATCAAAATAACTAGAATATGGAATATCGCCCATGGTAGTGAGCCCATCCATTGTAAATACCATGGCAGCATTGCCGCACAAAGGATGAAGACCACCTCACCCGCAAACATGTTACCGAATAGACGCATACCGAGTGATAGTGGCTTTGAAAGCAAAGACACAACCTCAATAAGCATGTTAAATGGAATCATGATTGGGTTATTAAATGGGTGTAGAGTCAACTCTTTTGTAAAGCCCACTAGACCTTTTACTTTGATGCTGTAGTAGATCATCAGAGCAAAAACACCTAGCGCCATAGCCATGGTGATATTGACATCAGCAGAAGGAACCACTTTCAAATAAGGGATACCCATCTGCTCTGCTGGATAAGGTAGAAAGTCAATTGGCACAAGGTCCATGACGTTCATTAAAAATACCCAACAGAAGATAGTTAGTGCTAAAGGCGCGATTAGCGCATTGCGTCCATGAAAGGTTTCTTTGACGTTTTCGTCAACGAATTCCACAATCATTTCAACAAAACACTGCAGCTTGCCTGGCACACCAGCTGTTGCTTTCTTAGCTACTGAACGAAATACTCCAAGGAATATTAAACCAGTGAACACAGAAAAAAACAGGCTATCGATATGTACGTTCCAGAAACTTGTCTCCTCCACTAAACCTAAACTTCCCAAAGAAAGGTTAGTCAAGTGGTGAGAAATGTATCCGGCCGATGTTAGCGCTTCACCTGGCGCAGCCATAACTCATCCTATTTTTTGTTGTTAACGAAAATTACTGGAGCCATAAGGTTAATTAAGACAACCAGTAAAAATGTGAGATTCAAGGGAATCACTTCCACCTGAATATACATGTAAGCTATTGAGAATAGGGAGGCAATAATAAGGATTTTCAGGGCAACACCCGCATAGAAAGACGCGGCAACTTTTTTCGCTGCCCGAGCCCCACTAAACAGAAATGCGCACAACGCAAAAACAGCATTCGCGATAACAAAACTGCCACCACCAATGAGCGCTGAAATTCCCCACTCAGCATTTACAGCCACTGTCATCCCAACAGCCACTAACGTAACCGCACTGGCCTGTATCAGTAACAAACGCTTTGCAAGCGCCCGCCCTGGTTTAGCTAATGCCGCTACCATGTATTCTTACCTTTAGTTCTATCCACTTTGCACCTAATAACTACTGTGCTGGGAGATTGGCGAAAATTATACTTTCTACCAAAGTTATTGCAATCAAAGCGTATCAAAAAGATACACTTTCATTCACAAAACCATAACTTTCGCACATAAATTGCATTTATAAATAATTGATGTAGGTCAATTATCTCATTTAGCTCTCAAGCTTGGCAATAAGTTGCTTCAATTTGTGAGGTTCATCAAGACTTATCGTTACCTTGGCTTTTCCACTCGCGTTTCTTACCAAAGACACTTTCGCGCCGAGTTTTTCACTCAAACGTAGCGAAATTTCTTGTGCATCACGGTCTTCTGACTGTTTTTTCTCAGAAGAGTTCGGTTTTAAGCACTTTTTCACTAAGTCTTCGGTCTGTCGCACGGTGAGCTGCTTCTTGGCAACGGCTTGTGCGATTTCGCACTGCACATCCCCCTCTAGCGCAAGTAGCGCACGCGCATGACCCATGTCGATCTGTTTGCTCTCCACCAGTTTTTTCACTGGTGCTTCAAGCTGGTTTAGCCTCAACAGGTTACTGACTGCGGTTCGTGACTTACCAATCACATCCGCGACCTGCTGGTGGGTAAGTTCAAACTCATCTTGCAAACGTTCAAGCGCTTGAGCTTCCTCGATCGCATTGAGATCTTCACGTTGAATGTTCTCGATCAACGCCATGGCTACCGCCGCGCGATCTTGGACATTTTTTATCAAGCAAGGGACCATTTTTAATCCCGCTTGTCGCGCGGCACGCCAACGGCGCTCACCGGCGATGATCTCAAACTGATCGTGTCCGACATTTCGTACAACAATCGGTTGGATAATTCCTTGAGATTGGATGGATGCAGCCAGTTCTTCCAGAGCTTCAGGCGCCATATCTTTTCTTGGCTGATAAATGCCTGGACGAAGGCTGTTAATTGACAGTTCAGTAAGCTGTCCATCACTGGATAGCGTCTGACTTTGAGTTGCCACCTGCTGCTTTTCTCGTGCAAGCGAACTAGTCGACAACAGGGCGTCTAGTCCTTTCCCTAAACCACGTTTAGACATCGAATCTTTTTCCTTAAGAGCGTTAAGCCGTTACTTCTTCTCGTCGTAGCATCTCACCAGCCAACGCTAAATACGCTTTTGCCCCGGCGGAGTACTTGTCATAGTACATCGCTGGTTTGCCATGGCTTGGTGCCTCTGCGAGGCGTACGTTCCTAGGGATAACGGTTCGGTAGACTTTGTCGCCGAAGTGTTTTTTCAATTGCTCTGAAACTTCGTTGGCTAGACGGTTTCTTGGGTCATACATGGTACGAAGCAAACCTTCAATTTTAAGGTTTTCGTTGACCACAGCCGCCAGCTTACTGATGGTATCCATCAGTGCGGTTAGACCTTCCAGAGCAAAATACTCACATTGCATCGGCACAAGCACAGAGTCTGCTGCAGCCATCGCGTTAATTGTAAGTAGGTTCAAAGAGGGAGGACAATCGATAAAGATGAAATCATAGTTATCACGGATTGGCGTTAACGCATGTTTCAAACGAACTTCGCGCGCAAACACCTCCATAAGCTTGATTTCTGCAGCAGTTACGTCCCCGTTCGCTGCAATTAGGTCAAATTGGCCAGAGGTATCAGTGCACACCACTTGCTCAAAAGGTAGCTCATCAACCAGTAAATCGTAAGCAGTTGTTTCAACTTGATACTTATCGACCCCACTGGCCATTGTCGCATTGCCTTGTGGATCGAGGTCAATCACCAACACTTTACGCTTTGTCGCCGCCATCGAGGCAGCTAAGTTAATACAAGTGGTCGTCTTTCCAACCCCACCTTTCTGATTCGCGATAGCGACAATTTTTCCCACGACAAGCTCTCCGTTATCCCTTCTTGGATAAGATTACAAGATGACGGTCACCTTCCAACTCAGGAACTTGCAAAGGTTTGATTTCGATCACAGAACACCACGACGGCAGCTCAGTGATCTCCTGATCATGGAGTTGACCCTTTAAAGCATAAAAGCGACCAGACTCAGGTTTTGGTAAATGTTCACACCAGTTCACCATGTCTGTCATCGACGCAAATGCACGACTCAATACTCCATCAAAGCCTTCTCCCGCGTCAAATTCTTCCACTCGAGATTGGACTGGACTGACATTTTTAATCTTCAGTTCGTGCGCAACCTGCTTAATGAAACGAATTCGCTTGCCAAGGCTATCAAGCAGAGTGAATGACTTAGTTGGATGCATGATAGCCAGCGGAACACCTGGTAATCCAGGGCCAGTGCCGACATCGATAAAACGCTCACCCTCAAGATGCTCACCAACGATGATGCTATCAAGAATATGTTTCACTAACATCTCTTCAGGGTGACGAACCGAGGTCAAGTTGTAAGCTTTGTTCCACTTGTCAAGAAGCTGAACGTAACCGACAAGCTGTTCACGTTGAAGTTCAGAGACCTCTAATGAGGTCTCTGCAATAAGTTGATCAAGTTTTACTCTTAAGTTGCTCACGCAGCTTCACCTTTTTTAAGCACGCCTTGTTTCTTCAAATAAACCAACAGGATTGAGATCGCAGCTGGCGTAATACCTGAAATACGCGACGCAATACCGATCGTTTCCGGTTTAGCTTCAGTAAGCTTCGCCACCACCTCATTAGAGAGCCCTTTAACATCACGGTAATCAAGATCCGCGGGGATCTTAGTATTTTCGTGACGCAGCGATTTCTCGATCTCGTCTTGCTGTCTCTGGATGTAACCTTCGTATTTCACTTGGATCTCAACTTGCTCGCTCGCTTGGCTGTCTTCAAGAGCCGGAGCAAACATATCAAGCGCCGTCAGTTGTGAATACGTTAGCTCTGGGCGACGTAAAAGATCTTCACCACTCGCTTCACGGGAAATCGGCGTTTTTAACAAAGTATTCAATGCATCAACCCCTTCAGATTTTGGATTAATCCATGTCTCTTTCAGGCGCTGGCGCTCTTTGGCCATATTATCCACTTTCTCGTTGAAACGGCTCCAACGTTGTTCATTAATCAAACCAAGCTCATGTGCTTTTTCGGTCAGACGAATATCGGCATTGTCTTCACGCAGCAACAGACGGTATTCCGCGCGAGAGGTAAACATACGGTACGGCTCTTTGGTGCCCATCGTTGATAGGTCATCAATCAGAACGCCCATGTAAGCTTGGTCACGGCGTGGGCTCCAGCCCTCTTTGCCTTGTGAGTACAAGCTTGCATTCAGACCCGCCATTAGACCTTGCGCCGCAGCTTCCTCATAACCTGTTGTGCCGTTGATTTGTCCAGCAAAGAACAAACCGGAGATAAATTTGGTTTCGTAGGTTTGCTTCAAATCGCGCGGATCGAAGAAATCGTACTCAATGGCGTAGCCAGGACGAACGATATGCGCATTTTCGAAGCCTTTCATCGAACGAACAATTTGCACCTGAACATCAAACGGCAAGCTAGTTGAAATACCGTTCGGATACAGCTCATGAGTCGTCAAACCTTCAGGCTCGATAAAGATCTGGTGGCTGTTCTTATCGGCAAAACGCATCACTTTGTCTTCAATCGATGGGCAATAGCGCGGACCAATACCTTCGATCACTCCCGCATACATTGGACTGCGATCGAGGTTGTTGCGGATCACTTCATGAGTGCTTTCATTGGTATGCGTAATGAAGCATGGGATCTGCGTTGGATGCTGAGTGCGTTGACCCATGAATGAAAATACAGGGGTTGGGTTATCACCATGTTGTACTTCAAGTTCAGAAAAGTTCACACTGCGAGCATCGATGCGTGGAGGCGTACCTGTTTTCAAACGATCCACTCTAAATGGCAGCTCACGAAGACGACGAGCAAGCGCAATCGAAGGCTGATCGCCCATACGTCCACCAGATGAGCTTTCCATACCGATGTGGATCTTACCACCTAAGAAGGTACCAACGGTGAGAACGACAGACTGCGCGTGGAACTTAAGTCCCATCTCGGTGACGACACCGCGTACTTGATCTTGTTCTACGATCAAGTCATCCACAGACTGTTGGAATAGTGTTAGATTTGGCGTGTTTTCAAGAGCATGACGAACATACGCTTTGTAAAGCGCACGATCTGCTTGTGCGCGAGTTGCACGAACAGCAGGGCCCTTAGACGCATTGAGCGTACGGAACTGAATACCAGCATGATCGATGGCTTCTGCCATTAGACCACCCATAGCATCGACTTCCTTAACCAAGTGGCCTTTACCAATGCCACCAATTGCTGGGTTGCATGACATCTGGCCCAACGTATCAATGTTGTGCGTTAACAGAAGTGTTTTTTGCCCAGTGCGAGCAGATGCGAGTGCGGCTTCCGTTCCTGCATGTCCGCCACCTACAACGATGACGTCAAATGTTTCGTGATAAAGCATGAACCGACCTCAGTATTCAATCGATAAAATAGACAAACCAAAAGGAGCGGTATTCTACCGCTTTTCTGGTATTGAGAAAATCGCTTTTAAAACATTTTGGATCTAAGAAATAAGAATATAAAGATAAGATCTATATATATGATCTTTTATTAGATCTATTATTAGGATCCACGATCTCTGTGGATAACTCAAAAATGATCAACAATACCATGGATCTTTTTGAGATCGATTGCTGTGATCTAGCGTTGATCTGGGGCTGTATTAGCTGGGATCAAAACGGCATGTTATACACAATGGAGTGGGGGATCAAAACTTGTTCTTTGGATAAATATAGGTTTTTCACCGGAAAGATCATGTTTTATCCACAGACGGATAGGTCAAATAGTGCGCAATTGGATTTGGTTTAGTAGAAAAAGTTACTCACAGGCACAAAAAAAGCGGCTTATGCCGCTTTTTTCACACGCATTGTGTTTGATAAAACATGGTGTCTATTGAAACTTGCTCAGGTGCTCATTGAGCCACTCTTCGGCTGCATCTTCTGGTACGGGATGGTTGAGAATGTCGATCTCCAAGCAGTCCGTCAGTGGCGTGCCACCAATATCCTCAAGTAGCGAGTAAGCATGTTTGCCTGCTGCGCAGAAGGTGTCATAGCTAGAGTCGCCAATACCAACCACCGCAAACTTTACTTCAGACATGCGAGGTGGGGTCGCTTGCAGCGCAGCAATAAACGGCTGAATGTTATCTGGATATTCTCCCGCACCGTGCGTTGAGGTGATAACCAGCCAAGTGCCTTGTGCAGGGATGTCTGCAAGCTCTGGTTGGTTATGGATAGTGGTCTCTAAACCTTGTTCTACCAGCAAGTCACTAAGATGGTCGCCGACATACTCTGCAGCGCCAAGTGTACTGCCTGTGATGATATGAATCATTGATGTTCCTTTTTCAATACCGCTTATTTACCAATACAGAAAGACGAGAAGATACGTCCGAGTAGATCATCAGAGCTGAACTCGCCAGTGATCTCATTCAAATGTTGCTGAGCAATACGTAGCTCTTCTGCCAAAATTTCGCCCGCCATATAGCCTTCTAGCTGCTGCTGGCCAATATCAAGGTGTTCGGCGGCGCGCTCCAAGGCATCAAGGTGGCGGCGACGAGCCATAAAGCCACCTTCACTGGCACCAGAGAAACCCATAATTGACTTAAGGTGCTCGCGAAGGGCTGGTACACCTTCACCTGTGCGCGCAGAAAGACGAATCAACGTCGGATCGTTAACGTGACAGATCCCCAGAGTTTCACCGGTTTCATCGACTTTGTTGCGGATCACGGTGATACCGATCGACTCTGGGAGGCGATCAATAAAGTCAGGCCAAATCTCTTTTGGATCCGTAGCATCGGTTGTGGTGCCATCAACCATAAACAGCACACGATCGGCTTGCTCGATCTCTTCCCAAGCACGCTCAATACCAATGCGTTCCACCTCGTCAGAAGCATCACGTAGACCTGCGGTATCAATGATATGCAGTGGCATACCATCAATATGGATGTGCTCACGTAGAACATCACGTGTGGTTCCAGCAATATCGGTCACAATCGCCGACTCTTTACCAGAGAGGGCGTTGAGTAGGCTTGATTTACCCGCATTTGGGCGCCCAGCAATGACCACTTTCATGCCTTCACGCATGATGGCGCCTTGATTGGCTTCTTTGCGAACAGAATCGAGATTGTCGATGATGGTCTGTAGATCGCCCGCCACTTTACCGTCGGCGAGGAAGTCGATTTCTTCTTCAGGGAAGTCAATCGCCGCTTCAACATAGATGCGTAAATGGATGAGTGATTCCACCAGCACTTGAATGCGTTTCGAGAACTGACCTTGCAGTGATTGCAGGGCTGATTTGGCCGCTTCTTCTGAACTGGCATCAATCAAGTCGGCAATCGCCTCGGCTTGGGTTAAGTCCATTTTGTCGTTGAGGAACGCACGCTCACTGAACTCACCCGGTCTGGCAGGGCGAACACCTGGAATGAGCAGAATACGTTTAATTAGCATATCCATCACCACAGGGCCACCGTGGCCTTGAAGCTCAAGAACATCTTCACCGGTAAATGAATGCGGATTAGGGAAGTAAAGCGCAATACCTTGGTCGAGTTCGCCGCCATTTTCATCTTTGAAAGGCAGATAGTCAGCGTAGCGAGGCTTGAGAGTTTTGCCTGTTACTTGCTGTGCGACTTCTTGAGCCAAAGGGCCAGAAACGCGAATGATGCCCACGCCACCGCGGCCTGGGGCTGTGGCTTGTGCCACAATGGTGTCTGTTGTCATTGAATTGCCTATTCGCCGTGCTTTAGCCAAATTGTAATCATGGTCAATGAAAAAGGCGACCACTAAGGTCGCCTTTTATCTAATCGAATCGGTTTGGACTACTTAGAGTGCAGACCTTTCTTCTCGAGCGATCGGTAGATCAGCGTTTGCTGGATAAGCGTTACGATGTTAGAAACCAACCAGTAAAGAACCAGACCTGATGGGAACCATAGGAAGAAGAAGGTAAACATAACCGGCATAAAGGTCATGATCTTCTGCTGCATTGGATCTGTTACCGTTGTTGGGCTCATCTTCTGGATCATGAACATACTTGCACCCATCAGTAGAGGCAGAATGAAGTATGGGTCTTGAGCCGAAAGGTCATGAATCCAACCGAAGAATGGTGAGTGACGAAGCTCAACCGATTCCATTAGCGCCCAGTACAGAGCGATGAAGATAGGCATCTGTAGCAAGATTGGTAGACAGCCACCTAGTGGGTTTACTTTCTCTTTCTTGTACAGTTCCATCATTTCTTGGCTCATGCGCTGACGGTCGTCGCCGATACGCTCACGCATTGCTTGCAGCTTAGGCTGAAGCATGCGCATTTTCGCCATAGAGGTGTACTGTGCTTTGGTTAGTGGATACATCGCACCACGTACGATGAAGGTCAAACAGATGATAGCTAGACCCCAGTTCACAACGATACCTTGAATGAACGACAGTAGTGTGTGAAGTGGTTTCGCAATGAACCATAACCAGCCGTAGTCAACTACTAGGTCTAGGTTTGGTGCAACTTCAGCCATTTCGGTTTGCAGTTTTGGACCTGCCCAAAGCGTTGCTTTCAATGTTGCTGCTTGGCCATCGGCAATCGTAGTGTTTGGCATACGAACACCGATATCACCTAGGTTACCAATCACGCGAGTGTAAAGGTTAGTACCCGGTGCTTCACGTGGGATCCACGCGGCTGCGAAGTAGTGCTGGATCATCGCTGCCCAACCTTGACCATCAGTCAGGTTAAGAGACAGGTTGCGATCTTGCATATCTTCGAAGCTGTATTTCTTGTAGCGAGTGTCTTGAGTTGAATAAGCACCGCCATTGTAGGTAGGCATTGTGATGCTGCCACCTTTGTCTTGAAGATTTTGACGAAGGTGAGCGTACATGCCGAACGTCGCATTTTGACCAGAGTTGTTGTTTACCGTGTATTCAACATCAACGTCATATTTGCCACGCTTTAGAATGAAGGTTTTGGTGTAGTTGATGCCATTCGCTTCGAATGTCATCGGTACACGTAGCTCATCTTGACCCTCAGCCAGCGTGAAGCTGTCTGCTGATACTGAGTAAGCTGGACGGCTTGTGCTGCTAAGGTCGATACCTTGAGGGCCTACCAGACCACTTTGAGCAATAAACTGGTGACCTTGTGAGTCTTTGAGTAGCTCAAACGGGTCGCTAGATTCCAACTCGGTTGCGTACTCGTTTAGGTTTGCGGTAACAACATCACCGCCCACAGTTGTCACACCTAGAGTCAGTACGTCGGTTTTCACTGTGATGATTTTATCTGCGGCCGCTGTTGTGTGGCCTGGTGCAGGATCATGCTCATCAGCGAAAGATGGCGCAGGTAGAGTACTGCTTTGCGTCTGCTGAGTCGGAACTGGAGCTGGGTTCTTATAAGATTGCCACTGTTGGAACAGCAAAAAAGAAACCAAAGCCAAACCGATTAACAGAATATTACGTTGAGAATCCATCGTTATTTATCTCTGTCTTGTTTTTGGGCTGGTGGTACGGGGTCAAAACCCCCTTCATTCAAAGGATGGCATTTTAATAGACGTTTGCCTGATAACCAACACCCTTTTACAAAACCGTGAGCTTTAAGGGCTTCTATTGCATAAAGAGAGCAAGTTGGGTTGAACCGACAGCGTGGCCCAATAAGAGGACTGATGACCCATCTATAAAAATAGACGAGACCGATTGCTAACCACGCGAGGGGCGAGACAGGCGATGCCATAACTTATCTAGAAGTTGGAATATTTCTTCATTGCTCAGAGTTTGCGCACTCTTTTTCGCAATTACAACAAAATCTTTGCTAGGAAGTTCGTGTTGTTTGTTACGAAAACTTTCACGTACCAGGCGCTTGAAGTGGTTTCTGCCGACAGCTGTTTTAATCTGTTTTTTAGGAACCGCTAGACCAAGACGAGGGTGTGATAGCGAGTTTTTGCGGGCAATGATGGTGAAATGAGGGGAGCCAGCTCGATGAGCTTGCTTAAATACATTTTGGTAATGCTCGGGAGTTAACAAGCGTAACTCCCGAATAAAGGCATGCTTTTTCAAAATAGAAGATTATTTTGAAAGGCGAGCACGGCCTTTAGCACGACGTGCGTTAATTACTTTACGACCGTTCTTAGTCGCCATGCGAGCACGGAAACCGTGAGTACGCTTGCGCTTTAGAACTGAAGGTTGAAAAGTGCGTTTAGACATGGTTATTACCTTTACTGATCAGTAGTTTTAGGTTCTCGTTGAACCCGGCGTGGGACTTATTTCCCGTCTTCTTCTCTATATAGAGATAGAGAGGAAATCCGACGCCTCTCAACAAAGAGGCGGAATTGTAATCACTGACTCGTCAAGAGTCAATAATCAGTTCAACTTCAATTCCAGCCGGCGAATTATACTTTTTGTGAGCTAGAGCGCAAGGATCATTATTAGATCCCAACTTGATTTATGAATTTCTTAAGTTGGATATCCTGTGGATCATTGAATATTTGCTCCGGCGTTCCTTGTTCTACGATATGGCCATTAGCCATGAAGATCACTCTATCTGCGACCTCTTTAGCAAACTGCATTTCGTGGGTCACAACCAACATGGTTTGATGCTGAGTTGCGAGCTTTTTCATAAGGTTAAGTACTTCACCAACCCACTCAGGATCGAGTGCTGAAGTTGGTTCATCGAATAGCAACAGCTCCGGCTGGAGCGCCATAGCGCGGCCAATACCGACACGCTGTTGTTGTCCACCGGATAGGGAAGCAGGGTATTGATTCCCTTTATCACCTAGACCGATGTCATCGAGAATTTGTTGTGCTTTTTCAAGCGCTTGGTCTTTTTTCCAGCCTTTTACGGTGATAAGACCTTCGGCAATGTTTTGACGCGCAGTCATGTGCGCGAACAGAGCGTAATTTTGAAATACAAAGCCGGTTTTACGGCGCAGTGCCAATACTTCGGCATTGGTGTGGTTCTGGCAATCGACCGTCACATCATCAATGGTGATTGTGCCTTTATCTGCTTGCTCAAGAAAGTTTACGCAGCGTAGCAGCGTCGATTTTCCGGTGCCGCTTGAGCCGATAATGACGATGATTTCACCTTGTTTGATATCAATATCGATACCTTTTAGGACTTCTGTATCGCCAAACTGCTTGTGGATATTTTCCAGTTTAATCATCGTTGATATGCCTTGTTCAATCTTTGTTCAGCCCACAGCTGTACGCGAGTAAGCACTAACACCACGCCCCAGTAGATCAGAGCCACTGCCAAGAAAGCCTCAAAGAAGCGGAAGCTGGATGACGCCTCCATTTGCGCCTTGGCCATGATTTCAGCCACGCCGAGCGTAAAGGCCAGCGATGTCGATTTGATCATGTCGATGAAATAGTTCATCAGCGATGGCAAAGCGACACGGGTTGCCTGAGGCAAAATAATGCGGCGCATGGCTTGGCTGGTCGTCATACCCACTGACAAGCTCGCTTCCATCTGGCTGCGATCAATGCCGATGATGGCGGCACGAATACTCTCTGCCATATATGCGGCGAAGTGAAGTGTTAAACCGATGACTGCCGCACTAAACGCATTCAGTCCGACCATCCATGGGAAAATTTGTGGCAGACCGTAGTAAAGCAAGAACAACTGCACCAAAAGTGGTGTGCCGCGGAAAAAACTGATGTAGAGCTGACTAAGCTGATCAAGGACAGGGATCTTGAAAACACGAATATTCGCTAAGATGACCGACAAGATCAGAGAGAAAAACAGTCCCCATACTGCCATTTCCATCGTAGTGCCAAGATACTTGAGCAGTATCGGCATCAGCTCCAGCATATATTGAAAATCAAATCCCATAACGTTACCAAACTTCTAGAAAAACAAACGCCCACTAACAAGCGTAGTGGGCGTAATAATAGTGATCACTTACTTTTTAGTGATGTCTGCGCCAAACCACTTCTCAGAGATAGCCGCTAGCGTACCATCTGCACGCATGTCTGCCAGTGCCGCATTCACTTCTTGTTGCAGCTTTTGACCTTTTTCGTTGTTCACGAATGGCCATGCGTTCTCAATCGTTTCGAACGGTTCGCCTGCTAGCTGTAGTGGCAGACCTGTCTTCTTGATAAGTTCAAGTGCAGATAGGCGATCCATTACGAATGCATCGGCGCGGCCAAGGGCAACATCGTGTTCAATACCTGTGTCGTAGGTTTTTACGTTGATTTTGTTGTCTTTATCGTAGCTACGTAGTAGCTGCTCAAAGTTAGAACCAAGGTTTACCGCCACAGTTTTGCCTGCGAGGTCTTCAATACCTTGAATGCTGTCATTACCTTTGCGAACAGTAATCTGTGCACCATCAATCACGTATGGGTTTGCAAATAGGTATTTCGCTTTACGTGCATCGGTCATAGTGATTTGGTTAGAGATAGTGTCGATACGACCGGTCTCAAGCAAACCAAACAAACCAGAAAAGTTCGCAGTCACGTACTCGACTTTGTAGTCGTTGCGGCGACCAATTTCGTCCCAAAGGTCAACTTCAAACCCTTGTAACTTGTCTTGCTTAACAAAGGTAAATGGGAAGTAGCGACCAGACATGCCGACTTTCACTTCTTGTGCTGTCGCAGCATAAGCTGCTTGAGATACGGTTGCAGAAAGCGCCAAGGCGGTTAATAGACCTTTAATCCAGTTTTTCATTTTACTACTCCTTCTATTTATGGAGAGGGATGTTACTGGTAAAGCTGTCGATAAGTTAAATAACGAGTTGTTATTAACCATAACAAATCCGTGGTTGAACGCTGACTTTTTGCTCATCTCTGTTCAGAGTTTGATCAAATTCGATGACAGCTTGAACACGGATCTATACACAAGTTAGATCATGATTCGAATTTTGTGGGTAGATCTGTGTTTTGTGCATGCGTTTGTGAGTAAAATTAGGGCAATTTGTGGGGATCAAGCCAAATCGACCGAAAAAATTGTGAATAACTTAGATCTTATTCACTGGATCGCCGATCATTTGCTGGCGATCTTGGTTATCAACAGGTAAAATTACCAATCTTTTCCAATTCCAATAAATAGAGTGAGAGCACTGTGTCATCTTCGCTTTGGTTGCAATGTGCGCAACGTCTACAAGAAGAGCTACCCGCTACCGAATTCAGCATGTGGGTTAGACCCCTACAAGCTGAGCTTAATGACAACACCCTAACTCTATTTGCGCCTAACCGCTTTGTACTCGACTGGGTGCGCGATAGATACCTCAACAGCATTAACCGTCTACTAAAAGAGTACTGCGGTAATGATGTGCCGAATCTTCGTTTCGAAGTCGGCAGTAAGCCGGTTTCTGCGCCGCCAGCACCCAAGCCAGTTAAGACTGCTGCTGACGTTGCGGCTGAGTCTTCTGCACCTGCGCAGCTACAAGCGCGCCAACCTGTGCATAAAACCTGGGACAATGAAGCGGAGGTCACTGATATCAATCACCGCTCAAACGTTAACATCAAGCACAAGTTTAATAACTTCGTTGAAGGTAAGTCGAACCAGCTTGGTCTAGCGGCGGCACGTCAGGTGGCGGATAACCCAGGAGCGGCCTATAACCCGCTGTTCTTGTATGGCGGTACCGGTTTAGGTAAAACGCACCTATTGCACGCTGTGGGCAACGCCATTGTTGATAACAAGCCAAACGCGAAAGTGGTGTACATGCACTCGGAGCGTTTCGTTCAGGACATGGTTAAGGCGCTACAAAACAACGCGATTGAAGAATTTAAGCGCTACTACCGCAGTGTTGATGCGCTTCTTATCGATGATATTCAATTCTTCGCCAATAAAGAGCGATCACAAGAAGAGTTTTTCCATACCTTCAATGCACTGCTTGAAGGTAATCAACAGATCATCCTGACATCGGATCGTTATCCGAAAGAGATCAACGGCGTAGAAGATCGCCTTAAGTCTCGCTTCGGTTGGGGTTTGACTGTGGCTATCGAGCCACCTGAGTTAGAAACTCGCGTGGCGATCTTGATGAAAAAAGCCGAAGACCACCAAATTCACCTAGCCGATGAAGTTGCATTCTTCATTGCTAAGCGTCTGCGTTCAAACGTTCGTGAGCTGGAAGGCGCTCTAAACCGCGTGATAGCTAACGCCAACTTTACCGGTCGTCCAATAACCATCGATTTTGTTCGTGAAGCGCTGCGTGACTTGCTAGCACTGCAAGAGAAGTTGGTGACGATTGATAACATTCAAAAGACGGTTGCCGAATACTACAAGATTAAAGTCGCGGATCTGCTTTCCAAGCGTCGTTCTCGCTCTGTTGCTCGCCCACGCCAGTTGGCGATGGCGCTAGCCAAAGAGTTGACCAACCACAGCCTGCCAGAGATTGGTGATGCGTTTGGTGGTCGTGACCACACTACCGTGTTGCATGCGTGTCGTAAAATCGCTCAGCTGCGTGAGGAGAGTCATGACATTAAGGAAGACTATTCCAACTTAATTCGCACGCTTTCTTCATAATAGTGGCATAATCACTATAATTAGCATTCAAGTTATTGTATTTCGCAAATAAGTGGCATGGATTGCCATCTTTACGAAGAGTTATCTATGAAATTTACTATCGAACGTCATCACCTACTAAAGCCGTTACAACAAGTTTCTGGTGCACTAGGCGGCCGTCCTACATTACCTATTTTGGGCAACTTGCTTCTTAAAGTAGAAGAAGGGGTGCTTTCTCTTACCGCGACTGACCTTGAGGTAGAGCTGGTAAGTAAGGTGACGTTAGAGAGTGAGTTTGAAGCGGGCAGTGTGACTGTACCTTCACGTAAGTTCCTCGATATCTGTCGTGGTCTGCCTGATGATTCTACGATCACTATCGTATTAGAAGGCGATCGCGTACAAGTGCGCTCTGGTCGTAGCCGATTCTCACTATCCACATTGCCAGCCAGCGATTTTCCGAACATTGAAGATTGGCAGCAAGAAGTGGCGGTGACAGTCACTCAAGCCGAGCTTAAGTCGCTGATCGACAAGACTCAGTTCTCAATGGCTAACCAAGATGTGCGTTATTACCTAAACGGTATGTTGTTTGAGTTAGACCAAACAACATTGCGCTCAGTGGCGACCGATGGTCACCGTATGGCGGTGGCAACGGTGGCGCTAGAAGGCAGCTTTGACAACAAACAGATCATTGTGCCGCGAAAAGGTGTACAGGAGCTTTCTAAGCTTCTAGATGCACCAGAGCAGCCAGTAACACTGCAAATTGGCAGTTCTAACATCCGTGCCGAAGTGAACAACTATGTCTTTACTTCTAAGCTTGTTGATGGTCGTTTCCCAGATTATCGCCGCGTAATGCCTCAAAATACCGATAAGACTCTCGAGACAAACTGTGATGAGTTACGCCAAGCGTTCTCCCGTGCCGCGATTCTATCGAATGAGAAATTCCGTGGCGTTCGTGTCAACCTGGCGGACAACGAGATGCGCATTACGGCTAATAACCCAGAGCAAGAAGAAGCAGAAGAGATGCTCGATGTGAACTTCCAAGGTGAAGCGCTCGAGATTGGTTTCAACGTTTCTTATGTTCTCGATGTACTTAACACGCTTCGCTGCGACCAAGTACGTATATCGATGTCCA
The DNA here is from genome assembly GCF_052879755.1 of Vibrio sp. DNB22_10_4. Lineage (NCBI taxonomy): Bacteria > Pseudomonadati > Pseudomonadota > Gammaproteobacteria > Vibrionales > Vibrionaceae > Vibrio > Vibrio sp. DNB22_10_4. The sequence goes on along the minus strand of NZ_JBNNXW010000015.1, from coordinate 22,019 downwards.
ATGCCAACGCCAGTGCGTTGATTGAAAACAGCGAAGATGACAGTGCCATGTACGTGGTGATGCCAATTCGTCTCTAAGACGAGCATGACGTTATGCCGCTTACGCGTTTAATCGTACAGCAATTTCGAAATATTAAAGCCTGTGATATTGAACTATCTACAGGCTTTAACTTTATTATCGGCCCCAACGGCAGTGGCAAAACCAGCTTGTTGGAGGCGATCTATTTGCTTGGTCATGGGCGCTCATTTAAGAGTTCTCTCACCGGTCGAGTGATACAAAATGACTGCCAAGAGCTGTTTGTACATGGCCGTTTTTTGAACTCGGATCAATTTGAGATACCCATTGGCATTAATAAGCAGCGTGATGGCTCAACAGAGGTTAAAATAGGCGGTCAATCTGGGCAAAAGTTAGCTCAGCTTGCCAAGGTTCTGCCGCTGCAACTTATCCATCCAGAGGGCTTTGAATTGCTCACTGATGGCCCTAAGTTTCGTCGGGCATTTATCGACTGGGGTGTGTTTCACTCTGAGCCAGGTTTTTTTGAGGCTTGGGGGCGTTTTAAGCGTCTCAGTAAGCAGCGCAATGCGCTACTTAAGACTGCCACCAGCTACCGAGAGTTAAGTTACTGGGATAGAGATTTAGCCCAGCTGGCTGAGCAAATCGATGGTTGGCGCCGCACCTATGTCGAGCAAATGAAAACCTTGGCTGAAGAAATGTGTCAGTCTTTTCTGCCGGAGTTTGAAATTAAACTCGGTTATTACCGTGGCTGGGAAAAAGACACGCCGTATGGCGAGCTCTTAGAACGTAGCTTTGAGCGTGACCAAAGTTTGGGGTACACCTTTAGTGGCCCAAATAAAGCCGATTTAAGAATTAAAGTGAACAACACCCCTGTAGAGGATGTGTTGTCTCGTGGTCAACTTAAACTGATGATGTGTGCGTTGCGTCTTGCGCAAGGGCAGCACCTCGCAGAGTTGACCGGAAAGCAATGTATCTATCTGATAGATGACTTTGCTTCAGAATTAGATAGCCTGCGTCGTAAACGCTTAGCGGATTACTTAAAACAGACTCAGGCTCAAGTTTTTGTAAGCTCTATTACCGAAAGCCAAGTTGCCGACATGATTGACGAAAATGGCAAGATGTTTCATGTGGAACATGGCACAATAGAGCAAGGTAAATAGTGAGAGAAACTCATGTCAGAAAATTACGATTCATCGAGTATTAAGGTACTAAAGGGTCTGGATGCAGTACGTAAGCGTCCGGGAATGTACATCGGCGACACGGACGATGGAACCGGTCTACACCACATGGTTTTTGAGGTGGTTGATAACTCAATTGATGAAGCGTTGGCAGGTCACTGTAGCGACATTATCGTGACTATCCATGAGGACAATTCTGTTTCTGTTAGCGATGATGGCCGTGGTATTCCAACGGAAATGCACCCAGAAGAGCAAGTGTCTGCGGCAGAAGTTATCATGACGGTACTTCACGCAGGTGGTAAGTTCGATGACAACTCGTATAAGGTATCGGGTGGTCTGCACGGCGTAGGTGTTTCTGTAGTAAACGCACTGTCTAAGCAAGTCACACTGACTATCCATCGTGGCGGTCACACTCATACTCAAACTTATCACCACGGTGAGCCACAAGCACCACTGGCTGTGATTGGTGATACCGACAAAACAGGTACAGAAATCCGTTTCTGGCCAAGTGAAGAAACTTTTTCAAACGTAGAGTTCCACTACGACATTCTTGCTAAGCGTCTACGTGAACTGTCGTTCCTAAACTCAGGTGTCTCAATCAAGCTTGTCGATAAGCGTGAAGAAGACAAAATGGATCACTTCATGTTTGAAGGTGGTATCCAAGCGTTTGTTGAGCATCTAAATACCAATAAGACACCAATCATCCAAAAAATCTTCCATTTTGATTTTGAGCGTGAAGATGGCATCACCGTAGAAGTGGCGATGCAGTGGAATGATGGCTACCAAGAAAACATTTACTGTTTTACCAACAACATCCCTCAACGTGATGGTGGTACTCACTTAGCGGGTTTCCGTGCCGCATTAACGCGTACGCTGAACTCGTTCATGGATAAAGAGGGCTTCTCTAAGAAAGCCAAGACAGCGACATCAGGTGATGATGCTCGTGAAGGTCTAACAGCTATCGTATCGGTGAAAGTGCCAGATCCGAAGTTCTCAAGCCAAACCAAAGACAAGCTGGTTTCTTCTGAAGTGAAATCTGCCGTTGAGTCTGCGATGGGTGAGAAGCTGTCTGAGTTCCTAGTAGAGAACCCAGGTGAAGCGAAGATTGTTTGTACTAAGATCATTGATGCTGCTCGCGCACGTGATGCAGCGCGTAAAGCGCGTGAAATGACACGTCGTAAAGGCGCTCTAGACCTAGCGGGTCTGCCAGGCAAACTGGCTGACTGCCAAGAGAAAGATCCAGCGCTTTCTGAACTGTACATAGTGGAGGGTGACTCTGCGGGCGGTAGTGCTAAGCAGGGTCGTAACCGTAAGAACCAAGCGATTCTTCCACTGAAAGGTAAGATCTTAAACGTTGAAAAAGCGCGTTTCGATAAGATGCTTTCTTCACAAGAAGTGGCAACGCTTATCACGGCACTTGGCTGTGGTATCGGCCGTGACGAGTACAATCCAGATAAACTGCGTTACCACAACATCATCATCATGACCGATGCGGACGTCGATGGTTCTCACATCCGAACGCTACTTTTGACCTTCTTCTACCGTCAAATGCCAGAGCTTATTGAGCGCGGTTACGTGTACATCGCTCAGCCACCGCTTTACAAAGTGAAGAAAGGTAAGCAAGAGCAGTACATCAAAGATGAAGATGCGATGAACCAGTACCAAGTTTCTTTGGCTCTGGATAACGCTGCTCTGCACGTGAACCCTGAAGCACCAGCACTAGCAGGTGAATCACTAGAGAAACTGGTACAGCAGTTCAACGGCGCAGTGAAGATTGCCGATCGCATGGCTCGTCGCTACCCACACGCACTAGTGAGTGAGTTCATGTACACGCCACGCCTAACGGCTGAACAGTGTCACGATGCTGTTGCGGTTGAAGCATGGTCTAAGCAGCTTGTTGAGCAGTTAAATGCCAAAGAAGTGGGCGCAAGCCAATACAGCTTCGAGGTTGAACAGCACGCTGAGCTAGGTTTGAACCTACCGAAAATTATCGTGCGTACCCACGGTGTGACTCATGAGCATGTGCTGAGTATCGACCTGCTGAACTCGAAAGAGTACGGCAAGCTAGCGTCTCTATCGGAAGCTCTAGAAGGTCTGATTGAAGAAGGTGCTTACGTGAAACGTGGTGAGCGTACTCAACCAGTGAGCCACTTTGAAGATGCCCTAAACTGGCTAATCAAAGAGTCGCGTCGTGGTCTGAGCCTACAGCGCTACAAAGGTCTAGGTGAGATGAACCCAGATCAGCTTTGGGAAACCACAATGGATCCTGAAACACGTCGCATGATGCAAGTAACGATTGAAGATGCGGTTGGTGCAGATCAGCTGTTCACGACACTAATGGGCGACCAAGTAGAGCCTCGTCGTAACTTCATTGAAGAAAACGCACTTAAAGTAGCCAACCTAGACGTTTAGATTGATTTCTCTTCGCTGGCTGAACTGATTTCTGCGTCGAAGGTGCTCATTTATGATTATAAACCTTTATTGGTATAAGAATGGCGCCTTCTCCTTGAACTCAGTTCACCCAGCTTCGATAAACCAATTTAAAAAAGACTGTCACTAATGACGGTCTTTTTTTGTTTTTAACTCTATGAAAAATAACCGTTATAAAAAATAGTTTAAGAAAATACCTTGAAAGCGATTTTCGCCATCCCTATATCTAGTTATGAAGGGGAGCTGTCTTGCTCAAGAGAGAAGAAACAGACCTTTTAAACGCCGACAAAGTATCGCTCAGTGGAGGATCACTTTAACGGCACACTTAAAAAACTGATTTATTGCTACGTCCCCGAACAGCAAGGCTGTCAGCGGAGTGGTGGATAAATCCCTTAGTCGTCACGGCACCGGTTTATAGACTGGGTGCTTTTGAAAACTCACGGCTAAGACTATTGCTTACTATGAGGATAGCATTATGAGAACTGTAGATTTCACTCCTTTATACCGCAACGCAATTGGCTTCGATCGTCTATTCAACATGATGGAAGCGAACTCAGCGAAAAACTCTTCTGGCGGTTACCCTCCATACAACATCGAGCAACAAGATGAGAACCATTTCCGTATTACTATGGCGGTGGCTGGCTTTGCTGAAGACCAACTCGATCTGACTCAAAAAGAGAACATGTTGATTGTTAAGGGTGAGCGTAAAGCCGAAGAAGAGAAGAAGTACGTGTACCAAGGTATTGCAGAGCGTGATTTCGAGCGTAAATTCCAACTAGCTGACTACGTAAAAGTGGTAGGCGCAAGCATGGAAAATGGTTTACTACATATTGACCTAGAGCGTGAAATCCCAGAAGCGATGCAACCACGTAAGATTGCTATTGGTGGTAATAACCTAATCGAAGGTTAATTGCCCATAGGCTTTAACTAGCCATACCTATCGGGAATTAAGAGTGAAAGAGCACCATTGAGGTGCTCTTTTTATATCTAAAGGAAATGAAAAATCAGCCCTGCTGATAGGCTTTTTCAACTTCTTCAGCGATGATCGCAATACCTTGCTGCATTTTGTCGTCATCTTGTACATAGTTCATGCGCAGACATTGATGGGCATGATCCCATTCATCTTCCTGACCGATAAAGAAATATTCCCCAGGCACAATCAACACGCCACGATCCTTCAAGCGTTGGTAGAGCTCCATAGTGGTAATTGGTAGCTCATCAAACCATAGCCACAAGAAAATAGCGCCTTCTGGCTTATGGATTCGAAAACGTGGTTCGGTAATCGCCGATTGTAATAACTCAACCGCGCGTTGGGATTTTTGCTGGTAGAACGGCTTAATGACGTTTGAACTTAGATCCAAAATGTCGCCTTTCTCAATCATATGATGAGCAAGCGCAGGACCAAAGCTGCCTGGTGCTAGGCTGATTATGCCATTCATATTGGTCATCGCTTGCGTGACTTCTTCACTGGCAATCACGATACCGCAGCGCAATCCTGGTAGACCTAACTTAGATAAGCTCATGCAGAGAATGGTGTTTTCATTCCAAAACGGCTCCACATCTTCAAAGATGATGTTTGGGAAGGGCAAGCCGTAGGCGTTATCGATGATAAGTGGGATATTATTTTCACGAGCCAGTTTATCCAGCTTATGGATTTCTTCATCGGTTAGTACGTTACCCGTTGGGTTAGTTGGGCGTGAAGCACAAATTGCCGCAACCGAATCATCGATTTCTAGGTGTTCGAAATCCACATGGTATTTGAATAGACCGTTATCAAGCAGTTCTATTTCTGGGTGATAGGAAACAAAAATATCTTCGTCTATGCCTGCATCGCCATAACCAATGTACTCTGGCGCAATTGGCAACAAGATTTTCTTATGGCTGCCATCGCTTTGCTTACCTGCTAGTAGGTTAAACAGATAGAAAAACCCACTTTGGCTGCCATTGGTTAAGCTGATGTTTTTTTCAGTAATGTTCCAGCCATAGGTATCGCGCAGCAGCTTGGCGAGCGATTTAACAAATGCATCTTTTCCTTGCGGGCCATCGTAGTTGGCCATGGCGGCCACCAGTTCACCACTGGCGAGGAGGTCATTGCTGGCTTGGTGAAAATACTCGAGCATGGCAGGAATGGCGGCTGGGTTACCACCTCCGAGCATGATGGCACCTGGAGTGCGAAGGCCATCATTAAGATCATCCATTAATTGGGTAATACCTGAGTAACGATTAAATTTTTCACCAAACTTAGAAAATTGCATTGTTGTACCTAGTTCATTGTGTTCACTTGTAGTGTTTATAAGGGGTTTTATCCTGCTGGTGGCAAGATGAACCTTTGAACATACAGCAATGATTACGGCAGGCAAAGCACTATTTGAGTGCAAAGAAAATGAGCAAAAAAAAAGGAGCGCCGTAGCGCTCCCTTTGATGTGATTTACTCGGTTTTAATTTGTTGATTACTCGCCAGTGTAGACGATGAGTATCTTGTCATCTTGGTAACGGCGTTCAAACGCATAGTAGCCTTCACGCTGGTGGGTAATGTGTTGCCCTTTAGCGACAGCTGGATGACGTAAGCGGAAATCCCCCAACGCTTGCCAGTGCTTGAGCAACGCTTCGCGCTGACCTGTTATCCTATCCCACGGCATATCGGAGCGGGTACCTTGGTGTGAGTCTGAGCCGCTGACACCTAAGTCTCGCGCTATCTCATCACCATAGTAGATCTGCACCGCACCAGGGCTCAACATAAGAGCGTTTGCGGCGCGCATCTGATCATCAATGCTTCGGCTTCGAGAAGCCCAGAACAGTGAGGTGTCATGCGAAGAGAGGTAGCTGAGCACATTAAACTCGCTATCGCTGTTAATGCGCTCAGCATAGCGTTGAAAGTCACTGTCTAGGTTAGCGAAACACTTCAGTGCCTTAGGGGCGACGTCACCTTGGAACTCGAAGTTGATAATGGAATCAAAACCGTTATCGAAATATGGGCTCTTCACCACGCTGTGCGCCCATACCTCACCCGTCATCCAGAATGGTTTATCATCCAGTGCTTTGTCTGGATTGTTTTGCTTCCACTCTGCCAGCGCCTCGTTACTGGCTTGTTTGAGCTTAGCCCAACTTTCCATTTCCACGTGTTTAGCGGTATCGACACGGAAGCCGTCGATGCCATACTCGCGAACCCAATCCGTGAGCCAGGTGATCAGGTGGTCACTTGGCGTGGCTTGAACATCTTTGGCATTGGTCTCTTTACTGCGATAGAAGTTCGGTAGACCTGTTTTCTGTGTCGATTCAGTTTTTAGATCCGGTAAGAAGTTAAGTGACATGGTTCTGTCGTTGTATCCAGGCGCGTCGTAGTCGCCAATATCGGTGCGGATCCAATCCTTACCCCACCATTTATCCCACGCTTCATCATCACTGTATTTGATATAATCATTAAAGCTGTGCCAGCTTTGACCTGATTTAGGTTGCCAATCGGTCCAGTTTTCACCGAGCTCTTTTTTTGCCTCTTCATCGGAGAGGTAGAGCTTTCCGAAGCCAAATTCTTGCATGTCCGCTAGGGTAGCGTAACCGGTATGGTTCATTACCACGTCCCATACGATGCGGATACCTTTCTCGTGGGCTGTATCGACAAACTGACGCAATTCTTCCTCGGTGCCCATATTGGCATCGAGCTTAGTCCAATCCTGGTGGTAATAACCGTGATAACCATAGTGCTTGAAGTCGCCCTTATCACCACCACCAACCCAGCCGTGGATTTGCTCCAGTGGCGAGGTGATCCAGATGGCATTCACTCCAAGCGATTCAATGTAGTCGAGCTTTTTAGTCAGACCAGCAAGATCGCCACCGTGAAAGGTGCCGATTTCGTGTTTGCCGTCTTTGCTTCGGCCATAGCTGTTATCGTTATCTAGGTTGCCGTTGTAGAAGCGGTCGGTCATTACGAAGTAAACCGTCGCGTTGTCCCAGTCGAACTCAGCCTTCGGAGCTTGCTCTTCCGGCTCTAGCAGCAATAGGCCTTGGCTGTTTGCTCCGGGCTGTAGTGCAATCTTGCCGCTGCTGACCGTAGCTTGTTGCCCGCTCAACGCGTCTCTAAGTACCGTGCCATCGGCAAAGGTGGCGCTGACATCGATGACTTTTGGGCTGTCAGTGGCGACAGGGCAGGTGGAGGTAAAGTCGTTACTCTGTTTTGGTTTCACCTTCACGGTGAGCTCATTGTTGGCCGGATTGAGTGTGAACTGGTAAGTGTTTGCCTTGAATACTCGCATTGGAATCGCCGATTCCCCGGCACAGTCATCGAGCTTTAATGGACGGTTAAACTTAATGCGCGCATCTTCAGCCAGTGAGAAGTTGCTGCCACAGGTTTGAGCATTATCACCAATAGAAAAGGTGTAGCTGCCTTTGTCGAGTTTCTTTTCTGCAATCAGTAAACCTTGTTCATTGGCAGCAAAAGCGACTTGTTGGTCCTCTAGGCTAAGTAGTAACGCATTGTCGGGCAGTTGGCTACAGGCACCGAGCATCGCCACAGATAGAGAGATTAGGGTCTTTTTCATGGGTTCTCTTCCTTGAAGTTATCCCACGTTTATATCAAATATCGACCTCTACATTCTGAGTGCTATAACCGCTAGTTTGCAGGCAAGCTCCCTACAATTTTCTTGCTAGTTCACAGAATTAACAATAACTTGATGCTGCTTGAAGGGTACAAAAAAGGGAAGCCTTAGCTTCCCTTTTAATTAACTCTTGTTACCAGAATCGATGACTATTTCTGAAGAAGTGAAATGTCGGCGATTTGCAGGAACAGGTTACGCAGGTTGTTTAGTAGCGTTAGACGGTTCTTCTTAAGCGCTTCGTCATCGGCCATTACCATCACGTTATCGAAGAACGCATCCACTGGCTCACGTAGATCAGCAAGTTTGCTTAGCGCTTCCTGATAGTTACCGGTCGCGAATGCTGGCTCGAGGGCTTCAGTCATCACTTCAACGTTCTCTGCAAGCGTCTTCTCCGCATCTTCTTGTAGAAGTGCAAGGTCGATCTCTGCTGCAAGTTCGCCGTCGAATTTCGCTAGGATGTTACCTACACGCTTGTTCGCTGCCGCTAGTGCTTCTGCTGCTTCTAGCTCACGGAAGTGAGATACCGCTTTAACGCGTTGGTCGAAGTCTGCTGGTTTGGTTGGACGATTAGCCAGTACCGCTTGGATGATATCCACGCTGAAGCCTTCGTCCTTGTACCATGCATTGAAACGACCAAGCATGAAGTCGATGACGTCGTTTGCAACGTTCGCGTTTGTTAGCTTGCTAGTACCATCTTCTAGGGCAAATAGCGATTGTGCTTTTGCGATCAGGTCAGTTAGGTCTAGGTTGTAGCCGTTCTCTACGATGATACGTAGCACACCCAGCGATGCACGACGAAGTGCGAATGGATCAGAGCCCTTGGGTGCTTGGCCAATACCAAAGATACCCACAATCGTATCTAGCTTGTCTGCCATTGCGACCGCTGAAGAGATACCAGTGCTTGGTAGCTCGTCACCCGCGAAGCGAGGCATGTACTGCTCGTATAGCGCCAGTGCTACTTGCTCATCTTCACCGTCGTGAGTCGCATAGTGCATGCCCATCACACCCTGGGTATCGGTAAACTCGAATACCATAGAGGTCATTAGGTCACACTTCGCTAGAAGACCAGCACGCTTAGACTTTTCAACGTCAGCATCGATTTGCTCAGCGATGTAGCCAGCAAGTTCAGTGATGCGGTCGGTCTTGTCTTTGATAGTACCAAGCTGCTTCTGGAAGATAGCTTGGTCTAGTTCAGGTAGACGGTCGATAAGAGGACGCTTACGGTCAGTGTTGAAGAAGAATTCTGCATCCGCTAGACGTGGACGTACTACCTTCTCATTACCTTCGATTACGTAGCGAGGCTCTTTCGACTCGATGTTAGAAACGAAGATAAAGTTTGGCAGGAGTTTCTTGTTCTCGTCATACACCGGGAAGTATTTCTGGTCACCTTTCATGGTGTAAACCAACGCTTCAGAAGGAACCTTTAGGAACTCTTCTTCAAACTTCGCTGTGAGTACGACTGGCCATTCAACTAGAGAAGTGACTTCTTCAACTAGGTCATCTTCTAGCTCAGTAATACCACCAACAGCCGCACCCGCTTTTTCAGCATCAGCTAGAATAATAGCTTTACGCGCTTCGTAATCTGCCATGACTTTACCGCGCTCTTCTAGGATCGCAGGGTATTGCTCAGCAGAATCGATGGTGAACTCTTGCTCACCCATAAAGCGGTGACCGCGGATGGTGCGGTCAGAGGCCACACCTAAGATCTCGCCTTCGATAAGGTCAGAGCCCATTAGCATAGTCAGCGTCTTAACAGGACGGATAAATTGAGTTGTCTTGTTACCCCAACGCATTGGCTTAGCGATTGGCAGGTTAGCGAGCGCTTTTGCTGCAAGCTCAACCACGATTTCAGTCGTTGCTTGGCCTTTGACTTCTTGTTTGAAAAGCAGCCATTCGCCTTTGTCTGTGACTAGACGATCTGCTTGCTCAACAGTGATGCCGTTACCGCGAGCCCAGCCTTGAGCCGCTTTAGTTGCATTGCCGTCAGCATCGAATGCGACAGAAACAGCAGGGCCACGCTTCTCAACCACTTTGTCAGCCTGCCCTTCAGCAAGACCGGCAACTCTAAGTGCGAGACGACGAGGTGCTGCGTACCATTTTACGCCTTCGTGTGCGAGATCAGCGCTTTTAAGCTCAGCTTCAAAGTTTGCTGCGAAAGCTTCTGCTAGAGTACGAAGCTGCGTTGGTGGTAGCTCTTCAGTACCGAGCTCAATTAGAAATTCTTTTGCCATGATTACTTCTCCTCGTCCTTCTTAAGCATTGGGAAGCCTAGTGCTTCACGTGATGCGTAGTACGCTTCTGCAACAGATTTAGTCAGGTTGCGGATGCGGAGGATGTAACGTTGGCGTTCTGTTACAGAGATAGCTTTACGCGCATCAAGGATGTTGAATGCGTGACCCGCTTTAAGAATGCGTTCGTATGCAGGAAGCGGAAGTGGCTTCTCAAGCTCAAGTAGCTCTTTACACTCTTTCTCACACTGATCAAAGAAGGTGAATAGGAAGTCTACGTCTGCGTGCTCAAAGTTGTACGTTGATTGCTCAACCTCATTTTGGTGGAAGATATCACCGTAAGTAACGTTCGAGCCGTCTGGTGCAACGTTCCAAACTAGATCGTACACAGAATCTACTTCTTGGATGTACATAGCTAGACGCTCGATACCGTAAGTGATCTCGCCAGTTACTGGCTTACATTCAAGACCACCAACTTGCTGGAAGTAAGTAAACTGAGTCACTTCCATGCCGTTTAGCCATACTTCCCAACCAAGACCCCATGCGCCTAGAGTTGGGTTTTCCCAGTTGTCTTCTACGAAACGAATGTCGTGTACTAGCGGGTCGATACCAAGAACTTCAAGTGAACCAAGGTACAACTCCTGAATGTTATCTGGAGAAGGCTTAAGCGCTACTTGGAACTGATAATAGTGCTGCAGACGGTTCGGGTTCTCACCGTAACGACCATCGGTCGGACGACGTGAAGGTTGAACGTATGCCGTAGACATTGGCTCTGGGCCAAGTGCACGTAGACATGTCATTGGGTGAGAGGTGCCTGCACCTACTTCCATATCTAGTGGTTGAACAATAGTACAACCGTTCTGTGCCCAGTAATCCTGCAGCGCGAGGATCATTCCCTGGAAGGTTTTGATATCGTATTTTTGCATAGTAATTCGCGCAATTCTCTAAGTGAAAAGGTCTATCTGATAATCAGAAAATAACAAATAAGTATACCGATTAATCGTTAAGGGGAGTAGGGGTAAAAGCGCTGAATTAATCCCCGTAAAGCCAAAAAGTGGGGTTTTTCGGCGTTGTTCGCCATGTAGAAGGGTTCAAACCCCACGATTGTTGAAATTGATTCGTTGAGTGATTACAATGCCGCCATCTCTGGGGAGTAGCTTATCCATACGCTTGCAAGCGCTTGGATTCGTTCGTCAACATAATTGGTGCAAAATCACCATGGCGCTCGAGACTTGTGCCCGCAAGTTTAGCAAGACCATAGATAAACATCGTGAACCGGGGTGGGGCGCGAGGTTTGTCTATAGGTTAAAAACTATAAACCCTGCCCCTTAGAGCATGTCGTGAGCGTTTTAGCTATTTCAATTACTACCGTGGCACTCGCCGAAATAGGCGATAAGACCCAGCTTTTGTCGTTATTGCTGGCCAGCCGTTACCGTAAACCCATTCCTATCATTGCCGCTATCTTTCTAGCGACCATTGCCAATCATGCGTTAGCTGCTTGGCTAGGTGTCGTGGTAGCCGATTACTTGTCGCCCGATGTCCTTAAGTGGGTGCTGGTGATCAGCTTCCTTGCCATGGCGGCATGGATCTTGGTACCCGATAAACTGGATGACAATGAAAGCATTTCAAGCCGTGGCCCGTTTGTTGCTAGTTTCATTGCCTTTTTTATCGCGGAAATCGGTGACAAAACCCAGATTGCCACTTCTATCCTTGGTGCACAATATGCGGATGCCCTAGCTTTGGTGGTGATAGGTACTACGGTCGGTATGCTACTTGCCAATGTACCCGTGGTGCTGATTGGTAAATTGTCTGCGGATAAATTACCGCTTGATTGGATTCGTCGTATTACTGCTATTTTGTTTATGGGACTCGCTATTGCAGCCGCCATTTTTTAATAACAATATCAACTGAGTATCGAATCTTAATCGCGATCAAACTCTCGCTTGAATCTGACTAAATTCGTGATGAATGACATATTAGTGTCATAATTGTCATGGTACTTTAATCATGTGGATCCTAGCGAGAGGGCAAGATTATGCTTACACGTTACACAGGAATGACCGCAGAAAGCCAAAGCCGTTTGTTTACGTTCGGTTTGGTATTAACGCTGCTGGGTATGGTACTCACGGATATGTGGATACCTATGGTAGTAGGCGCCATTATTATGGCCGGGTTGGCTGTCGAGTCGTGGATTCGGGTTCAGCATCTTATCCCAATGCACAATGAGATTCGTTCGATGCAAAAGCAGATCAAGAAACTTCAATCTGAAGTCAGAACGCTGGAGTATGACGAATAGCTTCAACGGAACAAATAGTAGAAAGGCTACCAATGGCAGCCTTTTTTAATGCGTTATGCCATGCCTTTTTTGATTAGGTAAAGGTAGGGCACCGTTTCTGTTTGCGCACCAAGTAATTGGTGATCCATAAAGCGACAGAAACTAGGAATATCGCGAGTGGTGGAAGGATCGTCGGCTTTCACCAATAACACATCACCATCTTCCATTTTACGAATTGTCTTCCTGACCATCATCACTGGCTCTGGGCAGCGCAATCCTTCGGCCTCGAGCGTTTGCGTGGCAAGGTCTGTATTGATTGTCATGGGGAACTCTTTTCTCTAGAAAACAGCCCAAATTCTACTTATGAAGAAAAAATATGCAATAACCCCTTGGCAAATGGATCTTTTTGCTTTAACTTTATTAACAAGTTGGTAACAAAGACGCAGGGAAGTAGCTATGTTGACCGCACTAGATAGATTAACAATATACTCGGTACTGTGCGTGATTGCGTTTTGTGCCTTGGTACTTCAGCCTTCACCACAAGCTGGATGGACACCTTTAATTGGTTTGAGTGCTGCAATCGTGGGATTGTGGCTTGAGATGAGACGTTGGCAAGATGCTTCTGAGGAGCAGGAAAATTAACAATTAATAAACATTTCGCCATCTAAACTATCCAACAGACTACGACATTCCGACACTATCCCCATTTTCTTGGGCTTCCCCGCTGAAAGGCGGGATTTTTTTTATCTGAAGAAAAGCAAACCCAGTGTAGACTAAATGAGGCATTACATAGGAAGAGCTTATGGAACTCGAAGAAATCTATCGTCGCGATCTTAACTTGTTGGTGGCATTGAAGGTATTAGTTGAAGAAGGCAGCGTCAGTCAGGCGGCTGTGCGGCTCAACCTAAGCCAATCTGCAACCAGTCGAGTGCTAGGGAGGCTGCGAGACTTACTCGGCGATCCGCTATTTACTCGTCAGGGGCAGCGCATTATTCCGACCAGTAAGGCTCTTGAAATATGTAAACAAATCGATCAGCCACTAGAATCCTTTCGTCAGCTGTTAACCCCTAGCGAGTTCAATCCTTATTACTGTAATGAGCGTTTCCTTATCGCAACCACTGACTATGCGATGCAAACTATCTTGCCCTACGCGTTGCCTAAGATTTATCAGTTAGCTCCGAATATCTCGTTAGAGTTTGCGCCGCTTCAACATGAAAGCCTTTTCAAGCAGCTCAGTACAGACAAAGTCGACATGGCAATTTGCCGTCCGACCGGGTCTGTGACGCCTTTGCATCAAGAAGTACTTGGACCTGTGGGCGTTTCTTGTTTGGTTTCCAAACATCATCCTTTGGCGGACAAGCCTTTATCTCTTGAGGATTACATTAACGCGCCTCATGCGATGATCGCCATCAGTGATGGCGTTAAAGCCCTGTTGGATGCTGCGCTTATTAATCAAAATCCAAGAAAGATGGTGCTGCGCGCGTATCATCTAGAAGCGGCGTTAGCGATCGTCGATAGTATGCCGCTTATCATTACCGTTCCGGCGGATTTGGCTTACTTAGTGGCCGAGCGCTACGATTTGGTGATTAAACCACTACCTTTCGCCTTTACGCCGTTTGACTATTCTTTGATTTGGCATGCTCGATGCGATACCTCGGAGTCTCAAAAGTGGCTTCGCTCGGTGGTGAAACAAGAGTGTGGAAAATTGATTGCTAAGCGTATTGAAGATGTAGGTTTAGGTTGAATGCAAAAAAGGCTCTCGTAATGAGAGCCTTTTTTATAACGAGGTCATCGCTAATTAGATCTTGATAGTCACGCGACCAGTTACGGCACCGTTAGTAATGTCTTCAGCCGCTTGAATCGCCTCTTCGAGTGCTACGGTTTTGCTTGCCTGTGCGTAGTATGACTCAGGAAGTAGTGTCGCTAGCTGTTCCCAAGCTTTGATGCGTTTTTCACGTGGGCACATTACTGAGTCAATACCTTGTAGACGCACGTTGCGTAGAATAAACGGCATTACTGTGGTAGGTAGATCAAAGCCTCCCGCTAGACCACATGCTGCGACGACACCGTTGTAGTTCACTTGTGCAAGCACTTTAGCAAGCATGTTGCTGCCCACAGTATCGACAGCAGCAGCCCACAATTGACGCTCAAGCGGTTTTGCTGGCTCTTCAAGTTCACTACGCTCAACAACGCGTGATGCTCCGAGTGATTTTAGCAGTTCGCCATTCGCTGAAGCGCGACCAGTTACTGCCGCCACTTTATAACCTAGCTGGCTAAGTAGTGTGACAGATACACTACCAACACCGCCACTTGCGCCAGTAACCAGTACTTCGCCGTCTTCTGGTTTTACGCCTGCATCAACAATAGCTTGTACACATAGCATCGCAGTAAAACCTGCAGTACCGATAGCCATAACTTTTTCTGCATCGAGACCTGCTGGCATTGGCACTAGCCAGTCACCGTTTAGGCTCGCTTTCTCAGCCATGCCACCCCAGTGATTCTCACCGACCCCCCAGCCAGTGAGAACCACTTCGTCGCCTTCCTTGTAACGAGGGTCGTCTGATTGCGACACTACGCCAGAAAGATCGATACCCGGTACCATTGGGAAATTGCGGATGATTTTACCTTTACCGGTAATCGCCAACCCATCTTTGTAGTTCAAAGATGAATATTTTACATCTATTTTCACATTACCTTCTGGAAGCTGTGACTCGTCTACTTGAGAAATAGTAGCGATTGTTTTTTTGTCTTCTTGGTTAAGTAACAGTGCTTTGAACATGATGTTCTCCAATGAGTTGACGTGTTATCTGCTGCAAAGTGTAGGTGAGAAATTCGAAAAAAAACAATGAAACTTCAACATTAGATATATGCGCTGGATGCATAAATAAAAACAGCCCCGAAAGCGGGGCTGTTTGCGTTGAAGAGCCGTAATGAGAGGATTACGGTCTTTCAAAGATGGTTGCGATACCTTGACCCAAACCAATACACATAGTGGCAAGACCGATCTTGGCGTCTTTGTTTTCCATGATATTGATAAGTGTGGTCGAGATACGAGAGCCCGAGCAACCCAATGGGTGACCCAATGCGATGGCGCCGCCATTTAGGTTAACCTTTTCGTCGACCATATCCAGTAGACCAAGATCTTTAGCACATGGCAGAGATTGAGCCGCAAACGCTTCGTTTAGCTCAACAATATCGATGTCGTCCATCGTCAGACCCGCGCGTTTAAGTGCTTTTTGCGTTGCTGGCACAGGGCCGTAACCCATAATCGATGGATCGCAGCCTGCAATGGCCATGGAGCGGATCTTCGCACGAATGGTTAAACCAAGCTCGTTGGCTTTCTCTTCGCTCATGATAAGCATGGCTGACGCACCATCAGACAGTGCCGATGATGTACCTGCTGTTACCGTGCCGTTTGCAGGGTCAAAGACTGGACGAAGCTTAGATAGCCCTTCAACATTTGTTTCTGGACGAATTACTTCATCGTAGTCGAGAGTAAACAGCGAACCATCTTCAGCATGACCTTCGGTCGGCAAGATCTCGTTCTTGAAGCGACCTTCAAGCGTCGCTGCTTGTGCTCGCTGGTGGCTTCGTGCTGCAAACTCATCTTGTTGTTCGCGGCTGATGCCATGCAGTTTACCCAGCATTTCTGCGGTTAGACCCATCATGCCTGCCGCTTTCGCGACGTTTTTAGAAAGCTGAGGGTGGAAGTCCACACCGTGCGTCATAGGAACGTGCCCCATGTGCTCAACACCACCAATTAGGCAGATCTCAGCATCGCCAACCATGATGGAGCGTGCCGCGTCATGCAATGCTTGCATAGATGAGCCACACAGACGGTTTACCGTTACCGCACCAATTTCAATCGGTAGCCCTGCCAGTAGCGCTGCGTTACGAGCAACGTTAAACCCTTGCTCTAGGGTTTGCTGTACACAGCCCCAGTAGATATCTTCAATTTCTTCTGGCTTCACTTGTGGGTTGCGAGCCAAGATACCTTTCATTAGATGTGCCGATAAGTCTTCAGCACGCTGATGTCTAAACGCACCACCCTTGGAACGACCCATAGGTGTACGAAGACAATCAACAACGACAACATTTTTCATTTTGATATTCCTCATCCAATCGGTGGTTACAGTGAGCTAGCTTGCTGCACGTCATAGAAGCGCTTGCCAGAGCTTGCCATATCGACCAGCGACTGAGGCACCTTGTACATTGCACCTAGCGACTCATATTGCTTCGCCATCACAACGTAGTTGTCGATACCGATACTGTCTAGATAGCGGAACACACCACCTCTAAATGGAGGGAAGCCGAGACCGTAAACCAACGCCATGTCTGCTTCTTGTGGTGTTGCAATGATGCCTTCTTCCAAACACAGTACGACTTCGTTGATCATTGGAATCATCATGCGCTGAATAATGGTGTCATCATCGAATGATTGTGCAGGCTTGCTGACTGACTCAAGCAGTGAGCTGATGTCTTCGCTCGGTGCTTTCTTAGGGCGACCGCGTTTGTCAGTGGTGTAAGCATAGAAACCGGAGCCATTCTTCTGACCATAGCGAGTGTTTTCAAACAGCACATCAATGGAATCACGCTGCTCTTTTGCCATACGTTCTGGGAAGCCTTCCGCCATAACCGCTTGTGCATGGTGCGCGGTATCGATACCCACAACGTCAAGTAGGTAAGCAGGACCCATTGGCCAGCCAAACTTACGCTCCATGATTTTGTCTATCTGAATGAAGTCCGCACCATCCGCCAGTAGCTGACTAAAGCCACCAAAGTATGGGAATAGAACACGGTTAACAAAGAACCCTGGGCAGTCATTCACAACGATAGGGGATTTACCCATTTTCGCGGCGTAAGCTACAACGCGATTGATGGTTTCTTCCGAGGTGTGCTCACCGCGAATGATTTCGACCAATGGCATGCGGTGTACTGGGTTAAAGAAGTGCATACCACAGAAGTTTTCTGGGCGTTTTAGTGACTTCGCAAGAACATTGATAGGAATGGTTGAGGTATTCGAGGCGATGACAGTACCTTCGCCCACCATCTCTTCGACTTCACTCAGCACTGCAGCTTTGATTTTTGGATTCTCTACCACAGCTTCCACAATCACATCGCTTTGCTCAATACCTGCGTAATGTAGGCTAGGTGTAATTGAAGCCAGCACGCCGGCCATCTTAAATCCGTCGATGCGTCCACGCTGTAAACGCTTGTTGAGCAATTTGGAGGCTTCGGTCATACCAAGCTCAAGGGACGCTTGAGCGATGTCTTTCATGATAACCGGTACGCCTTTTAGCGCTGACTGGAAGGCGATACCGCCACCCATGATACCGGCACCGAGTACTGCTGCGCGCTCAGTGTCTTTGCCAGACTTAGCGGCTTTTTTAGCAAGACCTTTGATGTATTGGTCATTAAGGAAAATACCAACCAATGCGTTAGCGACATCTGAGCCGGCAAGATTGATGAAGTAGTTCGCTTCTACATTAAGCGCTTCATCACGACCATAGCGAGCAGCCTCTTCAATAGTTTTGACTGCGGCCATTGGCGCTGGGTAATGCGGTCCGGCTTTTTGTGCAACGAGACCTTTCGCCATAGTAAAGCTCATCATGGATTCAAGCTTGCTGAGCGTTAGCGGTGATACTTTTGCTTGGCGACGCGCTTTCCAATCAATCTTTTCATTGATGGCTAGCTCAATAGTGTTCAGTGCAGAGTCATACAACGCATCAGTGTCGACGATAGCATCGAGTAGGCCGACTTTTAGAGCTTCATTGGCTCGGCATGCTTTGCCTTGCGTGATGATCTCCATGGCACTGTCTGCACCAATCAGTCTTGGTAAACGAACGGTACCGCCAAAACCAGGCATGATACCTAGCTTGGTTTCCGGCAGGCCGATGCTGGTGGTCTTGTCGCCTATTCTAAAGTCCGTCGCTAGTACGCACTCACAACCACCGCCTAGCGTGTAGCCTTTTAGTGCAGATAGCGTTGGTACTGGCAAGTCTTCCAGCTTGTTGAAAATGTTGTTAGCGAACCCTAGCCACTCCTTGAGTTCAGCTTTTGGCTTGGCAAACAGTCCAAGGAATTCTGTGATGTCAGCACCCACAATAAAGGCGCTTTTGTCAGTTGTTAGGATGAGTCCCTTAAGGTCGCTCCATGCAGCAAGCGCATCGAGGGCTTTATCTAGGGCTTCGAGAGTAGCCAAGTCCAGTTTGTTGACCGACTTGGGAGAGCTAAAGCACAGCTCGGCGATGCCGCTGCGTACTTCCTTTACCTGTAGAGTTTCAGATTGGTAAATCATTGTCATTCTCCGTGACAGACAATCCGTGATTGTGTGAAAGCGGTTGTTATAGTTTTACTTCTGGTTAGACCAGTTATTTAAGTGTGTACCGCATCGAATTTAATTTCAATACATTTTTTAAACAACTGTTTAACATTATGACCAGTGTCCAATCTTGGAGTCAATTGCTATCGCTCGTGCTAGAATACCCCTTTTAGGCGACAAACCTCGTAAAACTCAATGAACTCAACTGCATACTTGATACCTGAGCACCCAGTTCTTTTTGAAGAAGAGATCAAAAAGAGCGTGTTCATCACGCAAATCGCTCATACACCAAGTATTGAGTTGGCAAAAGCATTTGTTGATCAAGTGAAGAAACAGCACAGCAGTGCTCGACACAATTGTTGGGGTTTTGTGGCGGGGCGTCCTGAAAATTCGATGATGTGGGGCTTTAGTGATGACGGTGAGCCGTCCGGTACCGCAGGTAAGCCTATCTTAGCGCAGCTCAGTGGTTCTGGTATTGGAGAGCTAACCGCTGTGGTCACTCGTTATTCTGGTGGTATCAAGCTTGGCACGGGCGGTTTGGTGAAGGCTTATGGAGGCGGTGTACAACAAGCACTTAAGCTGATTCAAACAATCGAAAAAAAAATCACCACACAATTACGTCTAGAGTTAGACTATGCATTCGTGTCTATCGCTCAATCTGAGCTGAGTCGTTTCGAAGCGGTTGAGGTCGAGTCGCACTACACCGACAAGGTTATTTTTATTGTTGAGTTAGAAGTGAACCATGTTGATGCACTGACGCAGAGTATCATTAATAAAAGCGGAGCCAAGGCAATGGTCTCCCCAGTAGAAAACAACTAGGACGTAACGAAGCAGCGCTTCATCAACTCATATGCAATTTCGATCTATAATTCGCATTGTCGGACTGCTACTCGCTCTGTTTAGCGTTTCAATGCTCGCACCCGCTTTAGTCGCACTGATTTATCGAGATGGTGCGGGTGTGCCTTTCGTTACTACCTTTTTCGTCCTACTTGTTTGCGGCGGGTTTTTCTGGTTTCCAAACCGTCGTCATAAACACGAGCTTAAAGCCAGAGACGGCTTTCTTATTGTTGTACTGTTTTGGACCGTAATCGGTAGTGCCGGTGCATTGCCTTTTTTGATATCTGATTATCCCAATGTCTCTGTCACGGATGCCTTCTTTGAATCCTTCTCGGCACTAACGACGACAGGGGCGACAGTGATCGTTGGCTTGGATGAACTTCCTAAGGCGATTTTGTTCTATCGTCAGCTACTTCAGTGGTTTGGTGGTATGGGTATCATTGTACTCGCGGTGGCGATTCTACCGGTGCTTGGTATCGGTGGTATGCAGCTCTATCGTGCTGAGATCCCGGGCCCGGTTAAAGACAGTAAGATGACGCCGCGTATTGCAGAGACCGCTAAAGCGCTTTGGTACATCTATCTGAGTTTGACTATTGCTTGTGCAGCGGCATTTTGGGTGGCAGGCATGACGCCATTTGATGCGATTGCCCATAGCTTCTCGACGATTGCGATTGGCGGTTTCTCGACCCATGATGCCAGTATGGGGTATTTCAATAGTCCGGCTATTAACATGATTACGGTCGTATTCCTGCTGATATCTGCGTGTAACTATTCTTTGCACTTTGCGGCCTTTGCATCTGGCGGCGTGCATCCTAAATACTATTGGAAAGATCCGGAATTTAGAGCTTTCATCTTTATTCAGGTGGTTCTGTTTTTGGTGTGCTTCCTTATCTTACTTGAGCATCACTCCTACAATTCTATGTACGACGCATTCGATCAGGCTCTGTTCCAGTCAGTCTCGATATCGACGACAGCCGGCTTTACGACAACAGGTTTCTCGGAGTGGCCTCTGTTCTTGCCCGTACTACTGCTGTTCTCATCATTTATTGGTGGCTGTGCAGGTTCAACGGGTGGCGGTATGAAGGTTATTCGTATTCTTCTACTGACACTGCAAGGTGCCCGTGAAATGAAGCGCTTGGTTCACCCAAGAGCGGTCTATACCATTAAAGTCGGCGGGACAGCACTATCACAGCGCGTTGTCGATGCGGTTTGGGGGTTCTTCTCCGCTTATGCTTTGGTGTTTGTGGTGTGTATGTTGGCGCTTATCGCAACAGGTATGGACGAGCTCAGTGCTTTCTCAGCCGTAGCGGCGACACTGAATAACCTTGGTCCAGGCCTTGGTGAGGTGGCACTTCACTTTGGCGATGTGAACGACAAGGCGAAATGGGTACTGATTGTGTCGATGCTGTTTGGGCGATTAGAAGTGTTCACTCTTCTTATACTACTGACGCCAGCATTCTGGCGAAGCTAATTCATCAATAGCTAATTTATTAATAGATGGCAGCGAAGGAAATCATCGTGGAAAAAGTTCTCTATCTCTATTCTTCTCGCGAAGGACAAACAAAGAAAATCATTGGACGTATTGCTGAGCAGCTTGGTCATAATGATGCCGCCACTATTAATCTTCATGAAAACCCAGATGTAAATCTGAGTGACTATGACAAAGTACTCATTGGTGCCTCTATTCGTTATGGCCACCTAAATAAGAAGCTGTATCAGTTTATTGAAGCAAACCAAAAGCAACTGGATGAGATGAAGACGGCGTTCTTCTGCGTGAACCTGACGGCCAGAAAAGAAGAGCAAGGCAAAGATACGCCAGAAGGCAGCGCCTATATAAAGACGTTTCTTAAAAAGTCGCCTTGGCAGCCGACCCTGATCGGTGTTTTTGCTGGTGCCCTCTATTACCCGCGTTATAATTCGTTTGATCGCTTTATGATTAAGCTAATTATGACCATGACAGGTGGCGAAACGGATACCACCAAGGAAGTTGAGTATACTAATTGGGAGAAAGTGAGGCTGTTTGCCGAGAAATTTGCCCAGTTATAGAGAGATAATGTTGGTTTTTACGCCGTTTTGACTCGTTTTTAAGCGAACGATAAAAAAAAGCGAAAAACTTTAAAAAAAGGGTTGCCAACTTTAATC
>NZ_JBNNXW010000014.1:0-102195 GCF_052879755.1 Vibrio sp. DNB22_10_4 | reverse complement strand
GTCATTCATATGCGCGTCGTTCTCCAGTTCGTTCGAACGGATGATAAGGTTACCTAGAAAATCGAGTTCGATGGCAAGGTGATCCGCTGGCTCATTGAGGTCTTTATTTACTGCAATACCGTGCTTGGCGAGTAGATCTGCCATTTCTTGCGCAGGTTGGTCGTTGAGTAGGCCAGAAGTACCAATGTACATTGAGGCATAAGGCAGTGCGCCATGCTTGTCGGTCTTTAAAAACAGATCACAAAAATCGGCAGAGAGCTCCAACTGAGCATCTTCACGTACTTGCAATCTATTGAGCGAATCAGTGAAGGTTTTGATTGGCTCCGACAGCGATGGGTTTTCACCAAGTCCGGTTAGAAACGAACGTATTTCTGGGCTGTGGTATTTGCTTAGTTCGTCGTCGGTCAGCTCAGAAGCAAACAAGCTTGATAGCCACCAATAGATTTCCGCACGTTGCTCATTAAATGCTTTGATTTCTTGCATTTGTATTGTCTCCAAAAATGATACTTCTATTTTAGCTAATAAAGATGAATAGCAATAACGTGTTGTATGAATAAATGAGTTAATTTATTAAAAAATATGAAAAATCGTGCTTTGTCAGATGTTTGTGCGATTTGGTTTTTGTTGCATATGCTATTCGACGGTTTTGGTTGTCTTGAATCAAAAAAAAGTAGGTTTGTGCTGTTCTACGCTGTAGTAGACTAGAATTGTGAATGGTTATGAATAGAATGAAACGGTCATTACAGATTGAGATAGTACAGATATGAAATATCACGTTTTGGTTGTAGAAGATGACGTAGTCACTCGCAGTAAGCTCGCTGGCTATTTCGAAAATGAAGGCTATTTGGTCAGTGAAGCCCAAGATGGCAATGAAATGCGTCAGGTTCTGCAAGAGTCGAGCATCGACTTGGTGATGCTTGATATCAATCTTCCGAAAGAAGATGGCTTAATGCTGACTAGAGAACTGAGAAGTCAGTCTGATATTGGTATTATTTTGGTGACCGGTCGCACTGACAGCATTGATAGAATCGTTGGTCTTGAAATGGGCGCGGATGATTACGTCACCAAACCGTTTGAGCTGCGTGAGCTGCTGGTACGAGTGAAGAACCTGCTGTGGCGCATTGCGCTAGCGCGTAAGCAGCCGGTGTTGGAGTCATCCACTCAAAATGAGCATGTCATTCACTTTGGTGAATGGACGTTTGATAAGCAGCGTCGTTCTTTAAGCAATAACGGTGATCCGGTTAAATTGACGAAGGCGGAATATGAGCTTCTGGTCGCACTCTCGACGTATCCGAATCAAGTGCTGAGCCGTGAGCGGATTTTAAATATGATCAGCCACCGAGTAGATGCGCCAAACGATCGAACGATTGATGTGTTAATTCGTCGCATGAGAGCGAAAATGGAAATGGATCCTAAGAATCCACAGATTTTTATTACCGTTCATGGTGAAGGGTACATGTTCGCTGGCGATTAACATTAATAGACAGTTAACACCTTGTATTAGCTCCAGTTACCAAAAAGGTAACTGGAGCTTTTTTATGGGAGCAAGTTTGCCTTCTGCCGCGATATGTTGCTCCGTTACCGATTTTTTTTGTTAGATGACTCGCGTAGTGTTTCTCTTCCTTTTTCGCAACCCGAGTTGACGGATTTGTTGAACTAATTTGAAGAGGGTTGCTTTGATAATGTCGGGCTGGTGTACGGTTGGCGCGTCTTATCGAACCTAACTCAACTTCATTAAAACTTGGTTCAATAAAAGGATGTTCTATGACCAATGTGATTTCTCAACCCAAGCTTACTGCTGCGCACAAACCAGCGGCGGGATTTAGGTTTGCAGCATTACCCGCAGTGGCCTTGTTAGCTGCAAGTTCACTTTACACAGCCCCTGCAATGGCTTTTCAATGCAGCGCGTTGGCGGTTTGGGATCCCTCTGCGACGTACAACGGTGGCAACGAGGTTCAATGGCAGTCTGCGGCTTATAAGGCCAATTGGTGGAATGTGAATGTCGATCCCGCGCAAAATTCAGCGCCTTACCAAGAATGGTCGAAGCTTGGTGATTGCTCCAGCGGCGGCGCGAATATCGCTCCGTCTGTTTCAATTCTCTCACCAGAAAATAATGCACAGCTAGCGGTTGGTAATGTCGTGACCTTCTCTGCCACGGCAGGGGATACTGATGGCACGGTAACTGAGGTCGTGTTTGCTTTAGGTGGGGTTGCTTTGGCAACGCTAACAAGTGCCCCTTATACGACTGACTGGCTGACAGAATTGGGTAGTTACCAGTTAACGGTAACGGCAACAGACGATAAAGGCGCAACGACTGCAGCTTCTCAGTCATTTAGTGTTGCTGATGCCACTAACCAGCCACCAAGCGTAACGCTTCAAACCTCTAACTCTCAGGTCAACGTAGGCGATCAAGTGACTTTGACCGCTTCACCTTCGGATAGTGATGGCACCATTACTCAGGTCGATTTTGTGGTAAGTGGAGCCGTCGTTGATTCTGTCACCACACCACCATGGCAAACGGTTTGGAGTGCAGCTTCTGCCGGCGACTATGTTATCGAGGCTGTCGCGACCGACAATGCCGGTGCTCGCTCTCAGTCATCGTCAGTCACCGTATCAGCCATTGAATTTGCTGGTGGTAAATGTGCTGATGCCGCGGCCTATATTGCTGGCACTAGTTATCAGAGTGGACAGAATGTCACTAATAACGGCAGCTTGTATCAATGTTCGGTGGCTGGATGGTGTTCATCCGACTCGGCATGGGCGTATGAGCCTGGAACTGGCCTGTACTGGGAAGATGCGTGGAACAGCCTTGGGGCTTGTGCAACCGCTCCAGAAATTACGCTTGTCTCGCCAAGTGAAGGTCAAACATTATTGCTAGGTGCAGATGTAAACATTCAAGCTAGCATAAATGATGCTGATGGTACTGTAGTCAGTGCCGAAGCGAGCGTTAATGGCGCTTCATTAGGGTTACTTTCCGCTGCGCCTTATCAATGGACGTGGAATGCAATCGGCTCTGGAGAAACAACCGTTACGGTTGCGGCGACAGATGATGAAGGCAATACCAGCCAAGTTAACCGTACTGTGTCAATAACAGACCAGCCTTTGGTTACCGAGATCACTTCACCGGCTTCAGGCGACGTTGTCGCGGTAGGCAAAGCGGTCACGGTGACTGCTGATGTCAGCGCGCTACAAAGTGATGTCTCCAGTGCTGAGCTCTTCGTCAATGGCTTGTTAGTTGCAACGGATAATACGGCTCCTTATCAATTTAGCTGGACACCAGCAGCTATAGGCTCTTATCAGCTCAGTGTGACAGGTAAAGATACACAGGATAACTCAGCATCTTCAACCAGTGTAACGGTATCAGCTAAATCCGTGGTGCAGCCTAGGCACAAACTGATTGGCTACTGGCATAACTTTGTTAATGGCGCGGGCTGTCCGATCCCACTGAATCAAATGTCGAAAGATTGGGACATCATTGATATCGCGTTTGCTGACAACGATCGCAACAGTACCGGCAGAGTCCATTTCAACCTATACAATGGCGATATTCGCTCGAGTTGTGCACCAATAGATCCTGTTCAGTTCAAGCAAGACATCAAGGTGCTACAAGCAGAGGGTAAGATCTTTGTTCTGTCACTTGGCGGGGCTGAGGGGACGATTACACTAAATACAGATACTGATGAAGCAGCGTTTGTGGAGAGTCTAACGGCCATTATCAAAGAGTGGGGGTTTGATGGTTTAGATGTCGATTATGAAAGTGGCTCGAACCTTGTTCATGGTAGCCAGATCCAAACTCGCTTGCCGCGTGCATTAAAAGCGATTGAGACGAACATTGGCGGTGATATGTATCTGACAATGGCGCCAGAGCATCCTTATGTGCAAGGTGGAATGGTTGCTTACTCAGGGATATGGGGCGCGTATATTCCGCTTATCAATGAAGTGCGTGACACGCTCGATCTATTACATGTTCAACTTTACAATAACGGTGGGCTTGCTAACCCTTATACGACAGGAGCCGCACCTGAAGGGTCTGTAGATATGATGGTAGCAGCATCGAGAATGCTCACCGAAGGTTTTGAGCTTGCAGATGGCAGCCAATTCCTGCCACTTCGAGATGATCAAGTCGCGATTGGATTGCCGTCTGGACCGAGCAGTGCGAATTCAGGGCAAGCGCCAATTGCCAATATCGAAGCGGCGCTCGACTGTATGATCTCGCTGAATCGCTGTGGAACGATAGTACCTACAAAAACCTCGCCTAACTTTGGCGGTGTTATGACTTGGTCGATCAACTGGGATCAGCACGACGGTTTCAACTTCTCTGTTCCGGTGAAGGCGAAGTTGGATCAATTGAACGCACGATAATCACCAATGGTGGCTACATATGTGAGTTTGACTAAGTAAAAGAGCCTCGCAATGAGGCTCTTTACTTTTTAGGGGAACTTTTACAACTTACTGACTGGTAGCCGCTGCTTCATCGCTCTCGGACT
Source organism: Vibrio sp. DNB22_10_4 (assembly GCF_052879755.1). NCBI lineage: Bacteria > Pseudomonadati > Pseudomonadota > Gammaproteobacteria > Vibrionales > Vibrionaceae > Vibrio > Vibrio sp. DNB22_10_4. Next base: position 97,708 of record NZ_JBNNXW010000014.1, on the reverse strand, counting down.
CGTCATTTGGCGCAAGCTGTTGTTCAATTTCTTGCTGTTCTAATTGCGCGGGTTCTGCTGATTCGGTTTCAAACTCAGAGACCGAAAATGACAAATCTTGCATGCTCTCATTAGCAACCCAATCTCGTAGGCGCTGCCATAGCTGACCTAAGGTTTCATGCCAATAGCGCTCAGTCTGTTCAAGATAACGAGCTTGAGGTGTGTAGCGACTCCAAGCCTGCTCTACGTTCTCTTGAGCCAAAAAGTTTGTAGGCGCAGGATATGGATTAAGGCCGGCGGCCTCAAACTCATACATTGCTCGCTGCATATGACTGGCTGATGTTACTAAGACCAGCTTTTTGCTTTGTACAAACGCCGATGCTTGTCTTGCTTCTTCCCACGTGTCTTTGGCTGCTTCAAGCAAAATAATATCGGGCTTTGCTACGCCAAGCGCGAGCGCTACTTTCGCCATGACTCTGGCATGACTGACATCAGTGCCACCGGCATAGCCGGACAAAATCAGTTTGCTTCCAGGATACATGCGCATGACGCGAATGCCTTCGGTTAAGCGCATCAAAGAAGTGCGAGATAACGCTGACGTTGGAGGAATATCGTCATCCACCACGTGACCACCGCCAAGCACCATCACATAGTCAATAGATTCATTAATGGGTAAAAAAGCGCTGTATTCACGCTCAAGCGGCATCAATAAACGGCTAGAGAGGGGCTGGAATGCAATAAGAAATGTCCCACACAGCGATACGAGAACCAGCAAGCTTCCAAACTTACGTCTTGCGGTAAACATGATAAGAAGCAATCCCAAGAAACCAAGGATTAGCATAGCAGGTAAAGGCATTAGTAATGCAGACACCAGCTTTTTCAGCTCAAACATAGAATAATAGTCCGAAAAAACACCACTTAACGCTAAAAAAGGGACTTGCCCCTTTATTCCTGTCACTTATATGACAGAATAGCTGTACGACTGGTTATCTTAACTCAATAAACCGTGATGCAAGACCGTAATTTCGACGATATCGCCCACAAATTTGCAAAAAATATTTACGGCTCCGAGAAGGGAGAAATCCGCCAAACTATTGTTTGGGAAGATTTAACCCAGGCTCTTGCCGTGCTGGATGATACTAAAAAAACACTCAAAGTATTAGATGCGGGGGGTGGATTAGGTCAAGTTTCGCAGCGTATCGCTGAGCGCGGACACCATATCACCTTGTGTGACCTTTCTTCGGAAATGCTTAAGTTAGCCAAAGCAGAGGTTGAAAAAAACGGGTTACTCTCGCAATATCACTGGATCCACAGTCCAGTACAGCGTATTGCTGAGCACATGGAACAGCAAGTTGACCTAACTTTGTTCCATGCAGTGATGGAGTGGTTGGCTGACCCAAGGCCGGCCCTCGAAGCGGTATTACAACAAGTGAAACCTGGCGGTATCGCTTCTGTCATGTTTTACAATCATCATGGATTGGTATTTAAGAATGTCATTTGTGGCAATATTCCTCATGTATTAGATGGAATGCCGCATAGAAAAAGATTTAAGCTTCAGCCACAAAAAGGGTTGAAGCCTGAGGACGTGTATCAGTGGGTTGAAGAAGCCGGGTTTGAAATATGTGGTAAATCTGGCATTCGTTCATTCAGTGATTATATTGGCAATATGCAATACATGGGAGATTACACCGCTGAAGATGTTCTAAAACTGGAACAACAGCTGTGTCGCCAAGAGCCTTATCTCTCCATGGGTCGATACATACATGTATGGGCTAGGAAAAAACAATAACAGGAAAGACCATGAGTGATAACACTCTAAATGCTGATGACCGACCGATAGACGAGCTAGTCGGATGGGTCAAACAGCATGATTTTGCGTTGAATCTTTCCACTGAACGGTTGGCATTTCTCATCTCCATCGCGGTGTTGAGTAATGAAAGATTTGATGAAGAGCTGGGCGAGGGCGAGTTGCATGATGCATTTAAGATCGTCACCGGGCAGTTTGAGCAAACAGGCGAAGCCACCGCGTTTCGTGCGAACAATGCGATTAATGAACTGGTCAAGCAGCGCCTATTAAGCCGCTTTACCAGTGAAGTCAACGATGGGGCGAGCATTTACAGGCTCAGCCCTCTTGCCATCGGTATCACCGATTATTACGTCAGACATCGCGAATTCTCCAAGTTACGACTCTCAATCCAGCTTTCAATGGTGGCAGGTGAGATGGCAAAAGCCATTGAAGCCGCACAAGAAGGCGGGACGGTTGCTCATTGGCGTAAGAATGTATTTGGCGTGTTGAAATACTCGGTTGGCGAGATTTTCGATCAAATCGATCTTAACCAACGCGTAATGGATGAACAGCAGCAGTCGGTGAAACTTCAGATTGCAGAGCTGCTTAACAAAGATTGGCGCGAAGCGATTAACAACTGTGAGACTCTGCTTTCGGAAACTTCAGCAACGCTACGTGAGCTGCAAGATACGTTGCAAGCGGCGGGCGATGAGCTGCAAACCCAGATTTTAGACATTCAAGAAATCGTCTATGGCGATGATGAGCTCGAGTTCGTTGGTGAAGCTTTGTTCGGCTTGCAGATGAAGCTCGACCGCATCATTAGCTGGGGTCAACAAGCGATTGATTTGTGGATCGGCTATGACCGCCATGTGCACAAGTTTATCCGTACTGCGATCGATATGGATCAAAACCGCGCCTTTAGCCAAAGGTTGCGCCAATCGGTCACAGACTATTTTGACTCACCTTGGTATCTCACTTATGCAGATGCCGAGAAGCTCACCGATCTTCGTGACGAAGCCCTTGTACTTCGCAACGCTGAGGTAACCGGTGCCGTGCCACTTGAAGTGGAATACGAAGAATTTGAACAAGTAAATGATGAGCTCGCTGAGCGAATTGGAGACATGCTTAAAGTGCATAAAGAACAAGGCTCTCCAATCGATCTTGGCTTGGTGCTACGCGACTACCTCGCGTCACATCCACATACTCATCATTTTGATCTCGCAAGAATTGTTGTAGACCAAGCCGTTCGATTGGGTTACTCCCAGTCTGATTACTCGGCTATTCAGCCAGATTGGCAAGCTATTAACGATTTTGGCGCAAAGGTACAAGCAAATGTTATCGACAAATATTGACGAATACATGCCAGAGAAGCTGGCAAAAGCGATCACCAACCCGCTGTTCCCTGCATTGGATAGTGCACTGCGAGCGGGAAGGCACATCTCATCTGAAGACCTAGATAATCACGCACTACTTTGTGATTTTGAGGTTGAGCTGGCCAGTTTCTATCAGCGCTACAACACCGAGTTAGTGAAAGCGCCGGAAGGCTTTTTCTATCTGCGCCCACGCTCGACGACATTGATCGGTCGAAGCGTTCTTTCAGAACTTGATATGCTGGTAGGTAAGGTACTGTGTTTCCTTTACCTAAGCCCTGAACGTCTTGCGCATGAAGGTATCTTTACTAACCAAGAGCTTTATGAAGAAATCCTAGCGCTTGCGGATGAAAAGAAGCTGATGCGCCTAGTGACTAACCGTGCGACTGGTTCGGATCTCGACAAAGAGAAACTGTTTGACAAAGTACGTACCTCACTGCGTCGTTTACGTCGTCTAGGGATGACCATTTCCATTGGTGATACCGATAAATTCCGTATCAGCGAAGCGGTATTCCGCTTTGGCGCTGACGTTCGTGTTGGTGACGATATGCGTGATGCGCAGCTTCGTCTCATCCGTGATGGTGAAGCCGTGGTGCATACACAAGCACCATCGCAAGGCAGCTTGATCCCAACGGATGAAAGCAGCGACTCGGTTGAGTCAAATGACAACGATACAGAGAACAATCAACAGGAGGCGGACGCATGATTGAAAGAGGTAAGTATCAATCGATGACGATGGTCAACTGGAACGGCTTCTTTGCACGTACCTTTGACATCGACACTCTAGTCACCACGCTTTCTGGTGGTAATGGTGCGGGTAAATCCACCACTATGGCATCGTTCATTACGGCGCTGATTCCAGACCAAAGCCTTTTGCACTTTAGAAATACCACCGAAGCGGGGAGCTCTCAGGCGTCTCGCGATAAAGGTTTGTACGGTAAGCTTCAGCCTGGTACCTGTTATTCTGCGCTGGATGTAGTGAACTCGCGCAACCAACGCGTTTTGTTCGTGGTTAAGCTACAGCAAGTCGCCGGTCGTGATAAGAAAGTGGATATTAAGCCATTTATTGTACAAGGCTTGCCAAGCAGCGTAAAACCAACCGATATTTTGATTGAAGCGGTATCGGATAATCACGCTCGCGTGCGTCCAATCAATGAAGTGAAAGACGCTGTAAGCGCAATGGAAGGCGTGCATTTTAAAGCCTTCAACTCGATTGTGGATTACCACGCGCAGATGTTTGAGTTTGGTGTGCTGCCAAAGAAACTGCGTAACAGCAGCGATCGTTCTAAGTTCTATCGTCTGATTGAAGCCTCGCTCTACGGTGGTATCTCGAGTGCAATTACTCGCTCACTTCGTGACTACCTACTGCCACAAAACGGCGGTGTGAAGAAAGCGTTCCAAGATATGGAATCTGCGCTTCGTGAAAACCGTTTAACGCTAGAAGCGATCAAGACCACCCAAGCTGACCGTGATCTGTTTAAGCACCTGATCACCGAGTCGACGAATTACGTGGCAGCTGACTATATGCGCCATGCTAACGAGCGTCGTAACAAGCTTGAGACAACGATGAAGCTTCGTGGCGAGCTGTTTGGTTCTCGTCAAACGCTTATCGCGCAAAACGAATTGCTCAACAAAGTTCAGCAAGAGCTGACGTTGTTAGTTGAGAATGAGTCGGGTCTAGAGCAAGATCATCAAGCAGCGCAAGACCACCTATTGTTGGTACAAAACGCGCTTCGTCAGCAAGAGAAGATTGAACGCTACCAAGAAGATCTTGAAGAGCTGAATGAGCGTCTTGAAGAGCAGATGATGGTCGTAGAAGAAGCGACTGAGCGTAAGCTTACCGCTGAAGAGCAAGCGACATTTGCTGAAGAAGAGGTGGATAGCCTTAAGACTCAGCTCGCTGATTATCAGCAAGCGCTGGATGTTCAGCAGACGCGTGCACTGCAATATCAGCAAGCGGTACAAGCCCTTGAGAAAGCACGTAACCTGCTTGAGAACGAATCATTGAATCAAGATGGCGCAGCAGAAACACTGAGCCAACTAAAATCGCAAGAATCACAAAGCACGACTGAGCTTCTTGAGCTTAAACACCGCCTTGACATGTCATCGGCCGCTGCACAGCAGTTTGAACAAGCACTGTCGCTTGTTAAGCAGATTGCGGGCGATGTAGGGCGCAGTGAAGCGAGCCAAGTTGCGAAATCGGCGATCAAGCAAGCGGATGAGCATCGTCAGCTACTGAAAAGTGAATCTCAGCTTCGCGCGCAATATCGTGAACTTGAGAAAAACATTGAGCGTCAGCAGCAAGCGCAGAAGCTTGCAAGCGAACTTGGTGATGCAGGAATCCGTGTTGATAGCGAAGCGGATCTCGAAATGGAAGCGGAGAGCCAACGCGAGCGCGTGCTTGAGTGTGAACAGCAGCTTGAAGCGATTCGTGAAGCATCTGGCGAAACAAAGCAGCGCGAACAAGAGTTTGTGTCTGAGATCAGCAAGCTAGAAGGTTATGCGCCGAAATGGATCAAGTCTTTTAATGCGCTTGAAGATCTTCGCGAGCAAAGCGGCATGGAGCTGGTGGATCGTGCAGATGTCATCAGCTCAATGCAAACCACTAATGACAATGAGCGTAAGACCTCTTTCGAACGTGACTCGCTGGCGAAACGCCGTGAAGAGCTAGAACTTGAGATTGAACGCCTTGCCTCCCCTGGTGGTTCGAACGATCCTCGCTTGAAAGGTCTTGCCGACACGCTTGGTGGCGTTCTGCTGTCTGAGATTTATGATGATATCACTATCGGTGATGCACCTTACTTCAGCGCGATGTACGGCCCTGCGCGTCATGCCATTGTGGTATCAAATCTCGACGGCATCAAAGAAAAGCTGGTTGAGCTTGATGATTGCCCAGAAGATCTTTACATCATTGAAGGTGACATCGATGCCTTTGATGACAGCTCTTTCGATGCGGATGAGCTTGATGGTGCGGTGTGTGTTCAGCTTAACGAACGTCAACTACGTTATTCACGCTTCCCTAAGATCCCATTGTTTGGCCGTGCAGCACGTGAACAGCGCTTAGAGCTACTACGTGAACAACGTGAAGAAACGGTAGAAAAACACGCAAAAGCGGCGTTTGATGCACAAAAAATGCAGCGACTATACCAAGCGTTCAATGCGTTCGCAGCAGAGCACATGCAGTTGGCGTTTGAAGCGGATCCTGAAGTGGAACTGGCACGTTTACGCGAGCTTCGCAGTCAGGTAGCACGAGAGCTGAATGACAACAAACAGCGTGAGCAACAAGCGAGTGCGCAGCTGTCGAAATCGAAGCAGTGTGTGACCTTGCTGGATCGTCTATCTATCAGCGCGAACGTGCTATTTGATGAGACTCTGGTTGAGCGTCATCAAGAGCTTCAAGCTCAAATTGAAGATCTCAATGGCGCTAAGAGCTACATTCAGCAACATGGCGCGGCGGCTGAAAAACTGGCTGCGGTAGTCAATGTTCTCGACAGCGATCCAGAGCAATTTGATGCGCTGACTAGCCAATATCAAAATGCCGATAAAGCCCTGCAAACGCTAAAAGCACAGATCTTTGCCGTTGCGGATCTTGCTGAGCGTCGTCCTTACTTTGCTTATGCAGACTCAATGGACATGCTCAACCAAAGCAGTGAATTGAGCGAGCAGCTCAAAGCGAAACTGGTGCAAGCGGAAGCAAGTCGTGCCCGTCTACGTGAAGGGCTAAAGCAGGTTCAAGAACAAGCGAACCAGTACAACCAAGTATTGGCGTCACTTAAGAGCTCGCACCAAGCTAAGTTAGAGACGGTTCAAGAGTTCAAAGCTGAGCTTCAAGAGTATGGCATTGTCCCTGACGAATCAGCGCTTGAACGTGCCGAGAAGCGTCGTGATGAGCTACACCTAGCACTGCAAACTTCTCGCACTCGCAAGTCTGAGTATGAGAAGACGATGACGTCGACAGAGCTTGAGATGAAGGGTCTGGCTAAGCGTCTTAAGAAGGTTCAGAAAGAATACATTGAACTGCGCACCTACGTGGTTGCCGCAAAAGCGGGTTGGTGTAGCGTACTTCGTCTGGCGAAAGCGAACGATGTTGAGCGCCGCCTGCATAAGCGCGAACTGGCGTACATGAGCGCGGGCGAGCTTCGCTCTATGTCGGATAAGTCTTTGGGTGCATTGCGTCTTGCTGTCGCAGATAACGAAGATCTTCGCGATTCACTTCGTCAGTCTGAAGATACTTCGAAACCAGAGCGTAAAGTTCTGTTCTACATTGCCGTCTATCAACACCTTCGCGAGCGTATTCGTCAAGACATCATCCGTACTGACGATCCGGTAGAAGCAATTGAAGAGATGGAAGTGGAGCTAGCGCGCCTAACAGAAGAGCTAACTCAGCGTGAAAACCGTCTTGCGATCAGTTCTGAGTCGGTGTCGAGCATCATTAAGAAGACGATTCAGCGTGAACAGAACCGTATTCGTATGCTAAACCAAGGCTTGTCGAACATTCACTTTGGTCAGGTTAAAGGCGTTCGTTTGAATGTGAAGATCCGCGAAAGTCATGAGCAGTTGCTGGTGGCGCTAACGGGTGAGCACAAAGATCTGTTTGAAACCTCGCGTTATACCTTCTCGGAAGCGATGGCTAAGCTATTCCAACGCGTCAACCCGCATATCGATATGGGTCAGCGCTCGCCGCAAGTATTGGGTGAAGAGCTGCTTGATTATCGTAACTACTTAGAGCTAAGCGTTGAAGTAAACCGTGGCTCTGACGGTTGGCTGCAAGCGGAATCTGGCGCGTTATCAACAGGTGAAGCGATCGGTACCGGCCAGTCAATTCTGTTGATGGTAGTACAGAGCTGGGAAGAAGAGTCTCGTCGTCTGCGTAGCAAGGACATTCTGCCGTGTCGCCTACTGTTCCTAGATGAGGCCGCGCGTCTGGATGCTAAGTCGATTGCGACGTTGTTTGAGTTATGTGACCGTCAGGGTATGCAGCTATTGATTGCAGCGCCAGAAAACATCAGCCCAGAAAAAGGCACCACCTATAAGCTTGTGCGTAAAGTGTTTAAAGACCATGAGCATGTACATGTAGTGGGTCTGCGTGGCTTTGGTGAGAACAAGCGATTAGAAGATGCTGAACAGCTCGTTGAGCAAGCAACGGTTTAGTGATTAGATTCTAATTCATTAAGCAAAATCCGATATTGGTGTCCAATATCGGATTTTTTGGATCTGTAGTACTCAATTTGTTTTTAATCTGAAACTTGTCTGCATGTCAGACCCACCCCATATTTAAGGGGTGATAAGAATATTTTATCCTGCTGTGAGGAGCATTCATGAAAGGTATCATCTCTATCCAGTCTCATGTCGTGTATGGGCATGCTGGCAACAGTTCGGCCGTTTTCCCAATGCAACGAATGGGGTTTGAGGTTTGGCCTATTCATACGGTTCAATTTTCGAATCACACTCAATATCAGCAAGGCTGGAAGGGTAAGGCATTCTCCGCAGATGATATATCTGAGTTAGTCTCAGGCATTGCCAATATAGAGCAGCTTAAAAACTGCCAAGCGATATTATCTGGTTATCAGGGAAGTGCGGATCAATGTCTCGCAGTTCTTGATGCAGTTCGCCAGGTCAAAGCTCAAAACCCTAATGCGATTTATGTGTGTGATCCTGTCATGGGCGATCCAGAGAAGGGTTGTATTGTTCCGCAAGGTACAACTGAATACTTGGTCAACGATGTGATGCCAAGCGCTGATGTCATTGTGCCGAATCAATTCGAGCTGGCTCAGTTTACCAATATGGACATCACTGACTTAGAGACTGCGGTAGCTGCCTGCCATGAGGCTTTATCGCGTGGACCGAAAATGGTGTTGGTAAAACATCTACATAGTGTTTCTGATGACCAGTTTACCATGATGCTGGCGACAGAAGCGGGGTGCTTTATTGCGCAGCGTCCTCATCTTAAGTTTGCTAAGCAGCCAGTGGGAGTAGGGGATCTGATTTCTGCGCTATTCACCGCCGGACTTTTGAAAGGCTGGTCGGCCGAGCGGGCATTTGAGCATGCCAATAACGCGAGTTATGCGGTACTTAAGGAAACGCAGCAAAGAGATGAATGGGAGCTGCAAACCATTGCGGCGCAGGAAGAGTTGGTGGATCCAATGGAGCGTTTCCCAATCACTAAGGTGTGATAAAGAAAAACCGAAGCGAAGGTGCTTCGGTTTTTACCTAGAGGCCTACTCACTGTCGATCTTTTTGAGGAGATCGCCTTTCACAATTTCAAGTGCCTCTAAGGCGACTTTTGGGTCGATCTCATTGCTCTCGAATAAGAAAATCAGATCCACGGCGAGTTTGATTTCCTCTGGAGCACTGTCTAAGCCTTTTTCATTCGACATTAGATAAATTTCATCCTTTGATTGATCGTGTATTGAATCTGGTTCATAGCGCTGCGGCACCGTTGCAATCTTTGCTCTGTTTCTATGAGTGATTGCTCATCATGCGGGTTTTGTTCTTTGTCGCGAACTAACTGACACAGTTTTTGCTCCCAAACCTTATGCTGAGCAAGTGACGCTTTAAGTTCAGCCAGTGATTTCTGCTGAGTGGGATCTTGTTTAATGTTGAGAGGCGCTGCGAGCACTCTCTCGAGCGCTTCCAACTGCCATGAAAACTTCTCTACCAGTGCTTCAGACGTACCTTGGTTTGTTGAGTGCTGACTGAGTGTTACGATTTTGTTGAGCAAGGACGTCGTTTCAATGACACAAGGCAGGGTACGAAAGCCGCCTGATTGAAACAGATGCTCATCAAACAGTCGTACTTTTTCCTGCTTATTTGAATCATCAAACGCTTTGGCTTTTTGCTTGAGAATTCGTAATCGTGACTTGAGTTGCTCGAGTTTCATCAGCCGTATACTCTAATGCCGTGGCCTATAGCCATGCGTCATAGGCAAGTTTGATTGCTAGGATACTCACTACCGTTACAAAGATAGGTCTAATAAACTTAGCACCAAATCGAATTGCCGAATGCGCTCCAATATACGCACCAGCCATCAAACAGACGCCCATGGTCAAACCAAGTACCCAGTTAATATGGCCGAGCACCGCAAAGGTTATCAGCGAGGTAAAGTTACTGGTGAAGTTCATCGCTTTGGATAGGCCAGAAGCAAACAAGATGTTTAAGCGATACAGTGCCATTGAGCTTACTGTCCAAAACGCACCAGTACCAGGTCCCGCTACCCCGTCGTAAAAGCCAAGCGATAATCCTTGAAGATACTGCTTGCGGTTGAATTTAGGACAGCCAACGTTAACTTTGCTGTGCTCTCCTTGAGGAGAGCGATGGAATACGGTGTAAAGCGCCGCGGCTAGAATCACCAGCGGTAGCACTTTTTCTAGCCACTCGGTGCTGATCATATCGACAACTAGTGTGCCGAGTGTCGCTCCAAATAACGTCGCTACGAAAGCTCGGCGCCAACATTCAGGCTTAAACAGTCTTTTTCGATAATAGGTAAAAGCCGCCGTCGACGAAGCAAAGGTCGCAGCAAGTTTATTGGTGCCAAGAGCAATATGAGGAGGAAGCCCTAATGACAGTAGTGCTGGCACGGTCAACATGCCACCACCGCCGGCAACAGCATCAATAAAGCCCGCAGCAAAAGCCACGATTGCCAAGATAACCAACATACTTGGTTCGATAAATTCCATCGAGACGAATGACCCTTAGTATTCTATTTTTCTTTTAAATGGGGGTAGGGAATCAAGCAAAGATTTGCCATACCTTTTAGTGACGATTCGCCTATCCAGAATATAGAGGGTGCCACAGTCCCTTTCTTTCCTCAGCAAACGGCCAGCCGATTGTATCAGCTTTTTACTGGCTTCTGGAACTGTAATCTGGAGAAATGCATTGCCACCTTTACTCTCGATGTATTCTGCATGCGCTTGCTCAATCGGCGATGTTGGAACTGCGAAAGGGATTTTGGTAATCACTAAGTTTTCAAGCAGTTCACCTGGCAAATCCAATCCTTCAGAAAAGCTGCCTGTACCAAAAAGAACGCTAGTTTTTCCACCTTGAGTCAAGGTTTTATGTTTATTTAGAATTTCTGAGCGTGATTTTTCGCCTTGAATCTGCAAGTGCCAGCCTTTGAGTGCAAATTTTGTTCTCAGTTCATCGGCCACTTTGTTCATTTGCCAATAGGAAGAGAAAAGTACCAGATTGCTTTTATCCTGTTCGATAATGTTTGGAATTTTCTCGATAAGCTCATCAGTAAATTGCGGGGCTTGTGGCTCGTTTTTCATCTTTGGCACGATTAGTTCTGCTTGTTCCGCGTAATTAAATGGTGAAGCGAGTGCTAAGAACTGAACGCCATCATCCTCTTTTTGGCTGATCCCCGATTGGTGGCAGAAAAAAGAGAAAGAGTTGAGCGCGCGCATGGTTGCTGAAACGAGTACGGCACCGACACAACGTGACCAAAGCTGTTGATCTAACTGCCAGCCCACTTCTAGAGGGGCAACACTGACCAAGTGGTCACCTTCACGCTCTTTGCTTTTCTCAATCCATCTGGCGAGGGGGGCACCTTTCTCTTTTTGCGGCTCTGCCATTAGACGCCAAACGGCCGCTAGATTGTCGAATCTCTGGATATAAAAGCCCAGCTCGGCCAAAGCAGGCTCTGCGAGCTTGGCACCGATTTCACCATCTTTTAATCGCTCAGAGATGAGGTCTGCAATCTTTGCCGATGCTTGAGCTCCTTTCTGTGAGTATTGCTTGAGTACCTTAGCTTGCTCTTCCAGCCATGAAGGGAGCTCTCCGTTTTCGAATCGACAGCTATCTTCTTCAAAGGCGAGGCCTGTGCAATAGGTGTTTACCTCTCCAAGCAGGGGGATTAATTGCTGGATAGCGTCTTGTAGTTCATTTCGAAAACGACCGACACGCTTTTCATCGGCTAACCCTGAGAATTTACTTGCTGATTGGTTGAGCCTTTCTAGCCAAGTACCCGCACCTTTTAATGTCGCTGAAGCAGAGGCATGGTCTCTAGCGACATGTGGAAGGTGATGCGCTTCATCAAAGATAAAGATGGTATTTTCTGGTTCGGGAAGAATGACGCCACCACCAAGATCGGCATCTGCCATTACTAAGCTGTGATTGGCAATAATGACGTCGTTTTTATCCAGCTCTGAACGTGCCTTAGAAAATGGGCACCCTCTGTGAGCAGGCAAACTGTTATTACAACTATGCTTTTCACTGACAATGGTTTGCCAGATAGCGTCATCAATAGGCTTTGGCCAAGAATCTCTATCACCATCCCATTTACCCTGAGCCAATTTCTCGTACATCAGTTGCAATTGAGCGATATCCGCCGCTTTTGGCTTGGTTTCAAACATCGCCATTTGCCCGCCGTCTGCGCCGCAAGCGACGGCCAGTTTTTCGGTGCAGCAGTAACGCTGTCTGCCTTTTGCAATGATAAAAGAGAAGTTTTGGTCCGTGATACGCCTAAACAGCGGCAAATCTTTATTCAATAGCTGCTCTTGAAGGGCAACGGTTGCGGTTGAAATCACCACTTTGCGATTGTTTTGCACCGCCACAGGAATGGTTGCCATTAAATAAGAAAGACTTTTGCCAATTCCGGTTCCTGCTTCTGCCACGATCATGCGTGTCGACTTGTGATATTGACCACACAGAGTTTTAGCAATCTCTGAAACAAGGTAGTTCTGAGCACGCCTAGGAACAAAGTTATCGAGTTGGGTTTGAAGGTTTTGATAACTCTGGCGAATGGATTTTTGGATTTTACTGGTCAGCATGATGGGCCCTACTTAGACGAGCGGGGAGTGTACCACACTTCAAGGTGTGAAAAATATCGGCAAATAAGCGCACGTTTACAGCTGTTATTTAGATCAAAATCACAAAATCCGAGTGAACTTTTACTTAAGTGGATATTTTTTATTTTGTAAAAAATATAAAACTCCAAAAAATATATGTTGCTAGTTATTTATTCTGTGTATTGGTTGGTTATTGTGTATTTAGTGGTGGTTTGTGTAGGTTTGGGCTTGGAAAAGGATTCTGTAGTTACAATTGAATGCTGTTCGAAAAACTTGCACTCCATCACGCGCATTCCCTTAACTTGTTGATTTTGTTGTATTTATATAATTTTGAGTTTTTTATTTAGAGTGTTTGACAAGTCCTTATAACTTTTGCATTCTTGGTTTCGAGATTTAAAGACGCTAAGTCACCCAAAGGACAAAAGGTTGTCGTTCTTCTGGAAGATTTAGACGTCACATATATTAAAAAAGGGAACCGAAAAGGAATTCCCATCTAAGAAAAGGCAGTGGATTATCATGAAAAAAACTCTAGTAGCTTTAGCTGTACTAGCAGCGGGTTCTGCGCAAGCAGGTATCGAACTTTATAACCAAGACAAAGTAACTGTTAACATGACAGGTGATGTTGAGGTTGTTTACCTGAAAGATAAAGTAGAAGGTGCTGAATTCCAACAAGACATTCAGGACGCAGATTTTGGTTTTGACACTCGTTACGCAGTAAACGACGACCTACAAATCGGCGCATACTGGGAGTTCTCTGGTGACGGCGGTCAAGCTGACACTGGTGACGTTTACATGGCGTTCTACTCTCAATCTTTTGGTTCTATCAAGTTCGGTAAAACTGCAACAGCTCTTGATGATGCAGGTATTGGCGGCGACTACCAGTTCGGTATCAACTCTTTCTTCAACAACGGTACTCCATTCTCTGGTGACGAAGCAGTTCGCTACGACATCGACAAAGGCACTTTCTACGGTACTGTTGCATTCCTACAAGACAAGAACGGTAACAACGACCTAGGCGAAGACGGTACTTACTTCGATGCTAAGCTAGGTGCACGTGTAGCTGACTTTGACTTCACAGGTTTCGTAGGTAAAGCTAAGTTTAAAGGTACTGAGTCTACAACTAAGCAAGTAGTAGTGAAGGATCCTGTTACTGGTATCGCAACAGGCGAAATCGCTAATGTAACTACAACTACTCCATTTGACGCTGACGAAACTTTATACGCTCTAGAAGCTCGTTACGCTGGTGTTGAGAACCTAAACCTAGCTGCTGGTTACTACTCACTAGACGGTGACGTAACTGGTACTGATGTTAAGACTGACACATTCGGTCTATCTGCTGACTACACGTTCAACGCAGTTACTGTTGGCGCTGGTTACAGCCGCTCTTCTTCAGATGTAGCTAACTCTGATGATGTGAACAACTGGTACCTAAACGCAGCTTACTCTCTAGCTCCTTCAACTAAAGCTTACGCTGAAGTTGGTGGTGACGATGCAGACAACAGCCAAACTGGCGTTGCTATCGGTCTTAAAGCTGAATTCTAATCTAGCTTTTAGATAGATACTCTAAGCCACCCATCCGGGTGGCTTTTTTGATCGAACAATCAAATTATGTCTCAATAAAACTAAAAAAAGCTTTTGTTAGTCAAATGCTGTGGCATGATTGTGTGCGTACCGAGTGTTTATAGGTGTAAAGGCCTAATTAAGGAGAGTTAATAACGTGAAGAAGTCTGTTATCACGATTTTATTGGCAGCAAGTTCTGCTTTTGCTGCAAGTGCTGCCACGTTAACGCCAATGAATGGTGTGTCATTGCTGTATGTGAATGGCCAAGAGTCTGAATCAAAAATACGTTCCAACGATGTCGAATCCGGAACCACTCAGGTTGTGATACGCATGGATAAAAAAGTAGGCCGAGGTAGCAGCCAGTCGGTCTATACTTCTGCACCTTATGTCATCACATTCAATATCACCGGTGATGAGGTGAAGATTAACCACCCAGTCGCTCGAAGTAAGCAAGAAGCGAGCGCTGCATTTCGTTTACCAGAGCCAGAGTGGCGTATTACTCAAGATGGTAACTCACTATCTTATACCGTTGAGAAGTTGAAAGGCCGCGAAGGGGCGTTTCCGTATTCTGGGATAGGTGAGTTGATAGCTGAATATAACGAGCAGCGCGGTATTACTTTCGGTGGTGAGTCTGCTTCTGAAGTGGCTTCAGCAACCGCTGCTGTGGCAGCGACAGCAACAACGGCTGTTGCAGCGTCTACTCCGAAGGTGGTTGAAAAACCTCAAGCAGTGAAGGGTGATGCTAAATCCAGCAATATGGAACAGTTACAAGCGTTGTACTTAAAGGCGTCGAAAACTGAACGCAAGGAATTTCGCAAGTGGATGATTGACCAAGAGTAATTGGCTCAGTCTATCAAGCTTTGTAATTAAGGGGCTAAATGCCCCTTTTTTGTGTCTCGCTAACAGGAATCTAACTATAGTTGCCCCAGAATTAGGTTATGATTACTCTATTGTTCTGTATCTAACGTCAATCTCGTGAACCGTCTATTTTCTCTTATTCAGCGTTTTCCTAAGCTTGTCCTTCTTTTTGTCACTCTCATTACCAGTGTAGCTATCTGGTATGGGCAGCAGCATTTTAGGATGAATGCCGATTTATCTTCATTAGTAGAACAAAATGGAGCTTGGGTTGACGATCTTAACTATTTAAACGACACGTTTCCCGAATCCGGTAATGTCACTGTATTGGTCACTATTACCGATGGTTCAGACCTAAAAGAGCACGTCGTCTCAATAGAAAAACAACTGCGGAACCAAAAGATATTTAAAGAGATCTTTGCACCGCAATTGCTGGCTTGGTTTGAAGAGCACCCGTTAGGGTTTGTGACTCAAGACGAGTTTGAACGTATCGAAGCCTTTACTCGCGACGCGATTAAGCCTGCTGCACTTGCTGCTCAATCAGGCAGTCTTGATCTTTATTTGGCCGAACTTGCCCAAAGCGAACAACCGAAATTAACACCGATTTTAGAGGCAATAAACAACCAATCAGTTGACTGGGCAAAACTGGCTCAGAAAAATCTGACAAAGCCCACGGCGTATGCCATCACGTTAGTTGCAGAACCAGACGCATCAGCGACGGAACCGAATCGCGCTATTATGGAGGCAATTCACCAGAGCATTATAGCGGCGGATTTACCATCAAACGTCGACATTAAAGTTACCGGTCAGGCGGCACTCGATTTTGATGAAATTGCTGATGCCAACAACAGCATCGCTATAGCCGGTAGTGCTTCATTAGTCGGTCTTATTTTGATTTTGGCGATTGGTATCCGCTCACTTCGAGTGATAGTCGCATGTTACTTGACGGTATTAGTTGGTCTAGCTTGGACATTTGCGGCAGGTCTGGCTGTTATTGGGCACTACAACACGATCTCTATTGTATTTATGGTGATGTTTATTGGCCTTGCAGTCGATTTTTCCATTCACTTATGTCTTCATATTCAAGAGCTTAGGTTAAAAGGAGAGAATGACTCGTTAGCGATGCGCGATGCAATTTCTCATTCGGTTCGACCTTTGTCACTGTGTGCACTTTCTTCGGCACTGGGCTTTTTAAGCTTCTATCCAACCGCTTATACAGGGCTTGGTGAGTTAGGTGTCGTGTCTGCTCTTGGTATGGTGCTTGGCCTTGCTGCAACCTTTATCATTATCCCACTGTTCTTTACCTTGTTTGGCTATCCGAAAGTTCGTCATCAACGAGATACGCACCGTTTCGCTTGGTTCGGAGAGCAACTGATGCGCTTTAAAGGCACGGTGTTTAGCTTAGCGATAGTATTGACGGTCGTCATGGGATACGGCGCGACACAGTTTAAGTTTGATTTCTCAACGTTGGTTTTGAAAAACCCTCAGTCAGAGTCTGTGTTGGCTCTAAATCAATTGCAACAAGAGGGACTTGGCTCAAGCTATCAGCTGTTTGCCATTGCTAAAAACCAGCAGCAAGCTGAGCAGTGGCAGGCTAGTTTGATACAGCAACCTTCGGTGGCTTCGGTTAGGGTAGTGAGTGATTTTTTGCCTAAAGATCTTGAGAAGAGAACCGAGCAGCTGCAAGCGTTGTTCACGCAGCCAGACATAGCGACGCCAATGAGCTATTCAGAATTTGTGGAGATGGCGAAAACTCAACGTTGGCAGGATAGCGAGCGCTTACCTGATACGATAGATAGCGCTTCTGTCTCGGAGCTTCTATTTGCTGGTCTATCAACTAGCTTGAATACACTGACGCAGTTTGAACCCGTGACTATTGAGTCGCTGCCAACCGATTTGAGTGAGCGCTATATCAGTCAGCAGGGTGAATGGCTAGTGGTGATCTCTCCAAGTGAAGATATGACTAATGTCGATGCTTTGGATAAGTTTATTACCGAGTCTAAGCAAATTGCACCGAATGCAACAGGCAGAGCTGTTGCTGAAAAAGAAGTGGGCAGCATTATTGTGAGTGCGTTTCAAGCGGCAATCATGATGTCGGTGTTTGGGATTGCACTGATTCTCATTTGGTCGGTTGAGAAAAAACGAGATGTGTTACTTATCTTTATTCCACTGACGTTGGCGTCACTATCGACTTTAGGGTTGATGCACTGGCTCAGGTTATCGATGAACATGGCCAACATCATAGTGATCCCGCTGATCTTTGGTCTGGGTGTGGATAATGGCATACACATCGTGAAGCGTTTTCGTGCGGTGAGAAGTTTGGCGGCATTCTTTAAAACCTCGACACCGAAGGCGTCACTAGTAAGTTGTTTAACCACGCTAGCAACATTTGGTGCTTTGATCGTTGCTGATCACCAAGGGATGCATTCCATCGGGTTGGTACTTACTATCGCATTGAGCTGTATTTTGGTGTTTAGTTTAACGCTATTGCCACTATTGCTAGAAGTGACAAAGAAAAAGCCCATTGAATAATGGGCTTGATAACTCTTTAAGGGTTAGAAACGAGCATCTAGGGTGACGAAGAAGCTCTTACGTTGACCGAAGCCAAGCTCACTTATTAATACCCAGTTTGGGGTGAACTCATATTGCGCGCCGACTAGACTATTCCAGTTGTTGGCGAGGCTTTGCGTCACAGTGAACTTCGCGTCATCTAACATAGGCAAGGCACCGATAGAGCCTAGCGGTAAGTCTTTGACATTACCTGTTAGGGTTTGTTCTATGTTTTGGTACTGCGCACCTACCCAAGCTCTAATTGGCCAATCACTGTTTCGGGAGAAATCCCATCCGATTCGCGGTGACACAACTATCGAGTCAATTTCACCATCAATTACGGTGAGACTGGTTTTCGTGTAACTTGCATCTACAAGCGCGAAAAAGCTTTCGTACCCACCTGCAATCACAGTACCTATACCATAGGTATAACCGTCAAGATCCAATCGAAACGGTTCGTTCAAATTATCGACTTCAATCGGGATAGCAGGCAGAGGAGGCAAGAGGTCGAGCTCACCTTTAACGGAGGTGATAGTCGTTTCTGAATAACCATTGAGTTTACCGCCAATTGCGTAGAAATTCAGAAACGGCAGAACCCAAACGTCTGCTTTCAATGTCAGAACTTCGGATTCTTGATAACCTCCTTGTGTGCCTATTTCCAAATTCTGTACTTGGGAAGGTAAACCGGTAAGAGCAATCGAGTTGACATTGATACCTTGAGACACATTCATATAACCAAGACTTAACCCAAAAGCTTCAGGCAGGGTGTAGCCTCGCTCTTCAGCTTCTTTCTTGAATAGTGGTAGCTCTATCGCTGAAGCTAGGCT
Organism: Vibrio sp. DNB22_10_4; assembly: GCF_052879755.1. NCBI lineage: Bacteria > Pseudomonadati > Pseudomonadota > Gammaproteobacteria > Vibrionales > Vibrionaceae > Vibrio > Vibrio sp. DNB22_10_4. The sequence goes on along the minus strand of NZ_JBNNXW010000014.1, from coordinate 78,995 downwards.
AGGTAGCAACAGCGCCGCCAATGAGAGCGCTTTTAGGGAAAATTTGGCATTAAATGTCATAGGGGTATCTACTTAAATGAATTGAAGATATACATCAAGATTATAGGTTGGCGGATTGTAGATGAGCAAAGTCTTGATGGAAAGAAGTTTTAACCATAAAAAAGGTCGTGGTTAAAACCACGACCTTTTGACCATAGGGCGTCTGTTATTTATCGATGTTCAACGCAATAGAATCTTCTGTGGCGAACGCCGTAACAACATTACCGTTGGCTAGCGTCGGAACGTTTGTGTTGGTAAGCAGTATGTTGGTTGTACCTGCCTCTGCCACCGCTAAATCATAAGTTCCTGCCGCGACTTTGAGAACGGCAGTATCTTTAAATGATACGCCTTTAAGGACTGCTGTATCCGCTGAAAATGCACCGCCGTCAGCAACCGCATGGATGTCCACGAGCGCTGCCGCTGCAGTCGGGTTGGCATGCACTACTCGAATTTTCGCATAGGTTGCAATGCCGCGAAGGTCGTCTTCAATAATTAAAGCTTCTTGAGAGCTGTCATTTAAACGTCCCACGGCGAAAATGGTAGTTTCCGAACCTGCGGAGAAGGTGGCGCCCGGGACGGTGATGACTTGTGGTGAAGTTGTACCAGTAGGTGCAACGGCAACATCGACCGTTCCAGGTGCAATCGCTGTCCCAGCAACGTTCTCATACGTCAGATTGGTCAGTCCGGCAACGGCTGCGCCATTTGCTAGAATATCTACAGGTGGCGCGTCTTCAATGGCATGGCCGGCACGCACAATGGCTTTTTCATCAGTGTCTCTGAGTACTGTGACAGAACTTCCGTCTGCGACTAACAGATTCACAGGTGAGTCACCCATAGCACTGTTCACTACGTTGGGTACAGCGGTGACCATCAAATCAGTGCCGCCGGGTAAATCTATTTCACCACTGTCGAATACGACGTCTGCATCAGTACTTTGGCCGGTCGGAGTTATGCGTATTCGATAGGTGCTGGCTGGGACTGTAATCGGTAGGTCGGCCGAATCTATCGCAAATGCTAAACCCGAAACGCCAACTGTAGCAGTACTGATACTGGCATCTGTGGTCAGGTGAATATCAACCGCACCAACGTCAGGGTGTGCATGTAAAACATCAATGCGGACTGAATTACTATCAGGTTTGATTCCAGAACGTGCCAATATAACTCCCTGCAGTGCCGATGTTTTGTTGAGAGCAAAAACATCATACTGCATGTCAGGAGCAAAGTTTACGCCAGGTACGGGAAGCACTTCGCTAGCGCTACCGTCGGTGCCGATAGCCTCGACTGACAGGTCATACGTACCTGAGTCGACAGTTATCAATCCGCTACCCTGCTGGTAGTCTACGTCTGTTAACCCACTCAAAATAGCGCCATTCGCTTTGATGTTTACCAGTGGTGCATCAGCGCTGGCGTGTGTCACGCGAACTTGAGTGGTTGGGTTAGAAGGGTGATCGGAATCGCTGCCACAGCCGACGATGGTGATTGCTGCGGCTGCGATAACGGATGTTTTTATAATATTCATGGTAAGCCTCTATGCTCATGTTATTCGCAAAGAGGCTTACGGCACCAAAATCAAATAAGTTCAAAGTTGATGGTAAAATAAACTATTGGTAAAGCATGCAGTTTCATAAATGAGCTAATGCTAATCTTCTATTGGTAACCAGTCCACGGTTACTCCAGCTTGATCGAACATATCTTGGCTTAGTGAAATTTTTTCGCCCCAACGTGATAGAAAATCGTCAGTTTGCGCAGGGCAGTGGACAACAGAAATGCCTGTTTGAATGATTTTTGCGGCACAATTTGGGCACGGAAAATGTGTTACCCAAATCTCACAACCGCCAAGATCTCGCTTTGCAAATAGAATCGCATTTTCTTCAGCGTGCAATGTCTTCAGGTATTTAGTCTCTCGCTCGTCCACTTCAGCACTATCGGAAATACCATGTGGATAGCCATTAAAGCCAACAGAAACGATACGGTTTTGCTTGGTAATGACTGCGCCTACTTGTGTTGATGGATCTTTACTCCATGAGCCAACTAATTCAGCCATTTGAATAAATCGTTTTGCCCATTTAGACGCCATAATTACTCCAGTGTTTGTTGTGTGCTTGGTCGTGTTGTTATTGCGTTTAAGTCTACAAAATAACGACAATGAAAACGAGTGCTATTTGTAAACGATTACAGTTTTAGATGCGGTGTTCGTGTTACTAAGATTTACAATCAATAGAGACATATTGTGCTGTCTATAATGTAACCTTTAGGGAGAGATTTTGTGATCTGGTCGGGATTCTGTGTCAGAGTAACGACAATTATCAATAATTTGCTGAGATCATTAATAATCATATGGCAGAATTTGACGAATTCTTTAAGGATGGGAAAAGATAATGCGAAAAACACTGTTAGCGGTTTCACTATGTGGTCTGTGTTTTAGTGCAAGCAGCTTTGCGTTTGTTCAGGATTGGTCAAAGCGAAGCAACCAAGAAGTGATAACGGAAGCCAAGCGCGGCGACCTGTTTGCTCAGATCGAGTTGGGCGACCGCTATGCGACCGGCAATGGCGTAGAAGAAGACGACATCACTGCGGTTGAATGGTACCGAAAGGCCGCAGCGCAAAAAAGCGAGACGGCGATGTACAAGCTTGGCATGATGTACGATAACGGTCACGGTGTTCCTTATGATGCGAAAGAAGCAGCAACTTGGTTCGAAAAAGCGTCGCAAAAAGGCAGCGTAACAGCGCAGTACTACTTGGCTGGTATGTACAAATGGGGACGTGGTGTTCCCAAAAGTAATGAAAAAGCAGTCGAGTACTATCGCTTAGCGGCAGAGAAGGGTTTTGATGTTGCTCAAAACAGCCTAGGTGTGATGTACGCAAAAGGGCTCGGCATTGAGAAGAACGATGAGGAAGCGGTAAAATGGTATCGCCGTTCGGCTGAAAATGGCTACGCTTATGGACAACGAAACCTCGCCTATAAATACTCACTTGGTGAAGGAGTAGGGCTTGATAATGTTGAAGCCTATGCTTGGGCATCGGTCGCTTCAACAAATGGCTATAAGACTGCTGAAAAACTTCGTGATGATTTAGCCCAAAAGCTGAGTGAAGCTGAACTTGCGGTTGCGCAGCAAAAAGCGACAAAGTACTTAGCAGAGCACTCCTCTCATCAATAGTCGCCAAACAATTAAGAAAGGAAGCCAAGTGCTTCCTTTTTACTTTCAGTTGAGTGGTTTTATGACTGAGTAGTCGAAAGATGATTTACCAGCCGGCTTGATGGTCGCCGTATTTGCGTCGATAGCGAGCTAACATGGTTTCATTGCCAAGCAGGCCTCCTTGGTGGATATAGAGGATGGTGGTGTCGATATTCTCTTCTAGCCAAGGAAGTAAACAGCGCCACATCATTGGGTCATAAAGTAGATCGAACTCGATATGTGTCTCTTCCTGCAATGCTTGCCAAAGTTCATAGTCTTCTTGGTATAGTTTTCCAAAGTGATGTTTAGATGGCAGCCCGAGTATTGTCGGGTAGTACTCAGTCTCGCCAAGTTCTAGAAACTGGGACAGTAGATAGTCTTTTCCCGATACGCAAGGACAGGTTAGCACCTCTATACCTTGTGGTTTTAACTGCTGGCTAAGGTAGAGTGCAGTGGTGCCCGTTCCAGATGGCAGCGCAACTTTGATGTTACGACCCTTTTCAAATCTTGACCAAGACAAAATCTCATCGGCGAGTTTGCTGATTCCTAGCTTAGCATCTTGAAAATGCCCCCCTTCGGGAATGATTAAGCACTCTGGGTCATTTTCATGCTGCTGCGCGATAAACGCAGAAGGATGTGGCGCCTTTTCACCAAACATGTCTCGAAGCGAAATCACTTCAGCACCCAGCTCTAAGGCGGTGCGATAATTTCCCATTGGTTTTTCGTCCAACCAAGCTGGTTTATGAGCCACATAATAGGTCAGTTTGAGCCCTTTTATTTTGGCTAAGGCAGCGAGCGACGTGAGCGAGTTTGCTTGAGCGGAACCCCAACCAATGAGTCGAGTTTTTCCTTTCAGTGGCTGCTCAAGCGTAGCCATAAATTTTCGAGCTTTGTTGCCATTAAAGTGTCCGTGAAGCAAATCATCTCTTTTGAGGAAAAAATGATGCCCCTGAAAGTGGTGTTCGGTGACTGGGCTGTCATTGAGTTTCATGAGCGCTACCTTTATGTGACACTGGGCAGTATATGGGCAGCGAAGTGTACTCTTTGATGTTGATAGTTACAAACGAAGAGACGACAAATCGTTACATAGTTAAACCAGTTGCTGTGCCAGAATAGCCAGTATAGGGATAGCTTGTCTGCTCGCTAAATTGACACAAACTTGACTTTGCGCCATTTTGCCGGCTTTTTAGTGAAAAATTGCGGGGCAAACGTTCAGTTGTGGGGCTTTCTTGGACGAAACGCGTAATTAGCGCTATTTTGCTAATGAAAATGGGTGAACAACGATTTGTTTTGCTAATGGTTGTCGACTATATGTACAGAATGTCAATGTTTTGTGTGGTAAGTCGATATCAAGCCTTTTAATTCTTTGAACGCCCTAGTAAACTTTAGTGTCAAATTTTCGTGCACAGCGTCACGAACTAACTGTGAGTTTAAAAAATGAGCCAGTCCTTTCTTCCATTATGTCGACCTGCTGTCGACGAGCAAGACATTCAGTCTGTTGTGGATGTCCTTCGTTCAGGTTGGATCACCACCGGTCCTAAAAACGCAGAATTAGAAACCAAGATCTCTCAGCATACCGGCGCACCACACAGCGTAGCGCTAAGTAGTGCGACGGCAGGCATGCATCTTGTTCTTCTTGCTATGGGTATTGGACCAGGCGATGAGGTTATCACGCCTTCACTAACTTGGGTTTCAACGGTCAACATGATTACTTTGGTAGGTGCCAAACCTGTCTTTGTTGATGTGGATGCTGATACCTTAATGACAGACGCAGCGAAGATCGAGCCACTTATTACTGATAAGACGAAGCTGATCATTCCTGTTCACTATGCAGGTGCTGCGCTGGATCTTGACCCTATTTATGCTCTTGGTGAGAAGTACAATATTCCAGTGATTGAAGATGCAGCGCACGCACTCGGCACGGAATATAAAGGGCAGCCAATTGGTCACCGCGGTTCTTGCTTGTTCTCAACGCATGCTATTAAGAATGTGACGACAGCAGAAGGCGGCATTTTTACTACTCACGATGCTGAGTTGGCTGATAAAGTACGCCGCCTTAAATTCCATGGTTTAGGCGTAGATGCCTTTGACCGCGAAACACAAGGTCGTGCACCGCAAGCCGAAGTGGTTGAACCTGGTTTTAAGTACAACATGCCAGACATCTGTGCCGTGCTTGCCCTTGGTCAGATGGACCGTATCGCTGAAATCACCGCCAAACGCACCGAGCTTGCACTCTCTTACCGCGGTAAGCTTGAGTCAATCAAAGGTGTTACCCCTCTTGGTTTGGCTTCCCACGATCACAAGCACTGCTGGCACCTAATGATTGTTAGAGTGGATCCTGCGGTTGCTGGTTTGACTCGTGACGATCTTATTGCAGCATTAAAAGAGAAAGGCATTGGTGCCGGAATTCACTTTAAAGCTTGCCATACTCAAAAATACTACCGCGAGAATTACGCGGAGCTGTTTGGGGACATTAACCCAAATCTTCATAATACCGAACGTAACAGTAATCAAATCTGCTCGTTGCCGCTTTTCCCTGATATGACTCAGGATGATGTAGAGCGTGTAGTGAGCGCCGTGTCAGAGATAATTGGATAAACCATGAAACACACTGAAGCCATTAACTTCGTGTCTATCGTTATACCGGTATACAACGAAGAAAACTGTCTACAAGAACTGATAGAACGCACAACGAAAGCCAGTGATAGCCTAGGTAAAGACTATGAGCTGATCCTAGTCGATGACGGCAGTCGTGACCGCAGCGCAGAAATCATTGAGCAAGCATCGGAACAAGAGGGGAGCCACGTTGTTGGCGTTATCCTTAACCGCAACTATGGTCAGCACAACGCGATCATGGCGGGTTTCGAGCAGGTTCGTGGTGATTTGATTATTACTCTCGACGCAGATCTTCAAAACCCACCAGAAGAGATCCCAAACCTAGTTGCTAAGGCTGAAGAAGGTTTTGATTCTGTCGGTACGGTACGTAAAAACCGTCAAGACAGCGCGCTTCGTCGTTACCCATCGAAGCTTATCAACAAGTTGGTGAAACGCTCTACTGGCGTTGAGATGAATGACTATGGCTGTATGCTTCGTGCATACCGTCGTCATGTTGTTGATGCGATGCTTGAGTGTCATGAACGCAGCACCTTCATTCCAGTTCTAGCAAACGGCTTTTCTCGTCACACGACAGAAATCGACGTTCACCACGATGAGCGTGCAGATGGCGAGTCAAAATATAGCTTTATGAAGCTTATTAGCCTAATGTTTGACTTGATTACCAGTATGACAACCGCGCCATTGCGTTTGCTAAGCATTGTTGGTGGTGGTATCGCTGCGGCGGGTATCGCATTTGGCATTATCTTGATGCTGATGCGCATTATGTTTGGTTCTGAGTGGGCAGGCGATGGTCTGTTTACGTTATTTGCTATCCTATTTGTGTTTGTGGGTGCGCAGTTTATCGGTCTTGGTTTACTCGGTGAGTACATTGGCCGCATATACTCTGATGTTAGAGCGCGCCCTCGTTTCTACGTGCAAGACGTGCTGGTGGGTGAAGCCACTAAGCAAGCGCGTGAAACTGATGAATTAAAGAATAAAGAATAAGATTTATATCCAGAGGAATATTCCATGAAAGTAGTCGTGTTTGCCTACCACAATATCGGTTGTACTGGTGTTCGTAGCTTGCTTGAAGCAGGTGTAGAAATCGAAGCGGTATTCACCCATGTTGATGACAGCAACGAGAATGTATTTTTTGAATCTGTAGCAAAACTTGCAGCCAAAAACGGTATTCCAGTTTACGCACCAGAAGATGTGAACCACCCACTATGGGTTGAAAAGATCCGTGCAATGAAGCCAGATGCATTGTTCTCATTCTACTATCGCAACATGATCAGCCAAGAAGTGCTGGATATTGCACCAAAAGGTGGCTTTAACCTACACGGTTCTCTGCTTCCTACTTATCGCGGCCGTGCTCCAATCAACTGGGCACTAGTAAACGGTGAGACAGAGACAGGTGTAACGCTACACAAAATGGTTCAGAAAGCGGACGCTGGTGATATCGTAGGTCAAGAGAAGATCGCGATCACTGACGAAGATACTGCTGAAACGCTTCATAAGCGCATGAACGTTGCATCTAGCGACCTGCTAAGCAAAGTACTACCAACAATCGTTGATGGGTCTTTCAAAGCAACCGCTCAAGACGAAAGCAAAGCAACTTACTTTGGTCGTCGCACTCCAGCTGACGGTGAGATTAAGTGGTCAAACGATTCTCGCACCGTATTTAACCTAGTACGAGCTGTGACTGAACCATTCCCAGGTGCATTCACTTTCCTAGGTGAGCGTAAGCTTATTATCTGGAACGCAGAAGCAAGCGACAAAACTTACGACGTGACTCCAGGTACTATCGTAGCTACATCACCACTGACTATCGCTTGTGCTCAAGGTTCATTGATTGTTAAGTCTGGTGAAGCGGAAAACGGTCTTTACCTAGGTGGCGAGCAGCTAGCTGCTGAGCTTCACCTTGTTGAAGGCATGCGCTTTGGTCCTCAAGCAAGTGCTCTTATTAACGCTAAGAAGCGTCAAAAGGTACTTATCCTTGGTGCAAACGGCTTCATCGGTACTCACCTAACTAAGCGTCTACTAGACGACGGTGGTTACGAAGTTTATGCAATGGACATGAATTCGAACCAAATCGAAGAGCACCTAAGCCACCCAGATTTCCACTTCGTTGAAGGTGATATCACTATTCACAACGAATGGATCGAATACCACGTTAAGAAGTGTGACATTATTCTTCCACTAGTGGCTATCGCAACACCAATCGAATACACGCGTAACCCGCTTCGCGTATTCGAACTCGACTTCGAAGAGAACCTGAAGATCGTTCGTGCGTGTGTGAAATACAACAAGCGCATCATCTTCCCATCGACGTCAGAAGTGTACGGCATGTCGACGGATCCTGAGTTCAACGAAGATACATCACCACTGATCGTTGGTCCTATCAACCGTCAGCGTTGGATCTACTCAGTATCTAAACAGCTACTTGACCGTGTTATCTGGGCTTACGGTAAGAAAGATGGCCTTAAGTTCACACTATTCCGTCCGTTTAACTGGATGGGCCCACGTCTAGATAGCTTGAACTCTGCACGTATCGGTTCTAGCCGTGCGATCACTCAGCTTATCCTAAACCTAGTTGAAGGTACGCCGATCAAACTGATCGACGGTGGTGAACAGAAGCGCTGCTTCACTGACATCTCTGAAGCGATTGAAGCGCTATTCCGCATCATCGAGAACAAAGAAGGTCTGTGTGACGGTCAAATCATCAACATCGGTGCACCAGAAAACGAAGCGAGCATCAAAGAGCTTGCTGAGACATTGGTTGAGAAGTTTGAGAACCACCCACTGCGTGATCAATTCCCTCCATTTGCTGGCTACAACCTAGTAGAAAGCAAAGCGTTCTACGGTGACGGCTACCAAGACGTTCAACACCGTAAACCAAGCATCGCAAACGCGAAGAAGCTGCTTGATTGGGAACCAAAAGTTCACATGAACGACACAATCGAAGAGACGCTAGATTTCTTCCTTAAAGGTGCAGTAGCAGAAGAGAAGTAATGGAACAGAATGAAGTCACTAAAGTCGGTCTTCGTATCGATGTAGACACTTTTAGAGGCACCAAACTTGGTGTACCTAAGCTACTCGAAATATTCGAGAAGCACGGAGTGAAGGCTTCATTCTTCTTTACTGTTGGACCTGATAACATGGGGCGCCATATATGGCGCCTTTTGCGTCCTGCATTTTTGAAGAAGATGCTTCGCTCAAAAGCTGCGAGCTTATACGGCTACGACATCCTGATCCGTGGCACTATTTGGCCAGGACCTGTCATTGGTAAGAAGCTCCGTCACATCATTGAAGCGACCGATACTGCGGGTCACGAGATTGGCCTACATGCTTGGGATCACCACAAATGGCAGATGAAAACTGACACTATGTCAGCAGAGCAGCTGCGCAGTGAGATCACCAAGGGCTACGATATACTAAAGGCAATCACTGGTCGTGACCTGCCTTGCAGTGCGGTTGCCGGTTGGCGCTGTACAGATCAAACTTTGGTCGAAAAAAACGCATTTCCTTTCCAATATAACAGTGACTGTCGTGGTGATTCTATCTTCTCTCCAGGTGAGGGTATGGCGCCGCAAATTCCTGTTACACTTCCTACTTATGATGAGTTAGTCGGCCAAGATGGCGTCGACAATAGCAACTATAACGACGCTATTCTTAAGCTCATCAAGCGTGATGCTCTAAATGTTTACACCATTCATGCGGAAGTCGAAGGGATAGTTTGCGCTGACATGTTTGAAGAATTGATTGTCAGAGCTAAGCAACAGAATATAGAATTCGTGCCCATGATAGATCTGCTTCAAGAAGCAGAGATGCCACTTCCAAAAGATTCGATAAAAAACATCGAGATGGAAGGGCGAGAAGGGTGGCTAACGCACCAAGCGTCTTTTGTTGAGCGCATGGGGCTTTAGTTACGGCGCGTTGGGTTTAGTTTCTTGTGCGCTGTTTTTACCCCCTCTAACTCCCCCTTATCAAGGGGGAGAACCGGACAGGCAAAGCCTGTAGCTTTTGCTCCTCCCCTTAATAAGGGGAGGCTGGGAGGGGTAAACAGCGCGTAAATAAACAACACAACAACATTATTAAGTGCCATCAATCAGAGCCCATGACTTCATGGGCTTTTATTCAATTGGATGAAGAATGCAACAATCACGAATTAACTGGGCGGTCTGGGTACCGCTGTTTTTTATCGCGCTTTACATATTACCGCTCGACTTACGTCCACTGTGGTCTCCGGATGAACTGCGTTATGGTGAGATCTCTCGTGAGATGGTCGCGTCAGGAAACTGGATTGTTCCTACCTTCAACGACTTGCGCTATTTTGAAAAGCCGATCATGGGCTACTGGTTCAATGCTATTGCTCAAGTTGTGTTTGGTGATACCAATTTCGCAGTGCGTATTGCGTCAGCATTGGCAACCTTAGGTGGTGCTCTATTCCTAGTGTCGCTGGTAAGCCGTATGGCAGATCGTCGTCAAGGTTGGTTAACTGCAGGCGTGTTCTTGAGCATGTTTATGGTTGCCGCAATTGGTACCTACAGCGTGCTCGATGGTATGCTCGCATTTTGGCTAACGGCTTGTTACGCGTCGTTCTATTTTGCGACAGAAGCAACGAGTACCAAGCAGCGTTGGCTGCACTATGGCCTCGCAGGTTTCTTCTGTGGTTGTGCCGTTCTTACCAAGGGTTTCCTTGCACTCGCACTACCCGTGATTGTGGTTGTGCCATATATGATTTTGCAAAAGCAGTTCCTTGAGATCCTTCGTTGGGGCTGGTGGGTGATGCTAGTGGCATTTATTACCTGCCTGCCTTGGTCACTTGCAGTACATGCTGCCGAACCTGACTACTGGAATTACTTCTTCTGGGAAGAGCACATTCACCGCTTCTCTGCAGAAGACGCACAACACGCAGCACCGATTTGGTATTACGTTCCTTTCTTATTCTTGGGTACGCTTCCTTGGGTATTTTGGGCGCCATCAGCCACAGTTCAGTTGAAAGGCGAGCTTAGCAAGCCACTGATCCGTTACTCAATTTTGTGGGCGTTGATGCCATTTCTGCTGTTCTCTTACGCGAGTGGTAAGTTAGCAACCTATATTCTGCCGTGTATGGCACCTCTTGCGATTCTGCTGACGCACGGCATTCTTAAAGCGTATAGCAAGAAAGCGAAAGGCTTAACGATTGGCTCGCTAGTTAATGGTGCGTTCTTCGCGATTGTGGCGATCGCTCTGATGGTTATGTTCTTTATGGGTAAACTGCCACTAGATGAGAGCGAGTCGTACCGTCCATGGATTGCTCTGTTTATTCTAGGTTTCTGGGCAGCGTGTGCATTTTATGCCGCTAAAGCTAAGGCATTTGAGCACAAGTTTGCAGCTTATATGCTCTCTCCATTGGCGCTGTTTGCGTTGTTCTCAACCGTGGTACCAAACACGACCATTGACTCAAAAATGCCAGGTCGCTTTATGGAAGAGTTAGCACCGAAAGTTACCGATGAAATGGTGCTGATTGCTGATTATCCAGATACCATGTCTGCACTGAACTGGTATCTAAAGCGCACCGATGTCTACCTAACGAAAGGTATGGGTGAAGTTGATTATGGTTTGGCTTACGATGATGCGAATCATCGTTGGGTACCATTTGCAGATCTTGGTGACTTTATTAAAGAGAAGCAAAAGACGGCACCAGTGCTACTTCACTTTAGGAACTTGCCTGCATTGCCAGCTGACTTCCCTGTCGCAGATGATCACGTTGATCGTGGTCGCTACCATGCTCTGATCTTCAATAAAGTACCGGCTGAGTAATGACGGTACTGCTGTACATCATTTCCGTTCTGGCTAGCTCGCTCAGTCAATATTGGCAAAAGCGAGCAGCTATGTACTTTGAAGAGAACCCACAGCTGACGATGATGGGTAAGCTATTTAGTTTTCCAATGATCTTGGGCATCGGCTTTTTGGGTACCAGTGCGATTACTTGGCTTGGCGTGTTGAGCCAGTGGGACGTGTCAGTCGCTTACCCTCTGCTCAGTGTCAACTTTGTCATCATGTTATTGGTGTCTAAATTTGCTTTTGGTGAAGTGATTGTGCCAAGACAGTGGCTTGGTGTCATGATGATCATGATTGGTATCGGTATCATTGGGGGCGCGCACTGATGGTATTGAAAGATCTCAAAACTGGGCTTCCTATTGCGCTGGTTAGTGTGCTGCTTATTTCGGTCGCACAACTAGCAATGAAATGGGGAATGGGTGGATTGTCCGCAGGGTGGTCAACTCTACAACCAGCTCTGATGGCAATCGATGTGATAACGGTTGTGGCTGAGTTTTGGCCTGCGTTACTTTGCGTCGCTTTCGGTCTTGGTTGTTACGCGCTGTCTATGGGATGCTGGGTTATGGCATTGAAGCACTTACCACTTGGTGTTGCTTACCCGTTGCTCAGTCTTAGCTATGTCATAGTTTACGCTTTAGCGGTTACACTTCCTTGGCTTGATGAGCCATTTAGCTGGGTGAAGCTTTCTGGCATCGGCTGTATTCTCCTTGGCCTCATTCTCATCTTTACTGCAAAAAAATCCAGCTCTTGAGCTGGATTTTTTAGATATTGGTCTGAGGTTACGTGTTAACGACCGCGTCCATCAACCATGATTTTCAGCGTCTTAAACACAATATGCACATCCGTCATTAGCCACGATTTATACGATGATAGGGACAGCGCATAACTGTGGTCGAATCCCACTTTGCTGCGCACATCCTCAATGCATGTGTCATAACCTTGGTTAACTTGAGCAAGTCCGGTGATGCCTGGGAGTACGTCATAAGTGCGTTCAACAAAGAATGGAATATCGTTTTCTAGTCTTTGATAGAAGTCCGGGCGCTCTGGACGTGGACCAATGAGCGACATATCTCCACGAAGTACGTTAATAAACTGTGGCAGTTCATCGAGACGCGTTTTACGCAAGAAGCGGCCAACGGGTGTAATACGAGGGTCGTTTTCTGTTGCCCAAGTCGCCCCTGTCCGTGATTCTGCATCGATGTACATGGTTCTGAACTTCAGCACGTGGATAAAGTCCATTTTTGTTGGGCTCCATTTACCAACGCGAAGCTGCTGATAAAAAATTGGACCTTTTGACGTCAGCTTGATCGCTAATGCAACTGGGATAAAGCAGATACCGAGAATGAGCATGCCTACACTCGCGCCGACCAAGTCAAAGATACGCTTTGAGGTACGAATCAGAGTTTTTTCCATATTAACCTTTTTCATGTTCACTCTCCTGTTGTGGTAGACGTTTCCATGCACCGTTCTCTAAGCCGATCAGATAGCGAAGACCACCAATTAAGTTTGCAGTGTGTCCAACGACTAGGTACGTAAATGCACGTACTAGCTTAACGGACTGTAGTTTTGGGATAAGTACGCTGATGGCTACTGAGCCATAGAGCGCCACTTGTAGTAATAGAAAGCTGGTAAATAGTGCACTGCTCGGTGCCAATATGGCTGAGGTAATCAGGCAGATGATCATCAAGTAAGGGGTTAGCACTCTTAGTCCTTTTCCAGAAAAGAAGGTGAGTGCCGTGCCCTTGTGGTGCGGTGCAAACAGTGGCAGTAAGGCGATAATTTGCTGCATGTTACCAGCAGAGATTCGTAATCGACGTTTAAAGTCTTGGCTAGTGCTACTACTTTCCATCTCAATGGCGTTCATATGCGGCTCGTACACAGCACGATAGCCACGACGAACGATGTTCATCGGAATAATGAAATCATCATTGATGGTGTTGTATGGCAGTGCTTCAAATAAGTTTGCTCTAATGAAGTAGAGCGCACCATGAGCACCAATCGTAGAGCCCAGAGTAGACTCGCTGTATTTCACCTGATTCTGGTAGCGCCAGTAAAGGGACTCACTGCGCTCATCTTGCTCTAGTAGCTGATAAGTCGAGTTAACCACACCAACACTGCTGTCCTGAAAATGATGGGCGGCGAGCTTTAGAGCATCGATTGAAATCAGTGCCGACACATCGGAGATACATGTGATGTCAGTTTCAATCGCTGACAACTGTTGATTAAGTTGGAACACCTTTCCTTGGTTATCCGTATTGTCGATGATTCTAAATAGAGTATCGCAGCAGATGGCCTCTTGAATGGTTTCTTCCGCAACAGTGATGGTGTTGTCAGTGCTGCCGTCGTTGATAATGATGACTTCTAGTTTATCGCGCGGATAATCGAGTACTGCGCAGTTGCGGATCTTATCGGCTATCCATTTATCCTCGTTGTAAGCAGGGATGACGATAGTGATCGATGGTAACGCCGCATTTTTGTCTACTTTATAAAGCGGCCCCCGCTTTGCTTTAGGTAGCGGATGACGTGATGCCCACCATTTCAGTAACAAAGGGTATATAGCATGGTGGTAGACAATAAAAAAAGCACTCGTCCAAAATAAGCTGATAAGTAGTGTTTGCATATCTATTCCTTGAGTAGCGTCAGTCATCAGTTAAGCCTTAACCGCCAGTGCGCGGTAAGCTTGGCTCATGGTGCGAACATCGTTGTGCTCGACCACAAAATCTCTCGGTGTAAATAAGTGGCGAGTCGCAATGGCTTTCTCGAGTGTGGCCAATAGTGAAAAGACGCGTTTCGATTTCGTCGTGAGACCGGAAAGAGGACACAAAGTTTCTCGCGCTGCACCGACATCGGTTACCACAACAGGGATATTGCACGCCTGAGCTTCAAGTGGAGACAGTGGAAATCCTTCACAGCTTGATGGTAAGCAGAACAAGTCCAGTGACTGATAAAAACTTGGCATATCGCTCACTAATCCCAAGAAGTGAACGCGATGGCTGATGTTTAGATACTCGCAAAGCTGCTTTAACTCTTGCTCTAAAGGCCCGGCGCCGGCAATCGCTAAGTGCGTGTTCTCAGGTAGTCGTGATACTGCTTTAATGAGCGTAGTGTGGGACTTAACCGGAACCAATCGGCCAGCAGTACCAATAAGTAGAGTGTTTGCTGGTAGCCCTAGAATGCGTCTCGCGGCAGCTTGGTTAGCAGGAACAAAGCGATTGCAGTCGATTCCATTTTTAATCACCTTTGACTCTGTAAATGGAAACAGCTCATTCAACTGTTTGCTAACTTCGTCCGCGTCTGCAACTAATATAGGGTTCACTAATTTTAACGCTATCGTTTCAACGTGGCGACGTTTGGTGTTTTGCAGGTGCCACATGTCGTGTTCAGTATGAATACAAGTTGTGATGCGCGCCATTCTCGCGGCGATGCCACCGTAAAGAAGTGGGCCTATATGATGAGTGTGAACTACATCGGCATTTAGACTTTTGAGCTCGGAGCTAAGCTGTTTGATGAGTGATAGCTGAAGGCCTTCTGCTTTGTCTAAGAACACTAACTGCGACTGGAAATGTCTCAATATAGGCCAGTGTGGAATCGCTTGTTGCTGGGTACCTTCCAAGCTAATGATGTAGCAGCGCTCGTGAGCGGGGGTTTGTTTTAGGAGCTCAATGACCATGGTTTCAAGGCCGCCTGGTGCTAAATGTTGAACAATATGCACTGTGGTCAGTGTTGCTTTTTTGCCTTGAATCCTTGTGGATTGATTGTGCTGAGTTGCCATCATTCTCGTCTCCTTACTTGTATAATTCGCCGTTCTCGTTGTGTTGCAAATTAACGATGGCAGCGCTGATTGCTAGAAGAATTGCACTTAGTGTGCCAAGAATTTAATAACAGCTAAAACATAGGGTTATGGAAGGCTGCATGTCATTTCTCGAAATGACATGCAATTTAGCAAAACTAGAAACTGATTTTGGGAATAGCTGTGATGACCGACAGCTTGGCGTCTTCGAGTTGCTGGCGACGGCGAATGGTCGTATCAAATAGCTCGAGGAAGATCGCGGTGCCAATCCCAAGTGCGATCCCTGCAATAACCCCTAATATTGCGAAAACGATAGCTGGCAAATTGGTGGAGCTGCTGGGTGTGTAGGGTAGGTCAATCACTTTTACGCGTTTATTCTGCTCGAATATACCCAATGAGCCGGTAAGCTCAGCCATTTCGTAGCGCTCGACCAGTTCATCATACAGTTCGCGCTTTAGCGTGACGTCACGTTGCAGGCGCAGCAGCTGCTTGGCGTTGCTACCATAGTTTTTCGCATTTTCGGTAAGTTCGGCAATCATCGACTCTAGGCTTGAGGTCTCTTGTTTCAACGACTCGTATCGTCCGCGCACCATTTGAAGGTTTTGAAGCTGGGTAATCAACAAGGGTTGAAACTCGCGGCTACTGCCGGTACCTACAGCGCTGGCAATGTCCCATAGTTGGTCGGAGTCTAATCCAGTTTGTTCACTGCTTAGCAATATAGAGCGCTCTTGCTCTAGCCTTTGCAATTCACGGATCTTGGCCTGTACGGCGCTATGAGAGGCGGTGTACTTGGCTTTGAGCAGAGTCAATTCGCTACGTATTTCAATGATTTGTTCTTCTAAACGGCCAACGATTGGATTGGTTTTTGAAAGCTGCTGATCTAAGGTTCCGAGACTTTTCTCAATACCCGCAAGCTCAGCCTGTTTCTCTGCAAGCTTTTGTTTGAGTTTAGCCAGGCGGCTTAAATTCTCACTTTGCATCTCAGGCGTGGCAGCTGAGTGCGCATTATAATACTCCGCCAATGCTTGCTCCGCCTTTTCTAAGGCTTGTTTGCGCTTCTCAATATGAATGGTTAGGAATTCGCTCGAATCGCGTATAGATGACCGCTCAGGGGCAAGCAGCTCTTCAATAAAATGCACACTAACTGACTCAAGCAAAGCTTTCATGCCATCGGGTGAAGAGGCAGAGTGCTCAATTTTGATAAAGTCTTTACCCAGCTGGTTGACCGTTAAGTTGGACGAGATATTAGCAATGATTTGATCTTGCTCGTAGGGACTCATGGCGTCGTTAATAAGATTCAAGTCGCTTGCGACCGAGAGCAACACATGACGACTGTTGAGCAGGGTTTTTAGTGCCGATAGACGTTCTTTGAGCATGGTAGATACCGCAATATCTTCAAGAAAAGGGTTCATTTTCGCAGTTTCTTGAATCAACATGCTGGTGTGGGATTTGTATTTAGGTGGCGTCATCGCGCCAATTGCATAAGCAATGATAGGCATCACTAGAATAGGGATGACAATCGCGTAACGGCGACGCCAAGCCGCCGTAAGCATTACCAATAGACGTATTTTAAGCTCGCTCATAGTGCCTCCAAATACAGCTCGAGTGTGCTTGCTCTATTGTCCCAGCTGTCGCAGTCGACTAACCCTTTGGGTAGGGAGTAACTCTCGTTGGCGATTCGATTTAGTGTAACCACCATGTCTTCGACATTGTTAACCACATTCACGTGTTCGCGGTAGCCTGTAAGAGCAGGAAAGTCGGTACTGACTACAGGCCTTCTTGCCGCTAGGTACTCTTTTAGTTTTAACGGATTGCACGCCTTGATTTGCTCATTGAGTACAAATGGCAGCAGGCTAACGGTCCAATGCTGACTGTAGCTTGGCAGCTCATGATGAGGCTTTGCTCCGAGATAAAACACGTTATCTGCTGCGGCAATAGGCAGCTTACTAAGCTCAATTTGGCCGATAAAGACGAAGTCCCACTCTGGCAAAGCAGCAATGGTTTGGTTGAGCAGTTCATAGTCGAGCCAATTTGATAGACTGCCGTAAAACCCTGCAATCGGTCTGCCTCTATTGGGTAAATCTAGCGCGCGCTGGGCTGGTTTAGAAAACTGTTCGCTATCTACGCCATGGCTGAGTAAACGGGTTTTATGGCTCGGGAACTTTGTGCATAGCTTTTCGCTGGCGGTGATCACTAAATCTGCCTGTTCGACTAGTCCGTTTTCATGTTCGAGAACGGTTTCGTGATCCACGCCGGCCAGAGCGCCAAAGTCATCACCGCAGTAATAAACAATTGAACGCTGGCCAAGGAGCGCACATACATCGGATGCGGTGGGTAGTGATGTCCAAACAATAGGATCGTTAAGCTGCAGCTCATCGATCATCGGCTTGAGTTGGTGCGCCATCGCTTTTGCTGCTAGCTTACGGCTCCAAGCCGCTCGCGGTGCTGGCAAGGTGTGAATATTAGCGATAGTCATGCTAGCGGGCTTATTTAAGCGCGTGGGCTGAAACTGGCTAGCTTTACCCTTACCAAGTACTTTGCCAAGTGCGCGTTTCATATCATTTGTCGTTAAGCGCGGCTGCCTAAGGCCAATCGAATTGACCCATAATACTTTTCTTTTGCTCGCTAAGCGCTTTATCAAATGTTGCGTACTGGAAGGTAGCGCTCCGTAATCTTCACCGAAAACAATCAGATCTCGCATTGCTCTATCCTCTTATTGGGTGATTTTTTTGACTGCTTTGGCCGGTGAGCCAGCGGCGATCACATTAGCCGGTAAATCGTGAGTTACCACGCTCCCCGCAGCGACGATAGTCCCTCTACCAATCGTCACGCCAGGCTGAACGGTGACCCCTGTTGCTAGCCATACATCTTGTTCTAAAACAATGTCACCCAGCCTATGGTCTTCATCTGGAGCTCCCAAAGCACGCTGCTCGGCATTTAAAGGGTGCCCTGAATAGCCAAACAGCTGACAACGGCCAGCAATACGCACGTTGTCTTGAATTTCCACTTTTCCTGCTACGGCAATGGACACTTGCCAGCCGATATCGACATTACTGCCAACTTTGAGGGTTGGAATGACTGATGGGTCTGGATGAGGGGTGGTGCG
This sequence comes from Vibrio sp. DNB22_10_4, assembly GCF_052879755.1. Taxonomy (NCBI): domain Bacteria; kingdom Pseudomonadati; phylum Pseudomonadota; class Gammaproteobacteria; order Vibrionales; family Vibrionaceae; genus Vibrio; species Vibrio sp. DNB22_10_4. Next base: position 60,463 of record NZ_JBNNXW010000014.1, on the reverse strand, counting down.
GCCACTCAATGTGGTGTGACCGGATACACGGCACTCATTGCCAAGCTCAATTTTTAGTGGGCCGGTCACCAAAGGAAGACCGCTGTAGAGATAGAGTGAATGACCGCAGCTAGCAAGGCGTCCTTTAAATGCTGGCGTGTAAATAAAAAGGCGAGTTATCGTATCGAAGCCGCCTTTTAACATCGTGATGAGACGGTACATGACTTTGTTGTAAACACTTGGGGTTGGGATCCCTGCTGCGCGCGCTCGTTTCAACATGGTAAACAGGCGACGCATTTTAGGATTTGGGTGGCTGCGAAGCCAAGTTTTGAAATCAAATGAAGTTGCTGTAGCCATAATCATGTTCCTTGTACTTTCCATGAACTAGCGAGATGTAGTCATTTCCAACTGTGTCCTTTGTTCAATTCAAGAACTGAGCCAATAATTTTTTGTAATAAAAACAGATGATTACTTTTGTTCTGAGTCAGAGGTTTGGCTTTTCTCAAATTGAGAAGCGATTTGTGAGACGGCTATGGTGAGTGCAGCGAGAATATAAATCGGCCATACGAACCCTTGTGTTAAGAAGGTTCCGGATACAAAAGTGCCAACAAGCCCGCTGTAAACGGCCATGGCCATTGAATGAAGGTAAGGAGGGATATTTTCACCACTATCAAGGTTTCTAAGAGTTTGCCTAGCGCACTTAATCAAACTGGTGATAAACAGTAAAAAGACCGTTAGGCCGAGAAAGCCAGACTCTGCAAGTACGCCGAACCAGGTACTGTGCACGGCGTGGTTGAGTCCATCCCAATGAGGACTATAAAAGAAGTAGTTGTAGTAGAAGTTGTCTAAGCCAACCCCGAGAAGGGGATTATCGACAGCCATTTTAAATGCCGCTTCCCAAGCATAGACGCGCCCCATAGCTGACTCGTCGATACCCGACTCGGCAGCGCCCCCTGAGGAGCGGCTTGAAATACCGGCAACAGCGTAGAGTATCACCGCGCCAAAAAAGCCCAGCGAACAGAACAGCACTTTCGATTGGATAAATCGCCAACCGAACACGCCGAATACAGCGAGCGAGCCAAGCAGGCCGCCTCGACTTTGGGTGGCAAGAACTGCGAAAAAGAGAACGATGGAAGTGGTGGCTGCGAGCAATCTCATCGGTATGCCGACGCCTCGGGTAGTGGCGGTGGCAACAGTAAAGGCCAATGGGAACATTAACACGAGTGCTAAATCATTCGGGTCGCCAAGCATAGAGCCAAAGCTGCGTCCGATTGTGACTCGTGAGCCTTCAACCAGACCTATACCGTTTATCGAGTTGGATAGCGCTTTACAGCCGACAATGAGCCCTGCAATAACAATGGCGAAAGAGAATCGCGACAGTTCTTTTGATGACGTGATTAGCCAAGATACCGCAAGCGTCATAATGATGATTTTTACATAGTTGCCGGTGAACATTGAGATGGCCACGCCTTTGTTTGACGCAAAAGGGATTCCGACGATCACGAGCCCCCAAAATACCAGCAACCAAAAGTAGGTGGGATGCCAATAGAGTCTTAGTTTTTGGCTAAATACGGTATGCCAGATGAGTGCGGCTAGTGCTCCAGCAGACAACATCAATGGAATCTTAAGAGGGTATAGTACTGGGAATACTTCATGAATGCGGAAAAACGAAAACACGATAAACAGAGTCACTAGCCAGAAAGTTTGACTAAGTACCACCAAGATTCCAATCGGTAACAGCGCGACCACTAGGCCAATCACAGGATGTGGTGCCAACACCCACGCTGCCCCAACCAAACCACACAAGACCAAACTCAGCACAATGTGTTTGCTGTGTTTAGCATGGTCGGTTGAAGGTGTGGCGGTTGATTGAGTCATAGTTACCTAGCATTGTGTCAGTTGTTAGCTACTAACTAGGCAAATAGAGTGCCAAACATCGGAATTCACCGCAGGCCTTGTGTAGTGGGATTTCTGGAGGGAGTGGAATAAGTTCTAATTAAAGAAACAGAGTGTTTCTCATTTTGGGAATCAAATTGAGTGGTGAGATTTACGCTTTGAGCCCATACACCCCGAGCATCGTCGGTATTACTACATCGGTAGAGTAATTGAGTTCAATGGTTTGCTGGGCGTGATACTTGATTTGCGAGCGTTTTGCGTCTGAAAGCGAAAACCAATTGTTTAGTGTGTCTCTCATATCTTCGGGACATGAGGTAATCCAGCCATTGCTGCCAGTATCAATAACACTAGGGAGCTCACCAAGCTCGAAACTTATCACGGGTATTCCTCTAGACATGGCTTCTAGTGCTGCCATCGGCAACCCTTCATAGCGTGATGTAATCAAAAGAAGATCGACGCTTTGCCAAACCTCATTCATATTGGATTGGTGCCCGTGAAACTGCACGTTTGGCGGAGCAATCTCTTTTAATAGCGTTTCCATCGGTCCTGAACCATAGATATGAAAATCATGACTTGGAAAGTGTGTGGCCATTTCAATAAAGGTATCCGGGCCTTTTTCTTCACTTAACCTGCCGACAAACGCGACACTACGCGACGCAAGTGACACAAGCGGCGCTTTGGGGACAAAGTTTTTTACTAGTATGCTTTTGTAAGGAAGCTTCGATTGAATAGTACGACTAACGCAGATACGTTGTTCGCTGAGGAAAGCACTGAATCTATCGAGAGCATCATAAAGTTTGACGCGACCTTTTGGGGTTTCTCCTGCGTGAAAGCTTGAAACAATACGAATTGAGTTGGTATAGCCAATAAGGCGAGTGACTCTCGCTAAAAGGCTGCCTTTATAACCATGCGTATGAATGACCGCTGGGCGTTGATTTTGCTGCTCAGCGCTAGAAATGGCCTCTTTCAGACGCAACAGTGGGTGAGTGTTGGGATACTCACGGCTCAGGGTCATGGTAGGAATTGAACTCTGGTTTAGCGCCGTTTCTAGCGGAGGAACTGGGTGGTATTCGTTGGAAAATACCACTTTTACCTGGTAGTTATGGGCGAGCAGTCCCTTGGCGAGCTCCAAGACATGAGTCTCTATGCCGCCAAATGAGCGGCTATCGAGCAGTAACCAAATCACCGGATTAAGAGGCACTGTCTTCGGCTTCCCATGCTTGTTTTTTACGATATACGGTGGAAGGGCTGAGTTCTAGTAACACCGCTGCATTGAGTACATTACCATCGCAGTAGTCAATGGCTTGCTGAATGGTCTCACGCTCTATTTGCCACATCGGGCGGATGGTCACCCCTTGAGCGTTGTTTGGTTCTGCATTTGGCGGGGTGTTACTAACTGCGCTCTCCATTGGCATAGAAGTAGTGGCCATTTCAGGGGCAGCTTCTACTATCGGGCTAGGCGCTGGGCTGGTCTGCTGTACGACAGAAAGACGGCTATTAGGTGCGTGCGAGGCCGATGGTTTAGTTGCAGTGGAAGCCATGACTTCGGGTGGTAGATGTGATACTCCGAGAGACTTTTCATCATTAAGCACCACAATATTACGGATAATATTTTGCAGCTGACGCACGTTGCCCGGCCAAGTATAGCGTTTCAGATAGCGCTGTGCTTCCTTCGCTATGGTTTCAAACTTGCGCCCATCTTGCCTAGAATAGATACGTAGGAAATGTTCGGCTAGCGTGACGATGTCACGGTCACGCTCCCGAAGTGGCGGCATATGGATGGGAACAACGTGGACGCGATAGTAAAGATCTTCTCTAAAGCGGCCTTCTTGAACCTCTAAAAGTGGGTCACGGTTGGTCGCGCAGATAATGCGGACATCTACTTTGTGTTCTTTGGTTGCTCCCAGAGGTGTAAAAGTGCCTGTTTGTAGAAAGCGCAGCAGTTTTTTCTGCATTTCCAAATCCATTTCACAAAGCTCATCCAAGAATAAAGTGCCACCGTCAGCGAGCGAAGCGGCGCCTTTACGGTCAGTTGCTGCGCCAGTAAAGGCGCCTTTAACATGACCAAACACTTCGCTTTCCATCAGATCTTTGGGAATAGCACCGCAGTTGATGGCAACAAATGCCTTGTCTTTGCGGTTACTTTCATTGTGAATGGCATTGGCGCAAACCTCTTTACCTGTGCCACTTTCACCAATGATAAATACACTGGCGTTGGTGTCGGAGACCGCATCAATGATTTGATATACCCCCTGCATTGGGATACTGGCACCAATAAAATCATGGAAGCGTTCGCGATCCATTTTTTGCTGAATATCATCCAGCATGGTTTCAAGCTCAGCTTGCTTAAGGTGGATCTGGATCGAGGTTTTGAGTCTGTCAGCGCGGATGGGTTTCTCTAAGAAATCTTTCGCGCCTTTTTGAATTAACTTCACTGCCGTGTCTACGCTACCGTGCGCGGTAACGACCACAACGGGAATGCTAATATTCTTCTCTTCAAGCCACTCCAAAATCTCGTCCCCTTGCATATCGGGTAGCTGAAGATCGAGGATGATAAGAGAAGGGATCGTACGTTCAAGTATGCGCTTTGCTTCACCGCCTGTTGCGGCATGAAGTAAGTCAAAAGGTTCATTCTTTAAGTATTGTTTGTAGAGAACGGCGAGAGAAGACGAGTCCTCTACCAAGAGTACCTTGGGTGTCATACTTACAATCCTTTGTTTGATTAGGCGCTGTTCTTTTAATGATAGTACATATTGTCAAATTGCAACAAAGTATCGTCTGTTAAGGTACTGAATAATAACAATTTGACCAGGATTCTCTCAAAATGAGTGCTCAAATCGATTGAGATAGGAAGCGGTTATTACGAACTTTGGTTTTCATCCAGTTGGTTACACGATTGGGTAGCCAGCTCAAGCGATCGATTTCTCTACAAATCTCACTGGCAAGAGAAGGTTGATCTCGATAGTTGAGCACGGAACCAAGCAGTTGAACTGACGTGGCGTCGTTTAATATTTGTGTCGCTTCTGTCACCTGATTGGTCATAGTGACGCCGCTTAGTACCACTAAGTAGGTGCCGTCGCAGGCATTGGCCACGACTTGAGCCGGTATGTTGTTTTGATTAACGTTGAGAATGGGGGAAGTATCAAACACAACGCGGTCATATTCTTCCAACCAACGCTCTGTTTGCTTGCGAAGCTGAATTGGGTCTTTAAACTGCAAACGTGTTTTCGGGTCGCTTGGTACACTGACACCCAAAAATACTTTGGGAGACGAGGAGTCACTGTTTTGCTCCTGAAGTAATTGACTCGAGGTGTCACTGTTTTCCGAAGGTATATTAAAATCGAGTGGTACTAAACTAGGTCGAAACACATTTAAATCGATGAGCAGTGTTTTGTAGCCAGCCAGCAGATAACGTTCGGTTAGCGCTTTTGCTAGTGTTGTCGTACCTTCTCCACTATTACAAGCGGTCAGGCAAATAGAGCGGCACTGCTTTAACTCAGCATTTAGATACAGCTCTTCAATCTCAGCATGAGTGGCAGGTATCGTCATCACAGGGCTCCGATAATAGCAATGGTCGAAACGATTCGGAAAATATCGGTGAGACCTAGGCGTGCTTGCTCAGCAAAGCTGTTACGGCGATCGGGTACATAAACGGTATCGCCAGCGCGAAGTACAGGTAGCATTCGAATGTCTGCTGTTTTACTAAACTCAACTAAATCAAATGAGCGAGCTTGCCCTTGGCAGCACGACATATTGACGATGCTGATTTTACTGACATAAGCACGCTCATCCGGCCCGCCAGCTTCGGCTAAGATATCTAAAATTGTCATGTTGTCATTAAACACATAACGGCCTGGGCTTTTCACTGCACCAAGTACTCGAACCGTTTTTTCTTTCGGTTTATCAAGCCAGTTCTTGTTTTTCTCCGGGACATAGATGGTGTCACCCGGTTTCACTAGCGGTAAAATGGACTCATCACCTGTTTCAAAGTAAGTCGACAAATTGAGCCTACTTACTTTTGCATAAGGCTTGTCGCGATGTGTCACACGAATGTTGTGAATGTCGGCGTCTTTGGTTGGTCCATCTGCAGCTGAGAGAATATCGAGGAAATGCATCTCATTGGTAAAGCGATAGCGGCCAGGGGCATTGACTTGACCAAATACGTAGATGGAGGCGTCAGAGCTTTGTCTTACCCACTGAGCTTTGTTGTCAGAAGGGTCTTGCGGAAGATCGTGTACCCTTACTACCGCGCCCGCGCCAATAAAAGGCAGCTCAGATTGTGGAGCGCCTTTTTTAATAAACTCATCGAGGTTAAACACAACGGTTTTTCCGCCGTTTGCCACTTCGATTTTAGAGGTGTCTGCTCGCCCTTTCGGACCTCCAACGTGTGCCAACAAATCCATCAGATCCATTTCATCTGACCATTCGATGCGACCGGGTCTTACTACTTCGCCAATGACATTAACAGCGCGGTCAGGTGAGATTTTTAACCATGACTTTTCATTGATATCTGTTTTCTCTGGTACAAAAATCGCATCACCAGCTTCAATAAGGGGCGCTTGAGCAGTGCTTAGACCTTCGGTGTAAGCTGTCAGATCAAAAGGTATAATTGAACCGTCAGATTTAATCACTCGCATTTGACGAGATTCTGCAAAACGCGTTGGGCCGCCGGCATTGGCCAGAATATCCATAAATGTCGCGCCGGGCTTACCCTCGAACGCACCTGGTGCTGCAACTTCACCCATGACATAAACGGTGTTCGAGCCGGATTTAATTTCCTCTTCCTGCTTAGGCACAAATATGGTCGCGCCCGGCTGCAATGGTGGGAGTAGTGAGGTGTCACCACTGTCTAAGTAGCGTTTTAAGTTGAAAAGAATAGGGGAGTTATTGCTGATAACTCGAATTTGCTCGACGCTGGCATAACGTGTGACACCGCCTGCACGCATGAGTACATCGACAAGATCGGTATTGGCTTTGTAAGAAAAAGAGCCCGGTGCGTTGACCTCACCAAACACCTTGATCGCTTGACGTGAGTCTGCACTGTCTCCAGAGTCGGCGAGCTTTGCTGCGTCAAACTCTTGCTCAACATTACCCACAAGCGGTGAAGCAGGAACAAAAAGGATATCTAAGGACTCCAGTGCGGGTAGGTCTCTGTCATCACCAGTATCAAGGAACTGTTTGTAATCAAACTCAATGCGATCTGCGCCGCGGCGGTGAATCATTTTATTGAGCTGCGCCCCGGCTCTCAGGCCGCCAGCGGCTTGCAGAGCCATTTGTACGTTTGAGTTGTAAGGGATGGTGTACTCTCCGGGCGCCTCAACATAACCCTGTACGGAAATCAGGATCTGACGCTGGGCGATGAATACTTTGACGTTGCTGGTATCGCGAAAGATCGTGCCAAGGGCATCAACTACGACAGATTCAAGCTGGGTTTCATCAAATCCGGCAACGAAGACTTGCCCGACTTCAGGAAGATTGATACGACCGCGTTTGTCGACTTGAAATGCTCGGTTAAGGCTCGACTCTCCGGGTAGATCAACTTGGATAAGGTCGCCAACTTGAACATTTTTTTCGTCGGCGAGTGCAGCAGGGCTGAGCACAACGACGATCATTGCCAATAGCAGTGTTGCTAGGGTATTGAGAAGCTTCATCATTGTGCTCCTTTGTTAGCAGCTCCATTTCCAGTACGGCTACTTTCTGTGGTGCTATAACTTTCTGTAGCGCTATAGTTATCAGCAATGACATCAACGCTTACGCGTCGGTTGGTGAGCATGACACCCGGTGTGTTTCCTTGATACAAGGGCAGCTCTTCACCTAAAGAATGTGTATCGATTCGATTAGGCGCTAATCCAAAGATAGTAAGGTAACGTTTTACTTGTTGCGCACGTCCTTTGGCGATTCGCTCGTTGTATTCTTTAGTCCCGGTCGCATCGGCGTGGCCTGTGACCGACAGTCGAATGTTCGGATACTGTTTTAAAATGTTAGCTGCCTCTGCTAAGTGACCCATATATTTAGGGTTAACTTCAATCGAGTCATAGGCAAACTGGTTGTCGACGTTTAAAAGGTTGTAGATGCGTCTTACCACCGACATTTGGTCATCAAATGCCGCTCCTTTCGCTGGTGGTGCGCAGGTTGCTTGACTTAATACGTAGTCTAGTCGTAGCTCTAGGTCGTTCAATTTTTTTCGCTGAATAACGATGTCGTTGGCGGCGTCAATCCACAGCCCGCCCTCAAGCTCCCGTGCGATACGGTTTTGCTTCTCCTGAGCTTGCAATACTGCGGCAGGAAAGCACCATTGAGCGCCTTCTTGGATGAGAGAATCTAAGTGGAGTTTGGTCAGTTTCCAATCGAAGCGTAGCCCATGCTCCGGGCCGAGTGGTTCATCAGGCATGACAGGTGAAAAGTCGGATCCTACATATTGTTCGGCAATGCCTCCGGTTCCATCATCAGGATAACTGGTACATGCAACCAGAAGACTTGCCAAAATACAGGTTAATGCTTGTTTCATACCCGTGTTTACTTCCATGTAGTGACCACCTATTTTGCCAACTTTTTAGTCTAATATTTTGAGGCTATAAGTACTCGTTACTGGCGTGAGTATTGACTGGAATCGCCTGACCAATTCTAAGTAACTTTATGATTTGCAGGGGCTGTCCTGTGACATTTTCCAGACGCATTTTTCGTTCACGTTCAACGAGTCGCTTATACAAATAAACAATAGCACCGATGCCAGAAGAATCCATAAAGCGCACTTGTTCTAGGTCGATTTCCACTTCTTGGTGTCCATCATTGTGAATGATGTCATCAATTTGAGCTTGAGCCGATCGGCTGCCTCGAGCATCAAAATCGCCTAAAACTTTTACTTGAAGGGTTTGAGTGTTGGTTTCTGCTTTTAGTAGTTCCATGGTCTTGTCCTCGTCCTGAATGGCCAAATTGTTTCTACACTGATTAGATTGCATGGAGTGTGCCAATTATTTAACAGTTTAATTTCAATGATTTAGATTTGTCTTGGTGTGTGTTTATCAAATTGAAGTCGTGATTCTCAAATTGAAAATCGAAATTGCTGGTTGAGAAGTAAGAGAAATTTAGCGGAATGCGTCAAAGAAGTGAGTTGATTACAGTCACAAGTATGTTTAGCTTGCTCTACCACTCAGGCCGCTGGTAGGGCAGGCTAAGCGGCAGAGCAAGATTCATTTAATAGATGATGGCCGTTTTCACCATAGCCTTGAAGCGGCGAACGCTAGGGTAGGTGATGAAAGTTTGCACATGTTTTGCTGTGCGATGGAAATAACCTTTGTGCTGCGAAGCATACTCACAATAGGCGTCCATCAAACGCTCATCAACAAAGCGCTTTGCTTTAGAGCACTGAGCTTGAGCAAAGCTGACGTGACGCTGAGCAATCGTCTTCATCGCCTCAATGCGTTTTGGCACATTGGAAGAGACGCTACCTTGGCGCATCAGGTAGTGCATACGAATTTCGTTGGTAAACGACACGTCGCCAGCTTCACTGAGCTTTAACCACAGATCCCAATCACTGGCACTTGGCAATTCACAGTCAAACCCTTGTACTTGAAGGTAAGCATCACGTCGACACATGACCGAAGAAGTGCCGACAATATTCTCTTTAAAAAGCATCGCGGTTGCATGGTTTAGCATTTGATAGCCGGTAGTGGCAGATTGCGATTCAATGTGGCGTTGAAACTCGGGCCAGTATTGAAAGCACGGAATGATAAACTCGTTAGCTTCATTGATATGCTCGTAATTGGTAAAGCTGAGCACGCAGTTTGGGTGCTCACTCATAAAAGCCACCTGTTCGGCGAGTTTACTGTGTGTCCACAAATCATCAGCATCTAAAAATGCTATCCACTCACCTTTGGCTTGCGCTACGCCAAGATTGCGAGCGGCGCCAGGCCCTCCACGCTCACTTAGAATGAGTGAGATATGTGGATGGGTCTTACTTAACTCAGTTAAGTACTCACGCGAACCGTCCGTGGAACCATCGTCAACGAACAGGATTTCGTAATGGGTATAAGTCTGCTGCTCAATGCTTTGTAAACACTGAGGAAGGTACGCCAAACAGTTGAAGTTTGGAATGACAATACTGACGATAGGAGTTGAATGTGAAGTCATGTTGGAATTCCTTATAAACGTTTAGCGAACGTATCAGTGCGGATTGAGTTGTCGGCTGGTTTTGCTTTAGGTCGCCAGTTCTGCATCAGCCAAAAGCTGAATAGAGCCGTTTGTACTAGCCAGCCTGCTACCAGATAGATTGGTGAGAATTGGTTGAGAGCGATAAAACCTGTTGCCCAAGCTAAGTGAGTAGCAAGTTGTATGTAGTGATGATTCAGCACCAGGCGCTTTTGGCTGGCGCGGTCAAAGAGATAGGCACGAAGCGCATAGAGCAGGACAAAGGCAAACACAACGCCTTGTATTCCAAATAGCCAACTTGACAAGGTAAACACAGTGAGTGCTGCTACTGCCATAATAGTGTTGATTTTTAGAACAATTTTCGGCTGTTTATCAATGTAGCAACCTGTGGTCAAGGTATGGGAAATTTGCTTAAATGCGATGCCTAGCGCTAGCCACGGGATCCATTGTGATGCTTCGTGATAGCGTGCTGGAAACCAGTTTTCAATAATAACCGGTGCGAACAGAGCAATACTCATCGCGAACCAAATGGTGGTGTGGCAAAGGGTTTCAGCGATTTGGACTGTTTTGACTTTGCCGTTCTCTTCATTAAGTATTTGAAAGCGTTTTGGAAACCACCATAGGGTTAGAGGCTCGCACAGAAAGGCAACAATAAGGGCAAATTGCATCGCGATAGCGTATTGAGCCAATGATTCTAGCCCCACCGTCGCTGCTAAGATCCAGCGCTCAGCACCTGCTGCGACAAACAATAGCGATCCAGAGAAGATAAGAGGTAGCCCATAGTGCCTCATTTGTTTTGCGATGTGAGCGTCCCAGCTAAATGAAAGTGAACACCATTGTTTGACTAATAGAAGGGTTGCTAAGTACAGAGACGAGAGTAGACCGGAGAGCAACACGCCAGTCAATCCTAAACCGTAATGTAAGAAAGCAAAGGTTAAAACGGCTTGAATCACAGCTTTGCTACTTGTTAACAAAAAGAACAAGCGCGCATTGTCAACTAATCTTAGCCAGGTTAGCGGCATGTTGATGGCACAGCTGACAATCAGGGTCAACGTGACCAAAATAAAATCTGTGCTGCTGATCTGTGTCCATGTGGACAACACAAAAAGACCAATTGGTACGGCAGCGATGAGCGCCATGACTGCGATAATGAGCTGTTGAATCGTGGCGGTGCTGTTTAACGTGTCAAACGCGTTGCCTTTTGCCTCTCCTGCTTGCTTGTACAGCGCTTCTATCAAACCAAAACCAAGAATAATGCCACCAACGTTTAATATGGACAGCCATAGATCAAGCTGACCGTAGTCCGTGGTAGACAGCGCACCTGCAACAATCGGCAGCATGATAAACGATACGCCTTTCATCAAAACTAGCCCTGCGGCGTAGTAGAGCGACTGTTGGATAGCGCGGCTCATAGCGTGGCTCCTTGTAACTGGTAGTTGCTTTCAATAGCGGTGGCCAGTTTTTTCGCTGAGTTGCGAGCACTATAAAGTCGAGTCACACGAGTTCGCGCCTTGTTTAGCTGGCTCATTCGCTGCGAAGTGGTCAGTGAATACGTTTTGACGATGGCGGCTGCCAAACTTTGTGGGTCTTTTGGTGGTACTAAGAGTCCGGTACCTTCAACGATCATCTCTTTGCAGCCCATGAAGTTACTGCAAATCACCGGCAGTCCGAGTGCCATCGCTTCTTTTACCACGACTGGTCCTGTGTCTCTATCGCCGTCACGAGCTTCACAAAAAGGGGTGCAAAGTGCTAAGTAGTGTGCGGCGTTATCAATAATCCATTCGGAAGGACGGCTACCAAGAAAGTGTACTTGCTCAGCAATGCCCAACTGATGGGCTAGCGCGACAAGCAGGGACTTCTGTTCGCCATCCCCCACAAGATCCAACATGGGACGTTCATCATCCGGAAGTAGCGACATGGCTTGAAGAAGATCAATCAGCCCTTTTTTCTCGGTTAGGCGGCCGACAAAAAGTAAACGCCCATTGTGATGTTGACGAGGATGAAATGGATAGCGGCTAAGTTCGATCCCACATTCAACTAAATGAACTGGGTGGTTAGGTGCAAGCTTTAGAAACTGGTCACACATATCTTCACAAACGCAGACTGAAAAGCTGGAAGACTCGAGCTTGAGAGCCAAATCGGCCGGGCGCGCATAAACATCGTAACCGTGACCGACAAAAGAGACTTGGCAACCTGAAAGCTGACTGGCCGCAATCGCCGTCGCTGCGGTATGCAGAGCAAAGTGCGCGTGCAGGTGGTTACATTCATTGTCCAGTGCCACTCGTGCTAACTGTCCTGCACTGCGGATCAATGACTTCTTTGGAAGGCCGTTTTGACGAAGAATGAAGGACAGTGCTTTGATGCTTCTAAGTGGGTTGCGAAGCCAAATGGCGAGTGCCGAAAAATTGCTAACGCTAGAAAGAGCAACAGCCTTATCAAGCAGCGGCCTATCAACAGGCTGACCACCATCTTGATGGATATTGAAGGCAAAGGGCTTCACCTGATATCCCAGAGCTTCCATCGCACGTATCTCTGTGCCGACGAAGGTTTCTGACAGAACAGGGAAATCACTGAGTACGTAACCTAAGGTTTTCATTGCTCTCTCCTATGCGCCAGTGATGGACTGAATAGCGGTTAGCGGCTTCGATTGCGACCAAACCGCGCTAAAGCCTAGAGTCGGTAAATGCTGCTGAACGTGTTGCCATGACTGATCATCATTGATGTTGCTCAGGCAGTTCATCTGACGCAAGCTGCGCTCGATGGTACCGCGAGACAAGTGCTTTGCTAGCTCGCTATAGTTGTACATCGGCGTGCTGTTTTTGCCCCAGTTTTCAATGCCTAGGCGGCTCGTCAATGCAGGGTAGCGGTAGCTGAGTGGTAATCCGTGGCTAAGCGGCTGATCTGTTTTGTCCCAGCGAATATTGGCAAGTTTTGGAGACAGTTTCTGTATCGCTTTTCGATGGAACCGACTCGCGAGTTTATAGCGCACTGGCAAGTGAGCAATTTGATACAGAGCATCTTTGTTGAGAAATGGATGGCTGCGAAGGTAGTGCGAATCTAACATTTGCTGGCCGCAGGCGACAAAGCGAACCACTCGATTTTGTAGATAGAAATTGTCCAAAAAACGTGCTGCCGTATCGAAATGATGGGCGTGGCGTTCAATGATTCTATTAAGGTCATTGAGCATGGTTTCTTTGTATTGCGGTGCATAGTTGAAGAACGGTGTGGCTGATTTCGAATACTCTTCTCTTATGTAACGCTTCGCTCGCTCCATCAGCGACGTGTGACCTACCATGCCTTGACCAAAGATACTGAAACCTGGAAAACCCCGGTCGTAGTAAAACGCTCTTGCCACTTCAGCACCGGTGCCGGTGAGAAGCATGCGTCCAGAGGTTTGTGCTAAAAGTGAAGAATCAAGAATCGAATGAGCATGATGGAGAGGGACTTCTCCATTTCCGAGATCCGCGACACGTTGAATGTTGCTAGGGTCAGTTGGCGTCGCGAACTCGTTTCCAGTAATCAAACGAAGCCCTGCGCACTCGGCAAGGTTTTTGGCAATTTGATGGTCACTAGAGAGAGGTGAGCCGTAGGTTAGCGTGGTTGGTTTTTTGCCAAGCGCTGTGGCTGCGGAAAGAATCAAGCGAGAGTCAAGCCCGCCACTTAATGACACCATTGGCTCACTGCCGTAGTTAAACGCTTCGCGAACGGCTTCGACAAAAGCCTCCAACGCATCGTCAAAACGGGTGATGTCGTTATCTAAAATCGGGGTGTCTTGATGAGATTGGATGTTAGTGCGCTCAGAATCGATAGTGACTGTTGTACGCCCATTGAGGCAGCGGATCTCATTCCACAATGTCTGCTCATCAAACAACTGGCCGAACGCTACCAAAGTGCGTTGAGCGCTAGACGTTTTCGGTTGGTGATGTGTAAAGGTGCTCAGCGCTTGACGACTGGTATAAAGCGCGGTGTTGTGTTGATGTTCGCCAATCCAAACAGGGAAGATGCCAAGACGATCTGTACATGCTTGTACGGTTTGCTCATTGCTATCGACTACAATCCAACTTCGACCCCAATAAGACTGACTGCGGTTTAAGCTCACATCGGCGATAATATCAGCATCGCTGGCAGCGCTGGCTGGGTCACCCCAACAAATCACGGTTTTATGGCCAAGCTCCCAAATGGTCGCGCTATCCAGTTCGCCATCATTGGCCGTGTTAGTAATTTCGACTGCTTTGTTGGTCGCTTTAGGAATTGTAATTAGATAATGTGCCATAACCCTGCCTCAGAAGTTCTATTGATACCTCTGTATTGCAACAGCCGTGCCCAAATTTAAATATAATAAATACAGTTGGTTACGTTTTGATCTTGAAGTGGTAATGGTGTTTTTTCATTTTGACAATCAAAATCAGATTGAGAATTTGCACTGAGATGGGGTTAAGAGCGGATAAACAAAAAGAGAGCCACAAGTGACTCTCTTTCATGAAACTACGATTCGCTAAATGTTGGAATCGATGGCGTTAAGCGCGAGCTCGGCGTTTAGGAGCGCCTTTACCGTTTGGTTTACCTGCAGGCTTGCCACCTGATCTTTGTTGACCATTTGGTTTGCTGCTTGGTTTACCGTTGCCTTGCTTGCCGTTGCCTTGCTTACCAGGGCCTTGAGCACCATGACCTTGAGTGCCATGACCTTGATTCTGACCAGTTGCTGGGCGTTGACCCGGTTTCTTACGTCGCTGACCATCGGTTCGGATGTCCGGTTGTCCCTTCGTGTGCTTGGTAGCAAATCGATTGGCACCATGACGGCCGGACTTACGGCGCTGTGCTGGCGTACGTGAGTCGATATCTTCAGCAGGTACTAGGCAGCTTGGTTTGTCGCCAATTAGATATTGCTTACCCATGCTGACTAAGGCTTCACGGATCTGCGGCCAGTTGTCTGGATCGTGATAACGTAGCAAGGCTTTGTGCAAGCGACGCTGACGTTCGCCCTTCGCCACTGGCAAGTCTTCACGTTTTTTGTATTTGACGCGTTTCAGCGGGTTCGTTTCTGAGTAATACATGGATGTTGCATTACACATTGGCGACGGATAGAAGTTCTGAACTTGGTCACATTCAAAGTTGTTCTTTTTCAGCCACAGTGCCAGGTTAAGCATGTCTTCGTCTTCTGTGCCTGGGTGTGCCGAGATGAAGTATGGGATCAAGTACTGTTTCTTACCTGCTTCAGCGCTGTATTTTTCAAACATCTCTTTGAAGCGGTCATAGGTACCCATACCTGGTTTCATCATCAGATCCAACGGGCCTTTTTCCGTATGCTCTGGTGCGATCTTTAGGTAGCCACCTACGTGGTGCGTCACGAGTTCACGAACGTACTCTGGGGATTCAATGGCCAAGTCATAACGAACACCAGAGGCGATCATGACCTTTTTCACTCCATCAACTTTACGCGCTGCGCGGTATAGGTCGATAGTGTGTTTATGATCCGTGTTGAGCTTGTTACAGATACCTGGGAACACGCAAGAAGGACGTCGACAGTTTGCTTCCGCTTTTGGATCAGAGCAGCCTAAGCGATACATGTTGGCTGTTGGGCCGCCCAAATCAGAGATGGTACCAGTAAAACCCGGTACTTTGTCGCGGATCTCTTCTAGTTCCCCAATGATTGATTCTTGAGAGCGGTTTTGAATAATTCGTCCTTCGTGTTCAGTGATCGAGCAGAACGAGCAACCTCCAAAACAGCCACGCATAATATTAACCGAGGTTTTGATCATGTCGTAGGCAGGGATCTTGGCTTTACCGTATTTAGGGTGAGGTACACGCGCATATGGCAGGCCAAACACGTAGTCCATCTCCTCTGTGGTGAGCGGAATCGGTGCTTGGTTTACCCAAAGCTCTCGGTTGCCATGGCGCTGAATCAGCGCACGACCCGAATATGGGTTGGTCTCAAGGTGCATCACACGGCTGGCATGAGCGTAAAGGATACGGTCATTGTTGAGCTTCTCGAAGGGTGGCAAGCGCACAGCCGTCGAGACTGCATCATGACGAGATGGGCGAATGGTAATCGGTTTCGCTTCAGCTTCAGCTTCAGTCTCTGATTTGTTGGTGTCGCAGTTTGATTCCACCTGATATGGGTTTTGTGGCACGAATGCTTTACCCGGCTTTTCAATACGCGATGAGTCAATGATGGTGTATTGCTCTGGTTCAACCGCCAAATTCACTGCTGTGCCGCGAATATTGGTCATGTCAGCCACGCTTTCACCATCAGCCAGTCGGTGCGCAACTTCTACCAGTGCACGTTCTGCGTTACCAAACAGTAGAATGTCGGCTTTGGCGTCAAATAGCACTGAGCGACGAACTTTATCTGACCAATAGTCGTAGTGAGCAATACGGCGCAAGCTGGCTTCAATACCACCCAGTACGATAGGAGTTTCTTTGTAGGCTTCTCGGCAGCGCTGAGAATAAACCAGTGTTGCGCGGTCTGGTCGTTTACCACCTTCGTTGTTTGGTGTGTAAGCATCGTCGTGGCGCAGTTTTTTATCCGCGGTGTAACGGTTGATCATTGAGTCCATGTTGCCAGCAGTGATACCGAAGAAGAGATTCGGCTTACCTAGGCTCATGAAGTCATTCTTATTGCTCCAATCTGGCTGAGCAATAATACCAACGCGGAAGCCTTGTGCTTCAAGTAGGCGACCAATGATAGCCATACCAAAACTAGGATGATCAACATACGCATCCCCCGTGACAATAATGATGTCACAGCTGTCCCATCCAAGGGCGTCCATCTCTTTTCTGCTGGTGGGCAAAAAAGGAGCAATACCAAAGCATTCCGCCCAGTATTTTTTGTGCTCATGGATTGGGGTGATGTCGTTGTGCATATTTTAACCTCTAGTTTTGAAGGCGGGCATTATATACTTCAATCCCAGTGACTTCAAAGCCCAAACAAAGTGTGGTTATTTTGCTGTATGACGAGTCAATGGTATTCGTCCTCAAGCTGATATATCATCAGCGTCAATGATTTTTGCTTTGAACTCATACCCATGATTACCGCTGTTTTGACATTACTTGCGCCGGCACTTGCCGTTGCGATGCTCGTACTAACTCTTATTTTAGCAAAGGGCGACATTTGCCCTGGACAAAGAGGCCGTATTCACAAGTTATTGCCAGCTATAGGCATACTTTGGCTTGCCATTGCTTCTTTGAAGATTGAAGCTTTTTTAGTGGTGTTTGCGCTGTTCTATTTCTATTCCAAAGTTCAAACAGGTAAAACTCGAGAGAAAGGGCCTTTCTGGGCTCTGCATCTTGCTAACGGTATGGGGATGACCTTCTCAGTGATTTTGATCGCTCAGCAGCCAAATCTCGCTCAATCTATGTCGCTTGCCAGTGCAGGATTATTGCTAGGTGCGGCGTTTGCCCATCTACTGCTGACAATGGCTAAGACACGACTTCAGGCCTTTCATCGCATCTTACCGGTGTCAGGCGTTGTGTTTGCGATGCTATTGGCATTGAGTTTTGTGTTTAATGCTTATCAGTGGGAGCCTGAGGTTGTTGCTAACTATACTCCAGCGGTGATTATCTCTTTGCTTATGCTAATGGCTGGCATCGTGATTTGGAGCTGGCACATTATTCGTCACCGAGCACCAGCGAAAGGTCAGCTTGCCGTCGCGTTTTTGAGCCTTTTGGTGACCAACATTGGGCTGTTGCAGCTTTATTGGCTTGCTTGATCTGTAAACCAAGTCACTTTCTATTCCGTAATAAACAGCTAGTCTTTAAGGGCTAGCTTTTTTTATGGAGTGCGGTTATGGATCTAAGTAATGTGAGCGGTTTTGACAGTATTATCTTGCTTGGTATCGTCAACGAAAAATTGCGCTTAGAGTGCGACTCGTTTGATGAGTTGGTGAGCATGTATGAAATGGACGTAGAAGGCGTGGTAGGCAAATTGGATATGCTCGGTTACCAGTATGACCCTTTGACCAATCAGTTCAAAGCGTACCAACGCTAAATCGCTAACCATAGAAAAAGGTCGCACAATGCGACCTTTTCGTTTCTATAGAGCCTGTTTATTATAGAACTCTTTATCTATTTGGGCTCATTAGCCGCAGCATTTTTTGTGCTTTTTACCGCTGCCACACGGGCAAGGGTCATTGCGACCTACTTTCACCGATTCAACGGTTAGCGGTTTAGGTGGAATGCTGTCATCGATTTCACCATCGACGTAAAACCACTGGCCTTGTTCGAATAGGAAGCGTGAACGCTCTGCCAAGCAGTACTCATAACCGTTGTCTTTAAGAAAAGCGCGAAAGCTTACATAGCCTTCGTTTTCATGGTTACCACTCTCGCTGCCAATAACTTCAAGCTTGAGCCAATCACTGTTTATAGAGTCAGCAATTGCTTCTCGCTCATTCTCTGCCTGACAACTTGGATGATAGGTCGCGACAACAAAGTCAACATCCTTGGTTAAGTGGGCGCTATAGCGCGCGCGCATCAGCTGCTCAGGTTGTTTAGCTAGAGTGACATCTTGGTGGATGGGGTGGCAGCATGTTTCGTAGCTTTGATTACTGCCGCAGTAGCATGGTTTCATGATTAATCTTTGATTTGGTGTTTAACGCTCAAACGTGAACGTGGTACTCGGACTCAATTACCAGTAGGTCTTCAGTCCATTTAATAGCGTCATCATAATGCTTAGCGAGCTTTTCGTCACTGACTTCTAGTTTGTCGCGATAAGCTATCACCGTCATCCAATCGGCATTCTCGTACGCTTTGACCAAGGACAGAATGTTGCCAAGTGTGCCTTGTTTAGTCACCAACGCTGATTTAACCATATGGTCGATAGGCATTTTTTCTACCAGCTCTTCTAAAGGTTGGTCAAACAGCGAGTCTAACAATGAGAACATACCAGTGAGAAAGCCAAGGCCTTCGTCGAGATTGGTATTCATGTCGCTAAGCAGCAGCTCACAGAAACGAGCGCGTTGAATTGATAGGCTATACAGGCTATCTGGCTTGTCGTCTTGGGTTGATGTAATCGCCACTAAGGAGATGAATTTTCTAAGACGCTCTTCACCTAGGTAAACTAAGGCTTGCTTGAACGATTTGATTTCTGAGCGGATCAGATACGAGGCATTCACAAACGTTAGTAGCTTGTACGACAAGGTGACATCAAGAGAAATGAGTCGTTCTAGCTCATCGTAGTTGATGTCTTGGTTGGCTATCTCTTTACAAAGCTGAACGACCGTCAGGAAAGAAGGTTTGATTTGCTTACGGCGAATCAACTGCGGACGACTAAAGAAATAGCCTTGAAACTGATCAAAGCCGACTTGCTTGGCAAGCTCAAACTCTTCGTAGGTTTCCACTTTTTCAGCTAGGAAAGTAATGTTATGAGGTCGCAGTCTTTCGATAAGTGCTTGAGCCTTTTTCAACGAGTACTGGCGAATATCAATTTTGATAATCGATGTATACGGCAAGAAAGGTAGCCACTCTTTGCGTGGTACAAAATCATCAAGGGCGATGGTGTAACCCGCTTGGGACATTTTCTTAATCGCAGCAAGCAGCTCAGCAGTCGGCTCACAACTTTCTAAGATCTCGATTACCAGATTTTCTTTAGGGAATAGGGTCGGGACTAAGTTGACCAAGCTTTGGTAAGGGAAGTTCACGAAACCTAGTTTATCGCCTATCGTACTGTAATGTGTTGCCAAGAAATGCTCGGAGAGAAGTCGGTTGGTGGCCAGTTCTGGGTCAATATCTGGAAAGGTATTGTTAGGGCCGTCCCGAAATAGCAGCTCATAGCCAACAGTTTTTTGTTCGCTATCCAAGATAGGTTGTCTAGCGATGTACGAGTATTTCAAATTCTGCATGGTTATCTCAAAAACGTTGACTCATAGTAACGTTTTATTACTTTCTTTGACTATGAAACTATTGGAATTTCGAGGGGTAGTTCATGGTTTGTTAAAAAAACGGCGCTCAAGACACTGCGATTCTGGCTCACACACTAATACCGAGCCTTGTTGATACCAATCGCCGAGCACGATTCGTGTTGCGGGGTGGCCTTGGACGGTGAACTCATGTGTTCCTGGCCTGTGCGTGTGCCCATGGATCATAAGATCAGTGCCAGTCTCACGAAGCAGCGCTTCTACTTCGTTTTGGTTAACGTCCATAATGTCGAGTGACTTACTGGACTTGACCTCTTTGATATCGCCCTGGATTTTATTTGCAATACGGCGTCTTGTAAAGAACGGAAGGCGATTAAATAGCCATTGCAGCCAAGGCATATGTACTTTGGCGCGAAACTTCTGATATCGCACATCATCAGTACATAGCGTATCCCCATGTAATATCACCGCTTTCTTACCGTATAGGTCGATGACACTGTGTTCATCGAGAAGGGTAATACCGGTTGCTTTGCAAAAACGCTTTCCCAACAAAAAGTCGCGATTACCTTGAATAAAGTAGGTATCGACGCCGTGCTGAGTCAGAGTAAGAAACTCTTGCTTAATCATAGCGGCAAAAGGAGAAGGGTCATCGTCGCCAATCCAAAATTCGAACAGATCACCGAGTACATACAATGCATCTGCGTGAATGGCTTCTTCGCGCATAAACTTAACAAAGCAATCCGTGGTTTGGGGTAACTGAGGGGAAAGGTGTAAGTCAGAAATGAATAATGTTGTCATAATATACAGCAAGGGAGGGCAAGCCCTCCCTTTTAACGATTACTCTTGAATCGTAGAACCAGTGATGATCACTTCTTCTAGAGGTACGTCTTGGTGCATACCCATAGAGCCAGTGCTCACACCTTTGATCTTGTTAACGATGTCCATGCCTTCAACAACTTCTGCGAATACACAGTAACCCCAACCGTCTAGGCTCTCAGAGCGGAAGTCTAGGAACGTGTTGTCGTTTACGTTGATGAAGAACTGAGAGCTCGCAGAATGCGGTTCCATCGTACGTGCCATAGCCAAAGTACCTACTTTGTTGCTAAGGCCGTTGTTTGCTTCGTTTTTAATTGGAGCACGAGTCGTCTTCTCTTTAAGACCAGACGTCATGCCACCACCTTGGATCATGAAACCGTCGATAACACGGTGGAAAAGCGTGTTGTCGTAGAAACCATCGCGGCAGTATTGTAGGAAGTTTGCACTTGTTTCTGGTGCTTTCTCTTCGTTCAATTGAATTTTGATGTCGCCGAAATTAGTGTGAAGGGTGATCATGATGAATACCTATTCCATTTTTCTATTTTGAAGCCATGATTCTAGCTTAACTCCCTGCACAAGCAATAGCAGAAAGCGGGATATCTGCAATAAAAGGAGCGCTTTTTATACAATGGATAGTGTTAGCTGCAAAAACTGCCGCAAAAAGCCGAGATTTCTTCGCTAATTGACTCCATTCTACGTAGCTTTATGGTTATAATCGCCGATACATTTCAAACGTAATAGTTCAGATAGAGATCATGTTAAAAATATACAACACACTGACACGACAAAAAGAGGAATTTAAACCTATTCATGCAGGCAAAGTCGGCATGTATGTCTGTGGGGTCACTATTTACGATCTCTGTCACATTGGTCACGGTCGTACTTTTGTTTCATTCGATGTGGTATCCCGTTATCTTCGTTACGTCGGTTATGACCTAACATTTGTACGTAACATCACCGATATCGATGACAAAATCATCAAGCGTGCTAACGAAAATGGTGAGTCTTGTGAGTCGCTAACCGAGCGCTTAATTGGCGAAATGCACGCAGACTTCGATGCATTGAACATGAAGCGCCCAGACATTGAGCCTCGCGCGACTGAATTCATCGCAGAGATCATTGCGCTGGTTGAAAAGCTCATTGAGCGCGGTTTTGCCTACGTCGCTGATAATGGCGACGTGATGTTCGAAGTCGGTAAGTTTGACGAATACGGCAAGCTGTCTAAGCAAGATCTTGATCAACTCCAAGCAGGAGCGCGCGTAGATGTAGAAAGCGCAAAACGCAGTCCGCTTGATTTTGTACTTTGGAAAATGTCTAAACCAGGTGAACCTACATGGGAATCACCATGGGGCGCAGGTCGTCCTGGTTGGCACATTGAGTGTTCGGCAATGAACTCATCGATTCTTGGTGACCACTTTGATATCCACGGTGGCGGTTCGGATCTTCAGTTCCCACACCACGAGAATGAAATTGCTCAGTCTTGCTGTGCTCACGATACCCAGTACGTGAACACTTGGATGCACAGTGGCATGGTGATGGTAGATAAAGAAAAAATGTCTAAGTCACTAGGTAACTTCTTTACGATCCGAGACGTTCTTGGTCACTACGATGCAGAAACGGTTCGTTACTTCCTAATGTCTGGTCACTACCGTAGCCAACTTAACTACAGTGAAGATAACCTAAACCAAGCACGTTCAGCACTTGAGCGTCTATACACGTCACTACGTGGTTTGGATGTTAATGCAGAGCCTACAGGCGGTGAAGACTATGTGACTCGCTTTACGACAGCGATGAACGATGACTTCAATACTCCAGAAGCGTACTCAGTGCTGTTTGATATGGCGCGTGAGATTAACCGTCTGAAAACAGTTGATATGGCAGAAGCGAGCCAGCTTGGTGCGCTAATGCGCGAACTGGCTGATATCATTGGTATTTTGCATCAAGATCCAGAAGCTTTCCTTAAAGGCGATGCGGGTGATGATGACGAAGTGGCGGAAATTGAAGCGCTGATCAAACTTCGTAACGACTCTCGTGCATCGAAAGATTGGGCGAATGCCGATCTGGCTCGCGATAAGCTGAACGAACTGGGTATCATCCTAGAAGATGGCTCAGAAGGCACGACGTGGCGTCGTAAATAACCGTTTTGATAGCCCTAGCTTGCTAGGGCTTCTTTTTAGTTTCTAATTTTGGTGATACGTTTTGGCTCAGATGTACTTCTATTACTCAGCAATGAATGCGGGTAAATCGACGACTCTTCTTCAATCTTCTTTTAACTATCAAGAACGTGGTATGACGCCACTTATCTATACCGCAGCGTTGGATGATCGCTATGGTGCCGGTAAAGTCAGCTCTCGTATTGGTCTGCAGTCGGAAGCTCAGCTGTTTCGCGCTGAGACGAATCTTTTTGATGAGATTGCGGCGATCAATGCTGAAACCCCAAGACACTGTATTTTGATCGATGAGTGCCAGTTCTTATCCAAGCAGCAGGTGTACCAACTTACCGAAGTAGTGGATAAACTGAATATTCCTGTGCTTTGCTATGGTTTGCGCACCGACTTCTTGGGTGAGCTTTTTGAAGGCAGTAAACACCTTCTGGCATGGGCGGACAAGCTCGTTGAGCTAAAAACGATTTGTCACTGTGGCCGTAAAGCGAACATGGTGATCCGAACGGATGAGCACGGTAACGCGATTGCAGAAGGTGACCAGGTTTCTATTGGTGGCAACGATAAGTATGTGTCTGTTTGCCGTCAGCACTACAAAGAAGCGCTTGGGAAGTAATGTAAGTTATTGCTTTATTGTATGAAAGAGAGCCACTTTATGTGGCTCTCTTTTTTTGGACTGAGTAATTACAATGCTTCTAGTGATTACAATGCGTCTAGTGTACTTTGATATTTGAAATGATAACCAAGGTTTTGCAGCTTCTCGCTGGAGATGGTTTTATCCGGCGTTGAGTTCACTAAATTAAGCGATGTGTCCAACCCCGCAGCTCTTAATGCCGCTCGGTAAAACGTCACCTTGTCACAGGATGCAGGTGTGGTGGCATTTACGACACTCGAGCTGATGTTTTCAAGCGCGAAAATGATCGAGCCGATGGCATCATCAAGATGGAGCATATTGGCGGTCGCTTGATCGCTGACGCTTTTGAGCTTGGAAGCAAAGCGCGACGGGTGGCGGTTTGGGCCAAATAATCCGCTGCAGCGCACGATTGCGTAGTCGAGTGTCGAGTTACGAACGTACTCTTCGGCCGTTAACATGATTATAGCTTTAGCGCTAAAATCGTCGCGGCCTTTGGCAATCGGTAGGCGAGCCATGTCTTCAGTCATTAACTCTGCTCGGTCCGGGTAAACAGATGTTGAGCTCACCATAATAATCTTGCTGATGTCGGCATCTTTAGCAAGTTGGCATAACGTATCCCATTGTGAAGCGTAAAGTGCGCCGCCACCTGTTCGAAAGCCCGGCGGGAAGCAGCCAATCAGCGTATCGGCATTCAACCCTCTTAAGTGGTCTAAGGTGGCGAGCTTTTTATCGTCATTGGTAAGCTTGGCCAAATCGAGCACAAAGCCGTCAATACCATGGTGAGCGAGCTCGCTGACACCTTGCTCTGTGGTACGTGTTGCGGTGACCCGATAGTTTTTGTTATTGAGCGCTTTTGCTAGGGGCAAACCAAGCCAACCAGCACCAACGATGACGACATTATTCTGGTTCATGTTAACCCTCCTTGAAGTTCTGTTTCAGCAATTCCCTTAAACGGCGATGGCCAAGATCATTACTTTTGCTTGAATGCTGAATAATACTGACGTTAATCATGGCAGAGATCTTCTCAAACTCTACTGGAACAGGGACGATGATTCCTTGCTCAAGCGCCGACTTTGCAAGGTAAGTGGGTATGTATGTCCAGCCAAACCCAGCAATACACCACTCGAGTAGCATTTGGTAGCTGTCCGAATACCAAATATCTGGACTCAACGCATGATGTAAGCTACTTGTTTTGTTATTGCGAGAGCTGATCGACAATTGGCGATGCAAGCTCAAAATCTCAAGATGAGGGGCGACGGTTTGCGCTAGCGGATGAGACGCTGAGACATAAACGTCGAACTGAAGTGACCCGATACTCTCGAAATCGAGCGAAAAGGGCACGGAAAGATCTTCATGAATGATAGCGGAAGTGGCTCTTCCGGTTTGTACCATTTCGACCGCATCACAGCTTGAAGCAAACAATAGCTCTAACTCGAGTCTTGGAAACTCATCTGATAGCGCTCGAATGATAGGCGTAACCCAGCCAAAAGGAATGCCCTCGTCAATGGTCAGAACGATAGGTTGGATCTCCTTTTGCGTCAAACTATCGACGCGTTCGGCAAGTCGACCATGCTGGACCATGGCGGCTCTCGCGTAGGGTAGCAGCTTTTCTCCCTCTTCAGTAAGAACCGGGTAGCGACCTCTTCTATCAAACAACTCAACCCCACAGTCAATTTCCAGGTTCATAATATTTTGACTCACGGCAGATTGTACCTTGCCTAATTTTCGCGCTGCACTCGAGAACGACCCAGTTTCCACTGTAGTGATGAAGGCTTCGATTTGTTCCACACTCAACATATCAGTTATCCTGATGTTACCTAACTGTCTATGACACTAAGCATAATTGATAATACATCTATTGCTAGTGCTGATAGCAAAGTTAGGGTGTAATTATATGAATGTAAAAGAAAGAATTTTTCACGCGATGCTATTTGAAGTTACGGCTTTAACCATCATTATTTCTGCTGCTTCGATGCTGGCGGGTGTGAAGTCAACGTCAATGATGGCCGTGGGTATTGGAATGAGCGTGTTTACCGTTATTTGGAATTATTTCTATAACGTACTTTTTGACAAGTTAGTTCCAGGGTGTCGAACGCAAAGAACGTTGGCTGTAAGAGTTGGGCATGCACTGGGCTTTGAAGGTGGGCTGATTTTCTTCACGATTCCCGCTATCGCATGGGCATTGGGTGTGACGCTTTGGACAGCACTTATGATTGAAGCTGGTTTCTTAGTGTTCTTTTTCTTCTTTACCGCTGCATTTAATTGGGCGTATGACAAGTGGGCGCCTTATCAGCGGCTAGTATCTTGGTGGAACGCTGGTACCGATTATCAAATACGTTAGAACGAGAATAAAAACTCTGAGTGAATGGAGTTGTTTCTAAGGTGGTTAGTATAAATAGGAAGTGGCAACGGATTACCGTTGCCACTTGAAGTTTCAGTGAGTCAACATTTATGAGCTCAATACGCGTAGGATTTTATCCGCGTGCTCAGCGGTCTCAATCCCTTCATCTGTCAGGTATCCACCGTCCGGTAGAGTACAAAGCCCTTTATCATACAGTCGTTGGACTGCTTTTTGCATATCTTCATTAGCATCATGGTGCACTTTTATACCGGTTGCCGAACTGCTGATATCAAATTTAAGCAGTAGGTTCATCTCTGCGAGATGCTCAGGCGTGAATTTCATAGATTTGCCTCTTGGTTGCGTTTCTTCCATCAACATAGTGGGGAAACAGCACATTGACAATCGCCGAGTGAGGAAAGTGTTAGCTTGCACCGCCTTCTAGTAAGAATTGGTAAAAATTTCGCACTAAGTGGATGAATTATAACCGATTAGAATGCGCCGAGATGTATTTAGTGTTGAATTTGAATATAGTGAGTTGTTTTTGCTTGCTGCACGCTTGGGAGCAGGCTTACGGGATGCGTTGTCCCAGATTAGGAGAGTAGATGTCTACGCGCAAATTAATTGTGGTATTGCTGTGTGTTTTGGGCGTGGCCTCTTGTGCGAGTACGCCGCCAGTTAACGATGCTAGGGCGAATTTAAGCCCCAAAGAGCTGGAGTTGACGCGGAATAAAGAATTTGAACAGCTGACGGCAACGTATACGTACTGGTCGAAAGCGTTGGAAGGTGCAGAGTCGCTGCGCATCTATGCCCCAGAGAATTACCGAGAAATGATGTCGTCTTGGAAGAGCGCTCATGACCTTTTTATTGAGATCCGCAAAGATCCCAATCAAATTGACAACAAGCACTCGGTATTTTCCAGTGAAACATACGCCGTCGGGTTTCGAGATCGCATTAATACCGTTGAGTATAACTACCGAGCGATTCAAGGCTTGAAGAAGCAAGCAGATGAACTTTTAGCGCCGGCTATGACAGAAATGGCTTACCTCCAAAAAATAGAGGCAGGTCGTTACTTTAAGCATGCGATGAATACGTTAAGCCGTGACTATCAGCGCCTGTTTGAGCACTTGGTGGTATCGGAAGTGGATCTCGCGACGAACTATCAAGAACGTTTTCTTGATCATGCCAAAGCCCTTGAGATACGCGTGATTGATGCGAAGTACGTGAAACCACTAGAGCAAAAGCTTGCGACATTAGCGAGTGCTCGTTACAACGTTTTGGCGCCGGTGAGTTTTGGTTATGTGGAGCAGGGCATTCAGGAACTGTCTGAGTTTGTCACACAATCACCACGCGCGTTTGTCGAGATTGATGAACAAGTGGAACGAATCGATTTTCAATTTCGACGTTTAGAGTCTGTTGTGCAAGAAGTGACGAAACTTATCAATGTAGAGAAGTCTCAGTTTGAGCCGTTTGTGCTTGAGGCAGAATCTCGAATGCACCACATTTCCTCTGCCGCGAAAGGCAATGACTATCGTGATCAGTCGTTATCAGCGCAGTCGAGTCGCATTGCTCATGATGTGGAGCGCTTGAAGGCGGCTGACAACACCCGAGCGCTCAAGAAGGAAAATGCATTGCTGAAACAGCAAATTACATTGCTTCAGAAGCGCAGTGACAGTGTTGTCTCTCCTGATGAGGCGCAGGTAGCCCAAGATGTTGCCGCGCAAAATAGAGCTGAAATAGAGACGTTGAAAAAGCTGGTCAGCGCCCTTCAGGAACAAGCTGAGTAAGCTTTCCAAAACGCCGCGATTGCGGCGTTTTTTGTTTCTAACTCCCAATCTTATCTCCAAGCGCTCGCTTCATTAACTCAATGATTGAGCGCCGCTTTTTCCTACGCGCCTATTTGTCCTAACCACCATATTTGGTAAATAACATTTTACCGCCAAATAAATCTTGCTTTATTGATGGATTGGAGTGATTATCCGCGCCCGTTTTAATTGTCACAAAATATGTAAGAGAAAAATGGAAATCAATCAATTTGATGCGCTGTTGCCACCACAAATGGCAGAGCGTGCAGCAGAAGCTGGCGTAGGTAAAGCGACAAAAGATCCGATGAAGTCTTTCCTGTTAGCAATCACGGCAGGTCTGCACATTGGTATTGCGTTTATTTTTTACACCACCATCACGACAGGAGCCGGAGACCTACCCTGGGGACTGACTCGTTTTCTTGGTGGCCTGGCGTTCAGTTTGGGTTTGGTTCTGGTCATTATTACCGGTGGTGAACTGTTTACCAGCTCCGTGTTGACCCTTGTGGCAAGAGCGAGTGGCAAAATTACCTGGCGTGCCCTGTTTAAAAACTGGATGGTGGTTTACGTTGGCAACATGCTAGGTGCATTGTTCCTTGTAGGTATTATGTTGACGGCAAAGCAATACATGTTTGATGGCGGTCAGGTAGGCCTTAACACCATGCATATTGCCCAGCACAAGCTTCATCACGATTTTTGGCAAGCGGTAGCACTTGGCATCATGTGTAACGTATTGGTCTGTGTTGCGGTATGGATGACGTTTAGTGGTCGTACTTTGACTGATAAGATCATCGTGATGGTATTGCCGGTGGCGATGTTTGTCTCAGCAGGTTTTGAACACTGCATAGCGAACATGTTTCAAGTACCGATGGCGATTGGCATCAAAAATCTCGCATCACCTGAGTTTTGGCAAGCCATAGGTGCGACACCGGCAGAGTTTGCGGATCTAAACCTAATGACGTTTGTTGTGAATAACCTAATCCCAGTGACGTTAGGTAACATCATCGGCGGTGGCGTGTTTGTTGGCATGTTGTATTGGTTGATCTACTTACGCGACTAAATTCACTGCGATTAGATCCACTACGATCCAACAGATGCCCAGTTCTATGTAGAAAGTAGTTGTATGCAGAAAGCAGTTGGATACAGAGCAAAAAGGGCGTCTACGCCCTTTTTTAATGCCTGTCAGTTATTAGTGAGCCATCCTGTGCAAGCCAACCTTTTGAGAGGTTGAAAGGTGAAGAGAGGCCATAGCCATGATCATCGGCATCATTGAGTGCGTCGGGTGTGTCGATAAGCCAATTGCGAGCGACATCGTCTTGACTCGGCCTTGTACATAATTCATCCAACATCTTTGTCATCCTTGAGTTGCTTAGCTTTCAGAATCCTGTGCGACGAGGCAACTTCGCTATTTGCCCCTTGTTTTGCTGATAAATTAACCATAATTGATGACAAGAACATGACGCTGGGGATCTTTTGGCCGTTTACAGGCATGTATATTGATAAATAGCGTAACTTCAGAGACTTGGTTATCCACATATCCTGTGGATAACCTGGTTCAAACTTAGTGAGTAACCGCGAAAAGTGCTGAATTAGCCACTTGTTTGGGGACGAATTTTTGGCTTCCCAGAGGCATCGAATCCTCGATAGACCACAAGGTTTAAGCAGACGACGATAGAAATACTCATCATGACCCAAATAGCCACCATAATGACCAGCTGATACTTCACAGCTACGACCGGACTCGCACCGCCTAAAATTTGACCAGTCATCATCCCTGGCAGTGAGACCAGTCCAGTTGTGGCCATTGTAGCCAGAATAGGCGCTAGGGATTTCTGAAGCGAAACTCGGACAAAAGGCAATGTGGCGATAGAAATCGGCGCCCCAAGTGCGATGGAGGCTTGATACTCGCTCCAACGGTTTTCTAACGCGCTGTAGAAGTTCTGAAGCGCAACAATGTTCCCTCCTAAGCTATTACCAAGCAGCATGCCGGATAAAGGTATCGCGTATTGCGCGCTATAGAATGGGTCTGGTTGTACAGTGACAAGGCAAAGCAATGCCAGAATTGGGAAAAGCCCAATACACAGTGCAAATACCAAAAAGCTGACAACCGGCCGTTTTGGTAGTTTTGACTTTGCGGCTATCGCGTTAGCACCGACGATAATCATCACCAGCAACCACACCAAGTTGACGACAAAGCTATCTAAGTAAAACAAATATTCAAGATAGAGCCCCACCAGAGCTAACTGGATTGCCATTCGAATAAGCCCAACAGTGGCATCTTTTCCTATTTCTAGCTTGTAGTAGTTGTTGATGGCGTAGGGGATGAGCAAGGTGGTAGCGAATAGCGCGATCTGCCACCAACTGATATCAATAACTTGCTGCATGTCATGCTCTGTATCTGGGGAAGTTAGTGTCAAAAGTGTACCCAAATTGGCCTCATCATTCACGTGGTTTAAATACGCCTGGAGTAACAAAAAAACAACAAACTACGTGCTATTGGGGAGGGAGACAGGCTAAAAAAGCTGGTGGAGTTATTGGTAAGAATGTGTAATTGTTGTGGTTATGTAGCTATATTTACATGTGGGCAACAGTATTAATCTGTCATATCTGTTCATAACTTTACACATCAATCTTTAATTAAATACAACTCGGGATGAACTCAAAAAACTGTTGATTAACAAGGGATGAGAGGACGGAATTGATTGAACCTTACTCCTAGTATGGTTTAGCATTTTCCCATAGATGTTTTAAATAATTGAGTGTCCTTCGTGGAATACTCGTGGACTGGACAACATACAATATAGGCAAATGTATGAGTGATGTTAACAAAGTAGAAAGTGCGGAAAAGCACGGGATGGAGTGGAAGTCGTTTTTCTTCATCTGTGCCGTATTTTTCCCTCTGTTGAGTGTGGCTATCGTTGGTGGCTACGGATTTATCGTTTGGATGCTCCAAATGTTCGTTTTCGGCCCTCCAGGCGTGCATGGCTAATTTGTAGCCAAACCCGTTCAACAAGTTTCAAGAGAGTTAGTCATGAAATCCTTTTTAATTAAACTTTGGCGCACCATCAGCCGCCCTGCAGTTCACATCAGCCTTGGTGTGCTAACCGCGGGTGGTTTCGTTGCTGGTGTGGTTTTCTGGGGTGGTTTTAACACCGCGCTTGAAGCAACTAACACAGAAGAGTTCTGTATCAGCTGTCACACCATGCGTGACAATGTATACGTCGAGCTTCAAGAAACCGTTCACTGGAAAAACCACTCAGGTGTTCGTGCCACTTGTCCTGATTGCCACGTTCCACATAACTGGACAGATAAAATTGCACGTAAAATGCAGGCTTCAAAAGAAGTCTTTGCACAGGTTTTTGGCGATTTAGATACCCCAGAAAAATTCGAAGCGCGTCGTCTAGAGCTAGCGCGCCATGAATGGGATCGTTTCTCTGCCAACAAATCTCTAGAGTGTAAAAACTGTCACAACTATGAGTCTATGGACTTTGAGCAAATGTCTCCGACTGCTCGCATTCAAATGAAGTCAGCGGCTGAGCGTGATCAAAGCTGTGTAGACTGCCATAAAGGTATTGCACACAACCTGCCTAAAGATATGGCAGCGGCAAGTGGTATTGTTGGTGACCTAGAGCAAGTAGCAAGCAGCACGTCTTACTCGAAAGGTCAGAGCGTCGTGTCTATTCGTCACCTACCACTTTACACCGATGAAACAGGTTCAACGGAAGCGGGTCTACTTAGCCCTGCAAGTAAAGTTGAAATCTTGGATGTTAAAGGTGACATGATCAAAGTTGAAATCGATGGTTGGCGTAAAGCGAAAGGCTTTGGCCGCGTGATTCAAGAAGACTTTGGTAAGAACATCTCAACAGCCATTCTTTCTCGTGAAGTGTCACAAGGCGCTGACGTGAATGTGGGCGAGAAGAAAGAAGACGAGCTAACGGGTCTTCCTTGGGAAGAAGTTGCCGTTGACCTATGGATGAAACAAGAGTCTATGGTGACTGACTTCACTCCAATTTGGAACGCAGCTGGTGAAGCGTATCAAACCAACTGTTCTACTTGTCATACACAACCTGACGTTGCGCACTTCAGTGCAAACGGCTGGGTAGGCATGCTAGACGGTATGATCGCGTTTGTGAACTTCGACACTGATACAGAAGCACTTGTTCTGAAGTATCTACAGAAGCACTCTTCAGATTACTCTGAAGGCCACCACTAATAAACGTCAATTGGAGTTAAAAAATGGCAATTACAAGAAGAAGCTTCCTTAAAGGCGTGGCGGGTTCGAGTGCAGCAACACTGATAGGTCCGAGCCTACTGGCGTCAGCGACGGCAAGCGCTGCAGAAACAGACGGCACTTGGAAAGTATCTGGTTCACACTGGGGCGCGTTTCGCGCCCGAGTGTGGGGCGGCAAAGTTCAAGAGATCAAACCGCTAGAAGTGGATAAATACCCAACAGACATGTTGAACGGTATTAAAGGCATTATTTACAGCCCATCTCGTGTTCGTTACCCAATGGTTCGCCTTGATTGGCTGAAGAAGCACAAGTACGCACCTGAGACGCGCGGTAACAACCGTTTTGTGCGTGTGACTTGGGATGAAGCGCTAGATTTGTTCTACCGTGAACTTGAGCGCGTGCAAAAAGACTACGGTCCATATGCTCTGCACACGGGTCAAACAGGTTGGCGTCAAACCGGCCAAATGCACAGCTGTACTAACCATATGATGCGTGCGATGGGTCTGCACGGTTACTCAGTTAAGAAAGTGGGTGACTACTCAACAGGTGCGGGTCAAACCATCCTGCCATACGTGCTGGGCTCGACGGAAGTTTACGCTCAGGGTACGTCTTGGGAGCTTATCCTAGAGAACAGTGACAACATTATTCTTTGGGCAAACGACCCAGTGAAAAACCTTCAAGTTGGTTGGACATGTGAAACGCATGAGTCGTTTGCATACCTAGAGCAGCTTAAAGAGAAAGTCGCTAAAAAAGAAATCAACGTTATCTCGGTTGACCCTGTTAAAAACAAAACGCAGCGTTACCTAGAAAACGACCACATGTATGTGAACCCACAAACGGACGTAGCCTTTATGCTAGGTCTGGCTCACGTGCTGTACAACGAAGATCTATACGATAAGAAATTCATCGAAACGTATTGCCTAGGTTTTGATGATTTCATTAAGTATGTTCAAGGTGAAACCAAAGATCGCGTGGAGAAGACGCCTGAATGGGCTGCTGAGATTTGTGGTGTACCCGCCGACAAGATCCGTGAGTTTGCTCGTATGCTGGTTAACGGTCGTACGCAAATCCTGTTCGGCTGGTGTGTTCAGCGTCAAGAACACGGTGAGCAACCATACTGGATGGGTGCAGTACTGGCTTCAATGATTGGTCAGATCGGTCTACCAGGTGGCGGTGTGTCTTATGGTCACCACTACTCAGGTATCGGTGTTCCTTCAACAGGGTTTGCCGCTCCAGGCTCGTTCCCGTTGAACATCGATCAAGGCCAAACACCTAAATACACTAACCAAGATTACAAAGGCTACAGCCGCGTAATCCCAGTTGCTCGTTGGGTGGACAGCCTTTTAGAGCCAGGTAAGAAGATCAACTCAAATGGTTCGGTTGTGACACTGCCTGACATCAAGATGATGGTATTTAGTGGTAATAACCCTTGGCATCACCACCAAGATCGCAACCGCATGAAGAAAGCGTTCCGCAGCCTTCATACTGTTGTGGCGATTGATTTTGCTTGGACTGCAACGTGCCGCCACTCTGACATCGTGCTACCAGCATGTACTCAGTGGGAACGTAACGATATTGACGGTTACGGTGCGTACTCAGGCCGTGGTCTGATTGCGATGCATAAGCTTGTCGACCCGCTATTCCAGTCTAAGACTGACTTCCAAATCATGACGGAACTTACTCGTCGTTGGGGGCGCTCTGAAGACTACACGCGTGGCATGACAGAAATGGAGTGGGTGAAATCACTTTACGACAACTGTAAAGAAGCCAACAAAGGTAAGTTTGAACTTCCAGAGTTTGCTGAGTTCTGGGAAAAAGGCTTCCTAGACTTCGGTACAGGTAAACCTTGGGTTCGTCACGCAGATTTCCGTGAAGATCCAGAGATCAATGCATTGGGTACACCATCTGGCTTTATCGAGATCACGAGCCGTACTATCGGCAACATGAACTACGAACACTGCCAAGAGCACCCAATGTGGTTTGAAAAGTCAGAACGTTCGCATGGCGGTCCTGGCTCTGAAAAACACCCGTACTGGCTACAATCTTGCCACCCGGACAAGCGTCTGCACTCACAGATGTGTGAATCAGAAGAGTTCCGTGCGACATACACCGTACAAGGTCGCGAGCCGATTTACATCAACCCAACAGATGCTAAAGCCAAAGGCATCAAAGATGGCGATGTGGTTCGCGTATTTAACGACCGCGGTCAACTACTGGCAGGTGCGGTTGTAACCGACAGCTTTGCTTCAGGCGTGGTTCGTATTGAAGAGGGCGCATGGTATGGTCCACTTAACGAGAAAATTGGCGCATTGGATACCTATGGCGATCCAAACACCCTGACGCAAGATATCCCATCGTCGGAGCTTGCGCAGGCAACGTCAGCGAACACTTGTTTGGTGGACTTTGAGAAGTTTGTAGGCAAACTTCCACCAGTGACCTCGTTCGGCGGCCCGATCGAAGTGGTATAATGCAGGTAAGTGCTAACTAGTACACAAAACCCATCGGAAACGATGGGTTTTTTTATACCTGACAATATACTCATTAGGTAACCTATTTAATTGTTGAGTAACAATGACTGAGTATATTTCTGTTTTACCAGAGCTCGATGCTTTGGCGATCAATCCCGACATTGAGATTAAGTTAGAAGGCTCTGAGTTAACGTGTCACTATCGCAGCGTTTTTCCGCGCGCCTTGCCTTCTCAAACGGCGTTACTGCGTTTTGAAAACCAAGTAGAAACAGGCGCTCAACTGCTTGGTGATGGGTTTCAGATGCTCTGCCAGACGGCTGGCTCACCGACAGCTTTAGTGGATGTCGGCCGCTGTCCTGACAATAACGCCAGTTATCGGCTCTATCCGCAGGATGCACCTAAACGCTTTTACAACTACCTAGTTGTGGAGCAGTCAACCGGCTTTCAATTGTACGGTTTCACATCCTGCCATCGCTTTGCCGGCTACTTTGAGCTTGATCAGACACATCACGGCATTGATGTGGTGGCTTACATCGACGGCGAAGAGAGCGAACCACAGTTTTGGGAGACCAATCAACTAGAATCGCTTGTTGTGATCCATGGGAGCAGTTTAGAAAGTGTCTATGAGCGGTATGCTCAGCACATTGCCAACCATCACCCGGCTCGAAGTGGTGTCACGCAGTCGAGCCCAATCGGATGGTGTTCGTGGTATGCCTACTATGCCGAAGTCACTAAACAAAATGTCATCGACAACACGCAAATCATGACAGAGCAGCTTAGTGACTTACAGTGGGTATTGCTCGATGATGGCTATCAAGCTTTTATGGGAGATTGGCTAACGCCTTCTGATAAGTTCGAGGGTGGAGTGAAATCGCTCATTGCGGAGATCCGAGCTCAAGGCAGAAAGCCTGCCATTTGGCTAGCGCCGTTTATTGCTCAAGCGGAATCAGAGATTTTCCAGCAGCATCCAGAGTGGTTTTTGAAACACCCATCTGGTGAGCTTTTGAAAGCGGAAGACATCACCTATGGCGGTTGGCGCTGCACACCTTGGTATATTTTGGATGCGACACATCCAGAGGTGCAAGCACATTTAACTCGTGTTGTTAAAGTGATGCGCGAAGAATGGGGCGTAGAGCTTTTCAAACTTGATGCAAACTACTGGGGCACTCTAAAAGGCGTGCGTCATCAAAGAGGGGCGACGGGTATTGAAGCTTATCGTCTTGGGATGGCAGCGATCAACGAAGGGGCTGGCGATGCGCTTGTACTCGGCTGTAACGCGCCAATGTGGCCTTCTCTTGGGCTAGTCGATGCGATGCGAGTGTCCGATGATGTTGAGCGACATGTAGAGCGTTTTGAGCAAATCGCGAAAGAGACGTTCTATCGTAGTTGGCAACATCAGCGCTTGTGGCTTATTGACCCAGATTGCGCTACGTTCACTTCACTTCCGAATCAAGGCGCTGACCGCAGCGCGTATGAGTTTCATCGTAACGTGCTTTTAGCGGCGGGTGGCTTGCTGCTTTCAGGTGACCCTCTGCCTGAACTAACGCCTTTTGCGGAGGAAACGTTGGCACGGCTGATCGCTCGTCAGCATCAAACCAGTCGCGCTTCAGTCTTTAGCTCATTGACCCTTAATCATGCCACGCTTAAGTTGTCCGAAGAAAGACGCTTGCATAGCCTATTTCATTACAATGATGTGGTCAGTGAGTACACCCTAACTACCGAGTTTCCAAGTGATTGGTACGATTTTTGGACTGGTGAGAAGCTCAACCAAGAGCCTGCTCAGATACAGATCGTCCCTATAAACCAAGGACTCAGTAGTCGAGCGGTCGTATCAATCGTTCACTTGCCGGTGGCGTAAAGGGCGCGGTTAGACTTCAAACAGCCAATAGTACCCATATCCTACTATGAGCGCTGGTAGCGCAGAGTAAAAGGTCGCTACCAGTGCTGCTTTAGGCGCCAGCGCAATTGCTGGGAACAAAGCGTCTCCATCATTAGAAAGTGCATTCGATATCTGTGCAGACATTGGCACAACACCGCCAAGATATAAGCTGGTCACCAGTATTTGTGGTCCACAACCTGGAAGCAAGCCCACGAGCATACCGATCAGCGGCATGTAAACACCGTAACCTGATAGCGAACTCGCCATATCGATGTTGGCGAAATGAATCGATAATTCGAAAGCGAGAAATGCTACGATCACCCAAGCGCTGACAAAGTGCGTATCTTGCGCTGCTTTTTGCATTGGGTGTGAGGCAGGGCGTTTGTCATCTTCAGCTACAGCACTCTGATAATCCTTAATCTCTTTGGTAAATGCCCACAGAAACATCATCACGACGGCGAGTACCGCACCGACCCATTCAATCGTGCCCTCTGGGAGACTGAAAACCGCATTGACGTTAACTTGAAATGACATAGCGAAGGCAATCGCAACGGTTGGGACGATGAGCCAAGTCCAAAATAGCCCTTGTAGATTGATTGCTCTGTGCTGCAAAGGGTTCGCTGCGTTTTGCGAGCAACAATCAACGCTTGCTGCCAGACTATTGACCATATTACTCATTTTGCTGTCTGGATTAGGTCTTAGGAAGTCATCGGCGTGAATGCGATTGACGATTAAACCTGTGATGGCTCCGACAACAACGCCAAGCGCCATCATTCCAAGTCCAACACTTGGCTGACTGGCTATCAATAAGAACGCGGCATCACCCATAGTGGCAGTCAGTACGGCAACAACAGAGCCAAACCCCACGCGGCCAGCAACAAACTGGGTGGTGACGATGATGGCGCCTCCACAGCCTGGAAGGGCGCCGAGCATTGAAGATATCAATACCTGGTAGGTGGGTGATTGATGGTAAAGCGCCACCATTCGGTGCTGACTTGACATCATGCGGGCGACTTGGTGGTAGATGACTAAGGTGAAAGCAACATACGTCGATACTGCCCAAAATGCATCCGCGAGGGCATTCATCGTAACGTCACGCGTTGCGCTTGTGATGAGCAACAGTGTCAGAGCGATCGGGAGAATCAAGCGTTTATACTTAGGCTTGAATTGGTCAACGCTGAGGCCATTGACGACAGTAGAGTTTGTCATGTGAAGCATAACTTTTACCGATAGTAAATGAGAATTATTCTCAATTATATACTGATGATAATAATTCTCAATGGCGTTTGTGTATTTTATTTACCTTCTATGAAGGGGAAAGAATCCCGCTAATCGCACATCAACCGATGACAAATCGAGAAAATCAGGTAAAGTATCGCCCCTGTGAGAGTAATACAGGCGAACTCGCCTGAATGATCAGAATTAGTTAGGAAGCAAAATGATTTTAGTTGTCGGTCATAAAAACCCAGATAGTGATAGCATTTGTGGTGCACTTGTTGCCGCAGAACTTCTAAAGGCTCGTGGTCTTGAAGCGACGCCAGTTCGTCAAGGCGAGATTAACCGTGAGACGCAACACATTCTTGCAACAGCAGGCGTTGACCAACCAGAACTACGCACAAGCGTTGCTGGTGAAAAAGTTTGGCTAGTAG
Source organism: Vibrio sp. DNB22_10_4 (assembly GCF_052879755.1). Classification (NCBI taxonomy): domain Bacteria; kingdom Pseudomonadati; phylum Pseudomonadota; class Gammaproteobacteria; order Vibrionales; family Vibrionaceae; genus Vibrio; species Vibrio sp. DNB22_10_4. Next base: position 22,610 of record NZ_JBNNXW010000014.1, on the reverse strand, counting down.
ACTACACAGATCTAGCGCAAGCACCAGACGATATCAACGAAGCAGAAATCCTAGGTATTGTTGACCACCACCGTCTAGGTGATGTGATGACAGTAAACCCTCTTGAAGCTTGGATCTGGCCTGTAGGTTGTACTTGTACCATCCTATTTAACCTATTCAAGATGGAGCAAGCAGAAATCACTCGCCCACTAGCGGTTCTAATGATGTCTGCAATCCTATCTGACACAGTAGGCTTCGCATCTCCAACTTGTACTCAAAAAGACAAAGATGCGGTTCTAGAGCTAGCACAAATCGCTGGTGTTGAAGATCTAGACGCGTTCATCAAAGATCTACTGATCGCTAAAACAAACATTGAAGGTCTATCTGCTGCTGAACTAGTAGAAAAAGATCTTAAAGCGTACCCATTCAATGGTCGTGATGTGGTTGTTGGTCAGGTTGAGCTTGCGACACTTGAGCAAGTTGATGGCATGATCGAAGCACTAGAAGCTGACCTAACTCGCCGCTGCGAAGAAGAAGGTCTGGCTTTCGCCGCAGTGATGCTAACTGACATCACAACCGCTCAAACTCGTCTAATCTCCAAAGGTGAGTGGGCTGAGAAACTGGTTAAGCATGAGAAAAACGGCATGCTTATGATGGAAAATACACTAAGCCGTAAGAAACAAGGCTGGCCTTGGCTGCAAAACGAGCTAGTGTAACTTTTCACTAAGTCTTACAAAGCCCTAGTTACCGTGACTTAACGTCATAGGTGCTGGGGCTTTTTAATTCCGCTATTCTAAAGTTAAACTTAACCTTTAGAGCTACAAATAATCAAAAAGGCGCGCTGCAATGGCATTAGAACAACATCAAATTGATGAGATCTCTCGTTACGATGAAGAGAAGAGACTGAAGTACAGTGTAAAAACCATGGTGCAAGAACGTCAAATTTGGATCCTGACTGACGAACACGGCTGCGTGATGCTCAACACCGAAGATGAAGATTGCGTGCCTGTATGGCCGAATCAAGAGTTTGCGGAGCAATGGGCGACGGGCGAATGGGATAACTGCAAAGCCGAAGCGATTTCACTGAACAAGTGGCACAGTCGCTGGACGTATGGCTTAGAAGACGATGAGCTTGCCGTGGTTGTATTTCCTAATCAAAACGAGGAAGGCGTGGTGCTATTCCCAGACGAGTTTGACTTTGAGTTAAAAAAACAGGCGAGTAAAACGCGCTGAAAACTGGCACCAATAAAGCGTAATCAGGCATTTCACACAGTAGGCAGAAAAACAAACATAAGGTAGACTTATCATCCCTTTACTTCTGCTTACTGTTTGTTATGTCGCGACTTTTTTTACTTATCTCTAGTTTAGTATTTACTTCCTTTAGTCATGCTTCCAACAAAGAAGCGTGGGACACGTTCAGCGACATTGGGGCTTATGGTCTTGTGGGACTGGCCGCAGCAATGCCCGCCTATCAAAAAGATTGGGAAGGGGTTTGGCAAGCTGGCCTGAGTATTGGTTCCGCTTCTGCGATTGGTCTGATTGGCAAACATACCATTGACGCGCCGCGTCCAGACGGCAGCGACAACAAAAGCTTCCCTTCGAATCACACCGCGAACGCCTTCGCATCCGCAACAACCCTTTATATCCGTCAAGGATGGCAAGTCGGTCTGCCTGCCTATGGTATGGCAGCCATGGTAGGGGTAGGACGCGTGCAAGCGGACAAACACTATTGGCGAGACGTAGCGGCGGGTGCTGCCCTTGGCGTCTTGACGGGCTGGGTATTCACCGACAAGTTAGATGAAAACCTTCAGGTGATTCCTTATGCAAGCTCGCGTTCGGCAGGAGTGTCATTGACGTACGTTTGGTAACACTGCACTGTGATAGCAGCCAATAAAAAGCCCGGCAGTGCTGGGCTTTAAGCGATTACTGGTGGCGTTAGTCACGCTTCCAAAGGATATGGCAGAACTTATTGTCAGGATCACGGCTTACGAGCAAGCGCGCAAACACATCATCTAAGACATCGTTTTCTTCGTTCACAAGACCAATGCGGACTTCTGCATAGCTCTCATCAACGTCAAAGCCAACGTGCTCCACCCAATCTGCGCCAGTTTCAACAATCTCCGCTGCACCGCGGTCATCAAATTGCGCAGTGAAAAGGATGACGTCGGCAGCTTCCAGATTATCTGGTGCCATCTCTAGGAAGATATCGTATGCCGCTTCAATCACGTCATCGTATGAAATCAGTTCTGACATAACTTACGCTCGGTTCATGTATTTGCGTTCTGCAGTGTTGATCACTACGCGGTCACCCTGGGCGATGTACTCAGGTACTTGCACTGTCAGGCCTGTTGATAGACGAGCTGGCTTAGTACGAGCAGACGCTGAAGCACCTTTGATTGAAGGGTCAGTTTCTTCGATCACTAGCTCAACAGACGATGGTAGCTCAAGGCCAACCGCACTGCCGTTCACTAGGATAACTTGAACACCTTGTGTGTCTTCGTTGATGAACAGTAGATCATCTTCGATGTCATCGTGCTTGAACGTGAACTGGCTGTAGTCTTCGTTGTCCATGAAGATGTACTCATCGCCATCAACGTAAGAGAAAGTCACGTTGCGCTTGTTCATTTCTACCGTTTCAAGCGTGTCATCTGATTTGAAACGCTCATCAACTCTAGAGCCTGTTGCCAAATCAGTACAACGTAGCTTGTAGATCTTTGCGCCGCCACGGCCACCAGGAGTGGTGACTTCGATATCTTTGATTAGCAACGTTTTGCCATTTGACTCAATCGCAAAACCTTTTTTAAGCTCACTTGCCTTAGGCATGGAATATTTCCTTCGTTTTTTTGTTTAGACAGTCAATTATACGTTCGAAATCTAGGTTTGCTCAAGAAGGGAATGACGTCTCAAGCACGACAATTCAACGTTGAATCCCAAAATCGGCAATCGTAGAATAGGGGAACAATCAAATCGGCCAAGTAACGACGTGCAAACCCAAGTATCAACCCAATCACCAATTCACCATTCCATTCCCCAGCCAAGCTATGTACCGGTCATCGAAGATCTAATAGCGTGCTTAAAATCGGGACTGAAAGAGAGCCTGCATAGCGTTTATGTTTATGGGTCAGTGGCGAATGGCACCGCGATACCAAACGTATCGAACCTTGATGTGGTGTTGGTCACTCATGCGCCTTTCTCGGCGAGCCAAAAGGCATTGTTTAACTCGATTAATTGGCGGTTTCAAAAAGACTTTCCTTTTGTAAAAGGGCTGGCCATTCGTACCGCTCTAGTGAGTGAAGTGGCGTCACTTTCGGCTTTGTTTACTTGGGGTTTTTTACTCAAGCAGTGCTGCACCAACGTGTACGGTGAGGATTTGTCAGAGTGCTTTGGTGATTACGTGCCGAGCTGGGAAATTGCCAAGCAGTGGAATATGGATATCGAGCAAAGCGCTGCCTTGCTTAGAAAAGAAGTTGCTTTGGCTGAAGATGCGCAGTCGCAAGCCGATGCTCAGCGCAGGTTAGCGAAAAAGCTACTCAGAGCAGCCTACGGTTTGGTGCTTCATAGAACCAAGCGCTGGTTAGATGATCCTCTAGAAAGTGGTAGGGCATTTCTCGAGTTCTACCCACAGCGCGAGCAAACCGTTGAGCGCCTCGGTATTTTGCTTGGCGGACGGGTAATACCAAAACGCTCAGTTGTTGGCCTTGTGGATGACTTCGCTCCCTGGCTTGTCAAAGAGTATCAGAAGACCGAGTTTAAGATTGGTTGAATGAGCGCTATTATTTGGACAAAAAAGCAAACACGCCTTTGCCCCTTTTGGTGTTTCAAACCATCTCTCCAAAATTACCGTCATTCCCTTGAAAAAGGGAATCTTATTCAGCGCGTTGCCAACCTGATTTACGTGAGCTAGTCGAAGGTTTTCAGTTACCTACTCGCGGTAGGAGATCCTCACTTTTTGAGAGGATAGCAAATACATTGAAAGCAGAGTGTTTCGTATAACTAAGAGGCTTTTGTTCAGAACCTTGCTGATTAGGCTCTGGCACACTTTTGCCCCTTTCGGTGTCAATAATCCAAATCCGGTCATTCCTGCGAAGGCAGGAATCTACTGGCTGCGCCCACTGAATTATATCGTCAACTCTGCAAACTGAGTAACGAGGCTAGCTTATTTTTGCCCCTTTTCTGCTTAGAGTCGTTACTCTTCACTAAACAAGGATGATTATATTGACCAACGTTTTCTCATATAAGATTCTACTATGAGGTTGTTTTGTTATTTTGATGAGCGTTGTACATAAAGATGAGATGTTGAGTGCTTGTGGACGAGTACATCAATTGGGGGGTGTTTTTGCGCGTAAAGATTGTTATTGGCTTGATTTTTAGTGTTATTTTAGGGTGGTATCTGTGCTCCATGGTATTGATTCCTCTAGCATCAAAAGGTTATCAAAGTACACTTGAGATTTGGTTTGAATGGCAAACATTCAATGCTGGTATGATTGCACTGCTTGCTGCTGCAATAACTGCTGGTATAGCTATCTACCTAGATGCACAAGCTAGAAAGTTGGAAAAAGAGAGAGCACGGTGTGAATCTAAACGTAATTTCATTGCCGCTAGAGCATTTTTGCCTCATGCGCTAGCTGATATAGATACTTATGCTCAACAATGTAGCACCTCCTTACGTAGCTTCTATCTTGCGAACAGGCTTTCGCAGCAACTGAGTGAGCATAAAGAAAACTTAGCAAAAGAGTTTAGTAGACATGCGAAGCCAAATGGTTTTGAACCAACCTTCAGAGATTGTATAAAATATGCTGAGGAAGAAAACTCTGAAAAGTTGACTCAGTTGTTGGTTGAGTTGCAAGTTTTTTTATCTAGGATGTCAGAGTTTGAGAATGAACAATCCATTCAAAGTAGCTATGCGCTCGAAATGTTGGCTTATTCGATTCATTTTCAATTTCGTGTCTCTAGCTTTTATGGTTTTGCACGCAAGGGCACAGAGATAGAACTCACCCCTAGTGACCCAAGGGATTACTATGTGCGCCTGTCGACTTTAGGTGATGACCATGAAGCCTTCTCTCAGGGGAAAGATCACTCTTTAGATCGCTATGTCGAAAGGTACGCTAACCTCAATGAACTGATAGGCTATTAAATTATCACTTCCCTAAATAGAGATTGTTGAGAGTCTATGGTTTAGTTTAGTTCGACAGTTCCAAGATATTTTTGCCCCATTCCAATTTTGGGCGCTTTTTGAACACCCATCAATGGCTCATCACTTGGCCTGAATTTTCTTTTTCGTTCAGTGTCTAGTTAAGTGGGGTCTTACCAGTTTGCTCTTAAACTCAACTTTGCAACAAAGTTATTACTAGTATGAAGTATGAGAGCTACCTATTGTTGTCTTTGAGAACGGGCTTGGCGATTTTAATCAAAGTGGGTAACTCTCATTGTTTCAAATTGAAGTGTCAGAGCTAGTCTGAACTAATACAATTAATTTTGAGATGTGATTTCGATTGCCTCTTGAACTTTCGCTTCAATTCCTGCCCAGTTTTTCTCTTTAATTAGCTCACTATCGATAAACCAAGAGGCACCACAGCAAAGAACAGAGTTTAATTCTAAGTACTGAGTTACATTCTTCATCGACAACCCACCAGTAGGCATAAAATTTACTTCAGAGTAAACACTTGAAAGAGCTTTTAACATAGGGATACCTCCGGAAGCTTCTGCTGGGAAAAACTTCATACTATTTATCCCCACGTTTAACCCTCGTTCTATGTCACTAGCATTGTTGACTCCAGGAACTATTTCAATACCTAGCTCCTTGCAAGCTTCGATTGTACTCAAGTTTAAGCCAGCAGAAACAATTATGTCTGCACCAGCTGCCTGGGCCGCTCGAGCTTGATGTGGGTTTTTAACAGAGCCGGCTATGACAGTAAGGTTCGGATAGCTCGCTTTTGCTTCACTAATAGCGTCTAAAGCACAACTAGTACGGAGTACAATTTCAATCACAGGCAGATTATTGCGAGTAAGTAGGTCACATAGGGGTAATACATCATAGAGATCATTAATGACTGCTACAGGGATCAGTGGGTACTTTTCTGCAATATTAGATAGTTTCATTTATAACTCTCAAGTGTTCGGTCTCAGATTTTGGAGCAATAGCGCCTCTATGTTGTACAACTATTCCTGCAACTTTGTTTCCGGCTTCACAGCACTTGGTTAACTCAAAGCCATTCAAGTAATGAGACAAAAAACCTGCATTGTAACTGTCGCCAGCCGCTGTAGAATCAACTACATCTACTGGCACCGTTGGAATATGAATACTATTTTGACTATCGAAACAGAAACTGCCGTTTCGATCATTCTTTATGACCACTGTTTCTGTACCTGTCCTAAGAATTCGCTCAGCAACAAGATGTACGTCAACTTCATGTGGCCTCAAAGCTTGCTCGTCATCTAGCGTCACTAATGCAATATCTGTCACTTCAAACATATTATCGTATGCTTCAATAGTATCTTCGATACAATCCCACAACGCGGGTCTGTAGTTAGAATCAAAAATGATTTTTACTCCCCACAAGCGCAGATTAATCAGTTTGGCGAACAACTCCTTTCGGTCTTCTCTACTCATGATTCCAAGAGTAATTCCTGAAAGAACTACAGCATCAAACTTCTTTAAAGCGGCGAAGGTTTCTTCTGCTTTGGGATGAGACATTAGGTACTTAGCGGCGGAGTCACTTCGCCAATAAGTGAATGTTCGCTCTCCAGTATCATCAACATTGATGATATAAAGTCCCATGTTTTTTTTGTCGTTGTGAAGGACTAGTTGAGTATTAATCCCATCTTCTTCCCATGCGCGTTTTATATCGAGACTCAACGGATCAACTCCAATCGAAGTGATATAGGCCACTTCAACGTTGTCAGAACAAAGCCGAGACATATAGGTGGCCGAGTTCAAGGTATCGCCACCATAAGTTTGGAATAGTGATGGTCGAACCCCATTTAACTCAACCATACATTCGCCAATGAATGCGATTTTTTTCATTTGTAGCTCCTAACTCCATCGCGTACATTTCGCGTACGCGATGAAAAGTTCAAGTGATTAGATGTTTACGGGTTTACCCAGTTTTTTAGTGGTTTGCCTTGGAACGCCCGCTTTGCCTCCTGAGCGGCAAGACTTTGAAGTGTTGACACTGTCTCAATAGTGTACCAAGCAGTATGATCAGTACAGATGGTTGAATCCAAGCGAAGTAGTTTGTTGTTCTTTTCTACCGGTTCGGCTTCGAAAGTATCAAGGCCAGCAGCGAAAATTTTGCCGTTTATAAGGGCTTCATACAGATCATCTTCGTTGATGATTCCCCCACGACCAGTATTGATAACAATCGCAGTCGGCTTCATCAGATCAAAGGTTTGGGCATTAAACATATCTTTAGTCGATGGCAGCAACGGAGCATGGATAGAAACATAATCACAATTTTTCGCCAACTCTTCGATGTTGCTTTGGACTACTCCGTCTGCTTCAGCTTGAGCTACAGAAAGGGTAGGGTCACATACAAGAACCTTTTCAAAACCAAGGCCTGAAGTTTTACGAATGAAACTCTTAGCTATGGAGCCATAACCAACGACCCCTAGAGTTTTTCCTTCGAAAGAAAGGAGGGGCTCATCCTGGCCAATATCCCACTTTCCGGATTTGACGTCTGCATCTCTCTTGGAAAGACGACGTGCGCAACCGAACATTAGAGCAATCGCATGCTCCGCTACAGCTATGTCTGCACCATAATCTGGAATGTTAGAAACTTTAATTCCCTTACTCTTAGCCTTTTCAAGATCAATATTATCTAGGCCAACACCGTACCTTACGATGATTTCGCATTCGCCCATCACGTCATACATCTCACTTTCAATTTCAGACTGCCTGACAAGGACTGCGTTTGCTTCTTTAAGATTTTCAATCACTTGATCTCGTGGTGTGTGAGGTGGTAATTCAACAATTTCATGTTCTATGTCTGCCAGGACATTGGACTCTGGCTCGTAGTTAGCGTAACCGGTACCTAGAATTACGACTTTCTTCATGTTCTATTCCTCATATCTTACATGTTAGTTTTAGTTGGAAGCTAATCCATGAAAGGACTGTTCGCAATAGTAAGTGGCCAAATATGTGATAAATGTCGTTCAAAATGATTTTCTAAGTAGTAAATATCTGTTTCTTGAGCGGGAGCACATTATATTTCTACCATTAATAAGATAATCACTACGAAACTAACATGTAAGAAAGGCGCATTAATATGAAAAAAACACTACTATCAGCACTCCTTGTTGCTAGTTCAACAACATCTTTAGCATGGGCTGATGTAAACATTCGGATTGGTCACGGAGCACCTAGCGACTATCACATGAATCTTGCTTGGCTGCACTTCAAAGATCTCGTTGAAAGTGAGTCTAACGGAGAGGTTACTGTAGACATCTACGCGAATGGTCAGATTGGTGCTGACAGAGAATTGATTGAGTCTGTTCAAGATGGTGTCATCGAGATTACCACTCCCACTGTTGACATGTTAGCTGGCTGGGACCCAGCTTATAGTTTGATTGGCTTGCCGTATGCTTTTAGTGGTCGCGAAGAAGCTTTGTCAAAACTGTATGGAGATTTTGGACATGAGCTGCTAAGGAGAGCAGAGAACATTGGTATGGTTGGTCTGGGTTGGATGGAAAATGGAATTCGAGAAATAACGACCAACACAAAACCTATTTACACGTATGATGACATGCGAGGCATGAAGATTAGAACGATGCAAGTTCAGGCGCATATTGAAGCATTTAGTGCAATGGGGGCATCTCCAACTCCAATGTCCTTTAATGAAGTATATTCCGCTTTGCAACAAGGAGTGATAGATGCTCAAGAAAACCCAATTACACACGTTTATTCAAGTAGATTTTATGAAGTCCAAAAATACCTATCACGTACAAACCATGTTTACTCCACACACATTGTGCTAGCTAACCCAGAATTTTATTATGGTCTGTCTGATGAGCATCAGAAACTAGTCAATTCAGCACTAGAAAGATCAATTGAATATCAAAATGAAGTCATTGAAAAGCGAGAGAAGGAATTTCTTGGAAAGATTAAAGAGTCCGGTGTTTTAGTTAACGAACTCTCTTCAGAACAAATTTCCGACTTACAAGAAAAGACCGAGTCCGTTAGGCAAAAATACTACAAAATGGTTGACAAAAAGGTTGTTGATAGTCTTCTAAATTAAGATCAAATGCCTGCTCTCTGGCAGAGTGGGCATAAAAGGTAAAATGATGAAAATTATACTAGAAACTATAAATGAGCGCATAGAAGAATGGGTTATTACGTTACTTTTGGCGAACATAGTTATTCTTATATTTGTCCAGGTATGCATGAGGTATGTGTTTAATTCTTCATTGTCATGGTCTGAAGAGTTAGTTACGTGGTCTTTTATTTGGTTTATTTGGGTTGGAGTTAGCTACGGGTTCAAGACGAGAAAACATATTTGTGTCACTGCTTTTGTAGACCTATTGCCACAAAGAGCAAAAGTAATTTTGAATATACTGGTAAGTGTCATTATATTGTGGTTTATGTTGCATATACTTCACCTTGGAATAAAACAGATGACGAGCCCTTTCATATCTAGGCAGCTGTCTGTCGTTTTGTATTACCCTTTTACGGATACGCAAGTGAGTATGAAGTGGCTGTACGCATCTCTACCATTTGGTGCTTTATTGAGTAGCTATCGAATTGCTCAGAATATCCTTGCAGAAATCAAAGAGCTGTGTTTGGCAAAAGTTAGTAAAGAGGTATGTCAATGATATCTTTAGTTCTTTTCGGTGTATTTATAATGCTTGTTATACTAGGTGCACCAATCGCAATATGTTTAGGGACCGCCTCGCTAATTGTTTTAGACTATATGACAGGAACCCCAAATCTATCAATGTTAGCTAAAAGTGCAGTGATGGGGGGTAACTCATTTCCACTTGTTGCTATTCCACTTTTTGTTATCGCTGGTGAAGTAATGCAGAGAGGAGGGCTATCTGCTAGGATTGTTTCGGCGGCAAACAGTCTTGTTGGTAGATTTAAAGCCGGATTGGCATATGTAAATATTTTGGCGTCTATGTTTTTTGCTGCAATATCTGGTTCGTCGCCAGCAACGGTTGCGGCAATCGGATCGAATATGATCCCTGAAATGAGCAAGAATGGCTATAAGAAACCATTTTCAGCTGCTCTTACAGCAGCAGCGGGTATAACTGGAGTCATGATTCCTCCTTCTATCCCATTAATCATTTATGGAGTAACTGCTGGTGAGTCGATAGGTAAGTTATTTCTTGCCGGTTTGATTCCTGGAACGATGTTTGGCTTAGGGTATATGCTAGTCGCAAGGCTTACTATTCATCAGAATCAAACCCCTAAAAGTGTTGAACACGTGGATGTCTGTCCGAACGAAGACAAAGAAAAAGTTACTTGGCGGAATCACTCTATTTGGGCGCTCATTGTACCGATTATAATCTTAGGAGGGATCTATGGAGGGGTTTTCACTCCAACTGAAGCCGCTGGTGTCGCTGTAATTTATGCCCTGATTGTAAGTCTTTTTATATATCGAGATCTTCATTTTTCACAGCTTGGAGAAGTGTTAGTTCGTTCTGGACTAACGTCCGCCACGGTTTTAGTAATGGTGGTAATGGCTTCGGCATTTGGTAGATTATTGACATTAGAACGAGTGCCTGTCGAGGTAGCACAGTTCATTACGTCCATTTCGGAAAACCCACTATTAGTGCTTCTTCTGATAAACGTCATGTTATTGATCGTTGGTATGTTTATGGAAACTATTGCTTCAATAATTATCCTGACACCAATATTACTTCCTATAGCTCAATCATTTGGTATAGATCCGATACATTTTGGCGTAATTATGACAGTTAACCTAGCTATTGGTTTCTGTACTCCTCCTCTTGGTGCGAACCTCTTTGTAGCAACGGGCGTAGCAGATGTGAGCTTAGAGAGTTTGGTTAAGTCTATACTTCCATTTTTGCTAGCTATGATTATTATGCTCAGTATTGTTACGTTTGTACCTCAGTTGTCTTTGTTCCTCCCATCAGTATTTATGTAAGTTAAGCTATTAGCTTGGATGTATTATAATGAGCAAATCACTAGATGTCGTTATATATGAGAGAATAAAGAGCTTAATAATTATTGGGGCGCTTCCAGTTGGTTCAAAAATATCCGAGTCGATGATCATAGAACGACTTGATTCGACAAAGTCTCCAGTAAGGAATGCTTTCAAGAAGCTAAAAAGTGAGGGGCTGATTAGGGTTATACCAAAAAGTGGTACATACATTTTCGATTTTGAACAAGGAGAGTTTGAAGAGTTTCTTCACTATAGACATATACTTGAAGTAAACTCACTAAGAATATTATCAGCGGACAAGTATCAGTTATTGGCTAATAATCTTTCTATCATTTATGATCAAATGATATATAGTGTTAACTCAAATAGATTGTATGAGTATGTAAGACTGAATGACGAGTTTCATCAGGAAATTGTAGTTGCTTCTGGAAATAAGTTCATCATAGAGTCCTATGATACCATTGCAACAAAAATGTCGGCTATTAGAAACCAACTTGCTGATTCAATAGAACATATCAAAATAGGTCTAAGTCAACATAAGGAAATTATCAGTTTTCTAATGTTAGATGATATAAAAAATGCTATAGCAGTATTGGAACTACATATTTTACCATCACGTGGTTCTTTTTGGAAAAATTCAATAGGAGAGATATAGTATGTACTTTGGAAACATTAATGAGACTGCACACCTTCCATCATTTCTGAAGGAAGCGTTAGAAGAGACATTACCCACCGCCTTAGATATGAGTATCGATGGGAGAACAGATGTATCGGATAAGATATTTGTATTATCTTTTGATGTTGCTACGATGGATGTAAACCAGGCTAGGTATGAGATCCATGACGACTATATTGATATTCAGTTGGTCAAGGAAGGGGTTGAAATGTTTGGAGTTTCCAATGACTGTTTGGAGTTTACGGACGATCAGCTGGAAGAGAAAGATGTTGCTTTTGGTACTGTATCGAATGAATCATTTTTGACCCTAAGAAAGGGCGACTTCGCGGTGTTTTTTCCGGGTGAACCCCACAAGCCTTTGTGCACCCCAATAAACGCTGCGGAAGGTAATAGAGTTAAAAAAGCCGTAATAAAAATTAAAGTGCCTGAATGTAACTAGGAAATTTCATCCTACAGTAAGTACCTACCCTACTTCTTTCGTGATTGCGATAGAAGTAGGGTAAAAGTAAAAAGAGGAGGAATGATGGTAATAGCGTTTGGATGTGACCATAGAGGTCATGATTTAAAGCTTGCTCTAATAAGCCATGTTACTAAGCTAGGCTATGAAACTGTTGATGTAGGTACAAACTCGCTTACGATGGCACACTCTGCAACTTATGCCAAAAAGCTGTGTCGTACGATAGTGGCTGGTAAGGCTGAGCGAGGAGTACTTATATGTAGTACAGGTGTTGGGATGAGTATTTGTGCGAATAAATTCAACGGTATTAGAGCAGTGTTAGCAAATGACATCTATACTGCTAGGTTATCAATGCGACACAATAATACAAACGTAATCTGTTTAGGAAGTGACAATCTGAATGAAGAAAGGGCGAACGAGCTTTTGAAAGCCTGGTTGGAGACCAGTTTTGAAAACTCTCAGAGGCGAACTTTTAGGCTCAAAATGATCAGAGAGATTGAAGAGGAGCAAAAAACACTGTGCGTTAGTTAAGAAATCACTTTACTATGTTTTCAAGCTCCCAAAACGAGCCAAACTCAGGGAGAATATGCGATCCTAGGACTCGGTTAGCCGAGTCTTGGTCTAATGTTTTGATCGCCTCGATTAAAGCTTTATGTTGTTCCAGTCCCTTGAAAAGGTGTTCACCCGAGTTAGTTAAGTTTACACTCACAGCAGACATTCTTGGTGCAATAGTTGCGTAAGAACTGATTATATAGCGATTGCCGCAAGCCAGTATCAATGCGTTATGAAACTCATTGTCGAGCCTGATGTATTCGTAAACACGTTCCATCTCAAGACTATATATCATTTGGTCATGTATCGCTTCTAGCTGGCCTACCAACTCGCCAGAGTTCTCCCTTGAACTAACAATAATGCCAACAGCACTCTCTTCTAATAGTAATCTGAACTGCAAAAAATCTTGAAAGTCATCTTGACTAAAACTAAATACATACGTCCCACTCTTAGGGCGGACATCGAGCAAGCCTTCTGCGGATAACCGTTTTATTGCATCTCTGATAGGGGCCTTAGTAGACTCGAGTTTTTTTTGCAACGTTGACTCAGATATTTTTGAACCCATAGGTAGTGCTCCAGAAACAATCAGGTTTCGGATTCTATTGTATGTTACGGTGCTTAAGTTACTGTTCATCTGTGTTTAGTAGTCTGTACGGTAGAACGGGATTATACACCATTGATCAATATAAGTACTATAACCTTGATGAAAGTTTTTGAAACTTAGGTTCCGTTTTTTCTCTCTTGAGGTGACATAGGTGTGAAGCCTTACTTCAGGAACCAGTATCGAGGTAGTGTATTCTGGTGCTTAGTTAGTTGGCAGAAAAAAAATGGCTACTGATAGAACCATTACTATTGAGCCTGCTAGCTTTTTTACCCAGATTGATTTAGCTTGTTCAAAAGTGCACTTAAATAACAGGTAAGATATGGCAACTCCAAACACTCCTCTTAGAGTTTGGATAATATTACCTGCCACAACGCCAGAGTTTGTGAATCCAATAACTAAAAATATAACGGCCCCTAACCAGACTAACGAAATCCATTTTACGTGGTAAACATCTCTACATCTTACTCTAAATATTGGCAGAAACACCAAACTGACTAGACCGCAAAAAGTATAGTTTAGGCTAATAGTTGCAAAGGACTTTTCTAAGCTAGATTTAGGGGGCAGTTGGTGCGAAAAATCGGTAATGGCTACGTCTGATAGGCTAAATCCAATACATGCAATAATTACGCAGCAAATTGGAGCAAGGTCAAGTTTGCCTGAAGAAAAAGAGAAACTTAGTGCTGTTAAAATTATTAGTGTGATAGCTATAATTTGATTTAAGTTAAAATCTTCACCAAAGAAAACAGCAGATAAGGCGGCAAGAACTGGAATTTTCAATGCTAATAGGGGTGATACTATAGCGGACTCACTTCTGGCTATTGCGACTAGAATGAAATACTGAGCAACTAAATATGGTAAGTTCACGTAAAGCATGCTAGTTACTAAATCTAAAGTCACAAACTCGATATAGTTAAACGCAATTAAAGGGAACAAAGCCAGAATTCCAGAACATAAGTGTATTGAAATTAATAGCTTAAACTCGGACAGGTTGTTTTTTGATTGCAAATTCTGAGTTAAAACATAGTTCACTGCTTGAAGCAATGCGCCTAATACGCTCGCGATTAAACCAATGCTCATTATATTCTCTTAAGGTCTTTGTAATTGTTGAAAGTCTAAAGTCCTGCGATTTTACACTAACATGTTAGTTTTTTCACTAAGTGATATTAAATAACTGCATTGAACGTAAGCTGGCGCTAAACCCCATCTAACAATGAGCAAGGTGACACTGTATGTTGAGGGGATGTTTATCAACTAAAGATTTGACCTTATGCCACGAACTGTCTGAAGCCAAACTCATGAGGAGTGGGCAACGCTGGTCCAGGCAGAACAAGACAGCGGACTCTACTGTCTTGTTCTGCCGCCAAAATAACATCAACCAGCAAGCGTTTTATCGCCAACGCAACCGTCTTGAGAGTCACCACACGACCGATGAGTTCATTAAAGTAGAGCCCGCTACCATAGAGGATACTCCAACCACCGCAAGTCGCTCTTTGCCGACTATCGAATTGACGGTTGGTGTAGTGAGCCTCATTCTACCTGAACATGCCTCTCCACAATGGGTCGCTGAACTTATCCGTGAGGTCAACCAATGAAAACCTTCTCTGAGTTTCAGCATCTTTACCTTTATCCCACCCCCGTCGATTTCCGTAAATCCATTGATGGCTTATCGTACTTAGTCGAGCAGCGTATGGCTCTCAACCCCTCTGACTCGAGTGGCTTCATGCGGATGAAACGCCGGTTAAGGTCATTGATAGTGATAAGTGTAAAACGTATATGTGGGTATACTGCTCAGGCAGTGATGGATCCACGCCACCGCCTTATGATGAGAATGCCCGTAATATCGTGTTGTATGACCATCAACTGGGTCGGTCAGGCTCACATGCAAGTGCTTTTTTAGCAGGGTACCAGGGCTATCTACATGTGGATGGTTATCAGGGTTATAAAGACACAGACGCCAACTTGGTTGGGTGTTGGGCTCATGCTCGCCGTAAGTTTAGTGACGCTCAAAAGGTGCAAGGCAGTGATGACGGTGGGGTTTGAGCGCTTGGCGAGTGCATCAGAGGACTTGGAATCGGTGATACCCTGGAACCTACAGTGCGGATGAGAAACGATAAAACGGAAGGCTAATTACCTTCCGTTATTTATTGCATTAGGGAGTTTACCGCCAGCTTACGATACTGCACTTTCTCTATTTGACTTTGGACCTGAAGGGTTTTGTGCTGTAAGAGCCGCAGTGTGGAAAGAAGCCTTTTTCCAAAAAGCCAGAGAGCAAAGACCATTTATCTTCACCTTTCACCTTTCACCTAGAAGCGACCGTAGATCCTGCACTGATTGATGAAATGGTTATGCTAGTTAAAAGCCAAAGCAGAGAAGTGGTGTTTGTTGAGCTTCTTTGTTCGACAGAGGAAGTACTGAATAGACTCGATAGTGAAAGCCGAATCAAGTTTAAAAAACTAACAGATAAAGAACTATACAAACAAGTAGATAAGCAAGGTGGATTTAACTTCCCTCCTTTACCAACTTCAGACCTAATGGTAGACACAGAGAAGCAATGTGCAAGCGTTTCAGCCAAACTGATATTTGATAACATACGCAAAAATCACCAATAGGCAGTCTAAACTCAAACTTAGTTGGCTTAGATCACTTTTGCCATATCTGAGCTAATTAATTTTTTCCTAAATTAGCAAAGTAACTAGCTCAGTTATGTCCAAAAACGTTTCAGAAAGTGATCAAATTTTACTTTGTTATAGCCCAATAATTGCTTGAAAAGGCGCGTTTCCGATCAAAGTTTGTTGTCCTCCGACAAAATGCTACTGATTGAACAAAACCTAGCAGTTAGAACAGCCCCATTTGTGGCGCACTCAAATCATCGAAGTTCATGCCAATAAACGGCAAGATAGCCTCCGCAACTGGCCTTAACTGCTTATCAATGTAGTGTTGATAGTCGATGGGTGAGCGTTGATACTCTTTTGGTTCAGGTCCATTAACAGTTATCACGTACTCGATGCGCCCGCGATTTTGATATTGTAACGAGCGTCCTAATTGTTGGTTGATATCATCCGCCATTCTAGCTGCTCGTACTTGTGGCGGAACATTCTTTTGATACTCGTGCAGCTTTCTACGTAGTCTTTTCTTATACACCAGTTGCGTATCATATTCACCCCGTAGCGTCGACTCAACAAACTCTCGAACATAGTCAGCAGGATCTTGATGGTTAAACACCATCATATAAAGTGTTTGCTGAAACGCCTGTGACAGCGCCGTCCAATCGGTACGCGCACTTTCCAATCCTTTAAAGATGAGGCGTGCATTATCACCTTCACCGATTAGGCCTGCGTAGCGTTTTTTAGAGCCAGTTTCTGAGCCGCGTATGGTTGGCATTAAAAATCGTTGATAATGTGTTTCGTACTCTAGCTCTAAGATCGAAGTTAGGTTGTACTCTTGCTCGAGATGCTCAGTCCACCAATGGTTGATCGCCTCAACCAGTTCGTTGCCGACTTTATCTGCTTCTTCTGGTGAAAAGGCAGCGTTTAATGACACGAAAGTAGAGTCCGTATCACCATAAATCACCTGATAGCCTTTTTCTTCAATCAGTCTTTTGGTGGTTTTCATGATTTCGTGTCCACGCATCGTGATGGAAGAGGCTAGCCTTGTATCGAAAAAACGACAACCCGATGAGCCAAGCACGCCGTAAAATGAGTTCATGATGATTTTAATGGCCTGGGAAAACGCCTTTTCATTGTTGGTTTTTGCGACATCACGCGCCTTCCATAATTCTTGAATTAAATTCGGAAGAAAATGCTGCATTCTATGGAACTGACCTCCTCTAAATCCTGCGACGGCTTGGTCGTCATCTTTGCCGATTTCAAGCTTCAAGCCTTCAATTAGTCCCATTGGATCAATCAAAAATGAGCGGATAATCGAAGGGTATAGACTCTTAAAATCGAGAACCAAGACCGAATCATACAGACCGGGAATGGAATCCATCACATAGCCGCCGGGGCTTGCCACCCAGTTCTCAGGATGCAAATTAGGAGCCGCGTAGTGAGCTCGGTGCAGTCGCGGTAAGTAGAGGTTGGTAAACGCCGCAACTGAGCCCCCGACACGGTCGAGTTCCACACCCGTAAGCTTGGTGCGTTCAATGGCAAACTGTAGTAGGTGGGTGTGGTCAAAAATACGGTTTACCAACACACAGTCTTGCAAGTTGTACTTGGCTAGGGAGGGCTTGTCTTTGCGAAACATAGTGTTAATTTCATCCATGCGGTCATGCACATTGTGGATGGCTTTTCCTTCACCTAATAATTCTTGAGACACAGACTCAAGCGACCAAGAACGAAAGTTATAGGTCGCGGTTTTAAGGGTATCTATCCCATCTAACACCACCCTACCTGGCATAGTGATAAAGCTTTGCTGGCTAGAGGGCAGAGTGCGGAAGTAGATTTTTTGTGTATTGCGTCCAAGTGAGAGTACAACGTTATTGAACTCAGCTCGCTTGTTGAGCAGTTTGAAATCGAAGTCGATGACACTCCAGCCGACGACCACATCTGGATCGTAATCTTGAAACCAATCATTGAGCGCAAGCAGCAGTGACCTTTCGTCACTGACCCATTGAGTTGGTGTGTCACACTGTTGTGGCTCACCAATCATAATGACTCGACTGTCGCTTGGGCTATCAAGACCGATGGAATAGAGTACGCCTTTTTCTGAGCATTCAATGTCGAGTGACACGACGTTGAGATCAGGTTGGTAATCGTGAGCTTTACACTTCGCATCGGTGATACGCAGGAATTGATGCGGCTGACCTGGATTTATGGTCTCAGTGCGACCTGCGACGGCTAAACTTCCTTGAATATAGCGTTCCATCAAATAGCGATCGGCAAGTTTAATGTCGGCTTCCAATACGAGAATATCGGCCGCTATGAGTTTTTCATTTAGCTGGCGAGCATTGGCGATAGAATCGCTATAAACGGCGATCAGGTTTTGGCCATCAAAGCTGGACATCTCAATCTGGTTAAAGGTGATGGAAAACCCTGCATCATGCGCCACGTTGTGGACACGGGTCTTATCGACAGATGGCACAAAAAAGACCGGTTTTTGTCCTTCAATAAGAATCTGCGCGGGCCCTTGAGGTGTGGATAGCCACAATTCTATTTGCGGGCCAAACCGAGTATCTCTGGCTTGGCGGGTTAATAAAAAACCTTGATGAATGTCCAAATGAAGCAAATTCCTACATGATGCGCTGAGCTTGAGTAAATTTTGTGCAAATTCTTACACAATGATAGCCCTGAGTGATAGTCAAGTGTAACAAAGGTCCCACTAGAGCCAAAGTTTCTCAAATTGGGCTAAACTTTAGTAGCAATACTAGATTTCTAGAATAGTGATTTATATCGATATTTTGCAATTATGTAGCGGATAGTGTGATAGGTGTTTCATAGTGGGTTAAAGTGGATTTATGCCCATAAATCGGGGGGTTACGTTAGAGATAACTAATGGTTGTATGATTTGTAACCTAATGATTTTAAAGTTTTTATGATTGACGACGTCGAATCTTCGTCGTAATGTGTTTCGCAAACTATGCGCCCGTGCACGATTTGTATGGGAGCTTTTAAACGTAAGATGAGGTATGATAGTCAGCCATGCTGCTATCCACTAACCTCAAGTGGTCGCAGAGCCAATAGATAAGTGTGGAGATACAAGTTTGATTAATGTTTTCCTTGTAGATGATCACGAACTGGTTCGCACAGGGATACGACGTATTATTGAAGACGTCCGTGGAATGAATGTGGCAGGGGAAGCTGACAGTGGTGAAGAAGCCGTAAAATGGTGTCGTAGCAACCATGTTGACGTCATTTTAATGGATATGAATATGCCTGGTATTGGTGGACTCGAAGCGACGAAAAAGATCCTTCGCCATAATCCAGACATTAAGATCATCGTGTTAACTGTGCATACGGAAAACCCATTTCCGACAAAAGTTATGCAGGCAGGTGCCGCAGGCTACCTGACCAAGGGCGCTGCGCCAGATGAAATGGTGAATGCCATTCGTCTTGTTAACAGCGGCCAGCGCTATATCTCTCCTGAGATTGCTCAGCAGATGGCGCTTAGCCAATTTTCATCAGCATCAGAAAACCCGTTCAAAGATCTCTCTGAACGTGAACTTCAGATCATGATGATGATTACCAAAGGCCAAAAGGTAACGGATATCTCAGAGCAATTGAGCTTGAGTCCTAAAACCGTGAATAGCTATAGATATCGACTGTTCAGTAAGCTTGATATCAACGGTGATGTTGAACTGACCCACTTAGCGATTCGACATGGAATGCTAGATACTGAGACCCTATAGTTGAGACAGTATCGTGTCGGAACCCATTTTTGACTCAACATCCTTCCTCAAAACCGTAACTAACCAACCCGGCGTCTACCGTATGTATGACGCCGAGTCGGTCGTTATCTACGTTGGTAAAGCCAAAGACCTCAAAAAGCGCCTTTCTAGCTACTTCCGCAAGCGAGTAGATAGCGAAAAAACCCGCGCGCTGGTCAGCAACATCCACAAAATCGATGTCACGGTTACACATACCGAAACCGAAGCGTTGATCCTCGAACACAACTACATCAAGCAGTACCTTCCCAAATACAACGTATTGCTTCGAGATGATAAGTCGTATCCTTATATTTTTCTGTCAGGCCATAAACATCCAAGGCTTTCCATGCATCGGGGGGCAAGACGGAAAAAAGGCGAGTACTTTGGCCCTTATCCAGACTCTGGAGCCGTGAGACAAACCCTACACTTGCTACAAAGGATTTTCCCTGTTCGTCAGTGTGAAGACTCTGTCTATGCCAATCGAAGTCGACCGTGCTTAATGTACCAAATTGGTCGCTGTGCGGGGCCTTGTGTCAGCACTATCATTTCCGATGATGAGTACGATGAATTGGTTGGTTTACTGCGTTTATTTTTACAAGGCAAAGACAAAAACGTAGTGCAGATGCTGGTGGAGAAGATGGATGAGGCGAGTCGCAATCTAGCCTTTGAACAAGCCGCTAAGTACCGCGATCAGATCCAAGCTATTCGACGTGTTCAAGAGCAGCAATTTGTTTCTGAAGACAGTGATGATGACATGGATGTACTGGGTTTTGCTCAGGAAAATGGTGTGGCTTGTGTCCATATCTTGATGATTCGCCAAGGTAAAATCTTAGGCAGCCGTAGCCATTTTCCTAAGATCCCAAATAATACAGAGCAAGCTGAAGTCTTTTACAGCTTCTTGAGTCAGTATTACCTTAATCATTCTGAATCACGAACGATTCCAACGCGAATCATTTTGAATGACGGTTTGGTTGAAGACGTCAATGACATGTCGAAGGCCCTGACTGAAATTGCCGGTCGCAAGGTTTTATTCCATATCAACCCAACTGGCGCACGAGGTCGATACCTTAAACTATCGAACACCAATGCACTTACGGCGATTACCACTAAGATCAACCATAAAATGACGATCAATCAGCGCTTCAAGGCCCTTCAAGAGGCATTGAGCATTGAGAACATCACTCGCATGGAATGTTTCGATATCAGTCATACCATGGGTGAGAACACCATTGCCTCTTGTGTTGTATTCAATCAAGAGGGGCCGGTGAAACAAGAGTATCGCCGATACAACATCACAGGTATAACCGGTGGTGATGACTACGCCGCAATGGGGCAAGTCCTTGAGCGTCGCTATTCGAAGCAAATCGATGTCGACAAAATCCCCGATATTATCTTTATAGATGGTGGTAAAGGGCAGCTCAATCGCGCTGTTGATATTGTGTCTGAATACTGGGACGATTGGCCGAAGCGCCCACTAATGATGGGTATTGCTAAAGGTGTAACTCGTAAACCGGGTCTGGAGACTTTAATTACGCCTGAAGGGCGAGAGTTTAATTTACCGAGTGACGCGCCAGCGCTGCATCTTATACAGCATATTCGTGATGAGAGCCACAATCATGCGATTGCGGGACATAGAGCAAAACGTGCGAAAGCTCGTCGTACCAGTCCGTTAGAGGGAATTGAAGGTATCGGCCCGAAACGTCGCCAGTCATTGCTGAAATACATGGGTGGCTTACAAGAGCTGAAACGTGCAAGTGTAGAAGAAATCGCCAAAATACCAGGAATTAGCAAATCTTTGGCAGAAAACATCTATCAAGCATTGAAACAGTGATGAAAATCCCGCAACATAAACAGGCAGTAAAATAGAGCCGATAATAATATGCGTTTAAACATCCCTAACATTTTGTCTTTGTTGAGATTATTTCTCATCCCCGTGTTCGTCGTTGCTTTCTATCTTCCGTATAGTTGGGCGCCGTTTGCCGCCGCTATGATTTTCTGGGTGGCAGGCTTCACTGACTGGCTCGATGGGATGTTAGCGAGAAAGCTTGGGCAAACGTCCCGTTTTGGTGCTTTCATTGATCCGGTCGCGGATAAAGTCCTAGTGGCCACCGCACTCATTCTCATCACTGAACATTACCATTCCATTTGGGTCACCATTCCTGCTGTGACCATGATTGCCCGAGAAATCATTATTTCAGCACTGCGTGAGTGGATGGCCGAGATTGGCAAACGAGCAAGTGTGGCAGTGTCTTGGGTGGGCAAGGTCAAGACTGTTTCTCAAATGTTTGCGCTCTGGGTTCTTATTTGGCGTTATGACGATTGGATGATTTGGGTAGGTTATGTGGCGCTGTATGTCGCGACTGTTTTGACTTACTGGTCAATGATGCAATACCTAGCGGCAGCAAAAGACGATTTGCTTAATGCAGATGAGTAGTTAGCGGATTACTTCAACAGTATTTAGTACAAAGGCGAGCATTAAGCTCGCCTTTGTGCTTTTTAGCTCAGTATGAAATTTGCAGGAGTAGGTGCCAGAAGGACTAAAAGTCGACTCAAATCAAACGTCTCGGCTAGGTGTCTTTTGGTAAGTTGACAAGTTTACTAGACCTAAATGTGCATGTTTTTGCTAGAAAATTGAGCAAATTAGCGGTTTTTGGGTATTTCTTGGTCAAACGATTCAAAATATCAAAAAACGTGTTGACTCATTTTCCTGATTGCGTAAAATGCCTCCCGTACTCAAGAGGAACTGCTTAAAACGAAAGTGAAGAGCAAAACTTCAAGAGTAACAAAAAGGCGCCTTGGCAGAGTGGCTATGCAGCGGATTGCAAATCCGTGGACCTCGGTTCGACTCCGGGAGGCGCCTC
>NZ_JBNNXW010000013.1:0-105105 GCF_052879755.1 Vibrio sp. DNB22_10_4 | reverse complement strand
GGGTGACGGCTTCTTTAATAGGAATGAGTAGAGAGCACAAGACTCTCAACAACCGTCATTCCTGTGCAGACAGGAATCTTCTGAGGGCTTGGTGCACGCTTTGAGTAGACCCCTGCCTACGCAGGGGTGAGGGCTTCTTTAGTAGGAATGAGTAGAGAGTACAAGACTCTCAACAACCGTCATTCCTGTGCAGACAGGAATTTTCTGGAGGCATGGTGCACGCTTTGAGTAGCCCCCTGCCTACGCAGGGGTGACGGCTTCTTTAATAGGAATGAGTAGAGAGTACAAGACTCTCAACAACCGTCATTCCTGTGCAGACAGGAATCTACCGGAGGCTTGGTGCACGTTTTGAGTAGCCCCCTGCCTACGCAGGGGTGACGGCTTCTTTAATAGGAATGAGTAGAGAGCACATGACTTTCAACAACCGTCATTCCTGTGCAGACAGGAATCTACTGGAGGCTTGGTGCACGCTTTTAATAGGAACCAAATCATTACATGATCGGCTACATAGGATTATTTACATTAATCACAGTTGCAGTGACGAGCTCATGCGCAGTTTTGCATGGCCTGATTTGTTACGCTAAGCCTCAGCGCTTCGCTGCGAGTGTAATTAGCCTAAGCCGATTCTTCAGCACAATATCTTTCTTGTTCTCGTTAAGCTCTATTCTAGTATTGGCTTACGCATTCGCAGTTGACGATTTCTCTATTCGTTACGTTTCAGACAACTCCAATCAACAACTCCATTTAGGTTACAAACTCGCCGCCACATGGGGTGGACACCAAGGCTCGATGCTATTTTGGGTAGTGACATTGTCACTTTGGGGTGCGATTATTGCTTGGTCAAAGCCGAAAAACCGTTCAACGAGCTATTCAACGAGTCATGCAAGCTTGGTCATGCAGTCTATAGTCGCTATCTTCGCTTGGTTTACACTGCTCGCATCGAACCCGTTCGAGTTAAACACGGTCATGCCATTACAAGGTCGTGATTTGAATCCCATGTTGCAAGATATTGGGCTTATTATCCATCCACCACTACTGTATGTCGGTTATGTTGGATTTGCGTCAGTACTCGCGATGGCTTTGGGGGCACTACTGTCAAAGCACGTTGATCTAGACTGGATCCCACGTGCACGCATCTTCACTCTGGTGGCTTGGCTGTTTTTGACAGCAGGCATCGCTGTAGGTTCTTGGTGGGCATACTACGAGTTAGGCTGGGGAGGGTGGTGGTTTTGGGATCCGGTTGAAAATGCCTCTTTGCTTCCATGGCTCACCTCTACTGCGTTACTGCATACCATGATGGTTGCTCGCAGCAAACAGCTTGTTTTTTGGACCTACGCTCTCGCGTTTATCACTTTCTGTTTGAGTATTCTTGGCACCTTCATTGTACGCTCTGGGGTGCTGACATCGGTGCATGCGTTTGCCGTCGATCCGACCAAAGGCTTTAGCCTGCTGGCGATTCTAACCTTAGTGTTTGTTCTCGCCTTTGTCGCTTTAATTGCCAGGGTCGATTCTATCAAGTCGCTCAGTATTACAAACTTGGCGACTAAGCCATTTCTAGTTCTGATTTCAGCTAATTTGTTTGTATTGGCTACCGCTGTGGTTGTGTTTGGTACCTTTTACCCGATGGTTTACGAACTTGCAGGACTTGGGAATATTTCGGTTGGTGCTCCGTACTTTAACTTGTTGTTTGGTCCCATCGCGATAGTGAGCTTATTTGTCATGGGAGCTGTACCGTTTCTTAGCTGGTCGCGTACCAGCCAGAAGCTGAGAATTGGACTGCCCGTTATGTTGTTGGTTGTTTCACTGATGTTGGCTTTTGTTATCGTGATCTATTGCACCATGCACTATGAGCCAGTCGGCGCGCAGTGGTCGAACTGGGCGCTCTTTACCGTTTGGGCAAGCCTTTGGGTGTTAATGTCACATATTGCTACAGTCTTCGCCAAGACTAAGCAGACATCGCTGTCGGCATGTATTGCGCACGTTGGTATTGCGATCGCGGCGTTTGGTTGTGTGATGAATGCTGAGTATTCTTATGAAATTACCAAAAGGCTTGACCCTGGCAGTCAAGCAGAGTTTGGGGATTACCAAGTTACCTACGTTGATACCCATTTATACGTCGGTCGAAACTTTACCGCCGAGCAAGCCGTTATTGAGATCACCGATAAAGACAACGACCCACATACTAGAACCGCCACGCCCGAAAAACGTCACTATTCGGTGCGAGTTATGACCATGACAGAGCCTTCCATGACACCACTGTGGCACGGTGATATTTATATCTCTTTGGGCGATAAAGTCGATACAACGGATTACGCCGTGCGTATTCAATTCAAAGCGTTTGTTCGTTGGATTTGGTTCGGTGCACTATTGGTGTGTATCTCTGCATGTACCGTATTGCTGAGATCGTCCAATAATGTGGCAGCTTCAAAAAATGCGTCACTGATATCGTCATTGAGGGAGACTGCGAATGATTGATAAATTGCGTTTGGCTTTTTCTCCAATCAAGCTGTTGTTTGCACTCTTGCTATGCTCAAGTCATGCATTCGCGACACAAGCCCACTCTGTTGACCTGTTTGAGTTTGATACTCCCAAACAGCAGAAGCAAGCTATCGATCTCGCTAAAACCCTTCGTTGTCCCATGTGCCAAAACCAAAACCTGATCGAGTCTAACTCTCCAGTCGCAAAGGATATCCGATTACGAGTGTTTGAACTGGTCAAATCAGGGAAAAGCAATCAGCAAGTGAAAGACTATATGGTCGATCGTTATGGTGAGCACGTCCTTTATCAACCCGCATTAACTGGTAAAAACATTCTCCTTTGGGGAATGCCCATAGTCTTCGCCTTATCACTCGGTGGTTTGATGGTTGTGACTATCCGTCGAAATTCCCGCAAGTAGTTTGTAGCGATGTAAATAGACTATTGATATCAAAGCCTAAATTGTTTATCTCTATAACTAGTTCAAGGATGAAGGAGATAAGCTGCTATGCCGTATTCAGTTTCTACTGATAAACAACACCTCGATATCACACTCATACACCGCTATCTCTCAAACAGCTATTGGGCGAAGGGCGTTCCTTTATCTGTGGTTGAAAAATCGATTGAACACTCTTTGTGTTTCGGCGCCTATGACAGTGGCGGTAACCAAGTGGGCTTTGCACGCATTATTACTGACCGTGCGACGTTTGCCTATCTGAGTGATGTCTTTGTCATCGACGAAAAACAAGGTGAAGGCATTGCCAAGCTCATATTAAGCACCATAGAAAAGCACCCTGATCTGCAAGGCTTGAGACGAACCATGCTGGGTACTGTTGACGCGCATTCGCTCTACCAGCAATTTGGGTTTGAATCGATTCAACAGCCGGAGTTCTTGATGCAGAAAAAGGGAATTGAAGCCTATGTCTAACTTTAAAGGCCTTAGCAGCGAGGAAAGCGGCTATTCACTTTTGACAGATGCGCCTCAGCATAAGTCCACAGTCATCGATTGGTATTTTGATGCTTGGGGCAAGCGCGATCCTAACAACACTCTAGAAAGCTATTCCGAAAAACTCGAGAGCTTTTTGCAAGATGGCTCTATCCCGGCACACGTTGTTATTTGCGATGGTGAACGGCTAGTTGCCACGGCGCATATTCGAAAGCATGAAATCCCGAGTTACGTGGATTATGAGATGTGGCTTGGCGGTGTCTATGTTGACTCCGAATATAGAGGTCAAGGCGTCGCAAAAACAGTCGTCAATGGTGTGATTGAAGAAGCAAAGTCCCGTCGCATTAAGGCGCTTTATTTGCAAACGGAAGATCTATCTGGTGGGTTATATGCGGTACTCGGATGGAGAAAGCTTCATCAAATTAATAATAAAGGCTGTGAGGTGATAGTCATGGTCAAGGAACTATAATATGACACCTATGCAACGAGAGTTTTTCCAACGGTTTCTCAATACGTTGTCGGCGCCTGAAAGCATCAATATCGACAACGTCATTGCTGAGCATTACTGCGCTGATGAATACAATGCCAACGAGTGCGCCAGACTGATTAACGAAGGTATCAAGACCGCATCATGCGGATTAAAAGCGGGTTGGGATATCGAAGATGAACCCTTGCCTCAAGTAGGCAGCTATTCGCTTGTCCTAGATTGGCAGCAAAATCCGGTATGTGTGATTCAATTAACGTCTGTTGAAGTATGTCCGTTCGATCAAGTGAGTGACGAGTTCGCCTATGCAGAGGGCGAGGGCGATCGCACATACGCATGGTGGAAAGAAGCACATATTAAGTTTTTCGAATGGTACGCCAATGAGATCGGTGTGGTATTTTCGCCCGAAAGTGAATTAGTACTAGAGCGTTTTAAAAAGGTGTATCCAAGCTAAATGAAAAGTATCGCAATCCAAACAGAGCGTCTCTCAATGGCGCAGATCACTCACGTCGATTTTGACTTGTTTAAGCGCTTACAGACCGAGCATGAGGTTATTGAGCTTTGCTTTGATAAACCTAGCGATGAAGACATTCAAGCGCGATTTGATGAACGCCTACCCACATGGTGTAAAGGTTCAGAAGAGTGGCTCTGTTTGGTTGTTTCACTCAAGCATACTGGTGAAGCCGTTGGTGTGACGGGCTTCAAAGTCTCAAATGGCTATGCGGAAGTTGGCTATTTGTTGCTTCCAGAATTCCATGGCTGTGGAATTGGCACTGAGTCGTTAGAAGGTTTAGTCAAATGGGCGGAGCGCGATCTCGATCTCAACAGGTTTTCCGCGATTGTGACAAAAGGAAACAGAGGCTCAGAGCGTGTGTTAGAAAAATGCGGTTTTGTGCTGACCAAGGTAGAGAAAGACGCCTACCAAATAGGTGGTCAAACATTTGATGACCATATTTTTCATCGTGGATAATGTCACGAGGAGTGCCCTTTGATTCGTAATGTCACCGTAGCGGATGCGGAAGCTATCGCAACGATATACAACCACTATATAGTCCATTCAACTTGCACATTTGAAGAAGAGATCGTGTCAGCGAAGCAAATAGCTGAGCGTATTGAGACGCTGATTGACTCGAAGATGCCTTGGCTTGTGTATGAGCATCAAGGGCAAGTGGTCGGTTATTGTTATGCTAAGCAATGGAACGCGAGAAGCGCTTATCGGTTTACGGCCGAGTCCTCTGTTTACCTCTCGCCTGAGTGTCCGTTAAAAGGGGTGGGCAGTAGACTCTACGAGCAATTGTTTAGCCGATTACGTGACGATGGAATTAGGAACGTCATGAGTGTCATTACACTGCCGAATGATCAGAGCACCAGATTCCATCATAAAATGGGCATGGAGCAAGTAGGGCATTTCAAACAAATTGGCTACAAGTTTGACCGCTGGCTCGATGTTGGATATTGGCAGAAAACACTCTAAGCCAGAGGAGTATCTGTGGCTACTGCTAACCAAAATCTAACGTCAGTAATAGTCTGTTCTCCCCAGAAGCAACGGAGGGCGAGCGATGAACCAGACCGCCACCTTCGTTGCCGATCCATTTTTCTCCTTTGAGTAGCGCGACATCTCCACAAGTCAGACGTTGAACATCAGTTTCACTTTGATACAGCCCAGATTCTGAATCTGGAAGACCATTGCTGCCATGTCCGAGTTTAGAGCGATCTACGATATCGTGCTCTAACCAGTCAGTGGCGACACCGCTGTAGGTGGTTACCAAGCGGCAAGGCACTTTGTCAGTATGGAAGCGCGGGCACATGGCGCTTTCTAGTGTGGCGAGCCGAAGCCCTGCGTAATCAAGCTCAAACAGACAGCAAAACATATCGACCAGTTCAGCGATATTTTGGAGCAGCGCTTTTGGAGCCAAGCCATCGGTGGCGTATTCCAATGCTGCAAAAGCGTCACTTGGTGATACTGAAAGAGATTTTTGAAACTTAGGGTTATTAGCAAGAAACTCATTGGTTAAACGTTGTAAATCGGCGTTGAGTTCACGTTTCCAGATAGCGATATTCACTGATTCTTTATAGATATCGGTTAACACGGTTGGGTGGTCGCCAGAAGCACTTAATCGCACTGTGGTTTGTTGGGTAGTGGGAGTTTGTATACTGCCTCTCGGCGAAGTGAGTGGGGCAATTGAGTCGCGTAACATGAAATTTCGCTCCTGGATTGTTTGAATTAATTGTTATGTTATAACATAATTTCGAGTATTTAAAACGGTCGATTTTTCTCTATCCACTGCGTATTAGCCACCTATGACTGCGATCGATTCATTGTTTCGAGTTCATTAACGCGCCTTAAATTTTCTTGAATTTATTTCCCCGTAGCCCCCATATTATCCTTAGACTTATGGGGAAATCGGGGAAGCTCGATAGAATCAAGAAAGTGGAAACGAAATGGGCAAGCGATACATTATAAGCAATAAGCATCATGACAATTTCATGCTAGCACAGCGTCACGTCGACAAGATTGCGTTGGTGACTGAAGGTGGTGGACAGCGCGGAATATTCACCGCAGGAGTGCTGGATGCTTTCTTGCGAGCGGAGTTTAATCCTTTCGACCTACTTATTGGAACGTCAGCAGGGTCGCTGAATCTCGCCTCTTATATTTGCGGTCACCAAGGTCATGCTTACAAGATGATCGCAGAAGCCACTCGCCACCCAGAGTTCTTCACCTTAGCGAAGTATCTGCTGAGCGGTGAAGGACTCGATCTGGACTTTCTCGTCGATAGTGCCGAATCAAGAATACCTCTTAACTGGGATAAAGGTGCGGACTTTCTTAGAACCAAACAAGTCGTTGCAGTTGCGACTCATGGAACCGAACTCACTAGCGCTTGTTTTGATGTCACTCGGGAGAACTGGAAGCATGTGTTAAGCGCTTCTTGCGCGATCCCTGCGCTTCACAAACGCCCCGTTGTCTTTGACGACACTCGTTGGTTTGATGGCGGTATTGCTGCGCCCATTCCGGTGGAAGAAGCCTACCGACGAGGCTACAAGCATATTGTCGTGGTCAGAACCATGCCGATAGACTTTGAAGATCATCACCCCATGCTCGAAGCGTTGTTGAAACGCGCACCATCGAAAACGCTTACTGAGTTGTCGGCAATGCTGATTAAGCATGAAGAGAGCTATCGCCAGACTCAGCGCTTTCTTGCTTCACCACCGGACGATGTAGAAATCTATGAGATTTCCCCTGATAGAGCTCTGCAGTCCTCTGTCATTGGTAGCACCAAAAAGCAATTGGATTCTGATTATATGCATGGCGTGCGCCTTGGCCGTCTCTTTGTTGAAAGCGTGGGAAGAAAGCTTGATATCCCTTACAAACCTTATCAGCGCTATAAGATACAGACCTCAGAGTTTGCATCACAGGCGCAAAACAGCGAACGGATAGAAACAACATGGGCATCCCGCACGACAGGGCAATTTGAGGGTGAGGTTGGTGTCAATATAGAGTGGATTAACGTTAACCCCAATCGTCACCAAAGAGCGATAGTGTTGGTACAAGGGAGAAATGAAACGTTCTGGAAGTATCAAGAGTTAATTCACGAGCTTAGCCAGTACTTCAGTGTGTACACATACGATCATCGCGGTCAGGGTGAGTCTGAGCGCTTGGTTGAGGAATCAGAGCTTGGTCATATTGATGATTTTCGCCGCTATGTAGAAGACTTAGCGACCTTCATTGAAACGGTTGTTCATAAGCAAGGCGGTCATGATGACATTGAAATGTTGGCTCATTCGATGGGCGGTGCTGTCGCGACTCAATACTTAGCTACAAAACCAAATAAGGTAAAGTCATGTGTGCTAACAAGCCCTATGTTTGGTTTAAAGTTACCCAAAGTTGTTGGTGGACTTCATTCTGCAACCATTAAAGTCATCAGCCAGCTACAAAAAACACCTCACTACGCACCCACACAAACAGCGTTTGTGACTAAGTCGTTTGAAAACAATGACCATACGACGAGTAAAGTCCGTTTTCAGGCGTACAGCAACTTGTTAACCAGTAATCCACACTTGCGGCTAGGCGGAGTCAGCCCAAAATGGATCACTGAAGCGATGGCAGCCGGAAAGCAATGTTTGCACTACGCCAAATCGATCACCACGCCGATACTCATCATCCAACCAGAAGCGGACAACGTAGTATCCAATCCTGCTCAGGACTTGTTTAACGAGCGCTGTCTAACTTCTCGAATATTGAGTGTCCCTCATGCTCGGCATGATATTTTGATAGAAGCTGACCGTTATCGAGATTGGACTCTAAAACACATCTTTAATTTCTATGACCACAGATACAAAAACGTTTAAACTCTGAGGGGTTACGCTAGCATCACGCAAGCATGTCATCGCCAATCAACTGCTAGGTAAAGAGAAGTGGTATGTAAATTACACCGTTGAAGTCGTTGAGGTAAAAAGGAGTTACTCAAATGAACGTGTCGTATCGTGAAATGCAAGTCGCGGACTATGATGCTGTGATGGCATTGTGGAATGAAACAGAGCATATGTTAATCCGTGAAGCGGATAGCCGAGAAAATGTGACGGCTTATCTCGACAAGAACCCAAACATGAGTTTTGTTGCGACGGTTCATAGCAAAGTTGTTGGGGCCGTCCTTGCTGGAACAGATGGTCGTCGGGGCTATCTTCAACATCTCGCAGTTGATGAAGGGTATCGAGGTCAACGGATTGGAAAAACGTTGGTTGAAAAAGTAACCGACGCCTTCGCTCATATTGGCATCAGTAAAACCCATCTATTCGTGAACACTGAAAATGAACAAGCTCAGATGTTTTATAAGTCCATGGGGTGGGAGGTGCGTCAGGAAGTGAAGATGTATTCGTTTAACTCATCAGCCAATCTGGATATTTAACGTGATATCAGTCCTTTAAGTGTTCTCGTAGAGTACTTGATTAGGCACCGATTCTTGTAGGGGTTTGGAGACTACACATAAACGGGCTGTGTCTATAGGAGTTAATGCATTCTTTTGCTGAATGTGATCGACCAAACTCATTCCTCCTATTGATAAAAATATTTGAAAGTGACAATCCTCTTACTAGCATACTTGAGCGGGATCTAGCAAAGCGGTGTTTCCGTAATTCATTCTAATGATCAAGGAGAGGAAGAGTGAAGTCACTACTTATCGCTGTAGGTCTATTGTTGGCAACATTTTCCAGCTTAGCGGAAAATGGTGGAGCACCTGGCACAATTTGTCAGTTGGAGTCTGGGCAAGTAATAACCACAAACCTTACTACGTGTCCTAAGAACACCAAGAAGCTTTAACCAACATATAAAAGGGAACCAACGCCAGCGTTGGTTCCCTCGTTAGTATTTGATATCCGTTTTTGTCGGTTTAGTTTTTAAGGAAGCGGTTGTATACGAACAGTAGGATGAACGCACCGAGCGTCGCTGTAATTATACTGCCGATGTTTACTCCACTTGCACCGCCAAATCCCAAAAAACCGCCGATAAACCCGCCTACAAACGCGCCAGCAATTCCGAGGAGCATTGTTTTTATCCAACCACCAGCGTCATTCCCTGGCATCAGCCATTTCGCTAAAGCACCTGCAATAAGCCCGAGAATAATCCACGAGAAAATGCCCATGTGTACCTCCTTTGAAGTGAGAATTTTCTTAAGCATAGACGATCGGTAGATTTTCAACGGTTGGCTATTGGTTGCAGACGGTGATCTTATAGACAATCTCAATTTAGAGATGGTGGGCAGTAAGCGATAGTGTTCTATTATTAGGGAACGAATAAAAAACTTAGCACCATCAAGGAGTTTTGAATGTGTGTTTCCTTTTCCTCGGTTTTTTCTGCCTCGTCTTTACAGCGCAGATGGTCAGCCATTTTTCTATCGCTATTTTTGCTTTGTTTTAGTGGAGCTCTCTTTGCAGAGAGTGAATCGGCGCAAACAACATCTCCCGCGGCAACGAGAGCGGAAGCCGCTCTAACACGTGTTAACGGCGAAATTCGTGATTTATCTGAGCAATTAAAAGTCACAACTGGCGATCAAAAAGATGCCATTCAGTTTCGTTTGTTTAACAAGAACAATGAGTTGCGTGAAGTAATAGGCAATGCCATTGATGCCGGATCACTTCCCAAAGAGATGTTGATTGAGCAAGTGAGAGTCCAACAGCAATATACTATTGGGGCAAAAGAGTACCTTGAGAAGAAAATCGACGCCGTCTCTGAGGAGTTTAACGGTGCGAAAGAGGAGAGTAAGCTTTCAATTTTGAATACCTACAGTGAGCTTCAAGACTATTTGAATTCAAGCTACGATGCCAGCTGGCAGAACTTGGAGTGGCTCGACAAACTGGATGTGCGAGACGAAGAGGCGGAAGCCGAGTTTAAGCTTCTAATTGGCAATAAATTACGTCTAACCTCGGCGTCAATTGAATATTTTGGTCAACAAGCCACGGCGATCAGCGCGCAAATTGCTTCCGCACCAGAAGCGGATAAAGCGGGTTTACAAACCAGCCAGCTCATTTTAAAGCAGCGTTTGAGTATTGAGACCAAAAGCCTACGAAATCTTATTGTACTTGGTGATGCAGTCGGGATAGACACATCAGAATATAAGCGCCAAGTCTTTTCGATTACGGGGAACATTACCCAAGACATTCTCGATGGAAAAGTGATGCTGTCACTCATTAGCCATTGGTGGAGTCAGGCGGTAGATTGGCTTGCTGACAATGCGCCGCAACAGTTATTCCAAGTGTTGATTTTCCTACTAATCCTGTTTGTAACTCGCGCTATCGTTAAACTAGTGAGGAAAGTGGTTTCCAAAGCGGTGATCAATAAAAACCTCAAACTGTCCCACCTCATGCAGAACTTCTTTGTATCGATGTCAGGCAATATTGTCTGGGTGATCGGTATTATGGTCGGTTTGTCTCAAATTGGCTTAAACCTTGCGCCTATCCTAACCGGTTTCGGTATTGCGGGTGTAATCATCGGTTTCGCATTGCAAGATACACTGTCAAACTTTGCCGCTGGGATGATGCTACTCATCTATCGCCCGTTTGATGTTGGTGACTTTGTATTTGCAGGGGGTGTAGACGGCAAGGTAAGCCATATGAGCTTGGTGAATACCACGATTCGAACGTTTGATAACCAGATTATCATCGTGCCGAACAGCAAGATTTGGGGCGATGTGATAAAGAACGTGACCCATGAGCGCACACGACGAGTTGATATGGTTTTTGGTATCGGTTATGGGGATGACTTGCTAAGAGCAGAAGCGGTTCTGACGGAGATTGTTACAGCGCACCCAGCAACGCTCAAGTCCCCAGAACCAATGATTAAGGTACACACGCTCAATACTTCATCTGTCGATTTTATTGTTCGACCTTGGGTAAAAACAGACGATTATTGGGATGTGTATTGGGACATTACTAAGGAAGTGAAGCTTCGTTTTGATAAAGAAGGTATTTCAATCCCATTCCCACAGCAAGATGTGCATTTGCATATGATTAAAGACAAGCTAACGGATTGATAAGCTGAGTTTAGTATTTTCACTCACACAGTGAATTGCGATTGTATTCACAAAACTTCTAGCCCAAGAGAGCTGCTAAAGTGCGACCATAACGGTTGGATGTTTAGCTCGTCTCTTGGGCTTTATTCATTCTTAATGTATTGAATGAATTAAATTTTCAATAGAAAGGAATCATATTATGTTAGGTAAACATCAGGAACCCTATAGCGCTTTTTATCGCTCCACTCACGACAACAAACATCTCGATACTAGAACAGAGCTTTTGGTTGGGCTATCCGCCGCAATGGCCATGAACTGTTTGCCTTGTACTCGTTACTATTTACATGAGGCAAAGAAAGCAGGGATTACCAAAGGTGAGATTTCGGATGTAACAGCGAAAGTGATGGCCGTCGCTGCTGGTCAGAAGAAATTGCAAATGCAAGAAGTACTGACGAAGTACAACATTTCACTAGATGACTATGATTAAAGTTCTCAACCGATTGTCGGTTGGGCTTCTGATGCACAAATGGAGTTGATGATGTTCCCTATAGAAGTCTTTATTGCGTATACCACCGCATGTGTGTTGCTGGTGTTATCTCCTGGTCCAGACAACTTGCTTGCTATAGGCAGGGGACTCAGTCAAGGCAAGCTTGCTGCTTTGGTGTCTGGCCTTGCTTCTGGTTGTGGGATCTTGTTTCATGTGATGTCGGCAACATTTGGGCTGACCTTACTTATTCAAACGTCGGAGTTGGTCTTTTACGCTGTGAAACTGATTGGCGCAACGTACCTGATTTGGTTAGGAATAAAGGTGCTTAGAACGCGAAGTTTATTCACTCTAGAACCGGCCAAGCCAACACCGTTAAAATCCATTTTCTCGACTGGTTTTCTATCGGCAGCACTCAATCCAAAGCCAGGCTTATTTGTACTCGCGTTTGTGCCTCAGTTTGTAAATCCATTGTTGGGTTCAGTGACATGGCAAATGGTCGTTTATGGCTGCTGGTTCGCATTACTTACCGCGGTCGGCTTTGCTTTGATGGGCGTATTTGCATCCCGTTTGGTAACTTGGCTCAAGAATAAACCTAAGGTGGTGTCTGGGCTTAATGTCGGCGCTGGCCTTACTTTTCTTGGTTCAGGGTTCGCCATAGCACTGATGCGTCAGAGGTAATGCTAGGTGGTACTGGTTCCATTTCTTGGTTACTATCTAATGAATTCATTACGTTAAAGTTAATTCATTAATAGGGACTTGGTATGATACGTCACATATTACTCATCCAATTCAAATCCACGGCGACGGAAGCTGACGTTCAGGCACTTATGTCATTATTTGAGGCAATACCATCAAAAGTTGACGGAGTAGAAGCGGTGGAGTGGGGCATCAACGATAGCCCTGAAAGAAAAAATAAACAGTATACTCACTCTGTGTTGATGACGTTTCGCGATGAGCAAGGCCGTCAAAACTACTTACCGCACCCAGAGCATGACGCGCTCAAAGCCGTGTTTCGACCACTACTCGAAGACATTATTGTCTTTGACTACTCTCTTTAAACTATCATGTTACATATTTCAAATACCGTTACGATTGCCGATTGGGAGATTGAGCTCACAGCCATTCGCTCTATGGGCGCTGGTGGTCAAAAGGTTAATAAAACCAGCTCTGCGATACACCTGCGCTTCGACATTAAACGTTCTACATTGCCTGACTTTTACAAAGAAAGACTCCTGTCGTTAACCGATTCGAGGATTACAAAAGAAGGCGTCATCATCATAAAGGCTCAACAATTTAGAACACAGGAGCAGAATCGTGAAGATGCTCTCGAGCGGCTCAAGCAAATAATACTTTCTGCGACAGTCGTTCAAAAAGCGCGGAGAGCGACTAAGCCGACAAGAGCATCCCAAAAGCGACGTGTTGATAGCAAAAAGCGTAAGAGCCAAACAAAATCGCTTCGAGGAAGAGTACAGTAAATTCAATGTTGTAACCCTCCTTATCCCTGCCAAGGTGTATTTAAGACTTACAATACTTTCAACGATTGTATGCTGGTCTAGTTTTGAGATCTAAACCTCACAAAGCATAGCAAAGGCTGTTAATTTTCAACGAGATATGGATTTCATGATACGGGGTCGTATATTGTTAGCTTGAAGCTAGTAACCGAAGGAAAGATAGTTGGATATTGTTAAGGACGATTTGCAAAGCCACAAAATTAAAGCTCTACTTCAAGAGCACTTAGATGATATGTATGCCACGTCACCGGCGGAAAGTGTTCACGCTCTTGATATAGAGGCTCTACGCCAATCTAACGTAGAATTTTGGACGGCGTGGAACGAGCAAGAGTTGTTAGGGTGTATTGCGTTGAAAGCTTTGGACAGTGAGCACGCGGAAATTAAGTCGATGCGCACTGCTCATAATGCGAGAGGCAAAGGGGTGGCGAAAACACTGCTCAATCATCTTGTGAGTCAGGCATCTGCGCGGGGTTTTTCTCGTTTAAGCTTAGAAACGGGCACAGAGGACTACTTTACAGCGGCTCGCACACTTTACTCCGGCCATGGTTTTGTTGAATGCGACCCTTTTGCTGATTACGTGCTCGATCCCAATAGTGTGTTCATGACCAAACAGCTTTAGGAGAAACGATGCTCAACCTAATTCGTCTTATAGTCGTTGCTAATATCGTTGCTGCGTTAGCTGTCTTTGGGCTAGGTTTGTTTATCCCGTTTTTTAAAGTCACCAACTTGATGGATGGGGCGTTTTTTAATGCCGCTTCAATATGGTGTGTCACCGCTCTCGTTTGGGATGGTGGAAAGGTCAGTCGAACTTACGATGTAGACATAGTAACGCATAAAATGAAGAGCATGGTCACTGGGCATGACTTGCAAGGCGAAAAGCACCAGCACTATCGTCAAAATTACAGCTTTGGTTTATCGCTGTTTATTGCAGGTGGGATGCCAATGTTGATGGCGATTGCACTGTCGATTTTTTCTTAGTTCAATTTGTTTACAGGAAAAGAACCAGTGATGCCTGCGCACCACTGGTGAACCATGTTTATCCTAATCAATTTCACTTCCATGGCGCTCACGCCACTCTTGCCACATACGCGCTTTAAACTCTAGAAAGCCCATATCGCTGTTCGGCGTAAACTGCTCGATGGTGCGATTTTCTGGGTTAAGGTAATCGAAATATTCGTAATGCTGAGTATTATCACGGCTGTACTGGTAGCACTGAATAGTAATGCAAGCATTGCCATCACTCGCGTTGTTTTCAAGTTGGTGAATTTGATTTAGACCCGGTGATAACCAGGTGACTTCGCCTTGTTTAAACACTTGAGTGGCAAATGGCGTCGGATTGTCGTGAAATTTAGATAGCATTGCGAATAGATTCACTGTGATTTCACCTGCCAGCACCCTGATGATGGCATTAGCATCACCGTGGTTGTGAATGGGAGAGCGATGTTCGCTCGGCCATATTTCCATAACGTAAGGGATGCCCGGTGATTCACCTTGATTCACTCCCATAGTGATCCGCAAATAGCTTTCGCTTGGGTCGTCCCCAAACTCGTTTTTCTTAGCTTTGAGCGTTTGATAACACCAGCCATTGACGTCATTGATACTCTCGTTAATAGCCTGCTCAAACTGCGGGAAGGCTTGTGTATTGAGGGTAAATTGCTTACCTGAGATGTTGGCGTACAGCTGCTGACAGGCTGGGGTTAAGTTCTCTGCAACGGTTTTGTGCTGGAAGGCGATGTCATCCATACTGATATCGTCTGTTTTGGCGACAAACAGCGGAGGGTCGATGGTTACGGGGTCAATGAGAACCTTATCGGTAAGGCGGTTATCTGAAGCCAGAATATCGACGTCTTTCACTTCTTTAAGCCAGCTATCAGCTTCGCTATCAATATCATTGGCACGAAGATATTGCTCATCTTGTTTAAGCCCGTATTCCAACAAGACGGTATTACCGCGTATCTCACCTTTACCATAGCGAACGACGGCGTTGTTACCATCGATACTGAGCCAATATTGACATTGCGGATCGCGATCGATGCCATGATGGTTCGCAGCCAGTATTACCCAATCTCCAGAACCATCTAACCCTTGTATCGTTGTCGAAATACTGGTTACAGAGAGCTTCATTGCTCGCTTTCCTTCACCAAAGCAAAATTCTAAGAAGTTGAGTTCGCAATCAGTACTCGCCGCTACGGCGACAACGCCTTGCCCTCTGACAATGAGTTCCTTTTCTAGCTTTTTGGTATGGCTAAAATCGGTACTACTGGCTAAGGATGGGTTATTGGTTTTTGTCTTGTCAGTCATTGTCATTTCCTTTTGAATTAGTGTCGTCATAGGCTCGAGTAGCGAGGATCCAGCTAAAATCAGCTCCAGCTCTTTGTGCACCTTGGTGGCAGTTCATACAGCTATCGTATTGGTGATACGTCTCCATAGTAATGTTGGCCAATTGGCACTCAGGAAATGGCATGCCGCCCGCTTGAACGGGTGTACCGTCTTCACATCCAAAGTCTCCATCGGTGGGTGTTTTGGCAGAAATAGAGGGTAATTGAGGCCATTGTGAACCAATTAGTTGATAATGCTCCCAAACGGTTCCTTTTAGCAGGTTGCGGTATCGAGTATTCATATCAGTGGTCGAATAGCCAAGCTTGTTAGGGTCTTCGCGCAAAGGAGTATCAGGAATTTGGCTAAGGCGAACCACATTGATGGGTGTCGTATTAGAAAAGTCTCCAGGTTCTGGTACTCGGCTTGCTCCGGGGTGTTGCGCGGGATTGGCTCTTAAAACTGAGGCTTCACGCTGATACAAGGTAGGGTCGTAGTAGGATGGCGTCATCTCTGCGGGTGTGGATGGATCTTCGCCAAGGTTATCGACTTGCTCAAAGGTAGCCCAAACCCATTGTGGGAAGTCGGGCGTTTTCTGGGCGATATGAAAACCAACAAGACCAACCTTGGTCGTAGTACAATCACAGCGCATCATCGCATTTTTATCGTCATCACAGGTACCTGGTACGGATACGACAGCGTTATCAAGCGTAAAGAAGCGAGAGTGGAACTTCGGGCTTACTTTGCTGAGATCGCGCCATGCGGCTTTGACCTCTATAACACCTTCTTTATCCTTTCCGTTACCTGATGGCATGATGATGGCCTCGTTAGGCCACTCGCTACGATTGTAATAGCCGTTTTCTCGAATAAAGTCGTATTCAACTTTGTTTACTCTTACTTCGTAGCGGGTAAATAGACCAGTTTGATCGACCAAAGGCCCTCCAAAGGCTTGGTCTAACTCATCTGCAACCGTACTGAATTTGGAACCGCTAACCAAAACCGGTTGTCCTTCGTAATCTCCACTTTTGCAAATAGCCGTACCATTGCGAGCTGTCCACGCTACGGGCTTATCACCATTTTGTGGAAATAGGTCAAATGCGGATTTCCACCCAAGCCATACGGGAAGCTTCCCATCAGAGTAATGACCAAAAACGGCCGTATTGTTGGGTTCAAATGGTTCACCATGGGAGTTGGCTTTCGATGGCCACATTAACGCAATAAAGTTTTGCCAGTTGAAGTAGTCGAAGAATGGTCTCTTGACGACACCAGAAGCGGCGAAAGGTTGCGAGGGCACTTCGGCAAGCAGGTGCCCAGAGAGTTTGGGTTCAAGATGGTGGTATAGCTCGTCCTGACTCTCTGCAAGTGCTTGACTTGCACACAATGTAAAGAGAGTTAATGCAATAAGGTTCGCTTTCATTACTTGTCCTCACACTCTCTTGGCATGTTCGCAGCGAACATCGCATGCTGTTGAACGGCGATTTGCATTTGCAAAGACGTATCTAGATTAAGTAGGTTTGGATAGTTTCCACCGCTATAAGCTTGCGGGAACTGTGTCGTTTGGAAGTAGTTAACGTTCTCTTGGCTGTATTGGTTACATAGACCGTCAAAACCAAAAATAGGGGGAATAGTGACACCCATTTGAGGGTTGGTATCATCTACATTGGCAAATGCGCCAGCATGACATGATAAGCAAGAGCTGAGTTTGTTATCTACGGGGCCTGCTAAGCGGTCTTCGCAACCAAAGTGCTCATACTTCTCAATGGATTTGTTGAGGACGCTTTGACGCGCAGTAATGGATTCAGATTTTGGTACGGCTGGGAATGTCCAAGGATCCATACCCCATTGGAGCCCAACTGGTTGAAGATTATCCCAAACCGTCGTTCCGCCGTTGTTGATGTATGCGTATGTGCCGTAGACCCATCGGGTAGGCGAGCGGCTATCGACAACCGCGACATCAACCTGAACGAGGTGAACATCTTGAATTGTGCGGCTGCACTTATCAAAATTGTCGCTTGTTTCTTTATGACGGTTAGCCTGCCATTTAGGAGAGCCTTTGAGGTACTCCACATCAGTAGGCGTAACACTAGAAAACAGGAATTTGACGACCACAGTGCCTTCTTTGAACGGCATACCTTTAGTCGAGGTGATTCCGTTAACTGTCTCTAAGATAGGCTGGCCATTTTTATCAAAACTTTGGCCAATTGTGTACGCACCGATATCGTTGTACATACCCACAGCCCACGTTTCAAAGCCACGTCCTTCGCCATCGCTAGGGCCACCTACACCATAAAAGTCGCTTAAATGAGCGGTACGCTCATTAGTGAGTCCATGAACAAATTCACGTCCGGTTTC
The DNA here is from genome assembly GCF_052879755.1 of Vibrio sp. DNB22_10_4. Taxonomy (NCBI): domain Bacteria; kingdom Pseudomonadati; phylum Pseudomonadota; class Gammaproteobacteria; order Vibrionales; family Vibrionaceae; genus Vibrio; species Vibrio sp. DNB22_10_4. Next base: position 87,032 of record NZ_JBNNXW010000013.1, on the reverse strand, counting down.
TTTTGCATAAGCCATCCATGGTATGTGAAACCATCGTGTTTGACCGTCTACGTCGACGATCAATCCTTGGTCATTGTTGAGGTCGCGGGTTTGACCTTGTTTGATGTAGTCGAGGATGCTGGTTATATAATCCTTGTATTTGGGTTCTTTAGACCAGTCTGGAATACCAGAGTCGCTAAAGTCGACACCTTTCGACTTAGAGAAAAGGTCGATGTTTAGCCAAGGGCACGTGACATCTGTGCAGGCTGCTGGCATTTCAGTGGGGTATTGATCGCTAAGCTTGAAAGTAGGCCCCTGCCAATTTGTGGGTGGTTTGTTTACAGCATTATTCCATGCTGGGGATTCTGCAAACGCTATGAAAGATGTGGTCGCTAGCCACAGAGTGAGTAATAGGCGATTTATGTTTATCTGTATCATAATGCTTCCTAGTGTTCTGACGTAAATGTGGTTTATTTTGTGACGGTGTCACTATTTATAGTATTTAGATAATTGCGATAGGTAGCGTCAGCATCGGCCGAAAGGGCAATGTTTACTGACGAACCATTGTTGTGATCGACCAAAATCTGTCCCGAAGTATCGTTTTCTTCATTTAAGGTTTGCTCGACTCGAATTCGAAAAGATTGAGTTTGAATCAATTGAGGATTAGTGATGACTGAAGCGGCGAGGGGGTCCCAAAAGTCGAGGTACTTGCCAATGCCTTTTTTAATAGACTGGCTGTTGAATACCTGAGTGAGAAAGCGTGCACTGTTGTTTTCTATTTGATTCAGCTCATCGACAAAAGCTTGAGTAATTGGAACTTGCTGGGTTGCATTGAGTGCGACGAGCGTAAGATTCAAATCACTTTCAATGATTGTCTGAGCGCCTAAGGGATCGACAAAAATGTTCCATTCAGCCACTTTGTTGGAATAGCAAGGTGGCTCTGACAAGGTTGGTTGAATGTTCCCTTCAGCACCAGGCTCGACGAACTCACTCGTTAGGTTGCCTCCCATCATTATGATTTGAGAGATTTTGTCTTTTAACGCTTTGGACAAACTAGGCTTGTCTTTTGCGTATTCAAGAAATCGCCCCCATGTGGTTCCACCACCGATACATAGTAGCGAAACGGGTTCTGAGGCACTTAAGATGTATTCTTCTAAAAAAGGAATCGCATCTATGTAATCACGATGCATGTTTTGATGTGGAAACGGAGTGTCGTAGTGGTTATCGGCAGCCTCTCGTTCTTCACCGGGAAAGGTGTTGCTGTATCGCATGGGGGCATTAAACCCTTTGACGACTGGTATATGTAAGTCTGCCGCTTTTCCAGTTAGCGTGAGCATGTTGCTAACGTTGTGTAGCCCATGACTGAGGTGTGCATCACCTGTACCAGTGACGGAAATTCCAACCACATTGACTTCGGGGTGTAGCAGTAGATACAGCATTGCCATGTAGTCATCGAAGTCGACGTCGGTGTCGATTAGAACATTCACAGTGATCTCCTTATATGTGCTTGTGCACATAGAGGCTAGGACAAGATTTGTTAATGTCTCGTTAAAATTCTAAACTTGATAAAAAGCAACAGGATTGGAATATGGAAGCGATCAGAGAATGGCGGGTGAACTGCCCTTATTGCGGGGAGGCGTTTGAGACCTCTATTGATTGCACGTTGGACAATCAGGAGTACATTGAAGACTGCTATGTCTGCTGTCGCCCAATTTTGTTTGAAGTTACCCTAGAAAGTGAAGACGTGTTTGTGACTGTACGGCATGAGAACGAGGTTTAGATTGAAATTCAACTAACTACGCGCTAAAACATCAGATTGTTATATGGATGTAACTCGGAGTTGGTTTGGATATTGGGGTCTTTTTTACCGGTTTTTCGTTAGGTTTATCGTTAATTCTCGCTATCGGCGCACAAAACGCATTTGTCTTAAAGCAAGGGTTAAAACGCCATTATGTATTTGCAGTTTGCGCGGTCTGTGCGGTTTCTGATGCTTTGCTGATTACCGCCGGTGTGAGTGGCTTTGGAGCAGTGATTGAAGCCTATCCTTCTGTCGAAACGGTTGCTCGATATGCAGGCGCGGCATTTCTCTTTATCTACAGTTTTCAGAGTTTTCGCTCTGCAATTTCAAGCAACCATCAGCTAGATCCTGAAGGGGATAGCAACGCCAGTCTGATGAAAACAGTGCTTATTTGTTTAGCATTAACATGGCTCAACCCTCATGTTTACCTAGACACTGTCGTTCTTCTAGGCTCTATCTCAACGCAATATGCCCCTCAGCAATTCTCGTTTGGCCTTGGTGCGGTAACGGCCTCATTCGTGTTTTTCTTTTCGCTTGGCTATGGTGCCAGGCTCCTCACTCCAATTTTTCATAAGCCTATTTCATGGAAGATTTTGGAGGGGCTAGTGGGCTTTATCATGCTGGCGATTGCATTGTCTTTGATTTCAGGTTAGTGGAAATGAGTAAATTAATTGTGGTTACCGGTGGAAGCAGAGGCATTGGCGCTGCTACATCCAAACTGTTAGCGGCTAAAGGCTATAGAGTGGTCGTTAACTTCTTATCAAACGCCAAGCGAGCAGAGCAGGTGGTTAGTGATATACGACGAGATGGTGGAGAAGCGTGTAGTTATCAGGTGAATATTGCCAGTGAGGATTCAGTTGTTTCCATGTTTGACTCCATCTATGCAGAGCATGGCGAGATATATGGGTTAGTGAATAATGCAGGGATCTTAAGTACGCAGTGCACCCTTGAGCAGATTACCGCGGAGCGTATTACTCAAATCTTAGCGACTAATGTGACTGGAACACTACTATGCGCCCGTGAAGCAATTAAATACATGAATGGGGGAAGCATAGTGAATGTTTCTTCTCGAGCATCGGTTACCGGGTCACCATTTGAGTACCTGGATTATGCCGCCAGTAAAGGAGCGGTGGATACTCTTACTAGAGGGTTAGCGTCCGAATTAGCCGGTAGAAATATTCGTGTAAACGGGGTGCGCCCGGGACTGATTAATACGGAAATGCATGCCGATGGCGGAGAGCCAGAAAGAGTTAAACGATTAGAGTCGCAGATCCCGCTCGGCCGGGGAGGTGAAGCGGAGGAAGTTGCCAATGCAATTTCATGGCTGATATCAGAAGAGGCTTCTTTTGTGACGGGCACATTCGTGGATGTATCTGGCGGAAAGTAAGGAAACAAATGTATGAAACAACAAGCGCTCAGTTGTCATTGTGGAAATGTGCAGCTTTCTTTTGACCATTGGCCTGAATCGGTCACCTGCTGCAATTGCTCAATTTGTCGACGCTATGCCGCGCTTTGGGGTTATTTTCAACCAAAAGACGTGATGGTTGAAATAGCGAAAGAGACAGTAGCTTATCGCTGGGGGGATGGCTGTATCGATTTTCATCACTGCGCTGTGTGTGGTTGCGTTACTCATTATGAGTCTGCTGATAGCTCATCGACCCCGAGAACGGCCATCAACTTTAGAATGGCGGATGGCCTTAAATCTACCCAGGTTAAATATTTCGATGGAGCTGAGTCTTGGTGTTTTCTTGATGAAAGTGAGGTGCGCAAGGTATGAATCAAGAGAGGTTGAGTTTTCAAGATATCACGCTTCGGGTCGCTACTGAGCAAGACTTTGAACCGCTCTATCAACTTATGACAGAGGATGAAGCTTGGACGGAGCTTAATGGTCCTTACTTTGGTTATCAGCGTCCAACGCGTGAGCAATTTAGCGAGGGTTACTTCTCCAAACTCATGTTGGGTAATGAAGCGCTTGTTATTGAGTATCATCAAAGAGTCGTCGGAACGGTAAGTTGTTACTGGGAAGACCAAAAAACCCGTTGGCTTGAAGTTGGAGTACTGGTTTATGACTCCCGACTTTGGGGCTGTGGCATTGGCATGAAAGCGCTGATCCCATGGGTGAGTTATCTGTTCAATACTCTAGATATAGAGCGAGTAGGGCTGACTACATGGAGCGGCAATCCGCGAATGATGAAGTGTGCGCTAAAACTTGGTATGACCCAGGAAGCGCGCCTGCGCAAGGTTCGTTACTATCAAGGGCACTATTACGACAGCGTTAAGTATGGCGTGCTGCGAGAGGAGTGGCGTGAACTAGAAAAGCTTTGGCGTCAACGTGATCATATTTACTTGTTTGATTGGGGCGATACACTCATGGTCGATGACCCCAGCCAAAGTGGCAAGATGTGCGATTGGCCAAAAATTCAGCAGGTGGAGGGGGCGAAAGCGCTATTAAGTGGGCTTGCAAAATACTGCCCCATTTATGTCGCAACCAATGCCAAAGATTCTGCAGAAGAGGATGTAAAAAGAGCCTTTGAAAGAGCGCAGCTTGCTGAATACTTATCTGGGTACTTCTGTTTCAGCAACCTTGGTGTCGGCAAAGATGATGAGGATTTTTACCCACGCATTGCCTTTAAGCTCAATACAGATACCAGTCAACTCGTAATGACTGGAGATCAACTTGAACGAGATATACTGCCAGCAAGGCGTGCGGGATTGAGAACGAACTGGCTTAATGTGAGTTCTATTTCACATAATGAAAACGGCTTTGCTCGATTAGAAGATATTCTCTATCGGGAGCAAAGCCGCATGTCTTTGGTTGACCTCGACTAAAAGGTGGCGATTACGATGATTGGATGGTGGTGATAAGCTTCTCTGCTTGATCCAAATATTCACCACCAAACAAATTGCAGTGATTGAGCACATGATACAAGTTGTAGATGTGCTTGCGGTACTCGTACATAGGCTCGATCGCCAAAATACTTTCGTATCCGTCGTAGAACTCCTGCCTAAACCCGCCGAAAAGCTCTGTCATTGCTAAATCACATTCTCTATCACCCCAATAGCTCGCCGGGTCATAGCATATTGGCCCAAACGCGGTATTAGCCGCATTGCCATACCAAAGGTCACCGTGTAGTAAAGACGGTTTGGGATTGTGCCCGGAAAGCTGTTCGTTAACCAGCTCAACAAATTCATCGATATCTGTGAATGTGATTTGTTTTTCTTTTAGAAGCTGAAGTTGCCAGCCAATTCGCTGCTCAGAGAAGAAGCGTGACCACTTTTTGTGCCACTGATTAGGTTGCAGTGTGGTGCCAATATAGTTGTCTTGATCGAACCCAAACTCCTTTTGCTCGCCCCACTTGTGTAGTTTGGCAAGTTCCTCTCCAAGCTGGTAACTGGCAGGGCCAGTATCTAAGGGTTTGACAGGTATGTAATTGAGTACGATAAAGGCACACTCTTTGGTTTTACCAATGTGAACCAGTTCAGGTACATGAACCGTGTTGGTTTCTCTTAGGGCAGTGAGATTGTCGGCTTCGATTTCAAATTTCGCGATAAAGTCTTTGTCATTGATTTTGACGAAGTAACGCTGATCACCATCGCTGATCATGTAACACTGATTAATGTCCCCACCGCTCATTTTAATGCGCTCGGAGATATTGAACTCAAACATTAGAGTTTCTGAAAGCTGATCTGAAATTGCTTGCCACATAAACGTCTCCCACCTGCCAACACTATGGCTAGTGTAGAACAATATTGCTTACATAACATACTGTCAGCGCACAGAATCATTGACGTGACACCCGAATTTTCCTTTGTGTTCTTACAAACGTGACCTAGGTTTGCTATGGTGAAGATCTTGTCATTATTGTCATTGCTAGGAGAGCAGTCGTGGTTGTAGATACTGACGGCTATCAAGCACTTATTGAACACCTTGCGCTCAATCTAAGTGTGTTTACCTCAGAGTTGGGGGATACAGGAGAAGAGACCATTGAGGACGTATCAACGGATATGGTTGCCTCAAATATTATGGCGGTCTTCGAACAAAACCCAGAGCTTCATGCCAGTGTACGCTTTAAACTTCTTAAGGAAGTGGATTTAGTTATCCAGGATCTGGAAGAAGTGTTAGCGGGCGTTTGGAACAAAAAAGCGACCAATGAACAAGTCGCTTTTCTTGAGGAATATATCGCACTAGTAAAAAATCTATTTGACACTGCGGTGGCAAAATACGATTAATCTAGGCGTTTCTCTCTGTATCGAATTACAGAGAGAAACGTTATTGAACACTTCTAAAGTGCCAAAACGTCGATGCCCAGTATGGGTTATCTAAGCGAGAAAGCACCACCCCTTTTGATGTCGAAGCATGCATAAACGTATTGCCACCTAAATATATTCCTACGTGACGGGTTTTTCGACCAGTTTTAAAAAAGACTAAATCTCCACTTTGCGCACTATTGTAGGCGATTTTTTCACCTACTTTGACTTGCTGCGCTGTAGTCCGTGGTAATGAGAGAGAATAGGCGTCTTGATAAACCGCTTGAACAAATGCTGAGCAGTCAACACCGGAATAATTGGTGCCGCCCAAACGATATGGAACACCTTGCCATTTTTTATATTCAGCGAGGAAGGGCGCATTATCTGGGGTATTGTAGTGTTGCCTTGTGTGTTCCGCTCGCTCTGGCTGACTAGAGCACGCCGATACGAAAACCACCATACCGTATAAAATCAATAATTTAACAAATTTCATCTGTCACACTGCTTACATCTAAACGTAATAAAAATGTCACTAAGGATTACTAATATCCTGATAATTCTATACCAAGTTATTAAATAGTACGAACCTATTACTTATTTGGTTACCGTTTAATGGATCAGCTCGACGGATTGTTTATGAAAACCCCAGACAAGGGAAAACGTGCCATCTCTTTGATTCACTCTTTGAGTGCTATCTTCTTAACAATTATTCTAATTTTTGTCGGTGTGAGTGTACTTAGCACTAATGGCCTTAATCAAGTTAAGCAACAGTTTGACAATTTATCAGAAAAAGCCCTTCCACTGTCTCTTAATAATGCCGCATTGACGCAAGATGTACTGGAACAAGTAAAACTGCTTAACTATGGTACACAGCTTGAGTCGACAGAAGAGTTAGAGCAGACCCGCCAACGCATCACGCAGCTTGTCGAGCAAAGTAATCAAAAGGTTGAAAACCTATTCGCCATTGCCTCGGAGTTGGGCAATGCCGTTACACAGGAGCAACGAGAGCTCCTTGGGCAGAAAATTGTTGAACTTCAAAGAAGCACTCAAGCGATTCTGGCATACCAATCGCAAATACTGGCCATGAGTGCAGATATCGATAAAGAAGTGGCCGGCTTTCGATATGCCATCAGTACACTTGGTCAAGAAATGAATCGCATCAGCTTGCTGTTTACACAAAACAATCCGTCTTCGGCCGATGCCGCTACACGAGTGGTGACGGCTGCTAGTTCTCTAGAGAGCGCATTCTTGATGCTGATGATGCAGACCGATCTGAAAAAGGCCAATGGTGAATATCGTCAGATGCGCAATCGCTATGCAAGCATCAATTTAGCTTACGATCAGTTTGAAGAATGGCATCCAGAAATCAGCGAGTTCCCAAGTTTCACTGCGCCCTATGACATGGTGAAAGCAGGGTTTAAGCAAAGCGGTGTGGTTCGTCAGATCATTGAACGATTGGAGATTGCGACTACACAGCGTGAAGAACTCGCCAAAGCCGCTGTGCTGGCAAATGAGACCACGCAGATCTTGTCAGCCATTTCGACAACAGCGGAAGGCCTCATTGATGAGAGCCAATCCGTGGTAAACAGCACCATTCAAACCAATATTTACACTCTAATCATTACCACAGCCGTGTTAGTGATGGTTGTTTTTGGATTGTTCTTTGGGCTGCGCCGCTGGGTTAATCGCGCACTTAAGAGTATTACTAGGCAGCTAAAACGTTTGGTTGAGCACGACTTAACGGGCGTCGTAGAGCTTTCAGGTCCCTCGGAAATGCGTGATATTGCCAGAAAGTTGAATCAGGTTATTGAGTCGACCCATGACTCAATCGAAGTGGTTACGCGTAACTGTGAAACCTTGTACCAAACCGCAGAAATCAGTCATGGCGCAGCAGAATCGACGCGAAGCAGTTTGCTAGCGCAAAACGAATCTCTCGATAGCATGGTTGCTACAGTGACTCAGTTGGAAGCGTCAATCAAAGAAATCGCGACCGTGACGACGTCCTCATTTTCTGATTCGCAGCAGGCAGAAGAGTTTGCTTCTCTGGGGCTAAAAGCGGTCGAGGAGAATCAGCAACGTTTGCATACCCTTGAAACGACACTCGGCAACAATGAAACCTCGATGAATGAGTTGGATGGTAAAGTAAAGCAAATCCAAGAAATGGTCGATATGATCAGTGGTATTGCAGACAACACCAACTTGTTAGCGCTCAACGCTGCCATTGAAGCGGCGCGAGCGGGTGAAATGGGACGCGGCTTTGCCGTTGTTGCGGATGAAGTACGCAAGCTCGCGAGCGATACCTCAGAGCAAACCACCAATATTCGCCAAATGATGGCTGAGCTGATGGACGCCGCCCAAGATTCGAGACAATCTGTTATCGAGTCTCGAGCTGAAATGAATCACGCCCTAGATTCTAGTGAGCGAGTTAAAACGTCGTTCTCAGATATTGCGCTGTCTGTGAATCATATTCGAGAACGAGCGGAGCAAGTATCTGTGGCAACCGAAGAGCAAGAGCGAGCGACAGCAGAAGTAGGGCGCGCCATTGTTCATGTCACCGACCAAGGTGAGCATTCAAATATGCAGCTTGAGTCTATGGTTGAAAGTGCTGAGCAGGTGGCTGATATCGCAGGCCACCAGCAAGCAATGCTTCACAAGTACGAGCTCAATCGTCTATCCGTTTGAACGAACAGCAGTTTAAACGAATAGCGGTTTAACCTAATTAGACTCGCGATCGTTCCTAAAAGGCTGGGTAAGTAACTTATCCAGCCTTTGCTCGTTTTTAGCCGCAAATTCTGGAATGCCTATCTCCACCTTATCGTGTCCAAGCTCTGGCTGAGCGCGATAGGTGCCAAACCAGCGATCCCATACCGACAAAAAGAAACCAAAGTTGGAGTGTGTCTCCTTGGGTATTACCGAGTGATGAACGCGATGAAAATCCGGAGTCACCACGATTTTTCTTAGAGCTTTGTCTACGGCTGCAGGCAGCTTGGCATTGCTGTGATTAAACATCGCGCTCGCATTAAGAACAATCTCAAACACCAATACTGCAACAGGTGGGATCCCAAGCGCCATCACCACGCCAATTTTGATCCACATCGATAGCACAATTTCAATGGGGTGGAAGCGAGCACCGGTGGTGACGTCTATATCTCTATCCGCGTGATGCATGCGGTGTAATCGCCAAAGTATGGGCAGTCGATGAAACACGACATGCTGAAAGTAGATAACGCCATCAAGCAAGATGACGCTGATTGGTACTACCAGCCATAAGGGCAAGGCAAGGTGGTTGAAAAGCCCCACTTGAAGTTGAGCCGCGCGCAAAGATGCTTCAATCGCTAAAAGGGGCATGGCAACCGCTAAGGTTAAAGAGTTAAACCCTACCAGCGCGAGATTGTTACTCCAACGCAGTAAACGGCTGCGCGTTCGCGCCTTTCTTGGGACTGCCCACTCCCAGACAGCGCAGAGCACTAATACAGAAAGAAAGATCGCTAGGCGAATAGTGTCACTGTTTTCCATTGCTATTGAGTTTCCTTTTACTAACGCACGTTGGCAGAGTAGAATCCCGCCACCTTTTGTCAAAGTACCATGATTATGAGACGCCACGCCTTCCACGCCATGTATGACGAGCGACTTGCCGCAGCCACCAAACCATTCAACGCCCGCGGAGCAAAAGTTGAACGTTGTAAAACCTGCCAAATCGCCAAGCAATACTGTATCTGCGAACACCAACCCGCACCGAACCTTGATATTGCGGTCATGCTGTTGGTCTCTGATGCAGAGATTTTAAAACCAAGCAACACTGGGCGTCTGATACTTGATACGGTTGAGCAAGGCTATGCGTTTCCTTGGCATCGTACCGAGCCAAATGCAGACATGTTGGCGGTGTTAAATGATGAGACCTTACAGCCGATTATAATCTTTCCAGAAGATTATGTAGATGATAAAACACGTGTTCTAGAAATGGGTGCGCAATCTGAGTTAAATACGACTTTATCTGAAGGTAAAAAGCCACTGTTTATCTTTTTGGATGGCAGTTGGCGCGAAGCACGAAGAATGTTTCGCAAATCGCCGTATTTGGACAGGTTCCCAGTTTGTTCTATCAAACCAGAAGCAGTGTCGAATTACGTAATGCGCAAGTCTGAGAATGAAGACCACCTAGCGACCGCAGAAGTGGCCAGTTTAGTATTTGAGCAATTTGGCGAAGAGAAAACCGCCAATACACTCGCGCTTTGGTTTGCTGCTTTTCGTGAAAGTTACATGTTAAGTAAGACTCGTTTCTCTTCTGATCTCACTCGTCCAGAGTTAAATAATTTCATAGCTCTAATAAAAAACGAGATGTTGCTCTAATAGTGCCCATTTAGGTGACGACTTGTTAACCAAGCGATGTAAGCAAAGGTATAAATTGGGGCTGCATCACGGTTTGAGGGGGTAGGGATATGGATAATGCCATCAATTGTCTAAATTTTTTACTTCGTATTGAGGTTTCAAGGAGAGTTTCATGTATTACGGCTTTGACGTCGGCGGCACAAAAATTGAGTTTGGTGCTTTCAACGAAAAACTAGAACGTGTTGCCACTGAGCGCGTTCCAACACCAGTTGATGATTACCAAGTATTGGTCGATACGTTAGCGGGCTTAGTTGCGAAATACGACGCAGAGTTGGGTACGGAAGGCAAAGTAGGTCTCGGCCTTCCTGGTATGGAAGATGCGGACGACGGTACTGTATTGACAGTAAATATCGGCTGTGCGAAAGGCAAACCGTTACGTCACGATCTACAACAAAAAATTGGTCGTGAAGTGAAGTTAGAAAATGACGCAAACTGTTTTGCGCTTTCTGAAGCTTGGGATGATGAACTTAAAGATTCGCCTTCAGTGATGGGGTTAATCCTGGGTACTGGTTTTGGTGGCGGTTTGATTTACGAAGGAAAAGTATTCTCAGGTCGTAACAACGTTGCTGGTGAGTTAGGCCATATGCGCTTGCCTATTGATGCATGGTTCCATCTAGGAGAAAAAGCACCTCTTCTGGATTGCGGTTGCGGTAAAAAAGGTTGCTTGGACAATTACTTGTCAGGTCGTGGCTTTGAGCTTCTTTATGCTAATTATTATGGCGAGAGCAAGAAAGCGATTGATATTATTAAAGCGCGTGAAGCTGGTGATGCAGAGGCGACTGAATTTGTCGACATGTTCATGGAACTGTTGGCTATCTGCTTTGCGAACATCTTCACCGGAAATGATCCACATGTCGTGACACTTGGTGGTGGCCTGTCTAACTTCGATTTGATTTATGAAGAAATGCCTAAGCGCGTGCCAAAATATTTAATGTCTGTGGCTAAATGCCCTAAGATTATGAAAGCGAAACACGGCGATTCGGGCGGCGTTCGCGGCGCAGCATTCTTGAACATTAAGTAATTGCCATCGTTTTAAGTAAGGCGACCCAGTGGGTCGCCTTTTCTGTTTTTAGGTGGGAGTTGTCGTCAAAGCGAAAGTGATCTATCATTTGATACGTTAAGAGTGTATCAAGTGGTGGTTTAAATGAGTGCTTCAACTAAATTCGTTCCTTCTCGTTCAAAGGCTAGCTTTTGGTCGCAGATTGGCGTGCCTCCAAGAGGGCGCAAACTCTATGAAGCGATTGAAGCAGGCTTCGACTTTGCAACCTACCAAAAGCTCGCGACAGCGACGGGGATAGAGAAAAAAGAGCTCGCTCGTATCACCAACATCAAAAGCGCAACACTGAGCCGCCGAGCGAAGGATGGTAAATTCTCTTCAGATGAAAGTGACAGGCTTTACCGATATGCCGAAGTCTACAATGCGTCACTGCGTTTGTTTGAGAACAATAAAATCAAAGCGTTTCAGTGGATGCACAACCCAGTGAAGGCATTAGGGCATATCGCGCCGAGCGACATGTTGAAAACCAGTGCTGAAACCGAAGAAGTACTAAGCGTAATTGGCCGCCTAGAGCATGGCGTTTTCAATTAATGCAGTTGTATCGAATTGTAAAGAGAAAATTCGCCACAAGCATAGAGCAAGTCTTTGATGGTGAGGGGGCGCGGCGCTATGGTGGGCGATGGAACTCGGCAGGCATGCGATGTGTGTATCTCGCAACGTCCGAGTCATTGGCTATTTTAGAAGTGCTGGTGCATCTCAACGATTCTGAGCTACTCAATGACTATGAGTTGTATCGTATTGATGTGGACGATAATGCGATCATCGAACTTGACCAAAGCTATTTGCCGGATGACTGGCAAGAAGATCCGGCACCGGCGTCGACCGCACAAATTGGTGATGAATGGATAGGCAGTGACATAAGTCTTTTTCTTAAAATCCCTTCGACTATCGTACCGCGAGAGTTCAATTGCCTGCTAAATCTCGCTCATCCTGATTTTGACTTAGAGAAACTTAACGTCGTTAAGCTCAACTTTGAGCCGGATCCTCGTTTGCTTGGTTAAGATAATCAAGGTTAAACGACAGGGCTGTGAGCCGGAAGCACTAGCTTGATGGCGTTTGGCAGTACACTGAACTTGATGTGCTTTGATGTTAGTGGTTCGCCATCGAGATTTACTGGCATCACTGAATCAGAAATCCACTCCAATGTTTTCACTTGGTTTCGCTTTACAAACGTGCCACTAAACTCGGGTTGTTGGAGCAGCTCATCGACCACTGCGGGAATATCGCCTGGCGTAAACTCTTCCAATGACACCACGTCAAGCAGCCCATCATTGAGCATAGCGTTGGGTGACAAAGGTTGACCGCCGCCAGCCATTCTGCCGTTGCATACAGCGCCGACGACAACATGACTGTCTACTTCCTTGCCGTCATACAATACTCTGCCGCTAAAAGGTTGAAAATTAATCGCTTGAACAAGGCCTGCAAGGGTATAAGCACCGCCACCCAAGAAGTTCTTCAAAGCTACGGGTGTATTAGCGGTGACTTGAGCGCCAAATCCGGCCGTGGCGATATTGATAAAGTGTCTTTCATTAGCCGATGCCGCGTCGATAAACGTGGCTTGGCCGGACAGTGCTAAATGCAGAGCATCATAAGGGGAGAGAGTTGGAATTTCGCAGGCTGTAGCAAAGTCATTAGCCGTACCGAGTGGTAGGACAGCTAACTCGATGTGAGAAAGTTTTTGTTTGAGCAGGGCATCGACCACTTCATTGATGGTGCCGTCACCACCGCCTGCGATGAGGCGTGTGACACCATTAGCACCGGCTTCTTGTACTAACCTTTCAATATCTCCGCCTTCCCACGTCACGCGAACCTCAAGTTGATGCCCTTGTTCTCGAAGTTGATAGACGGCTTCTCGAATGTCTTCTTGAGCAGCTTTTTTACCGTTTAGTAGTAGGCGGATGGTCATGTTCTTTCCTTAAAACAGCGAGTTAGCACTGAGTGCAGCGATATTACGAAAAACTATAGCACAAATTTCTCAATCGCTTTTGCTACGCCGTCATCATCATTGCTGTCTGTGATGTAATCGGCAATCGCTTTGGTCGCTTCCATCGCATTCGCCATCGCGACACCTTTACCAGCAAACTTGATCATGTGATGGTCGTTTTCGGCATCACCAAAGCACATGGTTTGCTCGTAAGGAATACCTAGGTGATCGGCTATGACTTTAACGCCTTCGCCTTTATTGCTGAGTGGGTTTAAGAACTCTAAGAAGAATGGGGCGCTTTGAACGATGGTGTAATCATCGTGATACGATGCGTCAATCTTGGCAATGCCTTCAGTGAGTTTGCTCGGCTCGCCAACAATCATCGCTTTGATGATTTCATGGTCATCTTCTAAGCGTTCAAAGTCATAAACAGTGAAGTCGAGCTTATTGATTTCTGCTTCGTGGTCGGTGTATGGGTTAGCTTCTGTGGTAATCAATCCGATCTGCGTGCTGAACGCGTGACAGTGTAGCCCTAGTTCGTTTGCAAGACGTGCAATACGCTTAGCATCTTTGCCTGTTAGTGGCTGCTCGTGAAGCTTTTCACCACTTTTGACCTTTTCAACGTAGGTGCCGTTAAAGTGAATAACAAAGTCGTCTTGCTCTGTTAAATCTAATTCTACAAGTGCATCCTTCATACCGTTAAGTGGTCGGCCAGAAGCAAGAACGACCGTAACGCCTTTGGCTTTAGCAGCAGCGATGGCTTGTTTGGTACGAGGGGTGATGTTTTTGTCGGATGTGAGTAGGGTTCCATCCATATCGATAGCGATGAGTTTGTACACGTGACTTACCTAAAAAAGAAATAAAACAAAACCGCATCAGAATAGGGAAATTAGCCGCAGACTGCCAGTGATTTTGTCGTCCGGTTAATGTTGAATTTCTAGCGCGCATCCTTTAAGGTCTGCTCATCTTACATAAATGGCAAAATTTAATGAGCGGTAAACAATTCAAGATCAATGAGATGTTTGAAACCATTCAAGGAGAGGGCGTGTTCACTGGCGTTCCTGCGGTATTCATTCGTCTACAGATCTGTAATGTGGGTTGTGCGTGGTGTGATACCAAGCAGACCTGGGAAGCAAAGCAAGAAGATGAGCGCGCGTTCGGCGAAATCATCACTAAGCAAGGTGATAGCCCTACTTGGAGTGATGTCAGCGCAGATGAGATCGTTGCTATGTATCAAGCCCAGGGCTTTACAGCGAAGCATATTGTCATTACTGGTGGTGAGCCTTGCGAATATGACTTAACGCCCCTTTGTGAGGCGTTTGAGGCTATCGATGCTCGTTGCCAAATCGAAACCAGCGGCACGTCAGAAGTGAGAGTCACTGAGAATACCTGGGTGACAGTGTCACCTAAGATCGCCATGAAAGGCAAACGCGAAGTGCTTACCTCAGCGCTAGAGCGAGCGAATGAAATTAAACATCCTGTGGCGACGGATAACAACATTGAACAGCTTGATGCGTTGCTTGACGGTGTGGCGTTAAAACCGGATGTGGTGATTGCGCTGCAGCCAATTAGCCAAAAGCCACGCGCGACAGAGCTTTGTATGAGCACGTGTATCGCGCGTAACTGGCGTTTGTCGGTACAAACGCATAAATACTTAAATATTGCATAACACCAAATATGGAGATGGTAATGAAGAAGGCAGTAGTAGTTTTTAGTGGTGGCCAAGACTCGACCACGTGTTTGGTGCAAGCATTAAAAGAGTATGATGAAGTACACGCAATCACGTTTGATTACGGTCAGAGACACAAGCTAGAAATCGAAGTTGCACAAGCTTTGACAGAAAAGCTTGGCGTAAAAGCACACAAAGTGATGGATGTAGGTCTTCTCAATGAATTGGCCATCAGCTCACTGACACGTGATGACATTCCTGTCTCTCATGAGCTGCAAGAAAATGGCTTACCAAACTCGTTTGTTCCGGGTCGTAATATTCTTTTTCTAACCTTAGCTGGTATTTACGCTTATCAAATTGGCGCTTCAGCGGTTATCACGGGTGTGTGTGAAACCGACTTCTCTGGCTACCCAGATTGTCGCAATGACTTTATTAAGGCAATGAACAGTGCTTTGATGCAGGGTATGGATAGAGAGCTGGATATCGTTACACCACTAATGTGGCTAGATAAAGCCGAAACATGGGCACTGGCAGACAAATATGATGCGCTAGAGCTTGTTCGTAACGAGACGCTGACCTGTTATAACGGCATCGTTGGTGATGGTTGTGGTGATTGCCCATCATGTGAGCTGCGAGCAAATGGCCTAAACCATTATCTCGATAATCAGCAAGCGGTGATGCAATCACTTAAAGAGAAATCAAACTAAAAAGAGGCGCATGATGCGCCTCTTTATTATCTACTACGTTTATTCAAAACGACAGTGGACTGATTAGTTAAGTTTTAGATACAGCTTAGCAACCTCTGAAGGCTCCATTTCCTTACCGTCTAGCTGAGCGTTCCAGTTCGTGCCGATCAATACGCCGTCTTCGTCCAATGTCAGTAGCCAATCTTCAACGAAGATATCAAGGGGGATGTGCAGTACTTCAAAATCCGCCCACTCTTCAACGTTGTGAGTTTTTGCGTCTTCCTCTGACGACCAGAAAGGCATTACTTCACTGTTTTCGAACTCGGTCGAATCACACGCCAACCAACCATCTTCGTTGCGAAGACCCCATACAAGTTGGGTTTTGCTTGTTTCTTCAATAAACAGCTTTAGGTTTTGTTCGATATCAGACGTTAATTTGCTCATTGTTATCTACTCATAGTAAGAACTGCTTACAAGACTAGCATGAGATCATTAATATCTAAATGAATTGGCAATAAAAAAGCGCTCTAGAAGAGCGCTTTATGTCTGATTGATGGAGAACTAGGCTACTTGCCGATTTTGGTGAATATCGTCCATTCAATTTTGACCTCACCCTTGTAGCCGACCACTGAAGCGACGACTTTACGATTCATTGCATGAGCAAATTCACTGTCGCCTAATTCTTCAGGTTGCGTATCGCCAAAACCAACGATAGTGAGTCTGCTTGGGTCGATACCATTGCTTATTATGGCCTGCCTTACGACATCGGCGCGGTTTTGTGAAAGCAGCATATTCTTGTCAGTATTGCCGACGATACTCGCGAAACCTTGAATTTCAATGCTGGTTTCTGGGTACTCTTTTAGGAAGTCCGCCATCTCACTGATTTGATCTTGGAACACTGGCTTGATGTAGGTTGAGTTGTTATCAAACAAGATACGCAATGCCAGTGTGTTTGAAACGTCGATGTACTCTTCACAGCCGTCGTTATCGAGTGCTGCGCCTTGCGGCGTAGTGATACATAGATCTCTTGCATTGATAACGCCGTCTCCGTCGTCATCAATTAAATCTGCTTTCTGATCTGCAACTGGTGTTGGAATATATTCGTACTTATCGTTTTCTTCGTTGGAGGCCACAGCGGTAAGTGGCAATACCATTAGCCCACAGATGAGCAGTTTTCTCTGTAGTTTCATGATTAATACTCCACTTTCTCATTCCATTCCGACGGCGTATCGACGCGCAGCGCATCAAGCAGGGCACCTGCTGCGTTCATGACTCGGTAGCGCGCGAATTGCTCAGCGTATTTGGCATCTAAATAGCCTTTTCGAGCTTCAAATAACTCGTTCTCGGTGTTCAGCACATCAAGTAGAGTACGCTTACCGATCTTGTATTGCTTTTGATAGGCAACCACGGTGTCAGACGCTGAATCCACGTGGTCGGATAAAAATTCACGTTGCTGAACGGTAAACTCGAGTCCCGTCCAAGACAGTCGCAGTCCTTCTTCAACCATACGATAGGTTCTGTCTCTGAAGTCTTTTGCCTTGTTAAGCTGGTATGCTGCCGATTCACTGCGGTCTGAATCCGAACCACCGTTATACAAGTTGTAGCGCATACGCAGCATGGCTCGGGTTTCGTTATCGGTACCTATGTTGCCGCCAGCATCATCGCGCCAGTTGTGGCCAGCATCGATATAGAAAGTAGGGTAGTTAACCCCTTTGGTTTGTTGGTATTGGAAACGCGCTGAGTCTACATCTACCTGAGAAATCTTGATAACAGGGTGTCTTTCCATTGCCGTTTCTAGGGCATTTTCGACTGAAAGTGGAATAGCTACCTCATCGGCTCTTGGGTATTTAAGCCCCAGAGGCGCTTGTCCTACAAGGCGTTTAAACTGAGTGTGAGTATCAAAAAGGTTGTTTTGAGCGGCTAGCAGATTACCGTGAGCCTTCGCGATACGAGCTTCAACCTGAGATAGATCGGCCGTAGAACCAATACCGGAATCAACTCGCTTCTTAATATCTGAGTAAATCTTTTTGTGAACATCCAAATTCGCTTCAGACAGTGCAAGCACTTCGTAAGCTTTGGTTGAATCCAAATAGATTTGAGCGACTTCTAACGCGATATCTGAGGCATCAGCGAGGAGCTGATAGCGTACTGATTCGGCTTCTGCCGCAGTACGGTCAATGTCGTTTAGTGTTTCGTTACCGTCCCAGATGAGCTGAGTAAGAGAGATTCCAACTTCCTTTCTGGTGAGACTTTCGTTTCGAGGGATGGAGTTTTCTCTGTCAAAATCTGTTTTCTCGTAACCAATACCACCGTCTAAATCAACTTTTGGACGGTAGGCACCAACCGCGGCGTCTGCATCGTATCGCTTACTGACATACTCATTGTACGCAGCTTTAATATCTGGGTTGGTTTTGAGCGTGTAAGCAACGGCTTGCTCAAGAGTTTGGCTACTAACAGGGAGGCTAAGAGCCATAAAACAAGCTGCTGCGGTCGTGGTAAGCTTATTCAAAGTCTTTCTCCTTGATCCTTTGCCTGTGAGGAGCTTTAGCATGAATTCATCGAGCTCAAGTATGTTTGGAAGTGTTCGCATCTTTGCTTCACTCAGTAGTTTGGGAATAAATTCAGCCAAGTCAAAATGTTACCCACTGTAGTACTAACTATAGCGAGAGCTAGGTGCTTTTCAATGTCGATTTGTCTAGATTATGTATCTAATGTAAGACTGGCGCCTATTTCATCGCATCAACAGTGATCTACCCGTACATATTATTGAAAATAGTAAAGAAATTGGCCAATGCAATTAAAACAATGAAAAGGTTTCTTGTTTTTGAGACAGCAGAAACAAAAAAGCCAACCTAAGTTAGGTTGGCTGGGAGAGAAATAGAGTTGAATCTAGCGTTTGGCTGCTATAGCACTTTACAAGCGAAGCCCTTAAGGTAGAAACCTTCTGGATAAGCGGTGTCGATTGGGTGATCACTTGCTTGCTCAAAGCGTTCAACAAACTTCACTGAGCGATTTGCATCTAGTGCTGCATCAGCAATGATTTTTTGGAACAGATTACCATCCATAAGGCCTGAGCAAGAATAGGTGAGTAATGTTCCGCCAGGTTTAAGGATTTGCATCGCGAGCATGTTAATGTCTTTGTAACCGCGGCAAGCACCATTGAGCTGCGCTTTTGACTCGGCAAACTTTGGCGGATCCATAATGACAACATCAAACTTGGTGCCTTGGTCACGATACTCGCGCAATAGTTTGAACACATCAGCATTTAGGAATACGGCTTTTTTCTTTTCAGTAAAGCCATTGAGTTCAGCGTTGTGTTTTGCTGTATCCAGTGCCAATTGAGATACATCGGCGTTGATAACTCGTTTAGCGCCACCTTTAAGTGCGTAAAGGCCGAATCCACCTGTATAGCTAAAGCAGTTGAGTACTTCTTTGTTCTTCACATACTTCTGTGCTTGAAAGCGACTGTCACGTTGGTCAAGATAGAAGCCAGTTTTATGACCGTTGATGATGTCGACACTAATTTTCACGCCGTTCTCTTCAATAACAACCGGTTCATCTGGTGATTGACCAAATAGTACGCCAGTGCGCTCTTCCAAGCCTTCTTTCTTTCTCACCGATACATCAGAGCGCTCATAGATAGAGCAATTCGGGAAGCAGTGGTTCAACGCTTTAACGAGAGTTTCTTTCTGGTGTTCTGCACCAGCACTGAGTAATTGGCAAACGAGAAAGTCGCCATAACGGTCAATGGTTACACCTGGCAAACCATCAGATTCAGCTGCAATTAAGCGATAGCCTGTAAGACCGTCACGCTCAATGATGTCTTCGCGCAGCAATTGTGCTTGCTGGATACGCTCAATGAAGAAGTCCACATCGATGTTTTGCTTGGTGAAGCTCCATACACGCGCACGAATTTGAGAGTTTGGAGAGTAGGCGGCTTTTGCCAACCACTCACCGTTGTGCGCATACACGTCAACTGTCTCGCCAAGTTCTGGAGTGCCATCGACACGAGAGATGCCTCTGGAGAAAACCCAAGGGTGTTTGCGTCGGAGTGATTTTTCACGGCCTTTTACAAGGTGGATAGCTGATGCCATGGTATGCCTTACGATGTTGAAACGAAGAAAAGGTGGGGTATTTTGTGTGAAGTTTCAAATAAATGCAAATTGGCTTGATGAGTTAAAACGTCAATACCTCATTCTGAACTAAAATCAGCATAGCACGCGATGGATCTAGGAGAGTAATTATGACGCAGTATTGTCAGAAGTTGATTGTCACCGGCATGGTTCAAGGTGTCGGTTTTCGTTATCACACCTGCCATGAAGGATTAAAACTAGGGCTAACCGGTTATGCTAAAAATCTCCACGATGGTTCGGTAGAGGTGGTGGCTTGCGGAGACGAATCGAAGGTTGAGGCGCTGTGTGAGTGGCTGTTAAAAGGCCCTAGGACGGCGAGCGTAGACTCGGTAACCAGAGAGCCTTGTGAGCAAACAAAAACCTACACTGGCTTTGTCATCATGTAGTCATAGCGCTGCTATGTCATTAAATAGAAGGCTTGATTACAAGCATTTTGCCGGTTTAGGAAGGCCGGCAAGTTTGGTTGCTTGTTTTGCTGGGCCTTTCTTGAACAGTTTAAATAGGTATTTACTGTTACCTTTTTCCGGGCCATGTGCTTTTTCCATGGCTTTGACCAACATTCTTACTGCTGGAGAGGTATTAAACTCTTCATAGAACTCGCGAACAAATAGAACCACTTCTAAGTGAGCGTCTGTCACTTCAATGCCTTCTTGCTCTGCCAAAATAGTGATCATACCTTGCTCCCAATCTTGATGATTGAGTAGGTAGCCTTCTGCATCGGTATCGATGGTTTTTCCGTTGTATTCAAACATGATTTGCAATCTAGTTGAGGATCATCGACGCAAGGTTAGCTTAGGTTTATCTTGTTTATCAAGTGCTGTGTGATGTTTAGGTTTTCTATTCCGTTTTGATTTTCTAGCGTTCATAGGCAAACAAAAAGCCCGAGACATTGTCTCGGGCTTCATACAATCTATGTAACTTACGAACTAGGATTAATCGTTGTTCATAATGCCCAGGATAGACAATAGGCTGATAAATAGGTTGTAGATAGATACGTACAAGCTAACCGTTGCAGAGATGTAGTTTGTTTCACCACCACGTACGATTTGCTGAGTTGTCAGCAAAATTACGCCAGTAGAGAACAGAACAAACATGCCGCTCATTGCTAGGTGAATCATTGGCATTTGTAGGAAGATGTTCGCGACCATACCGATCAGAAGAACAACAAAACCAGCCATTAGTACACCGCCTAGGAACGACAAATCACGCTTAGTCGTTAGTGCGTAAGCAGAAGCGCCTAAGAACGCTAGAGCAGTACCACCCAGTGCTGTAACGATAACATCACCCATACCAGCGCCAACGTAGGCATTTAGGATAGGGCCTGTCGTATAACCGAGGAAACCAGTGAACAAGAACGTGAATACTAGACCCATGCTGTTGTTACGGTTCTTCTCAGTCAAGAATAGTAGACCGTAGAAACCAACCAACATTAGGATTAGACCTGGACGAGGTAGGTTCATTGCCATAGAGAATGCTGCAACGACCGCAGACCAAAGTAGCGTCATAGAGAGCAGCGCGTAAGTATTTCGCAATACTTTGTTTGTTTGCAGTACACTCGCTTGAGCAGAACTGCGAGATACCATAGGATCGTTCATAATCTTCCTCATAGATGATTGACTTATGTTTATATGACTATTTATGGGGTTGATTGTTCAAAAGATCAAGTCCCGCAGCAAAAGTCAGTGAACAAAATCATAATAAAAATAACTGCTTAAGGATATAATAAGATGTAACACAATATTTCCAGTGTACATCAATAACCTACAAAGAAAAAGGCGACACATTGGTCGCCTTTTTTACATTGGTGCTGATTAGTGGTGCAGAATCTGACTAAGGAAGTTCTGCGTGCGATCTGATTGAGGGTTTTCAAAGAAATCAACGGGGTTGTTTTCTTCGATAATTTCCCCAGCATCCATAAAGATAACGCGATCCGCGACTTCTTTCGCAAAGCCCATCTCATGCGTTACACACAACATAGTCATGCCTTCTTCTGCCAATTCCACCATTACATCCAGTACTTCACGAACCATTTCTGGGTCGAGTGCAGAAGTGGGTTCATCAAACAGCATTACCTGAGGGTTCATGCATAGAGAACGTGCGATAGCCACACGTTGCTGCTGGCCACCTGAAAGCTGACCCGGATACTTGTCCGCTTGATCTGGGATCTTAACGCGCTCAAGATACTTCATTGCAATTGCTTCAGCTTCCTCTTTAGGCATTTTTTTCACCCAAATTGGAGCTAAAGTACAGTTCTCTAGCACTGTTAGGTGAGGGAAGAGGTTAAAGTGTTGAAAACACATGCCTACTTCGCGACGAACTGCTTCAATGTTTTTCAGATCTTCAGTGAGCTCAGTGCCAGAAACGTAAATGTGACCAGCTTGGTGCTCTTCTAGACGGTTGATACAGCGAATCATAGTTGATTTACCTGAGCCAGATGGGCCACAGATAACGATTTTTTCGCCTTTTTTAACGTCTAAATTGATGTTTTTTAGTACGTGAAACTCGCCGTACCACTTATTCATGTCCTTTAGTTGGATCATGTAGTCTTCTTGTTGCGTCATAATACGTCCTCGAATTTCCGTTTATCGTTTGTGACCGGTATGCAGTTTGTTCTCAAGCCATATCGAGTATCTCGACATGCCAAAACAGAACACCCAGAACACTAACGCGACAAATACATAACTTTCCGTAGCAAAACCTAACCACTCAGGGTCGGTGTTCGCAGCTTGTCCGATACCAAGTACATCGAACATGCCGATGATGAGTACCAGACTGGTATCTTTAAAGAGACCAATAAAGGTGTTTACGATCGATGGAATAGTGATTTTCAGCGCTTGAGGCAGCACAATCAGTCCCATCTTTTTCCAATAACTTAACCCGAGTGCATCTGCGGCTTCGTATTGCCCTTTAGGAATCGCTTGTAGACCACCACGAATTACCTCGGCCATGTAGGCGGCACTAAACATTACCACACCGATGAGTGCACGAATTAGCTTATCTGTCTCTACACCTTCAGAAAAGAAGAGTGGTAGCATAACCGATGCCATAAATAACACAGTGATAAGCGGTACACCACGCCATACCTCAATGTAGACTGTACATATGCTTCGAATAATTGGCATTTCAGAGCGGCGACCCAAGGCCAGCGCAACACCAATTGGCAGCGATACGATAATACCCACCAAAGCGATAATAAGCGTAACGAGTAGACCACCCCAACGGTGCGTATCAACGACTTCTAGTCCAAACACGCCACCATAAAGCAGTGCAGCAGCAATGAATGGATAGATGTTGACAAAGAACAACCAAATCCAAAGGCGCTTAGGTGTGCGTTCGTAGGCGAGTAGGGCAACGAATATCGCTAACGTTGCGTAAAATAGACGTGGCCTCCACAGTTCAGCCTGCGGATAGAAACCATACATGAACTGTTCCCAGCGCACGCTAATAAATACCCAACATGCCCCTTCACGAGAACAAGCATCACGCGTTGTGCCCACCCAGTCGGCTTTAAGAATTGCCCAGTCGAACACATACCAAAGTAGTGATAGAGCAAAGTATCCTAAAACGACCGTCAATACTGAGTTAGCTGGACTATTAAATAAGTTTTTACGAAGCCAACCTACAACACCTACAGTGTTTGCTGGTGGCGGGAGATCGGGTTGAAATTGATGCTGACTCATATTATCTCTCCACCAAAGCAACTTTCTTGTTGTAAACGTTCATCAGTGCAGACGTGAGCAAGCTTAGAGCTAGGTAGACACCCATCGTCATTGCAATAACTTCGATAGCCTGACCCACCTGGTTAAGCGTGGTACCGGCGAATACCGAAACCAAATCGGGATAACCGATTGCCATGGCAAGCGACGAGTTTTTCGTCAGATTCAAATATTGGCTGGTGAGTGGTGGAATGATGATACGCATAGCTTGAGGGATAACGACAAGCTTAAGCGTTCTTGAACGTGGCAGCCCAAGTGACATCGCAGCTTCAGTTTGACCATGGTTAACTGCATTAATACCGGAACGAACAATTTCAGCGATAAACGAGGCGGTATAAATACTCAGCGCCAAGGTTAATGCTGCAAGTTCTGGGATAATGCTAATACCACCGCGGAAGTTGAAGCCTTTCAATACTGGGTACTCAGCCGTGATAGGCATACCCATAATAAAAAACACAACCGTTGGAATACCAACGATAAGACCAAGGGCAATTCGACCCATAGGGGTTTGTTGACCGGTGAGCTTTTGGCGGTTGTTCGCCCAAATATTGATAATAATTGTCGCAACAATACCAATAATAAACGCTCCGATCACAACGCCACTGCCTTCACCAAATACTGGGGCAGGCAAGTAAAGACCGCGAACGTTCAAGAAGATCGCTTCGCCTAAACTCATACTTTGACGAGCAGAAGGCAGAGCTTGAAGTACCGCGAAATACCAAAAGAAAATTTGCAGCAAAAGAGGTATGTTACGGAAAATCTCGATATAGACTGCAGCAAAACGGCTAACGAGCCAGTTTGATGACAATCTCGCGATACCCATGACAAAACCGAGAATGGTTGCAAACACAATGCCCAGTACAGAAACCAGAGCCGTGTTTAAAAGTCCCACGTAGAAGGTGCGCCCGTAAGAGAACGTTTCGTCGTACTCAATCAGCGTCAGACCAATACCAAACCCTGCTTCTTGGCTTAAGAAATCAAAGCCTGTAGCGATGCCACGAGCAGCAAGGTTATCCAGTGCATTGGTAACGATGGTGTAGAAGAAAAATACCAGAGCGAGTACGGCTAAGACCTGGAATACAACGGAGCGAAAGGTGGGGTTGTATAGTAGATTTGCGCTTTTCGCAGGTTTATCCTGCGCTGCGACTTGAGTCGTAGTAGGTTTCATACAGCTTTAACCTCAAATCCTTTGAAAAAGGGCGGTAAAACCGCCCTTATTGGAGCATGAAAACGCGATTAGCGAATTGGTGGCGCGTACATGAAGCCGCCAGCATTCCATAGCGCGTTTACGCCACGAGAGATTTGCAGAGGAGAGCCTTCACCTACTGTACGCTCAAAGCTTTCACCGTAGTTACCTACTTGTTTGATAACTTGGTAACCCCAATCGTCAGCAATGCCTAGACCTTTACCTTTAGGACCGTCTACACCAAGGATACGCTTGATGTTTGGATCGGTAGATTTAAGCATTTCGTCAGCATTCTTTGAAGTAATGCCGTATTCTTCAGCGTTCACCATTGCAGCTAAAGTCCACTTAGCGATGTTGAACCACTGGTCATCACCTTGACGTACTACAGGGCCTAGAGGCTCTTTAGAGATGATTTCTGGTAGTACTTCCGCTGAGCTTGGATCTGCAAGGTTTAGACGAAGCGCGTAAAGACCAGATTGGTCTGTGGTAAGAACGTCACAACGACCTGAGTCGAAACCTTTTGAAGTTTGTGCTGCCGTATCGAATACAACTGGCTTATACTCCATACCGTTGTTACGGAAGTAATCGGCTAGGTTAAGCTCCGTTGTTGTACCAGATTGAACACATACAGATGCGCCATCCAGTTCTTTAGCACTTGTTAGGCCAAGTTCTTTTTTGACCATAAAGCCCTGACCATCGTAGTAGTTAACACCAACGAAGTTCAGACCTAAAGCTGAGTCACGGTGTAGAGTCCAAGTTGTGTTACGAGACAAAACGTCAATTTCACCTGATTGGAGAGCTGTAAAGCGTTCTTTTGCTGTTAATGGAACGTATTTAACTTTGGATTTGTCGCCCAGTACTGCTGCAGCTAACGCTTGACAGTATTCTACGTCAATACCTTCCCACTCACCTTTTGAGTTAGGGTTAGAGAAGCCTGGAAGACCAGTACTAACGCCACAAGTTAAAACGCCAGCTTTAGTGACTTTGTCCAGAGTTGAGTCTGCAGCCATTGCTGAAGTACTCATCATCGCAGCAGAAGCCGCCACTAAAGAAGCAATAAGAGTGAGTTTCTTTGCCATTGTGTATCCTTCCTGTTATTTCCGTGTAAGTCAGGTCCAGCCTGAATACCATGTGCTAATTATTGTTGTGTTTCGGTAGAGGCTGTTGTTTTTGAACCGAATTGGTGCAAGTTGTCACAGCCGTTTAAAGCGTAGATAATGAACTGTGAATACTCAAATTATTAATTTAAATGGTTTTTTGAGTAGTCACTCAACGCCAAACAATTGTTAGAATGGCTAAGTGTGATGACTTTGTAAATAGTGCAACTAAGCACTAAAAAAGTGAATTAGAGAGTGGTGTGTTAAAGTTTCGTTAAAACAAAATAAAATAAATGCCATTTTGTTAGTTGTTTGTATTTTCATCTATAAAATGCATTAAATTTGGTTGGAAATAGTTTTGTGATCAATGTCTCGGTGACAATTTTGCACCATCTTGGTGATCATGAATGAATAGTTATATCGTTTAGAAAAGGAAAATTATGCGTTACTTTCCACTGTTTATGGACTTACTAGAAAGGCCCGTCTTGGTTGTTGGGGGCGGTGAAGTCGCTTGTCGAAAAGTCGAAACTCTTGTTCGAGCCGGAGCTAGTGTTACGGTTGTCTCACCTAAAGTTGAACCTTATCTTAGGGAGCTGAGCGAGAGTGGAAAGTGTGTTTGGATCCCACGTTTTTATGAACAAGAGTTGATGCGGGATGAGTTTGTTCAAGTATGGGCAACGACAGACAACCCTGAGCTGAATCATAGAGTGCATAAAGATGCGAAAAATGCCGGCATTTTAGTCAATGTAGTGGACGATACACCTTACTGTGACTTTATAACACCATCGATTATTAACCGCGGAAGAGTCCAAATTGCCATCTCCAGTGGTGGCTCTTCACCGGTCTTGATCCGAGGTATAAGAGAAAAGTTAGAAGCCGTTTTACCAATGAATACTGCTCAGTTAGCGGATTTTGCCGCCAGTAAACGAAGTGATATCAAGCGCCATTTTGCGACGGTAGATGAGAGAAGAAAGTTTTGGGAGCTATTTTTCAAGCAGCCGCTTGTTATCAACTGTAAAGATAATCAAGAGCTTGAAAAAGCCTATCAATCGCTAATTCACGCTGATGCCGAATTTACTGATTCTTGCACTTGGATTGAATTTGGTGAAGATCCCGAACTGCTACCGATCAAAGCGATGCGAATTATGCAGGAAGCGGAAATTGTATTTTATGACAAGCAGTGTCCGTTTGGCTTTGTAGACTTAGTAAGGCGAGATGCAGAGCGAATTGCGTTCGATGATGTTACTCAGGTCTCTTCGGACATTATGACAAGAAAAGCGAACAAACAACGTATTGTGGTCTTTGTAGAACCCAATTCGTCATCTTATAAGCTGTTAAAGGAAGGTGATGAAGTGATTGAGCTGGCGAAGGTAAAATAAAAGGGCGATACGCCCTTTTATTTTATACAGATCAAGCTTAAAGAATTCGCTTAGTCTCTGAAGTTATTGAACTGAAACGGTTGGCCAAGCTCGCCGTTTTTAACCAGTTGCATAGTTGCTTGTAAGTCGTCGCGTTTTTTACCCGTTACTCGAACTTTGTCGCCCTGGATTGACACTTGTACTTTGATTTTTGAATCCTTAACAAGCTTGACGATTTTCTTCGCAATAGGAGTCTCGATGCCCTGTTTGAACAACACGGTCTGGTTCCATAGCTTGCCAGATTGTTCTGCAGTTTGAGATTCCATTGCGTTTACATCAACACCACGTTTCGTTAGGTTGCCACGTAAAATGTCACGCATTTGCTTAAGTTGAAAGTCACCCTCACAAGAGAGTTTGACGGTCTCATCATTTAAAGCGAATGTTGCTTCAACATTGCGAAAATCGAATCGAGTAGAGATCTCACGGTTCGCATTGTCTACGGCGTTGCGCAGCTCTACGGTATCGATTTCAGAAACGATATCAAAAGATGGCATGTTAACTTTCCTTTTCGTTGCGTTGTTTAACGGCGTCAGCAAGAATATCGAGCATATGAACCGTGTCGCTCCAGCTCAAGCATGGGTCGGTGATGGACTTGCCGTAAGTGAGGTTATGGATATCTTCCATACCTTGATTACCTTCCTCGATAAAGCTCTCTGCCATAATGCCCGACACTTTTTGAGAGCCCGCAATAATTTGGCGCGCCACTTCTTGAGCAACATCGATCTGTTTGCGGTGCTGTTTTTGACAGTTAGCGTGGCTAAAGTCGACAACAAGTCGTGCTGGCAAGTCAAATGATGCCAGTTGTTCGCACGCCGCATCGATAGACGCTTCGTCAAAGTTTGGACCTGTATCACCACCACGTAGAATTATGTGACCGAACGGGTTACCGCTGGTGCGATATACCGTCATGCGACCATGTTTATCTGGCGAGTAAAAGTAGTGTGAAGCTTTCGATGCACGAATCGCATCGATAGCAATTTTAACACTACCATTTGTGCCATTCTTGAAGCCAACCGGGCAAGAAAGGGCAGAGGCCATTTCACGGTGGATTTGTGACTCTGTAGTACGAGCACCAATTGCGCCCCACGTGATAAGATCGGCAATGTATTGGCCGGTAATCATATCGAGAAACTCAGTTGCTGTCGCAAGGCCGAGTTTGTTGATATCAAGAAGTAAACCACGTGCTTTGTTAAGGCCAGCCTCAAGTGCGTAAGAACCGTCTAGGTTAGGGTCGGTAATCAAACCTTTCCAACCGACTACGGTGCGCGGCTTCTCAAAGTAAGTGCGCATTACGATAAACAGTTCGTCTTTGTATTGATCTTGGATAGCGCTGAGGCGCTTAGCATAGTCTAAAGCCGCTTCGGTATCGTGTACCGAACAAGGGCCGACAATGCAAAGAAGACGGTTATCGTCTCCAGTAAGAATATTTTCAATTTGACGGCGAGAATGCGCAATGCGCTCTGCTACGTCATCAGTAATTGGGTGGTTAGCGCTCAATTCTGATGGAGTTGGCATTGGACCTAATGCCTGTGTTCTTAGTTCATCGGTCTTTAATGGCATGATGGTGCAGCCTGCAAATTATTATGAAGCGGTTAAGATAACGGAATTGTCCAGTAGAATAAACCACTAATATAGCTATAGCTCAATCATTTCCATGATCACTTAAATTTTAACGCTATGTTTGCCTAAAAACAGAGCGATTTTCCTGTTAAGTTACTGAACGAATGTCGGTTAGCCATTAAATTGCCAGAATCCCTTGTATTCTATGTGGTGAGTCGGTATTTTGCCAAAAGCAGTAATAATTAGAGCATGGAGCAACAATGAGTTACCAAAAAGAACAGCCTCAAAGAAACACGCCATCGGGACTCAACGTCGGCAATGTGTTGCCCAGTTTTGTGGAGCAAGCCCCAGCGTCTTCTCTATATGTATCCATTTCAGAGCTGATTATGGAGAAGGTGTTTTTTCACCCGGGTTTTTCCGCAGCTGAATCGGAACTTGACCCTGTAGAAACAGAAGCCATTCAAGCGCTGCTTGGTGAGCAGACCGCTGAAGACTTCTTTGTTTCTACTCTTGTTGATGCGATCACTTCTTCAATTACGACTGAACATTCTACTATTTGCGTTGAACTCAATGACGCGACCAGTTACGAAATGAGTGCGTTACTAGGCGGTAAAGTGGAAGCGGACGAAATCAACCCACAGCTTGGTTTACGTGGTGTTTCTCGTTTTTCTTCTGAGTCATATCAAGCCTGTTTTGCCCTTGAGTGCGAAGTCATCAAAACATTACGAAGCCAAGGTCATGACGTGTCTATAGTTGTACCTTGCGTACGTGCATTAAGTGATGCAGCTAAGATCATCGATCGCTTGGCAGAACGTGGACTACCACGCGGTCTAAATGGCTTGAAAGTATTGTTTGCGTGTGACACGCCATCAGCGGTTCTGCTATCAGAGCGCCTGTTACATTATTTCGACGGCTTAGTGCTTAAGCTAGAAAGCTTAACTCAGCTGACGCTCGGTGTTGATTTGCAGCATGATGAGTTAGCTCACCTGTACGACCCGCAAAATGAAGCGGTCTTGGCTTTAGTCAAGCAAGCAATAGCCGCGTGCCATCAAGTTAACAAACCAGCGAGTCTCTTAGTCGACAATTTGTCAGACTTGCCTCAGTTAGCAGAATTTCTGCAAGATGAAACTAAGGTAACGGTTTTTCCAGTTAGTGAGTAGAGCCACCTTAACAGGCTAATTATCAGGATATTTCAGCGGCTGACTCCTTGTTCTATGGGGTCAGCCGTTTTTTATTGCAGAGTTATCTCGCTTGGCTTTTGTTTTGTTAACATTTTTTTGACAATTGATGATTATTTTGGCTTACTGGTCTGACTAGTTGTTCGGAAGGATCTCAACATGTTTAGCGCGATGCAAAAAGCCAACTTTTATCTCAATACATTCGGTTTCTTCAAGGTGCCCCTAATTTGGCTTTGTCGCCCTAAGTTACTGAAGCTCGATGAGGACGAAGTAGAGTTGCTGATCCCCTTAAAACGTCGCACTAAGAATCATTTAAACAGTATGTATTTTGGTGTGCTAGCTGTCGGGGCGGACGTTGCAGGCGGTTTTATGGCGATGAGTAAAGCTCAGCAGCGTGGTAAGCGTGTGTCATTGGCGTTTAAGGAAGTGGACGGCAAGTTTCTTAGACGTCCTGAAGCCGATGTGATTTTCACCTGTAAAGACGGCAAGCTTATCGATGAGATGCTCGATGAAACGATTCGCTCAGGCGAGCGAATCAATAAACCGGTTCGAATTGTGGCCACCTGTCCAAGTTTGCATGGTGACGAACCTATGGCCGAATTCTCTTTAGTGTTGTCTCTAAAGGCGAAGGCTTCTTAAAGCGATGTTTCGCAAGGAAACCGCGTTAAACGGGTATCTGTTCAATATCGACGATTTTTGAACGATTGAGAACAATCTTCCAGCGATAGTAAACGGCTTCTTCGCCTTGGTTGCTCTCTCTCACAATTAGATTGAGTAGGTGGCGTTTCTCTAACGATTCTTTGACGACCTGACCTTCTTGTAATTTGTAGATCCGGTTATTGGATTTATCCATTAATCGGGTCAGAGCTCGAACGTTAATGTTTAAGATCTCTCGCGTTTGCTCATAGCCGCTTGTAAAACGCGATGTTGCCATTTCGGTATGTGAACGATAGTGCAGCACCTCTTCTTCTCTTTGTACTGAACGTTTCTTGCGAATACTCTTAATTCGGTCTGGCAGTTGTTCGAAAGTGCTGTAATCTAGCCATTCAATCTTTTTGCCCACCTCTTTTTTTGTTGTAGCGTCAATAAAGCGGCGACGCCACTTTGGTTTGCCGCGTTGTATCCAGCGCCACATGATGTCGCGTAAATCGTCCTTAAACACTTCTCTCAAGGCATAGATGACCGACAGCACCAAAATAAACGAGGCGGTGATTTCCCCTAGATAGTCCCGAGCCAAAATCACCGCAGAGGTAACAAATAACATCACTAGCCCGGTTGCGGAGCCTTTGATGATTCGTTTGGTGTTATTTCCCATGCTGGTGGATTTCGATTGCAGAACGATAGGGTGCTCGATCAGGCGACGTAACAAACGCATCTTATTGGCAAGGCGAGTGGGGTCGTTCTTCACTTTGTCGGAGTTGTAGTTGTTTAAGTTACGATGTGCTTGTTCCTTCTCAACAATGGTAATCAAACGATCTTTTAAAGGCGTGTAAGATTTGCTATTCGGAATATACACCACCAACTCAAGCAGCTTTTGTCCTGTATACCAAGAGAGATAATTGTCGATATTGGCGTAGTGGCGCTTTAGGTGCTCTTCATAAGGAACGGAGCGGCGCATCTTCTTTAGAATATCGAGCACCAGTTCAATAACTTCGTCGACTTCATCCGCGGTCACTTCGTCTTGTGCGGTTTCTTTCAGTGTTGCTACCGCTTTATCCAACGCGATGACGTACTGGTAAGCAAACAAGCTCAAACTCACACGATACTGGGTGTTTGATAAGCGGCCGCGTTTAGCTAGCCTTGAGTGGACGAGTGGCAGTAGTGTCTCGTTACTGTAGTAGGCGCGTTTTTGTGAAATAGATTCATGATAAAAATCAGACTCAGAGATGAGATGAGACTTCATTCCTAACTCATTGGGAATGAATAAGAATACATCCAAGTCTAGCTTTTTCGTGTTGGCCATTACATGTGCAATTTTTAGCGTAATAGCATCTTGTTTGTCTACGGTGATCAACCAACTCTCTCCATGTGCTGAGATTGAGCTAAGCATATCAGAACCAAGGTAAACTAGCATCTTAAAGGGAGTTAGGTATAATCGCGCCAACAACCCCATTAGAGATAATAAACATGATTAACATAGGTCGTATTAACCAATTGGAAGTAATTAAAGAAGCAGACTTCGGCTGGTTCTTGGATGGAGAGGACTACGGCTCTATTCTACTTTCTAAAAAGCATGCTCCAGAGGACATCGCTATCGGTAACACGGTCGATGTGTTTATCTACTTTGATGCAGATAACCAAGTTGTTGCAACAACGGATACGCCTATTGCACAAGTGGGCGAATGGGGTCTGATGAAAGTTGAAGGTATTAACAGTGTCGGTGCATTTGCAAGCTGGGGCATTAAAGAAAAAGATTTGTTGATCCCGTTTAGTGAACAGCGCGGTCGTTTGTCAGAAGGACAAACTATCTTGGTTTACGTTTATACAGACAAAGCATCGGGACGCATTGTTGGCACCACTAAGTTCAACAAATTATTGGATAAGACGCCAGCACGCTATAAGCAAAACGAACAGGTTGACCTTCTGATTGCAGAGCGTAGTGAACTAGGCTTTAAGGCCATCGTTAATGGTGAGCATTGGGGAATGATTTTCCCATCTGATGTCATCGGAAAACTGTTTGTGGGTAAGAAGCTTAAAGGCTTTATCAAGCAAATCCGTGAAGATGGCAAAATCGATCTGTCACTTCAAAAAATTGGTGTGGCGAAAATGGATGACTTGAGTGAGAAAATTCTGAGCTTGCTTGAGAAGAAAGGTGGCTTCTTGCCATTGAGCGACAAGTCAACACCAGAAGCGATCTTTGCTGCGTTCAAAACCAGTAAAGGTACGTTCAAGAAGAGCATTGGCGGTCTGTACAAGCAAGGTAAGATTCGTATTGAAAAAGACGGAATTTATCTTAACGCTGAATAAAGTTATGCGTTAGTAGCTGTTGCAAGGTCAATAGACCAAAAAGAGGCCCAAAACTGATCCTGATTTGGGCCTAGGGGAATGGCTCATGGAGAGCCTACGCTAACTGTAAAGATGGACGATGTTTCAAACGCTACTGCTTGTAACAATGAGCCTGTAAGCCTTTTGCAAACTTGCATTGTGGCAAGTCTGTCAAACATTAAACTCTTTCTGCCTGTGTCTTGATAACCTTTAAAGTGTAGTACAGAACAGTAAAAAAGCGATGCTGATAGCGGTTTTAACCAGCTAAAACCGCTATCCAATTGGCTTAGAACAGATTTTTGTCGCGCACTAATTCCCTAGGCAATCCATTTTTGACTCGATTTCCCACCCATTTACCAAGACCAATGATAAAACCATTGTAGCTAACTAACACTTCGCCTTTACCGCTTAGTCCTTCTGGGCGCACATCACGCCCCATAAACCACTCTCTCGCATCTTCAATACTCAGAGGCACAGCTTCAGCGTCGGCAGTCGCTAGGGCTGTGGCCACTTGATGTTGCCATTTGTAGCCTTTCTTGTGCTGCTCTGCGATTTTGATGCCCATACGGGAAAAGCGAAACTCGCCCAGCATTGGCTCTAATGCTTTTGGGAATAACCAAATGTCATTATCGCGTTTCCAAAGCACGCTGCTTTCTGGAACAGAAAGTGAAAATGCTTGATCTAAGTGCGTGACAATGTCACTAATTTCCTTGTTAGTAAGTTGACTAAAAGGGAATTTCCCGAGCTTTTTCTTTACATCTGGCGAAGTGACAGAAGCGTGTTTTGTAAACTTAGCAATGAAAAAGCCTTCGCTATCATAGGTCTGAGGGAAAACGTGTAGGAAGCCTTCCGGAGTTGTCGCCTTGTCAGCGCCTTCAAATAGATTGATCAAGCTCTCGGCTTGAACTGCGTCTCCGAACGTCTCAAGAAGATGCGCGGCCACGTTTTGATTTTCTTCTGGGCTAAGTGCACAGGTTGAATACACCAGTGTACCGCCGACTTTTAGCGCATGGAAAGCACTCTCAATCAGGTCTTTCTGTGTAGCGGCAATCTCTGCGGTAGAATCTAAGCTCCAGTTTTTCATCGCGTCCGGATCTTTTCGAACCGTGCCTTCACCCGAACAAGGCGCATCGAGCAAAATAGCGTCGAACTGCTCTGGAAGCCAACCACCAAATACACGAGCATCGTAGTTACTCAGCGCGGCGTTGCGCACGCCACAACGCTCAATATTGGCATGCAGTACTTTAACGCGGCTAGCCGCGAATTCATTGGCCACTAAAACGCCTTGGTTATTCATCAGCGCTGCTAACTGCGTGGTTTTAGAGCCAGGTGCCGCCGCCATATCTAATACAGACTCGAATGTCTCTGTAGCGTCGGTATAAAGGGCGCTAGGCGGTAGCATTGAACTAGCTTCTTGGATGTAAAACAGCCCAGCCATGTGCTCAGCCGTATTGCCTAGTGGTACAACAGACTCGTCGGCCTCAATCCAAAAACCTTCTTGGCACCAAGGGATAGGGTGTAGGCGCCATCCTTTTTGCTCGGCGATTTTTTGAAAGGCTTCAATGGTCGTCTTGAGCGTGTTTACGCGAATACTTTTCCTAAGTGGTCTACGACAAGCGTCAATGAAATCACTGATCGATAAATGCTTTGGAAGGAAGCTGTCGACGTGATTTAGAAAATCTTCTGGGAGATAGACGTTAGAATGCAAAATGAAGCCTTTTGATACTGTATTTAGTTGCGCTGGATTATAACCATAGCAGGGTATGAATGAAACCAGCGATATGAGAAACGCTCTAGCAAATAGGACGTAAAAAAATAGCCCGCTATGCGGGCTACGTTAGGCGTAAAATCGTGCTCTGAACTAAGGCGCAGGAATGGCTGTGCGCCATTGCTTCCAACTGGCATCACCTTCTTTATTTAGGTAGAAGGTTTGTCCGGCTTTTGCTTGTGGTTGTAGTTGGTTACCCTCTGGTGTTGAGAAAGTGATTCCCCCACGAAGCAAACTGTCCACCGTTCCTGCTTTAATATTTGCACCAGACAAGCCAAATTGAACGTTTAGGCCAGAAGCATTCCAAAATACACTATTGGCACGAACCAGGTACGCGTAGTTAGGGTCAATCTCGATAGTAGATACCACACGATCAGCAAATGGGCCCAGTTCAACCATGGTTACGCGGCCAACTTCAATATCACGATAGAGGATAGGGGTTCCTGGCTTGATAGAGCCTCGGTTCTCACTTTGTAAGACGAACTGAATGCCATTATCGACTTTTGCAAAGTCGTGCAGATCAAACTGCTTACTTGGTTCACCTTTACCCGGCTCAACAGCAATGTATTGCGACACAATGGCGCCAAGATTTTTTACCCCATTGAGGCCAATTTCAGGTTTAACCATCCAATAGTAGGCACCAGTATTGGTTAGCTGCTTCACGTACTCCGGTAGGATACGCGCAACAATCTCAACACGATCGCGATCGAAGTCAGGAAGAGTAAGCATAACTTCACCCACTTTTACCCCTTGATACTTAATCGCCATGCCTTTGTTGATGGCCTGATCGTTAGCAGTGGTAAATAGGGTGATGGACTGACCGAATTTACGCGCAGAGTTAAAATCAGAATAGAGCTTCCAGTTTTTACCTGTCTTGTTTTCTATACCCGGCAGGCTATCGAAGGCAATGCCACCATCAATGAGAGTTTTCAATGGTGCCGCTTTAACGTTAATACCAGAGAGTGAAGCCTCGACTTCAACGCCAGAGCGATTCCAAAATACCGTTTGTTTGGTGACAAGGTGATTGTATTTATTGTCAATAGACACATTGATATAGACGCCGCCATCGGTCAGCTCATAATCAGCGACACTACCGACTTCCATATTGCGATACAGCAGTGGGCTACCTTTTTTAATCGGTGGCAATTCAGCTGCAAATAGCTTCATTGTCATAGAGCCAGATTGATTGTGCTTAGCGAGCTCTGCCAGTGCTTTAGTCTGAAATAGTGGGAACTCTGCACGTTCGGTTTTTTGTCCTTCGCTGACAAAACTAATGGAGCCAGTCAGTAGCTGTTTCGCTGGTGGGACTGTTACGCTAAGTCCTGCTTCGGTTAGCTCCGCGGTTGCGCTACCCGATACGAAAAAGCGGTTTTGAGAACGAATGAGATGCTTGTATTCCACATCAATCGCAATATCCATGGCCACTTGATCATCTACCAACTCAACACTGGATAAGTTGCCAACAGGGATACCACGATAGAGAACATTAACTCCTGGTTCTAAACCGTAAGAGTTATCAGCAAGCAGGCGAAGCGAGATAGATTTTGCTTGTACTTGGTCGAGTTCTTCTTGCTGAATGGCAATAAAGTCACGAGTTTGTGGACCTTCACCTGGGACTAACGTTAGGAAATTGCCGGTCAGTAAGTTAGACAGGTTTTCTACACCAGTAAGGGACACTTTCGCTTCTTCGAGTAAGAAGAGGGTGCCTTGGTTGAGCATATCGCTAAACGCCGGTTCGATTGATGCAGAAGCGACAATCGAATCACGTCCATCATTGAGTGACAAATTATTAATGCGGCCAATTTCAAGCCCGCGGTACATGATTGGAGAGCCATTACCTTTGAGGTTGCTGTTGTCTGGTAGCGTGATCTTTACTGGAATGCCTCGGCCAGCCGTTTTGAGGTCTTTGTAGAGTCTAAAATCGGAACCATCTTTAACTGGCTCACCTCCATCAGGAGAGTCCACCGCGATCGCACCTGCCAAAATTGCGGCTAAGCTTTCTAAGCGAATGTCGACACCCTGAAAGCCAACACTTGCTCCAATGCCGCTCACGTTCCAGAAGCGGCTCTTGTTGGTAATGATGTGACGGAACTCTTCTTGAATAGACGCTTTGATAATGACCGTTTCAGCATCATCATCAAGCTTGAAGTTGTAGACTTCGCCAATAGGTATTTTTTTGTAGACAATCTTTGAGCCAACGGAGATGCCTCCTAGATCTTTGGCTCGCAGAGTAACGGTAAGGCCATCGTTGATCGCAAGCTCTGTTGGCACTGACTCAAGAGCAATGAATTTGGATTTTGAGCTGCTTGATTCTGTTGCCGGGTGAATGGCAATGTAGTTACCTGAGACCAGAGCATCGAGACCAGATATGCCTGACAAAGACGCAGAAGGTTTTACCAGCCAAAACTTAGTGTTCTCGCCAAGCAGTTTTGCTGCTTCTGGGTAGATGTCTGCATCAACATAGATGTTCGAGAGGTCTTCAGATAGATTGATGTCTCGGATCATACCGACTTCAAGACCTTGGTATCGAATGGTGGTTCGTCCGGCGATCAAGCCTTGTGCATCGGAGAAATAGATTTGAACACGCTGCCCGGCATCGTGCACTGCTTTTACCAAAAGCCAGCCTGCTAAGGCAATGGTCAAAATAGGTAAGATCCAAAGCGGCGATATTCTTCGCGTTTTCTTTATCTCTGGCGCAAAAGAGGGCTGTGGCTGATTATCATTACTCATTAATGCTACTACTCAACAGTGTTGTCTGACTCAGATTGAATTTTGGACGCATGCTTATCCCATAACAATCGTGGGTCAATAGATTCGGCGGCCAAC
This sequence comes from Vibrio sp. DNB22_10_4, assembly GCF_052879755.1. Taxonomy (NCBI): domain Bacteria; kingdom Pseudomonadati; phylum Pseudomonadota; class Gammaproteobacteria; order Vibrionales; family Vibrionaceae; genus Vibrio; species Vibrio sp. DNB22_10_4. Next base: position 49,418 of record NZ_JBNNXW010000013.1, on the reverse strand, counting down.
ATAGTTAAGACCACCACAATTCCGAATGCAACCGCGCCAAAACCTGGAGTGAAGTTTAGGATTTGTCCGCGATCCACTAGCGTTAACATGATGGCGATGACGAACAAGTCAGTCATCGACCATTTACCAATCCACTTGATGGCTCGGTAAATCATCAGCGCATGACGATGATTTTTGACCATATTGAATTGAATACAAATAAGGAGGTATGCCAGTCCCACAATTTTAGCGACGGGAACCACGATACTAGCAACGAAAATAATGATGGCGATGCCCAGCATGTCATTATTAATTAATGATGCCACACCAGAGAAGATCGTATCTTCCAATAGTTGACCATTGGTGATGAGAATCGAGATGGGGATCAAGTTTGCAGGGAGTATGGCAATGGTTGCTGCGATAAGTAGTGCCCATGTTTTCTGCATCGAATTGGGCTTACGGTGGTGGAGCGCACTACCGCATCGTATACATGCTGTGTTTTCTTGCTGCGATAGGTGGCAGCTATGACAATGAATACGTTTTTCGGTAATCGCCAAGCGACTTTCCGGATGCCATAACTCCCAATAGCGGCGAGTGCTGACACGATTGATAATCAGAATAGTAATGACCTGCAAGATAACTAAACTATAGAGGGCATTGCCAACGAAGATATCGGAATAGTCTTGCAGCTTGAAACAGGATATCGCCACACTAATGAGGAATACATCCAACATCACCCAATGGCGACTGTGGTCAAGAATGAATAGCGACCACTTCAGCGGTATAAACCAGCGTCTTCTCAGTGAAAAGTGGGCGCTTAGAATAGAAAAACACATCGCAAGTGGTGCAATGGTGTGACAAAACATGGTGAGTAGCGCTAGACCCAGATAGCCTTCTTTAACGAGAGCGTGGAAGCCCTCCATTAAAGTGCCCTCTATATTTACTCCAACCAAGCGAATAGTAATAAAGTCGAAGTAGTATGAGGGAATAAACAGCAACAGACAGGTAATAGCCAGCGCTAGATTGCCATTTAGTGATGCGTGTTCGCTGCGATACACAGTGGTACCGCAGCGAGGACAATCAGCAGTTTGTCCAGGTTCCAGAGGAATAGTGTCGACAGGTAATTCACAGTTCTCACAGAGTCTAACTTGCGAAGCTGGTGATGAGTGGGCACAGCTTTTCATCACCACTAGTTTTGTCCTTCTAGTGATGTACGGGTAACGTTAGCTTGCTGACTGCACAGTACCGTACAAGGTTTGGTACAGACCTTCTTTTTCGACCAATTCAATATGGGTTCCTGATTGTGTTACCTGACCATCTTCGAGTACATAGATGAGGTCTGCTTGTTTCACCGCAGAGAGTCTGTGCGCAACAATAAGCGTTGTGCGATCTTTCAAAAACTCACTAAGCGCAGTATGTAGAGCAGCCTCTGTTGCTGTGTCGAGCGCCGATGTCGCTTCATCCAAAATCACAAACTGCGGATCGCTTAGAATCATGCGAGCGATTGCCAAGCGCTGTCTTTGACCGCCTGACAGCCGAATGCCATTTTTGCCAATTTGAGTTTCTAGCCCATCAACAAGCTGATCCGTGACATCTTGAAGCTGCGCTACTTTCAGCGCATTCCATATGGAGAAGTCATCGTACTCTTTTCCAAGAGTCAAATTATGCCTTAAGCTGTCATTAAAGAGTATAGGTTGCTGTAAAACAACAGCAATTTTATCTCGAATAATGTCAAAACCTATGTCATTTGTATCAACTCCATTGAACCTGATAATGCCTTGGTTTTGCTTATACACGCCAATAAGTAACTGGATGAGTGTTGACTTGCCGCCACCACTGGCTCCAACTAAGGCTACTTTCTTTCCTGCGGGTATGTTCAAGCTCAACCGTTTGAGGACATCCTTGTCTGAGTTATAGGAGAACACCACGTTTTCAATCGCGACATCGACTTGGGTGTTGTCGACAAATGGATTAATTTTACTGACGATTTGTGGCTCTTCATCGAGGTCGAGCAGGGTATTGATGCGGTTAAGAGCAGCTTTGGCGCTGTACCAAGAAAACTGAATGCTCAGCAGCTCTTGAACAGGCCCCAACATAAACCACAAGTAACCGAAGACGGCAAAAATCTGTCCGATAGTCAAATCACTAAATAGAACCATCACCATGGCTACGGCTCTAAAAAGTTCAAAACCAATCAGGAACAGCAAGAAAGAGAGTCGACCTGCAGCTTCCGACTGCCAGGCATATTTGTCGGCATTGGATCTTACTTCATTGGCATGCTCTTTTAATTGATTTAAAAAGTCACGCTCTCGGTTGGCTGCGCGTAATTGATAGATGCCATCTAGTGTTTCGACTAAACGATTTTGAAACTTTTCAAAAGCCTGGTTTTCTCGCTTTTTAAGATGCTTAACCATACCGCCCAGTTTTTTTGAGAAGTAAACCACCACAGGGTTAACCAACAAAATAAACAAGCCCAGACGCCAGTCTAACCACAGCAAAACAATAGCAGTGCCGATCACAGTGAGAAAACTAATAATGAACTTACTCAGTGTGGAGCCGATGAACTGGTCGATTGTTTCGATATCGGTAATAAGGTGGGCGTTAATACCACCGCTGCCGCGGGTTTCGTACTGAGCGATGCTAATTCGTCCGAGCTTATCGATCATTTTGCAGCGGATTTGATAGGTAATGGTCTTAGACACTAAGGTGAATTGACGTCCCTGCAGAATGTTTAAACCTTGGCTGATTGTGCGCATGAGTACCACCAGCACCAAGGTCATCGCAATGTAACCGATAGGAGTTTGCCAGCTATCGAGCATAAAGGTGTTCATCATAGCAAGGCCACTAGCAGGTTGGTCTAGAAGAACTTCATCAACCATTAAGGGCATCAATAGCGGAATAGGGACGCTAATCAGCGTAGCGATAATCGCGATGAGATTAGCAACAATTAAACGTGGCTTGTGATTTTTTACTTGAGTTATCAACCAGGAACGGCTAATAGTGTCTTTGGTATTCGGCATGCTTTTGAGAATGGTTCCTATTTCTATTTTGTTGGCATTGTACGTTTATCGTTGGAATTTAAAAGCTATTAATGGAAATATCATGAATTTAGACAACTATGAGCGTCTTACAAAACAGGCGGTTGCGCTCATCGAATCGGAAACCGACTTCATCGCTAACCTTTCTAATATTAGTGCACTTCTATTCATGGAGTTAGAAGACCTTAACTGGGCTGGCTTTTATTTGATGAAACAAGGCGAACTCGTTCTTGGTCCATTCCAAGGGAAACCAGCTTGTGTACGTATTCCCGTAGGCCGAGGCGTTTGTGGCACAGCCGCTGCAACCAATACGGTACAACGTGTATACGATGTTCATGCATTTGAAGGTCATATTGCGTGTGACGCTGCGAGTAATTCTGAGATCGTAATTCCGTTTTCGATAAATGGTGAGATTGCCGGGGTACTGGACATTGATAGCCCAAGTATTGGTCGATTCAACGAAATTGATGAAGAGGGATTAACCAAGTTCATGGATTCCGTACAAAAGGTGCTTAATTCCCGTACAAACGTGGGCTAAAATCACATTTGCCTGTGGTTTTTCTATTGCAGGTCACTATAATACCAAGAATATTTTTCTTAATGCTTCGCGGATAACCGCATTAACCAGGAACCCACATGGAAAACACTGAGAAGTTGAAGAACAGCAAAGAAATTATCGCGTATATTGCTGAATGTTTCCCTAAATGCTTTACTGTAGAAGGTGAAGCGAAACCACTTAAAATTGGTATCTTTCAAGATCTTGCTGAGCGTCTAAAAGATGACGAGAAAGTAAGCAAGACTCAGCTACGTGCAGCGTTAAGACAATACACTTCTTCTTGGCGTTATCTACACGGTGTAAAACCTGGTGCAGTGCGTGTTGACCTTGATGGTAATGATTGTGGTGTATTAGAAGAAGAGCACGTAGAGCACGCGAAAGCGACGCTAGCAGAAAGCAAAGCAAAAGTTGCTGCTCGTCGTAAAGAACAAGCTCAAAAAGCTCGTGAAGAAGGTAAAGCGAAACCTAAAGCTAAAAAGCCTCAAGGTGCACGTAAACCACAGACTACAAAGAAAACAGCGAAAGTAAGTAAGCCAGTTGAAACGCGCGCTTTGAATGCAGATGAGATGATCATCGGTAAGCAAGTAAACGTAAACATGGGCAAAGGGAACATGGCTGCGACCATTGTTGAAATCAATAAGGAAGATGTGCGCGTTCAGCTAGTAAATGGCCTACAAATGGTTGTTAAAGCGGAGCACCTGCGCGCATAAAGGAGATATTCCTACGCATGAAGTGCCGTTCAAAAGTATCTTTAATCGCTGCTAGCCTTTGGCTAGCAGCATCTTCGGCTCAAGCCATTGAAGCAAAGTACGAAAAATCAAAAATTCCTACTTTAGCTCCAGAAGCTCAGCATGAGACCGCCAGTAAACGTGTGACATCTCGATTCACTCGTTCTCACTACAAGCATTTCACTTTAGATGATGAATTTTCAAAGGCGATATTTGCTCGTTATTTGGAAATGCTCGACTACAATCGCAACATTTTTACCCAATCTGACATTGATAAGTTCGACGCTTGGTCATCAAAGCTCGATGATCAATTGAAGGCTGGTAATAACCAGATTGCGTTTGATGTTTACAATCTCTCAATGCAGAAACGCTATGACCGTTTTGTCTACGCACTTTCTTTGTTAGACAAAGAGATGAAGTTTGACGTTGATGAGGCAATCACTCTTGATCGTTCAGAGGCTGAATGGCCTAAAGACGAGGCAGAGCTTGATGAGTTGTGGCGCAAGCGCGTCAAATATGATGCTTTGAACCTCAAACTTGCTGGTAAAGATTGGGACGAAATCAAAGAGACATTGGGCAAGCGTTACAACAATGCGATTAAACGCCTTACTCAATCACACAACGAAGATGCGTTTCAGATTTACATGAATGCCTTCGCGCGTGAGGTGGATCCTCATACTAGCTACCTGTCACCACGTTCTGCAGAGCAATTTCAATCAGAGATGAATCTTTCTCTTGAAGGAATTGGTGCGGTGCTGCAACTGACGGACGACTATACGGTTATCCGCTCTCTGGTTGCTGGTGGTCCTGCATCGAAAAGCAAACAGCTTGGCGAAGGTGACCGCATCATTGGTGTCGGACAAGATGGTGAAGACATTGTTGATGTTATCGGTTGGCGTTTGGATGATGTTGTACAACTAATCAAGGGGCCTAAAGGCACCAAAGTTAAACTGCAAATTCTTCCTGAAGGTAAAGATGCTAAGGCGTCAGTTGTAGAGATTGTTCGTGACAAGATCCGTCTTGAAGACCGAGCGGTTAAGTCAGAAATCATTGAGAAAGATGGCAAGAAGATAGGTGTGCTTGAAGTCCCTAGCTTTTACGTAGGGCTTTCTAAAGATACTGACAAACTGATTACTGAGCTCAAAGAAAAAGGCGTTGATGGCATCATCGTTGATCTTCGAAACAACGGAGGCGGCGCGTTAACAGAAGCAACAGCACTGTCGGGTCTTTTCATTGAAAGTGGTCCAGTTGTTCAAGTTCGCGATAGCTATGGTCGTGTCAATGTGAACAGCGATACTGATGGCAAAATCAGCTATCAAGGTCCAATGACGGTTCTGGTCAATCGCTACAGTGCATCAGCCTCTGAGATTTTTGCCGCAGCATTGCAAGATTACGGTCGAGCTATTGTTTTGGGTGAGAACTCATTCGGTAAAGGTACGGTTCAGCAGCATCGTTCGCTAAATCATATCTATGACTTGTTCGATAAAGAGCTTGGTTATGTTCAATACACCATCCAGAAGTTCTATCGCATCGACGGTGGTAGTACTCAAAACCGTGGTGTAGTGCCAGATGTCGCTTTCCCGACGGCGGTTGATCCTGCGGAAACAGGGGAGAGTGTTGAAGATAATGCTCTACCTTGGGACAGCATTGATAGAGCGAAATACACAAAGTTACAACGTAACGATGAAGTAATCGCATCATTAAAGGCTGCTCACGAAAAACGCATTGCTACGGATATGGAATTCGGCTTTATTGCTGAAGACATTGCCAAGTACAAAGCAGAAAAAGACGATAAGACATTGTCTTTAAGTGAAACAGCACGTAAACAAGAAAGTGATGAATCAGACGTTCGTCGTTTGGAACGCGTTAATCAACGCCAGAAAGCAGCAGGTGAAAAACCTTATGCAACGCTTGATGACATTCCAAAAGACTACGAAGTGCCAGACGCTTACTTGGATGAGGCGGTAGCAATCACTGTCGATCTTGTTAACAGTAAAGCGTAAGCTTTATGCTGGTTACCAATAGAAACGAGCGGCAACGCTCGTTTTTTTTCACCCGCATGAAAGCTGCCTCAATTCTGATACTTAAAATTAAAAACCGTGATTTAGATCAAAATATTTAGCAATCTCGTATTAAGCCTCCTAAGCTTTAAGTACTGGTGAGGGGGATACATATGAGATGGATTACGCTAATTCTGTGTGTTTTTTCGTTTGGGGTATTGTCGGAAACACGCAAAGATAATAATGACTTAACACAATTTGATCAGCCGTTTTTGCTTGGAGATTGGTATTTAGTCAATCCCAGTCCAGGTGAATCACCGGATGCCTTTTTGGCCATCAAGCTAACACTTCAATCTAACTATTCGTTTAGCATTGATATTCAAAAACAAGATTACAGTATTGAACATTGGGAAGGCTTGTTTACTGCTAACGACGATACCATTATTCTTGGCTTAAACTCTGATGAGCCACAAGTCTACAGTTACAGTGGTAATCACAATATGCTCAACCTTAATGGGGTTGTCTTTACCAAAGCGCTCTCTAACTCGCTTGCTGGAATTTGGTCATCGGTGAGTGTCTCGGGTGATGACAAACACGCTCAAGATATCGCTCGCATGGATCTAATTCTACAGCCGGATTTTGTGTTTACATTTCGTGTAAGTTCAAGCGAAGGTAGCGAAGCCATTCATAGCGGTGTCTACTACACCGAAGATGATCATATCGTACTTCTTTATCAAGATGGTGAACACGATGCCACATATACACTAGATCAAGATGAACTCACTTTAGAAGTTGAAGATGGTGATATGTTTGCGGTGTTAAATCGTATTCGTTAACAAAAGTTTATAAAACATTTGAGCGTCAACTCACGTTGGCGCTTTTTTTGTGTCCTGCTTTGTAAACATTGTCTGCAAACCTTTGTCTGTCGGAGTATAATCGACGAGATTCAGCAATATTTCAATATTCTGCTAACAAATAATAAAGACAAGGACTAAAGGATGACGGAGTCAGCACCTAAAGCCAAATACCGAAGTGACTATCAATCACCTTCGCACACTATCACAGATGTAAACCTCACTTTCGATCTTCACGAAACTCAAACTCGTGTTACAGCTATCTCTCAAGTTAAACAGATGGCAAATGAAACAACGTTAACGCTTGACGGCGAAGGTATTGAGTTAGTACAAATCAGTGTCAACGGACAAGTTTGGCAAGACTATGCGCAGACAGATACCGGCTTAGCGATTCATAACCTGCCGGAAGAGTTTGAACTCGCGATTGAGAATATCATTTCACCTTCAACAAATACCGCGCTAGAAGGTTTGTATATTTCAGACGGCGCTTACTGCACTCAATGTGAAGCAGAAGGTTTCCGTCGTATTACTTATTTCCCCGACAGACCAGATGTCCTGGCGAAATACACGACGAAAGTGATTGCAGATAAAGAAAGCTTCCCATACCTGCTAAGCAACGGTAATAAGATCGAGGAAGGTCAGTTAGAAAATGGCAAGCATTTTGTGACATGGGAAGATCCGCATCCGAAGCCATCTTATCTTTTTGCACTGGTTGCGGGTGACTTTGATGTATTGCGTGACAAGTACACCACGCGCTCTGGTCGCGATGTGGCATTAGAAATTTTTGTCGATAAAGGCAACTTAGATCGCGCCAACCATGCGATGGTTTCGCTTATCAACTCCATGAAATGGGATGAAGAGCGTTTTGGTCTGGAATACGATCTTGATATCTACATGATCGTTGCTGTCGATTTCTTCAACATGGGTGCGATGGAAAACAAAGGCCTAAACGTCTTTAACTCTAAGTTTGTTTTGGCTAATGACCAAACAGCGACGGATACCGATTACCTTGGTATCGAAGCAGTAATTGGTCATGAATATTTTCACAACTGGACTGGTAACCGAGTGACTTGCCGTGACTGGTTCCAACTAAGCCTGAAAGAAGGTTTGACTGTATTCCGTGATCAAGAGTTTTCGTCTGACTTAGGTTCACGTTCGGTAAATCGTATCAACAACGTACGTATCATTCGTGGCCCTCAGTTTGCCGAAGACGCGAGTCCAATGTCACACCCAATTCGTCCAGACAAAGTGATTGAAATGAATAACTTCTACACTTTAACGGTTTACGAAAAGGGCAGTGAAGTTATTCGAATGATGCATACCTTGTTGGGTGAAGATAAGTTCCAAGCGGGCATGAAACTTTACTTTGAACGTCATGATGGTACAGCAGCAACCTGTGAAAACTTTGTTGCAGCGATGGAAGATGCATCAGGTATCGATCTTAATCAGTTCCGTTTATGGTATAGCCAGTCGGGCACACCAACGGTGTCTGTTACTGAACAATATGATGAAGCTACATACACCTATACATTAAGCGTGAAGCAGACGACACCGGCAACACAAGATCAGGCAGAAAAGCAGGCACTGCACATTCCATTTGACGTAGAACTGTATGATGAACAAGGAAAAGTTTTTGAGTTACAGCGTAACGGAGTGCTTTGCGGCAATGTGCTAAACATTACCGAATCTGAGCAAAGTTTTGTGTTCGAAAATATCTCAAGCAAACCAGTTCCTTCAATGCTTCGAGAATTCTCTGCACCAGTGCGCTTGAACTTTGAGTACAGCGATGAACAGTTAGCTTTCTTGATGGTTCACGCTCGCAATGACTTTGCTAAGTGGGATGCCGGTCAAATGTTGCTGGCGAAATACATTAAGTCAAATGTAGAAGCGGTGCAAAAAGGCGCTAACGTTGAACTTCCAGAATTGGTGGTAGATGCTTTTAGAGGTGTAGTGCTAAATAGTGAACTTGAGCCAGCCTTTATTGCTGAAGCATTATCGCTACCGAGCTTCAATGAAGTGGCAGGTTGGTATGAGACAGTAGATGTTGATGCAGTGTGTGATGTACTTAAAGGGATCAAACTTGCTTTAGCATCGGAACTTCAAGATGAAATGTCTGCGCTTTACCATACACTCGCGCAAGCTGATTACACTATTGAGCACGCTGCAATTGGCAAGCGTTCGTTGCGTAATCTGTGTCTTCAATATTTGGTGAATGTACCAGAGTACGCACATCTTGCTAAAGACCAGTACCAATCGGCGAACAACATGACCGACACCATTGCTGCAATGAGCGCTGCAAACAGTGCATCACTTACATTCCGTGAAGAAATCATGTCTGACTACAGTGAAAAATGGAGTCACGATGGTTTGGTTATGGATAAGTGGTTTGCTTTGCAAGGTGCGAATCCGTCGAAAGATGCGCTGGTAAATGTCAAAGCTTGTATGTCACATAAAGCATTTAGCTTAAGTAATCCTAACCGCACTCGCAGCTTAATTGGCTCATTCCTAAACATGAACCCACGCCGTTTCCATGATAAATCGGGTAAAGGCTATCAGTTTGCTGGTGAAATTCTAACGCAACTGAATGAATCTAACCCTCAAGTGGCCTCGCGCTTAATCGACCCACTTCTAAAACTGAAGAAGTACGATAGTGAACGCCAAGCATTGATAACGCTAGAGCTCGAGAAGTTGAAAGGTCTTGATAACCTAGCTAAAGACTTGTTTGAAAAAGTCACGAAAGCGCTAGAATCTTAATCTTTAACCCATACCTGTATATTTACACAGGTATGGGTGTTTTCTTCACTTTAGATAAATTGATCGTTTTTTAATCACAAACCTATCTCCACGTCATGAAACATTACTATTTCAGTCTAAATATTAGCTATCAACAGTACGTTACACACTATACTGGTCATGCATACAGTGTTTTGGTTTATACCGATCAAGGATTGAGATTACAGCTACCAGCGACAAGATTTCGTCCATTTTTAACACAATTAGGTCTAAAAGGACGCTTCAGGTTGACAACTGACCAAAACAACAAGTTTTTACGGTTAGAATCACTGTAACTCCCGCCATTACTAGTGATATGAATAAGTGCATCAGTCACACAATCAAACATTTTCCTGTCACATACCATATTTTTTATTAACCCTTTCTCAATAAAACTTTTACAATAAAGACAAGCCTACATCCCTCATAAAAACAAAAAAGTGGAGCGTTATTATGACCACGCGCGAACCCGTTGTTCCGGTTCTACTGGAGAAAGTTTATCAACTGATTGAATCTAAAGTAGAAGGCGTCAATCAGCCATTAGTGACTAAACTTGCCAAACACATTTTTAGCAACGTTTCCCCTGACGATTTGCTACAGAGAAACGAGTCAGACCTGTATGGTGCCGCTGTCAGCCTTTGGCATCATCTCAACGAGAAAAAATACGATGAGATTTCTGTTCGAGTATTCAACCCGACGGTAAGTCGTCACGGTTGGCAGTCTACTCATACGATCGTTGAAATAGCAGTGCCAGATTCTCCATTCTTAGTCGACTCTGTAAAAATGGCACTCAATCGTGTCGATCTTACATGTCATATTATGCTGCATGGCCCAACTCAGTTTGAGAGAAATGATCAAGGCCAAATTACTTCGGTCAATGAAGGGAAAGGGCATCTTCAATCAGTCTTCCATATCGAGGTGGATAGGCTGAGTGAAAAATCAGAAATGACTGCGCTTAAAGATGAACTGATTGCCATTTTTGAAGACACCAGTTTGGTGGTCAACGAATGGGAGTCAATGTCAGATAAGCTCAAGCAAATTACGAAAGACCTAGTAAAAAACAAAAGCAAGCTGCCATTAGAAGCGGATCGTTTTGATGAGACGATTGCATACTTAGAGTGGCTGGGTGATCACAACTTCACATTCATGGGATACAAAGAATTTGATCTTATTAGTGAAGAAGGGGATTCAGTATTAAAACCAACCGACGAGTCAGGACTTGGCTTGTTCTCGAAAGCAGATCGCGTTCGCTCGGTGAAGATTTCTGAGTTTTCTGATTCGGCGCGATTAGAAGCGAAAAAGCCTTTCCTACTCATCCTGACAAAAGGTAACAAAGCAAGCCGCATTCACAGACCTGCTTATACCGACTATGTAGGCATCAAAAAATTCGACGCTAACGGCAAGGTAATTGGCGAACATCGATTTACTGGTCTTTATACCTCTGCCGTGTACAACCAGAGCGTTTCAACTATTCCACTTATCCGCGAAAAAGTAGAACGTATCTTATCGGCAAGCGGCTATCGAGATGGTTCATACTCTTACAAAGCATTGAGAAACATTCTTGAAAATTACCCACGTGATGAGCTACTTCAAGCGAAAGAAGAAGAGCTGCTTGAGATAGGTATGGGCGTAGTGCAAATGCAGGATCGTGATTTGATCCGATTGTTTGTACGTAAAGATCCGTTTGGGCGCTTTTTCAGCTGTATGGTTTACGTGAGTAAAGATCGTTACAACACACAGCTTAGAAAAGACACTCAACGGATCCTGAAAAACTATTTTGGTATTGAGCAAGAGGTTGAATTTACGACTTATTTCTCAGAGAGCCCACTGGCAAGAACCCACTATATCGTTAGGGTAGATAACAACAACATGGATGTAGATGTGAAGGCGATTGAACGAAACCTAATGGAGGTATCCGCTTCTTGGGATGACCGTTTGTCTGACGCTATCGTTGCTAACTTTGGTGAAAGTAAAGGGTTGCCGCTCGCTAAGGTGTATTCAAAAGCATTCCCGCGTTCATATAAAGAAGACATGATGCCAACATCGGCGGTGGCAGACATTGAACGTCTTGAAGCGCTAGATGAAGACAACAAATTAGGTATGCTTTTCTACCGCCCTCAAGAAGAGTCAGCCAATTCTAAGGCCGTGCGCCTTAAACTTTACCACCGTGATGAGCCAATCCATCTATCTGATGTCATGCCAATGCTGGAGAATCTTGGGTTACGAGTGATCGGTGAATCGCCATACGAGATCGTTAAAACTGACGGCGGTACATATTGGATCCTTGATTTCTCAATGCTTCATAAGAGCGACGCAGAAGTGGATCTTCGTGAAGCAAGAGATCGCTTCCAGCAAGCCTTTGCCGCAATTTGGTCTGGCGATCTTGAAAGCGATGGCTTTAACCGACTTGTGCTAGGCTCGGGTTTAACTGGTAGAGAAGTTTCTATTCTCCGTGCTTATGCTCGCTACATGCGCCAAGTTGGCTTCCCATTCAGTCAGCACTACATTGAAGATACTCTGAATCACTACCCAGAGCTGGCGAAAGATCTTGTTGAACTGTTTACCCAGCGTTTCATGCCGTCACTAAAAGGCAGTAAGAAAGGTCAACAGCGTGTGATTGAGAAAATCAATAAGCAGCTTGATAAAGTCGATAGCTTGGATGACGACCGTATTATCCGTCGTTACGTCGAAATGATTTCTGCAACACTTCGCACTAACTACTATCAGAAAGACAAAGCCGGTGAGCATAAGCCATGGCTATCGCTCAAACTAGAGCCCAAGAAAATTCCAGAAATTCCAGCACCAGTGCCAGCGTTTGAGATCTTCGTTTATGCCCCAGACATTGAAGGTGTGCATCTTCGTGGTGGCAAAGTTGCTCGTGGTGGTCTTCGCTGGTCAGATCGTCAAGAAGACTTCAGAACCGAGATTCTTGGTTTGGTGAAAGCGCAACAAGTTAAAAACACTGTCATTGTTCCAGTTGGTGCAAAAGGTGGCTTCGTTTGTAAGCGTCAGCCACAACTCTCTAGCCGAGACGAGATCTTTGCTGAAGGTCAGCGCTGTTATAAACAGTTCATTCGAGCACTATTGGATGTGTCGGACAACATCATTGAAGGGGAAGTGGTTCCACCTAAGAGTGTAGTAAGACACGATGAGGACGACCCATACTTAGTTGTTGCTGCCGACAAAGGTACTGCAACCTTCTCAGATTTAGCGAACTCAGTATCAGATGAGTATAACTTCTGGCTAGGGGATGCATTTGCTTCCGGTGGTTCAAATGGCTATGACCACAAAGCCATGGGTATTACCGCAAAAGGTGGTTGGGAGTCGGTGAAACGCCATTTCCGTGAAATGGGCATCGATTGCCAAAACCAAGACTTTACGGCCATTGGTGTTGGTGACATGGCAGGGGATGTATTTGGTAACGGGATGCTGCTTTCCAAACATATCAAGCTAAAAGCCGCCTTTAACCACATGCACATCTTTATTGATCCAAATCCGGCGTCTTCTGCGAAGAGTTGGGATGAGCGTAAGCGACTGTTTGATCTTCCACGCTCTAGTTGGGAAGACTACGATCCTAAGTTGATCTCTAAAGGTGGTGGTGTCTTTGCTCGCCGCGCTAAATCGATCACATTGACCCCAGAAATCCAAAAAATGCTAGGTACTAAGAAAGCGTCTGTTGCACCTAATGATCTTATTAAGATGATTCTGGGCATGGAAGTGGATCTGCTATGGAATGGTGGTATTGGTACTTATGTGAAGGCGAGTTCTGAAACGCACACCGATGTGGGCGACCGCGCGAATGATGTGCTGCGTATCAATGGTAGCGAGCTTAGAGCTAAAGTTGTTGGCGAAGGCGGTAACTTAGGTATGACACAGCTGGGTCGTATTGAATACGCGCTGACGGGTGGTCGCGTGAATACCGACTTTGTCGATAATGTTGGCGGTGTTGATTGCTCGGATAATGAGGTCAACATTAAGATCTTCTTGAATGGTCTTGTTTCAAATGGCGATCTAACGGTCAAGCAGCGCAACCAAATCTTGGAATCTATGGAAGATGAAGTTGGCGAGATTGTGTTGGATGATGCTTACTGCCAATCTGAATCGATTTCGGTGACAGAATTCCAAGGTGTCTCTCTGGTAAAAGAGCAGATCCGCTTTATCCATACGCTAGAGAAGGCGGGGCATTTGGATCGTGCTCTAGAATACATTCCATCGGATGAAGATCTGCTAGAGCGTGAGAAACAAGGGATTGGTATGACTCGTCCTGAGCTTTCCGTGCTGGTGGCTTACGGTAAGATGGTGCTGAAAGAGGAGTTGGTGACAGATGACATCGCGAATGACCCATATCATCAACAACAACTGACTCAGTACTTTCCATCAGAGTTACGCCGTAACTACTTAGAAAGTATGCCAAATCATCCACTGCGCGCAGAAATTATCTCAACTATGCTTGCAAATCAGATGGTTAACGAGATGGGCTGTAACTTTGTGACTCGATTGCAAGAAGAAACAGGTGCAACCGTGGTCGATATTGCGAATGCGTACGCGGCGTCTCGAGAAATCTACGGCTTTGCTTATACTTTTGAGCAAATTAGAAAGTTAGATAATGTCGCGAGCTCTGAAGCACAGTATGAATTGTTGTTTATTGTTCGCAGAACGCTGCGTAGATTGGCTCGCTGGATTCTGCGTAACCGTCCGGGTAAGCAGTCGGTAGAAGAGTTGGTTGCCCGTTATCGTGAAGACGTTATTAAGGTTGAGCAAACTCTTGAGAAATGTTTGGTGGCCGAAGAAGTTGAAGAGCATCATGAATTAGCGCAAGTATGGGTTGAGCAAGGGGTAGGTAGCGAACTTGCGAACTATGTGTCGCGTTTATCTAGCTTACTTTCTGCAGTAGATATCGCTGAAATTGCAGCTGAAGCGAGCTTTGACGTTGAACGAGCGTCGAAACTTTACTTCCACTTAGGTGATCGATTATCACTGCATTGGTTCTTGAATCAAATCAACGGCCAAGCAGTTGATAATAACTGGCAAGCATTGGCAAGAGCGGCATTCCGAGAAGATCTTGATTGGCAGCAGCGTTTGTTGACTGCTCAAGTATTGCGATGTGGTTGTGGGGGAGATTCAGAAGACGTGATACTGTCACTTGATAACTGGATGGATACCAATACACATAGCCTTCAACGTTGGGAAAATATTCTCAATGAGTTCAAAGTGGGGAATGTACACGAGTTCGCTAAGTTCTCGGTAGCACTGCGCGAACTCAGTTTGTTGAACCTGAACTGTGCAAATAATCTATAGGTTAACTGCCTGATATCAAAAGATAAGCGCTCTTAGGGGCGCTTTTTTGTATCGAGCATCAAATTTGGTGACGGTGTAACGTAAATTTGATTGAATCTTATGCGAAACGTTTGCTTTTTTTCGATAAAGACAAATCTTGATTGCATGTTTAGGCGAATCAGTAAATAATACCGCCCCGTTTACACGGGTTTTCTATCGGAGGCACAATGCTTTACCGTCTTGCCAGAACTGGCTTTTTCCAACTTGATGCCGAAAAGGCTCACGATCTCGCTATTCAAAACTTCAAGCGCTTCACCGGCACACCACTTGATCTCGCTTATCGCCAACAATTACCAAATCGACCAGTAGAATGCATGGGTTTGACGTTTAAAAACCCTGTGGGTCTAGCTGCAGGCTTAGACAAAAACGGCGAATGTATCGAAGCATTCGGCGCTATGGGCTTTGGTTTTGTTGAAGTTGGTACGGTAACACCACGCCCACAGTCAGGTAATGACAAACCACGCCTGTTCCGCTTGGTAGAAGCTGAAGGCATTATCAACCGAATGGGTTTCAATAACTTGGGCGTTGATAATCTGGTAGAGAACGTTAAGAAAGCAAAATATGACGGAATCATCGGTATCAACATTGGTAAAAATAAAGATACGCCAATCGAGAAGGGTGCTGAAGACTATATTATCTGTATGGAGAAGGTTTACGAGCACGCGGGCTACATTGCTGTAAATATCTCATCTCCTAACACTCCTGGACTTCGTAGTTTGCAATACGGTGAAGCACTGGATGAACTCCTTGCTGAGCTGAAAACAAAACAGTCAGAACTGGCTGAAAAGCATGGTAAATATGTACCTCTTGCACTGAAGATCGCGCCGGATCTAAGTGATGACGAGATTAGCCAAATCTGCGATTCATTGATCAAGAACCAAATTGACGGTGTGATCGCCACCAATACAACATTGGATCGCTCTGTCGTAGAAGGTATGAAGCACGCCAATGAGGCTGGTGGCTTGAGCGGCCGTCCAGTACAGTCTCGCAGTACAGAAGTAGTGCGCCTTCTAGCGAAAAACCTTGATGGTAAGCTTCCAATCATTGGTGTTGGTGGTATTGACTCGTACGTGTCTGCAAAAGAGAAACTGATGGCCGGTGCTTCGCTGGTGCAAGTATACTCTGGCTTTATTTACCACGGTCCAAAACTTGTTAAAGACATCGTTAAGAATCTATAAACGCTTTCATCTACCAAAGTGACTAGGTTTTAATCGAGAAAGGGGAAATTAGTTTTCCCCTTTTTTTTTTGTTTATTCGTTTTTAGAATTAGTAACAACTGACCAACAGGTAATTAAGCGTTTTACCTAACAGTCTGATTATTCTTTAAATATAGAGACGGAACGATGCTTAAACCCAGCGATACATGGATCTGGTATATGGATGAGAGTGAGAACTCTCTTATGCTGGACTTGGGAGACGATATGGTTTTTAAAACCAATCTTTCCCGTAAACTCCTTGTCGACTGCGCGATGGGTCAGAACAACTTCACTGTCGATGACGCATCCGCGTTTCAAACCTTTAAAGACCAAATTAGTGTACTTGAGCTCTCAGAGCCTAGACAGGCTGAACTAACGCTGTATTGCGTGGCAGCCAAGCGCTTTCATAAACCCGTACAACCAAAAAGCTGGTTCTTCGACCACCAAGATGGCTCTTATCAGCCAGAGGAAGGGGAACTGGTTCGATTGGTAAACTCAAATTCAGAAGGTTTCTTCATCGTTCTGGAAGTGGGAGAGAGTGCCAGTTTGTGTGCGTTAGTCGACTTAGAGTCATTCAGTTTGACAGCCAGCAAGCAAGTCACGTTTGGCCAAAGCATTAAAGTGATGCACGACCGTATGACGTGTGCACAGCAGTTTATCGCATTAAACCAGCCTATCGCTCTTGTAGGTTAGAGCGGGGCACTTAGAGCGCGTTAACGCGCCTTATAAGAAAAAGCAGTGGCAGCTTTAAACAACAATAATATGTGTTTCCTTCATTTCTCGTAGAATTTATCGGCCTGGTTGGCCGATTTTTTTTGTCTGCTATTTACCAAAAACCTACAAGTCCCCTTCAGTTTTACTCCTCAAGCGAGCTCTTTAACCATCCAAGCGGCGATGTTTTGCCGTATCTATCTTGTTGCAGAGCAAATATTTCGCTTTTTTTTACCACTAAAAGTGACGTTTTTATTTCCCTTAATAGGGGCTAATTAACTAATGAGTTCCCCATTTAGGTACTTTCTGTAACTAAATTACACGGAAAAGTGGCTGTTGGTATATACCAATCTAGCTGCGAATAAGTATTCACTATCGCGAAAGCCGTTGGTTTATGGAGAGTTAATTAAGTACAAGCTAATGTAGGGTGCCGGTATGTGTTAGGCGCTTACACCGGTTAAACCTTGTGCGAACAAACACTTTGAACGCGGGTTATTGAAGGTTTGTTTAGTGACAGGCAGTAATGTCAGGTATAATCAACACCATTTTTCACAGCCAGATGAACACTATGAACCAATATCTTGCCGTCACTTCTAACGGACTTGAAAACCTTCTCGCTCAAGAGCTTGAACAAATGGGCTTAACTTCTGTAAAGCCTGTTCAAGCAGGGGTGAAATTTAAAGCGACTAATGAGCAGATTTATCGCGCTTGTTTGTGGAGCCGCTATGCTTCTCGCTTTGTTAAAGTACTGTCGGAATTCACTTGCCAAGATGATATGGACCTTTATCTGGCTGCTTCGTCCATCAACTGGGTTAACCACTTCCACAGCACGAAGAAATTCATTGTTGATTTCAACGGTACGAACCGAGAGATCCGTAATAGCCAATATGGCGCAATGAAAGTGAAAGACGCGGTAGTGGATTGCTTTAATAAGAAGAACTTACCAAGACCAAACATCAGTAAAGATGGAGCCGATGTACGTGTGCATGTGCGTTTGCATCGTGATAAGGCTCTGATTGGTCTGGATATGGTGGGCTCTGGCTTGCATCAACGCGGCTATCGTACTGAATCTGGTCGTGCTCCTCTTCGAGAAACACTCGCAGCTGCTATTGTTGCTAGAAGTGGGTGGGAGCAAGGTAAGAACATGCTTGATCCGATGTGTGGTTCGGGTACGTTGTTGATTGAAACAGCTATGCTTGCTGCGAATATGGCACCAGGCGTCAAACGTAAGACTTGGTGTTTTGAAGCCCTAGAAGACTTCGAGCCAGAAGTTTGGGCAGAAGTGAAATCGGAAGCGAATGTACAAGCTCGTCGCGGTGTCAAAAAGACTGACAGCAGGTTTTGGGGCTTCGACAACGACCCTAGAGTCCTTCGCACAGCAAAAGAGAATGCTAAGCGTGCCGGCGTTGAAGATTTAATTACCTTTGAGCTTGGCGATGCTAGCAAAGTGACTAAGCCAGCAGAGTTTGGTGAGGGCGTGATTGTTTGTAACCCACCTTATGGTGAGCGACTAGGCACCGAGCCAGGTTTGATTGCACTGTATACTGAATTTGGTAATCAGCTTAAAACCGAGTTCGGTGGCTGCCAGGCATCGATTTTCTCAAGTTCAGATGACTTACTAAGTTGCTTACGCATGCGTGCTGATAAGCAATTTAAGTTGAATAACGGTGCGTTACAGTGTCACCAAAAAAATTACTCGATTTCAGCGCGCAGTGCAGAGCAGATTGCTGGCAATAATGACCTTCAAGTGATTGCACCAGATTTCTCAAACCGTCTGAAAAAGAATATGGCCAAAATCGGCAAGTGGGCTAAGAAAGAAGGATTAGACTGCTACCGTATTTACGATGCTGATTTACCAGAGTACAACGTTGCGGTTGATGTTTATCAAGATTCTTTGGTTATTCAAGAATACGCGGCGCCGAAGAGTATTCCAGAAGAGACAGCAAAGCGTCGCCTGACAGATATTATCCGTGCTTCGATTAAAGTAACTGGTGTTGACACCAACAACGTTGTTTTGAAAACTCGCGAGAAGAAGAAAGGCAGCTCACAATACAACAAGCTTGCTCAAAAGTCGTCAACCATGAAAGTTCATGAGTACGGTGCGCAGTTGATCGTAAACTTGCATGACTACCTAGATACTGGCCTGTTCCTCGATCATAAAATCACTCGTCGTAAACTGGGTGAATTGGCGCAAGGCAGAGATTTCTTGAACCTGTTTGCATACACAGGTTCTGCGACTGTTCATGCTGCGCTTGGTGGAGCAAAGTCTACGACCACGGTTGATATGTCTAATACATACTTAGAGTGGGCGAAAGAGAACATGAAGCTGAATGGTCAAGTAGGTCGTCAGCACCAATACATTCAAGCAGATTGCTTACAATGGCTTGCGAAAGCAAACGGCAGTTACGACCTTATCTTTATCGATCCTCCTACGTTTTCAAATTCTAAGCGTATGGAGCAATCGTTCGACGTGCAACGTGACCATGTCACTTTAATGCGTGATTTGAAACGTCTACTAAGTGCAGAAGGTACTATCGTATTCTCAAACAACAAACGCCACTTCAAAATGGATTTGGAAGCGTTGGAAGAGATCGGCTTAACTGCGAAAAACATTTCTGATAAGACCTTGCCCCTCGACTTTGCTCGTAACAAGCATATTCATAACTGCTGGGTTATCTCTCACAAAAGTTAAGACGGAACATGACAAAGGAACTGACATTATACAGCTCTGAAGGTTGCCATCTCTGTGAGATGGCCCTTGAGCTAATCAAACAAGTAGGGCTTGGGGAACAGGTAGAGATTGTCGATATTGCTTTCGACGATGAGCTGTTTTCTCGTTACGGCGTCACTATTCCAGTAGTCAAAGTGGATGAATCTGAGATCAACTGGCCCTTCGATATCTTACAACTTCAACAATGGTTAACAGTCAATGGCATTACTTACCATCCATAATGGACAACTTGCATTTGGTGATCATCCGCTTCTAGATAAGACGGACTTTGCGCTTCAAGAGAACGAACGCGTGTGTCTGGTTGGTCGAAACGGTGCTGGCAAGTCAACGTTAATGAAAGTATTGGCAGGCGACATCATTATGGATGATGGCAAACTGCAAATTACTCAAGATGTTGTAGTATCTCGTCTAGAACAAGATCCTCCTCGCGACCAAGCTGGAACGGTCGAAGACTATGTCGCTGAAGGCTTGGCAGAGATCGGTGAGCAGCTAAAGCAATATCACGCTTTACTTGAGCTGGTGGCTCAAGACCCAAGTGAATCTCATATTAATCGCTTAGCCAAAGTTCAAGAAAACCTCGAAGTTTCCGGCGCATGGCGTTTTGAAGACCGCATTAAGAACATTCTTGGTGCGCTCAAGCTTGACGGTGCTACGCTACTTAGCGATTTGTCTGGTGGTTGGCAGCGCAAAGCGGCATTAGCTAGAGCGCTGGTGTGCGATCCTGATGTCTTATTACTCGATGAGCCAACCAACCATTTGGATGTGACAACCATTGAGTGGTTGGAGACGTTCTTAAAAGACTTCCGTGGTTCTATCATCTTTATTTCTCACGACCGCGCTTTTATTCGCTCTATGGCGACACGCATTGTCGATCTAGATCGAGGCCAACTTGTCTCTTTCCCTGGCGACTACGAAAAATACCTAGTCGAAAAAGAAGAGGCGCTACGTGTTGAAGAAATGCAAAATGCAGAGTTCGACAAAAAGCTCGCGCAAGAAGAAGTTTGGATAAGACAGGGCATCAAAGCACGAAGAACTCGCAACGAAGGTCGTGTCCGTGCGCTGAAAAAACTTCGAGACGAACGTAAAGGCCGCAGAGACGTTCAAGGCAAAGTGAACCTCAAGCTCGACGACACCGCGCGTTCTGGCAAGATTGTGTTTGAAGCTGACAATCTGAACTACGAGATTGAAGGCAAAACCATCATCAATAACTTTTCTTTCAATATCCAACGTGGTGATCGTATTGCGCTAATTGGTCCTAACGGATGTGGTAAGAGTACGTTGATCAAGCTGTTACTCGATGAGCTTACACCTACGTCAGGTAAGCTTAAGTGTGGTACCAAGCTTGAAGTCGCTTATTTTGACCAGTACCGCGAAGCATTAGATCCAGAAAAGAGCGTTATTGATAACCTTGCCGATGGTAAACAGGAAGTGATGGTTGGCGGACGTGAGCGTCATGCGCTAAGTTATCTTCAAGACTTTTTGTTTGCACCAAAACGCGCGAGAACCCCAGTGAAAGCACTGTCGGGTGGTGAGAAGAACCGCTTGTTGTTGGCTCGTATTTTCCTGAAGTCTAATAACCTACTGGTACTCGATGAACCAACCAACGATTTGGACATTGAAACCTTAGAATTATTAGAAGAGTTACTAGGAAATTATCAAGGCACACTGCTTTTAGTGAGCCATGACCGTCAGTTTGTTGATAATACTGTGACCGCTAGCTGGATTTTTGAAGGAAATGGGGTTATCGAAGAGTTCGTTGGTGGTTATCATGATGCTCAGCAGCAGAGACAGCAGGTGTTGGACGCACGTAAAGCGTACGAGCCAGTAAAAGAGAATAAAAAACAGCCAGTTGAACAAAATAACAAGACACAAGCAGTGAACTCTAAACCTAAGAAGCTGTCCTATAAGCTACAGAGGGAATTAGAAGCGCTACCAGCTCTGTTGGAGCAACTGGAGCAAGAGATTGAACAACTACAGGAAATGGTGAATGACCCTACGTTTTTCGCCAAGCCAGTAGAAGAGACACAACCCATTTTAGATAGTTTAGCTGCAAAAGAGCAGGAGCTAGACGTTGCTTTTGAGCGATGGGAAGAGCTAGAAGCAATGCAACAGGAAAGTTAGTTTTGATGAGTCGTAATAATTTTAAGTTTTCATTGATTGCTGCAAGTGTACTTGCAGCGACATCGAGCCATGCTGCTTTATATAAAGTGGTTGAGGTCGATCCTACTGGAAGTATCAAGTCTACCGGTGTATTTGTTGAAGCCAACGGAAGTGTGGTCACTGAGTTTTATGGTAGTGCGATAGAAAAGGCTGATGCGAGCAACCCAATGGGGTGTTTTGCCGAAGGGACAACATGTAGCGAGTATCGTTTGTATGGTGATTCTCGAAATGGTTCTGAAGGCCATTCGTATCGTCAAGAGATCCCATTTAACTACGATTCGTCATTCTTCTATACCGACTGGAACCGTAACCGCGATTATTGCCGTTCTGAATTAGGTTATCAAACCTGTGATCCAGGTTGGACTGATAAAATGTGGTACAGCTTTAGCGATGTTGGCGGTCTTCTACGTGAGCGTGACGCGTTTTATAACTCGTCGCAAACGGGCTGGAACAATATTGCCGGTGAAGACAACTACTTCTCTAATGCTCATGGCTTTAGTGAAACCACGCCAGCGTCTAATCCGGATCAAGCATCTACTGCTACGCGAATGGGCGTAACGCCAACTTCAGACTATAAACCGGGCGGTGTAGCGACACCAGATACCAACTCAGAAAACGTCGTTATCAATAGCCTGACGTCTGATCAAGGTATGGCTATTGGTAACACCAGCTCGGGTTACTACCGTATCAATGCTTCTGATGGTGCGAAAGGCAACTTAGCAACGGCTTACCGTCATCGTGGTTTTGTGCAGAATGGCGATACTACGGAAATGTTGCTGCCATTCTTGGTAGAGTCACCAAACAGCGATCAGCGAATTACCAACCAAATGGGTCGCACTATGGGTTGGAGCAGTTTCAATTATGGTGGCAAAGAGTACATCGTAGGCAGTGCTGCTGTCGCTCCGTTTGACTACAACGACGATAATAAGAACTGGAATGGTGACCTGAATAATTGCTTGATCGAAGATCCGGCATCGCGATCTGATTGCCAGAATTTTGCTTTTGCGACTAAAACTGCTGTATGGGACTCAACCAATTTTGTAGCGGGCGCTTCAATCGTGTCTGATTGGCAAAATGGTGTACCAACCAACAACGATAAAAAAGCGTCACAGGGCAGTGCTCGTGGTGCTGTTATTGCTGCGCAAGATAGCGCTTCGGATAACCCGCGCAATGGAAAACCATTCCTTGTGGGTCTCAACACAACCGGTGATGGCTCAAATAGTTTCCTTCAAGCAACGGTATTTGTTCCTTCAACGACATTTGATCCAAGTGCGATCGACACATCACGCCAGTGGTCTCCAGTGACTGTAGAGAACGCCCGAATCAAGTCAGGTGATGACTTTATTTATAGCAACTCATACGCGACTGACATCAACAAAAACCTCGTGTTCTTGGGTGCGTCTAAGCGACGCGGTGATAAGCGAGAAAATGGTGCGGCGGCAAACCGTATGTTCTTGGGTCAAGTGAGCCTAAACAATGATGCGAATGGCAGTTTCTCTACACCATCTGCGCGTTATTTTGACGAACTTAATGGCAACAGCGGTATCTTCTTCCGTGGTGTAGGTGGTGAGCCTGGTGCAATTAACAACTACAACGAAATTGTTGGTGCAGTTGATGCTGAGCAATCAACAGAGTATTTTGGTAAAAAACGACGCCAACGCGGCTTTATTTACCCTTATAACACTACCGGAACGGATGCTGAGCGTTTGGCGGTTTTCCAGGGCAAACCATGGCTACTGGACGATCTAACCAATGGCGGTAGCTACAATACGCAAAATAACCAATACCGTATTGTTGATGCAGCTGATATCAACGACGATGGCGTTATAGCGGCAACCGCGCTTAAATGTGATGGCGGCTATGACACCACCAGTCATAACTCCTATTGTGGCAACGGCCAAAAGAAAGAGAAACTCGTCGCAGTTAAGTTGATCCCGATCGCAAATGCAGATGATCGAGCTATTCAAACACGTAGCGTTGAAGCACCACCAGTTAAACGTAGTGGTGGTAGCCTCGGCTGGATGGCTTTGATTATGCTTGGATTCTTTGGGTTACGCCGTAACAAGTAGTCACAAGTGACAAAAATCCCAGCTTCACAATAGTGAAACTGGGATTTTTTGTGTCTTGAGATCGGGCCAAAAATGAGCAATTATTAAAGAGGAGTCACAAAAGCTCCATAAATCTTTAATGATAGAAAGTCGGGAAACCGATTTTGTATAGCGAGGACCGTACTATGAAGAGACAAAAGCGTGATCGTCTAGAACGAGCTCAATCACAGGGTTACAAAGCTGGATTGAATGGGCGATCGATGGAAGCCTGTCCCTATCAACAAATGGATGCAAAGTCTTATTGGCTTGGCGGTTGGCGTGACGCGAGAGATGATAAACAATCAGGACTCTTCAAGTAGTCGGGAGCGAAATTGAAGTAACAAAGGCCTCAAGAGAGGCCTTTATAATGCGCACCTAGTGCACTATAACTAAATTTATATGCTAAAAATAAACGACTCCGGAAAGTCGTTTATTTACAAAATAGCTTAGAAAGCAGAGGTGTCTTTAAATAGACCTACTTTAAGATCTTTCGCTACGTAGATCTCTTTACCATCTACCAATACGCGACCATCAGCAATGCCCATAACTAGCTTGCGGTTTACAACACGCTTCATGTGAAGTTCGTAGGTTACTTTCTTAGCAGTAGGTAGTACTTGACCGGTAAACTTCAGCTCACCTACACCTAGTGCACGACCTTTGCCTTCACCACCAATCCAGCCAAGGTAGAAACCAACAAGCTGCCACATAGCATCCAAACCAAGACAACCTGGCATTACTGGGTCACCGATAAAGTGGCAGTCGAAGAACCATAGATCAGGAGTAATATCCAGTTCAGCAACGATCAAACCTTTGCCAAAGTCACCTTCAGTTTCGGACATTTTTGCTACGCGGTCCATCATCAGCATGTTTGGTGCTGGAAGTTGAGGGTAGCCCTCGCCAAATAGTTCTCCGCGACTAGAGGCTAGAAGGTCTTCACGGCTATAAGATTCACGTCTGTTTTGCATTATTTATTACTCCAAATTTGCGTTAGGCCATCTTAGTGAACAGGTGTACGCTAGACAAGTCCGACCACGACTAGACAAACCAGTTTTTAATCCGTGTCACAAATGACTCTGGTATTTCATGTTTTTCAAAGTTTTCAATACGTTCGGCAATCTTGCCGATCACACTATCTTCGGTGTCACTTTTGAAAGGTTGACCCAATAGAAGCGGAATCACTTCGTCTACGTGAGTCACAGACCAAATGTGAAATTCTTCATTTTTGATGCTTTCAACGAGCTCTTTATTCAATGCCAGGTGCTGAACATTGGTTTTAGGCAAAATGACGCCTTGCTTGCCTGTTAAACCTTGGTGTTTACATACGTTATAGAAGCCTTCCACTTTCTCATTTAAACCACCTACAGCTTGAACGCGGCCAAATTGGTCGACAGCACCTGTAACCGCAATTTGTTGGTCAATTGGATAGCCAGATAGCGCACTCACTAAAGAACATAACTCTGCTAATGAAGCGCTATCACCGTCGACTTCACAATAAGACTGCTCAAACACAATAGACGCGGAATATGGTAGTGGGGCATCGAGGTCGAGTTCGGAAGACACAAATGCTTGCATGATCATCATGCCTTTGGCGTGAATGTTGCCACCGAGGTCAACTTTTCGCTCGACGTCTGATACATCGCCGTCACCAAAGTGCACCACACACGAGATACGAGCAGGCTCACCATAACTGATAGGGTGTCCTGGAATATCAATGACCGTTAAACCGTTTACTTGACCAACTTGTTTTCCTTGAGTTTCAATGACGACTTGGCCTTCCAAGATATCATCGATAGCCCGTTCCGGCAGATAAGACTCGCGGTTACGCTTCGCCTCGATTGCCGCTTCTATATGTTCAGAAGATATCGTTGAATTGTGACTGTACGATGATGCTTCACAAAGCATAGCTTTATGCCAATCAACCGAAAGTGGCCAGTATTGTTTGTCTTCTGTTTCGCGCGCGCCGGCTTGAAGCAGCTTTAAGTAGCCCGAACGATCAAGTTGCTTATCTGATAGAAATTGCGACATCATCGAGTTTACAAACGATAAATATTGCTTGGCTGTTGCAGGCGTCACTTTCAAATCGTTCTCTATTTCAGTGTACTGCATAAAGCCGGATCGAAAGTCACTGTCGATAAAGTCTAGATCTGACAACTGTTCTCGATCACCAATAACGATAAGCTTAAAGTTTGATGAAAAACTAGGTGGTGTTAGCGCGGCAGTTTTGGTGTCAACCGATACACCATTGAGTTTTGCACCTTGCAATAACGCTTTCAAATTTGTCCAAACACCAAGACTTGCTAGTGCAGTTTGCGTCGATGAAATGAGAAAACCACCATTAGCTTGTGATACTAGACCTTGAGCAACAACAGGTTCGTTTTGCGATGTTTGGTATCGGTCAAACAACAAGCTTGGGTCAGCATCTTTACTGACGACAGTTTTGTGACCTAGTGCTTCAATATGATCGCTGACGAGCTGTCGATGAAACAAGTTGTCGCCATCTTTAATGATCAGTACTTTTGAAGGACACGCATCAGAGACGAAAAACGACAGTGCGGCTTTAAGGCGAGGCTGCAGCTCAATAGCGTCTAATGGGGCGAGAGTAGGTGCGTTATCGAGTAGATCGGCGAAATCGTTGTAAAGGGGGCAGACTTGTTGCCAAGGGACTTGATTCATTGGGTCGTAACTTAAGTTTAATTTGCACGAAGTATACAATGAATCGCCACTCAACGTTAGCTTTTCAACTGTTCATATAGCGAGCAAAATCCCATTAACTGAGCATTGTTATTGAGAAGTTTGGAATCTTGGGTTACGCTGTCACTGTAAACAGAGTAGGGATGCAAACCAATGAAATACCAACAACTTGAAAACTTAGAATGTGGTTGGAAGTGGCAGTATTTAACAAAGAAGTGGCGTGAAGGCGATAATATTACGCGTTACATTGATGCCAGTGAGATCGAACAGGCAGTATCAAAGCTAAAGCAGCTAGAGCATGAACCTACTCTGGTTATTGAGTGGATCGATGAACATATGTCAGTTGAGCTCGACAATAAGCTTAAACAAGCGATTAGGGCTAAGCGTAAGCGCCATTACAATGCCGAGCAAATTCACACCAAAAAGAAGTCCATTGATTTGGACTTTCGCGTTTGGGAAAAATTATCTCATCGCGCAAGCGATCTCGGTTGTACGCTCTCTGAAGCCATCGAGTATTTGTTAAGTGAAGCGTCTCGGAGCGAGAAAGCCACGCAGAAAGTAAGCAGTTTGAAAGAGGACTTAAGTAAGCTATTAGGTGACGAAGGGAGGTAGTCGCTATGTTGTATGTCGTATTGCTTGGGGCGATCGTTGTATTTTGGCTAGTCGCCATTGATCGACCTTCTTTAGTTGTGCAAATGAAAGAAGGTGCAATCACTAAAACTAAAGGCCATTTGCCACCAACGTTTAAACACAATCTTAAAGATATTGTAGAACGAGATAAAACGACGGGAGACCTTAAGGTATACCAAACCCGTAGCGGTATGAAGCTCAAGTTTAGCAAGACAATTTCTAAGAGCATACAGCAAAGAATACGAAACATTTTTCCTCATCAAAGCTTCAAATCTAAAGGCAAGAAAAAGAGCCGTTAAGTATCGATATAAAAGGGTATTTCTGCCCTTTTATATCGTAATCTAATGCACTATAACTAACGGATTTGATAGCTAATAATTAAGCTTTGGCCGCAATTTCTCGCTCGTCCCAAATTTTCATTAACGTTCTACGCGATTCAGAATCGAGCATTTGGATCCTTCTACATGTCCAGTTCTCTGCAATATAGTCCGCCATTTCTAACGATACAGGGTTGTTATCCGTTAGGTAAGTCCCTAGCGCCGATTCTGCTTCTATTAAAGATAGACCCTCTACATCCCAGTTTTGGATACGAACGTAGCTGTTTTTGAACCATTCAATTGGAAGTGACATAGAAATCTCCTTTTCTAATATCTAATCATTATTTTTAAGACACTGTGTCTTTGCGTTGAATCTAGAATTGAATATTTGGATGGTTTTGTAAAGAGCAGGGTGAAATAAACTTAATAAAAATTTCTAAATATAATTTAGAGTTTATCTAGTGAATGGTTATTTCTATGCAATTTACGCTAGTGATAGGTTGCCTTATCTTATGTTTGTTTCATATACGCATGCTTTATAGGTGATAAATCCCCGTATTTAAAGGGTTTGTGTTGGTGGTTTCTAATATTCATCGTAATTCTTTCGTTGGTTATACGACGTCGTCTCGTAAATATATATAATGCAAACCTATATTGGCTAATTCATAAGTTTTGATTTGATTATGTTGGTGGTAAATTGTTTGGGTGGCGCCTATATAGTGGGTCTATATGTTGTATTTTGATGGTTAATGCCTTTGTATTGAATTCGCTTTTCAATTGCTGTTTGTTTATTTGGGCTAGTAATAATCTGATTCATTAGCTGTGGGATATACGTGAGTAAAGAGCTTTTTATCTACATTCGAGCATCAGTCTATGAGGGAACGATAACGTGCATAGACATAGGTACTTAGACAGAGGTGTGGTTGTTTAGGTTTGTATTAGTCGCACCAAAGACAGCCGTTATTAAAGGGAGCCACTGGGTAGATAGACTAGTGATTCACAATCAGCAGTTTTTCAGGACTCGTATCAATAGCGGTGCCGTGCTATCAGTAAAGCGCTTAGCGTGAGCCAAGAAAAGCCGCGTTTTGTTAACGAAGCCATAAAGTATGAAACGGTTTAAGTGAACCGAAAAACTCCCGACGAATTACGACGGCAAAAGTCGCAAATTGCCGAACAGTGCATAATGTACAGTGGATGTGGTAATCAATGGCTCATAGTAATGATTTAAGGCCAACAGGCTTGGGCGAACATAGCAAAAAAGTTTGAGAGCCTTGGAATCTCGCGATTTTCCATGGCGTTAGCGAGCGTTGGCTTGGTCGGATTCGGCTCTGTAGAACCTATATCCATGTTAATTCAAGTTTAAAATGTCCTGTTTTTCTCCCAGATTAAAATGTCCTTGTTAGCGAATGATAGTGAAGGGCGGTTAGGTTTTACTGTTTGAAGCTTTAAATGTGTCAGGCTCTGTGAGTATAGGGTTGATGGCTCGAAGTTGCTCTTTCAGTGCCCGTTGTTGGGCTCGTCGTTTCGGGGCGCTTTTGCTTCGAGAGCGTCGTTGCTGTGCTTCAAATTCCTCTTGTTTTTGCTGGGCAAACTTCAAGACTTGACCGAGGCGCTTGTTGTCTACGATTTGGGTTTGCTGAACTTGTTCTAGCTTGTCGAAGGTTTTGAAGTTGAGTTTTCGATGACCATAAGCAATGGCAATCTCGCCATTTGGGTAATCTAAGATCTTCACGTTTTCGTGTACCAACCGGCTATTTTCTTCCGTTGGTTCAATAAGATAAACCACTTTATCATATTGAAATGTGAGCGATTTTGAGAGCTTACGGGTTTCTTGCCAACTGAAGATATCGTCCAGCTCCTGCTTTGATTCGCGCACTTTTCGGTGCATGTCTTTGGGAAGTTTTGCGGGTTTGGCAAAACGGCGGTTGAAGTCGGCGATGAAGTAGGGAAGCCAAGCATTGGCGTCTTCGATGGTGTTGATGCCCTGTAAGCGCATCTCTTTTACCAGGCGGTTTTGCAGTGTCAGGTTGGCTCGTTCTACACGACCTTTAGCCTGAGAACTGTTGGCGCAGATCAGTTCAATTCCAAGTTAATTCAATACTCGGCAATATTGCGTCTGGCCAACTTGCTTGTGTTTTTCTTGATTGACTCGAAATATCGAGTGCTTATCACTGTAGAATGCCACTGGCTTACCGTGTTCGTCTACATATTCACGGGTCGCTTTCATGTAATCAAACGCTGACTCGGTTTCACTGAACCTTAAGTTCATCAAGCGACCCGTCGCATCATCGATGAAAACCAATAGGCAGCATTTGTCGCTGCGTCCTTCGAACCAGTCATGGTGCGAACCATCAATTTGAATGAGTTCGCCAAGGCAATCTCTGCGATAGCGGGTTGATAGACTTTTGGCTTGCGCTTAGAGTGTGGAGTCCATAGACCATCAGCAATCATCCATTGACGGAGCGTCTCTTTAGAAACCGTGAGGTTATGATCTTCTGAGAGTTTTTCTAGCGCAAATGTTGGTGAAAAGTCGAAGTATTGCTCACGCACGATCCTTAATACTGCAGCTCGAAGACGATCATCATAACGGTGGTTGCTTGGACGGCCTCGAGCTGCATGTGCCAAGCTCTGAGCACCATAAGTTGCCAGTTGGTTTAGTAAGCGTCTGACATGTCGAGTAGAGATATTCAAAATATCAGCAGCATCGATTTGTCGTAAGCGTTTTTCTCGCACATCAGTCAGGACTTTGAATCGATTAATCTCGTGATCACTCATAGCAATTAACATCAGTTTAGGTCCTCATAAGCCAACGATGATTAAAGCTTAGGAGGACATTTTAAAGTTGCTCAAACCGGACATTACTATATTGCTCTTACAATCGCAGTGCGTATTATCTATCTTATGTTAAATTACATATACGTGAGCTTGAATTCTTCTATGTAAAGCTGCTCTACCTTCATCAGATGTACCGTATTTAACGATAATGTGGATTTACCATAAAATACCTAATAATCACATTACTTAATCACAGATTAGTAATGTGATTATTAGATACAAAAAGCCCGTGCTTGTTTTCTAGCACGGGCTTTGAAGATTCTAGTCCACGCGTTAGTGACTAGAAGTTGTTATCGTCGATATCGTGCTGACTTCCTCCCGATGATTGGTCGTCGTGACCGAAGCTTCCGGAATCATCAGTAAAGTCGACACCAGTATCGGTATTGTCGCCGGATGTCCAATCGCCGCTGCCACCTGCATCTTGTAGACCTGAAGTGTCTGTTGGAGCTTGGCTACTCGCTTGCATCGCATATTGATCATCAACTTCAATCGTTGTAGTTGCTGTTGCTCCTTCAATTGGTGTATCAAGTTCATCAACACCTTGGAACGATATTGACGCCTCACCTTCAAAGGTATCACCAAGAGCCATTGTCACAGGTTGTGATAAATCGCCCGATACTGTGTAAGTGCCGTCACCATTATCAAGTGCACCGCTAACTGATGCGCCTTCTGGAATACCAGAGAGCTCAACCTGTTCTACACCTTCAACTGAGGTTACTTCATCAGGGATCGACAAGTTCACATCTGTGCCTGGTGCTGCGGTAACATCTGCACCTTCAGTGTCAGTCTCATCGGCCGCTGTCGCTTCTACGGTTTCTTGCACTGTTTCAGTATCTGCTGCAGCGGTTTCTGGCTCTGAACTTGATACTGATGTTGCTTCTGGCGCAGTCTCAACGTTCATTGTTGTCTCCAACGTTTGCTCTTCGCCTCCAGATTGAACAGTCGCTTCCAATGGAATGTCACCACCAAACTCTGGATCTGGCCAGAATGTCCATTGGTCATCACCGGACGGCACTAATGCACCTTCATCACCTGCGTAGTTGAGTTCAGACAAACTTGCATCGTCTGCTACATCAAGGTTTTGAAGAACCTGTTCGCCGCTGATGCCGATTGAGCCATCGTCGGATTGAGCTAATGGTTCAACTGCTCCAGATGTTTGTTCATCAACCGTGATATTGAAGTGACTTTCAACAGAGTTATCGCCGTCGCTAGCTACGAAGCCAATTTGGGCACTACCCGTATAGCCTTCAGCCGGTGTGAATTGATAACCACCCTGCCCGTCAGACTCAATGAGACCTTCGCCTTCAAGCAGTGTGACTGATTCAATGCTCATTTCACCCGTTTCAGAGCTTAAAGTACCCAACATGTCGCTATCGGTAAAGTTAAGTGGTTCACTTTCCTCAACGGTCGCAGAAGCAATAGACTCGATTTGTGGGCCATCGGTGATTTGTCCTTCGTTTTCGTGAACACCAATAGTGCTTTGTTCATCATGAAGGATGCCATCACGCTCAACTACGTAGGCGAAGTCAACCTCACCTGTAAAGCCATCTGCAGGGCTAAAGGTCCATGTACCATCACCATTGTCAATCATAGTACCTTGGTTAGGATCAACCAGGTGAACCATTTGGATAGCATCGTCATCATTTGCGTCGATATTTTGCGCCATGCCAATCAAGTCGTCTTCAGTAAGAATAATTGGTTCGCCAAGTGTTGTATCAAAGTCGCCAGCAATCTCGCTACCTTCTGGCTCTGGTAACGGCTCGTCACCATAGTCAACTGTCGTTGCGCTGACGGTTACGAAGAAGTTTCCTGAGTAATCTTCTGGTGGTGTTAACTGCAGATCATCGATGTTCCAATTAGTAATACTGATCATTTGTCCAGGCTCAGTAATAATAACAGTATTATCACCATCACTGACTTCAAACCCGACAGGGAAACCAGTCATGACCAAGTTGCTGAGCATTTCTGAGTCATCAATTAGGTCAACGTTAAGTCCCAAGTGACCCGTTGAATCTTCGGAGAACACTAATGGTCCTTCGTGATCCGTGGTGATAACCGCACCGTCAGCGACAGGACGAACAAACACTGGTACATCGAGTGCAGTTTCAAACTCACCATCGGAAGCGACAACTTGTAGCCCTGAAGTTCCCGCAAAATCACCCGTTGGTGTAAATGTCCAGGTACCATCACCATTGTCATTCAGGTCACCTGCGTCTTCTCCATCTGGCATGATAATGCGAGAAATTACTAAGTTTTCAGTATCGATATCGCCAAATAGGTCAAGCATATCGGATGAATCGAAGGTAAATGCCCCATCCTCGTTTGTGGTTAGGAAGGCATTGCCATCGTTAAATGGTGCATCATTCACCGGAATGACATCAACATTGAGCGAGCCTTCTGCTGTCGCTTCGCCATCTGAAATTTCGTAAGCTAATTCTACTAAGCCGTTAAAATCTTGCGATGTAACGAGGTGATACATGCCATCTGGCTGCTGTTGCAATTGCGCGTTCTGTGGCGACTTAACACTAATACTTTCGAGTGTCAGTTCATCACCATCTAAATCACTTGCCTGTGCCAAGATGTACTCAGGGTCGATGACCATAACTTGGTCTTCTTCTCCCTGCATTTCTATTGAAGGTGCCTGAGGTTCATCGTTAACAGCAGCGATGTCAATATTGCCCTGAACCGCTGTTAGCTCTGTACCATCATCAACGTTAAAGTTGAACGGTACATCGCCGTTGTAGTTTTCTGTAGGTGTGAAGGTCCAAGTACCATCGGTATTGTCAACCAGTGAACCAAATGACTCATCGATGGATAGGTCTTTGGCGGTTAAGTCATCGCCATCAATGTCTTGAGCATGCTTCAGCAAGTCTTCTTGAGAAATGATGATTGCATTATCTTCGACACCTTGAAGGTCAACTGGGTCCGATGTCGCAGGGTCGTTAACTGGATTTACAGTAAGATCTGCATTGGCAACGATCGTTTCGGTTCCGTCAGAGATATCAAAGTTCAGATCGATATCTCCGTTGAAGTTGGCATCTGGCGTGATGGTAAAGCTGCCATCACCATTGTCTGTTACAGTTGCATTGTCACCTGCTGAAAGATTCGATGCAGTAAGTTCGTCACTATCGACGTCTCCGGCTTGAGCTAGCAACTGCTCTTGAGTCAGAGTGATTGAACCGTCTTCATCGACACTGTAAGCGAGATCGCCCGATACAGGTGCGTCATTAATCGCGATAACTTCAATACCCGCGGTCGTACCTACAGTTGCCCCGTCTTCATCAGCGACAATGACGTCTAGTGACACATCACCATTAAAGTTCTCATTAGGAGCGAAACTGTAAGTGCCGTCACCATTGTCCGTGAAGATACCGTATGTGCCTGAGTAAGACACATCATCAACACTCACCTCGCCTTCGACATCACTTGAGTTGGCAAGTAGTTGGTCGTCCGAGATGGTGATGATGCCATCTTCGTTGACTGAGTATGTCGTTGAACCGGCTACTGGGATATCGTTGACAGACTCAACGGTCACGTCAATGTTGGCTTCCGTAGTAGTCGTACCGTCGCTCACTGAGAAGCTTAGGTCGACGTCACCATTGAAGTTTTCGTTTGGTGCGAAGGTATACGTACCGTCACCGTTGTCGGTGAACACACCTTCTGTACCAGAGTAGCTAACATCCGCAACAGACAGGTCATTGCCATCGATATCGGAGGCGCCTGCTAGAAGCTGCTCATCCGTGAAGGTCAATGAACCGTCTTCTTGGATGGTGTAACCGACATCTTCCACGACTGCTGCGTCATTCACTGGGTTTACAGTCAAATCTGCATTAGCCACGATGGTGTCAGTGCCATCTGAGATGTCGAAGCTTAGGTCAATGTCACCATTGAAGTCTGCATCTGGTGTGATGGTGAATGAGCCGTCTTCGTTGGCCGTCACCGTCGCGTTGTCACCTGCTGATAAGTTAGCCGCAGTTAAGTCATCACCGTCTACATCGGATGCTTGAGACAGAAGTTGGTCTTGAGTCAGAGTAATCGAACCATCTTCGTCAACTGAGTAAGCTAAATCACCTGAAACTGGTGCGTCATTGACTGCAATAACCTCGATACCTGCTGTGGTATCGGCAGTAGCGCCGCCTTCATCTACGACAGTCACATCAAGAGACACATCACCATTAAAGTTCTCATTAGGAGCGAAACTGTAAGTGCCGTCACCATTGTCCGTGAAGATACCGTCTGTGCCTGAGTAAGACACATCATCAACACTCACCTCGCCTTCGACATCACTTGAGTTGGCAAGTAGTTGGTCGTCCGAGATGGTGATGATGCCATCTTCGTTGACTGAGTATGTCGTTGAACCGGCTACTGGGATATCGTTGACAGACTCAACCGTTACATCAATGTTGGCGTCTGTGGTCGTTGTTCCATCGCTCACAGAGAAGCTTAGGTCGACGTCACCATTGAAGTTCTCGTTTGGCGCGAAGGTATACGTACCGTCACCGTTGTCGGTGAAGACACCTTCTGTACCTGAGTAACTCACATCCGCAACAGACAAGTCATCGCCATCGATATCGGAGGCGCCTGCTAGAAGCTGCTCATCCGTGAAGGTCAACGAACCGTCTTCTTGGATGGTGTAACCGACATCTTCCACGACTGCTGCGTCATTCATTGGGTTCACAGTAAGGTCGGCATTAGCCACGATGGTGTCGGTGCCATCTGAGATGTCGAAGCTTAGATCAATGTCGCCATTGAAGTCCGCATCTGGTGTGATGGTGAATGAGCCATCTTCGTTCGCTGTTACAGTAGCGTTATCGCCTGCTGACAAGTTCGCTGCTGTTAGATCATCGCCGTCTATGTCTGACGCTTGTGACAATAGTTGGTCTTGAGTCAGCGTAATCGAACCATCTTCATCCACTGAGTAAGCTAAGTCACCTGAAACTGGTGCATCGTTTACTGCAATAACGTCAATGCTTGCCGTAGTATCAGCTGTTGCACCATCTTCATCGACAACGGTTACATCAAGAGATACGTTACCGTTAAAGTTTTCATTTGGTGCGAAGCTGTAAGTGCCATCACCGTTGTCAGTGAAGATACCGTCCGTACCAGAGTAAGACACATCATCTACAGCCACCTCACCCTCTATATCCGAGCTGTTCGCAAGAAGTTGGTCGCTGGTAATGGTGATGATGTTATCTTCGTCAACGCTGTAAGTCGTCGCCCCGGCAACTGGCAGATCGTTCACTGAGATCACATCGATACCAGCCGTTGTATCCGCTGTCGCACCGTCTTCATCGACAACAGTAACATTAAGGCTTACATCCCCGTTGAAGTTCTCATTTGGTGAGAAGGTATAGGTGCCGTCACCATTGTCGGTGAACACACCATCAGTACCGGTATAGGTGACAGTATCGACAGCGACATCGCCTTCAACATCAGAGCTGTTGGCTAGCAACTGTGCGTCGCTGATTGTAATGCTACCATCTTCATCAACGCTATAGCTTGTCGCACCGGCTACTGGAACATCGTTGATTGGTACTACTTGGACATCAATATTGGCAGATACCGTATCCGTCCCATCACTTACGTCGTAGGTAAGATCAACATTGCCATTGAAGTTTTCATTTGGTGCGAAGGTGTAGGTACCATCGCCATTGTCAGTAAAGACGCCATCGGCTCCTTCATAGTTAACTGACTCAACGGTTAGGTCATCGCCGTCGATGTCTGTCGCGCCAGCCAGTAGCTGTTCGTCAGTAAAGGTCAATGAGCCGTCTTCATTAATGGTGTAGTCGTGGTCGTAAATGACAGACAGGTCATTTACAGCAGTCACCGTAACATCAAGTTCCGCTGGGGTAACGCCACCATTTCCGTCGTCAACGTTATAGCTAATTGAGAACTCACCGTTAAAGTTTTCTTCCGGTGTAATGGTATAGGTACCATCGCCGTTGTCAGTGATGAGCGCGTTTTCAATAGCGATATCACCGATGCTAGGTTCATTACCGTCAGTTTCTTCGCCAGAGCCTGTTTCTTCAGTATCACCGGCTACTACTTCTGAGATATCAATGCCATTGTCGGCCGCAGCGGCTTCTTCAGACGTTGGTAGCTCAAAGTTAGTCACCGTGCTGACATCTTGGCTCGGTACTATCACGCCATCGACGATGTCAAACACATGCCAGTGATCACCTTGTGGGTTGTCTGGCAGATCCGGTGTGAAGGATTGGATCAGTGTATCACCAACAAAGACTTGCACTTGGACATCTTCTACGCCGTCCACATCCCAACTACGGCCGCTGTAGTTGTGCACTGAATAGTGCATGTTCATGCTTTCGTAGTTTGGAATAGTGATGGTTTCTGGGCCATTACCATTCACGTCATCGACGTCTTGTGTAACTCGATCTCCACCGCTCTGGTTGTAACTCATATCTTGATAGTAAATATGATCGAGTTCTTGACCCGAGTCTTGGTCATATAACCATAGATGGTTATCAAGATCTCGAGGTTCATCACCCCAAGTTACAACCACACGCATATCTGCATCATCTAGGACTTCAGATATTGCGGTTACGCCACCGTTGGTCTCTTCTCCAGAAGGAACAACAAAGCTTGTTGTAATCGAGCCCTCTTGTTCAATGGTTACTGTACCTTCAGTTACAATCGACCCATTTACCGAGTAGTTACCAGAATCATCAGTCACGGTTGTGTAGCTGTTCCCTGCACCATCGGATAGCGTGACTTCTGCACCTGAAATGGGGTTGCTGCTTTCAGCATCAAGAACCGTACCTGTCACCGTAGTATCATCGCCCTGCTCTCCAATGATGGCAGTCATGTCATCATCTTCGATGTCAGTAGCGAACTGCAATAGCTCCTCTTGAGTGATGGTATAAGAGCCATCTTCCTCAATCGTAATGGCGACATCAGCAGAGACGATTGGTGCGTCGTTGACTGGATCAACTGTTAAGCCGAGGTTGGCTGCAATTGGAGTGTCACCATCACTGATGCTATAGGCCACATCGATGTACCCATTAAAGTTCTCATTTGGCGTGATGGAGAAAGTACCGTCGCCAT
Organism: Vibrio sp. DNB22_10_4; assembly: GCF_052879755.1. Taxonomy (NCBI): domain Bacteria; kingdom Pseudomonadati; phylum Pseudomonadota; class Gammaproteobacteria; order Vibrionales; family Vibrionaceae; genus Vibrio; species Vibrio sp. DNB22_10_4. The sequence goes on along the minus strand of NZ_JBNNXW010000013.1, from coordinate 11,734 downwards.
TGTCAACAATGGTTGCATTGTCTGCTACCAAGCTGTCTGCAGTTAGTGCATCCCCCTCGATATCAGCCGCATTGGCAAGTAATTGCTCTTGAGTAATGGTAATGGTGTTATCTTCATCAACATTGGCGTAAACATCCGATGTTGTTGGAAGATCGTTGACTGGATTGACCGACAGATCGGCATTCGCAACAATGGTTTCTGTGCCATCCGAAATATCAAAGCTCAGATCGATGTTGCCGTTAAAGTTGGCCTCTGGTGTTACCGTAAAGGTACCGTCACCATTATCAACCACGGTCGCGTTATCGCCAGCAGACAAGTTAGCAGCAGTGAGATCATCACCATCCACATCTGAAGCCTGAGACAACAACTGCTCCTGAGTTAACGTGATCGAACCGTCTTCGTTGATGTTATATGCAAGATCACCTGATACAGGCGCATCATTGACTGCAATAACTTCGATACCGGCTGTGGTATCCGCTGTAGCGCCGTCTTCATCAACGACCACAACATCTAATGAAACGTTGCCATTGAAGTTCTCATTTGGTGCGAAGCTGTAGGTACCATCACCATTATCTGTGAAGATACCGTCTGCCCCCGAATAAGACACATCGTTTACACTGACATCGCCCTCTATATCAGAGCTATTGGCAAGCAACTGATCATCTGAAATGGTGATCACGCCATCTTCATTCACTGAGTACGAGGTAGCGCCTGCTACTGGAATGTCATTAACAGATTCGACCGAGACATCAATGTTGGCCTCTGTTGTCGTTGTACCATCGCTAACAGAGAACTTAAGCTCAACGTCACCGTTGAAGTTTTCGTTCGGAGCAAAAGTATAGGTGCCGTCACCATTATCGGTGAACACGCCATCTGTGCCTGTGTACGAAACATCTGCAACGGATAAGTCATCACCGTCAATGTCCGATGCGCCCGCTAGAAGTTGCTCGTCAGTAAACGTCAGTGAACCATCTTCTTGGATGGTGTAGCCAACATCTTCTACAACCGCGGCGTCGTTCACTGGGTTCACCGTAAGGTCGGCATTAGCCAGGATAGTGTCGGTGCCATCAGAGATATCGAAGCTTAGGTCAATGTCGCCATTGAAGTCTGCATCTGGTGTGATGGTGAATGAGCCATCTTCGTTGGCAGTAACTGTCGCGTTATCACCCGCTGACAAGTTCGCTGCAGTAAGGTCATCACCTTCGACATCACTTGCTTGAGACAGCAATTGATCTTGCGTCAGCGTAATCGAACCATCTTCATCAACAGAGTAAGCTAAGTCACCTGAGACTGGTGCGTCATTAACCGCAATGACATCAATACCCGCAGTAGTATCGGCGGTTGCACCGTCTTCATCAACAACGGTTACATCAAGCGATACATTGCCGTTGAAGTTTTCGTTTGGTGCGAAGCTGTAAGTGCCGTCGCCGTTGTCCGTGAAGATACCGTCAGTGCCTGAGTACGACACATCATCAATGGCCACTTCGCCCTCAATGTCAGAGCTGTTGGCGAGAAGCTGTTCGTCTGAGATGGTAATAATGCCATCTTCATCGACTGAGTATGTGGTAGAGCCAGCAACAGGAATGTCATTGACCGACTCAACCATCACATCAATATTCGCTTCAGTGGTGGTTGTGCCATCACTGACAGAGAAGCTTAAATCAACTTCACCATTGAAGTTCTCGTTTGGTGCGAAGGTATACGTGCCGTCACCGTTGTCAGTGAATACACCTTCTGTGCCCGAGTAGCTGACATCAGCGACAGACAAATCGTCGCCATCAATGTCAGATGCACCCGCTAGAAGTTGCTCATCAGTAAACGTCAGTGAACCATCTTCTTGGATGGTGTAGCCAACATCTTCCACAACCGCTGCGTCATTCACTGGATTCACAGTGAGATCAGCATTGGCCACGATTGTGTCAGTGCCATCAGTTATATCAAAGCTTAAGTCAATGTCACCATTGAAGTCCGCATCCGGAATGATAGTGAAAGAGCCATCATCATTGGCGGTAACCGTAGCGTTGTCACCTACACTCAGGTTAGATGCAGTCAAGTCATCCCCTTCGACATCACTCGCTTGAGACAATAACTGTTCCTGAGTCAGTGTAATCGACCCATCTTCGTCTACCGAGTAGGCTAAGTCGCCAGAAACTGGTGCATCATTAACAGCAATAACTTCAACGCCTGCAGTGGTATTGGCGCTGGCACCTTGCTCATCCACAATAGTGACATCAAGAGAAACATTACCATTAAAGTTTTCATTAGGTGCGAAGCTGTATGTGCCATCGCCATTGTCGGTAAAGATACCGTCTGTTCCTGAGTATGAAACGTCAGAGACAGCAACATCTCCTTCGACATCAGAACTATTGGCAAGCAACTGCTCGTTAGTGAACGTCAGGATGTTGTCTTCATCAACGCTATAAGTCGTTGAACCAGCGACTGGTAAATCATTGACTTCTGTTACTGTGATATCAATGTTCGCAGGTGTGACTTCTGTGCCATCAGATACTTCAAACAAGAGGTCAACTTCACCATTAAAGTTCTCGTTTGGAGCAAACGTATAAGTACCATCACCGTTATCTGTGAAGACCCCTTCGGCGCCGTTGTAAGTGACAGACTCAATACTAAGATCGTCGCCATCAATGTCTGAAGCGCCCGCTAATAGCTGCTCATCAGTAAAGGTTAATGAACCATCTTCTTGAATGGTATAACCGACATCTTCAACCACTGCAGCGTCGTTAACAGGATTAACGGTTAAGTCTAGATTTGTCGATACGATCTGGTCACCATCGCTGACATCGAAGCTGAGGTTTACATCACCGTTGAAGTCTGCGTCTGGCGTAATGGTAAATGTACCATCGCCATTATCCACAACAGTGACGTTTTCATCTTCCGTGCTCAAGTTAAGCGCAGTTAGAGCATCGCCATCTAGATCGGTGGCGTTCGCCAGTAGCTGCTCTTGAGTAATGGTAATTGAGCCATCTTCGTCGACTTGAGCAGAGACCGAGCCTGATTCAGGCGCATGGTCAACTTCAAAGTTAACGACTTGAATTGTACTCGCCTCATCGTCGTTAGAAAGTTCTGTCGCGGTCGCTTTGATTTCTAACGCAGTGGAGCCGGTATAGTCCTCTGGGAAGGTAATGTCGATGTTTTGATCGATGACCAGCGTTGGAAGCACGGCTGTACCATCTTCACCAATAACGATCTCACCTTGCAAGATTTGGCTGTTGGTTTCACCAACGTCTATGGTAAATGTGAAGTCATCATAGTCACGGTCACCACCTCCATAGAGATCTTCGATACCATAAACAATCTCGCCATCATCATTTAACGTTGTTCTAGTATGCTCAACGCCATCTTGGTTCAGGTTGGTATTCGTACCGCCATGGAACACCGAGTCTCCAAATTGACTTTGGATAACGGTTTCATTGCCATCTGGATCAATATGAACCAGTTGCGGGTCAACAGAATCAATAGTGGCTGGGTTTCCGTCTGCATCGCGGAATATAAAGGTTCCATCTTGCATCGAGTCGAAGTCATTGCGATTGAAGCCATTCGGAATAACGAACAGGTTGAAGCTCTCGCCTTCTTCAACTTCAAACGTGATTGACGATTGACCCGGAATCAAGTCGCCACCGGAACCAACTTGGGATGCGTTCTCAAACCCTATGTTTACATCGGTAATATTGCCATCTTCATCAACAGTGTAGTAGCCAGCCGTATTTTGGAAGCCAGCGCCTTCACCTTCGAAAGTAACAGTTATATCCGTTGTTTCATAACTCGTAATACCGCCAGACTGGTCATCAAGTACACCTTCGTTGTCATAGCGAATCACCGTACCTTCTGGTAAACCGCCCACTTCCAACGTTAGTGTTTCAGACAAGTCTTGGTCTACTAGCGCTGCGCCGATATTTAGTTCGGTTGTGCTGCCAGGTTCTACAACGATGGCCTCATCTGTAACGGCGTCACCATCACCAGTGGTCACCTCTAAGTCTGGTGCATCAGCAACCGCTTCGACATTTACTCCAATAGTTTGTTCAACTTCAGATTCGCCATCTGAAACGGTAAAGCCAATATCTAGGTTACCGCTAAAGTGCTCTTCCGGCCTAAAGATGTATGTACCATCTCCATTGTCAACCAACGAGCCTTCATCACCGCTGTAACTTACGTCAGTAATACTGAGCTCGTCGCCTTCGACGTCTGTCGCTTGAGCTAGAAGCTGCTCTTCCGTGAAGACAAATGTATTGTCTTCCTGTATTTCAACGTTAAGCGGAGCAACGTCTGGTGCATCATTTACCGGATTAACCGTCAAAGTGAGCTCGCTAGTTGTATCTAGCTCACCGTCAGAAACGTTGTAGCTAAATACAATATCACCGTTGAAATCTTGTGACGGCGTCACACTGTATGTGCCATCACCGTTATTAACAATCGTTGCGTTCGGATCGTTAGTCTCTAGGTTTTCTGCAAGTAAGAAATCACCGTCTCTGTCAGTCGCATTCTCAAGCAGCATATCTTGTGTCACCAAGATAACGCCATCTTCATCCATTTCCGCGACGACTGGCTCTGCTTCAGGAGCATCATTGACAAACTGAACTTTTAACGCGATGTCAGCGGTAACCGTATCGGTACCGTCACTGACATCAAACGTAAGACCTGCACTACCGCTATAGTCAGGTGCTGGCGTTAAGGTATAAGTGCCATCACCATTATCGGTAACCGATACATTTGGATCATCAGTGTTAACGTTGACGACAGTGAGATCATCACCCTCAACATCAGTTGCTTGGGCCAGCAACTCCTCTGTTGTCACAATTATCGATTCGTCTTCCAAGACATTGAATGACAAATCTGGTACATCAGGAGCATCGTTCACTGGCGTAACGGTTAGGTCTAACTCGGTACCAACCGTAGCGATTCCGTCTGTAACATCATAGGTAAAGTCAATATCGCCATAGAAGTCTTCACTTGGGGTGATAGTAAAACTACCATCCTCATTTTGAACAATGGTGGCGTTCTCGTCGTTCGTGTTTAAGTTGACGGCAGTGAGATCGTCTCCGTCAAGGTCACTTGCGTTAGCAAGTAGTTCTTCTTGAGTGATGGTAATGGTGCCATCTTCTTCGACTGTGGCAGATAGTGGGCCTGACACGTCTGGGCCGACGTTAGACTCAACCACATCGATATTTAGTGAACTAGACGCCGTTGCTTGACCATCACTGATATCAAACGATAGTGAGACATTGCCTGTAAACCCTTCAGAAGGCGTGAAGCTGAAGGTGTTATCGCCATTATCAACTAACGTTCCGTCTAATTGGTTAGTTAGAACAAGGTTTTCGACATGTAGAATGTCTCCATCAACATCAGTCGCACCGCTTAACAAGCTTGATGTGCTAATTGTGATAGTACCGTCATTTAGCATATCCAAATTAAGAGGAGCACCAGGAACAGGAACATCGTTCACTGGAATCACAGCCAAATCAATTTGGTTCATAGTGACGTCTTCGCCATCACTCACACCAAAGCTGAGATCCACATCGCCATTGAAGTTTTCATTTGGAACGAATGTGTAAGTGCCATCTCCGTTATCGGTTAGCTCACCACTGTCCCCGTTGTAGCTGACGTTGTAGATGCTTAACTCGTCACCTTCAATATCTGAAGCATTCGCAAGCAGATCTTCATCGGTAAAGGTGATGGAGTTGTCTTCTTCGGTACTCAAGATAACTGGACCAGATACCACTGGCGCATCATTTACTTCTGCGAAGTTGATGTGGATAGTATTGTCGTCAACCAACTCGCCGTCGGTGACTTGATACGTTAGGTCAATATCACCAGAGAAGTTCTCGTTTGGTGTAACTGTCCAAGTGCCATCACCGTTGTCGGTTAAGGTTGCATTCTCATCTTCGAGGGCTAAGTTGATGATATCAAGTTCGTCACTGTCGATATCACTGGCTTGTGCCAATAACTGCTCTTCGGTAATGACAATAGAAGCAAAGCCATCTGCTCCCTCTTCTGTCGTAGTTACGGCTGGTAAGTCAGCAGTTAGATCGATCTCTTGATCGCCTTCACGAACATTCAGACCAATTGTTTCCGTAACTTCAGTACCGTCGATACCGATAGATGTAAATACGACATCGTCAGGTAGTGTCTGAGAAACAGACATGTTTTGAACAACGTAAGTACCGTTACCTTGAATAGTACCGAGTTCGAAACGAGCCACAGGTTCATCAGTCGTTAACGTGTACTCATGTTCATAGCTGTTGCGATCATCTTTATGGTACGTTTCTGAGTCAATTAAATTTCCATCCGAATCAAACGCTCGAATCTCTACCTCCGTAAAGTGTCGTGACTCTTCCATAAACCAGCCACCCAGCCCATCCAGGTTGAAGCTGATTTCGTTAATGTCCTGGCCTTCTACCGTGACGACAAGTTGCTCATCACCACTTAGACCTTGTCTGTCGGTATCCCCAATACCATGACCGATATGGGTGTTACCGTTCCAAGCGCCAAGCGGCCCATCGGTACTTTGTGTTGTAACGGTTAAGTCACCATCGGTAAATTGGCGAGTATGAGAATCAACTTCATCACCCCAGTCACTGACTTTAGCGTTGTCATCGAAGGTGCCAAGTTGCGTTGTTGATGTAGAGTCCGCTACCGCTGTTTCATCCGGTATAAAACGAATCTCTGTGTCTGGAGAAACTTCTTGGCCAACTTCCAGAGTGACCCACTCATCTTCAATGTTTGCTTGAACAATACCGAATTCAGGTTGTTGGTCGAGGCGAATTGCTGGCTCTTCGCGCATACTCACGCCAACGGTTTGATCTTCTTCCGCTTGAATGTAAATTTCATCCCCTGCATCAGGTGCGTCATTAACTGGATTGACAGTAAGATCTAAGGACGTTACAACATTCTCGTCACCATCAGAAACGGTGTAAGTGAAGTCCAACTCACCATTGAAGTTTTCTTCTGGAGTGATAGTGAACGAACCATCCTCATTCTGAACGATTTCTGCTTCAGTACCAAACAATTGCAGATCACTGGCAACTAGGTCATCGCCGTCGATATCTGAAGCATTTGCCAACAATTGCTCTTGAGTAATGGTGATACTGTTATCTTCATCTACCTGAGCGACAATACCCGATACTTCCGGAGCATCGTTAACTGGGTTAACGGTTAAACCACCCGTTGCAACAATCGTCTCTGTGCCATCTGAGATATCGAAGTTGAGGTCAATTTCTCCATTGAAGTTAGCATCTGGCGTGATGGTAAAGGTACCATCGCCGTTATCAATTACCGTAGCATCTCCACCCACACTTAGATTGGAAGCCGTTAAAGCGTCCCCATCTACATCTGACGCTTGAGCAAGAAGTTGTTCTTGGTTTAGCGTAATTGAGCCGTCTTCGTCTACCGAGTACGCGACGGTACCAGAGACAGGTGCATCGTTCACTGCAATAACGTCAATGCCTGCAGTGGTTTCAGCAGTTGCACCGTCTTCGTCTACGACGGTGACATCAAGAGAGACATTGCCGTTGAAGTTTTCATTTGGCGCGAAACTATAAGTACCATCACCATTATCAGTAAAGATGCCGTCTGTGCCAGAGTAAGAGACATCATCAACCGCGACTTCGCCTTCAATGTCTGAACTGTTTGCAAGAAGCTGCTCATCAGAGATGGTGATGATGCCATCTTCATTGACAGAGTATGTAGTAGAGCCTGCCACTGGAATGTCATTGACCGGCTCCACGGTCACGTCAATGTTGGCTTCAGTGGTGGTCGTGCCGTCGCTCACTGAGAAGCTTAGGTCGACATCACCATTGAAGTTTTCATTTGGTGCAAAGGTATACGTTCCGTCACCATTGTCAGTGAAGACGCCTTCTGTACCTGAGTAACTCACATCCGCAACAGATAGATCATCGCCGTCAATATCGGATGCGCCAACTAGAAGCTGTTCATCAGTGAAGGTTAAAGAGCCATCTTCTTGGATGGTATAACCCACATCTTCCACGACTGCCGCATCATTCACTGGATTCACAGTAAGGTCAGCGTTCGCAACGATGGTGTCTGTACCGTCTGATATATCGAAGCTTAGGTCAATGTCACCATTGAAATCCGCATCTGGTGTGATGGTGAATGAGCCATCTTCATTCGCTGTTACAGTAGCGTTATCGCCTGCTGACAAGTTCGCTGCTGTTAGATCATCGCCGTCTACGTCTGATGCTTGTGATAGAAGCTGCTCCTGTGACAATGTCACACTTCCATCTTCATCAACGCTGTATGCCAGGTCGCCGGATACCGGAGCATCGTTGATAGGAAGTACATCGACGTTAATGACGGTATCAACCGTCGCACCATCTTCATCTTGAATGGTAACGTTCAACTGAACTTCGCCATTGAAGTTTTCATTTGGCGCAAAACTACAAGTACCATCACCATTTACGGAGAAGATACCGTGCGGCCCATCGTAGCTGATACCCACTAGCGATACGTCACCTTCTATATCAGAAGCATTGCCGAGGACTTGGGATTCACTGAATGTCAGTACGCTGTCTTCATCAATGGTGTATGACGTGGGTCCTGCAATTGGTGGGTCGTTAACCTCAATAACGGTTAAACCAGCGCTCGTCTCTGCTGTCGCACCGTCTTCATCGGCAACAACTACATCAAAGCTAACCTCACCCGAAAAGTTCTCGTTTGGCGAGAAGGTATACGTACCATCACCATTATCAGCAAAGACGCCATCAGTTCCAGAGTAAGAGACATCCTGAACAGAAACGTCTCCTTCTATATCTGAACTGTTAGCCAATAACTGCTCGTCAGTAATGGTAATTGAGTTGTCTTCTTGTACTGAATATGTGGTTGAACCGGCTACAGGAATGTCATTGACAGACTCAACCATCACATCAATGTTGGCTTCAGTAGTAGTCGTGCCGTCACTCACTGAGAAACTTAGGTCGACTTCACCATTGAAGTTCTCGTTCGGCGCGAAGGTATAGGTGCCATCACCGTTATCCGTGAAGACGCCTTCGGTGCCTGAGTAGCTAACATCTGCTACTGACAGGTCATCACCATCAATATCTGATCCACCTGCTAGAAGCTGCTCATCCGTGAAGGTCAACGAACCGTCTTCTTGGATGGTGTAACCCACATCTTCGACAACCGCCGCATCATTCACTGGGTTCACAGTGAGGTCGGCATTAGCCACGATGGTGTCAGTGCCATCTGAGATGTCGAAGCTTAGGTCAATGTCGCCATTGAAGTCTGCGTCTGGGGTAATGGTGAAAGAGCCGTCTTCGTTGGCGGTTACAGTAGCATTGTCACCCGCACTTAAGTTGGCGGCTGTTAGGTCATCACCTTCTACGTCTGATGCTTGTGACAATAGTTGGTCTTGAGTCAGCGTAATCGAGCCGTCTTCATCGACTGAGTAAGCCAAGTCACCTGAAACCGGTGCATCGTTGACGGCAATGACATCAATACCTGCTGTGGTATCGGCGGTCGCACCGTCTTCATCCACAACAGTCACATCAAGACTTACATTGCCATTGAAGTTTTCGTTTGGTGCGAAGCTGTAAGTACCATCACCATTGTCAGTGAAGATACCGTCTGTGCCTGAGTAAGAAACATCATCGACCGCGACTTCGCCTTCTACGTCAGAGCTGTTTGCTAGAAGCTGTTCATCAGAGATGGTGATTATGCCGTCTTCATCGACTGAATATGTTGTTGAGCCTGCTACTGGTATGTCATTAACAGACTCTACAGTGACATCGATATTCGCTTCAGTGGTCGTTGTACCGTCGCTCACTGAGAAGCTTAGGTCGACGTCACCATTGAAGTTTTCGTTTGGTGCGAAGGTATACGTACCGTCACCGTTGTCGGTGAAGACACCTTCTGTACCCGAGTAACTAACATCCGCTACTGACAGATCATCGCCATCAATGTCGGATGCGCCAGCAAGAAGCTGCTCATCCGTGAAGGTTAATGAACCGTCTTCTTGGATGGTGTAACCCACATCTTCCACAACTGCTGCATCATTCACTGGATTCACAGTGAGGTCAGCATTAGCCACGATGGTGTCAGTGCCATCAGAGATATCGAAGCTTAAGTCAATGTCACCATTGAAGTCTGCATCTGGTGTGATGGTGAATGAGCCGTCTTCGTTGGCCGTCACCGTCGCGTTGTCACCTGCTGATAAGTTAGCCGCAGTTAAGTCATCACCGTCCACATCGGACGCTTGAGACAATAGTTGATCTTGAGTCAGTGTAATCGAACCGTCTTCATCCACTGAGTAAGCCAAGTCACCTGAAACTGGGGCGTCATTGACCGCGATGACGTCAATACCTGCTGTGGTATCCGCGGTTGCGCCATCTTCATCAACAACGGTGACATCAAGAGAGACATTGCCGTTGAAGTTTTCGTTTGGTGCGAAGCTGTAAGTACCGTCACCGTTATCAGTAAAGATGCCGTCTGTGCCAGAGTACGATACATCATCAACCGCTACTTCACCTTCAACATCACTTGAGTTAGCAAGCAATTGGTCGTCAGAGATGGTGATGATGCCATCTTCATCGACTGAGTAAGTCGTTGAACCAGCCACAGGAATGTCGTTGACCGACTCCACGGTCACATCAATGCTGGCTTCAGTGGTCGTCGTTCCATCGCTGACTGAGAAGCTTAAGTCGACGTCACCATTGAAGTTCTCGTTCGGCGCGAAGGTATAGGTGCCGTCACCATTGTCAGTGAACACACCTTCCGTGCCTGAATAGCTGACATCTGCGACTGATAGATCATCGCCATCGATATCAGATGCGCCAGCAAGAAGCTGCTCATCAGTAAAGGTCAACGAACCGTCTTCTTGGATGGTGTAACCCACATCTTCCACAACTGCTGCATCATTCACTGGATTCACAGTGAGGTCAGCATTAGCCACGATGGTGTCGGTGCCATCGGAGATGTCGAAGCTAAGGTCAATGTCGCCATTGAAGTTCGCATCTGGTGTAATGGTGAATGAGCCATCTTCGTTCGCTGTTACAGTAGCGTTATCGCCTGCTGACAAGTTCGCTGCTGTTAGATCATCGCCGTCTACATCTGATGCTTGAGATAATAGTTGGTCTTGAGTCAGCGTAATAGAACCGTCTTCATCCACTGAGTAAGCCAAGTCTCCGGAAACTGGGGCGTCATTAACAGCAATAACCTCGATACCTGCTGTGGTATCAGCCGTTGCGCCATCTTCATCCACAACAGTCACATCAAGAGACACATTGCCGTTGAAGTTTTCGTTTGGCGCGAAGCTGTAGGTACCATCACCATTATCGGTGAAGATACCGTCAGTACCTGAGTAAGAGACATCATCGACCGCTACTTCGCCTTCAATGTCTGAGCTGTTTGCAAGAAGCTGATCATCAGAGATGGTGATGATGCCATCTTCATCGACTGAGTATGTCGTTGAACCTGCCACTGGAATGTCGTTCACTGATTCGACAGTGACATCGATATTCGCTTCTGTGGTGGTCGTACCGTCGCTCACTGAGAAACTTAGGTCGACTTCACCGTTGAAGTTCTCGTTTGGCGCGAAGGTATACGTCCCGTCACCGTTATCAGTAAGCACACCTTCTGTACCTGAGTAACTCACATCGGCAACTGACAAGTCGTCGCCATCAATATCGGAGGCGCCTGCTAGAAGCTGTTCATCCGTGAAGGTTAATGAACCGTCTTCTTGGATGGTGTAACCCACATCTTCCACAAC
>NZ_JBNNXW010000012.1:0-112534 GCF_052879755.1 Vibrio sp. DNB22_10_4 | reverse complement strand
GCGCGGCTAGTGGGGTGACGATTAATTTGAGTGCGGTGATTCTAAAGGCTTGTCATTCCTGCGCAGGCAGGAATCTACTTGAGGCTTGGTACGCGCTTTGAGAAGACCCCTGCCTACGCAGGCGCGCGGCTAGTGGAGTGACGACCATTTTGAACACGATGGTTAGTAAAATATTCCCTCTAATACCCACGCTCAAAATCAATCACGTTCTGCAATTGAAACCCATCTCGCCAACGCAGATAGTTCTCAGCGAAAATATCCACCACCTGCTCAGGGAAACTAATGGCCGCGATATGAGGAGTGACGGTCACATTTGGGTTGCTCCAGTAAGGGCACTCTTGTGAGATGGGCTCATCGATAAACACATCCAAAAAGGCATGAACCAGATGGCCGCGCTCCAGCGCTTGGAGCAGAGCATTACCGTCCACGGTTTGACCTCGCCCGACATTGAAAAACAGTGCATGGCGACAGGCAGAGAACAAACGCTCATCAAATAGACCATCGGTGGTTGGCGTATTCGGAAGTGTATTGACAATAATGTCTGCGCTTTCAAGGGCTTTCGCCGCTTCATTGATATGGTAGGTTTCGGCAAACGCACTTTGTCTAGGCGGAATGCCGGTACGATTAACACCAATAGGAACAATGCCAAGTGCTTTCACTGTATTGGCCAAGTGGCTACCAATGGCACCTGTGCCAAAAATGACCATGCGCTTGCCGATCATGGACTGATAAGTGTGAGGCTGCCAATCACGTTTTTGTTGCTGCTGCTTGTAAAGGTCGAAATGACGAAAATAGCCAATTGAATAACCAAGTACGTACTCGCTGATCTGTTGGCCGAAAATCCCTTTAACATTGGTCAGCTTGTAGTCTTTACGAAGCGACTCGCCGAGCAATGCATCGATACCTGCATAGGTCGACTGAACCCACTCTATCTTGTTGGCTTCATCGAGTTTCGTTGCCAACTTCGGTGGGGCGGCGAGCAAGATGGTAGCCTCGTCAAGTTGGCTAGTGAACGTTAAGTCTGGCAACTGTTTGCTTTCAAGGAGCTTTCGGTAGTGGTCATTGTTGTCCGTCACAAGTGCTAAGCGATGCTTTTGCGTCGTCATTTCTGGCTATTCCCTATCCGTTTGGTTACACTTCCGCAGACTATATTCACTACGGCAGAGCGACCATGTTAAAGAACCCTATTCAGGTACGTATCGAAAAATTTGAGCCTTGGCAGCATATCACTTTTATGACCTGTTTGTGCGAGCGTATGTACCCCAACTACGCTATGTTCTGTGAGCAGACCGAGTTTGCTGAAGCACGCGTATACCGCAATATTTTGGATGCGGTATGGGAACTGCTGACGGTGAAAACCGCTAAAATCAACTTCGAAAAGCAGCTTGAGAAGCTAGAAGAGGTCATTCCAAACTCGGAAGATTTCGATATCTACGGCGTCTATCCAGCAATTGATGCATGCTTTGCCTTGTCGACTCTACTGCATGGTTTGCTCGATCGCGATTACTTACTGGAATCAACGCTTAAGATCAGTCAACAGTCTGTCGCGACTGTGGCTCAGCTTGAGCAAGCAGAAACCGGTGTGGAAATCACCAATGAGAACCAAAAAGAAAACGAAGCTGTGTGTGAAGAGTGGGATGTTCAGTGGGCTATTTTCCGTCCACTACGTGATTGCACTGAGCGTGATATAGAGCTGATTAAAGATCTTCGCCTTGAGCTTAAGGAAGAGGGAGTCAGTAACATTGGTGTAAGTATCTAGCGTACGCCTTCAGGATAGAAAAGTGCGTTCTCAGGTAAGTTTTCCACGACCAGCCTGAGAACGACCAAACTAAACTCAATACCTTCTCGTCTTAATCAAAAAAACTGGTCTTGCCAAACAAGGTGATGTCGTAGCCGATATCAAAAGGGTAATCAAACACAGAGATGTACTGATTAGGCTGTTTTGTCTCTAGCAGCAGCCCGACTATTAACAGCTGATTATCATAAAACGTATCGGCATACAGTGCTTGATTATCGGTGGCCACTGCAGGTTTTACCTCTCTCTGACTAATAAATAGCGTGTAAATCTCCGATCCTCGTTTACCCCAAAGCATGGTCTTATTAATGACCCTCCCGCTGGCTTTATTTTCGATATACACAGACAACACGCCCGAGCGGCATTTGCCTTTTTGCAAGTTGAGCTCACCATCATGAGTAAACCTATAGCTACATCCCAAGCCATTAACGAAGGGGTACAATAGCCAAACAACAGAAACCATTAGCAGCAAAGCAACGGAGCATTTTGATGTCGCTATTGTTCGCAGGTTTGCCATAGCATTGGTAGGGCGCATTCAGTATTCCTTACTATTCGAAGCTAAAATCTCGGTTCAGTGCTCAATTGGGACCAAGCGAATAATGCCATCTTCATCAGAAGTATCCCGAAAATACACCACATGACCCTCCGTCTCTTTAGAGAGGGCGTGTACCGTGTTATCTGGCAGAGAGAATGAGCCGACTAAAGTGGTGTTGCCACGCTTATAGGTGTGCATACTTGGCTTTATCGATGACACGTAAAAAATCACTAAAGCACAAAACAACAAGGCGGCATAAAGTGCCATTAAAGGCACCTTTTTTACTAACTTAAACCGAGTTGGTGTCGCAACTGTGTCATTGGGTGAAGGGCATTCTTCGACTGGCTGAGCGGTTAGTTCAGAAGAGCTGGCGTCATTGTCACTAGCGCTGGCTGAACTTACGTTCACGCTGACAAAAGGCACGTCATTGGTGATCAAAATGACATTAGGGTCTAACCGAAAACCAATAGTTGGAACGGTTTCTAAGCACATCACTAAGCCAACTTTATCCAACGCTGTCCGAATATTTCGGATGGCGACATTGAGCGAATTAGCGACAACAATCTTGCCAGGCCAGCCAACGTCCAATAACTGTTGCTTGGTTAATGGGTGCCCTTGAGCATTGCAAAGAGCTTCTAGGATAAGTCGCTCACTGTTGTTTAATTTGGCGATAGTAAGCCCATCTTCCGCCAGGTGACCACTATTCGGGTTCAAGGTTATATTTGTGGTTGGTGTCATGATTTAGCTTCTTTTACTTGGGGACAGACACTCGGCTTCATAATAATCTAAGCCCGACATATCGATATAGCTGTCTTCAATAATGTTTACGTCACAGCTGAGCATAGGAACACTTAGGTGTTCCTCATTTTTGTCAAATGCCGCAATAAATACACGGCCATCACTGTCAAAGTAGCTACTAATCGGGGCATCATTACTATAAAGCTTAGTTCCTAATGAAACCTCTTGCCTCAGCTTAAGCATGGTGTCGCGCCCTTTTTTAACGTGATAAGTGACTAAGGTGAGAGCGCCTTCACTTGGAATCGTATTTGCGACGGTATTGTCAAGGTAGACTCCATCAGGAATCGACTTGGATTCTACTGAAACTCGATTTTGACTGTACGAATAGGCTGAAGGGATGAGCGCAAAGCCATCCGCGTTTGTTTTACCGGCATTTCTTATTTTTAACCCTTCCACATCGTCAACTCTGACCAATATATTGGTGTCGGAGAGACGCCGAGTTGGAAGCACGGTATTTTCAGCAACGACCAAGCCACCTTTTACGGTGCCTCTAACCTGTGAACCCGATTGAGAGTTTGAGTATTGCAGAGAATAATCGTTATATTCACTATTGCTTGATAAAGACAAACCATGCCCAACAATGCCCTTCTCATCATCGAAACGCAGAGAGCCTGATACGGAGCTACTGTCGCCGAACCGCATACCACTAGACAACGAGGTACTGGCAGGGCGACCACTGCTGTGTGAGCGAGATAAGCTTACGCGCGATTTTCCCCAGTTGAGCGGCATCGAAAAATTCATCGAGAGGCGATTGTCGACGGCAAAGTCATTCTGATTACTCTCTTTAGAATAGGCTTTTAGTGCGCTAACGGAGTATCGATAGTGTTCATTACCAAATGAGTATCCTAAGCCAAAGCTTTGGAATTGTGCTTTGTCTGATCCTCCCAGAGACTGAAACAGACTGACGCTTCCAAGTTGAAAGGGCAGGCCGCTACTCGCTGACGTAGAAAACTGATAGCCTTTTCTAACCATATCGGCAATATGACTACTATTGATATCTCGGTACCCATTTCCCAAAAAATGACTCAGAGAGGTCTGAAAATTCAGCGACCAGAATGGCAAGCTTTTGGTTAAGCTTGAATTGATTTTAGTTCCCGACTGACCCGTTGGTAGGTAAGTAGAATGTGCAGCCGATAGGCGAACACCACCCAATAGGTCGAAATTCATCGTACTAGCCACAGATAGGTTGCTATAGTCGCGCTCGACGAAAAGCCCAGTAGTTAAAGATTGAGTATCCGTCAGACCATAGACCAACTCTCCTCCTAAAAAGGCGTGTGAGTTGGTTCGTTGTAGCCCTGTAAATAAGCTATGTTCGCTAGTGCCTTGCTTTAGGACACTGAGTACCAATTGACTAGGAACTGAAAAAACCGCTTCACGTCCATCTTCTTCTTTAATGCTGACCACGAAATCACTATTGGAGCGAATGTTCATATCGTTAATAGTAAATTCGCCGGCCGCCACGTATTCAGTGTGAATCAGTTCGTTGTCTTGATAAACACGCACTTCGGCATTCGTTTCTGCATTGGCACGAATGGTTGTGGTGTCCGTCATTTGCCCTGATTGATACAAACGGCTATTACTGCTCAAGCTAACGCCTTGCATATCGACCGCCCCCATGACTGCTGTGCTTTGACTTAGTTCACCAAACATAAACTTGCTGCGTAGTGAAGGAATGTTGGTATATCCATAGAGATATCCATTGGACACTGTCGTCTCTTGATTCATCATAGAAGCCGAGAGGCTGCTCTTGAAGCGAAACCGTCCCACATTGAATTGTGGGCTTGCTGAACCGTAAGCTCTGTAGTTATCGTCAAACTTAGTCGTCATTCCAGCCGAATATGGCAACATTAATGCTGTGATACCATCATCATAATGAGTCAGAGCATACTGTTTTTCTGACAGCAAAAATCTGGAAGGAATGTTCATGGCTATTTCGAAACTGCCAAAATCAATATCCAAGCCAATTTCGCTGCTTAGCACACATGCGCCTTGTGTTAAGTTGATATCCGGTTTAATGCCGAACTCACTTAATTGTTGTTCTGAGAAGCATGGCGTGCTTTCTCCTTGCTCATTGCTGTAGAAGAGAATGGATTCAAAATACGTTCGCCTTTTATTGACGGTAATTTTAAAGTCGTAGTTACCATCAGGGATGTGATTAACCAAGCTGCCGAGAGAGGCATCTTTAGAGATGCCATTAAGGAGAGAAAGATCAAAACCTCCCGCAAAAGATAGTAAGGGAGCAGTCAGAATGAACAGAATTAAGGAACGTAACATGGGTAATATATCTATAGCGAGCGTTTATCTTTAGCAAGTAACCCAATGTCGTCGATGTAATTTAATTCAAAAGAATTGTTGGGGTTAAAATTGCTACGTTTAGTAAATGTAATCTCCTGATAAGGGGCGATCATTTGTACTACCATCGTCTCTTCTTTTCTTTGTTCAATAGAGATGAGCGTGATGTGTAATGGAGACTCGTTTTTTACTGCAAAATCATCACCTTGTTTGTTAATTACGAGTTTCTTTACTGCGTCTGCCATGGTTAGAGTTGCAATAGATTTCGGTCTGATAAATAACTTGTAATGCATATCCATGCCAGCAACGACATCTGATGGAGTGTCTGACTGCTCTTTTATAGAGACAGCACTAAGAGTCCGATATGTTTCTACTTCATTAGAGTCCATTACTGATTCTAAATTATAGATTCTGAATCCTGAACGACTATCTGATTTAGATAAAATGATATTTGGTGTTATTATTGGCAGCCTCTCTTCATCAAAATTGTCATTTAATATGGAAAGCTGTACTAACGTGGCAGAATCTGAGTTGTTAACGATTTCACCTTGAAAGTGTTTATTCCCTTCAATATAAACAACCCTAGCTCCGGGAATAGCAATGGCATAGCAAATACTTGGTAGTATCAACATAAGTAATATGTATTTTTTCATTTTCACATCTCTATATCTTTGGAGTATATAAATACTCCAAAGATAGGAATTAAATAAGTTTTATTGAATCTTTGCAGTAAAAGACATCACTTTATCGACTTTTTTATCTGCCGTGTGATTCCAAATAGCGTACTTTCTATGGTCAATATGCATAATCGTTGTTAATGTAAGAGTGTTATCTTTAGCAAAGTCTTTCAGTCGGTGCCATTCTGATTTTTCTCCTGCTTTTACAATCTTATAGCCATTCTCAATCTTGACTTTTTTATTGCCATCAATAGATGCTGTAATCTCGCTGTCTTGTTTCTTGATAACCGTTGTAAACCAGACACCAATATCGTCCCCTAGTGCATACCAAGTCTGACCATTTTCTTTCCAATAGGCATTTTCAACGGGCCAGGCGAATTTCCCTTCTTCTGCACTTTTTCCTTTCATTGATGTATTTTCAATATTAAAAAACGCCATTTCACAGCCATTACCAGTTAATTGTAATCCTGTTTCTCGAGTATCAATAGTATTGTCTTCTCCGTTATTGAGTGTCACATCGCCAAAATTAACATCAAATCCGGAACCACTATCAAAATCAAATGAACAAATAGCTCCTTCATACTGAACAT
This sequence comes from Vibrio sp. DNB22_10_4, assembly GCF_052879755.1. Taxonomy (NCBI): domain Bacteria; kingdom Pseudomonadati; phylum Pseudomonadota; class Gammaproteobacteria; order Vibrionales; family Vibrionaceae; genus Vibrio; species Vibrio sp. DNB22_10_4. The sequence goes on along the minus strand of NZ_JBNNXW010000012.1, from coordinate 105,847 downwards.
TTGCAGTGATGTTTAATTCAATGTCTTTACTTTCCTCGTTTCGAGTATTTATTTTGTCGTGAGAACCATATAAATCTTCTTTGAACGCATATTGGTCTACAGCCATTGCTGATGATGTACTTAGCACTAGTACAAGGCCAACACTGCTAGCTAGAGTTTGTTTTTTTAGGTTGAAAGTCATAAGTTATTTTCCAGATTAAATAGTTTGTTAATTGAGATGAGTTAAATATGAATGTCAGTGTGTTCTGATTCGAGATGGAATTTATTGTTTTTTTGGAACCCAGTTAACTAATAAATGATTATAAAAAATAAAAAGCTAGCTATATCAGTTGTTTATAATTTCTATTGTATTTTTATACAGCACTAATTCTTGTTGATGTTGAGCTTTTCGCCAGCTGTAGAGCCTATTGCACTAAAATAAACAAACTTGAGAGAGAAACTACTGAAAGTTAAATATTAGGATTTGGTATTAGTTTGTGGTTTGATATGAGAGGTTTTTCAACAATTGGATTAGTTGTTGGTTGGCGGATTTATTTGAAAGATGCTTCTAAAGTTGATAAATAAAAAGAAGTCAATGACTTTTTAAGAAAGAGTGCTAAGCGAAGTGTTTCTTCAGCACTCTATGGGGTTTATCTTCACGAAAGTGTTGGTCAACTATCTAAAACTTCGTACTTTGGTGACTAAAGAGGGAATTGTTTGGAACATCTCTCTTACGTCTGAAACATATTGTGCAGGAACATAAATTGCGCAGATTCGCATTATGCTAATACCACCGATACTAACGGGATGTGAGGTAAACTTAGCACGCAGCGGGACAAATGAGTCTAAACCGATTAGTACTTCATAGTTGTCCTCGCTGAGTAACCCGAGTTTGGCATAATGATTAAGACATTCGTGGTAGTTGCGAGTGTAATGAAGGCTAACCCCTTGGCTTATGGGTTGATTGCGATACAAGTTGTTAAATGTATTACCCCTTTCTCCAGATTTTAATCCGTCGGCTCGATGGAACCAAGGGGTACAGTCTATATCCTCAGCCGATAATAACGCTTGGAATTTTACCAACCCTTCTAAAGCGCTTGAATTAGTGCCATGAACAAAATGTACGCCTAATTGCTCCATATCCTCTAATTGAAGATCTCTTTTGGTAAGTTTAAGTGGAGGTAGAAAAGAGGCTTTATTTCTAAACATGATGTTTTCCTTAACAGTGAATGTTCGAAAGTGATGCGTTGAGAATTCATTATTGGTATTAGTTAAGGGGGTAAGTAAAAGAATAAGTCCTAATAAAAAATAAAAACGATATAAATCATTGGGTAACCATATTGATAATTAGGTAGTTTAAAACGGTGTTTTGACGGTTTACTATCATTTCAGCAATTCGTTGGTGTACAAGGTGGGAGGATTTTGGGTTCATACAAAGTCAAATAGTTCGTTATAATCTCTCAGCAGCAGTTGCTATTAATAGAGAGCAAAATGAAGACCAAATTGATCACGCGTGAAGGCTACAACAAACTGAAACAAGAACATGATTACCTCTGGAACGAGCGACGTCCTGAAGTCACTAAGATAGTGACGTGGGCGGCGAGTTTAGGTGATCGCTCTGAAAACGCAGACTATACCTTCAATAAGCGTTTGCTTCGCCAAATCGATCGCCGTGTTCGCTTTCTGCGCAAGTTCTTACCTGAGGTCACCATCGTTGATTATTCACCTCAACAAGAAGGGAAGGTCTTTTTCGGTGCCTGGGTGGAGATTGAGAATGAAGAAGGTGAAACCATGCATTTTCGGATTGTAGGTCCCGAAGAGATTTACGGTGATGCAAAAGGCTATATATCGATTGATTCTCCGATGGCGAGGGCGCTGCTAAAAAAACAAGTGGATGATGAGGTAGTGGTGAAGACTCCTCAAGGAGATAAGGAGTGGTTTATTAACTCCATCACTTACCAACAGCATTCTGAATAAATAGAGCGACTTGAGCTCCTAAAGTGGTATGTCTTTGAGAGCTCAAATTGCGTGCTGTGATTTATAACAGAGCTAACTCGTCCGTTTTGTGTGTGGGAGCTGAGCGGCGGTCTCGTTGCACTTTTTGATGATGGCTTAGTAACGATAACACTCGCCCTTCATCGTGTATTTGTTCAAAGAATGGGTTGGCATCGAGTGCGGTTAAATCACATTCAAAGATACTTAGCTCACCAACTTGGCGTTTCTCAGGAATATAAATATCAGACATCAAGGTTTTCGCGTAAGGCTTGATGGCGGTAACGAAGATTTTTTTCCCTTCAAATAACTGGCAAGCATGTCGATGAATCTGGCGATGAAGTGGTTTGTCCTGGGCTAAGTAGCTAAGCAAGCAGCCTTGGCCGCTGGAATCTTTGCCATAGACAATATGACCGACCATCGCCTGTTGATGCAAAGCGACCACCACATTCACTTCTTTTACCGACATAGCACTGATTAGGTCTTGAAAACTGATATTGCGGTAGTGCTGCTGGGCGTACTCTATTTGTTCGCGATAGAGAGTAGGCAGTTGCGTCCAAGAGTAGCTGACGAACTTTTCGATTGAGCAGGGATAGACGGGTTCATTGCCGATAAAGAACTCATCGTACTTTGCTACGCCTTGTATGAGTCGCCGCTCTTCTTGGCTGTAGCGATAGGGCAGTTGGAAAAAGGCAGCCACACCAGCGCGACGCATTAGAGAGGGCTGTCCATTGCCGTGCTCCCATTTACTGAGCATAGGTTGGTTGACCCCTTGAAAAGCCCGATGAGACAAGCTGAGCGCTTCAACGAGTTCTAGTTGAGACAGGCCATTGACGCTGCGCCAGTACTTAAGTGCGGTGGCAAAATTGTCACGGGAAAATTGTGGCTCCCATTGGGACGATATGGTCATAACCCTCTCCTTGATGTATCGAGACCAGAGACGTTACTTAGGGTATATGAGAGCGGCGCTTTGGGCTGTGAAAACCCTATTACGAAGCGTTACAAAGCGTTAGCGAACGCGAGAATTATGACGCTTTGGTTAATCATGTTTCAGAACAAAAAGTCTGGCAACATACAATAAACACCATTCATATCACACAGAATGGTATCGAAGGCAGCTAATATAGACCATAATTAATAAACGCTAACAATTCTCTGCACAACTTTTGTCCAAGGAATGTTACATTTACCGCTGAACCTTTGGTTTGCTTCATAAAATAGCAAGTTGAGGGTGTGAATTGCTTTTTAGTGGTGGAATCGAATATGCAAGAAAATCACAAGATTTTAGTTGTTGATGACGATGCACGTCTCCGTGCATTGCTAGAGCGTTACTTATCAGAGCAAGGATTCCAAGTACGCAGTGTTGCTAACAGTGAGCAGATGGACCGCCTGTTAACCCGAGAAAACTTTCATTTGATGGTATTGGATTTAATGCTACCAGGTGAAGATGGCCTGTCGATTTGTCGTCGTTTACGTAACGCCAACAACATGTTGCCGATTCTAATGCTGACAGCGAAAGGCGATGAAGTAGACCGTATCGTTGGCCTTGAGGTCGGTGCGGATGACTACTTACCAAAACCGTTTAACCCGCGTGAGCTATTAGCTCGTATTAAAGCGGTGTTGCGCCGCCAAACCATCGAAGCGCCAGGTGCGCCAAGTCAAGAAGAGTCTGTGGTCGAATTCGGTGACTTCCGACTAAACCTTGGTACTCGTGAGATGTTCCGTGGTGAAGAGGCTATGCCTCTGACGTCTGGTGAGTTTGCAGTGCTTAAAGCATTGGTCACCAACGCACGTGAGCCAATGTCGCGTGATAAGCTGATGAACATGGCTCGTGGCCGTGAGTACTCAGCGATGGAGCGTTCCATTGACGTGCAAATTTCTCGCTTGCGTCGTATGTTAGAAATCGACCCGAGTAAGCCTCGCTACATTCAAACTGTGTGGGGTCTAGGTTATGTCTTCGTGCCGGACGGTAAAGAAGCATAATTGATTGATAAGGCTCTGGATGGATTCAGAGCCTTTTTTGTTTATTATCCTGTCTCGATCTTCGCTCCAAAGGAAACCTTATGCGCTTTCGTAGCTCCTTCACCCAATCTATCCTGTTGTTTTTCTCTCTGTTAGTTGCCAGCCAAGTTTTCTCATACTACGCCGTGTACAACTATGCGTTGCTGCCGAGCTTGCAGCAGTTCAACAAGATCTTGGCTCACGAGTTGGTGTTTTTCTTAGAAGATACGGAAGATGTCGATGGGCAAATTGAAATGGATGCGCCTTTGCGTAGGCAGGTGTTAGCTCAGTTGGGCGTGACCATTCATGCGGATGATGGTCCTATGGCAAGTGAGTTTAACCATGCGTTGCCTATCGACTTGATGAGCGAAGAGATGAGCGACGAGCTACAAACCGAGACTGAGGTTCGTCTGATACTTGGTGAGGAGAGCTATATTCTATGGATGCAAATCGCCGCGCTACCAAACTCCCTGATCCGTATCCCGCTCTCTGAGCTGCAAGAAGAAGACTTTGCACCGCTGTTTCGCAATAGCTTAATTATGGCGCTGCTTGTCCTTGCTGGTGGCTGGCTGTTTATTCGCTTGCAAAACCGGCCACTGACGGCTCTGGAAAATGCGGCGAAGCTAGTAGGGCAAGGAGAAATCCCACCGCCACTGCCAGAAAAAGGGGCGTCGGAGATCCGCTCAGTCACTCGAGCCTTTAACCAAATGGCGAAAGGCATTCAAGAGCTTGAGCAAGATCGCACGCTATTAATGGCCGGTATCAGTCATGATATCCGTACGCCGCTGACACGTATTCGCCTTGCTACAGAGATGATGTCGCCAGAAGACAGCTACTTGGCGGAAGGCATTATCAGTGATACTGAAGAATGTAACGAAATCATCAGCCAGTTTATGGACTATCTGAAACCCGTTAACACTCAGTCGTTCGAACCGCTTAGCCTGAATGATATTTCGTCGGATATTGTCTCGTCTGAAGGGGGGTATGAGATCCAAATCGATTTTGATCCTATGGCGCGTATCAAAGACATCGAAGGGAGTCCTATCGCCATCAAACGTGCCATTACTAACCTGGTGGTGAATGCCGTGCGTTACGGGAATGGCTGGGTGAAGGTGACGACAGGTATGACCGCTGATAACAAACTGGCGTGGGTGACGGTGGAAGATAATGGTCCGGGTATCGAGCCAGATCAAATCAGCCGTCTATTCGAACCTTTTACACGTGGTGACACTGCTCGAGGCAGTGAAGGTACAGGGCTGGGGCTGGCGATTGTTAAGCGCATTATTAGCCAGCATCACGGCTCGGTGAGTATCTCGAATCGCAGTGAAGGCGGCTTGAAGGCGCAGGTGAGTTTTCCTGCGGTGAAGAATGGGAAGGGTATGGTTCCTAGAGTCTAGGAACCGCTTTCATTACGCTTTGGCGTAAAACTCTCTATCACCTAACCAGCGGTCGATAATCTTCTTAGCGTTGTCCGGATATTGTTCATGAACATGACGGGCAATGCGCTGCACCTCTGGTACTAAGCGCTGGTCACGAACTAAGTCGGCGATCTTAAAGTCAGCCAAGCCGGTTTGTTTGGTACCAAGCAACTCGCCAGGGCCTCGAATCTCTAAATCTTTCTGAGCAATGACAAAGCCGTCATTGCTTTCTCTTAGCACGCCTAAGCGCTTCTGAGCGGTTTTAGACAGTGGAGAGTGATACAACAGCACACAGTGACTTGCAACGCTGCCACGTCCCACACGGCCGCGCAGCTGGTGTAGCTGTGCCAAACCAAGGCGCTCTGGGTTTTCGATGATCATCAAGCTGGAGTTAGGCACATCCACCCCGACCTCAATCACTGTGGTAGCAACCAAAAGATGCAGCTCGTTGTTTTTAAAACGCTGCATCACATCTTGTTTCTCCGCCGGCTTCATGCGGCCATGTACCAAGCCAATCTTAAGATCGGGGAGTTTGCGTTGTAGGTCTTCGGCGGTATCCGCGGCGGCTTGCGCTTCAAGCACTTCAGACTCATCAATCAAGGTGCACACCCAATATGCCTGTTTGCCTTCATGAAGGCAGGCATTTTTGACGCGTTCAATCACATCATCACGCTTGGTATCGGGAATAGCGACCGTTTGAATCGGGGTTCGCCCCGGCGGCAGTTCGTCAATGACTGAGGTTTCTAAATCTGCATAGGCGGTCATCGCCAGCGTTCTAGGAATCGGCGTGGCCGTCATGATCAACTGGTGCGGGTAGAAGCCTTGCTTAGCGCCTTTCGCACGCAGCTCGAGTCGCTGGTGGACACCAAAGCGGTGCTGCTCATCAATGATAACGAGTGCCAAGTTGTTAAACTCGACCGATTCCTGAAACAGCGCATGGGTGCCGACAACCATTTGTGCTTCACCACTGGCAATGCGTGCGAGCTCAGCTTCTTTCGCTTTGCCTTTCTGCTTACCAGACAGCCAGCCTACTTGAATGCCCATCGACTCAAACCAGCCAGCAAAGTTAATCGCATGCTGCTCAGCGAGCAATTCGGTAGGTGCCATCATGGCCACTTGATAGCCATGCTCAATCGCGCGCACCGCAGCCAAGGCTGCGACTAGGGTTTTACCCGATCCCACATCTCCCTGTACTAAGCGCATCATAGGGATAGGTTTTTGCAGGTCGGTTTCAATTTCTTGAACCACGCGAGATTGAGCGCCCGTTGGTGAGAAAGGGAGTTGCTCCAAAAGCTTTTGTTTAAGCGTTTGTACCGGATCTAGTGCAATCGCAGCATCTTGCTGACCTTTACTGCGCACGGCGAGCATCGACAAGTTCTGCGCCATGAGCTCTTCAATGATCAAGCGCTGCTGAGCCGGGTGTTTGCCTTCATCAAAATCGTCGAGGTTAATGTTCGGCGGCGGGCGGTGAATAATGTGTAGCGCTTGGCTAAGCGTCATTTGCTGGTTGTACAAGCCACTTGGCAGTAGCTCATCAACAGCGGCACCATCCATGAGCTCTAGCGCTTGGTCGGTTAAACTCTTCAGAGTCAGTTGTCTCAAGCCTTCAGTTGTCGGGTAGACGGGCGTCAGAGTTTGCTCGAGCTTTGGCGTTTTCCCCTCTGCATGAAACTTGTATTCAGGATGGATGATTTCAAGGCCGTGATTGCCGCGCTTCACTTCACCATAGGCAACAACAACACGCCCCTCGGAGAAGTTATTCTTCATCGCCGCTGTGAAGTTGAAAAAGCGTAGGGTAATGGTGCCATTGCCATCACTGACTTTCACAGTCAGCATTTTACGACGGCCAAAGGCGACATCACTACTCATCACTTTACCCTGCACTGACCCCCAAAGACCCGGGTGCAGTTTGACGATAGGGTAGATACGTGTGCGGTCTTCATAGCGATGAGGCAAGTGAAACAGCAGATCTTGCACCGTGTGCAATCCTACCTTTTCAAGTTTCTCTGCGACTTTTGCCCCTACGCCAGTAAGCGAAGTTAAAGGAATTGCCGACAGTAACTGAGCCATATTCACCATCCATCAGAGTGTTAGATGGGAATATTCAAGCATTTAACTGTCTTTTTGTACAGTTTTATACAAGGGGTGACGGCTAATTTGAATGCGGTGGTTCTAAAGGTTCGTCATTCTACTGGCCGTGCGCCTACGTAGGCAGGAATCTAGCTGAGGCTTGGTGCGCGCTTTGAGTAGACCCCTGCCTGCGCAGGGGTGACGGCTAATTTGAATGCGGTGATGTTAAAGGTTCGTCATTCCTGCGCAGGCAGGAATCTTGCTGAGGCTTGGTGCGCGCTTTTAGTAGACCCCTGCCTGCGCAGGGGTGACGATTAATTTGAATGCGGTGGTTCTATAGGTTCGTCATTCCACTGGCCGTGCGCCTACGCAGGCAGGAATCTAGCTGAGGCTTGGTGCGCGCTTTGAGTAGACCTCTGCCTACGCAGGGGTGACGGCTAATTTGATTGCGGTGGTTCTAAAGGTTCGTCATTCCACTGGCCGTGCGCCTACGTAGGCAGGAATCTAGCTGAGGCTTGGTGCGCGCTTTTAGTAGACCCCTGTCTACGCAGGGGTGACGGCTAATTTGAATGCGGTGGTTCTAAAGGTTCGTCATTCCACTGGCCGTGCGCCTACGCAGGCAGGAATCTTGCTGAGGCTTGGTGCGCGTTTTGAGTAGGCCCCTGCTTGCGCAGGGGTGACGATCATTTTGGGTGTGATGACTCTATAGGTTCGTCATTCCACTGGCCGTGCGCCTACGTAGGCAGGAATCTTGCTGAGGCTTGGTGCGCGTTTTGAGTAGGCCCCTGCCTGCGCAAGGGTGACGATCATTTTGGATGTGGGGTCTTCACGGTACATGTGTCAATTATAAAGAATCATACAAGTCCGCCCAATCAGGATTGATACTCTTAATAAGATTCTCTTTCCATTCACGCTTCCACTTCTTTACCTGCTTTTCTCGTTCAATTGCAGAATACATTGATTGATGAAGTTCAAAAAAGACCAACTTGTGAACGTGGTACTTTTTAGTAAAACCATCAACAACACCGATTTTGTGTTGCCAAACTCTTTGCTCGAGTTGAGAGGTGACACCAACATACAAAACTTTATGGTTGTTGGAAGACAATATGTAGACACATGCTCGCTTCATAGAAGTTGCTCAAATAGCAGAAGCTTACCACTTGAGTATTTTCGGATTGCGAGTAACTTCAAACGGGTGAGAAAACCAGTCTTAACTCAAACTTTGCTACTTCTTCTGCATCTCTTTCCACCATGACTCATCCGCCACAATCTGACCTTCATCATCCAGCGGTGGGTAAGGCATGTTCTTCTTCTTAGCGACTTTGGCGAGAACCGGGTGGCCGCGTTCGAATAAGATACGATGGATGGTTTCTTCTGGCAGAACACTGGTATCGCGATCGTACATACCTGCGAGTTGACGCTGTCGTTGTGCTTCGAACAGAATGAGTGCGCTAGCAACCGAGACATTGAGCGACTGCACCATACCGACCATGGGAATAATGATGTCCTGATCCGCTTCACCGAGCGCACTTTGAGTAATACCGTTCTTCTCGCCACCAAGGATGATTGCGGTAGGTTTGGTGTAATCGATGTCGCGAAAATCGACTGCAGAATCGGACAGGTTGGTCGCAAGAACTTGCATGCCTTGTGATTTGAGCTCACGAATCGCACCGGTTACCGTATCGTGCGTCTCTACTTCCACCCAGTTTCGTGCGCCGGCTGAGGTATGGCTTAAGGTGCGCATCTTCTCATCTGGCCAAACAGCATGGACTTTGTGGACGCCGGCCGCGTCGGCAGTGCGAATCACCGCAGAGACATTGTTTGGCTTGTGTACTTGCTCGAGCAGTAAAGTAAGGTCGGGTTGGCGTGCCTTGAGCACTTCCTGAATTCGATTGTAGCGTTCTAAATTCATTGGGATGTTCCAAATAAAACGGGCTCGATATTCATCGAACCCGTATTAAATCAAAGGCTGTGCTAGTTCTTGCGACGTCGGACGCGAAGCGCGTGTGGCATCACGCGAATACGCTTCATAATGCCAGCAAGGTGTACGCGATCTTTAGTCGTTAGCAACACGGTCACCGTATACAAACGGCCATCACGCTCCTCGGTTGAGATACCGTGAATGTTAGACCCTGTTTTGGCAATCACATTGGTCAGCTCAGCCAGCGCACCTTGGTGGTTTTGTAGATCGACTTTCAGCTCAGCAGTAAACTCCTGCTCGAAGTTGTCGCTCCACTCAACAGCCATGTACTTATCCGGCTCTTTTTGGTGACCACGAACGTTTGGACACGTCTCGCGGTGAACCACAAGGCCACGACCTGGTGACACATGCGCAATAATGTGATCGTCTGGGATCGGGTGACAGCAGTTGGCGAACGTCAGCAAAATACCTTCCGCGCCGCGGATTGGTAGCTTTTTGCCTGTCGTTGGTACCGAGCTGGTTTGCGTCAGTTCATCGGTATCACCTAACAGGCGACGCGCAATGACGATGCTCATTAACTCGCCCAAGCCGATATCAGCCAGCAAGTCATCCACAGAGTCGAGCTTAAGATCAGTCAGCACTTCATTGATGTTATCTGGGTAGATGGTATCAATAGAATGACGACCCAACGCATGGTTGAGTAAGCGGCGACCCAGCACGATGGACTCTTCACGGCGCATCGTCTTAAGGACCTGGCGGATCTTAGTGCGAGCACGGGATGTCACAACATAGTTTAGCCATGCAGCATTTGGACGAGCGCCCGGTGCACTGATGATCTCAACTGTTTGGCCGTTCTTAAGCGCTTTACTTAGCGGGTAAGGATTACGGTCAACACGAGCACCAACGCAGGTATTACCCACATCGGTATGAACTGCGTAAGCAAAGTCGACCGCGGTTGCGCCAAGTGGCAGCTCAACAATACGACCTTTTGGTGTGAACACGTAAATCTCATCTGGGAACAGATCGGATTTTACGTTTTCAATAAATTCAAATGAGTTACCGGCACTTTGCTGTAGCTCAAGCAGGCTTTGCATCCAGCGCTGCGCTTTAATTTGCGCCGTTGTGCCAGTGCGATCGCCATTGCCTTTGTATGCCCAGTGCGCCGCGACACCTTTATCCGCCATTTGATCCATATCTTCAGTACGGATTTGCACTTCAACCGGTACGCCGTGAGGGCCAACCATTGAGGTGTGCAGGGATTGGTAGCCGTTCGCTTTTGGTACCGCGATGTAATCTTTCATGCGGCCAGGACGAGGCTTGTACAGGCTGTGGACTTGACCAAGTACGCGATAACAAGTGTCTGCCGTGTCCACGATAACGCGGAAGGCATAGATATCCATGATGGTGTGGAAACGCTGCTCTTTGGTTTTCATCTTGTTGTAGATGGAGAACAGGTTCTTTTCACGACCCAAAACGCGACAGTTCAGACCGACTTCTTCAAGACGACCTTCAATTTCGCTGTGGATACGTTGGATCATTTCTTTACGGTTACCACGAGCAGCTTTCACCACTTCTTTTAGAACGCGATAACGGTTTGGATAGAGCGCTTCAAAACCCAGCTCTTCAAGCTCGGTCTTGATGTTGTGAATACCTAGACGGTGCGCAAGCGGCGCATAGATCTCTAGGGTTTCACGAGCGATACGACGTTTCTTGTCAGGACGAAGCGCACCCAATGTACGCATGTTATGAGTACGGTCACTGAGCTTAATCAAGATCACGCGGATGTCTTGCACCATGGCAAGCACCATCTTGCGGAAGTTCTCCGCTTGAGCTTCTTTGCGATCTCGGAATTTTAGCTTGTCGAGCTTAGAGACGCCGTCCACGAGTTCCGCGACGGTGTTGCCAAACTGTTCTTCTAGCTCTTCTTTGGTGACTTCCGTATCTTCAATAACATCATGCAACAGAGCTGCTTGAAGCGTTTCAATATCCAGACGCATTTCTGCGAGGATACGAGCAACCGCAACCGGGTGGATGATGTAAGGTTCACCGCTAGAGCGGGTCTGCCCTTCATGGGCATCTCTTGCTACCACATAAGATTGACGCAGAGCCTCAATTTGAGGCTCTGTTAGGTATTCTTGGGCAACGTCTTTAAGGCTATCGAATAGGTACAAATTATAGGCCCGAACGTCGATGGAACTCTGGTTGGATAGGTCGAATTAACGGTTGTGAGCGATGCTGCTTACTGCCGCTAGTTCTGCAGCTTCTTGCTCTTGCTGCTCTTGACGCTCGCGTGCGTCTAGTACTTCTTTTGTGATCAAACCTTCTTCGATTTCGCGTAGAGCGATAACCGTTGGCTTATCATTTTCTTCTGGCACTAGTGCATCTTTACCACCGATTTGCATCTGACGTGCGCGGCGAGCCGAAATAAGAACTAGGTCGAAACGGTTACCAACTTTTTCAACAGCGTCTTGAACAGTTACGCGTGCCATAAGAACTCCAATAGTTAACTAAATTTTTGATGACGAGAAAGTATACAGGCTATTACATTTAGATTCTAGATCACAAATGATCCGTTTAGCTACTGTTACTTGGGTTTTAATTGCGCGCTATCTTCGAAGTAGCACACTCGTCATCCCTTTGAAAAAGGGGATCTCGTGCGGCAAGTGACTCGCATTACTTGAGCGGAATACTCGCGGGCAAAGATCCTCACTTTCGTGAGGATGACGTTTTATTTTTTGAATTTGGTTTTTGCTAGAGGAGTCATTACTCTGCTAGTAACGCATCCAGCATGCCTTTATATTTCACCGCTTGCTTATCTTCCTTCAAACGCTCAGCACGCAAAATGGCTTTAAAATCAACCAGTGCGCCATCAAAGTCATCGTTGACGATAACATAATCGTACTCGCTGTAGTGTGACATTTCTGATTTTGCTTCGCTCATGCGCTTGGCAATCACTTCATCGCTGTCTTGGCCACGCACGTTTAAACGGCGCTCAAGTTCGCTGTTTGAAGGCGGTAGAATAAATACGCTTTTCGCTTGAGGCATTTGCTCGCGGATTTGGCGTGCACCTTGCCAGTCGATATCTAGGAAAACATCGATGCCTTTATCTAGGGTTTCTTCAATCCACAGGCGAGACGTGCCGTAGTAGTTACCGAATACTTCGGCATACTCTAGGAAAGCACCTTGCTCGATCAGTGATTCAAACTCTGATTTTTCAACAAAGTGGTAGTGCACACCGTCTTCTTCACCTGGGCGCATGCCACGAGTGGTGTGAGAAACTGAAACCTTCATTGCGTAGGTTGGGTTTTTTTCCAACATCGCCGAAATTAGGCTCGATTTACCAGCGCCGCTAGGAGCCGATACGATATAAAGGGTGCCTTTACCAATCATTTGTCAGTGTCCGCATTCTGGGTTGAAGGAATAGAAGCCGGTCAGTACCTTCTTCTATTTTAGATAACACACTGTCCGAAGTGCTGAAATTTCGGCCAGAAAAATGGAGGCGAAGAGTATCATAAACCTAGATGCAGACTCAACTGTCTTGTGGATAACTTGCTAAGCAGATTGCCGTGCGGTAGTGAGCCATTTCTCCAGTGTCGCGAGAAGCATTTTTGAGTTGATGGGTTTGGTGACGTAGTCATCCATCCCCACTTCCAAGCAGCGCTCGCGATCCCCTTGCATAGCATTGGCAGTCATGGCGATGATGGTGACATTGGGGTCAACTACTTTGCTCTCGGGCTTGCGAATCATAGTGGTGGCTTCAAAACCATCCATTACAGGCATTTGGCAGTCCATAAAAACAATGTCAAAGCTGCGCTCACGGAGGATATCGAGAGCTTGCTGACCATTTTCTACCACGTCGACGCTGACCTTAAATTTAGACAGTAGCGATTTGACCACCACTTGGTTGGTCTTCATATCATCGACAACCAACACGTGGGCATGAAACTCAGGTGCTTGCGTCGGCGAGTGCTTGGTAATAAACAGCATACTTTGATCATCGATACCATCAAGCGCGGCCACGCGAGACAAAATATCGAACAGCTCTGCTTGTTGTGTTGGTTTGGTGAGATAAGCGCTGAATCCGTTGTCCTTGACCAGTTTCATATCCCCTCGCTGTACTACAGAAGAGAGCATCACCAGCCTGGTTGAACGCAGATTGTGGTCGGCTTTGATGCTGCGCGCCAATTGGATGCCGTTAATCTGTGGCATCTCATAGTCAAGGATGGCAATAGAGTAGGGAGCGCCGTTGTCATACGCCTCAGAAAGCTTTGACATCGCTTGATGAGCAGAGCTGGCTTGCTGATATTCGATAGACCAGTTGGAAAGCAGTTGCCCCATCAGTTGCCGATTAATCGGGTTGTCATCCACTACTAAGATACGTTGCTGCTTGAGATCTCCCATAGGAGCATAGTGGACATCTTTGTCGGCGAGATGGGGCAGCGGCACTTCAAACCAGAAGGTTGACCCTTTGCCGAATTCGCTGTGAACGCCAATGTCACCCCCCATAAGTTCGACCAGCTTTTTGCTTATTGATAACCCTAAACCTGTACCGCCATATTTTCGGGTAGTCGAACTGTCAGCTTGGGTAAACTTATCAAACAGCTTGTCTTGATGCGCTTTCTCGATACCAATCCCTGAATCGACCACAGAGAATTTCACGCTGTCGATTTGCTCATCTTTTGGTTGGACAGAGACATAAACGGCTACTTGACCTTGCTCGGTGAATTTCACTGCGTTACCAATAAGGTTGACGAGGATTTGTCTAATGCGTCCCGGGTCGCCAATATGCCATTGGGACAGTACTGGGTTAGCAGGGCAGATTAACTCCAGTTTCTTTTGAGAGGCACCGAGGTAGAGCGTTGCGCCGATGTCTTCGATAAGTTCAACGAGGTTAAACTCGAGCTGCTCTAGGTCGATTTTGCCTGCTTCAAATTTAGAAAAATCCAGAATGTCATTGATGATTGCCAACAGAGACTCAGCGCTATCTCTTGAAGTTCGGGCAAGCTTGAACTGTTGCTCATCAAGTTCGGTATCGAGCAGCAGATCAGTCATACCAATCACCCCATTCATTGGAGTGCGGATTTCATGACTCATGGTAGAGAGAAACTCACTTTTTGCGCGCGCCGCCGAGCGTGCTTGTTCGGTTGCTTGTTGCAGTTGCTGGTTGTGCTTGAGCATCTGCTGCTCTTTGAGCGCTAGGGAGTTCGCCATATTGATAAAGCCGTTACTCAGACGGCTGATTTCATCATTTTGGTTAGAGTAGCGCTGCGGGAGTGATATTTTGTAGTCGCCTTGACCCACATGTTTGGTCGCGTCTAAAAGCGTTTCTAACCTCTGCACAAGCTGCCTAGACATCAGGAGTAATATCACCAAAAACGTAATAGCAAACGCAAGACCAATTGCACCAATCACTAAGTTCCGATTGGTATCGAGCACTGTGCGGGTCGCCCTTTGAAATATTTGCTGGTTTTGCTGCTCCAGAATGGCTTTGATGCGGTTAATACGCTCTGTCGCGAGAGGAAACCAGTATTCAGATGTGATAGCGCTGAGCGCTTTAGTGAGCTTACCTTCAGTAACAAACTCAGATTCAATCTTATTGATGTTCTGATGAACGTCCCAGTTGATAATGGGACTATAGAGCGACTCTGGAGCGCGCTGCTTCAGCAGTCGCAAATTCCAGTCGAAGCTTCGGATGTAAAAGCCAGTATCTATCATCTTATCGTTCGAGATAGTTTGCCCAGGTGCTGCAAAAATACCATTGAGAATGCCTCGGGATTGCCCAGCGCGTTCTTTGAGCCAAAGCAAGTGGACGTGATGCAATAAATCATCGACTAAGTCAGGGGATTCAATGGTGCTGATGGTGCCATCATAGATAGTCAATGCTTGCTCGATGAGTCCAGAGTAGTGTTTGAAGGAATACTCGCCTATACCATGATCAACGAACTCTCTCACCATGACGGTATGTTCAATGGCTCGAGCCAGCGACTGTTTCTGTTCACTGAAAATGAGCTCGATGTCTGGGTGCTCAATGGATAAGTTCCGCCATTGCTCGCTGGCTTTATCGGCTTGTTCTCTTGCTGTAATGAGTTTTTGTTTGGTGGCTTTATCTAGATTGGATTTATACCCTTCAGAGAGCCCGCGCTCGACTGCAAAATAGTGCGCAATGTTGTCGAGCGAATGAGCCACGTTGAGCAGTTCGATGGTTTCTTTTGCCTCCGCATTTCTGTCCATGAGTGATTGGATCACTTGATAGCTCATGGTCAGAACAACAACGAGTAACCCCAATACAATCAATGATGTTTTGGTTCTCAAGGTTAAATTACGTATTGCGGCTGACATGGATGCCCATCCTATATCTTGGCGTATTTCAGCAGTATAGGAGACGAATAGCCAGGTTCCGATGTTTGCGCTTTTTATGAATTCCATAGAGTAAAGGCGAGCAAACGTTTGCTTATTTATCAAGATGTTGTTTTATAAGGCTTTGAAACTGACTCGAAAAGTGTTGATTTATTCCTGTCAGCAATTAGAATTCGCGCCAATATTGCTGTCGCGCATACGTTTGCGTCGACGTGTTTTCTATCTTAAAAGGTACCACTGTGAGTGCAGAATTAGCGGGTCAGAGACAGACCAACCCTTCCTTTATCGAAGCGACCTTCAAGGTGAGTGAGCGCAAGTCTACGATTGGCACTGAGGTGTACGCAGGCTTTATTACCTTTCTAGCAATGAGCTACATCTTGGCGGTCAATCCGGCTATTTTGGGCGATATTCCTGGTATGGATCGCGGCGCAGTATTTACCGCAACGGCGCTGGCGGCCGCATTTGCGACGCTGATTATGGGTGTGTTTGGCAACTATCCTGTGATGCTTGCCCCTGGTATGAGCATGAACGGCTTTTTCAAAGGCATGCTGTTAAGTGGTTCGGTAGCGCTGGTTTGGCATGAGGCACTGCTTGGCATCTTTTTCTCAGGCATCATCTATTTGATTTTATCGATGAGTAAGATCCGTAAAGCGATGATTGAGTCGATTCCAGAAGACCTCAAGCTGGCGATTACGGTTTCACTCGGTTTGTTTATTGCGTTCTTGGGTCTTAAGAACGCAGGTATCATCGTTTCAAACCCAATCATTTTGGTGAGTATGGGCGATATTCTAAACCCTCAGGTCATGATCGCTTACATCAGTATTTTTATTGCGCTTGGTTGTATGGTTCGCGATATCAAGCTGGCGACATTTATCTCATTCATCTCCGCTATTATTTTGACTATCCTTGCCGACACGTTTATGGGCACGGCAAACGCACCACTTCCAGAACAGCTTGTGGCAATGCCACCAAGCATGGCTGGTAGCTTTGGTGCGATCTTTGATTTTTCTGGCCTAACGGCAGAGAAGATGTTCGACTTGCTGTTTATCGTTATTATCTTCTTGATTGTCGACTTCTTTGATGGATTGAGCACGATAGTGGGCGTGGGCCGCGATGCAGGCATCATCGACAAAGATGGCAAGGTGCCAAATGCGCGTTCAGCACTCGTCGCTGACGCAGGTGGTACTGTGATGGGTTCGCTGCTTGGCACAACGTCGGTAACGGCATTCTCTGAATCGGGCATCGCCTCTTCTCAAGGTGCGAGAACTGGTCTCGCGGCGGTTGTGGTAGCAGGCTTGTTCTTTGTGTCACTGTTCCTTTACCCGTTATTCTCCTTGTTCTCAGCGGCCATGGTGGCGCCAGCAATGGTGGTGGTAGGTATTTACATGATTGGCCGCTTAGGGGATATCAAGTGGGATAAAAAAGAGTCTCGCATTGCTGCCTTCTTTACCATCATGTTTACCGTGCTGAGCTTCTCTCCTGCAAACGGCATGGCAATGGGCTTTATTAGCTATGCGTTTAGTATGGTTGTGGCAGGTAAGGGCAAAGAGGTTCACCCGGTGATCTATGTGTTGTCGGCGCTGTTTATGACTTACTTGGTGTTGTTGTAGTCACTAATAATCGGAATACTACCCCCACAGCGCCGTCATTCCTGCGTAGGCAGAAATCTAATTGAGGCTTGGTGTGCGTGTTGAGTAGACCCCTGCTTGCGCAGGAGTGACAGCTATTTTAGTGCGGGAAATATTCAAGCAATAAAAAAGCAGGCATCAGCCTGCTTTTTTATCATTCAACAGAATTATTCAATATTCTGAATTTGCTCACGCATTTGCTCAATCAGCACTTTAAGCTCTACACCCGATGCGGTGATGTCGGTACTAATAGACTTAGACGCTAGGGTGTTAGACTCGCGGTTAAACTCTTGCATCATAAAATCAAGACGACGGCCAACGGCGCCACCTTTTTTCATAATGCTTTTGGTTTCTTTTACGTGAGAGTCTAGGCGGTCTAGTTCTTCTGCTACGTCAGATTTTTGCGCCAGAAGAATCAGCTCTTGCTCCACTCGAGAAGCATCTAGCTCGATTTTAGCTTCTTCAAATTTGCCTAGTAGACGTTCACGTTGCCATTCAATGATTTCTGGCATACGGGCACGAACTTTCACCACTTCTTCAGTAATTGCATCAAGACGCTGTACGATCAACGCTTTCATGTTGTCGCCTTCACGACCACGCGCTTCAATGAAATCCGTTAGTGCGCCTTCAAAACCATCTAATAGTGCTTTGTTGATGGTGTCCATATCTTGCTCTGGTGTTTCCATCACACCTGGCCACTGCATTACTTGGAATGGGTTGATGCGGCTGTCTTCGCCAGTCAGCGTCATGACTTGATTTGCTGCGCCAATCACTTGCTTAGCCAGTGTCTCATTGATGTTGAGTTCACCTTTCGCGGCTGGGTTTGCTTCAAAACGCAGATGACATTCAACTTTACCGCGCGCCAGGCGCTTACGAAAACGCTCACGAAGTACAGGCTCTAGACCACGGAACTGCTCTGGAAGACGGAAGTATGTTTCGAGATAACGTTGGTTTACAGAGCGGATTTCCCATACTGCGCTACCCCAGTCACCTTTGACCTCTTTGCGCGCGTACGCGGTCATGCTGTAGATCATGAAATGATTCCCTTGGATTCAATAAATGTGTTCAAACTGTTCTCATGTTAGCACAGCGGGGGAAGAGAAGTAATCTGGTGATTGGGGGCAGAGTAGAGAACCTAGACCCCTTTTCAGTTCTCCGCTATAATCTTCGCCCAACCTAACTCCTTCCCTAATTAAGGTAATGCCCATGCGTCCAAATGATCGCGCAGCAGACCAAGTGCGCCCAATAAAAATTACTCGCAACTACACCGCTTATGCAGAAGGTTCTGTATTGGTGGAGTTCGGCAATACCAAAGTGTTGTGTAACGCCACTGTGGAAGAGAATGTGCCTCGCTGGCTAAAAGGCCAAGGTAAAGGCTGGGTGACAGCAGAATACGGCATGCTACCACGCTCGACGCACTCAAGAATGCGTCGTGAAGCAGCAAGCGGTAAGCAAGGCGGCCGTACGATGGAAATCCAACGTCTAATCGCTCGCAGTCTGCGCGCGGTAGTTGATCTAGAAGCCATGGGTGAAGTCATGGTAACGGTAGATTGTGATGTTATCCAAGCAGATGGTGGCACGCGTACTGCCTCTATTTCTGGCGCTAGTGTGGCAATGGCTGATGCGTTTGCTCACCTTGTTGCGAAAGGCAAGCTAAAAGCGAACCCAATGAAAGGCCACGTTGCCGCTGTCTCTGTGGGTATTCTTGGTGAAGATATTTTGTGTGACCTTGAGTACACAGAAGATTCTGCAGCCGATACGGATATGAATGTGGTCATGACGGAAGATGGTCGCATGATCGAAATCCAAGGCACTGCAGAAGGCGAACCGTTCAGCCATGATGAGTTGATGGCGCTACTGGCGTCAGCAAACAAAGGCATTGCCGAGATCGTAGCAGCTCAGAAGCTGGCTTTAGAAGATTGATTGATAGCTCCCGTAAGGGGGCTATTTTTTTGTGTAATACAGATACACCACGGCCGTCATTCCTGCGCAGGCAGGAATCTACTTAAGGCTTGGTGGGCGCGTTGAGTAGACCCCTGTCTACACAGGCGCGCGGCTAGTGGGGTGACGATTATTTTGAGTTAGATGATCCCACGACTTAAAAGACATGAGGCATTATGTCTAAATGGGGTATGGCAACGACATACCTAAAACAACAACCGAGAGAGATAAAATGAAAGCATACCAGCGTGAATTTATTGAATTTGCATTAGAGAAAGAAGTCCTAAAATTTGGCGAGTTTACCCTTAAATCTGGTCGTAAAAGCCCTTACTTCTTCAACGCTGGGCTTTTCAATACTGGTCGTGACCTTGCTCGTCTAGGTCGCTTCTACGCAGCAGCACTGGCTGACTCAGGCATTGAGTTTGACGTGCTATTTGGCCCAGCTTACAAAGGCATCCCAATCGCAACAACAACAGCGGTAGCACTTGCTGATCACCACGATATCGACACGCCTTACTGTTTTAACCGTAAGGAAGCGAAAAATCACGGTGAAGGCGGCAACCTCGTAGGTAGTGCACTCGAAGGCCGTATTATGCTGGTGGACGACGTGATCACCGCAGGCACTGCGATTCGTGAGTCGATGGAAATCATCAAAGCTAACGGTGCTGACCTAGCGGGCGTATTGGTCGCGATTGACCGCCAAGAAAAAGGCAAGGGTGAGCTATCCGCGATTCAAGAAGTTGAGCGTGACTTTGGCTGTGCGGTGATTTCAATCGTAAGTCTGACAGACCTAATTACTTATCTAGAAGAGCAAGGCGGCAACGCTGAGCATCTAGAAGCGGTAAAAGCGTACCGTGCGGAGTTTGGTATTTAATAACTCGTAAAAGTTGATTGAAACAAACTGCGTTTGAATACAAAAAAGGCCTGAATATTCAGGCCTTTTTTACTTTTGTCATTGAGGTTTATTGCTGCGGTTTGACTTTACACAGAATAGCGCCGCGGTTGTGGCTTTCAGCAATCACATCACTGCAATCAAATTGCTCTTGGTAACGTGGGAAGTCATGGGTCATTCTGTCTTTGAAGGTAATCAAATAGAACTGCTCTAACCCTTCAAGTTGCTCCTCTGTGCGCAGAACCTTCGCCTGACCATTACTGTAGTATTGACCCGAGTATGATCGTGGATACATGTAGAAGGTTTTAACTTCTGGATCCAAACTGCGAATTAGATGCTTATCACTGTTGTCGGCAATTTTGCCCGTGGACAGCATGTAGGTAGCCGCAATCAGCGCAATAGGCACGATAAGCGCAGCAATCGTCAACCAAATGGTATCTTTATTCTTCCAGAAAATCGCAATCAATAGACCAATCGCCGGTGTACCTGGTAGTACGTAGGTCGGTAGAATATTGCTTGAAACCGTGAACAAGATAAGCGGTGACAATGCCCACCAGATCGCAAAGCTCGTGAAACCGTGGTTTTGTTTTGCTTGCTCAAGGCCAAACTTAGCGCGTACCAACATGAGTACCGGTAGAATGAGTGACCACGGTAATACCGCCAGTAACCAGAAGAACCAGATTTTACCTTTCGGCTCCTCGTGACCCGAGCCATAAAGATCACCCGTCCAGCCTGGCTCGACAAAGCGCTTGTAGTGCTCGCCCACAATGAAGTAATCGATAAATCCAGGTGTGGCGCGCTCTGCCATGATATACCAAGGCAGTGCAATCGCCAGCATGAGCAAGGTTCCCTTAATAAGCGGGAATCGGCGCCATAGCTCAACAAACGCGCCAATTAGGCCGTGTTGAATGACCATCCACGGGAAGACCGCCAAACCAAATAGCACAATCGCCACTGGCCCTTTGGCGAGTAGGCCGATAGCCAAACCAATGAAGCCTACATAGCCCCACAGCGTTTCACCGCGCCAGCATTGGTAGAAACCAATCATAGAAAGTGCCAGACCTAAGGTAAGCGCCATGTCGGTCATCACAGCGCCTGCTGAGATTGAGAATACGAGCGTAGTCGATAGTACGACAGCGGCAACCAACGGGTTATAGCCATTCTTCTTCGCAAACCATGCAGCACCAGCGACCACAATAACGCCAGCAAGCCAGTGTGGTAAGCGCAAGGTAAATTCTGACAACCCAAAGATCTCAACGCTAGCAGCACTCATCCAAGTGAACAGTGGCGGTTTGCCCCAGAACGGAACGCCATAGTCAAATAACGGTGTTAGCCAGTTACCAGTTTCCACCATCATTCGCGCCATCTCACCATAGCGTGATTCAGTTGTGTCCATTAACGGATAGAATCCAAGTGAGAGTAGGCGGATCAACAACGCGGCAATGAGTAGGAACCACAGCGTTCGCTGTTTATTTATCATTTTCATATGCTCCAAAAGCGGGACTGCGGCCGAGATAGACGTTAAGGCCGATGCTGAGCAAGACGACGCTATATCATCTTGCCGAACAAAAAAACGTTCGAAGTCTCACACATTCTTCAAGTGTAGGTCAATAAAATAGCAATCAAACTATTGTTAATTTGTGTATACCTGATGACCTTACACAATCTTCTTCGTTTGTAGAGCTTGCTCAATCAGTGGTGGTACAAACTGACTAACATCCCCTCCGTGAATAGCGACCTCTCGAACCAAAGTGGAAGAGATAAATGCGTGCTCTTCAGCTGGGGTGAGGAACACACTTTCTAACCCGGGCAGTAGCCTGCGGTACATGTTCGTCAGACCAAACTCGTACTCGAAGTCGACTGTGGTGCGCAGGCCACGGATCAATACATTGGCCTTTTCCTCTTCAGCAAAATTAACCAACAGGCCAGAAAATCCTTTCGCTGTCACGTTATCTAAGTGCTTAGTGACCTCAGTGGTGAACTGCACGCGCTCATCAAGAGTAAACATAGTGTTTTTGCTTGGGCTTGCAGCAATAGCGATGATGACTTCATCAAACATGGTCGATGCACGTTCAATCAGGTCTAAATGACCATTGGTAATGGGATCAAAGGTGCCGGGATAAATCACACGAGATAGGCGTTTTTTCGTCACGGTATTAGCTCTTGTTCATAGTTTGCGTCAGTGTAGCACTTTCCTGGGTTTATTAGGAATGAGGTTGCCAGAAGCCAATGAATTGCTATTATCCTCAAACAGCTAGGTGACAAGAGAATAAAGATGAAAAACATATTGGTGGTTCGCAACGACAAGATAGGCGATTTTATGTTGGCATGGCCAAGTTTTGCGATGCTCAAAGCGTCGATGCCGAATTGTCGAGTCACTGCCTTGGTTCCTAGCTATACGGTGGCGCTAGCAAGAGCCTGTCCGTGGATTGATGAAGTGATTGTTGATTGCGGTAAAAATGCCGATAAGCACACTCAGAAACATTTAGTTCAAACCCTAAAGAGCGCGAAGTTTGATGCTTCCATCAACCTGTTCTCTACCACCTACAACGCTCTGTTAGTGTGGAAGGCGAAAATTCCTTACCGATTGGCACCTGCGACCAAATTTGCTCAGCTTTTCTATAATCGACGCATCAAACAAAAGCGTTCACAAAGCGCCAAACCCGAGTATGAATACAACCTCGATCTCGTTCGAGCGTTTTTAACCGACCAATCGATTGAGATTGTGGAACCGCGCGCACCGTATTTCTCTTTCTCCCTTGATGCGCTAGCAAAGCAAAAAGAGAAATTAGCGAGTGAACTTGACCTAAACAAAGTACTGCCTTGGGTATACGTGCATGCCGGTAGTGGAGGTTCAGCAAACAATCTGACTCTTGAGCAGTATTCTGATCTGGTTGCTGGAATCGATGGCAGTTTCAATGTGGTATTAACTGCCGGTCCTGGCGAAGAAGAGAAGGCGAGGGAGCTGCAGGTTCTGTTGGCAGAGAAGCAGATAAACAGTGTGGTGTATGACAAAAATGATGGGTTGGTGGATTTTTCCTGTTCGCTTGCCTGCGCCAGTCTGTTTATCGCAGGTTCAACTGGGCCTTTGCATATCGCCGCTGCGCTTGATGTGCCAACCGTAGGTTTTTTCCCAGCTAAACGCTCTGCTACACCGCTGCGCTGGAAACCGCTCAATTCAGAAGGACGTCACTTGGCGTTTGCACCGCCTCTAGCTGAGGATAAAGCGAGCCAAGAGAACATGACTCGCATTGATATTGCCAAGGTGACGCAAGAGCTTAACCCTTGGGCGGCTCAGTACTTGTCCTAACCCAGAGGTCAGCGTACTTCACGAAAGTGGAGTGCGCTGACAACAAACACAGTAGCAGACCTTGTTTGCCATCCAAAAAGCCAGCTTTGACGATGTACATTTTCACAAAGCACGCCACGGCATGCAAAATACCTTGTGAAATGCTCGATTTCTTACCACGCTTTTCTCTTTGCTCAGCCCATGCCTTGGCGTAACCCGCAGACTTCACTAAGTAGTGGTGAATGTCATCATAGGTGTAATGGATAAGGTCGCCCTGTAGGGTTTCAACCGTCATTGACTTGTCGGTTTCGACTTTCTCGTGCACTAAGGAGTCGTTGTATTGCGTGAGTTTAGTTGGGTAGAGGCGCAGAACTTTGTCTGGGTACCAACCACAGTGCTTGATGAAGCGGCCGAACACCCAGCTTAGTCGGGCAAACTGATAAATAGTGGTTGGGGCGTTTTTACTGACTGCATCTAATATGCTGGCTTTGAGCTCTGGTGTGACGCGCTCGTCGGCATCAAGCCAAAATACGAAGTCCGATTTAACGTGGCTTTGTGCGATCTGCCTTTGACGGCCAAACCCAGGCCAATCACTGTTGGTATAGAACTTAGCGCCCATCTCTTCAGCAATAGCCTTTGTATCATCGCTGCTGCCTGAGTCTAAGATAACAATTTCATCCACCCAGCCTTGTACTGTCTCTAGGCAAGCGCGTAGATGCTTTGATTCATTTTTTACTATCAGCGCGACAGCAAGTGTTGGTTTGGTCACTGTTATGATCCTTGGTTGATTGATGGTATCGCCGCCCTAATTGAGCGCTTCTGATGGTACCACATGGTCAAACATCGCAATCACGCTATCAGCCTTAATCCGCTGCATCGCCTGCTTGTCTTTAACCCGTGCGCGCCATTCAAGCTCACTGCTGGCTTTCCCCGTTTCAGCGACAATCGCTTCTTCATAAGCCGATACTACATAATCCAAATAACGATACGGGCCAGTGCGCTGTGGATTATGGTGAGCATACAAACCGATAACCGGTGTCTGCATTGCATTAGCCATGTGGGTTGGTCCAGTATCTGGTGCAATCACCAAATCGCCCATATCAAGCAGAGCCAGCATCTGCATCAGGCTACTTTGACCAATGACGTTGGTGATTGTGTGAGGGCACAAAGCTTCAATGTGCGCGCCAAGCTCCACTTCAATCGCGGCAGGGCTACCTGCCAAGATGACCTTCCATCCCTTCTTAACGGCATGATTAATCACAGCAACATAACCTTCCGCCGTCCAGTTTTTATAGCCTTTGCTGGCGGCAGGAACAATGACGAGATTTCGCTGTCCCACTAAAAGCGGTTTTGCCCAATCAGCGTGCTGCTGACTGTAGTTTAGCTGCCAACTGGGAAATTCAGCAGGAATGCCGAGGGTATCATTGAAAGCGAGTAAGCCATCCAATACATGCATTTTGGGCGGAGAAGGCACTTTAACGTTGGTGAAGAGCTGCTGAAAATCTTGCGCTCGATCTGTATCAAAACCTAATTTGTATTTGGCTTTAATACCCAAAGTTGCGATGCTCGCGCGCAGTGCGTATTGCATGTGAAGTAGAGCATCAAATTGTTGACCATGGAGCTGGCGCCACAAATCGCGATAGCCACGCCAGCCTGCTTTTTTGTCAAATACGACAATATTGATGTCTTGAATACTTTCCAGCAGCTTGGCTTCTAATGAGCCAGTTACCCAGGTGATTTGAGTCTTAGGCCAGTGAGCTTGGATCGCTTGTACCGCAGCGATGGTGTTGCACACGTCGCCAATGGCGGACAGGCGCAGAATGCAAATCGATTGTGGTGGAGAGGTAAACAGTGCCATAGTGCCAGCGCATTCAGTCATAGATTGGCAACGATTATGCAGCGAAGAAAATAGAATGTAAAATTTCGCCATAGTGCTAGAATCGCCGCCCCAAAACGATAGACTTTACAAATTGTTAAACTCTGTCACTCTTTGAATAGTGATTCTAAAGGATAATGTTCTATTACCATGCGGTATGAAGTGATTATGTCGGCCTATAACGACGCTGATGTCCTACAGCTTACTTTATCTGGTTATCTCAACCAGGTAGATAAGGACTTTGGTATTTGTGTGGCGGACGACGGTTCCGGACCTGATATCAAGCAGCTTGTTGAGGAGTTTCAGCGGAAGGGGCTGAAAATTCGTCATATCTGGCATGAAGATAAAGGTTTTCGGCGAACGGTTATTCTCAATAAAGCTGTGGCGAACTCACAAGCGGAGAGAATTATTTTCACCGACAGTGATTGCATACCACACCCCTGTTTTATTGCCGATCATAAGGCGGCTAGTCGTCCCAAAAGACTGGTAACAGGCCCAAGAGTGTATTTAGGCCCCGATATTACCCAGTGGTTAAAAAATGGAGACTCGTCGATAATCGAGTTAAACAGAACCTCGTTGTTGATTTGGCTCTCCATACGTAAGCAACTGTCGAAAATCGAGCAAGCAATCCGTTATCCTGCATGGTTACTGCCTTTCTTCAATCGAATGAAAACAGTATGGCCTTATGGCGCCAATTTTGCTGTTGATCGCCAAGACCTTCTGTTGGTCAATGGTTTTGATGAGGACTTCTTAGGTTGGGGTGGGGAAGACGTTGATCTCAGTCATCGTTTATCCTTGGTTGGTGTGACGGCGTATAGCTCTCTAGGACGAGCCGTGGTTTACCATCTTGATCATCCGATCCGAGAGGCAGACGATGGTGATGAAACGCTGACCCAGCTTAAACAGCAAAAACTGAATACCACCGCTGCTTATTGTCGCAATGGCATGAATAAATGGTTAGATTAGGCATCTAACAACCTATTATCTACTTGGCTTCGGAGACCCAGTGCAACAAGTATCCCCCAATCCCGATACCATGATCTGGTATGACAGCGCCTTTATTTCTGCTCCAGATGAGCAGCTTTTTTGCTCTGATTACTGGCAGAAACACGACAAGGTACTCGGTAGTGCTCAAGGTCGTGGCACGACTTGGTTTGTGGAGACCGAACATTTACCGGCGGCGTTACGGCACTATCGCCGCGGTGGACTATTTGGCAAGCTAGTGCGTGACCAATATTGGTTTAGTGGTTGGCACAATACGCGTAGTTTTCGGGAGTTCTCATTGCTGAGCAAGCTGATTGCGGCAAACGTCAATGTCCCACGCCCGCTCGCGGCAATGGCTGTGCGCAGCGGACTGTATTATCGCGCTGATCTTTTGAGTGAAAAGATTGCCAATGCACAAGATCTTGTCGCTATTTTGCAATCAGGCGCGCTAGAGAAACAGGCGTATCGTCGAATCGGTGCAGAAATACGAGCAATGCATGATGTGGGTGTCAACCATACCGATCTCAATATTCATAACCTACTCATTGATGATCAAAACAAAGTTTGGATTATCGATTTTGATAAATGCGCTGAGCAGCCCGGTGAGAGCTGGAAGCAAGATAACCTCAGTCGTCTAAAGCGTTCTTTTGAAAAAGAGTTAGGGCGTTTCCAAATCCACTGGCAGCCCCATGACTTTGATGCGTTATTGGCAGGGTACGAACAGGGTAAGTGATGAGAAAACTCTATTTCTACTTAAGGTGCATCCCCAAAACATTGTGGTTTAACTTTCGCTATTTTCCACTGGCAACGGCGCTGCGTTTTCCAGTGCTCGTTTGTCACCGCACCTATTTCAGAGATTTACGCGGTAATGTAACGGTACCAAATGATGCCAAGTTCGGGAAAATTAAACTCGGCTTTGGAGAGGTGCAAATCGCTGACGGTAAGTACTCACGGTTTATTTGGTCGCTTAAAAAGGGTGGTACGGTGAACTTCGGTCGAGGCAATAAAATCGGCACTGGCAGTCGCCTTCATATCTCTGGTGATTTAACCATTGGTGATGGCGTTAATTTTTCCGGTGAAACGACGATAGTGTGTCAAAAAGCGATACGTTTTGGTGATAGGGCTTTAATCTCTTGGCAAACCCTGTTTATGGATACAGATATGCACGCGGTGGAGCGAGAAAGTGGCGTGAGCATAAACTCAGATAAAGAAGTGCTCGTAGGCTCAGATGTTTGGGTTTGCGCGCGTTCGACAGTTCTTAAAGGCAGTGTGGTCAGTGACAACTCTATTGTATCAGCGGCGGCGTTGGTGATTGGGGAGTTTAAAAAAGACGCCATTATTGGCGGCAACCCTGCCAAGATTATAGGCTCTATGGCAGGGAAGCGGTTTGTGCATTAAGAGCTATGTTTGAATTGAAGGCAAATTACTTTCGGCACGTTTAGCTCGAATTAAGAACCCCAACAAAATAGCGTTAGTAGTCGCATAGAGCACTACGCCCTCATTGTGTAGGAAGTGGTCTTGAGAGACACAGAACCCTGCCGTAGAAAGAATGTGCAGCCCAGCAAGGGTTGCCCATAGCTTAACCTCTTCGCTCTTCGCTCGAACTAGGCTCACTAAATAGAGAATACCAGGGATACCAAGAAAGCCCATCAATCCGATAAAGCCAATCACCCCACGTTGTGACAGAGCATTAAAGTAGGCGCTGTGAGCATTGCCATTAAACGTTCGTGCATACTCGGAAAGTTCTCTGTTGGCGAGTGCAAGATCGAGGCGGGGTTGAAGTGCATGCTCTCCCCAGCCAAGCAGGGGCTTTTCTGAGAAAAGCTGCCAAGCAAACTTCCACATTTCCACACGCACGCCCACTGAACCATGTTCAGATTGTGTTTGTTCTGTCACGACTGCGACGTGATTTCCAATGCCGACAGATGAAGTCGTTACTACTATAGCGACAGTCGCAACCAATGAAAGCAGTGCAATCACTGAATAGCTACGTGCTGTTTGTTTAAAAAAGACGACAGTGGCAATTAAGTAGGTAAAGGGAGCTAAGATCCACCCACCTCGCGTCAGCGACATCACACTGGCGGCGAGCGCTAAATTAGCTCCAATTAGACACAGCCAAGCTAGCTTTTGATTGGATTTATGCCAATAAAGCGAAAGCGTAAATAGCAGTGTGGAAAATAAAATAGCGGCATTGCCTTTTTGAATCGGCATTAGTGCATCAAAGCCTCGCCACTCCTTAATATAGACGTCATAGCCTGAAATCAGCGCGCCCAACAATCCCCCTGCGACTAGACCGTAGCACAGCGAAGCCGCAGAGACTCGAGTGAAGATCACCAAATAACTGACAATGCACAGCAAGAGTGCTTTAGCCGGATATTCAATGGATCGCCCAACACTTCGCGTATCGAGGTCTAAGTAGGCGCTTAACGCAATAATAAACAAGTGAAGGCCAAACAAGGCAAACGTCCAATTTAGAAGCTGCATTTCTTTAAAAGCAGAACGGGTCGTGTCCTTGCATTGGTAAACTAAGACAATAATAGTCACCAAGGCCAATAGAGCCGAGGCAATGTTATAGCCACCGTTAAAGTAAGTCGCAAAAAACAGTGCGACTAGCGCGGCACTAAGTTTGTTGAGCCAGTCAGGGGTGATAGAGTGATGGGTCGTCATAATGATTTTACGTCTAGTTCTTCAGCAAGTTAAAGGGAAGTGGCGAGGCTATCTAATGTGCGCCGTAAAGCCCCTTGATTTTGACTAACAGTGTGTTTGTTGGCGTCCCCCATGGCGATAGCCAGTGAGGGCTCAGTGATAAGCTTAGATACAGCACTGACAATTTGCTCTGTACTCTCGCAAACCATCGTCCCTTTGTTGTTCACCAACTGCTCGGTAATATCAGCAAAGTTGAAGTAGCTTGGGCCTGTTAGTGAGGGAATACCGAGAGCGGCGGGTTCAAGTAAATTGTGCCCCCCCACTTTATTGCCGAGTAAGCTCCCACCCATAAAGCAAACATCGCTTGCTGCGAGGTAGCTCATCATTTCTCCCATGGTATCGCCAACGACGACGGATGTTTCGCTTGGAAGTGCCGATATTAGTTTAGAGCGTTTTGCGCGAGTAAAACCTTGAGATTTGCAAAGTTTAGCTACATCGTTGAAGCGCTCTGGGTGCCTAGGCACAATAACGAGTAGCAACGTTGGGTGTGTGCTTAGGAGCTGCTTGTGAACCGCTAATAGCTGCTCATCTTCACCTTGGTGCGTACTGGCAGCGATCCAAACAGGACGGTCTTGACCAAGTTTCGCTCGCAGTGCGCGGCCTTGTTCTATTTGCTGTTCAGTCACTTGAATGTCGAATTTAACTGAGCCAGTAACTTGAATGCGTTCAGTGGCAATCCCCAAACGCTCAAAGCGGTGTGCATCATCGTCAAACTGACAGCATAAATTGGTAATAGTGGGTGCAATAACATCAAACAGTGGTTGCACCTTTTGATATCGAGCACAGGAACGCTCTGATAAACGAGCATTCACTACCGTAATTGGCACGCCTGCGTTAGCGACACAATGTAAAGTGTTAGGCCATAGCTCTGTCTCTACAATGATCATGTGTGACGGCTTAATTACACGTAAGAAGCGCTTAACCGCAAAGCCAAAATCAAGCGGCATATAACGGTGTTGGGCGATTTCACTTAGCTTGGCGGCTTGCTCGGCACCGGTTGGGGTCGTTGTTGTGATCAGGATTTCTGTATTTGGATTTTCGGCGGCAAACTGCTTAATAAGCGGTGTCACCGCCAGTGTCTCACCTACAGAGACAGCATGAAACCACACTACAGGTTTTTCAGTGGCGGCTAAACGTGGCGTAAAGCCAAAATGTTCACGCCAACGCTTCCCCACACTCGGCTTTCCCGGTTTAGCTTTAAATAGACCATACAGAAAAATCGGCGCGACGACGGCAAGCAGTACAGTGTAGACAAAGCGAACTATCATTACGGCTTCACACTTGGGCTAATGAGCGATTGCTGCTGCAAATACTGCTCGGTTTGCTGTACATAATCCGCCTCGTAGGAGTATTTAATACTATCGTGCGAGGCAAGTAAGTTAAGAACCAGTAAGTAACCAAACGCCAGTTTAATCAGTAGCAAGCGCTTTTCACCGACAGTAAACCAAGTCGCGACAAACGAGGTAAAGCGATAGCGCTGTACAAATTGGTTGAATTTAGAGGGTGTAGAGTTGCTCGCTGCAGGTTCTTTGGAAACCAATATAGCGTGAATACCGATAAGGATAGGCAAAATAGCGAACGGGTACACCATGATCAAGTGCCAGTATGAGAACGTAATTGGAGACAAGGCTGCGCTAATCAGGACACCGATAACGGCGCCAAACGCATACAACTCGACCCATTGTTGGCCATCTACATTGCCACGACCACGTAGGCAAAGTGGTTTGACACGTTTCCACCAAAGCCAGTTCAGCCTCGCTGACACGACAACCGTTACCGCACCAACCACAAACACCAGTGTTTTCCAAAGCGCGAGTGCGGAAAGCTTTAACCACTCAATTTGTGTTAGCCAATCAAACTCACCGTAAGCAATGACCTTATTGGAAAACAACATAGAGCCATATCGCAGCCAGTAAAGCAGCGCTTTTAGCACCGGATACACATGCACCAAGCCGTAACCAATATAACGGTCGCTCTCACGAGTCAAATTCTCATTAACGGCATACTCTTGGAAGTAAGGCACCAATGAAAGTAGCAGAGCCGCTACAGCGGCGAGGGCACCAAGCCAAGAGACGTGCCCCATTTGACGATAGAACAGATACACTGAAATTACCGCCAAAATAGGCCATGAATAGTGAAGCTGCATCGCCAATCCAATCGACAACACGTGAACGAAGGTATAACCAAAGGACTTACCAAGACGCATCTTAGATGCCGACCAGAGATGCATGGCAGCAAATAGACACAAATACGATGGATTGTAGAGTAGGCTGTCGTATAAAAACCAAGGATTGAGCCAATAAAGCGCAAGAAACAGTAAGCGCATCAGAGCGTTATCTTTCTCTGGCAGCATAGTTTTAATGACATTATCGAGCAGCACTAGCGAGACGATGCGCAGCAATACTAACAGCACCATTGGCGACCAGGGAGAATCCCACACGAGCAGTGGCACACCGATAAGCCAAGTCGATAGTGAACCTGGGACATTACCAACGGCGCTCGCGGCATTACCATAGCTTAACCAGGTATCTTGGTAGGCGCCTAAATATCCTTTGTAGAGCATTTGAGTTTGATCGCCAGTCAGGATTTGGTTTTGAGCGTAGAGAAAAGTAAACACTAGCCCAATAGTAAAGCCCAAAGCGTACAGCCAATGAAAATGTCGTTCTGCGATGGAATGTTGGTTCATATAAGACTCTTTAGAGCGGTTAGTGAGGTGTGGACTCTGAGGAGCCGGAATAGGTCCACACTTTGTGAATAAGATAGGTGATGATGGGCAATATAACGACGACCATCAGTATACGAATGTAGCTATTCCAGTCAGAGAACAGTTCACTTATCGCTTGTGAAATCATTAAAGCGCCAAACTGCACCATAAAAAAGCGCAGCGCATTACTCAGATTGACCTTGTGTCTAAACACCAATACCGTTTGAGCAAAATAAGAAAAGACAAACGCGATTGAGAAGCCAACAATATTGGCGTACAGCACACTGTCCTTGACTAGGTGAATAAAGCTAAAGGCGACAGCAATGTGAATTGCGGTCGCCATTCCGCCCGTGAGGCCGAAACGGACAAGGCGATACTGAAGCAGTCGGTCAAGCAGCACTCGCATCGTTACTGGCTCGAGTTATCGTCTTGTGACTTGACGATTGAAGGTGAGCCAATGCTATCTTCTTCAATGATATAGGTTGGTCTGCGTTTGGATTCCATATACAGGCGCCCGATATACTCCCCCATAACACCGATGCCAATTAACTGCACACCACCAAGGAATAGCATGATGGTGATGGTTGAGGCATAACCAGGAGCATCAATACCGTAGATTAGGGTTTTTACCACGGTGAAGCTGCCATAAATAAAAGCAAGAGCCGAGATAAACGAGCCAATATAGAGCCAAATACGAAGTGGCGCAGTACTAAAGCTGGTAATGCCATCAAGAGCAAAATTCCACAGCTTCCAGCCGTTAAAGCTGGTTTCACCCGCTTCACGCGCTTCACGTTTGTATTCCACCACCGCAGTCTTAAAGCCAACCCAAGAGAAGATGCCTTTCATAAAACGCTGGTTTTCAGGCAACAGTTGAATGGCATTCACTACACGGCGGTTGATTAGACGAAAATCCCCGACGTTTTCTGGGATATCCACTTGCGCCACAGCATTGTGAAATTTATAGAACATCTCAGCAGAGAATTTTTTTGCCCACGAGTCGGTGCTGCGATCGGCACGTTTTGCCACAACCACGTCATAACCTTCTCGCCATTTTTCGAGAAAATCGTGAATAAGCTCAGGTGGATCTTGCAGATCAGCATCGATCGGGATCAGCACTTCGCCACGAGCAAGATCAATACCAGCGGTCAGTGCAGCTTCTTTGCCAAAGTTTCTTGATAAATTGACGACACGGATATGAGCATCTTGCTGCTGTAGCTGCTTGATCACCGATAACGTATTGTCTTTACTGCCATCGTTGATCAGTATTACTTCGTAGTCATACTCGGTTTGCTGTAAAACCGTAGTGATACGCTCCATAAACAAGCTCACCACTTGCTCTTCGTTGTAGCATGGGCAGATGATGGAGATGGTCGGTTTTTGTTCTGTCATTCGATTTCTCTAATTTGATCAATGCCGTTTAAGCAGCGCGTTAAATTTAGCTTTTTCTTTTGCTCGAACATTTGCATGGCTTCAGAGCCTTGCTGTTTCTCTTTATGATACAGGTGAAATAGCGCACAGCACCCGAGAACGGTTTGAGGCGTGAGCCCCCACTTTTCTAAGCGCCACACGAGATCGGTTTCTTCCATGCCGTAGCCTTCGTAATCTGCGTCAAAGCCATTCACTTCAAGTAGTGCATGACGCGGAACCGCTAGATTGGCGCCAATAGCGCCTCGTGGCTTTCGATTCCAATATCTAAGGATAGGCTCAGGAAAGCGGATCGCCATTTCAGGTCGCTTTAAGCCTTTTTTTAGCGCTTGGCTTAATAACCAAAATACAGACTCGGTCTGCTTTAAAGCGACTTTATGCTCACGGATTAACTGGCTTGCCCCTTGGTATAAATCTACTCGACGACCAAATAGCATAGTGTCGCTGCGCAGCCTTTGTCGATAATCCTCGATAAAGTACTGTGAAGGGATGCAATCGTTGTCCGTCATGATAATAAAATCACATAGCGAACTGGCAATCGCTTTGTTTAACGCTAGTGCGCGTCGATAACCTTTGTCTTGTTGCCAAAGGTGGCGAATATTCAAACCAAGAGCACGATAGACATCGACAAGCGCTTTCACCTCTGGGCCTGAACCATCATCAGTAACGCAAAGGGAAAAGTTGCGATCGGTTTGGCGTAGGTACCCCTCGAACACCAATCGCATATCTCGCACATTGTTGTAGGCGGCCATGATGACTTCAATGGTCGCGCCGTTGTCCGTGTTGTCGTAATGCTTAGCAGACATAACCGCTTAATAATCCTGATTCTTGAAAACTGGCGACTCTATGGCTTTGGTTTAGCCGTTAGAGCAAATGGTTTTACAACTTAGCGATAACCATATCGGGCTCGAGTTGTTTTAGGCAATTCATATGCCCCAAAGGACACTCACGCTTAAAACATGGCCGACACTCTATATCAGTATTGACGATCTGTACACGCTCACCAAGTGGTGGCGTGTAGTCCGGTGAGCTCGAGCCATAAATCGCGACAATATTGCAGCCAACCGCCGCCGAGACATGCATCAACCCCGAATCATTACTGATCACGGTGTCGCAAGCTGCGAGTAAGTCCACCGCTTCAATCAGCGAGGTACTACCTGCCACGTTATAGCAATGTTGCTGAGCCTCTGGCGTCAGAGCATTGCGAATTTTTTCCGTGACTTCGCGATCTTTGGCCGAGCCGAACAGCCAAACTTGCTGACCACCATCGATTACGTGTTGTGCAACCTTAGCGTAGTGCGCATCTGGCCAGCGTTTCGCCGGACCAAACTCAGCGCCAGGACACATGCCAATCGCTACTCTGTCGTTGGTTAGCGAGAACTTGGACAGCGTTTGTTTTTGAACAAGTTCATCCACGGTAAGTTTAGGCCTCGGACAGCTCTCCAAGCGTACTTCATCCAACATAGCGTCTTTTGGACTCGCCAAAGCGACAAATCGTTCCACATAATATTGAAAAATACGCTTGTTCGGGCGCAAATCGGTGAGCAGGCCATAACGAGTTTCACCTTTCCAGCCAATACGGTTAGGGATCCCAGCAAATAGCGGTATTAATGCTGATTTTGCAGAATTAGGTAGCACGTAGGCATGCGTATAACCTTGCTGCTTGAGTTGTCGGCCAATGCGCCAGCGCCCTTTTAAATCGAATGCACCATGCCCGATAGGCATTTCAATCGAGCGATTGACTTGTGGCATTCGCCCGAGAATTGGCTCACACCAAGCGGGTGCAAGCACATCAATGGTCGCTTCTGGATAGCGATTTTTTAGCTCAATATAGAGGCTTTGCGACATCACCATATCGCCGACCCATGAGGGGCCTATGACTAGGATCTTCATGATTTCACTTTTCTAAATAGGTAATTGCCGCGCACTTTGCGCCAGAGCCCAAATACATCAGTTTTTGGGAAAATAGCGATACGGCGAACTTGGTAAGGGTCTTGATGAAACGCTAAAGGACCAGAGTTGGTCGCGACCGCGTATTGGTAGCCTGCTTCTTTAGCGATTTGCTTAGACGCTTTATTGTGCTCACCAAATGGGTAGGCAAACGACGTGAGTGATTTACCTAGTGTCGCCTCAAGCGCCTTCTTGTTTTCGATAATTTCGAAACGCTGCTGTTCATCGGTCAAAGTATCGAGTTTCGGGTGGGTGAGAGTGTGACCACCAATCTCGATATGTCCAGACTCTGCCAATTGTTTGACTTGCTCAGCGTTCATCAGGGGCACGGATTTCTCTGGGTTTGATGGATTTTCAACATCCCAACGATTAAAGGTCTCACCAGTGACCACATACACTATGGCCTTAAAGTCATATTTTTGCAGAACGGGAAGCATGAGCTCTAGGTTATCAACGTAACCATCATCGACCGTCAACATGATATAACGCTTGTTGGCATCTAGGCGTCGGATGAGACGACCATCTTGCAAGTCTTCAAACGTTAAGGTTTCAAAGCCCATTTTTTTTAGCAGCGCCATATGCTTATCGAACATATCAATATGCAGATACGTACCGTGAACACCTTTGCCACTGTCATCTTTGATGAAGCGATGGTACATGATGACCGGCATTTCACGCCTTAGCGTGGTGACGTACACGTCTTGGTAAATACGCTCAATATCATCGACGATATTGGTCAGACTATAATTGGCGCGTATGGTATCGCTGGTGGCTTGAGAGCAATGCGAACTACTTAGTCCTTTTTCGACCAGAGCGGCAATTTGGGTAAAGTCGATATCGAGGTCCACCGGACCAATATCACCAAAGTTCGTCGCCATGGCCTCATCGACATTGTTTTCATCGACAATGCCAATGCAAGTCGCTTCACCAATAGCAAGCGTCGGCCTGCCGCAAAGCAGCGCTTCCATCGCGACGCGGCCTGCGCCGATCACTAAATCCGCCTCACTAAGCATGGCAGGCACATCATCGGTGTAGCCCACAAAGTTGACGCTTGATGAAAATTTTTCGAACCGTGACTCAAACTTAGAACCTGTCACCACGCGAATATCGTACTTTTCAGCATCCAAACACTCATCGAGTAGACGATAACAGAGCTCACCTTTTGGGCCGCTCAAACGGCCAACAATAGTGACGACAGGTTTAGTGTTGTTTGGTGCATTTAGCCACTGGAAGCTTGACGTTTCAATGCCGTTACGGCTCACTTCCATTTGTTCCATCGGCACTGCTAAGTCGTTATGGAGTTGGTCACGAATCGCCTCACAAACTGGTAGAGCCTTATCGCCCATAGCATGAAACTTCTTGCGTGAGGCATGCACAGGTTGGCGACCGTGCACGGTTGTGACCATCGGGGTGCTAGTGATTTTACACGCGACGTGACAGCTCCAGCTCGATGCTCGCGAGTGAGCATGAACTAACTGAATGTTGTGCTTTTTGATGAGATAAATTAGATAACCTACATGCCAGAAACGACGCGGCACACTGCGCTTATTGAAACGCAGTGAGAAAAAATCGCCTTTGTGTGGCTTGGTCAAAGTGTCAGAGACATAAAACACGTTATGGCCCCGAGCAGTCAGTTCATTACCTACCGTAGTAGCGTAAACCTCAGCCCCAGTTACTTCGAGCTGGGACAGAGCCATAAGAATGTTCATTAATAAACTCTTTTAGATTGTTCTCTATTGTGTCGCTATCTCAGTGATATCGTCATTCAAATGATATCGTCATCCCTGCCAATATTGTCATCCATGTTAGTATCGTCATCCCTGCGCAGGCAGGGATCTACCACCAGCGCGCACCAAGCCTTAACCAAGATTCCTGTCTGCACAGGAATGACGCAAGTTGTTAGGCTCACATTCCAACGATACTATCATCCAATGGATCGTCATCCCACTAGCCGCGCGCCTGCGCAGGCAGGGATCTACCATCAACGCACACCAAGCCTCAACCAAGATTCCTGTCTACGCAGGAATGACAGCGTTGTGTGTTTCGTACTACCAGCAGATATCGTCATCCCACTAGCCGCGCGCCTGCGCAGGCAGGGATCTACCACCAGCGCGCACCAAGCCTCAACCAAGATTCCTGTCTGCACAGGAATGACGGCGCTGCGTGTTTGACGACACTGGGTGTCTAACGCCACTTAAATGGCGACCTCAGCGATCCTACTTATTCACAATCGCCAAATACTCAGCCACACCCTCAGCAACCGTCTTAAACTCAACATCACAACCCGCAGCACGCAAGTTCGTCAAATCCGCCTGAGTAAACTCCTGATAAGCACCCTTCAAATGATCCGGGAACGGAATATTTTCAATCTCACCCTTACCATGATGCGTAATCGCAGCCTGTGCAATCGCTTCAAATGTCTCTGCATTACCAGTACCGCAGTTATAGATACCAGACTCACCATTTTCCATGAACCAAAGGTTTACTTTCGCTACATCGCCAACGTAAACAAAGTCACGCTTAAAGTGCGCACTGCCTTCAAACAGTTTTGGATTCTCACCCGCATTCATTTGATTGTTCAGATGGAACGCCACCGATGCCATGCTGCCTTTATGCTGCTCGCGAGGGCCGTAAACATTGAAATAACGGAAACCAGTGACTTGAGATAATGTCTCACCATGAGCTTCTGCATCCGCCCACAGGCGACGAACATAGTTATCAAACTGCTGCTTTGAATAACCATAGACATTAAGCGCTCCTTCATATTGGCGCTCTTCTTTAAATACAGTTGTTTCACCATAAGTCGCAGCAGAAGAAGCATACAAGAATGGAATTTCACGATCTAAGCAGTAATGCAGCAGCTCTTTTGAGTACTCATAGTTATTAAGCATCACATACTTGCCATCCCACTCTGTCGTTGCAGAGCAAGCACCTTCATGGAAGACCGCTTCAATCGGGCCGAAGTCATCGCCTGCCATAACTTGAGTAAGGAAGTCATCACGATCCATGTAATCTGTGATGTCTAGGTCAACTAAGTTTTTGAACTTACGTCCATTTTTTAGGTTATCGACAACCAAAATATCATTCAAGCCAGCCTCGTTAAGTGCCTTGATAATATTGCTGCCAATCATGCCAGCACCACCGGTTACAATGATCATAAAACGTTCCAATTTAAGTGGGGTAATGACTTGAAGTATATAAGATTTACCAAGGGGTTCAAAGGAGTTCCTTGGCGACAAGCTCCGAGAACTCAGCTTGACAAACTGTGACTCATCGCTCAAAAAATATCATTTGTCAGCAAACTGTAAAAATAATACCGTTTACAATGCTTTATACAATGGACTAACATTGAAAGTCAGTGTGTTCAATTAGGTGCACTGAATTATCGATAATTGAGTAAAAGGAAATAACCATGAAAAAAATCGCATTAATCATGGCGATTGCAGCAGGTATGGCTAGCCCAGCATTTGCAGAAGCTGAAGGCGGCGCCGCAGCAGGCGCTGGCGCAGGTGGTGCAGCAGCAGGTTCAGCTTTGACTGGCGGTATTGTTATTGGTACTGCAGCTGCAGTAGCAGTGGTTGCAGTTGCATCGGCTGATGACAACAACGCGACAACAACAACAGTAACTAACACTCAGTAATTGTTGTTGATGCACGCTCTCTTTGCATATTGCATGTAGAGAGAGCGTTATTTTCCCTTAACAGTTTTTTCTCCACTCTGTCGAGTTGAGCAATTATCACATCTTATGTAGCGCCTTTAGTATGCGCTCATTCTACTGCGGGATGATGTATTGAAGTTTAAATCCACGCTCATTATGTGCTCGGTACTGACGTTGACGGCTTGCTCCCAACGCTTCCAAGACGTAAACGCAACCTTATCTGAGGCCTTTTTAGGTGCCGATGATGTGGTCATGACCGCTGAACAAATTCAGGCACTCCCATACGCCAGCGCCTACATTCGAATCAACGATGGTGCCCAAATCTTTGTTGTTCTGGCCTTTGCTGAGCCAAACACAGCCACGGGTGTGACTCAGTATAAATGGATGTCTTCAGACCGTGCCTTGTTCGTGTACGAAAAGGGCAGATTAGTGAAAACCATAGGTCTCTATGGTGATAACCTCCAAGGCGTTACCCGAACAGAGCAAACCGCCAACTCTTGGCAAGTGAATTATGATTGGATGCCAGACTACCGCTACGGATATCAAGGTATTGCCAATCGATGGGCAGATGGCAGTGAAACCATCAATACCGCTGTCGCCAGCTACCAAACAGAAAAATACAGCGAACGTGTGCAGTTTGATGCGCTAGACCATCCGCTAATCAATGAATATTGGCAAGACAGTGAAACGGGCAACACCGTGCGCTCGATAGAGTACATTGGCCCGCAAATGGCCAAAGTCGAATTTACCGTATTAAAACAACCCTCGATGTAATCATTTGATGGCAGCGCCTCCACTAGGTTTTGGGCGTTGGTATCGATTAAGGAAACCACATGTTCTATCACGGATGGCGAAATAAAGAATGTCTAAAAAGACGTTGTCTGTCACTGCTAATGGCTTGTCCTCTTTTTATGGCTTCAGCGATTGCTGTTACCGTTTCCCCTGCGAGCAGTGCCGAGCTATCAGTCATGCTGCCACAGCAGTCGGTTAGATTGGAGTATCCCCAGCCTGCGCGATTGGATAGGGTTTTAAAAGATGCCAATAACCAAGCACAGCTTGCGAGCGTGCAGCTGGATTATGTGCAAGCTCAGCTGTTTTCCTCAGACAAACAAGCCAGTATTGACAGTAAAAAAGCCCAAGTGGCCGCTCAGCTCAAAGCGCTTCAAGCGCAAGACCCAAGCGTGGGTGCAAACAGTGTCTTAGCGCAGCTTGACAGTGTTCAATTTCACTACCGCGAGTTCACCTCTCTCGATTATGACCTGGTGCAATCACTACGAGATGGCAACCCGCAACTGGTCGGCAACTATCAACTCAACATCGGCGCTCGTCATAACAAAGTAAGCTTTCTGGGGGCAGTAAAGCAGCCGGAGCGTGTTCCGCATCAGGCGCAGTGGTTCCTAGCCGATTACTTCAATGCTCTCGGCGATATTCGTTTAGATAGCGCTAGTCGCAGTACTGCATTAGTGATTCAGCCAGACGGCAAAGTCATGGAGATGGCCTATGGTATATGGAACTTCCAACCTCACTTTCTGGCGCCTGGAGCAATAGTCTACGTGCCTTTTAAATCCCTTCCATCAGAGTTTTCAACCCTAAATCAAGAGATTGCTGATCTGCTGCGTCATAAGGTGAATCACAATGAATAATAAGCGATTAACGCCTTCAATATTATCCGCGGCAATAGCCACCGTACTAAGTACAGCATCCCATGGTGATGCGTTTAAACCTGCGACATTAACGCCATCCCAATCGGATTTTGGCGGCGTGGGCCTTATGCAAATGCCAACTGGGCGCATGGCGGCTGAAGGGGAATTTAGTATTAATGGTGACTGGACCGAGCATTACCATAAATACAATGTTAGCTTGCAGTTGATGCCTTGGTTTGAAACTACGATTCGCTACACTTTGGTTCAGGATTTACTCTACAGTAACGATCCTAGTTTTAGTGGCGATACTAAGTACACAGATAAAGGGATTGATTTTAAGATCCGTTTGTTGGAAGAGGGCGATTACCTGCCAGAAACATCGGTGGGTTTTAGAGATTTTGGCGGTACCGGGCTGTTTGATGGTGAGTTTATCGCCGCGACAAAGCGCTTTGGCAATTTTGATTTCACATTAGGGATGGGTTGGGGCTACCTTGGCACTCGCGACAATATCGCCAATCCGTTTTGTAAAGTCAGTGATGGCTATTGCACTCGACCTTCAGATTACAAAGGCTCTGGGGGCATGGTCGACTATGATCGTTGGTTTAAAGGACCTGCAGCTCTTTTTGGCGGCATCGAATACCAAACTCCCTGGCAGCCGCTGCGTTTTAAGTTTGAGTATGATTCAAATAACTACTCCCAAGATTTTCCTGTAGTGCGTGCCGGCGTCAACATGACACCCTCAACACCGTGGAACGTAGGTGCACTTTATCGAGTAGGAGACTGGGGCGATATTCGTGCCAGCTATCAGCGTGGCAATGCCGTTGCCCTAGGCGTGACGCTGCGCACCAACTTTAACGATACCAAAGCCTATTGGTTGGATGAGCCCACCCCAGAACCACGCCCAGCGCAAGCTGCTAACAGTGTTGATGAGGTTGACTGGGACAAACTGGCCGGCGAGCTAAATGCTATTGCTGGTTATGATGATGTCGCGATTCAGCGCAGCGGCGATACCGTAACGATTGTCGGTAAGCAGAAAAAGTACCGCAATCGAGATGAGGCACGCGAGCGTGCGGCGCGCATTTTAGCGAACCACCTTCCAGCGGAGATCACCACTTACAACATCATCGAAACCAATCTTAATTTGCCGCAAACCGAAACTGAAATTAATGCGGACTCATTCAAGCAAATTGCGCAGCAACAGCCGTTAGACCGTGAGTTGACTGATGCTATTTTAGAAAAAGAGGTAGAGGGTAAAACCAACGCAGAAACAGAGTTTGACGGCTTTGACCGTTTCCAATACTCGTTTAGGCCAACGCTAGCGCAGTCGATAGGCTCAGCCGAGAACTTCTATCTGTATGAGCTGGGTATCGATGGCACAGCGGATGTGTGGGCTACGAAAAACCTTAACCTATCTGGCACCTTGCACCTCAATGTTGTCGATAACTATGACAAGTTTAATTACATCGTCCCACCGGATGGAACAGATGTACCGCGAGTAAGAACCCTATTTAGAGCCTATGTGTCAGACAACACCTTGTGGGTAAAAAACCTACAGGCGACTTACTTTCAAGAATTCGGTAATGGATTTTATGGCCAAGTCTATGGCGGCTACTTAGAAACCATGTTTGCTGGTGCTGGTGGTGAGCTACTCTATCGCCCACTTAATAAAAATTGGGCGATCAGTGCCGACATCAACTTAGTATCGCAGCGTGACCCAAGAAGTGCTTTTGGGGTGTTCGACCAAGAAGACCAAAACATCCCTGAATTAGGCCGACCATTTAAGGCCGCTGTCAATCAAACCACCGGTTTTGTCACCGGCTACTATATGCCGCAATGGCCTTTCCTGGATAGCACGCTATTTAAGGTTGGGTTTGGTCAGTTCCTCGCTGGCGATGTGGGTACTCGTTTAGACTTCTCAAAACAGTTTAAAAGCGGTGTGATTGCTGGTGCTTACGCGAGCTTTACTAACTTAAGCTCAGAAGAGTTTGGTGAGGGCAGCTTTACCAAAGGTTTTTATGTTTCGATTCCATTCGACATCATGACGGTGAAACCGAGCGCGAATCGTGCTTTCTTCAACTGGCAGCCGCTCACACGAGACGGCGGACAGATGCTAGGACGTAAATACGAGCTGTTCAGTGTCACAGATGCACGTTCACCATGGTTACAAAGGCCAAGTCAGGTCGAGTAAGCCCTCCCCTCTAAATGGAAGAGTTTCGTTATATTAGCTAAAGGTGTAGTAAAAAAACGAAATTCTTCCATTTAAAATCCCTATACATTTAGTGATTTTCATCACACTTATCCAGTTTTGTTGGTTTAATAAATGAATCAACATCATGTTTTTATGTAAGTTTACCGAAAAATCAGTATATTACTCAGCTAGTTTTAATACAGTTTGTTTTACTGCCTTATTGTGCATATCTTCTGAGCGCTATTTTTTGTAAATGAGTGGTGGCGGTAGCGTGCGTGAAAAGAAGAAATTAGGCGTGGCAAGCACTAAATACAACACCAAGTTTGAGTCGCCGCAAGGGACTTGAGTACCGCTTTAGGTGGGTTAGGGCGCTAAGGAATGAGTAAGAACAGCATTGCTGGTATGTTGGCCATGGTATTGCTGGCAGGGTGTAGTTTGCCAGGAAGTCATTTACCAACCAGTAATAAAGAAACAGAAACCACACAAGATAGCTCGCTCGATCAGCAAGTCTCTATCTATCCCCTGACGGCGCAGCAAGTCGTCCAATTCAAGCAACAGATACCACAAGCCACGCCCAATCCAGCTCTCGATTTAGCGATTGCCAAATACGAATATCGAGTCGGTGTGGGCGATGTCCTCAATATCACCATTTGGGACCACCCAGAGCTGACCATTCCTGCCGGTTCGTATCGTAGCTCCGAAGAAGCGGGTAACTGGGTTCATGCCGATGGCTCCATCTTCTATCCCTATATTGGTAAAGTGAACGTGGTGGGTAAAAGCGTTACCGAGATCCGTATTGATATTGCCAAGCGACTCTCTAAATACATTGAAAGTCCGCAAGTTGACGTGAATATCGCCGCTTTTCGCTCGCAAAAAACCTATATCACCGGTGAAGTGCAAAAGCCGGGGCAGCAGCCTATTACCAATATTCCCTTGACGCTGCTAGACGCCATTAACCGTGCGGGCGGCCTTGCAGACGATGCCGACTGGCGCAATGTCACGCTAACGCGAGATGGCCAAGAGCAGTCTTTCTCTTTGTATGCATTGATGCAGCGTGGCGATCTCACGCAAAACCTACTACTTGAGCCAGGCGATATTGTTCATGTGCCACGTAATGACAACCAAAAAGTGTTTGTGCTGGGTGAAGTCTCTAGCCCACAGATGCTGAAGATTGATCGTGCAGGCATGAGCTTAACAGAGGCGCTTAGCTCAGTGGGTGGCATCAATGAGGTCGCGGCCGATGCTTCTGGGGTGTTTGTCATTCGCAATAGCAGCAAACCAGACCAAGTGGCAGATATTTATCAGCTAAACATTAAAGATGCGACTGCGCTGGTCATCGGCACCGAGTTTAGTCTTGAACCTTACGACGTGGTTTACGTGACCGCACAGCCTATTTCTCGTTGGAACCGTTTGATGACGCAGCTACTACCGACACTTACAGGCATTAAGAATATTGCTGATGCGGGTAACTCGTATCGGGCTTGGGATAACTAAATGGTTTGTCAATTGACTGCAACCGAACAGATTGAGCAGTTGGAGCATCGCTATGTTTAATAACATTCTTGTCGTCTGTGTGGGCAACATTTGTCGCTCACCTACCGCCGAGCGCGCACTGCAAAAGCTCATTCCAGGTAAAAAAGTGACATCCGCAGGGATTGCGGCTGAGAAGAGTCGTCTTGTTGGCAACAGTGCCGATAAAATGGCCATCGAAATTGCAGGTCGCAATCAGTTGGATGTCTCCGGTCACAGTGCCAGACAGTTAACCCAAGAGATGTGCCGTGATAATGACCTTATCCTAGTGATGGAAAGAAAACACATCGACGCCGTTGGCGATATTGCCCCTGCGGCGAGAGGAAAAACCATGCTCTTGGGGCAATGGTTAAATCAAATCGAGATTCCAGACCCGTACCGCCAAAGCGAAGAGGCGTTCGAGCATGTGTTCACGCTGATTGAACAGTCAGTGCAGCAATGGTCTAAAAAGCTCTAGGCGGTAGTAGCAAGTTTCGTTCACCCCTTTACCATTTAAGTTCCCGATAATCAGACGTGGTAGCAATGAGCTACGCCGACAGTAATGAAAAGCGATATGCAATCAGAAACTCAAAAATACAATAATGCTGCCGACGAAATCGATCTTGGTAAGCTGTTCAACCTATTGCTAGAGGCAAAATGGCTGATTATCACGGTCACATTTGTGTTTGCATTGATGGGCGTGGTGTATGCGCTGCTGTCTACGCCCATTTATAAAGCGGATGCGCTTATTCAGGTTGAAAGCAAAAATTCTGGGGTATCTAGCCTGATTAATGAAGGCTTGGGTGAGATGTTCACTCAGGAATCATC
Organism: Vibrio sp. DNB22_10_4; assembly: GCF_052879755.1. Lineage (NCBI taxonomy): Bacteria > Pseudomonadati > Pseudomonadota > Gammaproteobacteria > Vibrionales > Vibrionaceae > Vibrio > Vibrio sp. DNB22_10_4. The sequence goes on along the minus strand of NZ_JBNNXW010000012.1, from coordinate 60,888 downwards.
GGCAACCACGGAAATCGAGATCATCAAGTCTCGCATGGTGTTAGGTGAAACGGTTGATAAGCTTAACCTGACTACGATTGCCGCCCCAAAATCGTTACCCGTCATTGGTAAAGGGTTAAATCGATTATTGGGTGAGCAGAATAGTATTAATGTAGCGCGATTTGAAATGCCAGATTACCTGACTGGCGTTGGAGCCGTAACTCTGCAGTTCTCAAATCAAGACACTGGCGAATATCAACTCATCGACAGTAACGGCAAAGCAGTGTTAACAGGTTTTGTCGGTGAATTGGCCGAGCGTGGTGACTGGCGACTGTTTGTTCGTGATATTGATGCACAAACCGGCGATGAATTTGTATTGGCACAACGCTCCCGTTTGGATGCCATTCAGTGGCTGCAACAAACCCTTTCTATTATAGAGCGAAGCAAGCAAACAGGGATCTTGCAGCTTGCCTTTGAAGGAGAAAGCAAACAGCAGATACAGGCCATTCTTGATGACATTAGCATGAACTACTTTATGCAAAATGTTGCTCGCCAATCGGCGGAAGCTGAAAAAAGCCTGACTTTCTTGCAAAAAAACCTACCGCAAATTAAAGCGTCGCTGAACCAATCGGAAGACCGATTAAACCATTTTAGGCAGCAAAATGAATCGGTGGATTTAGGGTTAGAGGCGCAGTCTGCACTTAAAGTGGTCGTGGATCTTGAAGCGCAGCTCAATGAGCTCACTTTTAAAGAAAGCGATATTAGTCAGCGCTTTACCAAAGACCACCCATCGTATAAGTCATTACTCGATAAGCGCGACACCCTACTTCAAGAGCGCGAACGCCTAAATAGACAAATACAGAAACTACCAAAAACGCAGCGTGAAGTATTACGAATGACGCGCGACGTGGAAGTAAACCAACAGATCTACATTCAGTTACTGAACAAAGTTCAAGAGCTGAACATCATGAAAGCTAGCGCGGTAGGTAATGTCCGTATTCTCGATACAGCCCAGGTTTACGCACACCCAATCAAACCCAAAAAATCACTGATTGTAGTGTTGGCAACGCTGTTGGGCGGCATGCTCAGTGTTGCGGTTGTGCTGGTGAAAGCAGCTTTCCATCAGGGCGTTACCAGCCCGGATGAAATTGAAGCGATTGGCGTTCCGGTTTACACCAGCGTACCAAAATCTGAAATGCAAGTAAGCTTCGCGACTGCAACAAAAAAGGGCGCGCTTAGTCGCCGTAAGAAGAATGAAAACACCGGCTTGCTTGCTAAGGTCAACCCGGCAGACTTATCCATTGAAGCGCTTCGCGGCCTTCGAACCAGTTTGCACTTTGCCATGCTAGAAGCGAAAAACAATATTGTAATGATTTCAGGCCCAGCCCCGGGTGTAGGTAAGTCGTTCATTGCCACTAACTTTGCAGCGGTTGCAGCCGGTGCCGGACAGAAAGTGTTACTGATTGATGCGGATATGCGCAAGGGTTACTTGCAGCGCAGCTTTGGCCTTAAATGGGATAACGGTTTGTCGGATCTACTTGCCGATAAAAACACCAAAGAACAAGTCGTTAAAGCCAGTGGCATCGATGGGCTAGATGTGATTACTCGCGGTATGGTGCCCCCCAACCCGTCTGAGCTATTGATGCACCAAAGATTTAGAGACCTTCTAGATTGGGCGAGTACCCAGTATGACTTGGTGTTAGTCGATACCCCGCCAGTACTGGCGGTAACAGACCCAAGCATTGTTGGCGCACAAGCAGGCACCACATTAATGGTGACACGCTTTGGACAAAATAGCGTCAAAGAAATAGAAATCGCCAATGATAGATTCAAAAAAGCGGGTATCGAGGTTAAAGGTGTGATCCTCAATGCGATTGAGAAAAAAGCCTCAAACAGTTATGGCTACTATCAATACGCGTATGACAATCGCTCGTAGACAAAGAAAACCGTCAAACTATGACTCGAATCTATAAAGCTTTATAAAGCACGATAACTCCCTTGCTCAGTGATACTGAATATGGATAATAAAGCGCTGTACCATACCTTGAGATGTGTTATGCAACATGTTTTCAGCGTGGTGTGGCGTTACAATTAGTCACAGGAGTGACACGGACGAAGGCTTAAACGTCTGTAAAGTTAATGTATAGTCGACAAGACTCATGCACAGAGTAAAGCTGGCAAATGCGCAATGTGGTTGACGCACTACCAACGGGCGGTAGCGTGCCACAATATAAAAAGGAAAAGTGCACCAATAGAAAGCACTCAAAATGGAAGGTTAGGTTGTCTGCGCAGCTGCGGCTACGGTATTACCCATCATACGAACGCGATAGAAGTCAGGGCTTGCGGTTTAAGCCTGTTTTTCGGCTACTCGTATGAATCTAAGCGTTTACCCCGCGTAATCCTCCCTTCATTATCCATCTTATTCCTCGCATTTGCCCTAAGCAATTAATCCGTTAATCGGGAATACCCGAGCTTGGGGAATATCACCTTGAATAAAAGAACCAAATTAACCTTGGTAGCTGCTTTGTTGGGTTCGAGCCTTTGTGCTCACTCTGCATTTGCCAATTTGTATGCCGGGGCGGCTTTCACCTACGCTGGCGCCGAATATCAACATTCAGAACAAGCCTCTTCTGCCGATGCATCACCTTTGATAATACAAGCGCAGCTTGGCTACTTTTTTAATGATTATTTTGCCGTAGAAGGGCGCTATGGCACCTCAATCCAGCGCTCCGGCGGATTGAATGTCGATAGCCTAGCGTCGGCATTACTCAAAGGTAATGTGCCTGTTACAGACCAGCTTTCGATGTACGGCTTACTTGGCTATTCCTCTGTGACGATCGACCAGCAAAATGTGGGATCAGGGACTCATGGCGGCGCAAGCTTTGGCCTTGGTATGCACTACGCGCTAAGTAGTGATACCGCATTAACATTTGAATTTCTTAATAACCTAAACAGCGACAACGCACGCCTTAATGGATTGACGTTAGGCTTTCAATATCGCTTTTAGTAGAGCGTAAATCGTGAACTTTCCGCTCTCAGGTTTAGCGCTCTATTGAGCTGAAGCTAAGGGTTAATGTAAGAGAATTTATTAATGAATAGTATCCCAACCATTTTGAGCTCAAGCCTTTCAATGAAGGTGAAAAAATGGCTGCGCAGTGGCCTGTGTGCTGCAAGTATGATTAGCATGGTGGCGTTTTCGGGCACTGCGAGCGCACAAACCCCAACGCCACAGCAAATTGAGATGTTTAAACAGTTGCCAGCAAGTCAGCAGCAGGCACTAGCCGCGCAATATGGTATCCCATTGCCAAGCAGCGGCGGTGTGACTGAAGGCTATCAAAACCCTCAGGTGATGAATGAACGCCCGCCACAGCCAGTTGATGCTGAGCAGCCAAAAGCGCCGAAAACAACAGAAAACCAGCAAGACGAGTTGACTCGATTTGGTATTGAGTTATTTGCCTCTTCCCCATCGACCTTCGCACCGATCAGCGATGTGCCAGTCCCAGCCGAATACCAAGTAGGGCCTGGAGACGAAATCGTGGTGCAACTGTTTGGTAAAGAAAACCAAACCCACCGCCTACGTGTTAACCGTGAAGGTGTGATTAACTTCCCGACCTTGGGGCCGGTGCAAGTGGGCGGCATGAGCTTCTCGAACGTGCGTGAATCATTGCAGCAGCGAGTGCGTGAACAAATGATTGGCGTTCGTAGTGATGTGACCATGGGCGAGCTACGAAGCATGCAGATTTTTGTAATGGGTGATGCGTTTAAACCTGGTGCTTATACGGTAAGTGGCCTAACGACTATCTCGCAAGCCATATACTACAGCGGTGGCTTTAGTGACAGTGGTGCGCTGCGTGACATTCAGCTAAAGCGCAATGGCAAGTTGGTTCGTCGCCTAGATATGTACGACCTATTGCTAAAAGGCGATACTCGTAACGATGTACGCTTAATGCCGGGTGATGTGGTATTTATTGGCCCAGTTAAGCAAACCATTGAAATTGACGGCGAAGTAAACCGCCCGGCGATTTATGAAATTAAGCCTGGCGAGAGCTATGCGCACATTGTGAAAATGGCGGCGGGTCTGACCGCTAACGCCTATGCAGCTCAGGTACAAGTAAAGCGCTCTGCTAAAAATGGCATTCGAGAAGTGCTGACTTTGGCGCTCAATAGTAACGCTGGCCTAAACACCAAAGCGAAAAACGGCGATAAAATCACGGTAGGTAAACGAAGTGATGAGTTGACCAACTACGTGCAGGTAGAAGGGGACGTGCAGCACCCTGGCTACTACCAGTGGCGCAGCGGTACCAAGCTTTCACACCTATTCTCTGGCGTGGATACGGCGTTTAACTCAACGGCTGATGTGCACTACGCATTGGTGGTTCGAGAGATCAACCCACAACGTGACATTAAAGTGTTTCAAGTCGATTTGGCCAACGCCATTATGTCACCAAGTAGCAAGGACAACCTGCTACTTAGCTCACGTGATAGAGTCCTGGTGTTCAACCGTTTTAACCTAGAAGAGTTAGAGGCGCTTTCGCAATCCGTAAATGAAGCGGCGACAGCGAAAACATTTGAGCAAGCTCAGCAGCAATCGTTTGAACAAGAACTCAAAGATCAGCAAAACCATAACGCTGCACTTGAACGTGTCGACAATCAACAGATTCAGTTGATATATCAAGGGCAAGAGGTTGACCAAGAGCAGATTGACCGAGTTAAGCAATCTACTCGTCAAGCGTTGCTTGCACCAATCCTTATGCAGCTTCACCAACAAGCCGTATACGGTCACCCCCCTCTGATTGCTGAAGTGGGCGGCGAAGTTAAACACCCAGGCAGTTACCCAATTGCTAGCAATACCACGGTAAAAGATCTTGTCGAAGCCGCTGGCGGCCTGACGCCAGATGCTTTCATCATGAATGCTGAATTGTCACGTAACACGTTTGATAACGCAGCGCAGCGCTCGGTGCTGGATATTTCACGCATCAACCTTGGTAACGCACTACTAGGTGATGTCGCAGAAAACGCGAAAGTAGGCCCGCGCGATAGGCTGAACGTGTTAGAGCAGCCAAACGCCAACCTACGACGCACCGTGACACTGCAAGGTGAAGTTCGCTTCCCTGGTACTTACAGCGTACGCCAAGGCGAAACCATGCATGAGCTGATTGAGCGAGCTGGCGGTTTAACCGGTTTTGCTCACCCACAAGGTGCCATCTTTACGCGTGAAGCGCTTCGCCTACAAGAAGAGAAGCAGCTAAACCAATACGCGGCAGACATTCGTAAAGAAACCGCGAAAAAGACCTTCCGTGTAGATAACAACCTTGGCTCCACCATTACTGACCCAGACAAAACCTTGTCATTTGTGGAGGAAGCCAGCAAAAGCAAAGCGCTTGGCCGCATGGTAGTGCAACTTGATCAAATCACTCAAGGCAATGAGTCGGCAGACTTTATGCTGGAAGATGGCGACTTCTTGTTTGTCCCTACCTTCCGTAACTCCATCTCGATTATGGGTGAAGTGCAAGTCTCGATTACCTACTTGCTAGACAATAAGCTGGATGTAAAAGACTACCTAAACAAAGCCGGCGGTATTAAAAAGCAAGCGGATGAAGACCGTATCTTTGTTGTCCGAGCAGACGGCTCTGTTTACAAACCAAACTCAGGTTACTGGTTTGGCAATAAGAACGAGCAACTAAAACCGGGTGATACCATAGTGGTGCCAATTGATACCGATTACCGTGATGCATTGAGTACTTGGACTGCAACAACGCAGATCTTGTACCAAATTGGTGTCGCATTTAACGCGATCAATAAGTAACCGGATAGGGATGAAGACGTCATGACTCAGAATAACTATCCGAATCAACTGCCACCGCAGTTTGCTCAGCACGATGATGAAATTGATCTAAAAGAGCTGTTTCTAGCACTTTGGAAAGGAAAATGGATCATTGTTGCCACTACGTTTGTGTTTGCAGTAGGCGCAGTGCTATTTGCCATAAGCCAACCGAACACGTACAAAGCAGACACGCTCTTAGCCCCAGCAGAAAACTCGGGGCAAGGCGGGCTCGCTAAAATGGCCGGGCAACTTGGTGGCTTAGCCGCGCTTGCTGGGGTGAATCTAGGTGGCGGTGAAAGCAGCCAGACCGACCTTGCGGTGCAGGTAATGAAATCACGCCAATTTGTTGACCACTTTATTCAAAAGCACGATTTGTTAGTGCCAATTATGGCGGCGAAAGAGTGGGATGCGAATAGCAATACGCTGGTTTTAAATGAAGAGGCTTATGACCCAGCGACAGGTAAATGGTTACGTGAGCCTAAAGGTCTGCGTGGCGCAGAGCCAAGCTCGCAAGAAGCGTATGATGTCTTCATTAAAGAGATGTTCAGTGTAAGCCAAGATAAAGAGAGCGGCTTATACACGGTGAGTATTGAGCACTTTTCACCGTACCTTGCCCAGCAGTGGACGACTTGGTTAGTACAAGATATTAACAAAGTGATGCGCGAGCGTGTGATTGCTGAGAGCACTCAAAACTTGGACTATTTAGCAGAGCAGCTAAACAAAACATCGGTCGCAGAGATGCAAAGCGCGTTTTATCAAATTATTGAAGAGCAAACCAAGAGCTTAATGCTGGCGGAAGTGCAGGAAGAGTTTATCTTCAAAGTAGTTGACCCTGCTGTGGTACCTGAGCTTAAAACTGGACCCAAACGTGCGCTTATTTGTGTGCTGGGTACCCTGCTTGGTGGGATGTTAGGTGTCGCTATTGTTTTGGTTCGCTTTGCTTTTAGAAAGGAAGAGGTTGAAGATCAAGAGTCTTAAGGCACTTTCAACTCCTGCCCTTTTGAACAACCGAGGGTTTGGTAATCTTGACCTGACCTGACCTGACCTGACCTGACCTGACCTGACCTTGGTCGTTATCCTCATTTTCCGCGTCATCCTCACGAAAGTGAGGATCTCCCAAAGCGAGCGACTAACAAAAAAAAGGGAATCTGTAGGGGCGAGCTAGAGAAATTATTTAATTCAAGGCACTACAATGAGATAGGCCAAATTGACTGTCTCAAAATGAACAAATAGTATCTCAGTAGTTAAACATAACAGAGACCAAATTCTGCAAAAAAACAGAAACAAAAAATTCAATTTGCGCAAACCCATCTCGTTTACGCACCAATCAACATTTCAAAGTAGGCTTAACTCAGTGAAAATCCTAGTCACCGGAGGCGCAGGTTTTATCGGCTCAGCAGTCGTGCGCCACATCATAGAGAACACAACGGACAATGTTGTTAACGTGGATTGTTTGACCTATGCAGGCAATCTAGAGTCTTTAGCAACTGTTGAATCAAACGAATGTTACGTATTCGAACAGGTAAATATTTGCGATCGTCAAGAGCTAGACCGCGTTTTCACAGAGCACAAGCCTGATGCAGTAATGCACCTTGCAGCGGAAAGCCACGTAGACCGTTCGATTACTGGCTCAGCAGCCTTCATTGAAACGAATGTAGTAGGTACTTACACCCTACTAGAGGCAACGCGAGCATATTGGAATACGTTGGATTCCAATGCGAAACAAGCTTTTCGATTCCACCATATTTCAACAGATGAAGTGTATGGCGACCTACCGCATCCCGATGAGGTTAGCGAAAATGCAGAGCTTCCGATGTTTTTGGAAACGACACCGTACGCGCCTTCAAGTCCGTACTCGGCGTCCAAAGCGTCAAGTGATCACCTCGTTCGCGCTTGGCTTCGTACATATGGCTTACCCACTATTGTTACCAACTGTTCTAATAACTATGGGCCATACCACTTTCCGGAGAAGTTGATTCCTTTGGTTATCCTGAATGCGTTAGAAGGCAAAAATTTACCAATCTACGGTAAAGGGGATCAGATCCGTGATTGGCTGTTTGTCGAAGACCACGCTCGCGCACTCTACAAAGTTGTGACCGAAGGTAAAGTGGGTGAAACCTATAACATTGGCGGTCACAACGAAAAGAAAAACATCGAAGTGGTTTACACCATTTGCAACATTTTGGATACGTTGGTGCCGAAGGCGACACCTTATGCCGAACAAATCACGTACGTGCAAGATCGTCCAGGTCATGATCGCCGCTATGCGATAGACTCAAGCAAAATGCAATGTGAGCTTAGTTGGACACCAGAAGAGACGTTTGAAACGGGCCTACGCAAAACGGTTGAGTGGTATCTAGGCAATTCAACTTGGTGTCAGAACGTACAAAATGGCAGTTATCAACGAGAGCGCCTAGGCGTTGTGGCAGGAGTAGAAAAATAATGAAAGGGATTGTTCTAGCAGGTGGTTCAGGTACTCGCCTTTACCCATTAACTCGTGGAACCTCAAAACAGCTGCTTCCTGTTTATGACAAACCGATGATCTATTATCCAATATCGACGTTGATGTTAGCGGGTATTCGAGATATTTTAATCATCACAACACCAGAAGATAACGAGAGCTTTAAACGATTACTCGGTGATGGTTCTGACTTCGGCATTAACCTTGAATATGCGATTCAGCCAACACCAGACGGCTTAGCTCAAGCATTCATTATTGGTGAAGAATTCATCGGTGATGACTCGGTATGCTTGGTTCTAGGTGATAACATTTTTTGGGGTGATTCATTACCATCTAAGTTAAAAGCATCGGTTCGCCGTGCAGAACAAGACGAGATGGCATCTGTTTTTGGATATAGAGTGAAAGATCCTGAGAGATTTGGAGTAGTTGAATTTGATCAGGGTATGAAAGCACTGTCCATAGAAGAAAAGCCAACAAAGGCAAAGTCGAGTTTTGCGGTTACTGGCTTATACTTTTATGATAATCGGGTTGTAGAATTTGCAAAAAATGTGAAGCCATCTTTGAGGGGGGAGCTGGAAATCACATCAATAAATCAGATGTATCTTGAACATGGCTCTTTAAATGTAGAATTACTAGGCCGTGGGTTTGCATGGCTCGATACTGGTACATTTGATAGCTTATTAGAAGCAGGACAGTTTGTTGCTACGATAGAGCATAGACAAGGCTATAAAATAGCGTGCTTAGAAGAGATAGCTTTGAATCACGGATGGTTGACTAACGAGTCGGTAGCCATAAGTGCGAAAAAAATGGCTAAAAATTCGTATGGTCAATATTTAGCGTCTTTGTCAGGTATATATTAATAATGACCAATGTATTACATATAGCTCCTCTTGAAAAATTCATACCTCCATTTATTGATTTCATTCGTAAAGAATTTCCAAATAGTGGTCAAAAGGTTATTACTTATGGTGATATCGAAAAGTATAAGTATGAATTGGGCGAAGACTCAGTCCACCTGGACAGGAAAGGAAATAAAATAGCTAGGTTTTTTAGTAGGTACGCTAGGATCTTAGGCGAGATGAATCGCAGCGATAAGATCATTCTGCACGGGTTGTTTGATAACTATCTAGTATTTGTGCTTTTCTTAAACCCTTGGCTATTGAACAAGTGTTATTGGATTATCTGGGGCGGAGATCTCTATAAATTCAATAGAGAATTATACCTAAATACTAAGTTCTTTAAGTTAAAAGAGTTTTTTAGGAAAAGTGTCATTAGTAGGCTAGGATATCTCGTAACCTACTTAAGTGGTGATGTCGAAATAGCTAGAAAAGTATATGGTGCCAAAGGTGAACATATAGAGTGTATTATGTACTTAAGTAATGTTTTTACAGAAAAATATGCAAACAAAGAGTTTGATTGTGATTCTGGCGACATAAAAATATTACTTGGAAACTCCGCAGACCCAACTAACAATCATTTAGACGCACTAAAAAAGTTACTGCCTATAAAGAATGAGAACATCAAGATTATTATTCCTTTATCCTATGGCAATAAAGACAATGCTGACATTGTGATGCAATGTGCACAAGATATGTTTGGGGATAAAGTGAGGTTTCTTGTGGATTTTATGCCTTACAGTGATTACCTGAATTTACTAGAGACTATAGACGTTGCAATATTTAACCATGATAGACAACAAGCGATGGGTAATACAATTTCTTTAGTTGGCATGGGAAAGAAAGTGTATATTAAAAAAGGGACTTCACAGTGGGAACTATTCAAAACACTAGCTGTGTCAGTTTTTAATATTGAAGATATTGTGGACTTGGATAATTTGTCAAGCAATATCAATCTTATTGATAGAAATCAAGAAATAGTGAGAAATTACTTTTCTAAGAAGAATCTTAAAGAGCAATTAAGCAAGATTATTTTAATTAAAGAATAACTAAAATATGGCCTACTTATCAGATAGAGAACTAGCCTCGATGGGTTTTAAAAGTCTAGGGGTTGGTGTAAAAATAAGCGATAAAGCAAGTGTGTACAACCCAGAACTTATCGAGATTGGCGACTACTCCAGAATCGACGATTTTTGCGTAATCTCGGGAAAATTAAATATAGGCAGGAATGTACATATCACACCACAATGTTTAGTAGCAGGCGGTGAAAAAGGCATTGAAATTGGCGATTTTGTTGCGTTAGCATATCAATGTAAAGTATTCAGCCAATCTGATGATTACACCGGTGAGTCCATGACCAATTCAACAGTTCCTAAAAAATATAAGAATGAAATAATTGAAAGAATAGTGATTGGGAAACATTCCATTATCGGGGCTGGTAGTTCAATTTTGCCGGGAGTGAGCCTAGCTGAAGGTACGTCCATAGGGGCAAATAGTTTAGTTAACAAATCAACGAAGCCTTGGTCAATTTATATTGGTGTGCCTGTTAAATTTCTTAAGAAAAGAAGTAAGAAACTACTAGCATTTGAAAAAGATTACATGAGAGAGTTAAATAATGATTCCGTTTAATGTTCCGCCAGTCACCGGAGATGAAAGTAAGTATATCGGCGATGTTCTTCAGTCTAAAAAACTAAGTGGAGATGGCAGGCTTTCTCGGCAATGTGAAAATTGGTTTGAAAGAGAGTTTAAAGCAAAAAAAACGTTATTAATGCCATCTTGTACAGCAGCGCTAGAGCTTGCGGCTATTTTGATAGGTATTCAACCCGGTGATGAGGTGATTGTTCCTAGCTATACTTTTGTAAGTACAGCTAATGCATTTGTTCTTAGGGGAGCCCAGATTGTTTTTGTTGATATTCGTTCAGACACTATGAATATCGATGAAGATAAAATTGAAGCAGCAATAACCGCAAAGACTAAAGTGATTGTTCCAGTTCACTATGCGGGTGTAGCTTGTGAAATGGATAAGATAATGGAAATTGCTGAGCGTTATAGCCTTTTTGTTATCGAAGATGCGGCTCAAGGTGTAATGTCTACTTATAAAGGCAAAGCTCTAGGTACAATTGGGCACCTTGGAGCCTATAGTTTTCATGAAACAAAAAACTACACCAGCGGTGGCGAAGGTGGTTTACTCCTTATAAATGATGAGAACTTCATAGAAAGAGCGGAAGTAATTCGAGAGAAGGGCACAAACAGAAGTCAATTCTTCCGAGGGATGGTTGATAAGTACTCATGGGTAGATATCGGAAGTAGTTACCTTCCATCTGAGCTTCAATCGGCTTACCTTTGGGCACAACTTGAAAACGCCGAAAAGATTAATGACTCTAGGTTACTTGCATGGGGTAAGTATAAACAGGCATTCAGTGCGTTGGCTGAAAAAGGCGTGGTTGACTTACCTATCGTGCCAGAAGCTTGTGTTCACAATGCTCATATGTTTTATCTTAAAGTTGCAAATCTAGATGAAAGGACCCGTTTGCTTGATTTCATGAAAGAAAATGGCGTTTTAGCTGTATTTCATTATGTACCACTTCACTCTTCAATAGCGGGCAAGCGGTTTGGTTGTATGAATGGCAGTGATGACTTTACGACTCAAGAAAGTGAGCGCCTTATAAGGCTTCCTCTGTGGTTTGGGATCGAAGACAATGAGATCAATCAAGTAACCAAAGCCGTGTTAGATTTCTATTCATGAGAGTAAAGTCGATCTTGATGTTTGCGATAGGTCCAGTAGCCAGTGCGCTGCTTGGCCTTGTGACGCTGCCACTGATCACATGGTTTTTTAGCCAAGAAGATGTTGGCAAAATATCCATGCTTCATGTTGTGGTCAGCTTTACAACGATGATGTTCTGTTTGGGTTTAGATCAAAGCTATGTAAGGGAATACCACGAATTCGATAACAAAGCTCGATTGTTTCGTACCGCTTGGTTACCAGGCTCTCTAGCTTTAACTTTAGTGTTGTCCATAGTCCTACTACTATCAAATACTGGGCTCTCACGCTGGCTTTTTGAAGTTGACTCATTTGCACTGTCACTTGCAACAGGCGTGATGATGCTCGCAGCCTTCTCGTCAAGGTTCCTTTCTTTGATCCTGCGAATGAATGAGCGCGGCTTTGCTTATTCGTTAAGCCAAATATTACCCAAAATAATGGTTCTTTCAGTAATTGCAATATACGTGTTAACAGAAACTGAAAAAACATTTAGTCGCTTGCTTTACGCTAATGTGATGGGGGGTGTAACCATATTGTTAGTGTTAGCCTGGAATACTAAAGATACGCTAAAGCAAGCTTTATTAGAAAAGATAGACTTCGAACGTCTCAAGGAGATGCTCTCCTTTGGACTGCCTCTGGTGTTTGGTGCGGCCGCTTACTGGGGTCTTACCGCAACAGATAAAATCATGTTGCGCTCACTGTCCACTTATGAAGAGCTAGGTCTTTATTCTGTTGCCATTAGCTTTTCTGGTGTAGCCACCATTCTGCAATCAGTATTCTCTACCATCTGGGCACCAACGGTATACAAATGGGCAAGCAAAGGCGAAAATCTAGAAAAGCTTCAAGATGTGACTAATTACATGCTTTTTGCTATTGCCATTCTATTTTCGTTGGCAGGTATGTTTTCATGGTTGGTAACCTTTGTTCTACCAGAGCAATATGCAGAAGTACAATGGCTGCTTGTAGCTTGCATGGGTGCTCCCTTACTTTACACATTATCAGAAACAACAGTAGTAGGTATTGGTATATCGCGAAAATCCAGTTTTTCAATGTTGGCGTCGGTACTAGCGTTCTTGGTAAACCTATTAGGTAACTATCTATTGGTGCCAGAGTTAGGAGCAAAAGGGGCGACTATAAGTACCTGTTTAGCGTTTTATTTGTTTTTTATACTCAGGACAGAATTTTCATCCCTCTTGTGGAGGCCAATAAAAAGAACAAAGGCTTATATAACCACGTTCTTCTTTGTGGCTTCTTCCGTAGTAATGGCTCTGTTAGGTAATTCGGCGAATTTTCATTTTGCTTTGTATTGGCTCGTGGTTTTGATATTGATATCTTTTTTATCAAAAGCTCAGATGGCATCTGCCTACCAATTTCTTATCAAGAAGCTCAATAGTTAAATCGGCTTTGATGCGGAATGGAAGCAAGAGTAGCTTTAGTGAGTCGTGATTTGTCGGTTTTGGGTGATATTGAACATGAATGGCCTGAGTTAAAAGCGATGGGTATAGTGGCTTCAATTCGACAAGAATCGGCAGTAGCACCAGAGTAAGATGTAAGTATTCGATACTACATATGCTCAAAAGAATTAGGAGCTCAAACGTTACTTGAAGCGATTCGTTCTCACTGGGATGTAGAGGTCATGCACTGGTCGCTTGATACCGCATTTTGTGAGGACAATTCGCGTATTTGAGCGGACGATCGGGCAGAGGCTTTTGCAAGGATAAGACAGATGTGTTTGAACCTATTAAAGAACGAAACCACCTTTAAAGGTGGTATTAAACGTAAGCTCATGAACTGCGCAATGGACGAAAACTACCTGAGTAAGGTTCTTGAAAGCCTTACGTGAAGGTGATGTTTATGCGGTTTTCGTGCTATTTAAACAGTAAGCTGAGCAGCTTTGGTTATTGATCGTAGAGCGAGTCAAATCTGATAATTATGAAGTCTATCCTTATTACAAGTAATGCGTATTTTCCCAATATAGGCGGCATTGAGAACTCTCTTCGCTACTTGGCCGAGGCGTACCGCGATAAAGGGTATCGTGTCGATGTGGTGGTAAGTAATGTCAATACCGTTAGTGACGAAGTGTTGGTGGGGTACGAGTGTCTAGATGGTGTCCACGTGCATCGTTATTCGACCACCCATACACTGCCCGCCTGGCTTCGTCCGTTTTCTGGTTTGTACTCATTACGTGCACTTTTCAAAACACTACAACAAGTTGGTAAAGAGCATGCTCCCGATCTGACCGTCAGCCGTTTCCATACAACGACTTGGCTAGCCAAATTAGCTGGGCTTAAAAATGTGGTGTATCTGCTCCCTGGTGTGGTTAAGTATCAAAACCACCCAAATCGTCTCTCGAGCGAGGCTGGTGTCGCAAAAGCCAAGCAGTATTTGAGGTATTACTATCATGTTTGGTTACAAAATCGCGCGCTAAGCTGCGCCGATAAGTTGTTTGTCTTTAGTCAAAATATGCAAGAGCAAGTAAGAACCGTCACTAAATCAGCAAGACAGATTCACATGACTAAACCGGGTGTTGACCACGCTCGCTTCTCGCCCTTAGAGCCTCAATCGAAAGTGGTATTGCGTGATCAGCTAGGGCTGCCGCAATCAGAGCACATTTTCTTGTGTATTGGCCGATTTGTCGCTGCCAAAGGGTTTATGCTGGCATTAAATGCCCTCAAGCAGACGCAGGGAGCACACTTGGTGATGGTAGGTGGCGGAGAAGAGGCGTCGACGTATCATCGGTTTGTAGCCCAGCATGCGTTGCAGGCTCGGGTGACATTTGCCGGGCTGCAGCAGGATCCGACGCCGTATTATCAAGCTTCGGATAGCTTTATTATGTCGTCAACTTATGAGCCGTTGGGGCAAACTATTTTAGAGGCCATGTCGACAGCCCTGCCTATTGTGGCCTTTGAACCGAGCGAACAAGTGATCACCGCGACTAAAGAGCTACTGGGCAACCAAGAAGCTGTGTTCGTAACTGAGTTAGCTGCCACATCATTAGCAAAGTCAATACAGGGCTTGGTAGACTCTCCAGAGCAGGCCAAAACTTTAGGGCTACGCTCGCGGGATATTGCTGTCTCTCGATTCTCATGGCGAGCGCTTGCCGATAGGTTAGAGCATGGAGAGTAGTATACCAGCACGCACCCATGGGCGTTTTTCGCTAACCTACATTAACACCTTTTTTTGGTTTAATGTGCTGATTTTGCCGTTGTTCGACAATATGTCCGGCGCGTTGTTTAAGTTGAATATTATCAGCGATGGTAGTATAGGCTCCCCCTCTCAGCTTGGCCGACTAATCGCTACGATGATAGTTATTTTTTTGATTGCCAGGTTTTGCTCAAACCGTAGTCAAAAAGTAGCGTTTTGTGTGTTCTTATATTTCACTTTTGTTGAATGGGCGTCTGCGTTGTTGCACTGGGAGCTCAGGTCTTTTTTGTATGGCGTGGTTACCGCATCTAAAATAATTTATGTCAGTTTTTGTTTGATACTGTTTTGTGATTTGGCTAGTAAAGGCAAGCTAACACTTGGCTGCTTTGAACGCTGGATAGTGATTTATGGCACAATTGTGAGTGTGTTGGTTTTGCTGGCTTATATCTCTGGTTTTCATATCGCAAATTACTCAAAAGGCATCGCAACTCGAGGTTTGTTTGTATCGGGCAACGGCCTAGGTGTTGTCATGGGCAGTTGTGCCCTTGTGCTTATTCACCGCGCGAAATCTTTTGGCCCCAAAACATTGGTACATATGTTTCTATTGCTGTTCACAACCGCGCTTATTGGTACTAAAGGTGGGTTGATCTTCTTTTTAACCGGCTTATTGTATCTGAGTTTCAAAGGCGCAGCTCGATACCCAATTTTCTCAGCGATTGTCGCGTGTATCGCCGCCTACTATTTGGTTGCTCCCGCGTTAGAGATTTTAGGGTCGGTGTTTGAAAACATCATATTTAAGTTTAATAACATCGATAATAAGTGGGTTTTGCTCGCCAGTAGCCGAGATCAATTTATTCTGGATGCATTTCAAGCGGTCACCTGGTTCGATTGGTATTCAGTCCGATTTTTAACCGGAGCTGGTGCGTATTTTGGCTACTTGGATCCGCTCGCCAATGTGCTGACGATCCGTAAGCTACTAGAAAATGATTTGTTCGAGTTATTTTTTTGCTATGGGATCCTTGCGACGGTGGCGTATGTCGCGCTCTATTTTTATGCCATTGTGAGAGCGTTTTGTTATAAACGTTTTTTCTATATTGTTTTATTCTCACTGATTTTCTTACACTCCATCACTGCGGGGCACGTGGTATTCAATGGTACATCGTCCATTATGCTTGCCTTGGTGTTTGCGGCGATAGTCAGTCAGAATAGGCCACGACAAGACAAAAGGAACATGGTTCAACATGAACACGATCACAGTGGTCATTCCACTCTACAATAAACAGCATTATATTAGGCGCGCGCTGGATTCTGTATTGGCACAAACCGAAAGTGCCGATGAAATTATTGTTGTCAACGACGGCTCTAGCGATCAAAGTGCGGAGCTGGTGCGCGCGCATTACCCTCATGTGACGGTTATCGACCAAGACAATCAAGGTGTCTCGGTGGCTAGGAACACAGGGATACAAGCGGCGTCTTCTAACTATATTGCTTTTCTTGATGCTGATGACTATTGGTTGCCTAGTTTTTTAAGCAACGTCCGACAGCTGCAAACGACTTTCCCTGACGGTGGGATGTATTTTACTCATTATGCTTTTTGTAGTGAGCAAGGAGCAACCGCTGCAGCGATGCGTCATGTGCCATCTAAGCCTGGGTTGCTGGAAAATTTGTTTGCGGCCTGTTGCCATGCGGATTTACCTATTACCGCCTCGTCGGTTTGTATTAAAAGGTCGCTGCTTGCTGATATCGGTGGGTTTCCGGTTGGGATGGCAATGGGGGAAGATCAGGTAGTGTGGGCAAAAGCGGCCTGCCTGTCGCCGGTGTATTTTCACCCAGAACTCAGTGCTCACTATGATTTGGGGGTGAGTGACAGTGCCTGCAGTACACATAAAGTGTTGCAGCCAGCGCCTCAGTTAGCGGTGTATCAGTCCATGCTGGATGACGGTCAAGTACCTAGTCGCTTGATCTCAAGTCTTAAATATCTAATGCACTTGACAGTGCTTAGTTGCGCCAAAAACAATTTACTCCATGGTGATAAGCAGCAAGCTCGTCGATTGTTGCTATCTCATCCGTATGTGCAGTGGGATAGGTTTCGCCTGTTCGGCTTGTTCGGACTGGTTATCCCGAGAGGTGTCATCTCTTTGTTTGCTGGTTTTATTCGTCGGTTTCGTTAGTTAAAGTAAGATTATGTCCAAGATTTTATGTGAAAAAGTGATCGATGCGCCCTGCATTTATCAAAGGTTCGAGCAACATTTGACGCATGACAGGCCAGAAGCCGTGTCGACGGAGTTGGTGAGTTTTGTGAATCCATACTCCTATATGGTACTGAAGAAGCACAAAGAAGCGCATACTCAAGTCGATCATTATTATAGTGATGCTCTCGTATCGAGCGCGCTACTGTCGCTGCTTGGTAGAAAGAAGGTGCCCCGTATCAGTTTTGATTATGGTTCATTTGCGAAACACTTTTTAAAAGCGACAAGCGAAGCGGCTACGCCAGTGTATTTTATTGGAGCGAAGCCACAAGAGATAGAAGGTACCGTGGCCTCTTTTCGTGAGGCTTATCCTAAGCTGAACATCGTTGGCTACCGACATGGTTACTTTGACTCTGAGAGTGACAAGCTTGCTGTCATCGATAGCATCATAGCTTCGGGCGCGGAGTTTGTTGTGTGTGGGATGGGCACGCCCTATCAAGAGAGCTTTGGCGCTTTGCTTAAGTCAAGAACCAGTAAGATTAAGCAAGTGTATACCTGTGGCGGATTTTTGCACCAATCTGCCAATCACGTTCAATATTACCCAGACTGGGTCAATAAACTTCAATTACGCGCCTTGTACCGAATTATCAATGAACAGCATGTGCTAAAGCGGGTACTGGTTCAATATCCACAGTTTGTTTTCTGTGTTTTTTATGATTACTTTCGCGGATAGTATATGACAAAGCCTAGCGGGTTTCGCCACGACATCAGTGCCTTACGCGCTATAGCCGTGGTTATGGTAGTGCTCTATCACTTCAATATTGAGCCTTTCAGCTCTGGCTATATTGGTGTAGATATATTCTTCGTGATCTCTGGGTATTTGATGACGTCCATCATTGCCAAGGGTATCGCCGATCAGCGATTCAGTTTTGTTCACTTTTTTATCTCGCGAACCAAAAGGATTGTGCCAGCCTTACTCGTTTTGTGTGGGGCACTCCTTGTGTATGGCTGGTTCTTTTTGCTGCCTATTGATTTTAGGCAGTTGGCGAAACACCTTGTCTCCGCACAGTTGTTTTTATCAAACGTTATTTTTGCCATGGAGTCGGGTTACTTTGATGTTGCATCAACCCAAAAGCTCTTGCTGCACACATGGTCACTCTCTGCTGAGTGGCAGTTTTACATTATTTATCCTTTCCTGCTGGTTGCCGCTCACAAACTGATCACCGCCCGCCATGTGGTGTGGCTATTAGCTACAATCTTTGTTGGCTCGTTTAGTTTGATGCTTGCATGGGGCACCTCTACACACGTTTACTTTTCACTCTTTTGTAGAGCCTGGGAAATGTTGCTCGGTGGAATGGTATTCTATTTACCTCAATTAACGTGGTCAGCAGTGGTTAAACGCTGGTTGGCAAGGCTACTGTTTTTCGTGGTTATACTGAGTGGGGTGCTGATTGGCTACTCAGCGTTATGGCCAACGCCTATAGCATTAATTCCCGTATGCGCTGTAGCGGCGATCCTATGGTTAAACCAATCACTGGCGACGTTTCAACTCAAACCAATAAACTGGTTAGGGGAAGTCTCTTACTCGCTCTACCTATGGCACTGGCCAATAGCGGTAGTGCTCATCTATCAAAACACTGAACCGAGTGCGTTCAATGCGATTGTCGCGCTTGTGTTGTCGTTATTATTAGCTTGGCTTTCTTACCGGTTTGTTGAAACACCTGCGCGAGGGCTACAAATCAACAAGCGAAGCCTTATTATGTCGACAGGGGTGTTTGGTGGACTTGGCGTATTGGCGTTGTCTGTTTTTCTGACCAATGGCTATCCTGTACAACTTCGATTGCCTCCGGAGGTTGCGAAAGCTGATTTGGAGCAACTAAATCGGGAACCAAGAAAAAATAAGTGCTTAGCACTGAGCGGTGCACATTCTCAACGTTGTATCTATGGTGAAAATTCATCAATAGCGCTCATTTTATTTGGTGACAGTCATGCCAGTGCTTTGGTAAGCGCTGTACGTGATGCTGTGAAGCCCTATGGTTCTGTGCTTTTTATTGCAAAAGCGGGCTGCCCCAGCCTGATTGAGGGGGACATTCGCAAACCAGATGGTGGAGAGTGTCGTGAGTTTGTGAATAAGCAGTTGCAAGCTATAGAAGCCGACTATCCTCAAGTTCCAGTAATGGTAGTCAGTCGTTGGCCTTACTATTATTTAGGTAGCGTTAAGCCCGTCGCACAAGAGTCACCTACTCTGCCAAGCGATTTGACCGAGCGGTTTTTAGATTCATTTGCTAGAACGTGGTGTCCCGTTGCTAATCAGAGAAAGGTATTTGCACTTACGCCTGTCCCCGAGTTTGAAAGCAGCGTTCCTAAAGCCGTTGCTCATTCTTTGTGGGAAAATAGACCGTTGCCGACATTAGCTAAAGAGCGTGTCGTTCAGCGTTCAGGTTGGGTAGCTGAGGGGTTGAATGAATCGGCGCAACAATGCGGTATTCAGGTTGTCGATATAACTCAAGCGCTCTGTAATGATACTACGTGTGATATTTGGCTAGATAGTCGCCCGCTTTATTACGATGATAACCATTTGAGTGAGTGGGGAGGGCAATACTTAGTGCCGTATCTCGAGCAGAGCCTAACGAAAGATAGACAGTTTAGATAAGTCGTTGCGTTCTCGGGTAGCCTTTCTATCTTTGAAAGAAAGAAAATACAAAAAATACAGGACACCGATGTATTTGAAAGGTTTCTTCAGTAGAGAATATTGTGTCTTTGACAATTGAGTCCTTAAACTACGCCAATAGAGTACAAAGAAATGTGCGATTTCACTGGTTGCCTATTTTTCAATAAATAACATAGCTTTACTAAGTAAAATGTCTCCTTTCAATTTAGGTGTGCGACATTATTTTGAGATGCAGCCGTCTCAATTTTTAAGCGAAACTCTCTTTTCAAATTATATTCCTTAACAATTTGGATAATTCATTAATGAAAATTACCATTGCGGGGACAGGCTACGTTGGCCTGTCTAATGCGATGCTTCTTGCTCAGCACTGTGAAGTGGTGGCGCTGGATGTGATCGCAGAAAAAGTTGAGATGCTCAACAATAAACAGTCACCGATAGTGGATGCAGAAATAGAAGCATTTTTAGCAGAAAAAACGCTGAATTTTACTGCCACGCTCGATAAAGCACAGGCATACGATCATGCGGATTATGTGATCATCGCGACACCAACGGATTACGATCCTGAAACGAACTATTTCAACACCAAGTCCGTAGAGTCAGTGATTGCTGATGTACTTGAGTTGAACCCAGCTGCGACGATGATTATCAAATCGACAGTGCCTGTCGGCTTTACTCAATCAGTACGTGAAAAGTTTGATACGCAGAACATCATTTTCTCTCCAGAGTTTTTGCGCGAAGGTACGGCGCTTTTCGATAATCTTCACCCATCTCGTATTATTGTCGGTGAGCGTAGTGAACGAGCAGAAGTGTTCGCTAACCTATTGGTGCAAGGCGCAGAGAAAGAAAATATCGACGTACTGTTTACGGATTCAACAGAAGCCGAAGCCATTAAGTTGTTTTCAAACACCTACCTTGCTATGCGTGTTGCATACTTTAATGAGTTGGATACCTATGCAGAGTCACACGGCTTAGATAGCCGTCAAATTATAGAAGGCGTCGGGTTAGATCCTCGTATTGGTGGTCATTACAATAATCCATCGTTTGGTTATGGTGGCTACTGCCTACCTAAGGACACCAAGCAATTGCTTGCCAATTACCAAGAAGTGCCGAATAACCTTATTCGCGCCATCGTGGATGCGAATACAACCCGTAAAGATTTCATTGCTGATAGCGTGTTGAAACGTAACCCTAAAACCGTCGGTATTTATCGTCTAATCATGAAGTCTGGTTCAGATAACTTCCGAGCGTCAAGCATTCAGGGCATTATGAAGCGTCTTAAAGCGAAGGGTATTGAAGTGGTGGTCTATGAACCCGTACTTAAAGAGTCGGAATTCTTTCATTCAGAAGTGTTGACGGATTTGGATGAGTTTAAATCCCGCTCGGATGTGATTGTCTCTAATCGAATGGACAAGGCGCTTCTTGACGTTGAAAGCAAAGTTTATACCCGTGATTTGTTTAACGGTGATAAGTAACACGGTCATTGGCTGCGGCTGTAGTATCAAATTACAAAATTTAACGTATTAATGGAAGAGCGGCGGCGTATTACTCCGTTGCTCTTTTTGTATGAATCAAAGGTCAATGAATAAGACCTATTTAGAATTATGGACAACGTCTTTTATGATTAAGCATTGCTTATTCCCTGCCGCAGGCTACGGCACTCGCTTTCTTCCTGCGACCAAATCCATGCCCAAGGAAATGATGCCAGTGGTTAACAAGCCACTGATTGAATATGGAGTGGAAGAAGCCATACAGGCGGGTATGAATCACATGGCTATTGTCACCGGGCGTGGTAAACACACGTTAATGGATCACTTCGACAAAAACTACGAGCTGGAACATCAAATCAGCGGCAGTTCCAAAGAGTCACTATTAACCGATATTCGTACCTTAATTGATTCCGCATCCTATACCTATATCCGCCAAAGAGAGATGAAAGGTCTAGGGCATGCAATTTTGACTGGTAAAGAATTGGTTGGCGACAACCCGTTTGCTGTCGTCCTGGCTGATGACCTGTGCGTAAACGAAGAAGACGGCGTATTGGCGCAGATGGTAAAACTCTACAATAAGTTTCGATGCACCATTGTTGCCGTACAAGAGGTGCCAGAATCAGAAACACACAAGTATGGCGTGATTGCTGGCGAACAACTAAAAGATGATTTGTTCCGTGTGGATAACATGGTGGAAAAACCTGAGGCCGGAACAGCGCCAAGCAATCTAGCCATTATTGGCCGCTATATTTTAACGCCAGATATCTTTGAGCATATTGAGAACACAGAGCCAGGCAAAGGCGGTGAAATTCAAATTACTGATGCTCTACTTAAACAGGCCAAGCAAGGCTGTGTGATGGCTTACAAGTTCAAAGGTAAGCGATTCGATTGTGGCAGTGTTGAAGGGTATATGGACGCAATTAACTATTGCTACAACAACGTTTATTTAAAGCCAAAAGAATATAGAAGAATATAGGACACCCATCTATTTGACGCTTCATCAGTGACCAACTAGGCTTACTCCATCTGCTTAGATTTTGCACACTGGTGGTCTTGATGACTCAAGCGCGTTCAACTCAAATCTCTCTTCAAGACACGGCGTACTATCACTGTATTTCACGGTGTGTACGCCGTGCTTTTTTATGCGGCGAAGATGCCTATTCTGGTCAAAACTTTGAGCATCGCCGGGTATGGATTGTTGAACGTATGCGACTGCTTAGCCAAGTGTTTGCCATTGATGTGTGTGCGTATGCCGTTATGTCCAATCACTATCACTTGGTACTGCATGTTGATACCGCTACCGCGGGGTCTTGGAGCGATGAAGAGGTGGCTCAGCGTTGGATAACATTATACAAAGCGCCGCTGCTAGTCACTCGTTGGCTAAATGGTGGGTTAAAGTCCAAAGCTGAAACGCGTAAAACGCTTGAGTTAATTGATGAATGGCGTGAACGATTGACTGATATCTCTTGGTTTATGCGTAACCTCAATGAGTATGTCGCCCGAGAGGCTAACAAAGAAGAGGGCTGCAAAGGTCGATTTTGGGAAGGCCGTTTCAAATCTCAAGCCTTGCTCGATGAAAAGGCGCTGCTTAGCTGTATGGCGTATGTGGACTTGAACCCGGTTCGAGCCGATATGGCGCAGTCACTTGAAGAATCTGAATTTACCTCGATTTATGAGCGAATTCATTCCGTGGCTTGTCAGCATGATAAAGGAAAAGGTGAAATTGACTCTCTTCCCACCAAAGGGCTTGCTGGTTTTTTAGGTCACGAGCGTGAAGCGCAGCCTTGCTTTGGTATAGAGTGTTCTCTGCTAGATTACTTAACTTTGGTTGAAGCGTTAGGGCGGGTAATGAGGCCGAATAAGCGCGGTTATGTTCGTTTCAGCAATAACACGCTTCTTGAGCGGTTAGAGATGAATGCAGAAGAATGGCTCAGGCTTTCAGAAAGTTTTGGGGGTAAGTTTCGCTGCGCGGTGGGCTCGGCTCAAGAACTCGAACGTTACGCGCTGCATACGAATCGAGCGTGGGTGTCGGGTAAGTCCTTGATGGAAGACGTTTGTTATTCCAAATAAGCACTATACTTTAGTTCTCATTGCTGCAATGGATGACATTTTCACTAGGATTAAGTAACTTAGTCCCTTAGATGGAAAGAGTTTTTGGTGAAAGTGATGAACGGTAACCCGGAACGCTGGAAGCAGCGTTTGCAAAACTTAAAAAAAGCACAAGCGAGATTGAGTCGCGCCTGCTCTCAGGATAGTTACAACGAACTGGAGCTTGCAGGATTGGTGCAGACGTTTGAATTTTCGTTTGAGCTAACTTGGAAAACGTTAAAAGACTTGCTGAAGTTTGAAGGGTTTGATGTGGCTTCTCCACGCAGTGTCATTCGTACAGCGTTAGAGGCCAAGCACTTAACATCCACTCAAACAGAAACGCTGTTGGAGGCTTTAGTTAAACGCAAGCTACTTGCTCATACATATGATGAGGAAAATTTACTTGAGGCGCAAAAGCTAATCATTAAATCATATGCTCCTGTCATTCGGGATGTAACTTATTATCTAGAGGCAAAATGTGGCTTGTAATATTGCCTTGAGTCCAAGCAAACTGAGCCTTAAACCGCATCAACTTCAGTTAATCTTGGATGCCGTAAATCAACAGAAGTCAGTTAAACATGCGTGGCTTTTTGGCTCGAGAGCATTGGGTACCCACAAAGACAGTTCTGACGTGGATATTGCATTGGAGGGGGCTGAGATCTCAATCAAGGTACTGGCAGATATACTAGAGGCACTAGAGAAGTCTTCACTTCCTTATAAGGTTGATCTTGTTGTTAAAAACAAAATCGTGTCCCAGGAACTTCTCAATCACATTAACGAGTATGGCCTACAGCTCAAGTAGTCTATCAATTAAGCGCTATGAAGCCCGTGTTCATAGCGCATCGTTACTATCAGATTCCCGCCTAGTTTGATTCAGCCGTCTCAGGCTCAACCTCTTTTCCAAGCTTTGCTCGCACAAATCTCGTGATACGCCAAATATAAGACAGGCAGAGCGCATACCCCACAAAACAAGCGATAAAGCCATAGAACATCACTGGCTCAGGAATCTGCGCGATTTCACCATAGATTCCAAACCCAGTCAGCGCAGACGCCAGCAGGCAAATAGCAAACAAGGTTTGTCTTGAGCTTAAGCCCAGGCGCTGACAGATATGATGAAGGTGCTCGCGGTCTGGTTTGAATGGCGAGTCGCCGCGGCGAATTCGGCGGATCATAATGGCAGCCATATCCATGAGTGGAAGGGCAATGAGCCATAGAGCGGTCACTGGTCTCATTATAGCCCCTGATTCATCTTGGCTGCTGCTGAGCAGCAACCAAATAATGGTAAAGCCAATCATCATGCTGCCGGCATCGCCCATGAATACTTTTCGTTTTTTACCAAGCAGACCTAAATTCATGCCAATGTAAGGAATGGCTGCGGCGATAAAGATAAGGCAGAGCAAGCCTAAAGCCGAGTACCCGTCTTGATAAAGCAGGTAGGCTAGTGCACCAAAAGATACAATCGATAACCCACCCAGTAGCCCATCAATACCGTCGACCATGTTAAATGCGTTGATGGCACCAATCACGCCCAGTACGGTAATCAGTACCGCAAATCCACCCAGCTCTGTGTAACCCAAACCAAACATGTTGCCTAATGTATGCAGTTCTAGTTCTGCAAAATGCATCATCGCCAGAGAGAGCAGCGCTTGGCATAGCATGCGAGATTTAAAGCTGAGATCGCATTTGTCATCCACGGCACCCAGCACGGTCAAGGTGCAGATTGAAAATAGGAATAGCCAAAGATGTTCTATTTCGATATTGAAAGCCAGCAGCGTGATAGAAACGGTGATGCAGATAGAGATGCCGCCGACAAGAGGAACCACGCCTTGGTGGTGTTTTCTTGCATTGGGTTTGTCGACTAATCCGATGGTTTTGGCCACACGCCGCGCAAAAAACAAGGTGATGAACGCGGTGACTGCCGCAAAGCTGAGAAGTAAAATCATGTGACCCACTAACGATTGAGATTTGTTGTTTTTAAGAGTTTGGGTTCTTTTTTGTGACCCTCAGCCCAATGTTACTCAAATTTGGGCGGTTTATGAAGTCGGTTCAGTTCATGTTTGTTTCTTATTGCTCATATTTTCAGTTAAATAGGGTATATGTCACAAATTGTACATGGGCATTTCACCTGTTTTCTATGTCATTTGCTCGTTTTTAACTTAGCTTAACCTGCGGATGCCTGTTGAGGCTGACCGCGTCGAATAAGTCGCAGGTATGCGGTAAACCTAAATATTTTACTGAGTATCCAGTAATAGCTGCCAAACAGCATCAGAAACAAGTAAAACATAGTCGACTCTTCAATAGCGAGCATTTCGCCTATCACCCCAATGGCTGCGCAACATAACGCGATTGCCGATATGATAAACAGTGTTTGTATGGAGTTAAAACCAATACGCTGGAAAATATGATGCAGGTGACCCCGGTCTGGCGTCATTGGTGATTGGCCTTTGCGAACGCGCCTCGTCATAATTGCGACCATGTCCATAAGAGGGACTGCAATCAGCCAAAGAGCTGTCACTGGACGTACAGCGGCATATTGATACACCACAGAGCCAGTATCCGGCTGAGTTAAGGTAAATAGCAGCCAAACCACAACAAACCCTATCATCATACTGCCCGCATCACCCATAAATAGTCGGTATTTACTTCCCCACAATCCGAGGTTGAACGTTAAGTATGGGACGAGAGTACACAGCAGAATGACACAAAGCTGCATGTGTGCAGTATCTCCCTGCAAGGCAAATAGCACACTTAGTCCTAATAAAGTAATTGTTGCCAAAGCGCCTAGCAGTCCATCTATGCCATCCACCATGTTGAAGGCATTGATCGCACCAATCACCGCAATAACGGTGAGGGGGATGGCGAGCCACTGGAAGGTGACATAACCAAAACCAAAGGCATCGCCAAAGGTGACGAGTTGAATATCTGCAAACAAAGCAATGAGCGTTGCGATAGACGCTTGTACCAACAAGCGGCTTTTACAGCTCAAATCGAACCTATCATCGAGTACACCAAGTGCTACGAGCGTCACAATCGAAAACAGGAATAATGATTGATGCGGTATGGGGGCATCGGTTTGTATCAGTGCGACAAACAGTGTTATGCCGATGGCAAGCCCACCGACTAAAGGCACTTGTCCTTGATGTCGCTTACGAGAATCGGGTGTATCTACCAAGCCAATTTGGGGCGCGAGTTTGTGGCTAATGAGCAGTGCTGCAAACGTGCCCATTAGTACGCTAATGATTTGCCAAGCCATATCTATACCAACTGTCCGTGCTGCTAATTTGCGGTCAGAGTTTATTGTTTGTGTTTATTGTTGCGTTGTAATTAAACACGTTACGTAGCGCTCAATATCACCGGATTATTGTTAATTTAGTTGCATATTGAGCGTGTTTTCTGGCCGCATATCCTGTTTTCAGGTTATGACGAAGCGGGAAAATTGCAAATTTATGCAAATTAGTAAATTGGGAAAGCAATAATGCTAACTGATTGAATATTAGTCACTTGAGGCGCATGAACCCACAAAGCTCGGACTCATGCATTTTCATCTATTGTGATCATAATCACGAAATTTGAGATTGAAATGAGTTAGCTCGGCATGCTGCGGCGAATGGCTTCGGCTCTGCGGAAAAACCAAAATGCTCCCACACAGCTCATGGTTGTGCATAGAGCTGGAAGGATAAGCAGAAGTTGGTTGGCGGTCATAAGAATGCCCATTGAGATTATTGCCAGTGCGATCACAACACTTTCAATAAAGCGTCCTTTGCTTTGGTTGCGGTGCCGGAAAAAAGCATATTTTAGTGTGAGTTCCATTTCGAATGCCCTCTGTGAATGCCATTGCTTTTTAATACTAGTAGATTACGACACCTTAAAGAGCGGAATTTAATAAAGTGATATTAATTGGAAGCGAACACGCATAAAAATAGCCATAGAAGGAGGGATTTTTATGCTGTTCTACATTTGAAGTGAACTCGAGTGCATACCGATTATGTGATGCTGCTCAGTCCTTGTGAGGCAAGGTTTATAAGTGTTGACTTGAGTATGTGTGCTCTGTCTCATAACGAATGATTTTGCTGGCGAATATCAAGCGGTCATCACACTGTGAGCACTCAATGTAAATCGCTTCGGAATACTCATATGAAGATCACAGATAACGTCTCTATCACTCATCACGGTGGCAAAAATACCGTCACTGGTTCATGCCATGAACTTAAGATTGGAAGTGACTCACTCCTTATCGATTGTGGACTGTTTCAGGGTGGGGATGCGAAGTCCAAATCGTTGGATATCGATTTTAGTTTGGCGGCTGTACGAGCGTTAGTACTTACTCACGCTCATATTGACCATATAGGGCGGTTGCCTTGGCTATTTGCCGCAGGGTTTCGAGAGCCTATCTATTGTACGCACGCGACCGCACATTTGGTGCCTCTGATGCTAGAAGACGGTCTGGCGCTCCAATTGGGGCTAACCAAATCCCAGCGAGCGCATATTGTGCAGCTCATTAACCGTAAGCTCAGGCCTGTGGGTTACAATGAATGGGTACCTATGAAAAACGCTAAACAGGACTACTTTACCCACATTCGATTTCAGCCAGCAGGTCATATACTGGGTAGCGCCTATGTCGAAATCATGCTTCCCAACAAAGAAGTGGTGGTGTTTTCCGGGGATCTTGGCCCCAGCCACACGCCATTGCTGCCCGATCCTAAGCCGCCTAAGCGAGCAGACTATCTGTTTTTGGAATCGACTTATGGCGATAAGCGTCATGAAAGTGTTGAATCCCGCTCTAAGCGATTACTAGAGATTATTCAGCGTAGCCTTAGTGATGGCGGCGCCATTCTGATTCCTGCATTTAGCGTTGGACGAACCCAAGAGCTGCTGTTTGATATAGAAACCCTGCTGTCGCAAAACCAGCTAAGTGAGCGCTTACCTATTATTGTTGATTCACCACTCGCGGCAAAGGTGACCAATGCCTATCGGCGTTACCGTAAGCTTTGGAGTAGAGAAGCAAAAGCGAAGGTCTTGCATGGGCAGCGCCCGCTCAGCTTTGATCAATGTATTGTGGTGGAATCTCACCGAGAGCATGCAAGGCTTGTTAATCGCCTCGCGACTACCGGTGAGCCTGCGATTGTGATTGCCGCTTCTGGTATGTGTCAGGGAGGGCGTATTGTGAACTACCTAAAAGCGCTATTGCCTGATGAGAGAACCGATGTGGTGTTTTGTGGTTATCAGGCTGGTGGCACGTTGGGGCGTGATATTCAGGCGGGGCGTTCTTCCGTTATAATTGATGATGAGCGAGTCGAAATAAACGCCTGTGTGCATTCGATGTCGGGGTATTCGGCGCATGCGGATAAGAGTGACTTGTTGGCGTTTGTTGTTGGGTGTGAAAGTTCCGTGAAGCAAGTGCACCTTATCCATGGAGAAGCCAACTCTAAGCGAAGGTTGACCGAAACTTTGCGCGAAGATTTGGGTGCTAAATTGTTGATAGAGTA
The DNA here is from genome assembly GCF_052879755.1 of Vibrio sp. DNB22_10_4. Lineage (NCBI taxonomy): Bacteria > Pseudomonadati > Pseudomonadota > Gammaproteobacteria > Vibrionales > Vibrionaceae > Vibrio > Vibrio sp. DNB22_10_4. The sequence continues at coordinate 31,902 of NZ_JBNNXW010000012.1, read as the reverse complement.
GAAGTGATAACTTAGTGCTGTTTAAGGATCGGTGAAAGAGTCGCGCCACCTTGTTAACTCAGGTACAATTCCGCATGTTTTTTGCGTGTGGTACCCAGTTTTACCACATGTTGATGCTTTAATTTTGATGACAGGGTTGCTTTTTAAGGGTGTGACTTAAGGGCGGTAGCTTGGAGAAATGTAAGCGCACCTTACTCTTTAGCTAGTCAAGTCTATGATGAACTACTGTATGGATATTTAAGTTGGGTTTCAGATATGAACAACGTATTACCTCTTATTGGAAGAAATAAAGAGTTGTTTTGCTCAGATGTGAGTAACAATGAAGAAAAATTGAAAAAGGTTGTGTCTGAGTCTAGCTTTCTTGTTTTAGGAGGCGCTGGCTCGATAGGGCAAGCTGTGACCAAAGAAATTTTCAAACGCAACCCGAAGAAGCTGCATGTTGTGGATATTAGTGAAAACAACATGGTTGAGCTGGTTCGAGATATACGTAGTTCGTTTGGTTACATTGATGGTGACTTTCAAACTTTTGCTCTAGATATTGGCTCTTTAGAATACGATGCTTTTATCAAAGCGGATGGTAGGTTTGACTATGTACTGAACTTGTCTGCTCTCAAGCACGTTAGAAGCGAGAAAGATCCTTATACATTGATGCGAATGATAGATGTCAATGTGTTTAATACGGATAAGACTATTCAACAATCAATTGATGCAGGTGCTAAAAAGTACTTCTGTGTGTCCACAGATAAGGCGGCAAACCCCGTCAATATGATGGGAGCCTCGAAGCGTATTATGGAAATGTTTCTAATGCGCAAAAGTAAACAAATAGATATATCTACAGCGCGTTTTGCCAACGTGGCATTCTCTGATGGCTCGTTACTACATGGTTTTAATCAACGTATTCAAAAGCGCCAGCCTATCGTGGCGCCAAACGATATAAAGCGGTATTTCGTTACTCCACAAGAGTCGGGTGAACTATGTTTAATGTCTTGTATTTTTGGTGAAAATCGTGACATTTTCTTCCCGAAACTGAGTGAAGCTCTTCACCTTATTTCTTTTGCAGATATTGCTGTTAAATACTTAGAGCAACTTGGTTTTGAACCTTACTTATGTGAATCAGAAGAAGAAGCCCGCGAACTTGTTGCCACGCTTCCAGAACAAGGTAAATGGCCATGTCTATTTACTACGAGCGATACCACTGGTGAGAAGGATTTTGAAGAGTTTTTTACTGAAACAGAAGAATTGGATATGTCTCGATTTGAAAATCTAGGCATCATTAAGAATGAACCTGTTTACGAACAAGAACTTCTTACTATATTTGAAAATCGTATTTCTGAATTGAAAAGTGAACAAGCTTGGACTAAAAAGCAGATTGTGGAGTTGTTCTTTACAATGCTCCCTGATTTTGGACACAAAGAAACCGGTAAATACCTCGATAGTAAGATGTAAGTGGAGCAAACAATGAAAGTGACAACAATTGTTGAGTTTGTTAGAGATACTTACAAAACCAACGAGTTTATTCCGTTGCATGCGCCAACCTTTGATGGCAATGAAAAAGCATACGTAATGGAAACCATCGACAGCACATTTGTGTCTAGCGTTGGTAAGTTTGTTGATGATTTTGAAAGAAAAATCGAGGCGTATACTGGTTCGACTAAAGCTGTAGCAACAGTTAATGGCACAGCTGCATTGCACGCTGCATTGTATATGGCTGATGTTCAAAGAGGTGACTTGGTCATCACGCAAGCTCTGACTTTTGTTGCAACCTGCAATGCGCTTTATCATATGGGCGCTGAACCCATTTTTCTAGATGTGTCTCCAGTGAGTTTAGGTTTGTGCCCTAAAGCTGTGGATGCATTTTTAGAGGATGGCGCTGACGTTACCGACGCGGGATGCATCCACAGAAAAACAGGTCGAAGAATCAAAGCCGTCGTGCCAATGCATACGTTCGGTCATCCCGTAGAGCTTGATGAGCTGGTTGCCGTTTGCTTGAAATGGAACATCACGTTAGTTGAGGACGCCGCAGAAAGCCTAGGTTCGTTTTATAAGGGCAAACATACGGGCACTATTGGTGACTTTGGTGCTGTCAGTTTTAACGGCAACAAGATTATCACCACCGGTGGTGGTGGCATGGTGTTATGTAAGACTCAAGAATTAGGGGCGCGCACTAAGCATGTCACTACGACCGCTAAAGTTCCTCATCCTTATGAATTCTTCCATGATGAGCCTGGTTTCAACTACCGTATGCCAAACCTAAATGCGGCTCTAGGTTGTGCTCAGATGGAAGTCATCGAGCAGTATCTGAAAAAGAAGAGGCTGCTTGCAGAAAGTTACAAGGATTTCTTCAACGGAACTGATTTTAAGTTTGTCATTGAGCCAGAGTACGCTCGCTCAAACTACTGGCTGAATGCCGTCATTTGCCCGGATAAAGAAAGCCGTGAAGAGGTGCTTGCAGGCACAAATAGTTCCGGTGTGATGACTCGACCTATTTGGCAGCTTATGCACAGATTGCCAATGTTTGAGAGTGCTATACGTGATGACCTAACTTATTCTAAGTACATAGAGGCACACCTAGTCAACCTTCCAAGCACTCCAGTGGACATCCAAAAGTAGGTTCAAGATATACATGAAGCAGACACACAGAAAGGTTGCTGTCTTTACTGGTACAAGAGCAGAGTATGGTCTGCTCTTTTGGCTTTTAAAGGATATACAAAGCGACCCGGATCTAACCCTTCAATTGCTCGTTTCTGGTATGCATCTATCACCAGAGTTTGGTGATACTTACAAACAAATTGAAAAAGATGGCTTTAATATCGATGAAAAAGTAGAGATTTTGTTGTCTTCTGATTCAGCTGTAGGTACCGCGAAAAGTATGGGGCTGGGTGTCTTAGGGTTTGCTGACGCCTTGTCACGACTAGCTCCAGATGTTCTTGTCATTCTAGGGGATCGCTTTGAAGCGCTAGCTGCAGCGCAAACGGCTATGATACTTCGCATTCCGATTATTCATCTTCATGGCGGAGAGATCACGGAAGGCGCTTATGACGATGCGATCCGTCATGCGATTACTAAGTTGAGTTACCTTCATGGGACATCAACAGACGAATATCGAAATCGAGTTATTCAACTCGGTGAATCTCCAGCCCGTGTAAAGAATGTTGGCGCGATTGGCTTAGATCACCTAAATCGAGCGTCTTTTATGACGGTTTCTGAATTGAGTGAATCACTAAGTTTCGAACTTACGGCACCTTATTTTGTTGTTACTTACCATCCCGTTACCTTGGGTGATGAGTCTCCAGAGGAAAGCTTTAAGGCACTTTTAGATGCGTTGGATGAATACCCTGAGTATCAAGTTATATTGACTTACCCTAATGCAGATGACGGCGGTCGACGTATTATTCCGATGCTGGAGGCTTATGCGGCAAATCAACCAAAACGTGTTTTAGCAATCCCATCACTAGGGCAAGTTCGTTATCTGAGTTCGGTGAAGTACGCGGCTGCAGTTATTGGTAATTCGTCGAGTGGTATTATTGAAGTGCCAGCCTTTGATGTTCCTACCGTGAATATTGGCTCTAGACAAAAGGGTCGTTTGGCTGCAAAAAGTGTTCTAAACGCAATGGCCACAAAAGAATCCATCAATAACGTGATTGCTCTCGCTGTAAATCGAGAATATAAATCGGAAGATGAACGTATTGTTAATCCTTATGGTCAGGGTGATAGCAGCAAGCAAGTCATAGAGATGATTAAAGGGTTCGATTTTGAACTTTGTAAGTCTTTTTATGATGTAAATATTGAACCTGACTTAAACGAGAAAGCAGAGTGAGACAATAATGACTTTGATTATTGCTGAAGCGGGTGTAAACCATAACGGTCAAGAAGAATTAGCGTTTGCTTTGGTCGATGCTGCTCACATGGCTGGAGCGGATATAGTAAAGTTCCAAACTTTTAAAGCAAAGAACCTCGTTACCGAAGAAGCTAAACAAGCCGAATATCAAGTAACAAATACTCAAAAGCAAGAGTCTCAGTTAGCGATGTTAAGTCGTTTGGAGCTGTCATACGATGTGCACCACGAGCTTGTGAAGTACTGTAAGTCGTTGGGTATCGAGTTTCTGTCTACAGCTTTCGATCTTGAGAGCTTAGACTTTTTGGTTAATGATCTAGGCTTAACACGACTAAAGCTTCCTTCTGGTGAGTTAACCAATGCTCCTTTGGTACTTGCTCATGCATGTACTGGATGTGATCTGGTTGTCTCAACGGGTATGGCGACATTGTCAGAGATTGAAATGGCGCTTGGCATTATTGCTTTTGGCTATACCGCAGAGGCGAACGCGGTGCCTTCTATTCAGAGTTTCCAAGAAGCTTATGCCTCAGAAGCGGGACAAAAAGCGCTGAAAGAAAAAGTGACGATTCTTCATTGCACAACCGAATATCCAGCTCCAATGGATGAGATAAACCTCAGAGCGATGGACACTCTGGGTCAAGCCTTTGATCTAGCAGCGGGTTATTCTGACCACAGTGAAGGGATCACCATTCCTATTGCTGCGGTTGCTCGCGGCGCGGTGTTGATCGAAAAACACTTTACGCTCGATAAGAACATGGAAGGTCCTGACCATAAAGCCTCTCTAGAACCTCAAGAACTTGAAGCTATGGTCACCGCTATTCGTCAAATTGAAGTGGCACTTGGCTCAAGAGTAAAAACGCCCACGGTGTCTGAAGTAAAAAATAAAGCGGTAGCTCGTAAAAGCTTAGTAGCGGCGACAGATATTAAAGCGGGCGAAGAAATCACAGAACATAATCTAACTACTAAGCGACCAGGCACTGGCTTATCGCCCTACCGATATTGGGACTTTATTGGCAGCAATGCATCTAAAGACTACAGAGCCGGAGAGTTGATCGTTGAATGATAAAGGTGTATTGCCAATCGTGATGATTGGTGGTGGGGGGCACGCGTCCGTTCTTGTTGATATTTTGCTTTCTCAAGGTCGAGATATTCTTGCTGTTATTAGTCCGGAAGATATCTATCAACGTTCGGTTTTTCATGGGATACCACATTTGAGCCTTGATAAAGATGTGTTGAGATATGACAAAGACCAAGTCTTATTAGTAAATGGCATTGGGGTGATGCCTCGATCAAGTCTAAAGCGGAGAGTTAATCAGCATTTTCTTTCGCTAGGGTATCAGTTTGAGACGGTAGTAGCGGACAGCGCCAGTGTCTCTCCTTTTTCTGATATCGAATCAGGCGCCCAGATCCTGCCGATGGCAGTCGTTCAGAGTGGTGCTACTGTCGGTTGTCATAGCATCATTAATACCGGAGCTCTGGTAGAGCATGATTGCCAGATCGGGGAATATAACCATATTGCTCCCAAAGCGACGCTCTGTGGTCAAGTCGAGACTAAAGAAAACGTTTATGTTGGCGCTGGTTCAATTGTTATTCAAGGGGTAGTCATCGGTGAGGGTGCCATTGTCGGCGCAGGAGCTGTTGTTACGGCATTATTGAAAAAAAATACCATAGCTTACCCAGCGAGAATGATATCTAAGTCCCTCAACAATTCAATAGGAAAAGAATGAGTCACAGCTGGAAAAAAATCCTAGTCACTCCCTCAGAGTCCATTCGTACTGTATTGAAAATCATCGATCAACAAGCGCTTAAACTTGCACTTGTCGTTGATCATCAAAACAGGCTTCTTGGAACCGTGAGTGATGGCGATATTCGTAGAGCCATACTAAATGACGCGTCACTGGAAGATGAAGTCTCCAGTATCATGAATACTCAACCTACGACAAGCGATGTTAGTATGACTCGCGAGAGCATCTTATCGTTGATGGAGAAAAAAGAGCTTCATGCCATCCCGATTTTAAGCAATCAAGTGGTCGTTGGTTTAGAGACTTTGCACGGTCTATTACATAAACCTCAATACGATAACCCTGTTTTTTTGATGGCTGGGGGCTTTGGCACTCGACTTAAACCACTAACCGATAATTGTCCCAAACCATTATTAAAGGTGGGAGAGCGACCTATTCTTGAAACGGTCATTCTAAGTTTTATTCGAGCGGGTTTTACCAACTTTTATATCTCTACCCATTATTTACCTGAAATGATTAAAGAAGTCATTGGAGATGGTTCACGTTGGGGTATAAAAGTACAATACATTCATGAAGAAAAGCCTCTCGGGACTGGGGGGGCGTTAGGTTTGCTCCCTCCTGACTTGCCAGATTTACCAGTGATTGTTATGAATGGCGACGTACTGACAAAGGTAAATTTTGAAGAGGTATTAGCGTTTCATAATAGTAAGCAGTCCACTGCGACCATGTGTGTCCGAGAGTATGAGTATCAAGTACCATTCGGAGTGATCGAGGCGGATGGTTTTAAAATTACAAATCTCGTCGAAAAACCAACGTATCGTTTTCATGTAAATGCTGGTATTTATGTTCTCAACAAGTCACAAATATCAAAAGTTAAAAAAGGCGAGTACTTGGATATGCCAACTTTGTTTGAGTCACTGATTGGCAATGGAGCCTATGTGTTTCCTTTCCATGACTATTGGTTGGATATCGGACGTATGGATGACTTCAGACGTGCACAAACTGATATTGTAACTTTAGGATTATGACAAGATGAAAATACTCGCGATTATTCCTGCTCGAGGTGGCAGTAAGCGCTTACCGGGAAAAAATATAAAGCGCCTACACGGTAAACCTCTAATCCAGTGGAGTATCGACTCGGCTCAAGGGGTTAAAGATATTGCTCGTGTTATTGTCTCAACCGATTGTCCTGAAATTGCGAATATTGCTGTAAAATCTGGTTCGGAAGTGCCATTTATGAGGCCGGAAGAACTGTCCACTGACACTAGTTCTAGTACGGATGTTATCAAGCATGCGCTTGAGTTCTATAGGAGTCAAGGAGAGCACTTTGATTACGTTATGTTACTACAGCCCACGTCACCTATTCGCAATACTAACCATATACAAGGCGCGATTGAGCTTCTGAAGGATAAACAAGCTGATGCGGTTGTCTCGGTTTGTGAGTGTGATCATTCCCCTCTTTGGTCAAATACTTTGCCTAGTGACTTGTCGATGGAGAGCTTTATTCGACCAGAGCTAAAAAATACACGCAGCCAAGATCTCCCTGATTATTTTCGTCTCAATGGTGCTATATACCTAACAAAGGTTTCTCGTTTCTTTGAAGAAAATTCTTTATTCCTACCATCTAATATCTATGCCTATGTAATGAATGGAGAAAGCTCCGTCGATATTGATCATGAGTTGGACTTTTTGTTAGCGGAAACGATTTTGAAATATAAGGAAAGTTATGAATAACGTGTTAATTGTCGGTGCTGGTCAACTCGGTAGTCGACATTTGCAAGGGGCTTTAGCCAGTAAGAATGTTTTGACAGTGACCGTCGTTGACCCGTCAGAGGATTCTCTCAACCTAGCTCGCGAACGTGCTGGCCAAATCGAACTAGGCAATAGCCAAAGTCAAGTCACTTATCAAACAGAGCTACCTGCTGAACAATCTTTCGATGTGTGTATTATTGCTACTTCTGCGCAGGTTCGTGCAGACGTAACGAGGTCTCTATTATCAGTAAATTCAATAGCCAATATTATCTTTGAGAAGGTGCTCTTCCAAAAGCTAGAGGATTATGCTGCTATTGAGGAACTATTGGAGCAATGCAAGGCGACAGGCTGGGTTAATTGTCCGAGAAGAATGTATCCTACTTATACTGAACTCAAGAAAACACTAGCAAGCAATGAACCTATTCATATGACGGTATCCGGCCATGCTTGGGGAATGGCATGTAATAGTATTCATTTTCTAGATTTGTTTGCCTACCTAACAGGCGAGCCAGAGTTAAAGTTAATGACCTCACAACTTGATGAAAAACTGATTGAGAGTAAACGTGCGGGGTTTTATGAAGTTACTGGCCAGATAGAGTTCTGTGCTGGAGAGCATACTATTAGTATTCAAAGCGGGAAAGAAGCGACATTTTCTTTTGAGCTGGTCGTAAAACAAGGTTTGCACAAACATGTGGTTAATGAGGTCGGAGGAAAGTGGGATCATATAACGCCTGACAATACGGTATCGCATCCCCATTTACCGTTATACCAAAGTCAATTAACCGCACCAAGTATTGACGCCTTGCTTGAAAGCAACCAGTGCACGTTAACACCATATAAAGAGTCGAGTGTTATTCACACACCTTTTATTGCAGCGATGCTGCAGCATATGTCCGGGATGCTCAAACGCGATCTCGATATTTGTCCAATTACATAAGGCTTTATAATGATATTAATGATAGGTGCCGGACCGATGGCGCAAGAGTACGCAAAGGTGTTGAATGGCTTAGCGTGTCGCTTCGATGTTGTAGGGAGAAGTGAAGCATCTGCTGCTGTTTTCCAAGAAGCGACAGGTGTTACCCCTTTTGTTGGCGGACTTAGCAAGTTTTGCGAATTAGAAGATCTTAAGCAATATAAGTTTGCTATCGTTACCACCGGTGTCGAGCAAATAGCGATGACAACTGTTGCGTTGATTGATCATGGTTTAAAGAATATTTTGGTTGAGAAGCCAGGCGGGCTTGATGCTCAAGATATCTCTGAGCTTGCTGGTTATGCCCAAAGCCATAGCAGCAGTGTGTATGTGGCTTACAACCGAAGGTTCTACTCTTCTCTACTTGCTGCGAAAAGTATCATTGAGGAAGACGGAGGGGTTCAGAGTTTTAATTTTGAACTCACAGAATGGGGTCATATTATCTCTGAATTAGAGAAAGCTGAAGGCGTAAAAGAGAATTGGTTCTTTGCAAATACGACTCATGTCACTGATATGGCTTTCTATCTTGGCGGCTTCCCAAAAAAACTTAGCTGTTTCTCCAACGGCGGAGAGGAATGGCACTCGCGTTCATATAATTTTTCGGGTGCAGGAGTTTCAGAAACTGGTGCATTGTTCGCTTATCATGGGAACTGGGGTGCTCCAGGCCGCTGGAGTGTAGAGGTATTGACCTCTGAGCATAGGCTGATATTCCGACCAATGGAGAAGCTTCAAATACAGAGGTTAGGTAGTGTAGCGATAGAGCCTGTCGAAATTGATGATCCGTTGGATAGTCAATATAAACCTGGCTTGTACAGGCAGGTTAAAGCTTTCCTCAATGGTGAAACGAGTAGTTTGTGTACGCTCTCAGATCAAAAGAAGCATATTGAACTTTATAGTCGAATGGCAGGCTATACTTCATAGATTTAGCTCATAAAATGAAAAATCCTAAACCTAAGGCGCTGATCATCACCGATTCGCTAGGTCTCCCTCGAACTACTCCTGAGAGAGTCACCGGCGAACAATCTTGGCCCTACTTACTTGCGAACCATTGTGACTGTGTCGATTACTACTTCTATTGTCGCCCAGGGTTACATAGTCAGGCTCTCGTAAACGAATTAGACGTTACACTAGGGGCGTTTGAGCCTGATATCATCATTGTCCAATTAGGAATTGTTGACTGCACTCCAAGAGCTCTGACGTTGATGGAGCTTTCGGTAGTGAGCCGTATCCCTATTGTGAATAAGCTAGTAAAAAAAATGGTCGCTAAATATCGAAGAGAGCTGTTGAATCTGAGATTGAAGCAGTATGTGAATATCGAACAATTTAGAGCTAACTTAAATAGAGTTAGGCAGGCATTTCCTTCAAGTAAGATACTCGCGCTGCCTATCCTTGCTAATGTCGAACATGCTGAACTTAGGACACCTAATTTGAGTCGAGAAATTGTGGCATACAATAACGTTATAGACGATGTTTTTGAACTTATTTCTGTGAATGATATTGGTAGTGATAGCTTCATGACAGATCACTATCATTTAAGCATCTCTGGTAACCAATCATTATTTGAAGTTGTAATGAATAAGATTGAGAAATATGCCCGTAGTTAAAGACGCCGTTATATACTTATCCGGCGAGATAGTCACAAAAGCGCTACCTTTTATTATTATTCCATACCTAAGCAGAAGTTTAGGGCCAGAAGGGATGGGGGAGTTGTCTTACTTCTTAGCTATGATTGCTGTAATGCAAACTATAGTCTCCTCTAGCTTTGGAAACGCTATTATGCGTTTTTATTATACTAAAGGTAATCATGCTGTAGGTCTTTTAATTCAGTCTAGTATCTTACATTCGATATTGGTGTCGGTAATTGTTTTTTGTGTTCTCGTCAGTTTTATTAACTTTGAACAGGCAGTGCTAATCTCTGCAACTTCTTTTCTCAGTGGTTTATTGCTGACTCTAGTTACTGTATTTCAATGCCAAAAAAAGCCTAAAGCCTATGTTCTTGTCCAAGCTATATCTAGCTTGGCAATTACTTTGTTGACAATATTGTTTTTTGAAGTCTTCTCCAAAACCGTAGACTTTAGGATCTATTCAATATTGATTGGTAATCTTGCGGCTATTTTTTTTGTGGCTTATCTATTAGTCACGAGTGTACGATTTAAACTCCCAACTCTTAGAAGTCTATCTTCAGCTTGGAAGTACATGTTTATATTAGGTCTTCCGCTGCTATTTCATCAGTTATTTGGTGTGGCGAAAGTTCATTTTGAGCGATTGATTATCTATGACTTGTACAGTGAAGCTGAGTTAGGGGTGTATTTTTCATCTTGGCAGCTAGCGTTTGTCTTTCAAGTAGTACTGCTCGCGGTAAATAAGGCCGTCACACCTTATGTTTTTGAATTCCTCAATCGCAATAAATTGAGTAACTCCCAATTGGTAGTTTGGGGTTGGTGGCTACTTATACCGAGTATAGTTATTGCACTTCCTGTGTTTTTTGTTCCTGATGAAGTGTATACATGGGTGCTGGGCACGGGATTTGGCAGCGCAGAAAGGTACTTCCCACCGTTTGTACTTTCAATGATGATAATGATACCTTATTACGTAGTTGGGACTTTAATGATGTATCATGGTGATAACACTCGACTTACCGCCTTTACTCTGATCAGCAGTTTACTTCATGTTGTCTTGGTGTTTTATTTTGCACAGATGTCTATTAGCTATCTCTCTTGGGTCTCTGTTGCTTCTAATGGCTTTTTGTCTGTTAGCCTTCTTACTTATGGCTATTTTTATTATGTTAAATCTTAACTAGCTTAAAAGCATTATTTTTGGAGTGTGTGTGTTAAAAAGACGAGTTGAAGATTTTCTGTTTGGTACTTATAGTTTACTTCAAAGAAGCAAGCTACCAAGAGTGAATGGTGAGATTAACTTAATCGCTACTGGTGATAGTGTTAATGACTATATTGAATCACTAAGCCAAGTTAATGTTGGCTGTAACTGGCTATTGAAAAAATATGGGGATAGAATTCAATGTCAGTACTACCTACTATCAGATCCTAGTTTCTTTAATGATGAAAATATCGACTATGTCTTAAAGGTTATCGAGAAAGTTGATTTGCTTTTTATTCCGTTTCAAAGCTTTATTAAGAGAAGAGAGTTGTGGCCACACAGAAGTAAGCTTTATCTTTTGAATTTCAACAGTACATATGTAAATGTGGAGGAAGAGTTTACTTACTCCCTAGGGTCGAGAATACATTGTGCTAATACCGTTGTCTTGGAGTTTGGTATCCCAGTCACATATGCTTTGACGGACTCTTTTATTAATGTCTATGGCTTTGATCTCAAGTACAACAAAGAGCTGGATGTTGCTAGCGAGGATTGGCGAAGTCGTTGGACAAAGGACGTTTTGACATCATTTTCACTCATTCCAAAAGAGGTGTTAAAACAGTTTCGTTTTAAAGGCATTTTCAAGCCAAGTGATTTGAAATAATAAATCGTAATTATACAGCTTTGACTAGCTATCAGCTAATGTTCGAAGTGCCTAATTAAAATTAGATGTAAAGGTTAATAATGACTAAGCCTCGAGTGATATTTTTGTCAGAAATAGATTGGGACTTTCTTTGGCAAAGGCATCAAATATTTGCCACAGAGTACTCTAAAAATGGACATGTCACCACGTACTTTAATAAGTTTGGAATGCGTTTGCCGAAGGTGTCAGAGCTTCCATATGTTATCAATCGTGTTCTACAAGTCTTGTTTTCTCGAAAAGATAAACCTGTAGTCGATGACACGAGTGATGCTCTAGAAGTAGTTGGTGCTCTTTTTATACCTGAACAGATTCTTGGTTCTAGTTGGCTCAACAAACACGTTCTCATCCCAAGGTTCTTTAAAAAGTACACAGGACCTAATGAGCAGGTAATTGTACATCTTTACCAGCCAACGTTTCTTACGAGAGACATATTGTCGTATCTTCGCGCTCGCTGCGCCAAGGTAAAAGTGGTTTATGATTGTGTTCAAAACTACGACCATCACCCAGCAAGCACAGAAGAGACTATTCTTTTGGAAAAAGAGCTGTTAACGACAGTTGACGTTTCAATAGCCGATTCCGAATTTTTGTATCAAAAGAATCGGCAAACTCGTGCTGATACTATACAAGTCCCTCCTGGTGTCGACTTTGATTACTTTCACACCTGTTATAGAGGTGATGAGTGGCAAGAATCAAAAAAACTCTATTTTTATGGGCATCTTCGCCAAGATAATGATATTGATTTAATTAATAATTTGTCCAATGCTCCGGGTACTACGATGACGGTTCTTGGTAAGGTGGATGATAGTGTTGTAGGTAAAATATCGAGTAATGTTCGTGTTCTTCCGCCCGTCGCGTACGGTGAACTGTGTAGTCATCTAGTCGAAGCTGATGTACTGGTCTTGCCTTACGTGGTCAATGAGTTTACTAATGGTATTGTGCCAGCCAAGTTTATGGAGTGTTTGGCTACTGGAAAGCCTGTCATTGCAACTAAGTTACCGGCATTTGATTCATATAGACATGTCTTAACGGTTGTAGATTCTTCTGGAGAGTATGAAGAACTAAACCATGATGTAGAAGCGCAATTAAACTTAGCCCGAAACGCGAGCTGGCAGTCTCGATTCAATTCTTTTTATCAACCACTTATAGAAGAGAAGTAAAGTGAAAATTCATATTACTGGTGTCAATGGTTTTATCGGTAGTTGGTACAAGCGTTCCACCGCACATAACATCGTCGAAGTGTCTCGTAATACACTGTTTTCTAATCACCGAGCTTCTACTGAACACGGTGCTAACAATGATGTGCTAGTTAATTTTGCTTTTGATCCTCGTTATCAAGACAATTTCAAAATTATTGAAGCTTGCTTCGATTATGCAGTCGCAAATGGCATCAGTAAGTTGGTTTTTTTAGGCTCTATCGTAGAGTATGACAGAATCAATAACCAAACCGTTAATGAAGATACTGCACCCTCACCATCACGCGATATTTATACTCAAGAAAAACTGGCAGTGTCCCACCTAATTGAGACCCTAGCGAGTAAACATCCTAAAATCGATGTGGCTATTATTCAGCCGACAGTAGTGTTGGGTGGCGGTAGCTGGGGGCAGTTTATTCAACGTTGCTTAGCACACTCAAAAGTAATTTTGCCTGCTGAGAATAGAGCTTGTAACTATGTGCACATTAGTTATCTATGCGAAGTTCTTGATAAGTTACTGCAATGTGAAAGTTTCGGCGGTCAACAGGTAAATCGATTCATCGTCACGCAAGCTCCAGAAAAAACGTGGGAACAGGTCCTATCGGACTATGGAGCGAAGTATGAGCACAATGACGGTTGTCTAAATCGATATCACCGCAACGGGAAAATCAACTTTGTATTTAAAGCTTGGAATGAAACGCCATTAGGTGGCATTTTCAATAAGTTACTAAAGGTTCTCTTTTCGATTAAGAAGGGTGGCGGTGGTGGTTCTGGCGGTGAGCCCGCGCCTTCTGCGGATCCTATGTATGTCAACGGGTCTGCTCGTGCAGAGATGATGTTAGAGTCTCGAGTCGAAACAACAAAACTATCCACACTTGTTTCTGGTGTAGATGTGCCAGAGTCCCAAGTCAGTGATAAACAGTCAAAGCCAACTGTGATTGTTATTGGTTCAGGTATTGCTGGCAATGTATTGGCAAACAACCTTGTAGAGACACATCGCGTCATTATGTTAGATAAGGGGCCTAGAAGAGGCTTTGCTTATGACCATCAGCGTGAGGAGTCGCTTTCTTCTGTTCCTACTTATTGCTATGGCAAGGGAGGAACAAGTCATCTTTGGCATAATGGCTTGATTGCGTTTGAGCGCTCTAACATTAGTGATCCCGAAATGCTGAAGCTTTTAGCTAGAACTGAGCCTTACCTGGACAAGGCTGCAAGGGCGCTTGGTTACGATGAATCGCATGATCTACATTCTGAGAAACAGCGAGCACTGTCCTCTTCAGAGCTACCTGACTTAGATGCAATATATTATCCAAATCATCGACGAGTTATTAAGCTTGATAGTCGTGTTGAGTTTTATGGCCTTGTGCGCAATCTTGAATCTATTCAATCAGATAATGGCTCTGTTGAGCGCATCAAATTTGATTCAGAAGGCACAAAGTTTGAACTAGAAGCAGACCGCGTCGTTATCGCTGCGGGGGGGCTGGGTACTAACGAAGTGATTGATTCGCTTAAGCTGCCGGTGCAGACGTCGACAAGTTTTATCGATCACCCGATGGGCTTTATTGGAAAGATTAAAGTAAAGCCGGAATATAGAGACGCTTTCGCAAGACTTTGTACCGCTCCTTTGAAGCACGGATATTTTAAATCGGGCTTTACGACCAAGGTTGGCGAACATAGCGCTATCTTCTATGTTGGTTCTGCATTTTCAATGAAAAATGATCTCTCTCTTTATCGCTACAAGTCTAAGCTGGGTGCATCGTCAGGGCTAAATCGGATTAAACAAATGTTCAGTTTGAAGATGTTTGATCCAGATGTGGTGGCTGTGATCCTTAATCACCTCTTTGGTTGGCAGTTAAGTAAATCAACCTATACATTGATGGCTGTTTTTGAGCAAAGAGAGTCGACCAATGTCGTTACAGACAAAAAAGCAAGTCTACTTATCTCTGAGAATGAGCTCGATGTGTTTAGGCAGCATTTAGCTCAAGTTGCAGAAAAGCTAGGCCCGTACACCGAGTCTGTAAACGTCGAGAGAAAGCTAACCGCCCCTTGGCTTTGGTCGGCAGCTCATTTCTCGGGCAGTTTACGAGAGAGTCTCTCTACATTGGACGGAGCGCTTTCGCTGCCAAATATTCGAAATGTTCACATTTGTTCGCCTTCTGTATTTAGTGAGCATAGCTACACTAATACGGGTGTAGAAATCGCTGCGCTGTCACTTTACCTTGCAGATGAAATTAAGAATGAGTTGTAACGAAAGTAAGCATCGAAATGATAGAGGAGATGGTTTTTCGGTGCTGATGTCCTTGTATCACAAAGAGTCTCCTCTTTACTTGGATGAATGTTTTGAAAGTCTCTTCAATCAGACGCTACCTGCTACAGAAATTGTCTTGGTTATTGATGGCCCGATTGACGATGCTCTTGAGGATGTTGTAACTAAGTGGAAGAATAAGCTTCCGCTTAATGTGTACCCGCTAAAAGAAAATGTAGGACTTGGGCGTGCGCTTAACTACGGTTTAGAACAATGCCAATATGACATGGTTGCGCGTATGGATACGGATGATTTGTGTGTGTCTACTCGATTTGCTCAGCAAGTGTCAATTATGAAGGAGTTGCCAGAGCTTGCTATTTTGGGCTCTGCGATAAGAGAGGTTGAAGCTGAGTCATTGGAGACTATTAGTCACCGTCGGGTTCCTCTCTCAATGTCGCATATTCGCTCAGCAGTGCCAAAGAAGAACCCCTTTAACCATATGACGGTGATTTACAGTAAACGTGTAATCCAAAGTGTTGGGGGCTACAAGCATCTACCCTTCATGGAGGACTGGTATCTATGGTCTAGAGTTATTGCGAATGGTTATAATGGTATGAATGTTGATGACTGTTTAGTAGATGCTCGCACTGGTCGAGAGATGATTCTTCGTCGAGCTGGGTGGATATATATCAAAAGTGAGTGGGAAATGACGGTAAACAAAGTGAAACTTGGTCTTGTCGGTTGGATTCCAGCACTGCTTATCTTCGTTCAGCGTGCGACACCTAGAGTTATGCCAAAATTAATTTTGTCACTTATCTATCGTTTTAGCCGGAGGTAGAGTGAAAGTTTTACTAACCGGAGCGACGGGATTTATCGGTCGTGAACTTGTTGCTCAAGAAAAGTTGGACTTTCGCTATGTCGTGCGTTCACCTCAGTCGAGTATGCAAGGCGCCATTGTTGCGAATTTGAGCTCAGAAACAAACTGGTTACCACATCTAAAGGGGTGTGAGGCGATCATCCATTTAGCGGGAGTGGCTCACAACAAAGCCAGCGATATAGACGAGTTTTACGAGGTCAATAGAGACGGAACGATTAAACTTGCCCGTGACGCCGCACTTGCTGGGGTTAAGCGTTTTGTATTTGTTAGCTCCATTGGCGTTAATGGTTTAGCTACGACAGGTGTCCCACTGAGTCCAAACTCTGAGTGTAATCCGCACAACGACTATGCTCGTTCAAAGTATGAAGCTGAGCAAGCTCTGTTTGAGATAGCAAAGGAAACCAGCCTAGAAGTGGTTATTGTCAGACCAACGTTAGTCTATGGCGCTGAGGCTCCGGGTAATTTTAACTTGTTAAAATCCTTGGTGGTAAAACTCCCGATTTTGCCGTTTGGTTGTGCAACAAATCAGCGCGACTTTATTTCGGTGTATAACCTGGCAGACTTATTAGCGTTCTGTGTCACCAATGACAAAGTTGCGAACCAGATAATTTTGGCGACTGAGAGTGAAACGGTATCAACACGTCAATTTACAGACGCTATCGCTAAAGGGTTGAATAAGAAAGTACTGCAACTGCCTATACCAGTGTCGTTATTTCGTTTGTTAGGGAAGCTAACGGGTAAGTCTGCAATGATAGAGCAGCTTTTCGGTGATATGCAGGTTGATGCGTCGTCTTTGACATCAACTCTTGGATGGCATGCGCCGTGGTCAATGGCACAGAGTATGGCCAAACTTAATGAGATTAGAGAATGATTCGACTTTTAGACTTCTTAATTGCTTTTATTGGACTGGCTTTACTTTGGCCGGTGTTACTTATTGTGACCATAATAGGTTTGTTTGATACGGGCTCTCCTGTTTTTGTTCAGGAGCGAGTAGGCCGCAACAAAAGACCATTCAATCTCATCAAGTTTCGAACTATGTCCGTGGATACTGAGTCGGTAGCGAGCCACCTAGCCAGTCGCAGCTCAATCACTAAACTTGGGGCATTCTTAAGAAAGACGAAGTTGGATGAACTCCCTCAGCTTATTAATGTTCTCAAGGGGGATATGAGTCTTGTTGGGCCACGCCCTAACTTGTTTAACCAAACTGAGCTTATCGAAGTGCGAGAACGTTTGGGTATTTATGAGGTGCTCCCTGGTGTTACGGGTCTGGCACAGATTAATCACATAGACATGTCGACACCTGAAAAACTAGCTAAGACTGACAAAGAAATGATTGATACACTTACAGTGTCGCTTTATTTCCGCTATATAATTGCTACCGCAACTGGTAAAGGTGCTGGTGATCGCGTTTCAAAGTAGTCAGTGCTTTTGTGAAATAACGAGTGTTGTTTGCAAAACAATTAGTGCGTTGTGCATCGTAATAAAGAGGTAATTTGGTGCTTTCTCTCTCTCCTATCTGGGCAATGCCTCGACCATTAAAGCGTGTGGTGAGCATTCTTGTAGATGTTATGTTTATTGCGGCTGCCTTTTGGGGCGCTTATTATTCTCGAATGGGCTCTCTAGAGCGCTATTGGGGGCATGAAGAGTATTGGTCTTTGCTCGGCATTGTCATTGTCGTGACGATTCTGACGTTTGCTTATACTGGTTTATATCGCGCTATCCTTCGATATCTTAGTATGCAGGCTATTGTGACAATTGGCACGGGAGCACTAATTTCCTCTCTGACAATCGTTTTGGTTTCTTACTACTTACAGCTGCACTTACCTCGTTCGGTTCCGGTTATTTATGCCACATTTATGATGACCCTTTGTGGTGGTTCGCGATTATTGGTGCGTTATTTGGTTGCCAACTTACTTAGTGGCGATAGAGTCCCGGTGTTGATTTATGGTGCTGGTAGTGCTGGTCGTCAGCTACACAATTTGGTTTCGCAAGCAGGCGAGTATCGAGTAGTTGCCTTTATTGATGACAATCGGGCCATGCACAAAACCATGATCCATGGTGTCACGGTATATCGACGTAAATACCTGCCTAAGTTGATTAAAAAAGGGCAGGTAGAGAAGGTGCTGTTGGCTATGCCAGCTGCGAGCCGAAGTGATAGAAAATCGGTGGTCGAGCATTTGTCCGCCTTTCCAGTGGAAGTGCTAACCATTCCTAATCTGTCTGACATTGTCAGTGGCGAGTTTCAGCTGGACCAACTTAAAGAAGTAGCTATTGATGATCTTCTTGGGCGCGATGCAGTTGCACCGGATCAGGCTTTGCTAGAAAAAAACATCAAAGACAAAACCGTTATGGTAACGGGTGCTGGTGGCTCTATCGGCTCTGAGCTTTGCAGGCAGATCATCAAGTATCATCCTCGTCGACTCGTGTGTTTTGAAGCCTCTGAGTTTTCCTTGTACAGCATTGATAGAGAGCTGCGACAATTAGCTCAAGGCATTGAGATTGTGCCTATCATGGGTAATGTCCAAAACCAACAGAGACTGGCTAATACCATGTCTGGTTTCGGTGTCGACACCGTTTACCATGCTGCCGCATACAAACATGTACCGCTGGTTGAATACAACGTAGCTGAAGGCATTCAGAATAATGTATTCGGTACCTATCGAGCTGCGTGTGCTGCGGTTGAGGCGGGCGTTTCTTCGTTTGTGCTGATTTCGACGGATAAAGCGGTACGCCCAACTAATGTAATGGGAACAACGAAACGTCTTGCTGAACTTGGTTTACAGGCGCTTGCTAAAGGCTACCAGAAGGATCATCAAACCCTGTTTTCTATGGTGCGCTTTGGGAATGTGCTGGGCTCTTCAGGTTCGGTCATTCCGCTTTTCAAGGCACAGATTGCCAAAGGCGGCCCGGTGACGGTCACGCATAAAGACATTATTCGTTACTTCATGACCATTCCAGAGGCCGCGCAGTTGGTAATTCAAGCGGGCGCGATGGCAAAAGGCGGCGATGTATTTGTGCTCGATATGGGGGAGCCAGTACGTATTTCTGATTTGGCGAAAAACCTCATCCACCTGTCGGGGCTGGAAGTGAAAGATGATCACAACCCAGAGGGTGACATTGAGATTTTGTACACTGGCCTAAGGCCAGGTGAAAAGCTGTTTGAAGAACTTCTTATTGGCGATAGTGTGTCAAAAACATCTCATGATCGCATCTTGACCGCCCAAGAAGTCTCAATGGAGCAAGCTGAATACAATCAGTTACTTGACGATTTGCAGCAAGCGGCACAAGATTATGATCAACAAGCGTTGCGACAGCTCATGTTACAAGCGCCAACTGGCTTTGTGCCTACTGATGGCATTGGTGACTTAGTTTGGGCTCAATCTAACGCCAACAAATCACAAACAAATTAAAAGACAGAACTATGAAAATTGCAGTTGCTGGAACGGGCTATGTAGGCCTATCGAATGCGATGCTTCTGGCTCAGAATCATGAGGTAGTCGCGGTCGATATTAATGCAGAAAAAGTAGAGATGCTATGTAATGGGCAATCGCCGATTGTCGATAGCGAAATTGAAGCGTTTCTAAAGCGTGATGATCTCAACTTTACTGCAACGCTGGATAAAGAGTTGGCGTATCGCGGTGCGAACTACGTGATAGTTGCTACGCCGACAGATTATGACCCGCAGACCAACTATTTCAATACAGGCTCTGTTGAGTCGGTCATTAAAGATGTTATTGCGGTGAATCCTGACGCGGTGATCGTCATCAAATCAACCATTCCAGTGGGCTACACGGTTCGCGTTCGTGAAGAACTTGGTACAGAGAACGTGTTCTTCTCACCAGAGTTTTTGCGTGAAGGCAGTGCTCTGTATGACAACCTTAACCCATCTCGAATCATTATTGGTGAGCGCAGTGAGCGTGCCAAGGTGTTTGGTGATTTGCTGATAGAGGGCGCGCAGAAACAAAACATCGACGTACTGTATACCGACTCAACCGAAGCGGAAGCGGTGAAGCTGTTCTCTAACACCTATCTAGCGATGCGTGTGGCGTATTTTAACGAGTTAGACTCTTATGCTGAAGCCTTGGGTCTGGATACGCGTCAAATCATTGGAGGTGTGGCTCTAGACCCTCGTATCGGTGGTCACTACTGCAACCCATCGTTTGGCTATGGCGGTTACTGCCTACCAAAAGACACTAAGCAGCTTCTGGCGAACTATCAAGAAGTGCCGAATAACATCATCGGTGCCATCGTGGATGCGAACCGCACTCGCAAGGACTTTATTGCAGAGTCGATTATGAAACGCAACCCGAAGGTTGTCGGTGTGTATCGTTTGATCATGAAATCTGGCTCGGATAACTTCCGCGCATCGAGCATTCAGGGCATCATGAAGCGTTTGAAAGCCAAGGGTATTGAGGTCATTGTGTATGAACCTGTACTCAAAGAAGAGCACTTCTTCCATTCGCGCGTTATCCAGGATGTGGATGCCTTTAAACAAGAAGCTGACTTGATTATCTCTAACCGCATGTTGCCTGAGTTAGAAGATGTCGCGGACAAGGTTTACACTCGCGATTTGTTTGGTAACGACTAAATTCGTTATTGAATAAAATGATAGATATAGAAACGGGAGCAGTGATGCTCCCGTTTTTTGTTCGTGTCTTTTTTACCGTGGTGATTGAATCACTCTTCGGTTTCTTGAGTCTCTTCGTCCTCAAAACTCACATCAAGTGGCTCTTGAGACAAGATGATCCCTGTGTTGTCGGCATACACATAATCTTCTGGCAAGAAAGTCACGCCGCCAAAGTTGACCGGCACATCCACTTCCCCGACATCTGATTGCGCGGCACCAACAGGAATAGAGGCCAGCGCTTGAATGCCCAAATTCATGTCTTCAAGCTCGTCGACTTCACGAATGCAGCCGTAGACAATAATGCCTTCCCATTCGTTGTCCTCTGCCAATTGAGCGATCTCCGCATCAATAAGGGCTTTTCGCAGTGAGCCCCCGCCATCAATCAACAATATGCGACCGACGCCATCTTGCTCCAAAATGTCGCGGATCACACCGTTATCTTCAAAGCATTTTACTGAGGTCACTTGACCTGCAAATGAGGCTCTGCCGCCAAAATTGCTAAACATTGGCTCGACAACATCTACTTGATCTAGGTAGATATCACATAGGGCTGAAGTACTGTATTCCATGGCGGCTCTTCTATGCAGTTTTCAAAAGGGATAAATCGAGTATATCGGTTGAATAGGTCAATGCAATGACAAGGCTCAATTAAGTGATCAGAGTTTGAGCTATAACCACACCAGAAAACAAGATGTTGGTGACTAGTGAGCACTTAACCACAATAGGCATCATCGGGGCGATTTGTGCAGGCTGTGTGGTTTGCCATACCGCGGTACCATGTTTGATGACCACCACCAAGCTCAGTACAAAAGGCAGACTTATCCAAAGCGGTGATTGCTGCACCGACAAATATATCGCAAATGCGCTCACTGCAACGGCGAGTAAGGCAAAGTGATACAACTTGGCCTTGCGCTCACCAAGACGCACCGCAACGGTACGTTTGCCGCAAGCGCTGTCGTTTTCGATGTCGCGCATGTTGTTGACGTTGAGTACTGCAACAGCGAGCAAGCCACAACCAAACGCTGGCAAAAATAGCAGCGTGTCTAAGTGGCCGGTATGAAGGAAATAGGTACCAGACACGCCAAGCAAACCAAAGAAGATAAACACTGAAATGTCACCAAGTCCTACATAGCCATAAGGTTTATTGCCAACGGTGTAGGCGATAGCGGCGGCGATAGCGAGTACGCCAAGGCCGATAAAGGCGAGGATGTTTTGCAGCGATTCAAGGGCGTGTAGTACCAAGAACAAACCAGAAGCGACAGTCAACACCACATTCAGAATGATGGCTTTTTTCATTTCTAGCTGCGTGACTTCTCCGGACTGAATGGCGCGCATCGGGCCTAGCCTGTTTTCATTGTCGGTGCCTTTTACTGCATCGCCATAGTCATTAGCAAGGTTGGATAGGATTTGCAGCAAAGTTGCCGTCAGCAGCGCGAGCAGCGCCACACTCCATGACATCTCGCCTTTGGAAAATGCGAGGGCACTGCCGGTGATGATAGAAACCAGTGCCAGTGGCAATGTTTTAGGTCTTGCGGCATCGAGCCAAATGCGAAAAGAAGAAGTCATGATTACGCTACGAATTAACTGTTTTAAGTAAGTATACGGCAAAATGGGAAGTGGCTAAACACACAGGGGATTTATGGTCTTAGTATGGGATTAGTATGATATTGGGGGATGTGTGAAGTGCGCTGAAATTCTTCACGGTTAAGCGGTATAGCATGTGGCGTCTGGCTAGGGGAAAACAAGAGATAACATAATGAACCCAAACAAAACGAAAAAGCCGTGCGTCTACATCGCTGCATCGAAAGGGCGTGGCGTGGTCTATATCGGTGTCACATCTAACCTTTCTGAGCGAATTTGGAAACACAAACATGGCGTGACCGAAGGTATCGTAAAGAAATACAACGTCAATCAACTGGTTCACTACGAATGGTTTGAAACGATGGAAGAGGCTGCGTCAAGAGAGCTGCAATTGCGCCATTGGGATCGGGCTTGGAAGAATGAGTTGGTGACCAGTAGTAACCCTTATTGGAAGGATTTAAGTCACGAATTGTGGTGATGTTAAAGGTTCGTCATTCCTGTGCAGACAGGAATCTTCTAGAGGCTTGGTGCGTGCTTTGAGTAGACCCCTGCCTGCGCAGGGGTGACGGTAACTTTGAGTGCGGTGATGTTAAGGGCTCGTCATTCCTGTGTAGACAGGAATCTGTTTGAGGCTTGGTGCTTGCTTTGAATAGACCCCTGCCTGCGCAGGGGTGACGATAATTTTAGGGGTGACGGTAATTTTAGGGATGACGATAATTTGAGCGCACTCTTTAAAGAATAAAGCGACTCAAATCTTCATCTTCAACAAACTCACCCAGCTTCGACTTCACATAGCCAGAGTCAATCACGAGCTTCGAACCCGGTTTGTCAGTCGCTTCAAATGAAATCTCATCCATTAGGCGCTCCATTACAGTATGAAGGCGACGCGCACCGATGTTCTCGGTAGTTTCGTTCACTGTCCACGCAGCGTCCGCGATTTGTTGGATGCCGTCGGTGGTGAATTCAACATCGACTTCTTCCGTCTTCATCAGCGCGATGTATTGCTCTGTCAGTGATGCTTTTGGTTCGGTTAGGATGCGTTTAAAGTCATCGCTGCTTAGGGCTTCTAGCTCAACTCGAATTGGTAGGCGGCCTTGTAGTTCAGGGATAAGATCCGATGGCTTCGCTACTTGGAACGCACCAGAGGTAATAAACAGGATGTGGTCTGTTTTTACCATGCCATGCTTGGTTGAGACGGTGCTGCCTTCAATCAGTGGCAGAAGATCGCGCTGTACGCCTTCGCGTGATACATCAGGACCCGATGCTTCACCACGCTTACAGATTTTATCGATCTCATCGATAAACACGATGCCGTTGTTTTCAACGTTGTAGATCGCTTGCTCTTTGAGTTCTTCTTGATTAACCAGCTTAGCCGCTTCTTCTTCTATAAGGGCTTTGAAAGCATCTTTGATTTTTAGTTTGCGCTTCTTCTTGGTGTCACCGCCAAGGTTCTGGAACATGCTTTGCAGCTGATTCGTCATCTCTTCCATACCAGGAGGTGACATGATTTCTACGCCCATTTGAGGCGCTGCTGTTTCGATGTCGATCTCTTTGTCATCAAGTTTGCCTTCGCGCAGTTTCTTACGGAAGATTTGACGAGTATTGGAAGAAGCGTCGTCAGTAGGCTGCTCGTTTTGACCCCAAGCATCACGTGCTGGTGGAAGCAGAGCGTCAAGAATGCGCTCTTCCGCTTGCTCTTCAGCGCGGAATTTCACTTTTTCCATCGCTTGCTGGTGGGTCATCTTGATCGCAACGTCTGTCAGATCACGGATGATGGTTTCTACTTCTTTACCTACGTATCCCACCTCTGTGAACTTGGTGGCTTCTACCTTGATGAACGGAGCATTAGCAAGTTTCGCTAAGCGGCGTGCGATCTCGGTTTTACCCACACCCGTAGGACCGATCATTAAGATGTTCTTTGGTGAAACTTCTACACGTAAGCTCTCTTCGAGCTGCATGCGGCGCCAGCGGTTTCGCAGCGCGATAGCAACAGAGCGCTTAGCTTTGTCTTGGCCAATGATATGGCGGTTTAACTCATGAACAATCTCGCGAGGAGTCATCTCAGACATAATTAATTCCTTACAAAACTTCTGGCACCATTGTGTGCCAGTTGGAAATTAGACTCATGACCTAGTTAGTGTCAGTGTCATGCTTAAAAGCACGTCATTCCTGTGCAGACAGGAATCTACTCAAGGCTTGGTGCGTGCTAACAGTAGATCCCCACCTACGCGGGGATGACGCACTTTGTTAGCAGCCTGAGACATTTATTTACCGAGGCGACCTTACTTGCTTTCTGTCGCGTCGCTTTCTAGTTCTTCAATAGTGTGGTGATGGTTGGTGAACACACAAATATCGCCAGCAATCTTAAGTGCTTTCTCTGCGATCTCGCGTGCATCTAATTCTGTGTTCTCAAGCAGTGCCGTCGCTGCCGCTTGAGCAAAGTTACCACCAGAGCCAATCGCAATGAGGTCATTCTCTGGCTGAACCACATCACCGTTGCCTGTGATAATCAGTGAAGCGGTTTCATCCGCTACTGCCAATAGCGCTTCTAGTTTGCGAAGTGCACGGTCGCTACGCCAGTCTTTCGCAAGCTCAACCGCCGCTTTGGTTAGGTGGCCTTGGTGCATTTGCAGCTTGCTTTCAAAACGCTCAAACAGAGTAAACGCGTCAGCCGTACCGCCAGCAAAACCTGCGAGTACTTGGTTGTTGTAGAGTCTACGAACCTTACGGGCATTGCCTTTCATTACGGTGTTGCCCAGGGATACTTGTCCATCACCCGCGATCACGACTTTGTTGTTACGACGTACAGATACAATGGTAGTCACGACGTTTGCCTCTTATTGGTTTTAATTTGGTTATGGAATGGATATGTGGACGCGAGGAATGGAATTCAAGGGGAAGAGCTTTTCGGGAATGTAAACGAAATCAGCCCCTGTTATGAGAGGCTGACTATTGGTTGTTTTTTGTTGGCGAGCTTCAGAGCTTACTGCGCTTCTTTCCAAATAGCGCAAGGCTCAATTTTAGCGCGCTGTAGCTTGTGCTTTTCGCGCTCGGCATCGCGTTTAAGCTTGTAAGGACCCAGTACGACTCTAAACCAGCTGCTGTTTTCTTTCTTGCGAATTTGGCTTGAGATGCCTTGGAAGGCAATGTCCAACTTACGAGCTTCTGCCTGTGCTAGCGTTTTGTACGCGCCGCACTGCATGATGTAAGGGATCTTAGAAACCACTTGCTCTTTGGCTTTTACCTCAACCTCACGCTTTGGCAAGGTTTCCACATAGTCCCACTTTTCTTCAGGTGGCGGTGGGATTGGTTTCGCCGGCTTTGGTTTCGACTTAGGTGCTGGTTTGGTGATCACAGGAGCGGGCTTGGCTGGCTCAGGGTCGTTACTTAGTAGGTACAACCCGTAACCAAACCCACTGGCGAGCAAAATCGCTAGCAAGCCACTGCGCCAGGGTTTCTTACCGGAAGTTCTCTTTTTTGCAGGGCGACGGCTGGTGCCTTTGCCCCGTCTTACATAGTCTCGGTTTGCCACTTAGATTGGTTCTGATTGAAATAACTCACTGACCTCATGGTAAATACCGCGAGGTCAAGTTGCAAGTCAGTATCGTGCCAACTACAAGATTCTTGGAGGAGCCGCACTGTCGCGGATCACAAGTTCGGTATCCAATAAGCGAGAGCCTGCGCGAACGTCTGCGCCTTTGAGTACTTCAAGCATCATATACATCGCTTGGCGACCAATCTCATATCGTGGCTGAGAGACGGTGGTTAGCGGTGGATCGCAGTATTGAGCAAATTGAATGTCATCAAAGCCCACTACAGATAAGTCTTGGGGAACTCGTAGACCTAGCTTCTTCGCTTCCTGCATTGCGCCAATCGCCATCACATCGTTGTGACAGAATATTGCGGTTGGTGGTTCAGGTAGAGCAAGTAGAGTACGAACCAATCGCGCGCCAGCTTCAAACGTAAAGTCACCTTTAACCGTGTAAGCTGGATTCATCGGCAGGCCAGCTCGGCGCAGCGCTTGTTGGTAGCCCTGCTGTCTAAAGCGGCACAGGAATGCGGTGTCAGGACCGGCGATTTGTGCGATGCGCTTATGGCCTAAATTCGAAAGGTAGTTAACCGCCTCAAACGCTGAGGTGAGGTTATCAATGTGAACTGTTGGGAGCTCAAGCTCTGGTGCAAATTCACATGCCATGACTATCGGTGGTAAGTTTTTTTGCTCAGGCTTACTGATATCAAACGGCAGGTCAGTACCGAGTAGCAGCATACCGTCGGCCTGTTTAGTAAACACGAGATTTACAAAAGAGGTTTCACGTTTTTTCGACTGACCACTATCACCCAGTAACACGAGGTAACCATGTTCCATTGCGGCATCTTCAATACCACGAATGATCTCGGAAAAATACGGGTCGCAAATGTCGGGAACAATCGTCACTATGGTTTTGGATTCATTTCTGCGAAGATTGCGTGCGAGTGAATTGGGAGAATATCCAGCTTCCAAAACAGCATCTTCAACACGTTTACGCGTAGAAGATGACACTTTTTCTGGGTTCATCAAAGCTCTCGAAACCGTAGCCGTTGAGACGCCTGCAAGCTGGGCAACATCCTTCATTGTCGCCATAAACGTGTGTCCTCTCTCTGTATGTCTGAACCAATAGGGAAGGTCTATTATTTATTGTTATCTTTCCCTGTAGGTTATTCCTGTGTTAAATGATTAATTTATCTAGTAAATAGATTTATAAGATCTATTTTTACAATCATGAACCAATACTAAATATTATTCATTTCTCGAATGAAAGTTACGGCCTGATTAACAGATTTTGCAAAATAATTGTGAAGCATATCACAACTAACACCGCTTATGGTTTTGTCATTAACCATTTTGCTTGGTGTTTTAGGTTAACAATGGGTATCTAGCTGAGGTCTTGCGGCTCTACATCCAGTGACCAGCGCACTTTTTTTGCCAAAGGCAATTGAGCAATGACAGGTTTGGCCGCGCTGATGATCTTCTGCATTTGTGGGCGACTCGGTACTTGCAGCACCAGTTGCCATCGCGCTTTTCCTGCGCGTTTCGCTATGGGCGCAGGGGTTGGGCCCAGTACCATGCAAGCGTTATCAAAGAGTGGATGAGCTTCCAATGAGTAACGTACCTGCCTTAGGAAGTTCTCGACTTCATTGCTGTTGTTGGCTTCGGCGCGAACCAAAGTCAAAAAACTAAATGGCGGCAACTTGGCTAGCTTACGCTCGTCAATGACTGTTTCGGCAAAGTGGCGATAGTTTTTATGCAGCAAGCTTTGCAGCAATGGATGTTCTGGGTGGTGAGTTTGTAGCAGTACTTCACCTGGCTTACTGGCACGACCTGCGCGACCAGCGACTTGGATGAAGAGCTGGGCGAGCCTTTCTGAGGCTCTAAAGTCACTGCTATACAGTGAACCATCGACATCCAACAGCGCCACAAGCGTTACATTGGGGAAGTGGTGCCCCTTGGCGAGCATTTGGGTACCAATCAATATTTGATATTCATTCTTCTTGATAGCGTCCAATGCGGCTTCTAGGCTGCCTTTGCGCCTAGTGCTATCGCGGTCGATACGAATGGTATTGTATTCGGGAAATAAGCTCTCAAGCTGAGCCTCTAACTGCTCAGTCCCCACGCCTACAGTGACCAGTTGATGCGATCCACAGCCCTCACACTGATGCACAATCGGGCGCTGCGAGCCACAGTGGTGGCAGCGAATTTCATTGCTTGATTGGTGATAGGTGTAGTACGCATCGCATCGGTGACACTCTGCGGTCCAGCCACATTCGTGACACATTAGGGCTGGGCTAAACCCTCGTCGGTTCAAGAACAACATGACTTGGTTGCCCGCCTCTAAATGGCGGCGTAGCTCAGCGATAAGTGGTGCCGAGAGTCCAGCTTCGAGAAACTGACCTTTGACATCAATCACCTTGTTTGTGGTCGGAACGGCGAGTCCTGCGCGCTGACTGAGGATCAAATGATGGTACTTTCCAGCGAGTGCGTTTTGCAGCGTTTCGATACATGGCGTTGCGGATCCTAAGATGATTGGGATCTGCTCTTTGTTAGCGCGCATCACAGCCACATCGCGAGCATGATAACGAAGACTATCTTGTTGTTTGTAGGACGTGTCGTGCTCTTCATCGACAATAATGATGCCGAGATCGGCAAACGGTGTCAGCAGCGCCGAGCGGGTGCCAATAACAATGCCAGCGACCTTATCGCGTGCACTTAACCAAGCATTTAGGCGCTCGGTGTCATTGAGCCCGGAGTGGATGACTTCAATCGGCACATTAAAGCGTTTGCGAAAGCGGTTGATAGTCTGTGGCGTGAGACCAATTTCCGGCACGAGAACCAAAGCTTGCTTGCCACGCTCTAACACGGGCTTAATCATCTGCAGGTAGACTTCGGTTTTGCCTGAACCGGTGACCCCTTCAAGCAGATAGCAGCCAAACTCGTTCTGGCTATTGACCGAAGCAATAGCCACGGCTTGTTCGGCATTTAAGCGAAGATCAAGCGGATCGTTACAGATCGCCTCAGGCCAAGTGGTGGACTTTGTCTGTTTCTCGATTGATGCGATCCAGCCTTTTTCCGTCAGTGTTTTAAGCACACTTGTACTCACATCACTATCGACAAAAGTTTGATGCGAGCACGGACCTGATTCGAGCATGCTCATGACTTTGGCTTGCTTGACTGCGCGACCGAAACCAGAGATGAGCTGATTTTTCCCCGACTCTGTGATGTGCCATTCAACAGTCGCTGCAAACTCTGCGGCCTTCCCTTTGCGTAGTGCTGCGGGTAGGGCATTACTTAACGTGTCCCCAAGCGGATATTGGTAATAAAGGCTACACCATGAGATAAGCTCGAACAGCGGTTTAGACCAGACAGGTGAGCTGTCGAGTGCCGCTTTTATTGGCTTAAGTTTTTCTATCGGGAATTCAGATTCGTGGCTGAACGCGATCACAATACCGACCAGGGTCTTTGGTCCAAAAGGGACAGACACACGTCCGCCGACCACAGGAAATAGGTGGGCTGGAACTAGGTAGTCAAACTGTTTGTCGAGTGGTACGGGTAAAGCCACGCGAGCGACATTTGGGCGCATAATGAGGTCGGTATTGATAAAGAAGAGGTCTATTCTAACGGTATAGGCTGCCTTGTATAGACTGTGGAATCAATTTATCGGCGCAGACTCACCGAAGGTGGCGAAAAAAGTCGCAATTTTAGTTGATTCCCTTGGCACTATTCTTTACTATACTGCGCCTTGATGGCATGGCTTCTTGCTTTCTTATTGGAATGCAAAGCGATGGTATCGACTATCTATTAACTACGTGTGGTGTCCGGCTTAGAATCGGATGGCGACACGGCCTAAATTATTGAGGTTTCCCATGAAAGCTGGTATCCACCCAGAATACAAAGCTGTAACAGCAACTTGCTCTTGCGGCAACACATTCGAATTCAACTCTACTCTAGGTAAAGATTCTATCCACCTAGACGTATGTGACAAGTGCCACCCATTCTACACTGGTAAGCAACGTATCGTTGATACTGGCGGCCGTGTTGATCGCTTTAACAAGCGTTTCGGTGCTCTATCTAGCAAGAAGTAATTATTACTTTTGCAGATTAAAAAAGGACGCTTCGGCGTCCTTTTTGCATTTCTGAGGCGACAGTTTCGTCCATTTTGTGTGTCAATCTTAGTTCAGTGATTTTGGCACTCACTTCCAATTTTTTCCTGCTTTCATTTCGTCCATCCATTCAAAACCGTGATGAAGTCGCGTAGTATTGTTTTTGTAAAGTATAACTTTGCCAGAGTATTGAACATCTGAGATACCTCCTCTCCGTTCAAATGTACCCACTCTGTGTATGTAACCCTTTAGAAGCAAAGCTAATAAAAATTAACGGGTTTATACTCATAAAAAACAATACCATTCAGTCTCAAAAATGCAGGATCGCTAACCATGTCCGATGATCATCAAATCGACGAATTTCGCCAACAAGCGCTTGATTACCATGCCAACCCCGTCCCTGGAAAAATTGAAATAGCGTTAACTAAACCCGCTAACTCTGCTGCCGACCTAGCATTGGCCTATAGCCCAGGTGTGGCTGAGCCAGTACGTGAAATCGCGCAAAATGCTGAGAACGTTTATAAGTACACCGCAAAGGGCAATATGGTTGCGGTGATCTCTAACGGCACCGCTATTTTAGGTCTTGGTAACCTAGGGCCAATGGCCTCTAAACCCGTAATGGAAGGCAAAGCCCTGCTGTTTAAGCGTTTTGCTGGTTTGGACTCTATTGATATCGAAGTCAAACACCGCACGATCGATGAGTTCGTCGACACGGTTGCCAACATCTCAGATACGTTTGGCGGTATTAACCTAGAAGATATTAAAGCGCCTGACTGTTTCGAAATTGAGCGTCGCCTAATTGAGCGTTGTGATGTGCCTGTATTCCACGATGACCAACACGGTACTGCGATTGTTACCGCAGCAGGTATGCTCAATGCGATTGAGCTGCAGGGTAAAGATCTTAAGGAAGCGACGATTGTCTGCTTAGGTGCTGGTGCTGCGGCGATCGCTTGCATGGAGCTTTTGATCAAATGCGGTGCAATGCGTGAGAAGATCTACATGCTGGATCGCAAAGGTGTGATCCACACGCGTCGTGATGATCTTAACGAGTATAAAGAGCTGTTTGCCAATAACACCGACAAGCGCACGCTAGAAGATGTAATTGAAGGTGCGGATTTATTCCTTGGTGTATCGGGTCCTGATTTGCTGCCACCAGAAGCACTTAAGCTGATGGCGGACAAGCCAATTGTGTTTGCTTGTTCAAACCCTGATCCAGAAATTAAACCGGAGCTTGCACACCTGGTTCGTGATGACCTGATTATGGGTACGGGTCGTTCAGACTATCCAAACCAAGTTAACAACGTGCTGTGTTTCCCGTTTATCTTCCGTGGCGCGCTAGATGTGCGTGCGAGTGAGATTAATGATGAGATGAAACTGGCTGCGGTAGATGCGATTCGTGAGCTAGCGAAAGAGCCGGTACCACAAGACGTACTCGATGCTGCAGGCGTTGAATCGTTAACGTTTGGTAAAGACTACATCATTCCAAAACCGATGGATCCGCGTTTGTTACCTCGCGTAGCTAAAGCGGTCGCGAAAGCGGCCGTGGAGTCGGGTGTGGCGCGCATTGAGTTGCCTGATAGCTATATGGCTTAAGGTTGTGGCGAACACGAAACGTATTTAATGAAAGAGGGTCTAGATGACCCTCTTTTTTATTGGGCGGTCATGGCATCACACACTGTAATATTTTTAACGTGATATGCCCACCACTCCCGTCATTCCTGCGCAGGCAGGAATCTTCCTGAGGCTTGGTGCGCGCTATGAGTAGACCCCTGCCTACGCAGGCGCGCGGCTAGTGGGGTGACGATAGCTTTGGGATGACGATAATTTTGATCGTGGTGACTCTATAGCGTGCGTCATTCCTGCGCAGGCAGGAATCTTCCTGAGGCTTGGTGCGCGCTATGAGTAGACCCCTGCCTACGCAGGCGCGC
>NZ_JBNNXW010000011.1:0-119971 GCF_052879755.1 Vibrio sp. DNB22_10_4 | reverse complement strand
AGGAGAGACTTGAACTCTCACACCTTGCGGCGCCAGAACCTAAATCTGGTGCGTCTACCAATTCCGCCACTTCCGCATTATTTCCTAAAAACTCTAAAAAGAGTGCTTAGGAAATGGTGGCTACGACGGGATTCGAACCTGTGACCCCATCATTATGAGTGATGTGCTCTAACCAGCTGAGCTACGTAGCCATTTCCATATTGTTGATTCTTTTCGAAAGTTGCCTTATCGCTGAGAACGGGGCGCATTATGCGGAGTTGAGTGTGATGCGTCAACTTTTTTTGTGAAGAAATTCGCCAAAAAGTGCCGTTCGAACCTTTTTTAATCAAACCGCTCTGTTTCTGATCTAAATCTGCTAGATAATTGTCGATTTTCTAAGGTGCTATTGGTTTCGATATGGAGTCTTATTGTGAGTTGATAGACCTTGTAACACAACAAAAGCCAGCAGTTGCTGGCTTTTTAAACAATAACGAGTGTGAAGAAATTACACGTTGAAGCGGAAGTGAACTACATCACCATCTTTAACGATGTATTCTTTACCTTCTAGACGCCATTTACCTGCATCTTTTGCACCAGACTCACCGTTGTATTGAATGAAGTCGTCATAACCAACAACTTCTGCACGGATGAAGCCTTTTTCGAAGTCAGTGTGGATCTTACCTGCGGCTTGCGGCGCAGTTGCACCAATAGGGATAGTCCAAGCGCGAACTTCTTTAACGCCCGCAGTGAAGTAGGTTTGCAGAGTCAGTAGTTCGTAACCAGAGCGGATCACTCGGTTAAGACCAGGCTCTTCAATACCCATGTCAGCTAGGAACTCTTCGCGATCTTCGTCGTCTAGCTCAGAAAGCTCAGATTCGATAGATGCACACACCGCAACAACTACATTGTTTTCTTTTTCTGCGTACTCGCGTACTGCATCAAGATACGGGTTGTTCTCAAAACCATCTTCATTCACGTTTGCGATGTACATGGTTGGTTTTAGCGTTAGGAAGTTTAGGTAACCAACGGCTGCTAGCTCTTCTTTTGCAAGATCAACAGTACGCGCCATGCCACCTTCAGTAAGCACTGGTAGTAGCTTTTCAAGTACGGTGAGCTCGAATTTCGCGTCTTTGTCGCCGCCTTTTGCTTTCTTAGCATTACGTTGAATTGCGCGCTCACAAGAGTCTAAGTCAGCAAGAGCTAGCTCAAGGTTGATCACTTCGATGTCTTCGATTGGTGACACTTTGCCTGCAACGTGAACGATGTTTTCGTTCTCAAAACAACGAACTACGTGACCGATCGCGTCAGTTTCACGGATGTTCGCTAGGAATTTGTTACCCAGACCTTCACCTTTAGAAGCACCAGCAACAAGACCTGCGATGTCCACAAATTCCATGGTTGTTGGAAGGATCTTTTGTGGATTAACAATTTTCGCCAGCGCGTCTAGACGTAGATCTGGCACAGGTACCACGCCTGTGTTTGGTTCGATAGTACAGAACGGGAAGTTTGCTGCTTCGATACCAGCTTTAGTCAGTGCGTTAAACAGAGTTGACTTACCTACGTTTGGTAGACCAACGATGCCACATTTAAAACCCATGATTGTAAACCTTATTCAGCTTTGAAGGTGTGTAAGCGATTTTGTGCTTTTGTCAGGCCATCTTTCAGTAAGATGTCGAGACTGCGAACGGATTCATCGACAAC
The DNA here is from genome assembly GCF_052879755.1 of Vibrio sp. DNB22_10_4. NCBI lineage: Bacteria > Pseudomonadati > Pseudomonadota > Gammaproteobacteria > Vibrionales > Vibrionaceae > Vibrio > Vibrio sp. DNB22_10_4. Next base: position 118,291 of record NZ_JBNNXW010000011.1, on the reverse strand, counting down.
AGCATCAAGGCATTCTTGCTCTTTTGCTGGCGCTTTACCGAGTACATAACCTGCTACTTTGTCTTTGTGCCCAGGATGGCCAATACCAATCCTTAGACGATAAAATTCTTTATTGTTGCCCAGCTTGCTAATGGTGTCTTTTAAACCATTGTGCCCGCCATGACCGCCACCTTTTTTGAACTTGGCAACGCCTGGAGGTAAGTCTAGCTCATCGTGAGCGACCATGATCTCTTCAGGTTTGATCTGATAAAACTTCGCAAGTGCAGCAATAGCTTTTCCAGACAGGTTCATAAATGTGGTGGGGATTAACAGTCGTAAGTCACTGCCATTCACCAGAATTCGACCCGTGAGACCGTAGAACTTTGGTTCGTTTTTCAAAGTGACGTTATGGATACGAGCGAGTTCCTCTACCACCCAAGCACCGGCATTGTGACGCGTACGAGCGTATTCAGGTCCAGGATTGGCAAGGCCTACAAGCAATTTTATCTGCTGAGTCAACGTTAAGATCTCTCTTGAATCTCAAAAGCGCGGTATAATAGCACACTAAATTGGCACAAAAAATGTGAATACAAAAAAACCACTTCGAAGGGAAGTGGTTTTTTCATTTCTAGGCGAGAATTACTTTGAAGTAAACATCGCAGAGATTGATTCTTCGTTGCTGATGCGACGAATAGCTTCAGCAAGCATGCTAGATAGAGTTAGCTGAGTTACTTTACCAGTCGCAGCCATCTCTTTTGTTAGCGTGATAGAGTCAGTCACGATAACTTGGTCTAGAACAGAGTTCTTGATGTTCTTAGCAGCGTTGCCAGAGAATACAGCGTGAGTTGCGTAAGCGAATACACGCTTAGCACCGCGCTCTTTAAGCGCTTCTGCTGCTTTACATAGCGTACCGCCAGTATCGATCATGTCATCAACGATCACACAGTCGCGACCTTCAACATCACCGATTAGGTTCATCACTTCAGATACGTTAGCGCGTGGACGACGCTTGTCGACGATCGCGATATCGATGTCGCCTAGTGCTTTAGCTGTCGCACGAGCACGCACAACACCGCCTAGGTCAGGTGAAACAACCACTGGATCTTCTAGACCACGCTCAGCCATGTCTTCAAGAAGCACTGGTGTACCGAAGATATTATCTACAGGTACATCGAAGAAGCCTTGAATCTGCTCTGCGTGTAGGTCGATAGTAAGAACGCGGTCAACACCAACGTTTGAAAGGAAGTCTGCAACAACTTTTGCAGTGATTGGCACACGTGCAGAGCGCACACGACGGTCTTGACGAGCGTAACCAAAGTAAGGAATAACAGCAGTAATACGGCCTGCTGAAGCGCGGCGCATTGCATCAATCATTACCACTAACTCCATTAGGTTGTCGTTAGTTGGCGCACAAGTTGACTGAATGATGAATACATCACTACCACGAACGTTTTCATTGATTTGAACAGCGACTTCGCCGTCAGAGAAACGGTCAACAGTAGCATCTCCTAGAGAGATGTATAGACGGTCAGCAATACGTTGGGCTAGTTCAGGTGTTGCGTTACCAGCAAATAGCTTCATATCAGGCACGGTGGAAACCTCAGGGTTGCGTCCAGTTTAAACAGATTGTAATAGGGCTAATTCATAGTTAGCCAGGGTCTCTAGTAAAGGAGAGCGGTTGCACCCTTTCGCCACGTAAGCGGAGACGGTGTCAGGAAGCAGTTCTAGGACTTTTTGTGCATTTTCCTGAGTTTTAAACTCGGAAAACACGCACGATCCAGTACCCGTCAATCTTGACGGCGCGTATTGTAGCAGCCATGAAAGTTGGTTATCAACCTCTGGATACAGCATTCGGACAATTTTTTCGCAATCGTTTCCGTAAGGGCTGTCTAAAAGCGTTGTCAGCTCTTGCTTCGGCGTATTTCGCGTCAGGTCAGGATGCGTAAAGATATCCACGGTCGCAATGCTCACTTTTGGTTTGACAACCAAATACCAAAGCTCTTCGGGTTCTGCCGCGCTGAGTTTTTCACCTACGCCTTCTGCAAATGCGGCGAAACCACGTACAAATACCGGTACATCAGCACCGAGTGCGAGACCGATTTCCGCCAGTTCATCAACACTAAGTTGGGTTTGCCATAAGAAGTTTAGCGCAACCAATGCCGTCGCTGCATTCGATGAGCCGCCGCCAATACCACCGCCCATTGGAAGTATTTTATCGAGTCTAATATGGGCGCCATAAGAGCATTGGGCTTTCGCTTGAAGCGCGCTGGCTGCTTTCCAAATGAGGTTATCTTGTGTGGCTACCCCTTCGATTTCTGGCGACAGGGTAATGTCACCGCTGTTGTTGGCGGTGATTTCTAGTGAGTCGCAAAGATCAATGAATTGGAACAGAGTTTGTAATTCATGATAGCCATTGGCCTGTCGCCCTGTGATGTAGAGAAACAGATTGAGCTTAGCCGGGCTTGGCCATGTGGTAGTGTTGGTGATCATGGTACGTTTGGTCACTGTTTGATAGTCCATTTGGAAACAACGAGGTTGAGCTTGGTGTCATCTTGCACTAGCTGCATTCGAGTTGGCATCGGTAGTGTGCGGGTCTCATCTTCGAGTGTGAAACTGCGATACTCGGTATAGTTAAGCTGCCAAGCCTTCCTATTTAGCTGTTTGGTCAGGCTTGCCACTGTGTTGAACTCATTGAGCTGATAGCTATCAGCGGAGTTTGGTTGACCAATAAGCCAATCTGCCAACTGCTCAATTGGAATGTTGAGCCCTGTTAACTGGTAGATAAGCAGGTTAGCGTCTTGGCCTGATAGCTTTTGGTCGTCATAGGTTTCAATAAACGCGCCATTGGGTGTCGACGTAAGGTTGAAGACCGTTTGGCCGAGAAAGGTGGTTAGGCGAACTTGAGTCAAATTGGCAGAGTATGTCCAATAGAAGTTCAAGGTTTGGCGCTGCTCTGGCGAAATGTAGCCAAGTTTGCCGCTGGCCTTATATTGGGTAAGGGCGTTGAGCTCAGCTCGGTGAGCTTGCCATTCGACACTTTGTGGCTCGGGTGGCATTGTGCTACAGCCAAACAAAAACAGTGCCGTCAATGTGTAAAACAGGCGACGAAAAAGTCTGTGCATAGGAAACTACTTACGTGATGGATTATTGTGCAAATTCAATACAATATTGACAGACTATAGCATCAATCCCACAAACTCAGGAAAACATATTGGTCCGAGTCTTTCAATAAGTGGTGCCATCAAGTAAAATTCTGCCCTATTTGTCAAATCTGTATCAGAGAATTCGCGTTACATGTCATTGCTTGCTATTGGTATTAACCACAATACAGCGTCAGTGGATCTGAGAGAAAAGGTGGCGTTCCCACCGGAAAAACTCGACCGAGCACTGAATGAGCTGAGAGACAATGCCAAAGTCAATGGCTCGGTAATTTTGTCGACCTGTAACCGCACAGAAATCTACTGCGACACCGGTGATACCAATAAAGCACAACTTATTGATTGGTTGGTGCGCTTTCACGATGTGCCAGCAGAGGAGTTAAAGCCTTCTTTGTATGTGTACGAAGAGCAAGCTGCGATCAAGCACTTAATGCGTGTGTCTTGTGGCCTAGATTCATTGGTACTGGGTGAGCCGCAAATTCTTGGTCAAGTTAAGCAAGCCTATAGCGACGCTCGTGACCACCAATCGGTTGAAGGCGGTATAGAGAAGCTGTTCCAAAAGACCTTCTCTGTTGCGAAACGTGTTCGCACTGAAACCGAAATTGGTGGCAGTGCGGTTTCTGTCGCTTATGCGGCAACGACACTGGCAAGACAGATCTTTGAATCTTTGGCGGACTCAACCGTGTTGCTGGTAGGCGCTGGTGAAACCATCGAATTGGTTGCTAAGCACCTCGAAGGACAAGGCTGTAAAAAGATGATCGTCGCCAACCGAACCAAAGAGCGCGCAGAAGTGCTCGCCACCCAGTTCGGTGCGCAGGTTATTGCGCTGAATGATATTCCCGAGGTATTGCCACAAGCCGATATCGTAATCAGTTCAACAGCGAGTCCATTGCCTATTATTGGTAAAGGCATGGTAGAGACCGCGATTAAGAAGCGCCGTTTTCAACCAATGCTGCTCATCGATATTGCTGTACCGCGTGACATTGAGTCACAAGTCGGCGAGCTAAATGATGCTTACCTTTACACCGTTGATGACCTACAGTCTATTGTCGATAACAATATCGAGCAGCGTAAGGTAGAAGCCATTCAAGCTGAAGCGATTGTCAGCGAAGAGAGCGCGCAGTTTATGTCTTGGATGCGCTCATTGCAGGCAGTGGATAGTATTAGGCAGTATCGCAAACAAGCGAATGACACTAGACAAGATATACTTTCAAAAAGCTTACAAGCATTAGCAGCAGGGGGAGACCCAGAAAAAGTGCTGTTAGAGCTCAGTAATAAATTAACAAACAAGCTTATTCACGCGCCGACCAAAGCGCTGCAAGATGCTGCTGAGCAGGGTGAACCTGCAAAACTGGCAGTTATCCGACAGAGTTTGGGTTTAGACCAAACGAAATAAGCCTCACCCCGAGAAAAGACGCAATTATGAAAGCCTCCATTCTAGTAAAATTGGAAACTCTGGTTGAACGCTATGAAGAAGTTCAACATTTACTTGGTGACCCTGGTGTTATCGGTGATCAAGACAAGTTCCGTGCTCTATCGAAAGAGTACTCTCAGCTTGAAGAAGTGACCAAGTGTTTCCAAGCCTACCAGCAAGCGCAAGACGATCTTGAAGCGGCTGAAGAGATGGCAAAAGAAGACGATGCAGAAATGCGTGAAATGGCTCAAGAAGAGATCAAAGAAGCAAAAGCATCGATCGAAACGCTAGCGGACGAGCTGCAAATTCTTCTTCTTCCAAAAGATCCAAACGATGAACGCAACTGTTTCCTAGAAATCCGTGCTGGCGCGGGTGGTGATGAAGCGGGTATCTTCGCGGGCAACCTATTCCGTATGTACTCTAAGTTTGCAGAGAAAAAAGGTTGGCGTATTGAGGTGATGAGCTGCAATGAGTCAGAGCAGGGCGGTTATAAAGAGATGATCGCTAAAGTGTCTGGTGACGCTGTTTACGGCACAATGAAGTTTGAATCTGGTGGTCACCGTGTACAGCGTGTTCCAGAAACAGAATCGCAAGGTCGTGTTCACACGTCAGCATGTACTGTTGCGGTAATGCCTGAGATCCCAGAAGCGGATCTGCCAGAAATCAAAGCAGCGGATCTTAAGATTGATACCTTCCGTGCATCGGGCGCTGGTGGTCAGCACGTTAACACCACTGACTCTGCTATTCGTATTACCCACTTACCAACAGGTACAGTGGTAGAGTGTCAGGATGAGCGTTCACAGCATAAGAACAAAGCGAAAGCGATGGCTGTACTAGCAGCACGTATCGTTCAAGCTGAAGAAGCTCGCCGTGCGGCAGAGGTTTCTGATGCTCGTCGTAACCTACTAGGTTCGGGTGACCGTAGTGACCGTATCCGTACTTACAACTACCCACAAGGCCGTGTGTCTGATCACCGCATCAACCTAACACTGTACCGTTTGAATGAAGTAATGGAAGGTGATATGGCAAGCCTTATCGATCCAGTACTTCAAGAACACCAAGCGGATCAGCTGGCTGCGCTTGCAGAGAACCACTAATTCATGTCGCTAGATATGTCTATAGAAGCGGTGCTCAAACGAGCATCGCTTGTTCTTTCTGAGTCAGGTAGCGACTCGCCAAGTCTAGATGCGGCAGTATTGCTCTGTCACGCCCTTGAAAAGCCGCGAAGCTACTTGCTTACTTGGCCAGAAAAAGAGCTAACCCCAGAGCAGGCGACTCAGTTAGATGCGCTAATGGCAAGACGCACCGCAGGTGAGCCAGTCGCGTATATTCTTGGCGAGCGAGAGTTTTGGTCATTGCCACTCAATGTTGCACCTAGCACGCTGATTCCAAGACCCGATACCGAGCGTTTGGTTGAGCTTGCCCTAGATAAAGCGATGCTTATCGATGGTGATTTGCTTGATTTGGGCACGGGCACTGGCGCAATTGCGCTTGCTTTGGCATCGGAGCTTCCAAAACGTCAGCTTCAGGGGGTAGATTTTCAGCATGAGGCGGTTGAGCTTGCCAAAAGTAACGCCGACAAACTGAATATTGGTAATGTTCGCTTTGCTCAAGGCAGTTGGTTTGCTCCGATTGACCAGGGTCACAAGTTTGCGATTATTGTCTCCAACCCACCTTATATCGATGAAAACGACCCCCACCTTTCTCAAGGGGATGTGCGTTTTGAACCATCGTCGGCATTAGTTGCAGAAAACAACGGTCTGGCCGATATAGAAACGATTACAGCGGCTGCGCCAAGTTATTTGCTTGATGGTGGCTGGCTTCTGTTCGAACACGGCTTTGAGCAGGGAGACGCGGTAAGACGCATCATGGAGCTCCATGGTTTTACCGAAGTTACTACAGAGAAAGACTACGCCAACAATGATAGAGTGACACTCGGAAAGTGGCACCCATAACAACCAAAAGAAAGTAAGAGAGACGCTCATATGTATGAAGGATTAAAGCATTTTCACTTGTTGACGATTGCGATTTCAGTGGCCTTATTGTCGGTTCGATACGGACTGATGATGATGAATTCTCCAAAAGTGAATTTACCGTTCCTAAAACGCTTCCCACACATCAACGACTCTCTTTTATTGCTTTCTGGTTTTGGCCTTATTGCTTACACCGGCTTTGTCCCTTTTACTGATGCAGCGCCGTGGATGACAGAGAAAGTGACCTGCATTATGGCCTATTTTGCATTGGCCTTTTTCACGTTAAAGCTGGCAAAGAACAATTTATTAAGAACATGCGCCTTTTTTGGTGCGCTAGGGTGGCTATTGATGGCAGCGAAGATTGCCATGTTAAAAACGCCATTCCTAATGGGGTAAACCATGATTGAACTGTTTGACGAAGATTTTGATGCGATAGAGTTAGCAGAAGGTGCACTGATCTTAAACAAAGCAGTGGATCCTGAGACGCAGCAGCATTGGGCTGAACTTGAACTCGCGCGCTTAGCCAAAGAGGCTGAGCAGCAACTGTTTCACGAAGTTGATGATAAGCAGCGTTTAGATGCGCTGCTTCGCCTGTTTTATGCTGAATGGCAATTTAAAGGTGATGACGATGAGTATTTCTCATCGGACAATGCCTTCATAGACAAGGTATTAGAGCGCCGTAAAGGTGTGCCAGTGAGCCTTGGTTCTATTTTGCTCTACCTTGGCAGTAAGCTTGGCTTACCCATGGAAGCGGTCACTTTCCCGACTCAGTTTTTGGTGAAAGTGTGTTGGCCGAATGAAGCGCCAGTTTACATCAACCCCTACGATGGTGAGTACGTTAGCAAAAAACGTTTACAGGCATGGCTTATCGGTCATGAAGGACCACTTGCCAAGCTCGAAGCTAAGCACCTTGACACAGTTGATAATCCAACCGTGATTGGTCGCTGGTTAGCACTACTGAAAAGTGCGCTGCTACGTGAAGAGAAATACACATTAGCTCTACAATGTACCGATTTGGCTCTGACGTTTGTACCGGACGATCCATACGAAATTCGCGATCGCGGCTATATTTATCAACAGCTAGATTGTCATCAAATTGCGGCAAGTGACTTTCAATACTTTATTGACCAATGCCCAGATGACCCTGCAATCGAATTACTGAAAACACAGGTGACTGCGATTAGCCGCACCCCTGTGACCCTTCACTAAACTCAGAGAATAACAACATGGAAATGAAAACCGTACACGTAGGCGATATCCCAGTTGCGAATGACAAGCCTTTCACGCTATTCGCGGGTATGAACGTATTGGAATCACGTGATCTTGCGATGCAGATCTGTGAGTACTATGTGAAGGTAACAGAGAAGCTGGGTATTCCTTACGTATTCAAAGCTTCATTTGATAAAGCAAACCGCAGCTCTGTGCACTCTTATCGTGGTCCAGGTCTTGAAGAAGGAATGAAAATCTTCCAAGAGCTGAAAGACACCTTTGGCGTGAAAATCATCACTGACGTTCATACAGAAGCGCAAGCTCAACCTGTCGCAGACGTAGTGGATGTGATTCAGTTACCAGCATTCCTAGCTCGTCAAACGGATCTTGTGGAAGCGATGGCTAAGACAGGTGCTGTGATCAACGTGAAGAAACCTCAGTTCATGAGCCCAGGTCAAGTTGGTAACATCGTGGATAAGTTTGCTGAGTGTGGTAATGAAAATATCATCCTTTGTGAGCGCGGCTCTTGCCACGGTTACGACAACCTGGTGGTTGATATGCTTGGTTTTGGTGTAATGAAAAAAGCCTCAAATGGTAGTCCAATCATTTTTGATGTGACGCACTCACTGCAAATGCGTGATCCATCTGGCGCGGCTTCTGGCGGTCGACGTGAGCAGACGGTTGAACTTGCGAAAGCAGGCCTTGCGACGGGCATTGCTGGTCTATTTATCGAGGCGCATCCAGACCCAGACAAAGCACGTTGTGACGGCCCATCGGCTTTGCCACTCGACAAACTAGAGCCGTTCTTAGCTCAAATGAAAGCGCTGGATGATTTGATTAAAGGATTCGAACATATCGACATCAAATAGTCGCTAGCGATTCAATAGAAAACAGAAAGCCAGCTTGTTATCAAGCTGGCTTTTTCATGTTAACTAATCCTGTTGGGCAATCGTTTCTTCGCAGAAAAATTGATCTTAACTGGTTGAATAGCTCGCTCTGTAGCGTCTCTATCCAGTACAGTTTCCGAGCAGCAACATATATTACTGACTATTATGCCAACGAGTTTATATCAACTTGTGATATAGATTACATAAAAGTGAAATCAGAATGTTATGTTTGATAGCTTACTTTAAACTAACGCAAATTTTGTCGATGTTTTTCTTGGCATTTTAAAATGCTTATCGGCGAAAAGTGAGCTATTTCAATATGCTCTAGGCAGTGGATCCCCAAAGTTCAAAAGGTATGACAATGAAAAAAAGCCTTATGTTTAAGTCCGTACTCAGTGCGGCTATCATCGCGTCACTAGCAGGATGCGCAACTCAACCCGAGCAAGAATGGAATGCTGATGAAACGTATAAGCTAACCATCCTGCATACCAATGACCATCACGGTCGCTTCTGGCAAAACAAATATGGCGAATATGGCATGGCAGCGCGTAAGACGCTGATCGACCAAATTCGTTCAGACGTGGAAGCAGAGGGCGGTAGCGTATTGCTACTTTCTGGTGGTGACATCAACACAGGTGTACCAGAGTCTGATCTTCAAGACGCTGAGCCAGACTTCAAAGGCATGAGCATGATTGGTTACGATGCGATGGCGCTAGGTAACCACGAATTTGATAACCCACTTGAGGTTCTGTTTAAACAGAAAGAGTGGGCAAACTTCCCAATGTTGTCTGCCAACATCTACGACAAAGAAACCGGCGAGCGCCTGTTTGATGCTTACCACATGTTTGATAAGCAAGGCATCAAGATCGCGGTTATCGGTCTAACGACAGAAGATACGGCAAAAATTGGTAACCCTGAGTACATCGGTGGCATTGAATTCCGCGATCCAAAAGTAGAAGCGAAAAAGCTTATCGCTGAACTAAAAGAGACAGAAAAACCTGATCTTATTTTCGCCGTTACTCACATGGGTCACTATGAAAATGGTCAACGCGGTGTTAACGCACCAGGTGACGTAGCACTAGCACGTTACTTGAATGAAGGCGAATTAGACATGATTGTGGGTGGTCACTCACAAGAGCCTGTATGTATGGAAGGGCCAAATGTCGTTAAGAAGAACTTCAAGCCGAGCGATGAATGTAAGCCTGATATTCAAAACGGTACTTGGATTGTTCAAGCGTACGAGTGGGGTAAATACGTCGGCCGTGCGGACTATGAGTTCAAAAACGGCGAGCTGAACATGGTGAGCTACGATCTTATTCCTGTGAACTTGAAGAAAAAAGTCAAAGTTGATGGTAAGAAGCAGCGCGTATTGGTTGAAGATGAAATCAAGCAAGATGCAGAGCTACTCGCTTTCCTATCACCATTCCAAGAAAAAGGCCAAGAGCAGCTAGGGGCTAAAATTGCTGACACAAACGGCAAGCTTGAAGGTGACCGTAATGTCGTTCGCTTTAGCCAAACTAACCTAGGTCGTTTGATTGGTACTGCACACATGGAACGCGCAAAAGCGGATTTTGCTGTGATGAACTCTGGTGGTGTTCGTGATTCTATCGCTGAAGGCGATGTCACTTATAAAGATGTACTGATCGTTCAGCCATTTGGCAACATCATCACTTATACAGATATGTCAGGTGCAGAAGTTCTTGATTACCTAAATGTTGTTGCGACAAAACCAGTCGACTCAGGTGCTTACGCTCAGTTTGCTGGCATTGAAATGACAGTGGGTAAAGAGTCGGTTTCTAACGTTGTTATTAATGGCAAAGCGCTGGATCCTAAAGCGACTTACCGCTTTACCGTACCAAGCTTTAACGCGGCAGGTGGCGATGGCTATCCAAAACTGACAGGTCACGCAGGTCACGTCAACACAGGCTTTGTTGATGCAGAAGTACTAAAAGAGTACCTAGAAGCGAACAGCCCAATTGATGTGAACAAGTATCAGCCAAAAGGCGAAATTGTTTATAAAAACTAGACTTTAACTGGTTTTTATTCAATAAATAGAACGGTGCCGAAAGGCGCCGTTTTTTTGGTCTGCGAGTTTTGGAGTAAGCAATGACCCCGGCAATCAACCTAGCAAAAAAGAAGAAAATCACTCACACCGTTCATCAATACGATCACGATCCTCGCCATGAGAGTTATGGTTTGGAAGCGGTAGAAGCACTAGGGCAAGATCCCGCCACTGTATTTAAAACCTTACTGTTTGCTATCAACGGTGAACCGAAGAATTTAGCCGTTGCCGTTATTCCTGTGGCAGAAAAGCTCAATTTGAAGTTGGCAGCGAAAGCCGCTGGTGGTAAAAAGGCCGACATGGCAGATAAAGACATTGCACAGAAAACAACAGGTTATGTACTTGGTGGTATTAGCCCTTTAGGCCAAAAGAAAGCATTGCCGACGTTTATTCACAGCTCCGCAGAGAGCCTAGAAGTGATGTGTGTAAGTGCAGGAAAACGCGGGTTAGAAATTGAGTTAGCACCCACCGACTTGGCGGCACTAACTCGAGCGAAATTTGTGAATTTATGTGAGGCATAGTTTGTTGCCAAACTGCAGTATCACTTCTTCAGCGACAAAGTCCCACCGACACGAGGCTTTCTTTGACCCGAATCGGACTGACCGGATTTCGGGTTAACTGGCCTTTTAGCTGCAGGTTTGGCTGGGCGAGATTTATTACCAGAATGACTCGGTTTGCGCTGGCTAGGTTTGTCACCGCGGCCACCTTCATTGCGTTGGTTATCGGAATCAGAGTGACGACGCTTGCTTGGGCCGCGGCGGTATTCATCGGCACCGTGACCAGAATACGTTTTCATGTTGTCACGGTTATTACGACTAGCCGAGCGCGGGTTTCTGCCGTCACGCTGGTTCTTCTCAAATTCAGCTTCTCGACGTGCGTCGTGCAACTTAGCATCGGTAGCCTTAGTGATACGACGCCCCTTAGCATCTTTGCGTGAAGCTTCCTCTGTAGTTACAGAGCCTTCACACATGCGCAGAATTTCTGCCACTTCTTCATCGCTTAGGTAACGCCATTTGCCGTTAGGAATACCATCAATAGAGATATTCATAATGCGCACGCGGCGCAGCTTTAGAACGTCATAACCTAGCGCTTCACACATACGACGGATCTGACGGTTGAGGCCTTGTGTCAGGGTAATACGAAACGCAAACTTAGTCTCTTGCTCAACTTTACACGGCAAAGTGACGGTATCAAGGATTGCCACACCTGCGCCCATCTTTTTGATGAAGTCTTTGGTGATCGGCTTATCGACGCGAACGACGTATTCTTTTTCGTGGTTGTTGCCAGCACGAAGGATCTTATTCACGATGTCGCCGTCATTGGTTAAGAAGATAAGACCATCGGAAGGTTTATCCAAACGACCAATAGGGAAGATACGTTTATGGTGACCAACAAAGTCGACAATGTTTCCAGGTACATCACGCTCGGTAGTACAGGTGATACCCGTCGGCTTGTTTAGCGCGATGTAGATTGGCTTTTCCTTGCTACGAACAGGTTTACCATCAATCTCAACATTATCGCCAGGTAGCACTTTTGTGCCCATTTCCGGCACCTTGCCATTGATCGTTACACGTTGCTGCTCAATGAGCCTATCCGCTTCACGACGCGAGCAAAAGCCCGTTTCACTGATGTATTTGTTGAGACGTTTTCCGTCAGCAGGGTTCGACATGTGAGGCTATCACTCTATGTTGGTCTGTTTTAAAGGTCGCGTATTTTATACCCAACCCAGCGTTAAGTCACTTAACTCGTGCGTTTTTGATGGCGTTCGCGATTCTCAAGCTTCTTTTCTTGGCTCTTTCGAAGCATGACATACACTGCACCACTACCACCATGAAAGCGTTGGGCGCTATGAACACACTGGACATCTTTGATTTGCGTTAACCAATTTGCCAAGTAGCTTTTCATAAGAGCGGGCGGGTTTGAACGCTCCCCGCGGCCATGGACAATAATCACGGTGCGAATATCCATGCGCATACATTGCTGCAAGAACTTAATCACCTCATCACGAGCTTCTTTCAGTGTTCGCCTGTGTAAGTCGAGTTTAGCTTGAAGTGGGTACTTGCCTAGTCTGAGCTTGCGATACACCCCCTCCTGCACACCATCACGCTTGAACTCGATAATGTCGTCAGGCTTGACCATAGGTGCATAGTCGATGGAGAGATATTCAGGGTCTTGCTCAGATAGCCAAAGTGCGGCTTGGCGCTTTGCTATTTGCGCGTCAGAAACCTGGTGGGACTTTTTCAGTTCGACGGTGTCGTGCTGGATAGGCTTTACATCGCCCATCATTTGTTGAAATAGGTCTAGGTCATCGTCTTGAGACATAACTGCATCTCGAAATAAGCCAATTTAATGGCAGTATATACGAAGTCAGCACAAAAGTGAGAGCATAAAAAACCGGAGTGAACAGGCGATCCACTCCGGTGCATAGCAGTTATCTATTTACATAGACGCTAAGCGATTCTAGTGAGGAGATTTGTCATTCATTACTTTATATATGAAGAAAGCACCGTAAAACAGCATCAGACCAAACGCCCCAAAGATGACAATCATCGAAGACAAGCCCACTGCATTACCAAATAGGAGATCAAGCCAAAAGTCCATGTTTCCTCCAAAAAGTAGTGAAGACAGAGTTACGTTAACGTTTGGTGCAAAAATGAACACTGATCTGGATCAATTGTACCCAGACTGTTAATGACCTGTATGTTAGTGTGTGTATTTGGTCACATTTTTCGTGCTTCTGGCTAGTTGCTGACCAAACAACTCGGTTTTAGTAAAAAGATGCCATAAAAGCCTTGCACGCCTCAGAATTATCAGTAATATACGCATCCGTTGACAGGCAATAAGCCACTCAGCAATCTCGGTGAATAGCGCAGCTTGGTAGCGCATCTGGTTTGGGACCAGAGGGTCGGGGGTTCGAATCCCTCTTCACCGACCACTTTTAAAAAGCCCCGCTAATAAGCGGGGTTTTTTGCATTCTGTACTCTAGAAAGACGAGATGTTAGGAATGCGCATGCGGGTCGGGGGCTGGAAGCCCAGTCGCATCAAATCCCTCTTCACCGACCATTTTTAGAAAAGCCTCGCTATTTAGCGAGGCTTTTTGCGTTTTGGCGAAAGCAATTTTGTAAACGATGTGCCCGGTTTGTACAAGATCGCAGTGAGCAGGCGATGCGACGTAGGAGCTAGTCTTGGTTCTCCCCCTTGATAAGGGGGAGTTAGAGGGGGTGCTCTTGTTTTTTCTTTAATTTTAGAGATTTAAAGATAAAAGCCCCCCTCCCAGCCTCCCCTTATCAAGGGGAGGAGCAACAGGCTCGCTGTGCATCGCTTCTCAAAAGCAGGCGATGTGACGTTAGGAACGAGCCAGTAGTTCTCCCCCTTAATAACGGGGCGCGTAGCCGGGGGAGTTAGAGGGGGGGGCTCTTGGTTTTTTATCTTTAATTTTAGAGTGTTAAAGATATAAGAGCACCCCTCCCAGCCTCCCCTTATTAAGGGGAGGAGCAAAAGATCGTCTACTTTAAACCGCAACAACTTCACGGCGCGCTATTACCTTACCAATAACCCCTTCAACACCCAACACAGCAAAAATAATCGCAAAAAACGCCACAATTCCACCCAACGCACCAGTAAATGCAACATGCTGACCAAATAGCATCGCAATCACGCCCATGGCCACAAACTTAGAGCCAACCAAAATAATGTATGAAGACACGCCGCGTTTGAGCTTTGGCATCGTTTTGTGCGTCAGGAAATAGGCCGCCATCACTTTCTCCAAAGAAATCGCTCCTTTTAGCATTCCCGCCAGTATGACCGAAGCCAGTACCGCTACTTCTAGGCTAGCAATAAATACCCAGTCCCAAGATGCGTTTAAGACCAACATAACGATAGTGGTGATAACAGAGCTGATGGCGATATCTTTAAGCATTTTCATTGATTGATTCCTCTTGGAGTAGTTCTTGCTGACGTGCTTAAAGTACCAATTACAGGAGGACTACTTTTACCATTTTACGCCATCAGCGGATGCTGATTAAGTGTTATTGTCACACATTTGTTGGGTTTATTTTGACCTTTAAAAGTGTGTGGTTATACTAAAGGCAGTTATGCTCCTATTTGTAAATCCCCCTTTGCGGTGGACCCCCTGAGAGCGAAAAAAATTCTCATTTTAGATTTGTTCTACCACTGTGACGACGATCACAATCAGCTTGGTTGCTGACGATTTGCTGTACCTGCCACATCTTTATCGATTTGCCCACTAGATGGATAGTGGCAAACTTATTGGTGTTGATTTTGGGTGCGATCCGTCTTGATGCCACTCGGCATTCACAGTGGGCTAATAACCATCTGTCTAAAAAGAGATAGCTCTATGAATGTAATTATCAATGGTCAGTCTTACCTACTGCGTGACAGCAAGAGCATTCTTGATGTGGCCAAAGATATCAAAGTGGATGTTCCGTCACTGTGCTCAATCAGCAAGCATGCAGAGAAACAATCGTGCGACATGTGTGTGGTCGAAGTTGTCGGCCAAGGGGTGGTCAAAGCTTGTGAAACCCAAGTGCAAGATGGGATGACCATCGTTACCGAATCCACCCAACTCAACACATTGCGCCGTCAAGCGCTCAATAAAATATTCGCGGACCACAATGCCGATTGTGAAGCGCCATGCAAAGTCGCTTGTCCTGCGAATGTTGATATTCAAACTTACCTCTATCACATCGCCGAGGCCGATCATCA
The DNA here is from genome assembly GCF_052879755.1 of Vibrio sp. DNB22_10_4. Taxonomy (NCBI): domain Bacteria; kingdom Pseudomonadati; phylum Pseudomonadota; class Gammaproteobacteria; order Vibrionales; family Vibrionaceae; genus Vibrio; species Vibrio sp. DNB22_10_4. The sequence goes on along the minus strand of NZ_JBNNXW010000011.1, from coordinate 102,884 downwards.
TCAAGCAGTGAAAGTCATCAAAGACACACTGCCTATGCCCATCTCCATAGGTCGAGTTTGCCCTGCGTTTTGTGAGCACGAATGTCGCCGAAGCTTAGTCGATGAGCCGCTGGCCATTCGTCAGCTTAAGCGCCACGCTGCCGATATTGACTTATCCCTTGCGGAACAGTTCGAGCCACCAAAGCTGCCTTACAACGGCCATCGAGTCGCCATCGTTGGTGCTGGCCCTGGTGGTCTAGCTTGTGGTTACTATCTCAGTTACCAAGGTTTCGCTGTCGATGTGTTTGAATCTATGCCGCAAGCGGGCGGTTGGCTGCGTTACGGGATCCCAGAATACCGTCTGCCTAAAGATATCCTAGACAAAGAAATTGAGCTGATGTGTCGAGGTGGGATGCAAATTCGAACCAACACTGTGCTTGGCAAAGACGTCACTCTTGATGATCTGACCGCCAATTATGAAGCGGTTTGCCTTGCTGTTGGCGCAACCAAAGCGGTGAACATGCCTTATCCAGGCTCAGATTTGGATGGCTGTATTCTTGGTGTTGATTATCTTAAAGATCATATGACCGACAAGCACTTTACCATGGGTCGTAAAGTGGCGGTGATTGGTGGCGGCAATACTGCGATAGACTGTGCGCGTACCGCTATCCGTGAGGGGGCAGACACCACGATTATTTATCGTCGTACTCGCAATGAAATGCCTGCCGAGCTGCATGAAATTGAAGCGGCTGAACTTGAAGGCGTGAAGTTCAAGTTCCTAACCAACCCCAAGAGCAACGTGGCTGATGAAAAGGGTAGAGTTAAGGCCATTGAGCTGGAAGTTATGGCGTTGGGCGAACCTGATAGTTCAGGGCGCCGTCGCCCAGTGTCTACTGGTGAAACCCAGACTCTTGAGTTTGATACCGTTATTTCTGCTTTATCACAAAAGCCGGATGTGGAGTTCCTAAAAACTGCCCGCCAATCTCTCCCGTTGACCGATTGGGGAACGGCATCCGCCGATGGTGATTCCATGCACCATGGCTACAACGTCTATAGCATCGGTGATTTTAGGCGCGGCCCTGCGACGGCCATTGAAGCCATTGCCGATGGTAAAAAAGCCGCCGACGCCATTGAGCGCTACATTCTCGAAGGGCATTTTAAACCGGAACCTGCGCCGTTTAATAGCCGAAAAGCTGAGCGATTAACCGAAGTTCGCCAAGCGGAGTATTTGCAAGAGCGCGCCAAGTCGAGAGCCAAAGCGACTCACCTCGATGTTGAACTGTGCCAAACCAGTTATCAAGAAGTGGAACTGGGAATGACCGATGCGGACGCAATCGCAGAAGCTGCTCGCTGCTTAGAATGTGGCTGTCAGGCGAACACTCAATGTGATTTACGCGATTATGCCAGTGAATATCAGGTGGATTATCGAGAAATTGATACCGAAGATCGCAAGATGTTCCCGGTGGACAAATCCAGTGAGTTTATTGTGTTCGATGCTAACCGCTGTATTAGTTGTGGTTCGTGTGTGCATGCTTGTCAGACTGAATCAGTACATGGCATTTTAAACTTCTCTGAATCCGCACATAGACCCGCCTTCCCAGATGGCGCCACAATGGGGGACAGCAACTGCGTTCAATGCGGTGCTTGTGTTCAGGTATGTCCAACAGGGGCGCTGGTGGATAAACGAGACAAATCTCACAGCCGTGTAGAAATGCTGACGCCAGTCAAAACCATCTGTACCTATTGCGGCGTGGGTTGCCGCGTTGAAATGTATGTTGATGCGGCTAACAACAAAATTCGCTATGTGAAAGGTGACCCTACGTCGCCGGTCAATCAAGGTATGCTATGCGTGAAAGGTCGATTTGGTTTTGATTTCATTCATAGCGATGAAAGATTAACCACGCCTCTGATCAGAAAAGCTGGTGAGCTTGTGCCAGCGTCTTGGGATGAAACCATTAGTTACGTGGCGGACAAACTGACCAAGATTAAGTCGATGTATGGCAGTGACAGTCTAGCCGGGTTCTCATCAGCTAAAACCACCAACGAAGATAACTACGCGTTTCAAAAACTGTTTAGACGAGAGCTGGGTACCAACAACATTGACCACTGTGCAAGGCTTTGTCACTCATCGACGGTGACCGGCCTTGAAGCCTCATTTGGTAGTGGTGCAATGACCAATGATATTCCAAGTATTGCGCACTCTGACGTCATTTTTATCATCGGCTCTGATACCAGTGCAGCGCACCCAATCATTGCGTCACACATCAAACAGGCGATTGCTGGTGGTGCTCGCCTTCTTGTCGCGGATCCGAAACGCATTGATATGGCTGACCACGCAGAGCTCTATGTACGCCATCGCCCCGGAACAGATGTGATGCTACTCAATGCCATCATGCATGTTATCGACAAAAATGGCTGGCACGATCAAGCGTTTATCGATGAACGCACCGAGGGGTATGAATCGTTTGTCACTGAAATCCGAAAACCAGACTACAGCCCAGAAAATGCGGCGCTCATTACCGGTGTGGCCGCGTTTGATATTGAGCGTGTTGCCGAACTTATCGGTACTGCTAAAGTAACATCTGTGTTTTATTCGATGGGCATCACTCAGCACACAACGGGTCATGACAATGTACGTTCCATTGCTAACTTGCAAATGCTCTGTGGCAATGTTGGCGTTGAAGGGGGCGGTATTAACCCGCTTCGTGGTCAATCAAACGTACAAGGCTCTTGTGATATGGGGGCGCTGCCAACCGATTTCCCAGGCTATCAAAAAGTCACCGATCCAGAGGTGCAAGCGAAGTTTGCCAAAGTATGGAACAGTGACAACCTGCCAACCGAGCGCGGTAAGACGCTGACAGAGATCATCGATGGAGCCTGTGATGGCGACATCAAAGCCTTGTACGTGATGGGTGAGAACCCAGTACTGAGCGACCCAGATCAAGCACACGCGGTGCATGGTTTAAAATCTTTGGACTTCTTGATAGTGCAAGATATCTTCCTCACCGAGACCGCGCAGCTAGCCGATGTCGTATTGCCTTCCTATTCCTTTGCCGAAAAAGCGGGGCACTTCACCAATACCGAACGACGAGTACAACGTTTGGTACCGGCTGTACAAGCCCCGGGCGAGGCGCGTGAAGATTGGCAAATTATCCAATCTATCGCTAATGCGATGGGTAGCGATTGGCAATATGAGTCGGTTCAGGACATCACTGAAGAGATCGCTGATGTGACGCCGCAATACCACGGTATTCGCTGGCAGTCGGTGGGTAAAAATGGATTGCAGTGGCCGTGTAATAACGTTAAGCCATTTGGTACTCGCATTATGCACCAAGACCAGTTTATTCGTGGTAAAGGTGCTATGGCGGCAATCCCATTTGAATATGCGGCTGAACTGCCGGACAAAGAGTTTCCAATGATACTTACTACAGGTCGCTTACTTGAACAGTTCCATACCGGAACCATGACGCGAAAAACCAAAGGGTTGGATAACCTTGCCGGGCCCCGCATCATGATTAGCGTTGAAGATGCAGAAGAGATGGGTGTCGCGAATGGTGAGCCAGTTAAGCTAGTATCGCGCCGTGGGGAGATCTCTGCACCAGCGTTTGTGACCAAACGTATGCAACAAGGCGTGGTGTTTGTTCCCTTCCATTTTGCTGAATCGGCGGCTAATAAACTCACTAATACGGCAACCGATCCTCACGCCAAAATACCCGAGTTTAAGGTATCGGCAGTCAGATTGGAGCGGGTCACTCAGGCGGCGATGTAGTATCACTCCAAGTTTTTGGGATATCGAAAGGAGGCAAGCCATTGGGCTTGCTTCTTTGCCCTTGGCGCCATGCTTTTAGCTGATTGACGTAGGTAAGAATGTGCGCCACGGCAACGAACAGTTGATTGGGCACCATTTGATCGATTTGCGTGGTGTGATAGATAGCTCGGGTCAGTTCTGGGCTTTGCACGACTTCAACTTGATGCTTTGCCGCGAGTTCACGTATGTATACTGCTACATCGTTTTTTCCTTTCGCAACGACAAAGGGTGCTTCGGCTTGGGAGAGGTCGTAGACAAGTGCCACGCTATAGTGGGTTGGGTTAGTCAGTACGACACTGGCGTTCGGCACTCGCTCGTTGGCACCTCGTTTGGCATTCTGTGTTTGGATCTGCCGAATACGCGCTTTTACCTCGGGTCGCCCTTCTTGCTCTTTGTGCTCATCTTTTACCTCTTGCTTAGTCATTTTCATTTGCTTGGTGAACTCATGGCGTTGATAGGGAAAATCAATCAGTCCAAACAGTAAAATCAGTAGCAGTAAATAGCCCAAATACTCGACAGTAATTGAGCTTACAGTCGCGAGCACATTATCAAACGGCGCGCTAACAAGGCCGGTAATCACAGCCATGTACTGATTGATGACCCAATAGAGGATGGCGAAAAACAGCGACACCTTTACCGTATTTTTTATCAGCTCGACCACAGACTGGGTCGAGAAGATGCGTTTCAGTCCTTTGAGCGGGCTGATGCGCTCAAGCTTCGGTGCCAGCAGAGTCGGACTGTACACCCAGCCTCCCAATAGTGTTGAGCCTAAAATTGCGCTAATGAGCTGGTAGATCAACAGAGGAAAGAACAGCATGATCATCGCAAACAGTGCTTTGCCGACTAGCTCAATAAGCAGATGAAACTGGCCAATGATACTGATATCGAATTCATAGCAAATCAAAAACAGCTCAATCAAAGTTTGCCCAAGTCTATCTATGTTCAATACGTAATAGGCGACAACGACAACTAGCGTGAGTGAGGAGACAAAGTCTTTAGCTCTGGGGATCTGACCTTCCCGACGTGCCTTAGCCAACTTGTGCTGGCTGGGCAGTTCACTTTTGTCACCGCTGTCCTGATTATCAGCCATTCGGAAGCCTCAAGATGTAATTGAGGTGTCGATTAAGCTCCAGTGCCAATTCAAAGTAATGATCACCAATCCCAGTCAGCGACGCCATCATGGCAAAGAGCCCCAGTAACATAGTCATCGGAAAGCCAAGGGCGAAGACGTTAAGCGCTGGTGCTGCCTTATTCATTAATCCAAAGGTGATGTTACTGAGTAGCATGACAACAATCGCTGGGGCGGCCACTAGCAGCCCGGTTGCGAACATCCACGACACCATTTTGAGAACATAGTCGATGCTGGTAAAGGGAAACAGAGAGTCGAGTGGCCAGTGGGTGAAGCTGTTTTTAAGTTGCAGCAACACAATAAGATGACCATCGATGGATAGAAATAGCAGCATCGCAGTGATAAACATAATTCGACCGATAATCGCGATGCTTACCCCATTGGCTGGGTCGTTCATAATCGCCATTGCCAGCCCCATTTGCATGGATATCGCTTGCCCAGCTATTGAGAAGATGGTGAAGAAAATCATCACCGCAAAGCCGATGAGAAACCCAAAGATCAATTGGTAAAGCGTGAAGATAATCGCGTCAATGGAGAATGGGTTGAAAGGGGGAACCGTGTCGATCATGGGAGCGAGTAGCAATGAGAATACAAATGCGAACAAAATTTTCACTCGCATCGGTATCGCTTTGTCGCCGAAAAAGGGTGCAATCACAAACAGACCCGTTAAGCGCACAAATGGCCACCAAATCAACCCAAGCCATTGCGTGATTTCGGTAAACGTGATGACCATGGCATCACCCTACCTCAGTAGGAATGGCAGTAAAGATGAACATAAATAAGTCGGTGATCTCCTGTACCAACCAATGCCCAGCCAAAATAATGGTCAATAAGGTAACCAGCAAACGGGGTAAAAAGCTTAGGGTTTGCTCGTTGACTTGAGTAACAGCTTGAAAGATAGCCACTACGAGACCGACCACGAGGCTGGGTAAAATTAACACCGATACCATAAGCAAAATAACACTAATGGCGTGACCGACTAAAGTAACGGCTTGCTCCGGACTCATGTGCTCACCCAAAAGCTGTTTGCAAGGCTTCCCATGAGCAATCCCCAGCCATCTACAATCACAAATACCAGCAGCTTGAAGGGCAGTGAGACGATTAACGGCGATAGCATCATCATCCCCATCGACATCAATACCGAAGCAACGACAAGGTCGATGACTAGAAATGGCAAAAACAACATAAAGCCTATCTGAAAGGCCACTTTGAGTTCGCTGAGCAAATAGGCAGGCAAAAGAATAAGAAAAGGGATGGCTTCCTCGTCAGCGATTTTGGTTTCACCAGCGATCTTGGTGACTTGCTCTAGCGCTTTGCGCTGAGTTTGGTCGAGCATATAGCGCCGCAGCGGCTTCTCGGCGGTTTTGAGTGCTTGAATCAAGGTAGCTTCGCCATTGCTATAGGGCACGTAGGCGTCGTCGTAGATTTTTGTCCATACCGGGCGCATGATGAGCAGGGTAAAAATGAGCGCAATGCCGACCAGCACTTGATTGGGCGGGGTTTGCTGCAAGCCCAGAGCTTGACGAAGAATGGCAAGCACAATCACGATGCGAGTGAAGCTGGTACACATGATGACAAACGCAGGCACGAAACTTAGCAGAGTCATCAGGATCAGAATTTGCAGTTTCACGCTGTATTCTGTGCCATCGTCACCTTGAGTCTCGGTTAAAATGGTCAGCCCTTCGGCGTTCGCGAGGTAGGGCATTAGAAGCATTGAACAACCAACCAACCTTAGTGCGATTCGCATTGATCGTGTCATGAGCGCTTACCTACTGACTTGGCTTTTTAATAATGCTAAGCAGCCTGACACCATACTGGCCATTTTTAGACACGATCTCACCGGTGCCAAAAGAGGTGCCGTTAATTTTAATATCCACAGGATCGCCTTCGTGTTTCTCTAGCATAACAACACTGCCTGATTTGAGGTTGAGCAGCTCATCCAAGATCAGAGTCTTACGAGCAACCTCAACGGTGATATCGACCGGAATACTTTTTAGCAGGTTCACACTGCTTGCCGGCGAACTCTCGCTGGTATGCAGTTCTTCGTCTTCGAGATCGTCAAGATCCAAATCTAAATCGTCGAGATCAGGCAGTTCATCTTGTAGGTTCATGTCTTCGATGGAGACGTCGAGGTCTCGCGTTGGTTTGTTTTCAGCCATCGATCTTCACTCCCAGCTCTGAGTCTATGGTTTGCAGTTTGCCAAAAAAGGTCGGATGTCCGTTGACCTTGATGGTGAGGTTTTTACATAGCGTTAAAGGCAGTACATCACCCGGTGCCAATTTTGACAGCTCGTGCAAGGTGCACTGACCCGTTAACAGCACACAACCTAGCTCAACAGGTTGGTAGCGTAGGGTGTTGAGGATCTCGTCTCTATCGAAGGTTTCATTGTTGCCGAGCATTTCCCGTAGCTTCTTCACATAGCGATCGTCGATCATGATGGTGATCGCTATCTCTTGATGATCGACACGAAAAACAATGTTGACCCCAACGTTGGACGGCTCGTGTTCAGTGTTGTCGAGTAGGTAGTGTTTGGCGTCAGCCGTCATGATGTTGGCAAGTGCCATGGAAAACTTTTGGAACAAGCGATTGTGAGTCTGTGTTAAGTCCGCAATAGATTGGGCGGTTATTTTTGTTTGTTCATCGCTATTGAGGTGCTTGTGCAGTAACAGGTCTAAGTTTTGCGGCTCGATATAGAAAAAAATATTGCCAAACTCTTCGATGTTGAGCACCGCCTTCACCGATTCTTCAGGATAATGGCTTGCTTCAGCAAACGTCACTTTGGTGTTTTTTCCAGCGAAGTTGAACTTGAATAAGTCAATCACTTCATTAGAAAAATGGTTGGTATGTTTGAGTAAAAACTTGCGCATTTTGACGTTTGGATTTCCAAATTCGGTATATAAAATTCTATCCATGTCAAGTTTTCCTTTTATGTTTTTGGGTTGGTTCTCAAGTTTGACACGACAATTAACATTAACTATAGGTTAAAGGGTTTCCATTTCAAATTTATATAATTTAAGTTCGGAGTGATTGCTCTAGCGATTTATCTGACGGCAGCGAGGCTTAAAGTGGAGACATCAAGGGGCATTGGTACTGTGAGGAATGAACATGATTGATTTGGATCAGGCGCTGGGGATACATCCCCAAATGGTGCAGTTTAGGTTAGACAGAGCCTCTGTACTGAGCTCGAACATCGCCAACGTTGATACCCCAAATTATAAGGCCGTTGATGTCTCGTTTGATGCCATCATGTCTGGCATAGGTACTGGAAAAACCTGGCAAATTGATAGCCAAATGCTGTATCGAATACCGGTTCAACGGACTCGTGATGGTAACACTGTCGAGTTAGAGGCAGAGCAAGCACGGTTTGCGAAAAACGTAATGGACTATCATCAGAGCCTCGCGTTTTTACAATCGAAAATTAATGGTTTGAAGACCGCGATTAAAGGCCAGTAGCGATTGGGCTGTCATTCAAATCGACAGAATTACACGGCGGGATGTTTCATTAGGAACTAATTTATAAAGCACCAATTTACAAAACAACAATTTGCGAAACACCAAAGAGTGTGGAAATAATCCAAGTGGGTGTCATGTTTTGCACCTACAGCCAGAGAAAAATACATAACAACGTCAACAATGAGTGAAATTGGCTAACTAGAGTAGGGATACTATGTCTTTTTTCGGAATATATGAGACGGCTGGGTCAGCAATGACGGCTCAGACCGTTCGGCTTAATACCATCTCCAGTAACTTGGCGAATGCAGACTCGGTGTCGGGCGATCCCGCTAAGGTCTACAAACCGCTAAAGCCTATCTTCTCATCCATCTACAACCAATTTGATGCGACTCAGTCGCTTCATCAGGGGCGCCTTCAGGGCAGTCACCAAGGTATTGTGCCAATTCGGGTCGCTGATGTGATTGAAGTACCCTCGGTCACCGAGGAGCGATTCGAGCCAGACAATCCTCTGTCGAATGACCAAGGGTATGTGTATTACTCAGGGATTAATGTGGTCAATGAAATGGCAGATATGATGTCCGCAACGCGTAGCTTTGAGGCGAGCGTGGAAGTGCTAGGCAATGCCAAGTCGATGCAGCAATCCTTGCTTGGATTGTGGCGTAACTGATCGCTGTTCTAATAGCAACCAGCAAATTAAGTAGGTAGGCAAAACATGGCTACGATATCAGGGGCAGCTCAGGTCAACAGCGTTGTGTCCGCATCAAGCGCCGCACCGCAAGTTAATCCAAACAGTGGTGAGGCGTTAAAAAACGAGTTCATCACCTTAATGGTGGCGCAAATTGAGAATCAAGATCCCCTCAACCCAACGGATGGGACTGAGTATGTTGCTCAGTTGGCGCAGTTCTCACAGGTTGAGAGCACCGAGAATTTGGTGCAATTGATGCAGTCCAACACGGCGATGTTGGACAACTTACAGGTGCTCAGCACAGCAAACTTGGTGGATAAAAATGTCACTGTGCGCAGTGATCAGCTAGAGATGAGCCCTGGCAGCAGCAATCAAGGTTACATTGAGCTGTTAGCACCGTCGAACACTGTGACGATTGAGCTGTTAGATAGTACTGGCAATGTGACCGTGATACCGCTTGGTTCAAAGTCGGCGGGTAAGGTGGGCTTTACCATCGATGCCGACCAGCATCAGCTTAATGGCCGCTATCAAATGCGAGTGAGTGTAGACAGCGGTCAAAATTATTCACCAACGATTTTCCAGCACGGTGTGGTAGAACAAGTGACCACGCCGGCACTTGATGGCGCCAGTCAGTTGCAGGTGCAAGGTATCGGCAAAGTAGCCTTTTATGAAGTAGCGGCGTTTGCGCAGAATTGATGAACTGCCGCGCGGCTACTGGTAATTTTCGCTGTTTAGTTAACGTTTTTGCGCACCTTTTTTTCGCGCTCGATTAGGTAAGATGACGGCTGTCGTACTCCTATGGACTTAGAGCCAGGAGATAGCCTCTTTATGGAATGAAGAGGATGACATTATGAGTTTTAGTATTGCATTGAGTGGGTTAAACGCTTCTAACTCAGAGCTCAATACCATCTCAAACAACATTGCTAATGTATCAACCACAGGCTTTAAAGAGTCACGCACCGAGTTTGCCTCTGTGTACAGTGGTAGCGAAGCGGGCGGTGTTGAAGTGGTGGGTGTTTCACAAAACTTCGAGAAAAGTGGCACAGTAACGGGGACAGGTCGTTCCTTAGATATGGCTTTAAGCGGCAATGGCTTTTTTGTGCTCGAAGACAACAAAGGACAAACCCTTTATACCCGTTCAGGGATTTTTAACATGAATGCGGATGGGCAGATCATGGCCAACAATGGTGCTGCGCTCAAAGGGTATTCGGTCGATGCTAACAACAATTTAATGTTGGGCTCTGTCGGCACGGTGCAAATTAGTACCGCGTCATTGCAAGCTAAAGCGACAGATAGCATTGATTTTGTGGCTAATCTCGATGCAAGAGAGAGTGTGCCTACCAGCGGTACGTTTGACCCAACCGATTCCAATAGCTACAACCATTCTTACACAACTCCTGTATTTGATTCATTAGGTAACCCTCACACAGTGAGCCAGTATTTTGTCAAAACGGCCAATACTAATGAATGGAATCTCTATGTTTATGTCGACGGGGTGCAAGCCGATCTCGATGGTAGTGGCGTAGCAGATGCAGCAGACGTTGAAACCGTGGTTTTTGGTAGTGATGGCACGTTAGATTTAGCCGCCGGTAGTAATACACTGACTGCCGACGGTGGATATAACATTCCGGTCACTCTTGCCCCTGTTGCTAACAACCTCAATATCAACGTCAGTCTTGCCAATATCACCCAATACGGCAGTGACTTTGTGGTATCTAAGAACAGCCCGAATGGCTATACCTCTGGCGACTATGCCAGCGTTCGTATGGAAAACGATGGCAAGATTTATGCGACTTACACCAATGGTCAATCTCAGCTTCAGGGTCAGGTTGTGCTAGCGAACTTTGCCTCGCCTCAAAACTTGATTAAAACCAGTGATACCGCTTGGCTGCAAAGCTTTAGTTCCGGAACTCCGGTTCTCGGTACGGCCGGTAGTGGCGTATTTGGCGATTTAACCTCAGGGGCACTGGAGGGGTCAAATGTGGATCTCACCTCTGAGCTGGTGGCATTGATGACAGCCCAGCGCAACTATCAAGCCAACACCAAGTCTATCTCGACGTCAGATCAGTTGACTCAAGCACTATTCAACGTGGTGTAAAATTATGAACCCCATACTGTTTAGCGCCGCGAAAGGTGCTGAGCGAACTATGCTCGCTCAGCACGTGCGTGCCAATAATCTTTCTCACGCCGACACCATAGGCTTTAAAGCTTTGATGGAGCACTCTACACCTATGCGTCTTGATGGTTCTGGCTTTTTAACCTCGGTAACCTCACGCACCAATTCTGCCGTGAACAACTTTAGCCAAGGGGAAGATATTCGCACTGACAGGCCGCTTGATGTGTCTATAAATGGTGACGGCTTTTTTACCCTTGAAGGTTTGGAGAATGAACCGGCGGAGCTCTATAGCAGGGCGGGGAACTTTCGCCTCGATGGTCAAGGGCAGCTTTATCTCGGAGGGCGACGTGTGATGTCAACCGAAGGGCCTATGGTGCTGCCAGATTTTGAATTTGTGTCTATCAGCAGCAACGGATTGGTCTCTGTTACGCCAATTGGCGGTGAAGCATCGCTGGAAGTGGGCGCATTGAAATTGGTGAAGCCAGAATATGAGCAAATGACCATGCACGCCAGTGGCCACTTTGTGGCAAAAAGCGGTGACGAGCTCGGTGAGGATTTTACCGTTCAGGTTCGATCGGGATATTTGGAGGCCAGTAACGTCTCCAGCTTGGAAGAGTTGGTGAGCATTATGTCACTCACTCGCCAGTATGAGATGCAAATTGAAGTGATGGCGTCGGCGGACGAAATTGCTCAAATTGGAAACAAGCTACTTAAAGCTTAAGGAAGGCTGTTATGCACAGCGCATTATGGATATCAAAAACTGGGATGGCGGCACAAGATGCCAAGATGACCGCGATTTCCAACAACCTTGCCAACATCAACACGGTAGGGTTTAAACGTGACCGCGTGGTGTTTGAAGACTTGTTTTATAGCGTCGACAAACAAGCGGGCACTGAAACCACTGAGCTCAATGAACACCCAACAGGGATACAACTGGGTAATGGTGTTCGTGTGGTCGGTACTGAAAAAGTCTTTACCCAAGGCAATGTTCAAAACACCAACCAACAATTCGATATCGCTATTTTGGGTGATGGTTTCTTCCAAATTGAAAACTCAGATGGTGAGCTGCTCTATACCCGAAATGGTCAATTTCACACTAACTCAGACGGCCAGCTAGTCAACACTCAAGGCTACCCGTTAATCCCAGAAATTGTCGTGCCGCCAGAAGCGACCTTAGTCAGCATTACCGCTGATGGCGTGGCGACAGCAACCATTCCGGGTCAGGTAAATCCAGAAGCACTTGGGCAAATTACCATAGTGAAGTTTATGAATCCCGCCGGTCTTGCTGCGCAGGGCGGTAATTTGTTTGCTGAAACTGAGGGCTCTGGCGAAGCAGTAGAACTGGTGGCGGGGACAGAGGGCTCAGGTCAGCTCAAGCAGGGGGCGTTAGAGGGATCCAATGTGCAAGTTGTCGAGGAGATGGTCGACATGATTGCAACACAGCGTGCTTACGAAATGAGCGCCAAGATGGTCAGTGCGGCAGATGAAATGCTGCAATACATCGCACAGCAGTCTTAACACATAGACCAGCAGCATTGAGCAGAGCGGCAGTATCGAGGTAGGGGGATGTATGGCTAAGCAAGACGAGCAAGCGCCCAAGACATCCGGCGTGATAGAGAAGCGACATGCAATCGGCGCCATTTATTTTCTGGCGGTGGTGGCGCTGTTGGTGATCAACCTATCAGGCTGCGCGGGTCGTCAGCAAGAGTTTATCCCTCCATCTCCTGATGATGAGGCTTACGCTCCGCCAGATCTGGATTATCAGGTGACCCGTGTCAGTAAAGGCAGTTTATATACGGGAAAAACCGCGATGACGCTGTTTCAAGATCGTAGAGCTTACCGAATTGGAGACATTTTGACAGTGGTGTTAGACGAGAAGACCGAGTCGGATAAAAGTGCCTCCACTCAGTTTGGCAAAGAGTCCAATGTTGCTGTTGCCGCTCCAACCTTAGGCTCAACGACTTACGCTGAAGGCGCAGCATCACTGGAAGCTTCCCGTGACTTTGATGGCGCAGCCGCATCGACTCAAGGTAACCGCCTGACCGGTTCTATTACAGTAACAGTGTACGATGTGCTGCCAAATGGGGTGCTGAGAGTGCGCGGTGAAAAGTGGCTCAAGCTCAATCAAGGGGATGAATACATCCGACTGACAGGTAACGTTCGAGTGGATGATATCCAAGCAGACAATACCTTGTCGTCACAGCGCATTGCCGATGCTCGTATTACTTATGCTGGGCGCGGTGCGTTTGCCGACAGTAATACCGCAGGTTGGTTGACTCAGTTCTTTACCTCACCATGGATGCCATTCTAATGAATATGACAGATAGGCTATCTTCACGTTCCATGTCTTGCCTTTTGGCGAGAGTCGTCCGCTGGTTGGGAATACTAGCACTGCTTCTGATGACCATGGAAACGCTCGCTGCGCGCCCGATTTCAGAAGTGGCTGATGTGTATGGAGACAGACAAAACCAGCTCATTGGCTATGGCTTAGTTGTAGGGCTGGATGGCTCTGGGGACAAATCTCAAGTTAAATTCACCCAGCAATCAGTGGTGAATATGATCAAGCAATTCGGGGTACAGCTCGATGATTCAACCAACCCGAAACTGAAAAACGTCGCGGCAGTGAGCGTTACTGCTGTTATTGAGCCGCATATGGGGCCGGGTCAGTTGGTCTCTGTGACCGTATCTTCATTAGGTGATGCCAAAAGTCTACGCGGCGGAACACTGCTTTTGACTCCCCTTCGAGGTATTGATGGGGAGGTTTATGCCGTGGCTCAGGGCAGTCTGGTCGTTGGTGGCTTCAATGCGACGGGCGAAAATGGCACCAGCGTGACTCGCAATACGCCAACAGTTGGACGTATACCCAATGGTGCGACGTTGGAGCGCGCTATTTCTACGGGAGTCGATCGTGACCCAACGATTCGTTTGCAACTGAGACACCCAAATTATGAGACTGCGCTGAACATCTCTAAGGCCATTAACCAAACCTTTGGTGGTCAGGTGGCTAAAGCGCTCAATAAAGGCCAGGTGGAAATATCCGCGCCCATCGACAGTGAAGATAGGGTGATGTTTGTTGCCATGATCCAAGAGCTGGAAATAGAAGAAGGTCGTAAGTCACCGAAAGTGGTGTTCAACTCACGCACCGGTACTGTGGTGATAAGCCAGCGTGTTACGGTCAGTGAAGCGGCAGTAAGCCAAGGCGGTATTACCGTAACGGTTTTGGAATCTGAGTCAGTCTCGCAACCTGGTGGGGCGTTTAATACCGCAGGCGAAACCGCTATTGTGCAAAACACTCAAATTGCCGTAGATGAAGATGATGGCACCACCATGGTTTGGCCACCAGGCACCAATTTGCAAGAGATCGTCGATGCGATTAACAACATTGGCGCGACGCCAGAAGCGTTAATGCAGATCTTACAGGCGCTGGACGAAGTTGGTGCGATTAACGGGGAATTGGTGGTGATATGATTGATTCTAATGCCCTCGCGATTATCCATAAAAGCTCGGTGCTGGATGCTTTTGCAAATCATGATGTGAAGGTGTCTTCCAATGCGGCGCGACCTTTGTTGCAACCCATCGAACTGCTTAAAAATAACAACGAGGCGTTTGTCGACATCGTCAAGCAGATTGAAGCCAAGCCAGCAGAAAAAACCAACCAGGCAATAACTGGCACCTCTCAAGAGCCTAGTTCTTCGGTGTCGGATAAATCGTTTTATCTCGATCAGCAATCTCTGACCTCACTTAAATACGACAACAGTCAACAGGGTTTGATGGCAGCGGCGCAGCAGTTCGAAGCGCTGTTTATCCAGTCTATGCTTAAGCGCATGCGTGCTGCCAGTGAAGCCTTGAGTAATGAAGACAACCCACTTTCCACCAAATCGTCAAACCTGTTTCAAGGCATGCTAGATGCGCAGCTTGCACAAACTATCAGTCGCCAGTCTCAATTTGGTCTCGCGGAAATGATTTATCAGCAGCTGGCATCACGAGTGCCCACTGATGGCGCCAATCAAGCGCGCTCCCTCTTGAATACAAGCAACGAACAAGCGCGAGCAGATGCACATCATAGCGCTGCGCTACATACGGTCACTAATCTTGGAGGACTGCGCTAATGGGCATGGTCAACATTGGACTTTCGGGTGTGCTTGCCAATCGAGTCGCACTCAACACCACGGCACAGAATACCGCGAACGTGAACACGCCTGGTTATAGTCGGCAGATCGTTAGTTTTAATGCCACGTCGTCTGGAAACTTCGTCAATGGTATTAACCTTGGTGGCGGGGTTGAAGTGGGCAGTGTGATTCGAATTGCTGAGCAGTCGAGTATTAATCGCCTGCGCGAATCGAATGAGCTTGCCCAGTACAGTCAAACCTACTTTGAGGGTTTATCGAACCTGGAAAACATGCTTGGCGCCGAAGGCTTAAGTTTGACCTCTGGGCTAAACAACTTTTTCGCCGCCATTGATGAAGCCAGCGTGTCCCCGGAGAGTTTGGCGTTTCGCCAGCAAGTATTGACGAACGCCAGTGCGCTGGCGCAGCAGTTTAACGCTGTCTCTACACAGTTAAATCAGCAGCAAGCGGCACAAAGTGAGCGCTATGGTGCCTTGGTCACCAATGTGAACAGTCAACTAGAAAGCATCGCCAAACTCAATACCCAGCTGCAAGAAGATGCGCTGCTCGGAAAGAGTGTGTCAGGGCTTCAAGATTCGATGGATAAACATCTTAATGAGTTAGCTAAGTCGGTGGACATTCAGGTTATCTATTTAGAGTCTGGTGGCGTTGAGGTGTCTACACCCAATGGACAGCCAATGGTCATTAACGGTTACTCTGCGACGCTGGAACGTGATTTGAGTAGCGGCGATCCCTACAGCACCGATCTTAATATTCAATTTCAGTCGATGCTTACCCCGGTCGATGCCTCTTTAGGCGGCGAGATGGGCGCGATTGCCGCACTAAAAACCGAACAATATGAACCCATAAAAGCGCTATTGGACGATATGGCGAGTGCGCTAAGCACAGAGGTCAACACCGTGCTTGATGGTGGTTATGTACTCGATGGAACTCAGCTCAATAGCCCTGATAGCGATCTATTTATTGTCACCCCAGGTAGTGAAGCATCCTCAATTGCTATCAATCCCAACCTGACACCGGAGAAGCTTGCCTTTGCCGCAAACCCAAATGCGCCCGGAGATGGCAGCAAGCTTACCGAGCTTTCCATGTTGTCGCAAAAGAGTCTAAGCATTGGCTCTGTCACAGGGAAAACACTGTATAGCGCGTACTCAGGGCTTTTGGGCGACATTGGTATATTTACCCGCCAAGCTGAAAGTGAATCGGCGGCCGCGCAAATCAGTTTAGATGATGCCCAAGTGATAAGAGACAGCGTTAGTGCGGTTAACTCCGATGAAGAGGCCGCCAACATGCTGCTCTATCTCAATGCGTACGAAGCCAATATGAAGGTGATAAGTACGGCGAATCAAATGTTTCAAACCTTATTGCAAGCCTTCTAGGGAGAGCGTTTATGCGTGTGACCGACTCACAGTTTAACTCCATCATGCAGCGCGCATTAATGGATAATAATATTCGCCTCAATCGAGTGTTTGAGCAGATGTCTACTGGCAAAAAGCTTAATCACCTTTCTGATGATCCCATTGCTGCAGTGCGCCTTGAGGGATTGAAAAAGAACATCTCTGATAACCAGCAGTATCAACGCAACATTGAGAATGTTCAGTCGCAGTTGACCCGTTATGAAACCAACATCAACACGCTTGAAGAGCTGTCTCAGCAAGTTAACGAGCTATTGTTGCAGGGTAAAAACGGCACGTTAGATACGGAGAGTCGAGCGGGGATTGTATTGGAGCTGAATTCTCTTAAGGCGGAGATGCTAACCACGCTCAATCAAAAGAACGATGGCAGTTATTTGTTCTCTGGTACCGACATTTTCAACCCGGCGATTGATACGGTCAGCTATGTCTTCAACGCCAACGGAGATTATCGCCAAACCAAAGTGGGTGATGATCTATATGTGAACAGCAACTTTACTATTGCCGATGTGATAGGAAGCAATGCCATTTTTACTGATCTCGATGCGGCGATTGCTGAGCTTGATTCAGCCACCGCTGGATTTGAAACTGCGCTCGATACGGCGTTGAACAGTAATCAACAGGTGCACCAGACCTTGCTGCAATCTTTGACGGATATTGGTAGTCAGTACAATTCATTAGATAGGCAGAAAGAGACCAGCATCGATATGGTGTTTTTTGCTGAAACGGTGACCACCAGTTTGGAAGAGCTGGACTATGCCGGAGCATCGACAGAGTTGAATCAAGGCATGATTGCTCTTGAAGCAACGCAAAAAACCTTTGCGCGAGTCTCAGGTATCTCACTGTTTGATCTGATTTAGCATTTGATTTGACTTAGGGGAAGCGATGAAACGTCTGGCTTTGTTTACTCACCTCACCATGATTGGCCTGTTGATTTGGCCAAGTATGGGTCTTGCTCAAAAGTACATTGTGCCTTTTGATGCGGTGCAGTGGCAGTTCGAGTCCGGTGTTGACCGTTGCATACTGGCGGCAAGCGATCCCCATACGGGATTTCGAGTGCAGTTTTCTTTGGTCGCATCCCAGCCGTTGGAAGTCGGAGTTGAGAAACGCGGCGTGCGTGCTCTGCCGAAATCGACGTCTTTTAACACCACGGAACCTGTGTGGGGGATCGCCAAATCTTATTCGACCACCACCATAGAGAATGTACGTCAGCGTGGAACACGGCTGGTGACGCGAGATGGTGCTGACTTGCTTCTGGCCGACATGGCTGGCGGTGCATGGTTTAACGTTAATGCGATGGACTTTGATGTCTATTTCCCGACCACACATTTTAATCGAGCATTGAGTGAGTTTAATCAGTGTCGTTTTGCCTTGCCGCCAGTGAATTTTCAGCACGCTCGCCAAGTTGAGTTGTTGTTTGCTCGTGGTTCGACTCAGCTTACCGCGACCCAAAAGCAGATCATCAATGACATCAGCGCTCTCATTAAGCGTGATAACAAAATCGTCAGAGTACTTATTGATGGTTACACCGACAACTCAGGGGACTCAGTGGCCAATTTACAGATCTCAAAACAGAGGGGGTCAGATGTTGCTGAGTGGTTCGTTGAAAATGGCGTTTCCAAATCGATGATAGAGATCCGTGGTCACGGCGATCGCTACCCTAAATACGATAATGCGACCCCAGAGGGGCGTGATAAAAATCGCCGAGTGGAAATTCGCTTGGTACGAAAATAGACACGCGACAGTTTGATACCGTTGCCTCACAAGGAAGTTGGAGACTAGATGGACAAAATCAATGTGATAGCGTTTCAGCAAGAGATGCTGGAAAAGATGGCTCAGCATTCAACGATTGCAGCCAATCCGCTCTCTACGCCTAACGTCAATGTCCCAAGCTCGACGTCGGTGGCAAAGGTTACAGAGAGCTCGGCGATAGACAATAGCCTGCATTTTGGTAAAGCGCTGAAAGGGGTACTGGATACCGTGAACACCTACCAGCAACACGCATCAGAGCGAGTGACCGCCGTAGAGCTTGGACACAGCGATGACTTATTGGGTGCGACCATTGCGTCGCAAAAAGCGGGCTTGTCATTTAATGCACTGATGCAGGTGCGCAACAAGATGGTGTCGAATTTCGAAAGCATCATCAAAATGCCCATTTAGGCTAGGGACTGCATATGGCAACAGAGGTGGAGAACAAGCCCGCGCTTGCTAACAATTTAGGGGCAGCGAAAGAGCGCCTTGGCAAAGCATCGGGCTGGCTATCGAGCTTTTGGCAGAGCTCGCAGCGTAACGTCATCATCATCACTATTTTTGCGACAATTACTGCCGCCATCATCGTTATTATGCTGTGGACGTCAACTGAGCGGTTTCGCCCGCTCTACAGCAAGTCATCCAACTATGACTCTAGCCAAATCTTACAAATGCTGGATGAAGAAGCGATACGTTATCAACTAAGTCAAGATGATGGGCAAATCCTGGTACCAGAGCGTGATGTCGCTAAAATTCGTATGGTGTTGGCATCGAAAGGCTTGAAGGAGCAACTGCCAAGTGGCTTTGATTCTTTAGATAGCAGCAAGGGGCTTGGCGAAAGCCAGTTCATGGAAAATGCTCGTTATCGACATGCCCTTGAAGGGGAGTTAGCGCGCAGTATTACCACCATGAGCGCGGTAAGTTTGGCTCGAGTACATTTGGCAATCCCCAAAGAAAGCTTGTTTATGCGTGAAGAAGCAGAGCAGCCCAGAGCTTCGGTCATTGTGCATATCATCAATGGGATGGACTTGAAGCCGACACAAGTGGAGTCCGTCATCAATTTGGTGTCTGGCGCGGTGATTGGTCTTAAATCTGAACACGTACGAGTGGTTGATCAACACGGCCGTTTACTCTCCAACGATGCCACCGTTGGCGATATTACTGTCACATCGGGTAAACAAACCGACTATAAACGTAATGTCGAGCGCACCTTAGTCGCTCAAGCGACCGATATGCTCACCCCTATTCTTGGCGTTAGCAACTTCCGGGTACAGATTGCCAGCGACATCGACTTTTCCAAAATAGAAGAAACCGAAGAAATCTATGCCGACCCAGTTGTGCGCAAAGAAACCTTACTTAATGACGTCAACGAGTCCTCTATGGCGCTGGGGATTCCGGGCGCGTTAAGTAATACCCCGCCGGTTACTGACGCGGAAGAACAACCTGACCCTAATTCAACGGTCAATCGAAGTGAAACCTCCCGCGACTACGCTGTGAGCGGCAAGATTCGCCATGTCCAGCACCAACAAGGGGTACTCAATAAGCTTTCTGTGTCGGTGGTGGTCAATGATATGGCTAACCCAAGCCAAACTTGGACACCGGAAGAGCTCGGAAATATTGAGAACGTCGTGCGCTCAGCCATCGGCTTTGATGCCCAGCGGGGCGATAACATTCATATCACTCATTTTCCTTTTGTGGTTGCCGCTATACCAGAGCAAGCGCAAGTGCCCTGGTTTGAGAATATGAACATCATGCAGCCCCTTAAATATTTGCTGGGCGTGATGCTCAGCGGCTTGATGATCATGGTGGTACTGAAACCTCTGGCGCAATACCTCACCAAGTCGGCTGAACGTGAAGAGCAAGACGCGGAAAGCATGGACTACGACACCCTCATTACCAAAGAAGAGCGTGATGCAGAAGCGGCGATGCAGTCCAAATTGGAAGCGCTCGGTATTGATGCCACAGGGATAAGGGCGCTGGATGACAATCTGCCTTCTGCCGACAGTCCTTTAGAAGTACAAATCCAACATTTGAAGTTAATTGCCAAAGAGGATCCAAACCGAGTGGCGGAAATTTTACGCACCTGGATCCAAGCCTAGGACAATCTTCTATTAAACGTTTAATGAATAAGGTGAGCCAACATGGATGACAAGCAAACCTATCAATCAGTGGATGGCGTCGCGATGCTCGTGCTGAGCATGGGCGAAGATATTGGCGCCGAAGTGCTCAAGGGATTCACTCACGAGGAGATCAAACAGATCACCCATTCCATGAGTAAAATGCAAGACATCAAAGCGGCCGATGCCATGGTCTCTTTGAATGGCTTCTTTGATGATTTTCGTAAGCACTCTGGCATTTTAGGCGGGACACGAAACTACATCACCAATGTGCTTGAGAAAACCCTCAATGGGAATTTGGCGCGTGATTTGGTCTCTGAAATCTACGGTGATGAAATTCGCTCACATGCAGAGAAACTGGCTTGGATACCACCGGAGCTACTCGTCAACGACCTACGAAAAGAGCACATCAATTTACAAGCGCTTTTGATTGCCCACTTGCCGCTAGAGTACAGCGGCCGAGTGATGGACGAATACGCTGAGAAAGAGTGCCATGAATTGATCTTGCAGATATCCAAAACACAGGTGTTGACCTCTGGACTGATGGAAACCCTTAAAGACTTAATCGACCGTTGCAAAATTAACTATCACAGCGGTGGGTCATCCAGCCTTCAAGGCTCGAAAGTCGTCGCCAATCTCATTAACCGTTATTCAGGCAATAAAAATGAGCTGTTTGAGTATCTTCACGATAAAGACAAGCAGACCGCCGAGCTGGTGGAAGAAGCCATGTTCGATTTCTTTACCCTGTTTAACCAAGATCTTGAAACCATCAACGTCATAAACGAGAGAGTGAGTTTAGAGCAGTGGGCTTTTGCCTTGAAAGGCACTAACAAGGAATGTCGTCTTTACATCATTAACTCCATGCCACAGCGAGTCTCCACCGAGCTAAAAGAGAACCTAGTGCGTATCGGTGCGGTGCCTGTGAGTCAGGTTGAGCAAGCTCGTAAAGCCATCATTGATATTGTCAAAGAGCTGCAGGCTGAAGGGGAAATCAAACTCAACTTTGCGAATGAACCAAGGCTCACTTAGTGGGCTTTTATCTAATGGTTTTTGAGAAAAATCTAAGACAAAGCTAAGGAAAGGCTATGAAGTTAACCGGCATAGGATTGCGCAAATCAGAGGTAAGCTCAGCAACGGCAGGGCGTATTCGTCGACCAGAAAAACTAGAAAATCGACCAAATCGCTCGGTGGTGCTTGGTCAGCAAATGGTTCACCTCAACCTACATGAGCGCCCAAAGCTGATTGCCGAAGTGTCGGAGTCGCACAAAGGCTATAGCCAGCTAATCCTGGCAGGAGAGGCACTTCGAAAGTCGGCTAGTGAGCTACTCAAACTCAAGCGTTTAGCTGAGCTGCCGCAATATACACCCTCGCAGGCCAACCAAATTGATGTGATTAAAAAAAACGTCATGTCGTGGAATAACAAGCAGTTGTTTGGCCGCCATGTGTTGGATTCGACGTTTGCGCCAGTGCAGGTTGATGCGCCACTGATTGAGTTTACTGTGCCAGGTCTTGATATGGATAGAGAGCGCTATCGAGATGAAGTGGTATCACTCTACATCAACCATCGTTTGGTCGCGCTGGCCTTCGAACGTACCGAAGATCGCGAGGTACTCCTAGAGCAGTTCAAAATGATGTTTGCGTTTGCCAAGCTGCAACTGCGATTGAATCAAAACCAAGAGCTAGTGATTGGCATGACTGACAGCGATTGGCGCAAGTGGGATGGCCAGGTTTTTGTCTCCGGTCAGGGCGGGCGTTATGCCGAAGGTGCACCGATCGCTGTTGCAGTGAATACGCTGCAACCTGTCGTAGAGAACATCACCCAATTGATGGTCAATGAGTCCGGTGCGTTGGCGCAAATCGAGCGAGTGTTGGAGCGGGTAAACAAAATGTATTTGGCGCTTTCAAAAGTGCTTAAGTTCAAGAAAGAGAGAGCCAATCAATTGATTGCGTTTTGCTCTCATCCGGAGTTAAGAGACATTGGCAGTTTCAAACAGCAGGTGGCAGAAAGTCCTCAAAAGTCACTGCGCTCTATTCACGATAGTTTTCAAGGACCAAGCCGTGACAATGTCATCAAGCTATTGAGAAAAAACTGAAATGGGTCTGATTTGTTGCCGTTATAGCCTAGTAGAGGCCAACAGAGATGGGTATGGGTTATGAGCAACATCAAGGTCGACAATATTAAGTACATCGTGCCGAACACTCAAATCGATGCGGTGCAGCAGAAGAAAACGGAGCAAGACCATAAGACTCGAGTTAAGCAAGTTAATTTGTCACAGCATGAGGTGGCATTGCTAGAAAGTGGTAAGACACTGTTTGAGGGGATGGAGGATATTGACGCGGCGAAAGTAGAGCAAATCAAAGCGCAAATTGTCTCTGGAGAATTGGTATTTGATATGGATGAGTTAGCCAAAGTGATCGCGAGGTTAGACCATGGAAAATAAGAAAATTATTGTTGGCTACCTACACTACGGCCAAGCGATTTTGCGCCTGTCCAAGCAGTTATCAGAGCGTCTTGATGAGGTGAGGCTGGCGATACTAAAAGGGGAATATCACTCCCTCGAAGCGCTTAACGACACCATACTGTCACTGTCCTACCAGATGGCCGAAGCCGACACCAAACGCTTCTCTCTTGCTAAGCGTTTAGGTTGCACTAATCGCCAATATGCTAAAGCGGTTCAACAGCGTCTCAAAGGCGATTTGCAGCGCCGAGTTGCGGACTTGGATAGTCAAATCGAAAGACGTGTACATATGTGCAAGCACAAGCTTGCCAGGCAAGGCAGCCTAATGGTGATGCAACATCAAGCCATGGAAGAGGCGATGGGGGCTCAGCAGTTGAAGATCAATGTCTAACTATCGACTAAGTATGCTTTTAATGGTGTTAAGTGTGTTGGCTGTTTTATCCCTGGGCTCAGCCCATGCAGAGACAACAGAGCAAGAGCTGACCCAAAGAATCACCGCTAAGATCGCTACAGTGATGGATAGCCGCTATCCGCACCCTCATGAACTCGAGGTAAAAATGCGGTTTTCCAAAGCGTTAAAACACGTCGCACCTTGCCCGATAGAGCCTCGTATTTCAGTAAACAAGCAGATCACCTTAGGTACCGTAAAGTGGTTTGTGCGCTGCCCAACCCTCGGGTGGAAGCTTTCTGCAACATCAACCTCTTCTTTAACAATCCATGTTGCCACGGCAGGCAGAGCGATGAAAAAAGGATATCGTTTGCAACCAGAAGATATTCGTTTTGCCAAGGTGACATTGAAGAAAGCGGAGAGCGTATTTTTCGACGCCACACATCTAATAGGCAGTAAGCTTCGGCGCACGGTGCGGGTAGGAGATGTCCTCACCGCGAAGCGCTTTTATCTTGATTATGATGTTGAAAAAGGCCTGCCAGTTAACCTGATTTACCATTCGAACACATTCAGTTTAGAAACTGATGGCGTGGCACTAGAAGATGGCTTGGTGGGTGACACTATTGCAATACGCAATGCCCAGTCGGGGAAAACCCTGAAAGGTGTCATTGTTGAGAAGAACTTGGTTCGAGTGTTTTAACGCGTTCTGGACGCTATGAGCCAAATAGAGTGGAAATGACCGGGTCATTTTCTAACTTATCTAAAACTTTAGTTTAGTACGACTGAGGATCCGCGATGTTTAATAACAAAACAGTCCTAATTACAGGCGGTACAGGTTCTTTAGGAAAGCAGCTTATTAAAACCCTGCTTGAGCGCTATCGCCTGGTTAAAAAGATCATCATTTATTCTCGCGATGAACTAAAGCAATTTCATCTCAGACAAAGCTATCCAAGTCAGGATTATCCGCAGTTGCGCTTTTTTATTGGCGATATAAGAGATCGAGCGAGATTGATACAAGCCTGTGAGGACGTCGATGTATTGATTCATGCTGCGGCTATCAAACAGGTAGATACAGCAGAGTACAATCCAACGGAATGTATAAAGACCAATATAGAAGGTGCTGAGAACGTCATTCAAGCCGCTCTGACGACAGGTATCAGAGATGTTGTTGCACTTTCAACTGACAAAGCCTGCGCACCCATTAACCTATATGGCGCAACCAAACTGGCTTCTGACAAATTGTTTACTGCGGCAAACAATATTAAAGGCTCCAAGGATATTCGCTTCAGTGTTGTACGCTACGGCAACGTTATGGGGTCGAACGGCAGCGTGATTCCTTTTTTCTTAGAGAAACGACATCAGGGCGTTATTCCCATCACTCATCAAGAAATGACCCGCTTTAATATCACTCTCCAACAAGGTGCTGACATGGTGCTGTATGCACTTGAGCATCATTTAGGTGGTGAAATATTTGTACCTAAGATCCCATCTTATCGAATTCTGGATGTAGCTAAAGCCGTCGCGCCTGAGTGCGAATTGGAGTTTATTGGCGTTAGGCCGGGTGAAAAAATGCATGAGGAGATGATTACCGATACTGACTCTTACCACACTATCGACTTGGGTCAGTACTATGCCATCTTGCCATCGGTCTCGTTTAGTTACAGTGAAGAGCAGTATCGATTACATCATGATGCAAAACATGCCCCAGAGGGCTTCCGTTATAGCTCAGGCACCAACGAACAGTGGTTAAGCGTCGAGGCTTTGAGGCAGCTTATCCAGGAGCATGTCGACAGTGATTTCCAAGTCGAGGCCAATATATGATTCCTTATGGGAAGCATGCGATTGACTCTCAGGATATAGAGAGTGTCATTGATGTGTTGCGCTCAGAGGCTATTACTCAAGGGCGCCAAGTCCCTATGTTTGAAACGGCGATAAGTCATTACTGTAAGGTGAAGTATTCGGTGGCCGTTAACAGCGCTACGTCTGCACTTCACCTTGCTTGCTTATCTTTAGACTTAGCGAAAGGAGATTGGTTGTGGACAACGCCAATCTCCTTTGTCGCCTCTGCTAACTGTGCCCGTTTTTGCGGTGCTAACGTCGACTTCGTTGATATTGATCCAGCAACCTACAATATTTGCCCACAGAAACTGCAAGCCAAACTAAAGCAAGCACAGCTAAGCGGACGGCTTCCAAAGGTCGTGATAGTCGTTCACATGGCCGGTGCTAGCTGTGATATGAAGGCGATTTGGGCGCTGTCAAAACAGTACAGATTTAAGTTAGTTGAAGATGCATCTCATGCGATTGGGGCAACCTATGAGGGTGGGAATGTGGGTAACTGTCGTTACAGTGACATTACGGTGTTTAGCTTTCATCCAGTAAAAATTATCACGACGGCCGAGGGCGGGGTATTGACGACGAATGACGATGAGATCGCCTCACGCATTGGTCGACTACGATGCCATGGTGTGACCAAAGACCCATCTCTACTGCATTGCCAAACAGAAGGTGATTGGTATTACGAGCAGCTAGAGCTTGGCATGAACTATCGAATGTCAGATATCCATGCTGCTTTGGGGTTATCGCAACTTACAAAGCTGGATGCTTTTATTGATAGGCGCATTGCTATCGCTAACGAATACCGCGAAGCGTTGTCGGGGTTGCCGCTGCAGCTCCCACAATACAGCAAGGAGAGTCAGTCTTCATGGCACCTCTATATCATTCGAGTAAAGAGCAAAACGGTATCACGTAGAGCGCTGTATGAGCATTTGCACAGTGCAGGCATTGGCGTGCAAGTTCATTACATCCCAATTCATCTTCAGCCTTACTATCAAAAACTTGGCTTTAGGGCGGGGGACTGTCCTGAGGCAGAGCAGTATTACCAGGAAGCGCTGAGCTTGCCCTTGTTTCCATCAATGACGCAACGCGAAATTGACGACGTTGTGACGGCATTAAAAACAGGTTTGGCTTGCTGATGGGAACGGTGCTGGCGAAGACCCAGAAAGCAGCGAATATCCAACACCACTTTCGTGATATCGATCTAAGGCGGGCGACGAGAGGTGACATCACATTGGTGTATCAGTGGCAGTTGCAACCTGAGACTCGAAGATATGCGCACTCTACACGAGCCCCTAGTTTTATTGAGCACAGCGTTTGGATGCGTAAACAGTTAGTCAGTAATTCTCACTATGTGATGATGATTGAAAGTAAGTTGCTCCATCAATTGGTGGGGGTCGTCCGCTTGGAACTCGATACCGTCACCCACATTCGAAACGAGGAGGTCTATGTTGTTTCGATTTTTGTTGGGCAAGCATACTGGGGGATGCATATTGCCTCTCTTGCTTTGCAACATTTAGTCGCGCGGCACGGAGACAAAACCATGCTGGCAGAGGTTCATTTAGACAATCAGGCTTCCCAGCGCCTATTTGAACGCAGTCCGTTTCAACGTATTTCACCAACAGAGTTTGTTTATCGCGCTTAGCACACCGGTGGTCATTGGCTTTGCTACGTCGCTTTTAGGGATTTGAGAGTAAAGGAGAGCGTTAAGGATGAGGCTAGCAATTATTCCTGCTAGGGGTGGAAGTAAACGTATTCCCCGCAAAAATATTCGATTGTTTCATGGCGAACCCTTAATTGCCTATTCGATAAAAGCTGCTCAGCAGTCCGGCTGTTTTGATCGCATCATTGTCTCCACCGATGATGAGGAAATTGCAACTATCGCCATTAAGTGTGGTGCAGAGGTGCCATTTATCCGCCCAGAACACTTGAGTGGTGAC
Source organism: Vibrio sp. DNB22_10_4 (assembly GCF_052879755.1). Lineage (NCBI taxonomy): Bacteria > Pseudomonadati > Pseudomonadota > Gammaproteobacteria > Vibrionales > Vibrionaceae > Vibrio > Vibrio sp. DNB22_10_4. Next base: position 75,691 of record NZ_JBNNXW010000011.1, on the reverse strand, counting down.
TATACTCCAACGCTTGATGTCATCCAGCATGCTATCTGCTTTTTGGCAGAGCAGGGAACCATGCCAACCGAGGTGTGCTGTATTTATGCCACAGCGCCGCTAATTCATTCTCAAGATATTGCCGATGGTTATGAAAAGCTCAAAAGTGGCGAATGCGAATATGTGTTCGCAGCAACTCGCTTTGCCTACCCGATCCAGCGGGGCTTTTTTGTTGATGAGCAACAGGGCGTGCAAATGTTTCAACCAGAGTGTTTTGATAGCCGCTCTCAAGATCTAACCGAAGCTCTGCATGATGCAGGACAGTTCTATTGGGGCCGGAGTCAGGCGTTCCTTGATGGGAAAAACATGTTTTCTGCCCACTCCCGGCTCGTCATCTTGCCGAGAGTCAGGGTGCAGGATATTGATACGCTTGAAGACTGGCAGCAAGCTGAGCTTCTTTACGCCATGCTACAACAACAGCAGGAGTTTGCTTGATGCGTATCGTATTTGTGCTCAGCGGTAAGCCTTACAAAGGATTAGGTCATATTATGCGTTGCCGACTGCTTGCTCAGGCTCTTCAGGAGGAAGGTTGCACGGTTGAATTTTTGTTTGATGAGTTGTCGACTAAGCATCGCCCTTTCGTTGAGCCCTTTAGTTTTGTTTGTTGTCAGCACAAAGCTCGATCCGCAAACGAGCAGCTAATTGATGCCCTTTTTGAATACACCCAGCAAAGTCCAATCGATTGGGTAGTGTTGGATGACTATGAGTTTGACCTAGACCTAGAACAAGCGATAACTGAACTTGGCGCCAAGCTTGCCGTCTTTGATGACATTCTTCGTCAGCATCGCTGTGATGTGCTGATAGATAGTCGATGGTGTGGAGAGACTACCTATGACAACTACGACTCTAGCGAAATCGCTCAAAAACTACTTGGGCCGACTTACGCTTGTATTGCTCAGAGCCCACAAGTAGATCCTGACAGGAAGGGAAACCCTAGCTTTAAAGTGATGATGAGCCTTGGCGGCGGTGGCGATTTGTTATTGCTGAAACCGTATTTGGATGTTTTGTTGGAGGACAGCAACAGCGTTGATATTGAGTTCCAAGTGGTTATCGGTCCCTTTGCCACCAATGCAGAGATGCTAATGGCGAGATATATCAGTTCTCCGAACATCGAGTTCATACAGGGCGCTGTAGACTTGACGTCTTACCTTGCCAACATCGACTTCTATATCGGTGCTGCCGGGGGAACACTATTACAAATGCTGGCTCATCGAATTCCAAGTCTAACTTTTTCTATTGCGAGTAACCAAGACAATAACCTTGAACATTTAACGCAGTTAGGGCATCCGCTTCATTTTAATCAAGGCGATGATGTTGATGTGGCGTTTCTGCCGCTATTTATCGCGGCAGCTAGGAAACACTATCACCGTTTAGTCTCGAGTATTGAAAACGCGCCCGTCCAGATAGACTTTCGCGGTGCTAAAAGGATAAGCGAGGTAATGTTGGGAGAAGGGGTTGCTATACCTATGTCTGCAAGCCCAAAGTCAGCAAACAAAGAGGAAAACTGGCATTCCCTTGGAGATGGTTATCGACTGCGAGCTGTGAAGGACAGCGATATTCGTCATTACCTAGACAGTCGAAACTTGGCGCAGAACCAAAATAATATGCTCAGTAAGCATCGCATCGACTTACTTGCTCATACCGCCTGGTGGTTAGGCAGTGAGCGTCATTCATTCTTGCTAGAGAAAAATAGTTGCAAGCTTTTGTATATCTGGCATCAAAAGGTGTCGATTTCTGAAAAAGACTATTTGATTGGTGGTTGGTTTGTCTGTGGGGGCGAGCTTCAGTTTCAAGACTCAATTGTGGCATTGCAGTGGCAGTTGAAGACATGCGACCGCGAGTTTCCCAATGTGCCTTGGATTGCTGTCATTCAAAAGGACAACGACTTCGTCAATTTACTCAATCGTTATGTTGGTTTTGCCCTCGCCGAGCCAGAGAAACATCACTACCAAGCCATAAAAACCGCTTTTTCGGGGGCAGAGGAAGCGCAGTTTAATTTTGTCTACAGGGAGGGTGTCTAGTGTTCAATCGAAAACAGAATACACCAATGCAACTGGCATTGATTGGTGGAGGGATAAACTCTGCGGTGGGTTATGCTCATTGGGTGGCTTCCCAGCTAGATAACCGCTGGAAAGTCACTGCTGGTTGTTTTTCAAGAAATGAATCGCTGAATCACGAAACGGCTCAAGCTTGGGATATATCCGAGCAGCGCTGCTACCCAAACTGGCATAGCTTGGTTGAAGCAGAAATAGATACCGTTGATGCATTTGTAGTATTAACGCCAACGCCTGACCATGTGGATGTGGTCAACTACCTGTTAGCAAGAGATGCGTTTGTCATTTGTGAAAAGGCGATGTGTGCCAATGTCGTGGATTGTGATCAGGTAGTCGAAACCCTTGAGAATAGTCGCGGTGCTTTATACGTTACCTTCAATTACACCGGTTATCCCATGGTTCGTGAGATGCGTCGTTTAGTACTTGACGGGCAAATCGGTCAGGTGCTGCAAGTCAACATAGAAATGCCCTCGGATGCTTTTATCCAGAATCATGGTGATGTATCGCCGCAGCGCTGGCGGTTGATTGATGGTGACATACCAACATTGCTTCTTGATCTAGGCGTGCATGTTGAGCACCTTTGTCGTTTTATCACAGGTGGCAGTGCGACCAGTGTGAAGGCCGACTTCTCTAACTTTTCCAAGTTTGAAGGCATTGTCGATGATGCGCACCTTTGGGTTGATTATGATTTAGGGTTCAAAGCTAAGTTCTGGATGAGCAAGTCAGCATTAGGGCACAAGAATGGTCTGAAAGTTGATATTTATGGCTCGAAGGGACGGTTAAGTTGGGTACAAGAGCAGCCAGAAACGCTACAAGTTTTTGATGTGAAATCAGTCTGTTCCATCTATAACCGTGGCAACCTGGGAGGCAGTGAAAATCGTGAGCGCTTTAAACCAGGGCATCCCGGTGGCTTTATTGAAGCCTTTGCCAATCTCTACAGTGATTTAGCTGATATCGCTTTAGAGTTTAAGCAGAGCGGGCAAATCACCTCAAGTCCTTATGTGTTTGATGCTTATAGCGCGAGAGAAGGGCTTCAACTGCTAGAGTTCGCGGCGAAGGCGGTACGCCAAGATGCTCGAGTCATTTGTGGAGAGCGTGTAGATGGCAAATAAAACATTTCATATTGGCAGCAGGCGTATCGGTGAATCAGAACCTTGCTTTGTTATTGCTGAGTTGTCTGGTAATCACGGAGGCAGCTTAGAGCGAGCGTTACAAATGCTCGAAGCCGCAGCGAAAGCAGGTGCTGATGCGGTGAAAATTCAAGTGTACACCCCAGATACCATTACGCTTAAGTCCGATAAGCCGGATTTTGTCATAGCCGAGGATAATGCTTGGGCACAGCATAAAACGCTCTATGAGCTTTATCAACATGCACATACACCGTGGGAGTGGCTCGATGACATTTTTCAATATGCGGCGCAGCTTGGGATTGAAGTGTTTGGCAGTGTTTTTGATACCACATCCATTGATGAACTTGAGAAATACCCAGTTAAGGTTTACAAAATCGCAGCGCCAGAAATTGTTGATGTAGAGATTTTGGAGCGCGTAGCTAAAACAGGTAAACCCGTAATTTTATCAACGGGATTAGCGAATTTAACCGACATTAGCCGTGCGATTGCGACGTTAGAACGATACGGTTGTCACGATATTGGACTTCTTAAATGCACAACCGCTTACCCAACACCTGCTAATGAAGTCAATCTTAGAACCATGCAAAACATGGCACAGACATTCTCTGTTCCAGTCGGACTCTCTGATCACACAACAGGTATAGGTGTTCCTATCGCGGCGGCTACTCTCAATGCCTCGATGCTCGAAAAACACATTAAGCTCGACGATGATACTGATTCGGTGGATAGCTTTTTCTCTCTTACAGTGAGCGAATTTTCCATGTTAGTTGACGAGGTTAAAAAGGCTCAGCTAGCCCTTGGTATTGTGACTTACGATCTTAGCCCTAGTGCTGCGAAAAATGCCAATGGACGACGCTCCTTGTACATCAGCCGAGATATCAAGGCTGGAGAGGTCATCACAGAACAACATATTCGTTCAGTTCGGCCATGTTTTGGCTTACCTGTCAGTGATAAACCGAAGGTGATAGGTCGCCGCGCAAAAGTAGACTTGGAGCTGGGGGATAGGCTTTCTTGGGAGGTACTGGAATGACATCGCCGATAGTGGATTTTATGGTAGACAGGCTTAAAGATTACACCGCTAGCTCAGAGATCTTACCGAGTTCAGACTTTGTTCGCGATTTAGAGTTGGATTCTTTTTCGGCACTGCAGTTCATCATGGATATTGAGCTGGAGTTTGATTGCTCCATTCCTGCAGCAAAATTCTCCCGAGAAGAGTATCGAGTGGTTTCAAATTTAGCCGGTTTAGTCGCAGAGCTTTCAAGCCATCGACCCAATGGGGAGTGAACACAAAAATGAACAGCGATACGCCGTTATTTGATGCGATACAGCACGTAAGCCAGCGATTTCCGAATAAGACGGCAGTGGTGAGTGATGGGCTGTCATTTACCTATTCAGCGTTAATGAAGCAAGTTGCTGCCGTTTCCCAAGTACTCGATAAACATACGATCAAGGGTCATGTGGCACTCGTTAGTGATTGCCCGATAAGTAATATTGTTGTTGCCGTTGCTTGTGCTCGCAGCAACCGAACGTTCATTCCGTGTAACCCTCAATTGAAGCTGCATCAGCTGGAAAAAATGATGACTCACTGTGATGTCTCGATGGTGATTGTTGATGATGCATGTTTTGACCACAGTGCTTCATTTAGCGGTGAAGTATGGCAGTTGAGCTCCGCTGTACCTGTAGAATTGTCTTTGCTATCTGCAGCGAAATGTCAGCCAAAATCACCGCCGTCTTCGCCATATCTAATCACACTTTCGTCTGGCTCTACTGGCGCGCCAAAGCCTATAGCGGTTACGCAGGCTTGTAAACTTGCTCGCGCTCACCAGACACAAGCGTTGTACCAGCTGTCGGAGTCTGATGTTGTATTGTGTGCATCGCCATTTTTCCATTCTTTGGGGCAACGTTTGTGTTTTGTGGCTTTGACTCTTGGAGCTACGCTGGTTTGTCAGCGTCGATTCAACCCTAAACAATGGATTGAATTGGTATCCGAGTTTCGGGTGACGTTTGTCATCAGCGTTGCTTCTCATCTTTATGTATTAAAACATCACTTGATAGCAGCTCTAAACAAATTGAGCAGTTTACGTCATTTGGTGTGTTCATCTGCTCCGGTGGATACCCATTTCAAGCACCAAATATACCAGTCGCTGGGTTGTGAAATCAGTGAAATCTATGGGGCGACAGAAGTCGCGATTGCTACGCATTTATCGTTGCAAGCCAGTGAATCAAAGATGGCTACGGTGGGGGCGGCTTGCTCAAATGTGGAACTGAATATTTTGGACGACAATTTGCGTCCAGTACCTAGCGGAGAGCTTGGTCAGATTGCCGTGAAATCACCACTAGCTTTTGTGGAGTATTACCGAGCTTTAGATCAAACATGCAGCGCATGGAGTGGTGGTTATTTTCTTACCGGTGATTTGGGGTGGATGGATCAGCAAGGCTTTGTCACCTATGTAGGGCGGATCAAGGATGTGATCATAGTCGGGGGAAGTAATGTTTACCCTAAAGATATAGAGGAGGTATTGAATCAACATGATTCTATCAATGAGGTAGCGGTCATTGGCTTACCAGATAGCACCTTGGGTGAAACCGTTCTGGCGGTTTGTGCGACAGAGCATCCTAGTAAATTGTTGGAACAACAGTTGAGAAAGTTGGCTTGTGATGGTCTCGCTTCTTTCCAACGTCCACTTCACTATCGGTTTGTCACCGAATTACCTAAAACGGCGAGCGGTAAAATAGATAAGCCGTGTTTGAGACAAGCGATGAATCAAGACACAGAACAAGTGGGTTCGAGATTGCATCATTTAAGTTACTCAAATGAGGGAGCATCATGTCCGAAATAAATAGCACGACCGATTTTCTTTACCGCTTTGAAAAAGGAGAAAGCCCGCGGTTTATTTATGGCACTACGCCAGAAGCGAAAGAGCTTATTGACTATTATCAAGCCCACCAAGTTTCGATTGATGGTGTTGTTGATGGTTTTTATGCAAGCCCCCACTTTCATGGTCTGCCCGTGTTGAGAAGTGACGCACTACCAGAGCAAGCGATGGTCATTAATGCGGTCACTTGTGCCAATACCATTACAATTAAACGTATTTTAGAACAGAAATCAGCACAGCAACTTGATGTGTTTGCCATTATGAAGCACTCCGATATTCCCATGTCTGGCATTCTATATTGGCAAGGGTTTCCGGAGATCTATCGTCAACACCAAGCGACGTTTGATGCGTTAAGAGAGCGTCTATCGGATGAATTATCAAAGCAGGTGTTTGATAAGTTAATCGCGTTTAAGCTCTCTTATGACAGTCGACATATTGCTGATTTTACGTTTACACCGCCGAGTGAAATGTACTTTGAACCTTTTTTGAATCAGCCTGGGGAGCGCTACTTTATTGATGTGGGGGCGTTTGACGGACAAAATTCCCAAGCGTACATACAGCGTTATCCCAAATCTAAAACGGTGCTGTTTGAACCTGTCCCTGAGCAGTTTCAATCGCTGCAAGCCGGTTTTCACCAAGATCATCGATACCTATGTATCAATGCCGCCTTAGGCAGCAAGCCTGGTTGGGCAAACATGGAGTTTGACGGTTCGTCCTCCAGTTTGATAGATGCGCCAGAAGATGCACCTACAGTCCAGCTGACGACACTCGATATATTTTGTCACGAAAACCCAGACGTTATTCCAAGCTACATTAAGCTTGATGTTGAGGGATTTGAGATGGAAGTGCTAAACGGCGCTGTAAATACCATTAACAAGCACAGACCGAATTTGGCGATTAGCGCCTATCATCGAGCCGATGACTTTGTTCAAATCTATCATTATCTATCTCAGTTGGCTGACTACGATATCTTCATGAGGCATTACACCTGTGGCTATTGCGAAACGGTGATCTTTGCGGTGCCAAAATAAAATGGTCGTTACTCTTTTTAAATGTTGAAGAACTGATGGCGCACTCGAGTCAATGAATCAGCGAGTCCAACATAGTTTTCACTATTTCGTTGAGTTCGTATGGTTTTGATGAACTCTACAATAGCGCTTTCATCCTCTGGGGACTCTTCTGCAAGATTGCTGAGAGCAAGAAGACAGAGGCTGAGCATTCTGTCACCGCTCAAACAGTCGCCGTAGTAGTAACATTCGCTGGCTTTGCTAAAGGTTTTGTTATGGTCTAATTTCATGTTCAATATTCCCGTAATCTAGATATCGAGTACCGATGATTTTGGCGCCAATTTTGCTCCAATTGACAAAATCAATCTCAGGGTTTTGTTGAATTAGACTTTCAACACCCGTTAGAAACATGCGATATGAACTTTCAGTTCGAATCTCATCACCTAACCCATTTTCTATCCACATATCCATTTTTCTATCAGGGTCAGTATCGTTGCTGAGTCCTGAGTGGATGATTTCGTTTGGAAAACCAAAATCGCAGCCAAGAAGTAAGATCTTATTGGCGCCTCGAGCCAGTGCCGAGTAGATGGTTGGATGAATAACAGACCCATATACGTACAATCTAAATGAAGGAATGGCCTCGGCGAACCGGTCATAGGTTGGGTCACTTAGGTGGAAAAAGTACTTGGGGCCTTTCCATTTTGTGAAAATTTCTGGCCGCATTCGAGAGGCGAACAGGAGTGGGGTATCTTTGGCCAAATCAAAGTTGATGTAAGACTCTGGAATATCAATATCGATGGCAAACACTGCGTCTGGCTTGATGCCGTGTTGTTTTAGACAGGTGCATGCCGTAGCTGCGGCAATAATTTCTGGCCGTTCCTGCTGTTGGTATGCCCATTTAAGCTCTTCAATGTGATGCTCTAGCGATGGGCCAGCTCCAACTATGATGGCGGTTTTTAGAGGCTTGACGAGATACTCTTCAATCGGGCGCAGTTTTCGCAGTAACTTTATGTTCTGGTTTTCAATCTCTTGATACTCAGAGTCTCTTTCGTGGTGAGACAGTCGGCAGTGGATCGTATACAAGCGGTCGTCCATGCGTCGTGATAACCAGGGTTTGTCTTTTTGGGCGAGTATTCTTTCACTTGTAATGATGACGGAATTTTGAAATGCGATATTACCGAGCATTTGATTAAGGTTAGGTGCGCTTTCGTAGATAGCGATAAGCTGAACTCTAGGATCGTTAAGCCAGTGAAAGGGCACTAGATGTAATACGAGTTTGGTCACTTCAAAATTAAACAAAACGATACCAATGGTCTGCGCACTTTCATCTTGTGTGAGCAGTTCGGGTAAGTGACCAAGCGCTAATCCCCAGATAATGTAGTGATTGCCTTCCACAAGCTGCCGAAATAAAAAGGCTTCTTCAATTGGGTCAATGGTGCTCGATAATTGAATGCCATCAATGATTAAACTTGCCGCTTTGTCCTCGACAACTTCAAATGACATCTCACTGATATCGGCTTGTTCAATTCGCTCTGCAACCTCGGGCCAGCGATGTCGAATCAATGTGATGTTGTGTTGGTACATGTCATTCATAACGTTTCCTTTATTCGATTTCACCCAAGATATTTAAGCCGTAATCATTCGGTATTTCGTTGTAGCTGAGAACGATGAGCTCTTTGGCAAATGCTTTCGCAAGCTTAGCTACCATTGGTCGCGTGGTAGGAGGCACGACAACCACTGGAGGAACATTTTGGCTTTGCATTGTTTGAACAATGGTTGGCATTCGATTCTGAAATTTCTGCAATATTCCTGGCTCAAGCGGAATGGAGTCGAGGGGAATAGCGGGGTCGTTTTGTTGAGACAAAGAAATAGCCCCTTTAATATCCGCTTCTAGGGCGGGAGCAATAATGAATGCACTAATGGCTTTCTGGTTGGGTGCCACTAAGTTCATGATACTGCGTTTGAGTGCCACTCGGATGTTTGACGAGAGTAAGATAGGGTCTTTGATAGTATCAATACTCTCAATGATGGTGTTGGCGATAGTACGAACGTTAATAATGGGTACTTGCTGCGCCAGCAACTGCCGAATGACCTGCATCTGTAAATTTGGGGAGATCACACTCGATAAGTTTTCGGCGAGATCGGGATGATGAGACGCGAGGCGCAGGTTGAGTGCTTTGACGTCGTCGTAATTAAAAATGGCATCAAGATGTTCACTGCATACTTTACTTACATGGGTCGCAATAACATCGTGTACTTCTATAACTTGAAACCCGAGATGAATCGCCTTGGTTTTATCCGTCGTTGAAATCCAGAGCGCAGGCAACTGATAGGCCGGATCGACACCAACAATGCCTTCAATGTCAGGGTGGTTGATTCGCCCGCCGACGGCCATCACTTTATCGGCGTAGATCTCTCCGCGTTCAATCTCGTCGCCATCAATACTAATGGTGTATTCAGACGGCTTTAAAGACAGATCGTCACTAATCACGACTTCTGGAATGACAAACCCTATTTGCTCACTCAGTGTTTTTCGGCTGCCGCGAATACTCTTTAGTAAGTTTCCTCCTTTTTTAGCGGTGGCCAGAGGAACCAGTTTAAACCCGAGCTTAAGCGCAATGACATCAATGGTCGGAATGATTCCCCAATCAATGACTTGCTCTTGCCCAGGGCTCGGTAGTGTGGCTACATCACTGTCTTGCGGGTGTTGCTCTTTAGGCTGAAATACCGACTGTCGCCAACCAACAAAAATGAGTAATACAGAAAAGGTATAGAACGCGAGGTGAGGCATGTTAGGTACGCTACCGATAACAAACATGACGCCACCAGCCATATAGAGGTTTTGTGGCGTGGCAAGCAGTTGACGTTTAGCCGTTTCGGCCATGTCGTTGTCCGCATCATTGATGCGAGTGACAATGATAGCGGCAGAGGTGGCAAGTAGTAGGGATGGAATTTGCGCGACCAATCCGTCACCAATCGTCAATAAGGCATAGGTCTTGAAGGCTTGCTCCGCATTGAGCCCATGTTCAAATATCCCAATGAGAACACCGCCTATTAAGTTGATAAACAGAATGAGCAATCCTGCGATGGCATCGCCTCTTACAAACTTACTAGCACCATCCATTGAGCCATAGAATTCAGCTTCTTCACCCACTTCTTTTCGACGTTGTTTGGCAGATTCTTGATCCAATGCTCCCGCATTAAGATCGGCATCGATGGCCATTTGTTTGCCAGGTAGGGCATCGAGAGTAAAGCGAGCAGAGACCTCAGAAATACGTTCTCCACCTTTAGTGATAACGACAAAGTTGATGATCATTAGGATGATAAACACCACGATACCTACAACATAGCTGCCACCAATGACCACTTCACCAAAAGACTGAATGACTTTCCCCGCTGCGTCTCCACCATTGTGACCTTCCAATAGTACGATTCGAGTAGACGCCACATTGAGCGTAAGTCTTAGCAGCGTAGCGATGAGTAACAGGGAGGGAAAAACTGAGAAGTCTAGTACCCTTGATACGGTACTGCTTACCAACAGCACCACAATGGCCAGCATGATATTGAACGTAAAAAACGCGTCAAGAAGCAATGGAGGCAAAGGAAGAATAACCATTGCCAAGATCATCAGTAGCACGATAGGGATCGTGAGTCGTGTGGATAATGTTCTTATTAAGTTACCCATAGTCAAGGTTTTGTGGTTATCAGTGAAATAGATACTAGGATAAATTTCAATCATTTCTCAAAATTGATACTTGAAAAATTCTTGGTTATGAAATTTTTTTGGAAAAATCTGAAATGGAAATTTTGGTCTGTCGTTATGGAGAGGTGAACGGCTAACAGGATGGGGAAACCAAAATGGCTATTTCAGTACACACTAACTACGCAAGTTTAGTGACGCAGAATACGCTGCAGTCAACGAACAGTGCGTTAACCAAATCTCTAGAGCGCCTATCTACGGGGTTTCGGATCAACTCGGCATCAGATGATGCGGCAGGGCTGCAAATAGCCAACCGCCTAGAAACTCAGAGTCGAGGCATGAACGTGGCGATGAGAAACTCTCAGGATGCTATTTCGATGCTACAAACAGCGGAAGGTGCAATGGATGAGATGACCAACATTGCCTACCGTATGAATGATTTGGCGCTTCAATCCGCCAACGGCACCAATACAGCGGCCGACAGAACGGCCATCAGCGCAGAGTTCTCGGCGTTGAAATCAGAGCTGAGCAATATTGTTAACAACACCAACTTCGGTGGACAAAAGTTGTTGTCTAGCGGTGGTGGCGCTTTTGAAGCAGCTACTGGTATTCGCTTCCAGATAGGCTCTACAGTTTCTGAAAAACTCAGTGCCAATATGAGTGCCAAGGTCTCCGCAGTTAATAGTGCGATTACAAGCTTGGGTACGGTCGGCACAGCTGCAGCTGCAACGGCGGCTGTCTCGGCACTTAGTAGTGGTGGGTTAATCGATGCCTTAGGCTCAGCGAGAGCAGAGTTTGGTTCTTATATTAATCGTTTAGACCATACGATTACCAACCTTGGCAATATGACCGAAAACGTTTCTACGGCTAAAGGCCGCATCATGGACACCGATTTTGCGTCAGAGTCGGGCATGATGAGTAAGCAGCAAATGTTGATGCAATCGGGTGCTTCGATGCTGAGTGCATCGAAAATGGTACCTCAACTAGCAATGAGTCTATTGGGTTAAGGAGCAATCTATGTCTATTTCAGTTCATACTAACTACGCCAGTCTAGTTACCCAAAATACGTTGCAATCCACGAACAGCGCATTGACTAAGTCTCTAGAGCGCTTGTCGACAGGTTTCAGAATCAACTCAGCTGCAGATGATGCCGCAGGTCTACAGATCGCAAATCGTCTTGAAACGCAAAGCCGAGGTATGAATGTGGCGATGCGAAACTCGCAAGATGCGATTTCAATGCTTCAGACAGCAGAAGGCGCTATGGATGAGATGACTAACATCGCATATCGCATGAATGACCTGGCCACACAGGCAGCTAACGGGACTAATACAACCGCAGACCGCACTGCCTTGAACTCTGAGTTTCAAGCACTTAAATCGGAGATGAACAATATCTTAGATAATACCAACTTTGGTGGTCAAAAGCTGCTCGCTAGCGGCTCTGGCTTTGAAGATGCTGCGATAAGCTTCCAGATTGGTGCCACGGTCGCTGAGAAGTTGTCTGTCGATGTGGCATCGGAAGTTGAAGCTCTGCACACTAAAGTGTCCGGGTTGGGGGCGTTATTGAATGCCAGTGCTGCGACAGCGATGTCAGCGCTAAATAGTGGTAGTACATCGTTGATATCAGCGTTAGGTACCGCACGTTCTGAATTTGGTGCTTATATCAATCGCCTAGACCATACCATCACCAACCTCGGTAATATGTCCGAAAACGTCTCAACGGCGAAAGGTCGAATTATGGATACCGACTTTGCCTCTGAGTCTGGAATGATGAGTAAACAGCAGATGTTAATGCAGTCTGGCGCCTCTATGTTGAGTGCGTCGAAAATGGTGCCGCAGCTTGCCATGAGCTTGCTGGGGTAAATTAAAACAGTGATCCGAAGGGTAGAGCTGTACCTTCGGAGTGACTGAGGATGGGACAATGAATGTCGATGCCGTGCAGTTAGCGACCAATTTCGCCACTTTGGATGTACAGCCATTTGAGCTGAGATATAGCCAAAAATTGTCGACGATCAGCTCGCAAACGTCGGCCATCAACCGAATCAAATCCGCGCTTCAAAAATTGGATGATCAAGCTTACGAGTTCACTAAGTTTGGTGCCACTTTGATGCAAAAGGCAACCACCACCAGCAGTGAAGATTACTTGTCAGTGACAACCGACTCGAGCGTCACAGACCTAGACCTCGATATCTTCGTTCACAAGTTAGCTCAAAACCATCAAATGATGGTGGATGTAAGCTCAACCGATCCTTCTGATGTGATGGCGTCGGATGGCGCTTTTACCGTGACTAACACCAAGTCAGGTGACGCGCAATCTATCAATATTATGGATGCAGACGGTGATGCCAGTGGTGATGTGACCTATACCGAATTTGTGACTTACTTCAATGGCCAATTTGAAGACTCAATGCAAGCCGTTATCGTTAAATCCCAAGGAGCGATGAAGGTACTGTTTAGCGCTGCTTCTGATGGTGAAGAAAATAATTTCACTTTGTCGACTGATGCGACGAGTGGTTGGGGAACCACGGATGTAGCCGCTGCGTCTGTGGTGCAAACTGGGCAAGATGCCGAGATTTCCATTGGTGGAGAAACTGGTGCCTTGTTTACCAATACCAGCAATACGTTTGAAGACTTGGTTTCCGGCGTTGATGTCACCTTAAAGAAAACGAATGCATCTGGCGATACCGTTACGAGCGTTCAGGTCAGTGATGACTTTTCGGCGACGCTAGATTCGCTTCAATCGTTTGTTGATGCTTATAACAGTGCAGTGAGTGAAATTACTAATTTGACTCAATCTGGGGGTGAGAGTGATGCGAGAGGGGTACTGGCTTCTGATTCAACCGTTCGCAACATCAAGAATCAATTGGCCTCGGTGATCAGAGAGGATTATGGCGGCGTTCGGCTATATGAAGTGGGCTTAGAGCTGGATAGAGATGGCAAACTTAGCCTCGATAGAGACAAGTTCGAAGAGGCGGCCAAAACACAAGATCTTGAAGCTCTGTTTACGGGAGATGATGGTGTATTTCAAGCGTTTGATACCACGCTTGAAACTTACCTGGATTTTTCAAATGGCTCTTTAAGCCGCCGCATCGATACACTGAACTCTGAAAAAAGCCGGATAAATGATGCACTCTCTGCACTCGATGCTAGGTACGAAACTTATTACAACCGATATCTCTCTCAATTTACTCAACTCAACGCCTTGAGCAGCGAGCTACAGTCCGTCTCTGGATTATTTACCGTGTAAGGAGTCACTTCATGTTATTAGGCAAACAACAGCAAGAAAACTACAGCAATGTTCAAGTGAATGCCAACGCGTCGGTGTCATCCAGTTTTGAGCTGATATGCATGCTTCACGAGCGATTGATTCAAGAGTTGGAGAGTGTGAAATACGCGATTGAAACCAAGGACATGGAGCTCAAAGCCAAGTCCTCGCAAAAGTGCATCGATATTTTGGTAGGTCTGGACGCATCCTTAGACCTTACTAGTGGCGAGGCGCTCATTCAAAACATTCACGCACTTTACGAACACGGCATTGCCACAGTATTTGAAGCCTCAAAAGAGATGCAACCAGAGCTTATTGATCAGTTCATCAAGGTTGTTTCTGACCTTAAAGAAGGGTGGGAAGGTGCCATGGAGTGGCTCGATGACGCTCAAAGCTAGTCAACTACGAGGGTTAGCGAGCAAGCTACAACAAGCGTTGGAGCAAAAAGACTTTGAGTCGATCGCCAAGTGGAACCAAGTTCTACTGCGAGTGCTACCGAGTATTGACCAACATGACGAACGCTATCACCTGACGGTTGTTAAAGTGAAACAAATCCACCAGCAATGTGCTCAGTTGGTAGATGTAGAACAAAGTGCTCTAAAACAACAAATTGAACACAATGCCAGTCTAAAAACGCGCGACAAAGCGTATGCCCAAACGCAAGTTAGGGCTAGGGAGTCATGATGCAATTACAGACTAATTCGCACGCTCAAGGAACTCTTTTTGCTGTGCTTGGCGCCATTGAAACATCCGTCTCTGGTTATCATGATTCTTCGTTTATGTATTCTTCCTTAGCGAACAGCAATCATTGGCACTCAGCGAAGGAGATCGGTAGCACGCAAATGACGCCATTAGCACAGTCATTTCAGACACTCTATAACACGTTAGAGCAACTTTCTTACTCTCTCGACGATGCTGGGGCTGATGCTGAGCTGTCATCTCTAATCACACAAGAAACTTCGAGTAACGAACTGGGCACTAGCGACCCCGATATACTACCAGAACTTAACCTCATCGCTCCTGAAGTGACGACTTTGAATCTGGCTCGTGAAGCGACAGCGACGTCCTTTTATATAACCGATAGTATGCCGAGCACTACTGGCCTTATTGAGAGTAATGACAGTGGCACCAGTATTGGTATTGAGAGCGCATTGCTTACCGGGGCACCTGCCCCCTCCGAGGTACTTAATGAGGGCGACAAAGCCGCGGTGAGTGAAACATCCCCACCATTAAGAACTAAGCTTTCTTCGGATGTGGCATTCGCGCTGGACAGTTCATTGTCGTACAGCAGTAGCTTAGTTGATGTTCCTGCTGTGAAAAACAGTGGTGAGACAGTTCTTCCGATCCAAGGGATATCGAGTCAACAAACATCAAACTCGAATGCAACCAAGTTAGTTCAGCGACTTCAAGGGGAAACCTTGTTCGCACCTTCCACTGACTCGCTTCGTGCAGAAGTGAATGTTCTGGCTCAGTACGCAAGCTCTATGCAAAGCCATACACCAAGCAGTTTGAAGGTTAATGAGGCAAGCTGGAAGGCCGTGGTTGGCCAGTTGCAGCCAATGAATAATCAGTCTGCTATTAACTCATCGACTAACACCTTAGGTGTATCAGCGGAGAGCTTCGCCTCAGCAATAGATAATCTGGGCAGCCGAGCCACATCAACCAATCTGGCGGTTGAAAAAAGCCTGCCTATAGAAGCGCAAAGACAAATCTACCAAGCAGTGAGGGATAAGGTTCAGCTCCAGGTTGATATGAACACTCAGGTGGCACGAATACGTTTTGATCCTCCAGAGCTTGGTCGTATGGAAATGGTGCTCCGAATTGAAGGTGACAAGTTGACCGTTCAAATGAGCGCGTCAGCGGCTACGACACGAGAAATTTTGATGGCGACTTCAGAGCGTCTTCGTCACGAGTTGGTAGCGCAAAATAGTGCTCTATCTGACGTGGAAGTGGCTCTCTCACAGCAACATCACTCTGCAAGCCCCGAGCAATACCTTCCTTCTTTTGCCGAGCAAGATTATGAGGACGGTTCTGGCGAAGAGTCGCCCAATGTGCCCGAGTACACGGCCTACATTGCGAGGGTGTAGTGATGATAAAAATAGCCGTGACGTTTCTAATCACACTCACTCTATGCCTTGCTGGCTTTGTACTTTATCAAAGCAACATGCTCTCAATGCAGGTGATTAGCGGTTGGTTTGGCTCTGAGGAGCCGGTGGATGTACCTTTAGAGCAGGTTGAAGTTCAGGTGGATAACGTGCTGGTACCCATCAATCTGGGTAACCGCCAAAGTTTATTGCTGCTGGATGTGTCACTGTTCACGCCCAGTAACAATGAGATCTACTTGAATGAGCAGCGCAGTCGAATCAAAAATCGAATCATTAAGAAATTTAGCGTTAAAGACAGGGAGTACTTTTTCAATAAAGAGTTTATCTATGTGATACAAGACGACCTCAAAGATGACCTATCCGAGGTAGCGTCTTTGCAGGTGGGCGATGTGCTCGTGACTAAGGCTGTGTTTCAGTAGGTGGCATGATGTTACTGCAACCTAAGTATCAACACACTCAAACCGAAGAGGAATCAAGCATTCAAGAGCTTGAGAAGTTGGTGTTGCAGAAAAACTTAAAGCTTATTAATGGGCTCTTGTACCAATACCGTTACGCCGTCGACGAAGGGACGTTTGAAGACTTACGCCAGACCGCCATGATGACCTTGGTCATTGAGCTGAGAAAGTTTGATCACGTTGCGAATGATGATTTTAGACGCGCGGTCGCAGTGAGGATCCGAGGTGAGTTGGTGGATGAACTTCGGCGGCGTGATTATATGGAGCGTGACAAGCGTCAGCTCGTCAACCGTATTAAGTTTGCCCAGCAGAAGCTAGTCCAGCAGCTTAACCGAGAGCCTACCACCGTTGAAGTTTGTCACTTTCTCGGTATCGAGGACAGTGACTTTCAAAAGGCCATGAGTCTGGTGGATGTATTTGATGATATTGAGCTGGAAAATGTGGTCACGGCAGTGCCGGAAACAGACCGACAGTTGCTGTTTGAGGAAGTCAGAGAGGTGCTAGAGACCTTGCCGGAAATGGAAAAACGAATTCTGTATCTGGTGTATGTCAAAAGTCTCAACACCAAAGAGGTGGCATTGGTACTCGATGTCAATGAAACCAAGGTGCATAGATTAAAGCATCGGGGGTTGGACATTCTGAAAAGCAGAATGAGGGAGAGTGACGCATGCAAAAGTTGATAGGTGTTGTCGTCGTACTCAGCGTCATTTTTGGTGGCTTTATTTTCCTAGGTGGTAAATTTGAGTTCATCTTTAAGTGGTCTGAAATCATTATTATTTTTGGTGCTGCCTTTGCGAGCTTATTAATGTCGACAACATCGGGCACGCTCAAGTTAATGACGCAGCAACTTGGGTTGGCTTTCCGAGCCACACCTTACAATAAAGACTACTACCAAGAGCTACTCTCTTTGATGTTTGAGCTTATCAATATTGCGCGGGTGCAAAACATTAAGGCTCTTGATATCCACGTAGAGAATCCGGACTCCAGTAAGATTTTTGCTAAGTATCCTATGGTGACTAAGGATACCTTGACCACTAATTTTATTATCGATTCGTTCAGGCAGGTGATCACCGGTAAGCAGTCACACCATCTACTTGAAGCGTTTTTAGAAGAAGAAATTGAGCACCTTGAAGACGAATACACCAAGCCGTCTGAAAAGCTGCATGCTACCGCTGAGGCAATGCCTGGGCTCGGCATCTTAGCGGCGGTGATGGGGATCATTTTAACCATGCAAGGCTTAGATGGTGAGATTTCTGAAATCGGTAAAAACATTGCAGCGGCATTGGTGGGAACCTTTACTGGTGTATTTGGTTGTTACTGTGTTTTAGGGCCAATGTCGAGCAGCATCAAGGATGTGTCAGAAAGTCAGGTTGCGCCACTGCAGTGCGTGAAATCGATATTGTCTGCTTACTCTCAAGGTCAGTCGGCGCACATGTGTGCTAACGCCGGTAGGAAAAATATTGAAACCCGCTATAAACCGTCGTTTGTTGAGCTGGAAAAAGCCGTAGAAGTGTTGCGTTCTCAGCCGTCTTAATGCAACAGAACCGCTCACAACCTAATCCCAACCAAGGGAGGAGCCGCTATGGAGCAGCCCATTGTTTTTGCCAGAAAAGGCCGCAAAAAACGTGATCCTCTGCAACATGGTGGCTGGAAGGTTGCGATGGCCGATTTGATGATCTCTCTAATGTGCTTGTTCTTGGTGCTGTGGATTTTACAAGTTGTCGATGTGGAAGATCAGAAGAAGCTGCTTAACTACTTTGCTTATGGTAACGATCCGATTCAGCATCATGGCACAACGGAAACCGGCGGTAACTCGGTGAATCCGCTGCCACTGCCTTCGGTCGCCACTTCTCATTACGATGCCGATCTGCATCGAATTAATGATACATCGGTATTGTCCGGTGAGTTTAACAGTCAACAAGAACTTGAAGTGCTCGCCGAGCGGGTTAAACAGCAGCTAAGCGGTATTGATGCGCTGGGTAGCGTAGCGGTTGTCATCACGCCGCAAGGTCTAAAACTGGTGATTGCTGATTCTGAAAAAGGGCCAATGTTTTATCGCGGAGGCGCTAAAGTCACACCGTTTTATCAAGACTTGTTACTCAGCTTGGCTCGGCTACTTTCCAGCATTGAGAACAAAATGATCATCACAGGTCACACCGATGCAAGCCGCTTTAAAGGTGGACGCACGACCAACTGGGAGCTATCGAGCAATCGAGCGAACAGTGCTCGTTATTATCTCGACAAAGGAGGGCTACAAGAACGACACATCTTTCAGGTATCCGGAATGAGCGATACGGCACCGATTGATCTCGATAACCCAAAGTCTGGCATCAATAGACGCATAGAGCTGTATATTTTGACCGCTGAAACTCTACGTCAGCTCAACAAAGTTTATAAAGAGTTTGCCGCGTTCAGTTTTAATGAGCAAAAGCCGCCTCTGAATGAGCAAGAGCTCGATTCTCTGATAGACAGTTCAAAGCAGCAGGCGATTCGAGAAGCGACAAGGAATCAGCCAATCACGCCTTTCGAGGTAATGAAACGCTATGACTAACCTAGTGATCCCCAGTACCAACATGCGTAAGTGCCTTGCGTGGCTCATTGTTGTTGATTATCTGTTGATCGCCTTTTATGTCTATCTGGCGACCAGCTTACTCTATTTCGATGTTTTCTTGATTGGCGTGCTGATTGCGGTCTACAACCTTCTTATGGTCACTTTTGTGGTGAAACAACCGGCGGGGTTTATTACGTTATCCCGTGACAAACACCTAGTATTACCGATTTGCTTTGCCGCATTCTTAGGGTCAGTGATTGTGGTCTTGACGGTGTTTTGGTGAAAAAAAGTTGGCTCAATTTCAAATAATTGTGCGACGTATGTTGTAAAAATGCCTGTCTCGGCCTATATTGTAATCGTAGTGTAATAAAAAGGAGATATTGCCTATGCATCAAGAAATGATTCAACCTACCAACCTTGGCGTTATTAGTCGCACTTGCCTTTTCTCTCTAGGTACAGTGATCGCAATTCTTGCGATGCTCTAATAACAATACTTCTTAGGGGACAGCCCAAACGCTTCGATTCACTGCATTCTCTGTATTTAGCAGTTACCGCAGACAGCAATCTTCGCAAATGGGCGTTCCTCTAGGCGAAGCCACACACAATACCCACACTTTTCGTTTCTTTTTTAAACCCTTCTAGTCGCTATACTCATATCAATTGTCTTTGATATCTCGTAATGAGACCGATATGCCGCTGCTAGATCGAATCGCGATTACTCACCGATACACAACCTTGCCTTCCGGCTTCTATCGCTATGTTTTGCCCACTCCCCTCGACAATCCAAGATGGGTGATTTGGAATCAACCACTTGCTGAACGGTTTGGCTTTCCCGGTAACGCTAATCAATCCTCTGAGCTTTTAAAAATTTTGTCTGGCACCTCCTTCGCTGAACAATTTAAACCATTAGCGATGAAATACGCTGGGCATCAGTTTGGCATCTACAATCCAGATTTAGGTGATGGACGAGGACTATTGCTTGGGGAGTTGATCTCGGACTCTGGCAGCGTATTCGATCTACATTTAAAAGGGGCAGGGCAAACGCCTTACTCACGCTCGGGAGACGGACGCGCAGTGCTGCGTTCAACCATTCGTGAGTATTTGTGTAGCGAGGCCATGGCAGGATTGGGCATTCCAACCACTCGTGCCCTTGGCATGATGGTCACAGATACGCCTGTGTATCGAGAGAAGGTTGAATCAGGCGCCTTACTACTTCGTCTGGCCGAGACCCATATTCGTTTTGGCCATTTTGAACACTTCTTTTATACCGAGCAGCACGATCACTTACAGCATTTAGCAGATAAAGTGATTGAGTGGCACTTCCCTCAATGCCAGCACACGAAGCAGCCATATCTTGCGATGTTCGAATGTATCGTTGCATTAACAGCCGACATGATTGCCCATTGGCAAGCAAAAGGATTTGCTCACGGGGTGATGAATACCGATAACATGTCGATACTCGGCCAAACCTTTGATTATGGCCCATTCGGATTTATGGACGATTATGAGCCAGGCTATATTTGTAATCATTCAGACTATCAAGGGCGTTATGCGTTCAATAATCAGCCCTCTATCGCTCTGTGGAATTTGACCGCTTTAGCGCAGGCGCTCACTCCTTTTATCGTGCGTGCAGATTTAGAGCGGGCACTTGAGCAGTTCACTCCAAGGCTTCAAAGCCAATACAGCACCTATATGCGCGCTAAGTTTGGCTTAGTTGAAAAATACCCAGAGGATGGTGCATTTTTTAATGATAGCTTCGCGTTCATGGAGTCGGAAGGTGTCGATTACACTCGTTTTTTTAGAGCTTTATCTTGTTTAGATAGCCATGATAGCGCTTCGATCATTGATTTGTTTGTCGATAGAACCAAGGCAGAGAAATGGCTCAGTGAGTACTTATTGCGCTGTGAAAAAGAGGCTCTCAAAACACCTGAGCGCTGTGAGCAGATGCGTAAAGCAAACCCGAAGTACATCCTGCGGAATTACTTGGCTCAGCAGGCCATCGATAAAGCCGAACAGGGGGACTTTTCACTCGTTCATACACTCGCAGATGTGTTAAAAACGCCTTATGATGAACAGCCCGAGTACAACCATTTGGCAAAACTTCCGCCTGAATGGGGCAAGAGAATGGCGATTAGCTGCTCTTCTTAATGTAGGTAAACGTTCAAATTGGGTACTTCCATGTCATTTTTGTGAACTTGAGCAAAACTAAGTAGTAAAATTTATAAACGAATCAATAATAACTCCTAGCTAAAACCCTTACACTGTAGAGATCGCAGTGCAGACTTAAGGGAACATAATGCAGGCTAAGACGCACATTTTAGTTGTGGATGATGACGAGGAAATCCGTCTATTACTTGAAGAGTATCTGACTAAAGCAGGCTTTCAAGTTTCAGGGGCGGAAGATGGCGTTGAGATGGAACTGTTCATCAAAGCCAAGGGGTATCCGGATCTCATTTTGCTAGATGTGATGTTACCTGGTGATGATGGTTTTACCCTATGTCAGCGAGTGAGACGCGAGTCCCAAGTGCCTATCATCATGTTGACCGCAGTATCCGATGAAACCGATCAGATCATTGGCCTTGAGATTGGTGCTGATGACTACATCGCCAAGCCGTTCAGTCCAAGACAGTTAATGGCTCGCATTAAAGCTTTGTTACGCCGCGCGCATATTCATGAAGATAAGCATGATGATACGCCGCCAAGAACCATAGACTTTGGTGATTGGCACCTCGACACTATTGCTCACCGAATGACGAATAGAGCTAATGGGCGCAGCCACGATCTTTCCGGTAGTGATTTTGCGCTGTTGATGCTGTTTCTATCGCGTCCGAATGAAATTCTTGACCGAGATACCATCTCTTTTGCCACGCGCGGCCGTGAAGCGCTGCCTTATGAACGTGGGATTGATGTTCAATTGAGCCGTATTCGTAATCGTCTTGGAACCAGCAAAGCGTTTCCTCACTATATCAAAACCATGCGTGGTAATGGTTACATCCTTTCAGTGCCTGTGGAATACGGTCAATAATTCATGTCTAGAACACGCTGGTTCAAGCGATTGAGCCCGAACTCTCTGGTCGCTCGAACGCTACTGCTGACTCTGCTTGCAGTTTTTTGCTCTCAGAGTGTTCTGACTGCCATTTGGTATCAGAAAACCAAGCAGGATGAACTCTCTGGTATTCGCGATACGTCAGCCAGCATGGCGACTATGTTTGCTTCTACCGTGACCTTTTTTCAAAAGTTACCGATTAAGTACCGTCATATCGTGCTGGATCAAATCCGTAATATGGGGGGAACTCGTTTCTTTGTTTCCTTTAACCATGAAGAGCTGTTGGTTGAGCCCATTCCAGATACGCCGCTAAAAGAAGCGGCGATGATGTCGGTGAAAAGGGTGCTGATTGATAAGCTTCCAACCATCGAAGCGGTCAAAGTGGATTTCTCAAAGGCTGAGAATCTCAGGTTGCTTAAAAACGATATTTTTCTTAATGATTTACCGAGGTCGTGGGCTCACCATACGTTGACCTTGGGACCGCTAGATCCACCGATTTTGGTAGTACAGCTCAAGCTTAAGAAAGGTGAGTGGATTTATATTGCGGCTTTGCTGCCTTCCCCTTACATGCAGCTCGATGATCAGTTTTTCTCTAAAGATCAGTTGGTGTTTTTGGTTATTTTTACCTCACTGATGCTGCTTCTGACATTTTTGCTCGTGCGAGCGCAAGTGAAACCACTGAAACGTTTGGCGAAAGCCGCCAATGAAATGAGCATGGATATTGATCAGTCGCCACTCAAAGAAGAGGGTGCAACAGAGCTGGTTACCGCAACGCGGGCATTTAATCGCATGCAAACCCGGATTAGAAAATATGTATCTGACAGAGAGCATTTATTTTCTTCCATCTCCCATGACTTAAAAACGCCTATTACCCGCTTGAGGCTTCGCGCTGAACTGCTTGATGATGATGCCAAGCGTCACAAGTTCAACCAAGATCTTGATGATTTAGAGATGATGGTTAAAGGTGCTTTGCAGTGTGTGCGCGATACGGACTTGCATGAGAACAATGACTTTGTCGATCTCAATGAGATGATCAGAAACGTCTCGGAAACCTACAATCAGGTGCACACGCAAGTGAGTTTTACGGCGCTGCAAATGGAGCCAGTGGTACTTAAACCTTTGGCGATTAAGCGTGTGTTAACCAACCTCATCGACAATGCAGTGAAGTACGGTAAGCATGCTTTTGTATCCATCGAAGAGAATCCGACATGGATCGTTGTCACAATTCTAGACAAAGGTAACGGCATTCCAGAAGCGCAATTAGAAGCGGTTTTTGAGCCTTATACTCGTCTCGCGAATGATAAAGATGGGCACGGTTTAGGTCTTGGAATTTGCCGCAACATCTTGCACGGCCTGGGCGGAGACCTTGTGCTACAAAATTCAGAGCAAGGTGGTTTAGAGGTGAAAGTCTATATTCCACCTAATTTAGAAGCTTAGTGATAGATTTCACAGTGTAACATCCTTGTTACTTTGAGTTAACAGTTTGTTGCAATGAGGATTGCTGGTTTTTTCTACACTGTGTATCGAACAGGGGCAAGAATAGCCCTTTGTCTAATCCAATACATGGAAGATAACAATGAAAATGAATAAAACCCTACTGACTCTATCCCTCGCTGCTGCCACCCTACCTTCGCTGTCTAGTGCTGGTGAAGTGGAAGTCCTTCACTGGTGGACCTCTGGTGGTGAGGCGAAATCCGTACAAGAGCTGAAAGCGATGCTAGAAGAGCAAGGTCACTCTTGGAAAGACTTTGCTGTTGCAGGCGGTGGCGGTGAAAGTGCAATGACGGTACTTAAGACGCGCGCAGTGTCTGGTAACCCACCTTCAGCGGCACAAATCAAAGGTCATGACATTCAGGAGTGGGGCGGCTTGGGCTTCCTAACTAACCTTGACAGCGTGGCACAATCTGGCGGCTGGGATCAAAGTGTTCCTAGCATGGTGACTGACATCATGAAATTCAATGGTGAGTACGTAGCAGTGCCTGTCAACGTCCACCGTGTTAACTGGCTTTGGGCTAACCCAGAAGTTCTGCAAAAAGCTGGTGTTGAAGTGCCGAAAACGCTGGATGACTTTTTTGCTGCAGCAGAGAAAATCAAAGCCGCAGGTTTTATCCCTCTCGCACACGGTGGCCAGCCATGGCAAGACGCAACCGTATTTGAAGCGGTTGCGCTAGATGTACTAGGTTCCGATGGCTATCGTAAAGCGTTCGTTGACCTAGACATGGACACGCTATCGGGTGACAAGATGGTAGAAGTCTTCACCAAGTTCCAAAAAGTGCATGACTACATCGATGCGAACTCTCCAGGTCGTGACTGGAACGTTGCAACCTCGATGGTTATCAATGGTGAAGCGGCAATGCAGATCATGGGTGACTGGGCGAAAGGTGAGTTCACTGCTGCTGGCAAGGTACCGGGTAAAGACTATATCTGTGCTCCAGCTCCGGGTACAGATGGCCAGTTCACACACAACGTCGATAGCTTCGCATTCTTTGAAATCAAAGATGAAAGCAATGTAGCGGCGCAAAAAGCGCTAGCAGCAACAATCTTGGATAAGAAGTTCCAAGAAGTGTTCAACCTCAACAAGGGTTCCATCCCAGTTCGTACCGATATGGACATGAGCGCGTTTGACCAATGTGCTCTGGACTCAATGGCGAGCTTCAAAGCAACGGCGAAAACCGGTGATCTTGTACCGAGTATGGCTCATGGCATGTCGACGACCAGTTACGCTCAAGGTGCTATCTACGACGTAGTCACAAACTTCTTTAATGATCCAAAAGCGGATCCAAAAGAAGCAGCACAAAAGCTAGCGAAAGCAGTTAAAGCGGCTATCTAGTCACTTCCTCCTAAACTAAGCGTTAAAGCTGACTCTCTCCCTTGAATTAGGGAGAGAGCGGTGCCTTGCACCCTTAGCGCTTGCTCAATTCCGAAAGCAGTTATCAGTAAGGAAAAGTTATGGAGCAGGCTTTGAATGCACAAGACTCGAATAAGCAGTCCGCACCAAAACTCAGCTTGGTAGATCGCCTTCAAAATTGGCTACCCAAAATAGTCATGGCACCCACCATGCTGGTTACCGTAGTGTGTATCTACGGGTTCATCTTTTGGACCGCGGCGATCTCATTAACCAACTCGCGTTTTCTCCCCTCGTTTAACTTTGTCGGCTTTACTCAGTATGAGAAGCTGATGGAGAACGACCGTTGGATCACTTCTATTACCAATCTTGGTATTTTTGGCGTGTTGTTCATGCTAATTGCGATTGTCCTCGGTGTGGGACTCGCAATATTGCTTGACCAAAATATCCGCCAAGAAGGCGCAATTCGTACTATCTACCTCTACCCGATGGCACTCTCTTTCATTGTCACAGGTACGGCGTGGAAATGGATCTTAAACCCAGGTCTCGGCATCGAAAAACTCATGCATGACTGGGGTTTCGAAAACTTTAAGTTTGATTGGCTGGTCAACTCCGATATGGCGGTTTATACCCTAGTGATAGCGGCGGTTTGGCAATCATCTGGCTTTGTGATGGCGATGTTTCTAGCCGGGCTTCGCGGTATTGATTCGTCGATCATTAAAGCGGCGCAAATCGATGGTGCAAATTTGCCAACTATCTATTGGAAAATCATTCTGCCTTGTCTGCGCCCGGTGTTCTTTAGTGCAGTCATCATTACGTCTCACATCGCCATCAAGAGCTTCGACTTGGTGACTGCGATGACCGCAGGCGGCCCTGGTTACTCCTCTGACTTACCAGCACTCTTCATGTACGCACACTCATTTACTCGTGGTCAGGTTGGTCTCGGCGCAGCGAGTGCCATGATGATGCTCGCAGGGATATTGGCGATTTTGGTTCCGTACTTGTACTCAGAACTTAGGGAGAAGAAATCATGAATACGTCGATGAATCTCTCAAGACTTTTTATCTACTCGGCGTTGACCTTCTTCTGCTTGGTATACTTGATGCCATTGTTTGTCATGGCCATTACGTCATTTAAGACGCTGCCTGATATTAAAGCCGGCAACCTGATGTCGCTACCAACAGAGTGGGTATTTGACGCATGGAGTAAAGCATGGAGTAGCGCTTGTACTGGCGTGAAATGTGAAGGGGTGAAGAGCTATTTCTGGAACTCATTCCAAATGGTGATCCCGGCCGTGGCAATATCAACCTTGCTTGGTGCGTTCAACGGTTACGTGATCACTAAGTGGAAGTTTCGAGGCTCTGATCTGTTTTTCAGCTTGCTACTGTTCGGGTGCTTTATTCCATTCCAAGTAATCTTGCTACCAATGGCGGCGCTACTTGGAAAGCTAGGTCTCGCGAACACAACTGCGGGTTTGGTAGCGGTACACGTTATCTATGGCATGGCCTTTACGACACTGTTCTTCCGTAACTTCTACATTGCGGTGCCAGATGAGCTTGTCAAGGCGGCCAAACTCGATGGTGCGGGCTTCTTCACTATCTTCTTTAAAATCCTGCTGCCACTTTCGACACCTATCATTATGGTGACAGTGATTTGGCAGTTCACCTCCATATGGAATGACTTCTTATTCGGGGTTGTCTATTCAGGCTCAGAGACGCAACCGATAACGGTGGCACTCAACAACTTGGTCAACACGAGTACGGGTGTCAAAGAGTACAACGTTGATATGGCCGCTGCGATCATCGCTGCGTTGCCAACGCTGGTGGTCTACGTACTGGCAGGGAAGTATTTTGTTCGCGGTCTCACTGCGGGTTCAGTAAAAGGATAATCAACATGGCAACATTAGAACTTAAACAGATCCGCAAAACCTATCGCAACGCGGACAATGAAACCCTTAAAGGTATCGATATCAGTATCGACTCCGGTGAGTTCCTTATCCTTGTAGGGCCGTCGGGCTGCGGTAAATCGACCTTGATGAACACCATTGCGGGTCTTGAGGATATCAGTGCAGGAGAAATCGTGATTGATGGTCGCGATGTCGCTCAGGTGCAGCCAAAAGATCGCGATATCGCTATGGTGTTTCAATCTTACGCTCTTTACCCAAACATGACGGTACGTGGCAACATCGCCTTCGGTCTAAAAATTCGCAAGATGCCCCAAGAGCAAATTGATGCCGAAGTTAATCGCGTTGCTGAGATGCTACAAATCGACCATCTTCTTGACCGCAAACCATCACAGCTTTCGGGTGGCCAAAGACAAAGGGTCGCGATGGGCCGAGCGCTCGCTCGACGTCCAAAGCTCTACTTGTTTGATGAGCCGCTGTCTAACCTAGATGCGAAACTGCGTGTTGAGATGCGCCATCAGATCAAACGTCTCCATCAGCAGTTAAATACGACGATTGTGTATGTAACACATGACCAAATCGAAGCAATGACGCTCGCTGATCGCATCGCAGTCATGAAAGACGGTGAGTTGCAGCAATTGGGCACACCCAAAGAGATCTATAACGAGCCAAACAATATGTTTGTCGCAGGATTTATGGGTTCACCATCGATGAACTTCATCAAGACACGTGTTGATTTGGATGAGAATGATAAGCCGATTATTCGTGTGTTCTCCGGTGACAATCAGCAGCACGTCGTTGCTCTGCCTGACTCATTACGTCCACAAGACGGCAATGAGATTGTGATTGGTCTGCGTCCTGAACACATCACCGAAAAGCTGGAAGAAGAGACGGCCGTTGCGACTCAAGTGAACCTTAAGCTGGAAGTACTGGAGCCAACAGGGCCTGATGTCATCGCTATGGTTAAGGTCAATGACCAAGAAGTCGCGTGTCGTTTGTCTCCTGAGTTTGATGCCAGTGTGGGTCAAGTAGCGCCGCTGTACTTTGATATGTCTAAGGCGGTGTTTTTTGATGCTGTGACTGAGGAGAGGTTGTTGGTGTAGGGCTGTGGGGCTTGATGCTTCGCGTTTTAAATCAGTTAAAAGCAAGAAGAGCACCCCCCTCTAACTCCCCCTTATAAAGGGGGAGAACAATAGGCTAGCTCCTATCGTCGCATCGCTAATTATTCAGTTCAGGCGATGCGGCAGCGAGCCGTCTGTTCCTCCCCTTAATAAGGGGAGGCTAGGAGGGGTGCTCTTCTTTTTTCTCTACTCTCCCCACCAAAACTTTTCGGCCATTTCCCACCAATCCCCCATCTCCCAATGTGTCACTTTCCACCCATCCCCCAACCCCAGAATCATTTCTTTTTACTCTCTGTGAATCTATGTTGTTGAAAAGTAACAAATTTAAAACCCTGGCACCCTTATTGCTCCTTAATGCCCATCAGTACCCATAGACGGGACTGCATCAATCCAAAGGAGAATAATAATGTTAAAGCCTCTATCCCTACTGTCTGTCTCTGCTCTTGCACTTGTTAGCTTCAATGCCGCTGCGAACTGTGACCCGGGTGAAATCGTCATCAAGTTCAGTCATGTAACCAATACGGACAAGCACCCGAAAGGTATCGCTGCGTCATTGCTCGAAGAGCGTGTGAATACTGAGATGAACGGTAAAGCGTGTATGCAGGTATTCCCCAACTCGACACTGTACGATGACAACAAAGTTCTCGAAGCCCTTTTGAACGGCGATGTTCAACTTGCCGCTCCTTCACTTTCTAAATTCGAGAAGTTTACTAAGAAATACCGCATCTTCGATTTGCCATTCTTGTTTGAAAACGTGGAAGCGGTGGATCGTTTCCAAAACTCAGAATCGGGTGAACAACTGAAAAATGCGATGAAACGTCGCGGCCTGCAAGGACTTGCGTTTTGGCATAACGGCATGAAACAGATGTCGGCGAACAAGCCGCTTTTGGTACCGAGTGATGCGAAAGATCTGAAGTTCCGTGTTCAAGCATCAGACGTACTGGTTGCGCAGTTTGAGCAGTTGGGTGCTAACCCTCAGAAAATGTCGTTCAAAGAAGTGTATGGCGGCCTGCAAACTAAGGTTATTGATGGTCAGGAGAATACTTGGTCAAACATATACGGTAAGAAATTCTTCGAAGTACAGGACGGTGTTACAGAAACCAACCACGGCATTCTTGATTACCTAGTCGTGACTTCTCGTGAATTCTGGGATGGCATGCCAGAAGACACCCGTAAGCAGTTTGCACAAATCCTAAAAGAAGTGACTGACACCCGTAATGCTGAGTCAACCAAGGTAAACCTAGCCAACAAGAACAACATTGTTGAGTCGGGCGGTGTGGTGCGTACTCTAACGCCAGAGCAACGTCAGCAATGGGTAGAAGCGCTTCAACCAGTATGGCAGAAGTTTGAGAAAGACATCGGCTCTGATCTTATCGAAGCGGCGCTAGCGTCTAACCAACAATAACCATTAAGTCGTACATGGCCTCACCGGATGTGAGGCCATCTCCCTGTCCCAATTATTACAAAAGCGATGTATCACATGGAACAGTCTCTTATTTCTCGTATTGGTAAGGTCACCGATGCCTTTGAAGAAACGCTGATCGCGTTCTTTCTTGGTGCGATGACGCTGTTGACCTTTGCCAATGTTATTTCTCGTTATGTGTTTAACGACAACATTTTGTGGGCACTTGAACTGACCGTCTTTATGTTCGCCTGGATGGTGCTGGTTGGTGCGTCCTACGGTGTGAAGAAACACTTCCATATCGGTGTGGATGTGGTGATCAATATGGTGTCGGAGAAGCACCGTAAGCTGTTTGCTATCTTGTCTGTTTTGGCTTGTCTAACATTCTCTGTCCTACTTCTCATCGGCTCATGGAACTATTGGTATCCGTTTGTCACCGAGAGAGCTTGGTATGAAACCGATGATATCCCTATGCCTGAAATGTTCCAGTTCTTAGCTGATTGGCTTAATGAAGGTGAGCGTTATGAAAAAATGCCTCGATTTATCCCCTATATGGCGCTTCCTATTGGCATGGCATTGCTGACTTTCCGATTTGCTCAGGCGGCCTACCAAATCTTTAGTGGAAAACTGGATCGACTAATCGCAGGCCATGAAGCGGAAGAGGATTTAGAAGCACTAAAAGCTGAGATGCAAGATAACGCGTTTGATAACGTCAAGGACAAGGATAAATAAGCATGGACATTCTATTACTCTTTTTGATGGTGATAGGCTTTATGCTTATCGGGGTGCCGATCGCGGTATCACTTGGCCTATCGAGTATTCTATTTCTTTTGATGCATTCAGACGCATCATTGGCGTCGGTGGCGCAAACCCTGTTTAATGCATTTGCCGGTCACTACACACTACTGGCGATTCCCTTCTTTATTTTGGCATCCAGTTTTATGTCCACGGGCGGTGTGGCGAAACGAATTATCCGCTTTGCGATTGCAATGGTAGGCTGGTTCCGTGGTGGTCTTGCGATGGCATCGGTGGTGGCTTGTATGATGTTTGCGGCTCTGTCTGGCTCGTCGCCAGCGACGGTGGTCGCCATCGGTAGTATCGTAATCGCAGGTATGATTAAAAACGGCTACACCAAGGAGTTTGCCGCAGGGGTTATCTGTAACGCGGGCACTTTAGGTATCCTTATTCCACCTTCCATTGTTATGGTGGTCTATGCGGCTGCAACCGATGTGTCAGTAGGCCGTATGTTCCTTGGCGGCGTTATTCCTGGGCTACTAGCGGGTCTCATGTTGATGATCGCCATCTACATTGCCGCAAAAGTAAAAGGGCTTCCCAAGCAGCCATTTGTGGGCTGGAAAGAGGTGTTTGATTCTGCCCGTGAGGCGAGTTGGGGTTTGTTGCTGGTAGTCATCATTCTTGGTGGTATCTACGGCGGGGTATTCACCCCTACGGAAGCAGCGGCAGTGGCAGCGGTTTACTCGTTCCTGATTGCCAATTTTATCTACAAAGATATGGGGCCGTTTGCGGATAAAGAAAATACTAAGCCAGTGCTTATTAAAGTGTTTGAGACCTTTGTGCACAAAGACACCAAACACACGCTTTTTGAAGCGGGCAAGCTCACCATCATGCTGCTGTTTATCATCGCTAACGCACTGATCCTTAAGCACGTGCTGACTGAAGAACGTATTCCACAGATGATAACCGAATCCATGTTATCTGCGGGCTTGGGACCTATTACCTTCCTGATTGTGGTGAACGTTCTGTTGCTTATTGGTGGTCAGTTTATGGAACCGTCAGGCCTACTGATTATTGTGGCACCCTTGGTGTTCCCAATTGCTATCGCGCTTGGCATCGATCCTATTCATCTAGGGATTATGATGGTAGTGAATATGGAAATAGGCATGATAACGCCACCTGTTGGGCTCAACTTGTTTGTGACGGCGGGCGTGGCGAAGATGTCGATGATGGGCGTAGTGAAAGCCGCACTGCCATGGGTGGCCGTGATGTTCTTGTTCCTGATTATCGTGACTTACGTGCCTTGGGTGTCAACTTGGTTACCAACGACCTTGATGGGCCCGGAAATCATCACCAAGTAAGTTAGAACCAAAAAAGCAAAAGGAGGTCGTTAGACCTCCTCATCAATATGCTTACCATAATTCTCGCGCGGATCGGATTGAAAACGTCTTTCATACAGAACACGTTTTGACTTTACCTTGCGTCTTTCCCCTGCAGCGACACGTTGCTCAACGTAAAAAATGCCATCTATCTCAACTGTGTCAGAAATGAAGGGCACTTTGGTTTTTTCCCCCATAACGACTCCTTATTAATAATCTTGTATGCAACTCTTTGGCTACACTTTCAAGTATAGGAGATATGTATCACAGTTCTACCTTATTTTAGTCGTCGCTTTTGTAGGACTCCTTAATAAGCTGATATTTCTGCATTTTATCGTACAATGTTTTTCTCGGGACATTGAGCTTTTCCATGGTTTGCTTGATGCTGCCATGGGTGTCGACCAGAGCCTGCTCAATGACACTTTTTTCAAACAATCCCACCTGTTCAGCGAGGCTTTGGCCACGCTCTTGGTCATCATTTTGGGCATTACCGGCTTGAATTTTACCAAGCAGGACAAAACGCTCGGCACAGTTTCTCAGCTCTCTAACATTACCAGGCCAATCATGGCTGATTAATTGGCTGAGTTCTGCCGCGGAGAGTGCGTTGGCGGTTTTGCCATAACGCGATGCTGCGACCAGTTGAAAGTGGTGAAAAAGCGCTGCGATATCATCTTTTCGGTCTCGAAGCGGGGGGAGGTCAAGCGTGACGATGTTGAGGCGGTAATAGAGATCTTGGCGAAAATCACCCGCCAATGACGCTTGGTTGAGATCTGCTTTGGTTGCTGCGATGACGCGAATATTTAGTGGGATGAGGGTATTGGAACCTACTCGCTCGATAGCGCGCTCTTGTAATACACGTAGCAAGCGGATCTGTGCCTGCATTGGCATTGACTCAATTTCATCAAGAAATAGTGTGCCCCCTTGGGCATGTTCAAACTTACCAATCCGAGTATTCTCTGCACCAGTAAATGCCCCTTTCTCATGACCGTACAGTTCGCTTTCAATTAAGTTTTCAGGCACTGCACCACAGTTGACGGCGACAAAGTTAGCATCGCGCCTACTGCTTTGCTCGTGCAGCGAACGGGCGACCAACTCTTTCCCTGTTCCCGTTTCACCAAAGAGCAGAATATCGGCATCAGTATCGGCAATCATTCCAATCGTCTCACGCAGAGTTTGAATTACAGGGGTGTTGCCAATGATCCTCGGACCTAGCGTTTGGCTTGCCTTTAGAGAACGTTTTAGCTGTTCGTTCTCTAAGGTAAGGTGGCGCTTTTCAATTGCTCTTTGGGTAGTCTCAATCAAGCGTTCAGCGGAAAACGGTTTTTCAATGAAATCGTAAGCACCATCTTGGATTGCCTGAACGGCCATGGAAATATCGCCATGCCCAGTAATCAAAATTACAGGAATACCATCGTAATGATGACTGATGGTGTTGAGTAGATCTAAACCTGACAAACCTGGTAAGCGAATATCGGAAATTATGGCCAAGGGTGTTTCTTGCTTGAGAGCGAGTAGGGCATCCTCAACACTGGCAAAACACCTTGCGTCGATATCGGAAAGCTCGAAGCTTTGTTCCAAGGCGATTCGAATATCAGATTCATCATCAATAAAAAACACTTGGCTCATACAGGCTTCCTTGTGGATGTTTTGGCGGGTTGATTGGATGCTTTTATAGATTGAGAAAAAGGTAGTTCGACGCTAAAGCGCGCGCCACCAAGAGCGGACTCGCTGACATGGATGTGTCCATCGAGGTTGTGAATAATTTGCTGTGAGATCGAAAGCCCAAGCCCTAAGCCGTTTTCTTTGGTGGTGTAAAAAGGCTCAAACAGGGTTGGCGAGGAGTAATCGGCCAGTCCCGGGCCCGAATCGTCAACATGGATCATGACTGCCGAATCGGTGAGCTCTATAGTTAAATTTAACCGCTTTTCGGTGCAATTCTCCATCGCTTGCATGGCATTGGTCATTAGATTGATCAGCACTTGTTCAAGTTGAATTGGGTTGATGAGGACTAGGATATCTTGCTGATCGACGACGCAATCCAGTTTAACCTGATGGCTCTTAAGCTGCGGTTGGATAAGCTCAATAGTCGAAAACACCACGGGCGCCAATTTCACTTCACTAAGTTCATTGGCATCACTGCGTCTGGCAAAGGATTTGAGCTGCTGACTGATCTTGGCCATTCGCTCGGTAAGGGCAACAATACGGCTAAGGTTATCTTTAGCTCGATCGACTTTGTGTTTGTCGATAAAGCGCTGACCATTTTCAGCAAAGCTGCGGATAGCGGCGAGTGGATTGTTAAGCTCATGGCTAATGCTGGCAGACATCTGCCCTAGCACCGCCAGTTTGGCCGCTTGAACCAACTCATCTTGAGCTTGTCGAAGCGCTTTTTCGGTTTTGACACGCTCATCAATTTCTACATGTAACTTCGCTGTTCTTTCCATCACTTGAAATTCAAGTTTTTGCTTCGCTTCTGCTTGCAGTTGCTCGATTTGCCTGTGGCGGTAGCGGCGATTTTCGGCAAGGGCGACGAACAGATAGATTGAAATAAACACCAAAGCCAGCACGCTGATAAAACCGAACAGGTCGACGTAGAGTGCAGATAGTGGCGTCAGCACGCGCAGTATCAGATTGGGAATCCCAGACTCCCGTTGAGTGGCTAAGTAGTGCTTAGTAAAGAGGTTCCCTTTGGGATTGGTAAGCAAGGTAGTGCTTGCCAACAGGTCACCTTGAAAGCCGAGGCTTTTGATATGGGTTTGCAGATATTGTCTAGAGTCTCGGACGGTGGTGAGTGTGTCTTCGTCAATATTCGTTAGGCTGTTAAATAGCCACTCAGAGTCGCTAGACATAAACACAATGTTGTTGCTATCGGTGGCCACGTAAATGCTGGTGTCGCTTTGCCAACTTCGCTCAATGGAAGAGAGATCCATTTTCACCACGACCACGCCGATGTGGTCTGCGGCATAAGTTACGGGAAACGAGTAATAGTATCCTCTCTGTCCTGAAGTAGAACCCAGCGCAAAGTAGGCGCTCTGTTTGCCTTCAATCGCATATTGAAAATAAGGGCGAAAAGCAAAGTTCTTGCCGACAAAGGAATGGGGGAGGTTCCAGTTACTCGAAGCGATAGTGTTACCGTAGCGGTCCAGCAGGTATGTGTCGGAGGCAAGAATGATTTTGTTCGCTTGCTGCAGGTAACGATTGGTCACTTCAATTTGAGCCGAGTTATTGGGTGCTTGCAATGCATCGACTAACTCTTTGTCTTGAGATAAAAGTTGGGGAATATGACGGTATTTGTCGAGCTTGCTATCTATTGTTTCAACAAAGCGATTGAGCCAGTTTTGATGCTGTAATTGCATCGTCTCTAAGCTGTGATGCCAGTACCAATGCCCCGCTGCAGTGGAGATAAAAACAAACAGCGCTATAAAGCTCACTAAAATTCGTTTTAATCGCATGAAACTACCTCTACAGCCTAACACCTATAGGTTAACGAATGTGACTAACATGTGGCGAAAAAGTTATGAATTCTGAGAGGTGAAAAAGCTGCAAAACAGGAGCAAGATCTCTTTTTTAGTCTTTCACTAAAAAAAGCCCTTCAATCTCTTGAAAAAGACGATATTGTCCCCATTTCAATGTGGACTTGGGAGAAAACAGCAATGATTCCCCAATTCTTTGAGTAATTAGCGACAAAAGCGTCGATTGACCCGACTTCGACTCGACAGGGTAGGTGGAGATCGCTAGAATGTCGCGTCTGAAATTTTGTCCTGAGACTAATCAGAGATGCCTTTAAGTTGACCCGTTCAGCATGACGAAGACGTCACTCATTAGTCCGATAACCAAAGCAAGGTGCTCTATAAAGTGCCGCTGACTGGTTATCGATGCTCATTTTAAAGAAGTACCTTTGGGTACTAACAAGGATGAAGCGGAAATATCTTAGAGATATTGACGCTCATACGCTCAGCCAACACTGAGCCAAACTGAGGTTTATACAATGCAAGTTACTGTTGAAACTCTAGAGGGCCTAGAGCGCCGTCTAAACATTACTGTTCCTGCTGCTAACATCGAAGACGCAGTGACAGCTGAACTACGCAACATCGCGAAAAACCGTCGTTTCGATGGTTTCCGTAAAGGCAAAGTGCCAATGAAGATGGTTGCTAAAATGTACGGCCAAGCAGTACGTCAAGACGTGATGGGTGAAGTTATGCAACGTCACTTCATCGAAGCAATCGTTTCTGAAAAAATCAATCCAGCAGGTGCACCAACTTTCGCTCCTGTTGAGAACGAAGCTGGTAAAGATCTAGTATTCACTGCAACTTTCGAAGTGTACCCAGAAGTAGAACTTAAGGGTCTAGAGAGCGTTGTTGTTGAAAAACCAACGACTGAAGTACAAGACGCAGACGTTGAAGAGATGATCGAAACTCTACGTAAGCAACAAGCATCTTGGACTGACGTTGAAGAAGCTGCTGAAGACGGCAAGCGTGTAACTATCGACTTCACTGGCTCTATCGACGGTGAAGAGTTCGAAGGCGGTAAAGCTGAGAACTTCCCACTAGAGATGGGCGCTGGTCGCATGATCCCAGGTTTCGAAGACGGTATCCAAGGTAAGACTGCGGGTATGGAGTTCGAAATCGACGTAAACTTCCCAGAAGATTACCACGCTGAAAACCTAAAAGGTAAAGCGGCTAAGTTCCTAATCAAAGTAATCAAGGTTGAAGCTCAAGAACTACCAGAAATCAACGACGAGTTCGTTGCTAAGTTCGGTGTTGTTGAAGGTGGCGTTGACGCTCTTAAAGCAGAAGTTCGCAAGAACATGGAGCGCGAGCTTAAGCAAGCAATCAAGAACCGCATCAAAGAGCAAGCTCTTGACGGTCTAGTTAAAGAGAACGACATCGACGTTCCTGCTGCGCTAATCGATCAAGAAATCGGTGCTCTACGTCAGCAAGCTGCACAACGCTTCGGCGGCAACCCAGAAGCAGCTGCACAGCTTCCACGTGAGCTATTCGAAGAGCAAGCTAAGCGCCGCGTAGTGGTTGGTCTTCTTCTAGGTGAAGTGATCAAGTCTGAAGAGCTAGAAGCTAGCGATGAGAAAGTGAAAGAGCTTATCTCTGAAATGGCAACGGCATACGAAGATCCATCAGAAGTTATCGCTTACTACGAGCAAAACGAGCAAATGATGAACAACATGCGCAACGTTGCACTAGAAGAGCAAGCGATCGACGCGATCCTAGCTAAAGCACAGGTTTCTGACAAAGAAGTTAGCTTCAACGAGCTAATGAACCAACAGCCTGCAGCTTAATAAGCAATATCTTGTATAGAAGGTTGACTTAGAGTCGACTTCTCTGCTAACAATGGTCCGTATGATGTTTATCATCCGGGCCATTTATTTTAGGGACATAAGAATATGAGCTACCAAGAAAAAAATGCAATGTCGCCAATTATGAACGCGCTAGTACCTATGGTGGTTGAACAGACTTCCCGTGGCGAACGCTCTTACGATATTTATTCGCGACTACTAAAAGAACGAATCATTTTCTTGACTGGTCAAGTGGAAGACAACATGGCGAACCTCATCGTCGCCCAAATGCTTTTCCTAGAATCAGAAAATCCTGACAAAGATATTTTCCTTTACATCAACTCACCAGGCGGCAGTGTTACTGCGGGTATGTCTATCTACGATACCATGCAGTTCATCAAGCCTAACGTCAGCACGCTATGTACTGGTCAAGCATGCTCGATGGGTGCTTTCCTACTTGCTGGTGGTGCGCCAGGTAAACGCTTTGCGCTACCAAACTCTCGCGTAATGATTCACCAACCACTTGGTGGTTTC
This sequence comes from Vibrio sp. DNB22_10_4, assembly GCF_052879755.1. NCBI lineage: Bacteria > Pseudomonadati > Pseudomonadota > Gammaproteobacteria > Vibrionales > Vibrionaceae > Vibrio > Vibrio sp. DNB22_10_4. Next base: position 38,257 of record NZ_JBNNXW010000011.1, on the reverse strand, counting down.
CAAGGTCAGGCGTCAGACATTCAGATCCACGCGCAAGAGATCCTGACAATCAAAGAGAAGCTAAACAAACTTCTTGCTGAGCACTCGGGTCAACCAATCGAAGTGGTTGAAAAAGATACTGACCGTGACAACTTCATGTCAGCGGCTCAAGCAGCTGAATACGGTATTATCGACGAAGTTTTAACCCATCGCGGTTAACCCGTCATCGTTTGAGTGAAATAAGACTGGATTGCTGCCCTTGAAAAATGAATTCTCGGGCGCAATATAGTCTAAATTGATATACACTCAAAACATAGAAAGTAAAGGCTAAGAGGTTAGCGAATGACAGATAAAAGCAAAGAGGGCGGTAGCGGTAAACTGTTGTACTGCTCTTTCTGTGGTAAAAGTCAGCACGAAGTTCGCAAGCTAATCGCAGGTCCGTCTGTTTACATTTGCGATGAATGCGTTGATTTATGCAACGACATTATCCGTGAAGAAATCAAAGATGTGCTGCCGAAGAAGGAATCTGAAGCGTTGCCAACGCCAAGAGACATTCGCGCGCACCTAGACGATTACGTAATCGGTCAAGACTATGCGAAGAAAGTTCTCTCTGTTGCCGTGTACAACCATTACAAGCGCTTGCGCAATGGTGATACAACGGCTGACGGTGTTGAACTCGGTAAGAGTAACATCCTTCTTATCGGTCCAACGGGTAGTGGTAAAACGCTACTTGCTGAGACGCTTGCACGTTTCCTTGATGTTCCATTCACTATGGCCGACGCAACAACACTAACCGAAGCCGGTTATGTTGGTGAAGACGTAGAAAACATCATTCAGAAACTACTGCAAAAGTGCGACTACGACGTAGCAAAAGCAGAGCGTGGCATCGTTTATATCGATGAAATCGATAAGATCTCACGCAAGGCTGAAAACCCGTCAATCACACGTGATGTGTCTGGCGAAGGTGTTCAGCAAGCACTACTTAAACTGGTTGAAGGTACTATCGCTTCTGTACCACCTCAAGGTGGTCGTAAGCATCCACAGCAAGAGTTCTTGCAAGTGGACACGTCTAAAATCTTATTTATCTGTGGCGGTGCGTTTGCCGGCCTAGATAAAGTGATTGACCAACGTGTAGCGACAGGTACGGGTATTGGCTTTGGCGCGGAAGTTCGCTCTAAAGACGAAACCAAAACCGTTGGTGAGCTATTCACTCAAGTAGAGCCAGAAGATTTGGTGAAATACGGCCTTATCCCTGAGTTCATTGGACGTCTTCCGGTCACAACGACCCTGACTGAACTTGATGAAGATGCACTTATCCAAATCCTAAACGAGCCTAAGAACGCCCTGACTAAGCAGTATGGCGCGTTGTTCGAGCTTGAAGGTGTTGAACTTGAGTTCCGCGAAGATGCACTGCGTGCTATTGCTGCCAAGGCAATGGAGCGTAAAACAGGTGCTCGTGGCCTACGTTCAATCCTTGAAGGCGTGCTTCTAGAAACCATGTATGAGCTACCATCGGCAACCGATGTGAGCAAAGTGGTTATCGATGAAAGCGTGATAAATGGCGAGTCAGAACCGCTACTTATCTACACCAACAACGACAATCAAGTGGCAAGCGCAGAGTAATTTGCCAAGTTCACTCAAAAAGGAGGTATTGATTACCTCCTTTTTTTATTTTCTTTATTGAATCCAACGATTACGCCCCCATATACTGAAAATAATACTAAGCGGAAGAGAGAATAATATGAACTTGGAACGTTCCGAGCGTATAGAAATCCCGGTATTGCCTCTGCGCGACGTTGTGGTTTACCCACACATGGTGATTCCTTTGTTTGTTGGCCGCGAAAAGTCGATCAGCTGTTTAGAAGCTGCGATGGACAATGACAAGCAAGTACTCCTAGTAGCTCAAAAAGAAGCAGATACTGAAGAGCCAAAAATTGATGACCTGTACACTACAGGTACAGTGGCGACGATTCTACAGCTGCTCAAATTGCCTGACGGTACAGTGAAGGTACTGGTTGAGGGTCAGCAACGAGCGAACATCAGCAGCTACCGTGACGAAGACTTTTTTGTTGCGGATGCAGAATTCCTAATTACTCCTGAACTTGAAGAGCGTGAAGAAGAAGTCATTGTGCGTAGCGCCATTGACCAGTTCGAAGGCTTTATCAAGCTCAACAAAAAAATCCCACCAGAAGTGCTCACCTCTCTGGGTGGAATTGATGAAGCAGCGCGTCTTGCAGACACCATCGCTGCACATATGCCATTAAAACTTGCTGATAAACAGCAAGTGCTTGAGCTACTTGATGTGACTGAGCGTCTCGAGTTCTTGATGGGGCAAATGGAATCTGAAATCGACTTGCTACAAGTTGAGAAGCGAATCCGCGGCCGCGTTAAGAAGCAGATGGAGAAATCTCAGCGCGAGTACTACTTGAATGAGCAAATGAAGGCTATCCAGAAAGAGCTGGGTGACCTTGATGATGCGCCAGATGAGTTCGAGACGCTAAAAGCGAAAATCGAAGAATCAAAAATGCCGGCGGAAGCAAAAGAGAAGACAGAACAAGAGCTGCAGAAGCTTAAGATGATGTCTCCTATGTCAGCGGAAGCAACCGTGGTTCGCAGTTACATCGATTGGATGGTAGGCGTACCGTGGGCGAAGCGCTCTAAGGTTAAGAAAAATCTCGCTAAAGCAGAAGAAGTACTGAATGAAGACCACTACGGTCTAGAGCGCGTGAAAGAGCGCATCCTTGAGTACTTAGCGGTTCAAAACCGCATTAACAAGCTTAAAGGCCCAATCCTTTGTCTTGTTGGTCCTCCAGGTGTAGGTAAGACTTCTCTAGGTCGCTCTATTGCAGCCGCAACAGGTCGTAAGTACGTTCGTATGGCGCTTGGCGGCGTGCGTGATGAAGCGGAAATCCGTGGTCACCGTCGTACCTATATCGGTTCTATGCCCGGTAAGCTGATTCAGAAAATGTCGAAAGTGGGTGTTAAGAACCCGCTGTTCCTGCTTGATGAAATCGATAAGATGTCATCGGATATGCGTGGCGACCCTTCATCTGCTCTGCTTGAGGTTCTAGATCCAGAACAAAACAATGCCTTTAACGATCATTACCTTGAGGTGGATTACGATCTGTCTGACGTCATGTTTGTGGCGACGTCGAACTCGATGAACATCCCAGGCCCTCTTCTAGACCGTATGGAAGTGATTCGTCTGTCAGGTTATACCGAAGACGAGAAGCTTAACATTGCAACGCGTCACCTTGTATCGAAACAGGTACAACGCAATGGTCTGAAGCCGCACGAGATCGAAATTGAAGACTCTGCGATCATCGGCATCATCCGTTACTACACTCGCGAAGCGGGCGTACGTAGCCTAGAGCGTGAAATCTCGAAGATCTGTCGTAAAGCGGTGAAGAACATCCTGCTTGACCCAGCACTGAAGAAAGTGACGGTCAACCAAGACAATCTGAAAGAATATCTTGGCGTACAGCGCTTCGACTACGGCAAAGCTGATGACAGCAATCGTATTGGTCAGGTGACTGGCCTAGCCTGGACAGAAGTAGGCGGCGACTTACTGACTATCGAAACAGAATCGATGGTTGGTAAAGGCAAGCTAACGCAAACGGGCTCACTTGGCGATGTGATGCAAGAGTCTATTCAAGCAGCGATGACGGTCGTTCGTTCTCGCGCTGAAAAGCTGGGTATCAACACTGACTTTTACGAGAAGCGTGATATCCACGTACACGTACCAGAGGGTGCAACACCTAAAGATGGCCCAAGTGCGGGTATCGCTATGTGTACCGCGCTGGTTTCAAGCTTGACGGGTAATCCAGTGAAAGCAGAAGTGGCGATGACAGGTGAAATCACCTTGCGCGGCGAAGTACTGCCAATTGGTGGCTTGAAAGAGAAGCTGCTTGCTGCACACCGCGGTGGTATCAAAACCGTGTTGATTCCAAAGGACAATGAACGTGATCTAGAAGAAATTCCTGACAACGTAATTGCTGATTTGAAGGTAATTCCTGTTCAATGGATCGACGAAGTTCTTGAGGTAGCACTTGAGCGAGCACCGCTTGGAGCGGCGTTTGAGCCTGTAAAATAGTGATGTGCCCCAAATTTAGCTAAAAGAAATACGCTGATAAGTAAAAAAAGCTTGTCAGCGTTTTTTTGTGGCACTAACTTTAGCTATGTAACTCTGAAGCCCTTGATGGACAAGGCTTGGAGTCTTTAACTACGAGAATGGAACTAACGTTACCTTTAAAAATAATAATTAGGTAACAGAAAGGGGAAACACAGTGAACAAAACACAATTAGTGGAAAAAATCGCAGAAAACGCAGATCTATCTAAAGCTTCAGCTGGTCGTGCACTAGACGCTTTCATCGAAGCAGTTAGCACTACTCTAGAAGAAGGTGATCAAGTGGCTCTAGTTGGCTTTGGTACATTCAGCGTACGTACTCGTGCTGCTCGTACTGGTCGCAACCCAAAAACTGGCGAAGAGATCCAAATCTCTGAAGCTAAAGTTCCTGCATTCAAGGCGGGTAAAGCGCTTAAAGACGCTTGTAACTAATCTTTTGTTGCAGTTAGTCGTAAGTCTTGGATTGACTGCACAAAAATTAAGCTTTCAACAAGCTTGATCGACAAATAAAGTCGAACCTTTTTTAAATATGCGCATCTTACTGATGCGCATTTCTTTTTCTGATATTATCCCATGCAGTTGAAGATAACCCTTCCTTTCTGGAGAGTAATAAAATTATGATGGAGCGAATTCGCGAGGGCGTGAATAGCATCGCGGTTAAAATTATCTTAGGACTCATTATTTTGTCTTTTGTGTTTGCAGGTGTTGGCAGCTATATCGCTGGCGGTATCGGTAACACAGCTGCCAAAGTGGGTAATGTTGAGATCGGTCGTGGCGAGTTTGAGCAGGCGTATCAAAACGAGCGTAATCGTATGCAGTCGCAAATGGGCGAGTACTTCTCGACTCTACTTGGCGACCCAAGCTATGTCGCTTCTTTCCGTAAATCGGTCCTCGATCGCATGATCGACGATGTGCTCATTGAGCAACACGCGGAATCTCTAGGTCTTCGCATCAGCGATTCTCAAATTCGTACTATGATGCTTGAAATGCCGCAGTTTCAAAACGACGGCAAATTTGACTCAGAACTTTACCAAGCAACGCTACGTCGTGCCGGTTTCACTGCTGACAGCTTTGCAGAATACCTTCGTCGTGACCTAGTGCGTAGCCAATTGCTAAGCGCACTTCAAGGCAGCGAATTCACATTGCCAAGTGAAATTGAAACACAAGGCAAACTGCTGACTCAAACACGTGACATCAAAACTCTTACGCTATCGCTTGAAGAGTTTGCTAACAAAGCCGTGATTACAGACGAAGAAGTCCAGCAGTACTACCAAGAAAACCCTGCTCAATTTACTCGCCCAGAGCAAGTAAAAGTATCTTACATCGAGCTATCAGCACAAGCGCTTAAAGACAGCGTAACAGTGACAGATGAAGATGTTCAGCAATACTACGATGAGCACCTAGATAAGTACTCGACGGATGAGCAACGTGAAGTTAGCCACATTCTTGTTCAAGGTGATGATGAAGCGAAAGCACAAGCTATCCTTGATGAGCTAAATGCAGGCGCAGACTTTGCAACGTTAGCGCAAGAAAAGTCTGAAGATATCGGCAGTGCTGAAGAAGGCGGTTCACTAGGTTGGATTGAACGTGACGTTATGGATCCTGCGTTCGAAGAAGCCGCATTTGCACTGGTTAACGTTGGCGATCGCACTGGTCTGGTTAAATCTGACTTCGGTTACCACATCATTCAATTGGACGCGGTGAAAGCATCAGAATCTAAGCCACTTGCTGAAGTGAAAGCTGAGATTGTTGCTGAGCTTAAAGACCAAGTTGCGATTGATGAGTTCTACAGTCTGCAAAATGAGCTAGAGAAAGTCGCGTTCGAATACCCAGATTCATTGGATGACGCAGCAGAGGCCGTTAACCAGAAGGTGGTAACGACTGACTTTATCTCGCAAATCGATGCTCCTGAAATCTTGAAGTCAGCGACAGTGATGCAAGCTATTCAATCACCAGAAGTGAAAGAAGATGGCCTGAACTCTGAAGTGATGGAAGTGGCTCCTGAGCACATCATTGTGGTTCGTGTTGACGACCTTCGCGAGCAAACTGTACTTCCTATCGAAGAGGTGCAAGAGCAAGTTGAAACTCAGCTAGCGAAAGTGAAAGGTGAGCAAGCGGCAATGGAACTTGGTGTTCAACTGGTTAATGAGCTTAAAGAAGGCAAGTCGGATGCGCTTAACGCAAACGGTCTAACCTTTGGTGAGCTAGAAACTATCGATCGCAGTTCACCGCTAGCAGGTACTGTGTTCGCAATGTCTAAACCAGAAGAAGGTGCAGCAAGCTTCGCTCAAACTAAAGACATGCAAGGCAATGTTGTTGTCGTTGAACTGAACAAAGTGATGTCAGATTACAACAGTGCTTACAACGAGCAAATTGGTGCACAGATGATTCGTGAGGCGACTCAGCAAGACATCAGCTCTGTGATTGCTATCCTACGCAGTAACACTGAAATTGAGTACTTCCTAGACGCTCAATAATCAGGTGCTTAGCTATTACCAGCTCGGTAAGCTGAGACAGTATTGGTTCATTCACACTTGAATGTAACTGATAGTTCAATAATAACGGACTGCTTATGCAGTCCGTTATAGTTTCACCCTGTCAGACTTCCTTCCAAATTCGCTTCCCTTATGTTGGCTCACTCCTAAACCAACTAAAAATAGGGACAATCATGAAATTACTAACAACACTTTGGCTTGCAGTTATGTTGCTAGCGGCGCCTACCGCCACTGTATGGGCTGCTGACGGTGACAAACTGGAAGGTATAGACATTACGGTAAATATTAACCAAGCCGAGCCAGAGGAGCTGGCAGAGCTCTTAAAAGGAGTCGGTATTGAGAAGGCGCAAAAGATTGTTGATTATCGCAAGCAGCACGGTAAGTTCACGTCTGCTGATGATTTAACCCAGGTCAAAGGCATCGGCGCAGCGACGGTAGAAAAAAACCGCGACCGAATTACCCTTTAACGGCTGCGCTGCGATAGTGGTAGAGTAGTGCCAATCCAAAGCCCGCGGCTAATCCAATAGCGTGGGCTTGTACTGCCACATTGGCTTCAATTAACGCTGATGTTGCCGCCGACCCACCAAAATACAGCTCCCATCCTACTTTCACCCCCCCACCAATCACCAACAGCCAGCTTGATTTTCGACCCTCAAGAGACTCTTTAAGCGCCCAAAACGCGAAGATAGCGTGCAAAATGCCAGAGAGTCCCAAATAGTAGCTGAGTGAACTAAGGAGCAGACCAGTGCCAATTACAGCGGCGCTGAAAAGGGTGACTGATACTAGGAGGCGCCAGTTGGGACGAAACAGATAACAGATCACCCAGAGAGCGGCTAGGTTCATGCCAAGGTGTGCTAAGTTGGTGTGTGAGAAATTTCCTGTTACTATCCGCCACCACTGGCCGGAGTATATCGCCAGTTTGTTCCATTCAACCCAGTTCTGTAGCGCAGGGATTTGCAGTAATGCGCACAGTAAACTAAACAGCGATAGCCTTATGACGAAAGAAGTGTCCATGTCTCGTTATTGTCCAAAATGCCTCAAAGCTAAGCGGGCATGTATTTGTCAGTGGATAGAACGCATCCACTGTGACACACAATTGATCATTTTGCAGCATAGCAGTGAAGAAAAGCGACCACTGGGTACGGCACGCATTCTGTCGCTTTCCCTTAAGAATGCACGTTTGTTTATTGGCGAAGATTTTAGTCAGCATGACGAGCTCAATACGTTACTGGACGATAAGCGCTATCAAAGTGTGGTTCTCTATCCGGGAGAGGGTGCGCGAACAGTGTCTGAGGTGAAAACTGAGGCGGGGCATAAACCGCTCCGCGTGATACTGCTTGATGGGACGTGGAAGAAAGCCTTTAAAATGTGGAAGCTATCGACCAACTTACATTCGCTAGCTCTTGTAAAACTTGCCGATGATTTGATAGGTGACTACCGTATTCGAAAAGCCCCATCAAGTAATGCGCTGTCGACGGTTGAAGCAGGCTTTCATCTGCTTGAGTCGATTGAACCTAATGTCGACTTTACGCCGTTAATTACAGCGTTCAATGAGATGATCGGCTTTCAAATCGACAATATGCCAAAAGGTGTGTTTGAGCGAAATTATTCAGGGAAGCGTTAGTTCAGGGAAGCGTTAGTGGCGACTTAACGCTTCCGTGGCTTATCTTAGCTTGCCGCAAATAATTGCTGATGCATCTTCTGCGCATAGCCATCGGTCATGGCCGAGATGTAGTCGGCGATGACGCGCATGCCATCGTCATGCTGGCCACAGGCTTTTCTCCACAGCTGACACGTCGACTCAGGCAACAGTCTCTCAGGATCGGCGCTAAAGGCTTCAAACAGATCCATAATGATTTGCTGCCCCTTATACTCAAAAATTTGAACCCTTGGCACTTGAATCACATACTGACTAACGAACTGTTTGAGCACATCAAGCACTGCAGCCATCCCTTCTTCAAGGTAGGCGTTATATGCCAGTAGCGGACTCTCAAATTGGCTGTCTGGTATTGGCTCGACTCTAATACTGGTCAATAGCGCATTGACGATACCGCCAATGGCGTCCTTGCGTTCATAGTGCTTACCGGAGAATAACAGCTCAGAGATAGAATCAATATTTTGGGTTAACCAGTTTGGTTCTAGATTTCTTAACGCTTCTGCCGCACTTTGCTGCCATCGCTGCTTATCAATAAGCTCCAGCACAATCGCATCTTCCAAATCATGGACGCCATAAGCGATGTCATCAGCAAGCTCCATAATGGAGCAATCGAGCGATTTAAATCGAGTTTTGCGATGTCCTAGAGGTGATGTTTGCTGTGCGCGCATGGTCTGAAATAGCGCCTTGTTGGGCGGGGTTAACGGCTGCAGTACCCAATCGAACTGCACCGAGTCTTTATCGTAGATCCCCTTTGCTGGCGACCAGTCTTTGGCTTTCAACTGACGCTGATTGGCCACAGCATGAGGCTGCTTGTCCGTGCGCGTTTGGCTAATAAATGCAGGGTATTTCAAAAGCCCTAACAAGGCTCTTCGAGTCAAGTTCATCCCGTGGGCTTCAGTATAAGGCTCTAACTGGGTCACGATACGAAACGTTTGGGCGTTACCTTCAAAGCCACCATACTCTCGCATCATATAGTTCAGTGCTACTTCACCACCATGGCCATAGGGCGGGTGGCCAATGTCGTGCGCCAGACACAATGCCTCGATTAACGCATCACTTGGCAGTAACTCTGCGAATTGTGGCTGCTTTTGCTTGAGCTGAGCCACAATGCCAGAGCCAATTTGCGCGGCTTCCAGAGAGTGTGTCAATCGGGTGCGATGAAAGTCATTCACGCCCGTGCCATGAACCTGCGTTTTTGCTTGTAAGCGGCGAAATGCAGCGGAGTGAAGGATGCGTGCTCGGTCGCGCTGGTAAGGGTCGCGATGATCGTTGCGGCGAAGTTTGTGCTCGTCACTGTGCCTGACTTGCCAGATGTCTAATGGATCAAGAGAAATGGCGTTTGGAGTGCAGTTACCTAATGTCATTATCTCTCCTGGTGCTAGCTAATTTCGTCGAGTGACAGTTCGAAGCTTGGGGCGAAAGTGTGAAGGAAGTAATCCATCTCCGGCGTTTTTCGTTGTTGCAGCGTTTCATCCAAGCGTTTCTTGGCGAGCGCGTACTCATGATTGCCTGCGCTGAGTTCTTCAAGGCATTTGAGATACGCACAGATAGAGTCCGCCTGCTTCACTATTTGTGAGTCCTCTTCGTGAGCGGCGTTGGAGAGCAAAAATGGCTTAAAGTCTTCTTGAAACTCATCCGGTAGAAGTGACAACAGTTTGTGCTCGGCAGCGGCTTCTATCTTTTTGTATTCTTTGGCGATTTCTGGGTTGTAGTATTTGACTGGCGTGGGTAAATCACCGGTCAATACTTCGCTGGTGTCGTGGTACATCGCTAAAATCGCAATGCGTTCTGGATTGGTATTGCCACCGAACTTCTTGTTTTTGATGATGGCAAGGGCATGAGCGACAAACGCGACTTGCAGGCTATGTTCGGAGATATTTTCGGTAGAGACTGAGCGCATGAGAGGCCAACGTTGGATCAGTTTCATGCGAGCGAGGTGAGCGAAAAAGTGACTTTCTTTCATACAACGTTTTCCCCTTAATCCGCGCCCAGTAAAGGTTGGGCGCGTATTAAGAATAGGCTTTATTGTATCAATATGAAAGAGTTACTGACTGTAGGTAGACAGGAACTTCTCAAATCGGCCAATCGCCATTTCCAAGTCTTCCACATGTGGAAGAGTAACAATTCTAAAGTGATCCGGCTTCGGCCAGTTAAAGCCAGTGCCTTGTACCAGCAACACTTTTTCCTGCTTGAGGAAGTCGAGTACCATCTTTTGATCGTCTTTGATGTTGTACATCTTAGTGTCGATTTTCGGGAAAAGGTACATTGCGCCTTTTGGTTTGACGCACGATACACCAGGGATCTGAGTGATCAACTCATACGCTTTATCGCGCTGCTCAAGTAAGCGGCCACCCGGTAAGATAAGCTCATTGATACTCTGATAACCCCCTAGCGCGGTTTGAATAGCATGCTGCATAGGTACGTTGGCGCAAAGACGCATCGAAGCCAGCATTTCAAGGCCAGCGACGTAGCCTGTTGCCATTTCCTTTGGTCCGGTCATGAACATCCAGCCGCCGCGGAAGCCACAAACGCGATAAGACTTGGACAGGCCGTTGAAGGTCATCACAAGCACATCTTCTGTTAATGTTGCGACTGAAGTGTGAGTGGCACCGTCATAAAGAACTTTGTCGTAAATCTCGTCAGCAAAGATAATCAGTTTATGCTGGCGTGCAATTTCGATGACTTCTAGCAGGAAGTCACGACTGTAGACTGCGCCGGTAGGGTTGTTCGGGTTGATAAGAACAATGCCGCGCGTTTTTGGCGTGATTTTCTTCTTGATGTCATCAAGATCCGGATACCAGTCCGCTTCTTCGTCACATAGGTAGTGCACCGGGTTGCCACCAGAAAGTGACACCGCTGCAGTCCACAGTGGGTAGTCAGGAGCGGGAACTAACATTTCATCGCCGTTGTTTAACAACGCTTGCATCGCCATTACAATAAGCTCAGAAACGCCGTTGCCAATGTAAACGTCTTCAACGTCGAGGCTGTGAATGCCCTTGCGTTGGTAGTGTTGAACTACAGCTTTGCGAGCGGAGTATATACCTTTAGAGTCACAGTAACCTTGTGAAGTAGGCAGGTTTCTGATGACATCGACTAGAATTTCATCAGGGGCGTCAAAACCAAACGGGGCCGGGTTACCGATATTGAGTTTCAGTATTTTATGTCCCTCTTCTTCCATGCGCTTAGCATGTTTGAGTACAGGACCCCTAATGTCGTAGCAGACATTATCGAGTTTTGACGACATCCCGATATTTTTCATTGTTTAATTCCTAAAAATTCGATAATTTCTTTACTAAATTACACCAAATTGGCTTTTGAAAGAATAAAAATCTGATCAAAGTGGAAAATAAAGCACACTGCCAAAAGGCGGAGATGTGAGCAGGTTGACATCATGAGCAATTAATCGCCTTGTGGCTTGATCTATAGGGTTGGTAGAAATAGAGTATTTCGTGTATATAGGAACAAATTTTAAGGTTATGAGGTTGATTTGTCTCAGTTAACAACAGCTATCGCTCAACTTGTCAGCAAACTTGAAACTGCCCCACAAGGTTGTAAACGACTGGAGCAAGACATCGAGGGACGTCCCAAGTCTCACTGCATCGACTGGCTGGAAGCGCAACCTCATTATCCGAAGTTTTATTGGCAATCCCGCGACACTCGCGAAGAGGTAGTGGCGCTAGGTCAATTACACACATTCTCTGAAGCCGCTCCCGCTTACACTATCTTGGCAGAAAACCAGCGTGTATGGGGTGGGCGTTCCTTCGATGGCCATACAGACAAAAATCGCCGCTGCATGTCAGCCTTTTTCTTCTTGCCGCAAGTTGAACTGATACGCTTCGATCAAAACTGGCGTATTGCCGTTAATATCAGTATGAGCGTCGAGAAAGCAATAGCAGCGCTCAAGCAGTTGGTAATAGATGTTGCCGAGTTGCCACCGCTTGCCACATCCATTTCGAGCCTAACTCATACTCCTAGTGAGCAGCAGTGGCACCGACTCGTTGGTGACGTGCTAACAGGCATTGAAAATAATCAGTTCAAGAAGGTTGTACTCGCGCGCAAAACCACGGTTGATGTCAAACAGCCTATTTCACCAGCACAATTGCTCAAAGCCAGTTATCGAGAAAATCATCATAGCTTCCATTTTATGATGGTGCTTTCCAAAGAGTTGGCATTTGTTGGCTCGACACCAGAGCGGCTCTATCGCCGAGTGGGTCAGCAGCTTGAGACGGAAGCCTTAGCGGGCACGATCGGTCGCGGTGATAATGCAGCGGATGATATGAAGCTGGCTAACTGGCTGACGCAAGATGTGAAAAACATCAACGAAAACCAATACGTGGTTGATGACATTTTGCAAAGCTTAGCACCTCATTCCGACGAGGTTCATTTAGAACAAGAGCTTCGTTTAGTACGTCTTCGAAAGGTGCAGCATTTAAAGCGCAATATTGTCGCTCAGTTAAACAAAGGCATAAATGCGGTACAGCTACTGCAAGCACTTCAGCCGACAGCGGCGGTCGCCGGTTTGCCTCGCAACGAAGCGATGGCGTTTATTGAACAAAGAGAGCCGTTTGCTCGGGGCTGGTACGCAGGCTCTGTGGGTTATTTAAGCCATGAGCGCGCTGAGTTTTGCGTTGCCATTCGCAGCGCTTTACTAATGAAAGATGAGGTTCAATTGTTTGCCGGTGCGGGCATTGTTCCTGGTTCAGTTGCCGAACACGAATGGCAAGAGTTAGACAAGAAAATGTCGACATTGCTCAGCCTTATCTCTGATAACCCGTCTCTTGGAGTGGCTTCATGAGCCACCATCAAGCCGCGCTCAATCGTGTTTGGACACAAACATTACTGGAAGAGTGTTATCGCCAAGGCGTAAGACATGTTTGTATCGCTCCAGGCTCACGTTCAACGCCGCTTACTTTAGAGGCGGTTGAACATTCAGGGCTCACTCTACACACTCATTTTGATGAGCGCGGCCTCGGTTTCTTTGCGTTGGGGCTGGCTAAACGTACGCAAAGCCCAGTGGCCGTTATCGTCACTTCTGGTACCGCTGTTGCGAACTTATTGCCGGCAGTGGCAGAGTCCAAGCTCACCAAAGAACCACTGATATTACTTACGTCCGATAGACCTGTAGAGCTTGTCGGCTGCGGTGCTAACCAAGCTATCGAGCAAACAGGCATATTCTCTTCGCATGTGAGTCACGCGCTTGATTTGCCTTCGCCATCGACACAAGTGCCTTTGCCATGGCTTCTCACCTCCATCGATTATGCTTTTGCTGAGCAAAGACTGCGTGGCGGTAGCATTCATATTAACTGCCCATTCCCTGAGCCTCTTTATGGCGGGGAAGATAAAACAGTATTTGCTGACTACCTAGCCAGCGTTAGTGCATGGCAAGCAAGCAGTGATTGCTTCTCTGGTTACACCGAAAACAGGCTGCATAATATCGCCCAAGACGCTGAGTCACTCGACCTTGCTTCGCGTAAAGGCGTTATCGTTGTTGGCAGCGTTCGCCTTGCTGAGGCAAAACAGGCGCTAGCGCTTGCTAATCAGCTTGGTTGGCCGGTGCTTTGCGATCCTCAATCGGGTGTGAGCGAGCGTTGGCAGCGCTATGATATTTGGCTGCAAAATAAAGCGGCCAATGCTGAGCTGGCGCAGGCTGATTTTATCTTGCAAGTCGGGTCAAGACTGGTGTCAAAGCGATTATTGAGCTGGATTGATCATCAAGCCGAAGCAGGGTGCGAGTACGTACTACTTACCCCTGTGCTTGATCGGCTAAATCCAAGTCACCTCAGACAAAAGCAGCTTTGTGTCAACGTTAAGGATTGGCTCAGTGCGGCATTAAAGGTGCTTCCACAAGCTCAACATTCAGGCTGGGCAGAGTCGCTCATTGACGCTTCAGAAGCGGTGAGGTCGAAATTCCTTAGCACGCCACATTTAACTGAATTTGATGTGGCGAGAAGTGTTGAGGCGCTGCCAGACAGTGTGGATTTGTTTATCGGTAACAGTTTGATTGTACGCTTGGTTGATATGCTGACGTCTCTGCCTGCGATTGAAACCTACAGTAATCGCGGAGCTTCCGGCATCGATGGTCTGGTGGCAACGGCAGCTGGAGTGCAAAAGGGGAGTGAACGCTCGTTAGTGTTGTACATCGGTGATACTTCACTACTTTACGATTTGAATTCGTTAGCTCTGTTCTCACGCTCTAATAAACCATGTGTGATTGTCGTGACCAACAATGATGGCGGCGCTATTTTTGACATGCTTCCCGCGCCATCAGAGCAGAAGTCACAGTATTATCAAATGCCTCATGGTTACCAATTTCATCATGCAGCGGCGCAATTTGGTCTGCGCTATCATGCGCCACAAGACAAATCTGAATTAGAGTCTGCTGTGGCTCACCATCTCTCTCAGGGTGAAGGTACTTTGTTATTAGAAGTGACCACTCAACCTAACGAAGTTGGAGAGATGATTCGCCAGCTTGGGAGAAGTGTGGCTAATGATGTTAGTTATGCCCAATGACATCCGTTATGCCTACACCTGAACGGTTAGCGTATCGCTATACACCCGCCCACTCATCGCCCGAAGCGCCTTTGGTGGTGTTTGTTCATGGTTTTTTAGGGGCAGGTGATGACTGGGATGCGGTCAATCAAGTGTTACCTGAGTATCATCGGCTGACGATCGACCTTCCTGGTCACGGAAAAAGTTGCCCAGTTCAAGGCGTAAGTTTTGATCAAGTTTGCAGAATGATTACTGCGACAATACTAGACTGTATTCAAGCACATAAATTGAGTGCAACAATGCCGGTTTGTTTGGTTGGTTACTCACTTGGTGCACGCCTTTTGATGTATTTGATGACCAAGCACCGCGCGATACACGAAACAATTAATGAACTAAATGTTAATGGCTTAGTGATTGAAGGAGGCAATTTTGGCTTGCCTGACGATGAACAAAAAAACGCGCGTTGGCGTAGCGATAGCCTATGGGCTCAGCGCTTCAAGCAGGAAGAGATTGGCGCGGTTTTGGCCGATTGGTATCAGCAAGCGGTGTTTTCCTCACTAAATCATGAGCAAAGACAACTTTTGATTGCTAAGCGCAGTGTTAACCTTGGGAGTGCATTGAGCGACATGTTGCTGGCCACGTCATTGGCGAAGCAGCCTGACTTACTCCCGAGCGTGAAAGCATTGTCGTTCTCAGAACATCGCAAACCACTCTATATCTGTGGTGAGTTCGATAACAAATTTACTCAGCTTGCCATTGGCAGTGGGCTTGATTACGAACCTATTGCCAGTGCAGGCCACAACGTACACAAAGAGCAGCCACGGGCTTTTGTCTTGCGGCTGCGCACTTATCTAGAACAAATGAGCTTAGGCTCAGTAAAATAATTGGAATAGATCATGGCTAAAACCGTTGGATTAACAGAAGAAGAGCTATACGCACCCGTTGATTGGGCTGATGTAACAGGTGACTTTGAAGAGATCACCTATCACAAGTCAAAAGATGGCATTGCAAAAATCACCATAGCTCGCCCGCAAGTACACAATGCGTTCACGCCACGTACCGTCAATGAAATGATCAAAGCGTTAGCGGATGCACGCTACGATGAAGGTGTCGGCGTTATTATCCTAACTGGCCTTGGTGAGAAGGCGTTCTGCTCTGGTGGTGACCAAAGCGTTCGTGGTGACTACGGCGGCTACCAAGATGATTCAGGCACTCACCACTTGAATGTATTGGATTTCCAGCGTCAGATCCGTACTTGTCCAAAACCTGTCATTGCATCGGTAGCGGGTTGGGCCGTTGGTGGTGGTCATGTACTGCACATGATGTGTGATCTAACGATTGCTGCAGACAATGCGCAATTTGGTCAAACTGGACCAAAAGTTGGCTCGTTTGATGGCGGTTGGGGCGCGTCATACATGGCGCGTATCGTTGGCCAGAAGAAAGCGCGTGAGATTTGGTTCCTATGTCGTTTCTACGACGCACAAGAAGCCGTGGACATGGGGCTGGTTAACACCGTTGTGCCAATTGCTGATCTTGAGAAGGAAACCGTACGCTGGTGTCGTGAAGTACTTCAGCACAGCCCAATGGCGCTTCGCTGTCTGAAAGCGGCATTGAATGCTGACTGTGATGGACAAGCTGGTCTTCAGGAGCTTGCGGGTAACGCAACCATGATGTTCTACATGACAGAAGAAGGTCAGGAAGGTCGCAACGCGTTTAACGAAAAACGTCGCCCTGACTTTGACAAGTTCCCAAGAAACCCATAACACAACTGTAATGGCTGCCTTTTGGCAGCCTATTTACGTTTGGTAGCGGTTGGTTGAGAGAGCGCTCAATATAGTGCATGAATACCATTTTTTGGGGAACTCTTAGCCCATGCCGCGGCCTAACCCGGTGTATTGTTCATAGTCACCGTTCTTCTCAAGGTGGCTGTGATGACTTCTTATGAAGTGGGAACGACCATGAGACAAGCAAAACTCTATCGCTACTGTCTGCCTATGGACAGCGGTGTTATTCTTCGCGAGCAAAAGCTCACTGCAAGGGAAGGGTGGGTTGTAGAACTCAGTGACAACGGCCGCGTTGCATTGGGTGAAATCGCCCCGTTACCTGGATTCAGTCAAGAGTCGCTAGAAGCGGCTGGCGTTCAAGCTCAAGCCCAACTCGAATTATGGGTACACAATCAACCTACCGATATCGAAAGCTGTTACCCATCGGTGGCGTTTGGTCTCTCGGCAGCATTGCTAGAGCTCGGCGGTAAGCTACCTGCGGAAGGTAACTATCGAGCAGCGCCACTGTGCAGTGGTGACCCAGATGAGCTGATCCCTAAGCTCAATAACATGCAAGGCAAGAAAGTCGCCAAGATTAAGGTTGGCCTTTACGAAGCTATCCGTGATGGGATGATTGTTAGTCTGTTGCTAGAATCCATACCAGACCTCACATTAAGGCTCGATGCGAACCGCTCTTGGACGCTAGAAAAAGCCAAACAGTTCGCCAAATATGTCGCTCCATCGCTAAGGCAGCGTATTGCCTTTATTGAGGAGCCTTGCCAGCAGCCCGGCGACAGTGTGTCGTTCGCGATTGATACTGGCATTGCTATCGCTTGGGATGAGACCTTGCAAGCCGCGGTTCACCAGAGTGATTTTGCGGTCAAACACCTTACAGGCGTGAAAGCACTGATCATAAAACCGACCTTAGTTGGTAGTATCGACAAGTGCATGGCGCTGGTCGAAGAAGCAAAAGCGCACGCCATTCAAGTGGTGATAAGTTCTAGCCTTGAGTCGAGTGTCGGACTTGGGCAGCTTGCACGATTGGCAAATTGGCTCAATCCAGAAGAAACACCAGGGCTGGATACGATGCAGCTATTTGGCGCTCAGCTTGAAACGCCATGGCCTGGATGTTTGCTGCCAGTACAAACGCTGGCAGAGCAAACCGTGTATTGGCAGTCACATGGCGATAATGAGGCTTAATGACGTCCGTTAATCCACCGCTCCCTCTTTGGGAGCATTGGGCGCAGCTCACTCCGGACAAGATTGCGATTAAAAACCAAGCTCACGCTATGACGTGGCATGAGCTTTGTGAGCAAATTCAATCACTCGGCCAGTGCTTAGTTGAACAAGATTTAGCACCTGGTGATGTCGTATGTCTTGTTGGCAGAGCTGAGCAGAGCTTGGTACTTCGATATCTTGCCTGCCTCGCTCACGGCGTTATTCCTGCCTTGCTCAATGACCAACCCAAGTCTCAGCTTATCGCTAAATTTGATACCTTGTATCGCACTGATAAGCCGGCGAATGTCTGGGGTAACTGTCAATGGGATGAGTTAACGGCTCAGCGTGATGAGCATGAGCTTTATCGCATCGAAAGATCCGATGATGACAGCTCTAAAGCGAACTCACAGCTAACAAATGCCATTGAGATGACCGAACCCGTTGTCTCGATTGTTTTTACCTCTGGCTCTACGGGGCTACCTAAAGCCGTCGCTCACAGTGCATCTAATCATCTCGCATCGGCAGCGGGCTTATTGCAGCGCTTTCGCTTTACCGCTGATGACTCTTGGCTGCTTAGTCTACCTATGTTTCATGTCTCCGGGCTTGCCATAGTTTGGCGCTGGCTAACTGTGGGGGCAACGCTCAACATTGCTTCTGGAAACTTCGCCGCAGATATTGCGAATGTCACTCATGCATCGCTCGTTGCCACTCAGCTCAAGCGAATCATCGATAATCAATGGCCAACCTCGCTAGAACGCGTGTTACTTGGTGGCAGTCAGATTGCGCAGACATTAGTGGAAAGCGCAGAGGCTCGTGGGATTGAGTCTTGGATGGGCTATGGCATGACAGAAACCGCATCAACGGTAACAGCAAAGCGTGTCGACGCGATTGCTTCTTCAGGTACATTGTTGCCACACCGAGCATTAAAAGTGGAGAACGAGCGTATCTATGTTGCAGGTGACACTCTCGCTCGTGGCTATTTTGTGCAAGGAAAGATTAGCCCGCTTGCGCTGGAGTCTGGCTGGTTTGATACCAAAGATCTTGGCTGCTGGAATACACAACAAGAGCTGTGCGTCATCGGCCGCGCTGACAACCTGTTTATTTCCGGTGGTGAAAATGTTCACTGTGAAGAGGTCGAAGCAGCGCTGAATAGTTTGAGCTTTATCAGTCAAGCAATAGTAGTGCCTGTTGAGGATGAAGAGTTTGGTGCGCGGTGTGTGGCTTTGGTGCAGGCAAAGAGTCAACCAGAGCTTAGCAAAATGCGTGATTTACTCACCCCTCTGCTGGCTAAATTCAAACACCCAATTGGCTACTTCTTAATGCCAAATCAACTGACCTCGTCAGGAATCAAAGTCGCTCGTCGAGACGTCAAGCAGTGGCTCGCTGCTTCTCAGTCGGATTTTATTGTTATTTCATAGTCCAAATCGGCATTGTTCATTCCAAGCAAGGCTCACCATAATATCCACTATTGAATTGGCTAAGCGAGACGGAAGGGAATGAACAAGCTATTAATGATTGCGATAGGATTGCAGATAGGTCTTGCATTAACCTCTGAGGGATTGTCGCAAGCGCTTGCAGAGTTAACTGCTTTTTTGCTCACAGCGATCCTTTACTTAAACCACAAGAAATCAAAGTCTGCTTCAAACAAGAATGCTCTATCACCTTCCACTGATATCAATAACATCAGTACCTAATTCACTGCCTGCTTAAGCGAACAAAAGCCAGCTAAGAGACGTTATCGAAATTAGTAGCCACATCGTGATCCCAAATAACATAGGCTTACTGCCCGCTTGTTTGAGCCTTTCGATGGATATGCTGGTTCCAATCAAAAATAGACACACAACCAACAACTTTTTCGATACATCGAAAATGCCGTTATACGCCGATTCAAATTGAGGTAAGTAGTCACTAACCAAAATGGCGCCGCAGTAAAAGAAGATAAAGTAAGGGATCGTTAGCTTGCTGTTTTTGTTGCGAAACAGCATCGCACTCACTAGCGCAACAGGAATTATCCATAACGCTCTGGCAAGTTTCAATGTCGTTGCTGTGGTAAGTGCTTGCTCACCATACGCAGATGCCGCGCCCACAACCGATGAGGTATCGTGGATGGCGATAGCAGCCCATGTACCAAAGGTATGCTGATCGATTGATAACGCATGGCCAATAACCGGAAAGACAAACAGCGCAAGCGAGTTCAATACAAATACGGTCGCGAGCGCAATGGCAATACTTTCGTCATCGGCATCAATAGCAGGGGCAACCGCGGCAATGGCGCTGCCACCGCAAATCGCAGTACCTGATGAGATCAAATAGCCAGTGTGCTTATCCAATCCCATTTGCCTTGCTAGAACCCAGCCAATTACAAGCGTGCCAATGATGGTGGCGATAATAAGGCCGATCCCGTCGCTGGTTGCTTGCAGAGCTTGGTCAAGGTGGATACCAAAACCCAAACCAACAATCGAGTAAGCAAGTAACTTTTTGGTGTATTTGGCGATAGGAATATCGTGCGGCACTAAGCTAAAAGTGGTGAGAAGAAAGCCAAAAATCAGCGCCATTGGTGAGCTTACCCAAGGGGTCAAGCAAGCAATAATCCCGAGGAAGAACAGAGGGTAAGAGCGTAATTGGGATATCATCAAAATCCTTACAAACAGCAAAAGCGCTAGCTAATAGCAGTTGAAATGCCAATCAATAGTTAGCGAAGTGTAGCGAGAGTTTAAGGTAAGTAAAACTAAATAAAATTTAACGGGCGTTCAGTAAAACTAAACGCCCGTTAAATAGGTTAATAGTATTGCTCCGGCTAGCGGTAGTCACCACGCAGTTCAGACACTTTCTCGAACATGGTTTGGCTTGATGCTTCTTCGGGAAGTACGGGCGTGCCCGCTTCTAGCTCCAGTTTCGCTCTAAATCGAGTTGGTAGTCCTTTACATGCACGTCCTTTGTGACGACTGAAGTAGCTTCCCCACAAACCCTTAAGCGCCATCGGGATGACAGGAACTGGCGAGCGCTTTAGCACAATATCAATACCGCGCATAAACTCATTCATTTCACCATCGGCAGTCAAACGGCCTTCAGGGAAGATACAAACAATTTCGCCAGCCGCGAGTGCTTGCTCAATCTCCACAAAGGCGCGGCGAATCGTGCCTTTGCGTTTGGCTGAAATTGGGATCACGCCTGCACGTTTTAGGAAGCGACGCACTGGTTTGAAGTTTGCGTAGTCCTCTTCCATAACAAAGCGGATTAAGCGCGGACTTGCCGCACTCATGACCAACGCATCCATGTAACTCACATGATTACAGACAATCAGCGCGCCGCCTTTCTCTGGAAGGTGATGCAGGTTTTTGTGGCTGATGCGATACATGATGTTCGTAAGAATCCAAATCAGAAAACGCACTACGAAGACTGGTGCTTGCAAAAACAGGTAAGTAGCCATCAAAAAGTTAAGTGCTGAAAGCAGGATAAACAGCTCAACAATAGAAAGTCCCAGCACTGAAAGGCCAACAATACCCAGTACTGCACTACCAACCATAAATAAAGAGTTGTAGATATTGAGAGCGGCAATGACACGGGCGCGCTCTGTCGGTTTCGCCTGCTGCTGCATTAACGCATACAAAGGAACGATAAACAGACCACCGGAGGCACCAAGAGCAAGCAGATAGCCGAACACGGGCCACAGTGCTGTGTGCGAAACAAACTCGCTAAACGATGCAAACTGCGGAAGCTCTTCGGGAACGGCAAACGCCATCAATGCACCAAAGATAGTGATACCAATGCTACCAATTGGCACAATGCCGACATCAATACGGTTTTTCGACATTTTGTCACAGAGCATAGAGCCAAGGGCAATACCGACAGAGAATAACGCCAATAAGAAAGAGACTGCGGCCTCATTGCCCATCAAATGGATCTTAGTGAAGTTCGGGAATTGCGTTAAGTAAGCCGCGCCCAAAAACCAAAACCAGCTAATCGCCATGATGCATTGGAACACGACTCGATCTTGGTGAGCGATCTTGAGCGTTTCTTTGGTTTGCTTAACTGGTTGCCAGCGGAATTTAAGATCTGGATCCGCCGCGGGTGCATTGGGGATTGAACGACTCGATATATAGCCAGCCACTGCGAACACAATCACACTGGCTGCCGCCACATATTTAGCGCTCTCAGAGGAGGCAATAATGCCCGCACCCAAAGTACCCAATAGAATCGCGAGAAAAGTCCCTGTTTCTACCAACGCGTTGCCAGATAGGAGTTCGTTTGGTTTGAGTTGCTGTGGCAGTAGCGCGTATTTTACCGGGCCAAAAAAAGCAGACTGGGTACCCATCAAAAATAGCAACAGTAGCAGAATGCCGTAGCTTTCGGTGACAAAACCAATGGCGCCAAGGCACATGATACCAATCTCCGCTAGTTTAACTTTGCGGATGAACCACGACTTCTCGTATTTGTCAGCCAGGACTCCTGCGGAAGCAGAGAACAAGAAGAAAGGCAGAATAAACAAGCCTGCAGCAAGGTTGATGAACAAGTTGCTCGAAATAGGTAGTACTTGTGGGCCAGCGAACGCAACAAAAAGGAGTAGAACGTTTTTAAAAATGTTGTCGTTGAATGCGCCGAAAAACTGAGTAACAAAGTAGGGCATAAAGCGTCTTTCGGTAAGTAAAGACGCAGTTTTGGTGTTAGGCATTACCTTTCCTTTTAATTACCAGCTTTTGAGGTAATTTGAGATGAGATCTTTGATGAGCACACTGCCATCAATAGGTTCTGAGGTGAAAAACTTGTCATCGACACTGAGTAGCGTGATACCGTGCACGCCAGCCCAAAGTACACGACTAGCCTTCATGACGTCAGTCGGTAAACGTTCTGGGCGAAGCTCAGACAATAAATGCTCCAACATGCCAGTCATACCGTCGATGCGCTGCGACTGCCACTCTGGAAGTTGGTCACCATTCATGTTGTGCTCAAATATTAATTGCCAACGATACGGGTACTTCTTTGCAAAATCATGATAGCAAATAGCCAGCGCATACAAGGCTTGCTCAGCGTTGTCCGTTTTTTCGATGACTAGTCTCGATTCTTGGGACAACTCGTCTACGGTGCGAGCAACGGCATGAAGTAACAGTAAATTGTAACTGCCGAAAATATTCACCAAGGTGCTAGGAACATACCCTATAAGCGTGGCTATCTTGCGAAGACTCAGCGAGTGATAGGAGTTCTCGTTGAGGTAATCCCTGACAGTAGTCAGCGTCAGGTCGATAAGTTCTTCCCGGGTATGATCGTTTCTGCGGGCCATTGTGATGGATTCTTAATTGAACACGGTTCGTTATTTTAGTGTTGGGACAGGTTAGCGTCAACAAATGAAGCCAGTGATTGCAAGGTTGCAACGCACTTTTGAGATAGTTGTCGGTATAACAGTGGGTTCTTGAAACAATGTCATTGTTGGTGTGTATACCGTAACAAACGTGCAATATTCTGAAACAAGTCCGAGCATCTAAAGCGTTTCTTTAATGCTAAGCTCAGTATATGATGCGTAGTAAGTCGTAATAGGACTTACGATGTAATGTGACAATAACGAAAGGTTGAGAATGAAACGTTTATTTTCTTTCGTCGCACTGCTAGTACTGGCAGTGGCGGTGAATCCGGTAGCCGAAGCAAAGAAATTCGGTGGCGGTAAATCATTTGGTAAGAGCTTTAAAACGGCTCCGGCTCCAAAGCAGCAACAACAAAATACCAATAACATCAGTCGCCAAGATCAGAATAAAGCTGGAAGCAGCAAGAAAGGTCTGATGGGCGGTATTTTAGGTGGTTTGCTTGCTGGTGGCCTTTTAGCTGCCTTCTTTGGTGGTGCTTTCGAAGGCATCAACTTCATGGATATCTTGATTTTTGGTTTGATTGCTTTTGTGATCTTCAAACTGATGCGCGGTATGCTGGGGGCAAAGCAGGGTAGTATGAATCAGCAGAGGCAGCAGCCGGCGTTTGGCGGTCACTCTCGTCAACAGTTCGAGCAGCCTTCAAACTTCCAGAACTTTGAACAGCCAGCATCAACGGCTTCAACAGGTGGCTTTGGTGCAGCTGGACACAGCGAAGTGCCTCATAACTACCCACCGGGCTTTGATCAAGCAGCATTCCTAAATGGTGCTCGCGAGCACTACCGTATTCTTCAAGGTGCGTGGAATCATAACGAACTACACACGATCGAAGAGTATGTATCAGCAAGCTTGCTGCAAGATCTTATCAGCGAACGCGCTAAGCTTGAAGGCGAGCAGCACACTGACGTGATGTATGTTGACGCTGAGGTTGTTCGTGCCGATTACGACGCCAACAAAGCACAGTTGAGTCTTCAATTCTCTGGTCGTTACCGCGATGCAATTGAAAACATCGAAGAAGACATTGAAGATATCTGGCACCTTGAGCGTGATTTGACCCAGCCAAATGCGCCATGGCTAATCGTTGGTATCCAAGGTTAATCACCGCCAACCGATTAAAAACAGTGAATAAAAAACTGCAGAGTAAAATCTGCAGTTTTTTTACATTTGAATCGCCGCAATCTGGCGTTTTTCCTCTATAATCCTGCCTTTGCTATCAATCCCATTATTCCCAATCATGCGAACCTTATTTGCTCAAACTACATTGTTGCTGACATGCAGTGCAGTTACCTCTCTTTCGTTAGCTGACGATCATATTGTGCCCCTTGTTGAGCACACCCCAAATCCAACCACGGAAAAGCTGGATCGCTTTTTAGGCGTGTTTGGTGCGGAGTCGGAATACGATGCAGATAAAGGTCTCAATTCAAGTTATATTCCTGCGGTGTTTTACAAGCCAGAGCAAGGCTTGGGGCTTGGACTCTTGTATGTGGGGTTATATGGTGACCCGAGTGATGGTGCTGGTCAGCCTTCTTCTATGGTGATCAACCCGTATGCGTCATCGAATGGCTCTATGGGTATTACGTTCAGTAATAAGCACTTTTACAATGGCGGTGATAACCGAGTTTACACTGATATTAAAGTGTTTGATGACGCAGCGGTTTATTATGGTCAGGGCTACGAAAACGGGCAGCAAGACGGCAATAAGGTTGACTTCAAAGAGCAAGTGATCGATGTGAAGCCAACGTGGCTGACTCGAGTTTCTGGTGACTACTTCTTGGGCTTGGGTGCCAATGTGAAATCGGTGCGCCCTCACGATAAGACGTTTGAAAATCAAAACCTTGATACCATTGCTAATGAGCTCACCGATAACACCAGCTATGGTGTGTTTGTCTCTAACGTGTTTGATACCCGAGATAACGTAACCAACGCGACGAAAGGTACCTTATTGCAAGCCGATTTGGGTTTGTATCACGATGCCACTAACTCAGAGAACTTTGGTAAGTATTCGCTTAAGGCTTCTCAATATCACTCATTGGCGCCGGTGCCGGGATTATTTGCATGGCAAGTGCAAGCTAACTTAACCTCAGGCAACGTCCCTTGGAATCAACTGCCAGATCTTGGCGGTGCTGATGCGATGCGAGGCTATATCCTTGGTCGCTATCGTGATAACCAAATGATGATGGGACAGGTAGAATACCGTTTACCAGTGTACTGGCGAGTCGGTGTCGTTTTCTGGGGCGCGGCGGGTACGGTATCAGAAAATGTATCCGGGCTGTGGGATAAAACGTTAGCGAGTGCTGGTACTGGCTTTCGATTCAAAATCAAACACAAGGTCAATGTGCGCGCGGATATCGGTTACGGTGAGCATGGTGGCACCTTCTACTTCCACGTCAATGAAGTGTTTTAGTTGGCGCTCATCAAACCTCAAATACTAAAAAGCCTCCATTCGGAGGCTTTTTTCATTCAGCTAGAACAAAATTACTCTTGCTCTTGACCCGATTGAATCGCAGTAAGTGCAACTGTGTAAACGATGTCGTCTACTAGCGCGCCACGAGATAGGTCGTTAACTGGCTTGCGCATACCTTGCAGCATTGGACCGATAGACACTAGGTCTGCCGAGCGCTGTACCGCTTTGTATGTTGTGTTACCCGTGTTTAGATCTGGGAATACAAATACTGTCGCTTTACCAGCTACTGGAGAGTTAGGTGCTTTAGAAGCTGCTACGTTCTCCATGATTGCCGCATCGTACTGTAGAGGACCGTCGATGATGAGATCAGGACGTTTCTCTTGAGCCAGTTTCGTTGCTTCACGTACTTTATCTACGTCAGCACCTTTACCAGACTCACCAGTCGAGTAAGAGATCATTGCAACGCGAGGTTCGATACCGAATGCTGCAGCAGAATCTGCAGATTGGATAGCGATTTCAGCAAGTTGCTCAGCTGTTGGATCTGGGTTGATCGCACAGTCACCGTATACCAATACTTGATCAGGCAGAAGCATGAAGAAGATTGACGATACGATAGACGTACCAGGAGCCGTCTTGATGATTTGGAACGGAGGAACGATAGTGTTCGCTGTTGTGTGAACAGCGCCAGATACTAGGCCGTCAACTTCGTTCGCTTCAAGCATCATAGTGCCTAGGTATACAGAATCTTGTAGCTTCTCACGAGCCACAACTTCAGTCATACCTTTCGCGCCACGTAGTTCAACCAAGCGAGCAACGTAGTCTTCACGTACAGCATCAGAATCGATGATAGTTACGCCAGCACCTAGCTCAACGCCTTGCTGTGCTGCAACACGTTTGATCTCTTCTGGGTTACCAAGAAGTACACATTCCGCGATACCGCGCTCAGCACAGATAGCCGCAGCTTTAACTGTACGTGGCTCGTCACCTTCAGGAAGAACAATACGCTTGCCAGCACGGCGAGCAAGTTCAGTTAGCTGGTAACGGAATGCTGGTGGACTTAGCTTACGAGTACCAACAGTACCCTCTAGTAGAGAGTCGATCCAAGGGCCGTCAATATGACCAGCAACGTGCTCGTTTACGAACTCGATACGCTCTTTATCATCTGCAGGAACTTCTAAGCTGAAGCTCTGTAGGTTCAGAGAAGTCTGCCAAGTGTTACCTTGTGCTTTAAAGATTGGAAGACCAGTCTCAAGCGCAGGCTTGATAAGGTCAGCAATCTCAGCAGGAACGTCGTAGCCGCCTGTTAGTAGGATAGCGCCGATTTCCACACCGTTCATTGCTGCTAGCGCCGCTGCAACGATTACGTCTGGTCGGTCAGCAGAAGTCACAAGTAGAGAGCCTGGTTTGAAGTGCTCAATCATGTTTGGCAGTGAACGTGCACAGAACGTAATGCTCTTGACACGACGTTTTGCGATGTCACCTTCGTTGATGATTTCAGCGTTTAGGTGCTCAGCCATGTCGACTGCACGTGTTGCGATCAAGTCGATCTTCCAAGGCACACAACCTAGAACACGAATTGGGCTAGTGTTGAAGATTTGCATCACTTCAAGGTTAGCTTGCTGCGCTGTGTCTGCATCGTCGAAGATTTCAGAAAGATCTGGACGTGTACGACCTGCTTCATCAACCGGTGCATTTAGCTTGTTGATGATAACACCAGAGATCTTCTTGTTCTTGGTGCCGCCATAGTTAGAACATGCAACTTCGATACGCTCTTTAAGCTGGCTCGGGTTGTCTGTACCTGGAGTCGCAACGAATACGATTTCAGCGCCAAGTGTCTTCGCGATTTCTTCGTTGATTGCGTTTGCAAACGGGTGCTTACGAGTTGGTACAAGACCTTCGATAAGTGTTACGTCCGCATCTTTGTTGATTTGGTTGTAGCGCTCAACGATTGTTTCTAGAAGCACGTCTAGCTTCTCGTTACCAATCAGGGCTTCTGCTTCTGACATAGGAAGTGGTTGACCCACTTTCATGTCGCTGCTGTTACCTACGATAGAAGAAGTTAGATCTGGCTGATCGCCACCGTGGCGAGGTTGAGCAACAGGTTTGTAGAACGATACGTTTACACCCTTACGCTCCATTGCACGCAGGACACCCATGCTAACACTGGTAAGACCGACACCAGCGCTAGTAGGTACAAGCATAATAGTACGGGACATTCTTTGAGTACCTCAAACTATATATATGGGGGAAGAAACTCAGTGATTCGATGAGTTGCAAACAAGCGCAAGCAAGTGTTTCACTGAGCCCTATAAGAAAACTGGCTAACCTAGGTTAGCCAGTTTGAACATTAAAGACCTGCTAGGCGTGCAGTGTCTTCAGCGATGACTAGCTCTTCGTTAGTAGAGATAACCATTGCCGGGATACGGCTGCTTGCTGCAGTGATAGTACCTTCGCCGCCGAAACGAGCTTTAAGGTTAGCTTCACCGTCAACTTCGATGCCGAATACGCCTAGACGGTTTAGAACCATTTCACGGATTGGTGCAGAGTTTTCACCGATACCACCAGTGAACACGATAGCATCTAGACGACCGTCAAGAGACGCAGTGTAGCCAGCTACGTATTTCGCTAGGCGGTGGCAGAACACATCCATTGCACGTGTTGCTTCTTCTTTCTCACCGTAGTTGTCTTCAACGAAACGGCAGTCAGAAGTCACTTCAGTTAGACCTAGAAGGCCAGACTCTTTAGTTAGCATGTTGTTGATTTGCTCAACAGAGTAACCTAGTGCGTCGTGCAGGTGGAAGATGATCGCAGGATCGATGTCACCACAACGAGTACCCATTACAAGACCTTCAAGAGGAGTTAGACCCATTGAAGTATCTACAGATTCACCGTTTTTGATAGCACAAACAGAAGCACCGTTGCCTAGGTGGCAGTTGATGATGTTCAGTTCGTTAGCTGGCTTACCAAGTAGCTCAGCTGCTTCACGTGCGATGAATAGGTGAGAAGTACCGTGCATGCCGTAGCGACGGATGCCGTGCTCTTTGTACAGGTTGTACGGTAGAGCGTATAGGTAAGACTCTTGAGGCATAGTTTGGTGGAACGCAGTGTCAAATACCGCTACGTTCTTAAGCTCTGGGAAGTTGTGCTTCGCCGCTTCGATGCCGATGATGTGAGCAGGGTTGTGAAGAGGTGCAAATGTTGCAGAGTCTTCGATACCTTTAAGTACATCGTCTGTGATTAGCGCAGAAGATGTGAATTGCTCGCCACCGTGAACGATACGGTGACCGATAGCGCCTAGGTTTGCTTTTAGCTCAGGCTTAGAAGCAAGGATAGTCTCTACCATGAACGCTAATGCTTCTTCGTGAGCAGCGCCGTTACCTAGTTGAGCTTCGTGTTTACCATCAAGTTTCCACTTGATACGAGCTTCTGGAAGGTGAAGACATTCTGCAAGACCTGTTAGGTGCTCATCACCGTTTTCTGCATCAACGATGGCGAACTTAAGAGAAGAACTGCCGCAGTTTAAAACTAAAACCAGCTTAGACATTAGAGGTTACCTGTATTTTATCTGATCGGGGATCAAGGATGTAAACGTATCTCAAGACTGAGAGGCAGCAAAAAATGCCTATCACTCTTGGTCATAAAATCATCAATTGCCGTATAATAATATGCGATTTTTCCAAGAAAACCACATTAGCGTCCTTGCGACGGTCATCTCGACGGTTGCCTATTTTGTAAATAAAGACAACAATGAGATTGAGGATTCGCAAAGAATAACGATAATGGCAGAAGATAACAAAATAAATTTGAAAGAATCTTAACTTCCGTCAATATTTTGCTGATTTAGTTGAATAGTTCAACTTTTTTTTAGTGAGGTTAGCTATGAGCGAGAGAGCAAGTCTGACTCAGAGTTTAAAAAATGGTCAAAAGTACATGGAACTTTGGCCGATGCGTAAGGAGCTAACGCCCCTGTTTCCAGAGCAGCGCATCATTAAAGCGACGCGATTTGGCATTAAAGTGATGCCTGCGGTTGCAGCCATTAGTGTGTTAACGCAAATGGCCTTTAACAACGCTCATGCGTTGCCACAGTCGATTGTGATTGCGTTGTTTGCGATTAGTATGCCTTTACAGGGGATGTGGTGGTTGGGAAATCGCTACAACACGCAGTTGCCTCCAGCTTTGGCGTCTTGGTACCGTGAGCTGCACCAAAAGATTATTGAATCGGGCGGTGCGATGGAACCAGTAAAAGCGAAACCTAAATACAAAGAGCTTGCCATTACGTTGAACCGTGCTTTTAGGCAGCTTGACAGAAGCGACTTCGATCGCTGGTTTTAGTAACAATTGATTAGTATGTAAACACAAGCCCCGCTCGCAAACGAGTGGGGCTTGTTCGTTTTAGCAACGATGGCCGTGTAGTTGTAACACCTTTGTATAGAGTGTTAGCTTAATGTTGTCACTACTATCGCGGTCATTTAGCCGTTATTGGACTGCCGTTATTGGAACTGGCGACTAATCCTATAAATCGCGCCACTATCAGTGCTAAACCATACGTGACCGGCCGAATCGGTGGTGATATCTCGTACTCTCTCTCCAAGCTCTTCGTAGTAGCGTCTTTCTTCTAATACTTGACCTGCTTCGTTGATATCTAGGATGTTGATGTGCGTGAGTTTCAGTGCTCCGATTAGCAAGATGCCATTGAGCCTTGGAAACTCCTCGCCCTCATACAAATGCAGCGACCCTGGTGCAATGGAAGGAATGTAAACTTTGCTTGGTGGTTCAATGCCTTCTTTTTCTTGCGCCTCTCCAGCATTGATGGGCCCCCAATACTCTTTACCGTGTGAAGTAATTGGCCAGCCATAGTTAAGACCCGCTTTAACTAAGTTGAGCTCATCACCGCCTCTTGGGCCGTGCTCTATCGTCCACAATTGAGCCCGTTTGCTATCAAACACCAACCCTTGTGGATTGCGGTGGCCGTAAGAGTATATCTCTGATGCAAAATCTGGGTTGTCGACAAATGGATTGTCTTTTGGAATTGATCCATCTTGATTGAGGCGAACGATGCTACCGGCGTGGTTATCGGTCTGCTGAGCATTGTCCCTGTCACCTGCATCACCTATGGTCATATAGACCAAACCTTCGTCATCAAAAGCGATTCGGCTGCCAAAGTGGCGACCAGAGGTGACCGGCACATTACTGGTGAATAGATCTTGCCAGTTTGTGAGTTTGTTGCCATCGAGAGTCGCTTTCGCAAGAGTGGGGGCTCCCCCTTTATCGACAGGTTTCGCGTAAGTGAAATAATAAACGTTGGCTTCGGATGGGCTTGGGTGAATGTCCATCAGGCCACCTTGGCCAGAGGCATAAATCGCAGGTAGCCCACTTATCGATGTTTGCTTGCCACTTTTTGTATCGACAAGCAGCATTTGACCTTCTCTTAACGTCACCAATAGTTCTGAGTCACCTACAGTCAGAATTGACCAAGGAACCCCATTCACTGTGGTCACTTTTTCTAACTGACTGCCTTCAAACTCTCGGGCTATCGAGGGCATTGCCAATAGAAAAATCAGAGGTAAAAGAAGTAATGGACGCATGCTAAAAGTTCCCTCGCGACTGGGTGTGAACAACTCGTTGACGATTACGCTATCTGTATGAATATAGACATCTTTCACAGAATTGCACTCACAAAGCTTCACTTTTGTCAAAAATGGATTACGCTGATTTTTGAGTAAATATTAGTCGCATGTATCGCTGTATGTACGCATTTGTTTAAATGTTGGTTGCGAAAGCACATGGATAGCACGTTTATCTAATGTGAATGTTAATAATACCTTTCAATTTGGTTGCCTTGCTGGTAGAAGTAGCAAGGCGTCAAAAAATAATTCACGAAGTGTAAATTAAATAATACACACTCATTCCCCATTAGTGAGTAGAGTGCCTCTGCTCATTCTGGGTTGCTTAATCAAGGAGTTAAGATGAAAGCAAGCAAGATCATTGTCACTGCAGCATTAACAGGTGTGGCGTTGCTGTCTTCAGCCAGCATCATGGCAAAAACAGCAAAAGTCGCGGTATCGCAAATTGTTGAACACCCTGCGCTCGATGCGACACGCCAAGGTTTGGTCGACGGTCTTAAAGAAAAAGGCTACGAGCAAGGTAAAAACCTCGAGTTTGATTATAAAACTGCACAAGGTAACCCAGCGATTGCAGTGCAAATTGCTCGCCAATACGTGGGTGAGCGCCCAGACGTGTTAGTGGGTATCGCGACACCAACAGCTCAAGCATTGGTTTCTGCGACACGTGATATTCCAGTAGTGTTTACCGCCGTTACTGATCCTGTGGGTGCGAAACTGGTGAAAAAGCTTGAACAGCCAGGTAAGAACGTGACAGGTCTATCGGATCTATCACCCGTCGATCAGCACGTTGAGCTTATCCAAGAGATCATGCCAAATGTGAAGAGCATTGGTGTGGTTTACAACCCAGGCGAAGCGAACGCAGTGAGCTTAATGAAGCTATTGAAAGAGAGCACAGACAAACGTGGTATTGAGCTAGTGGAAGCTACAGCGCTTAAAAGTGCCGATGTCCAAACCGCGACTCAAGCTATTTCAGCGAAATCAGACATCATCTACGCGCTTATCGATAACACGGTAGCGAGTGCTATCGAAGGCATGATTGTATCGGCTAACCAAGCGAAGACGCCGGTTTTTGGTGCGGCAACGTCGTATGTTGAGCGTGGCGCTGTGGCGAGTCTTGGTTTTGATTACTACCAAATCGGCGTGCAGACAGCAGACTACGTAGCGCAAATTCTTGAAGGTACGGATCCAGGCAAAATCGATGTCAAAGTGGCAAAAGGTTCGGATTTGGTGATCAACGCAACGGCTGCGAAAAAATTGGGTCTTTCTATCCCTCAAACGGTGATGGATCGCGCAACAAGCGTTAAGTAAGTCTTGCATTGAGATGAAGCTGGATCTTCGGATCCAGCTTTTTTGTTAAGTCTTCTTTTTTAAACAGCAGTTGTTAAACAGCAGTGGAGTAGTTATGTCTGCTTTTGCATTTTTTGGAGCCCTTGAAATTGGTCTTATTTACGGACTGGTTGCACTGGGTGTCTATCTTACTTTTCGCGTTCTCGACTTTCCTGATCTGAGTGTTGATGGCAGCTTTCCTATGGGGGCAGCTGTGGCAGCTACCGCGATTGTTGCCGGTATTAACCCTTGGGTAGCAACAGGGATGGCGATTATTGCCGGAGCTGCAACGGGCTGGGTGACCGCCTTTCTTGCAGTGCGCTGCGGTATCCTTCACTTGCTTGCGTCTATCCTCACGATGATTGCGGCATTCTCGATCAATATTCGTATCATGGGTCGACCAAACATGGCCTTGCTTGGCGAAGACACCATTTTGACTCCGTTCGAAATGATGGGTGATGCCATATATGTTCGCCCGCTGGTGGTTGGCGTGTTAGTGCTGATTTCAGCTTGGTTTGTGGTACGACTGCTGAACAGCGACTTTGGTTTGGGTCTTCGTGCCACAGGCGTAAATGCACGCATGGTTAAGGCTCAAGGGGCAAGTACCTCATTTTACACCTATTTCTGCTTAGCACTATCAAACGGCTTTGTCGGCTTTGCTGGTGCACTTTTCGCACAAACCAACAGTTTCGCTGATGTCACATCCGGCGTGGGTACGATTGTTGTCGGTCTGGCTGCGGTCATTTTAGGTCAAACGCTTATTCCTGGTCGTAAGATTTGGGTTGCTGTAACTGCAGTCATTGTTGGCTCTGTTCTGTATCGTTTGGCCGTCGCCTTTGCCTTGAGTTCGGGCATGTTTGGCCTGCAAGCATCCGACCTAAACTTGGTCACCGCCGTGCTAGTGGCAGCTGCGCTGATTGCGCCAAAGATAAAAGGAAACCTCAAAGCAAAAAAGGTCGTAAAGCCTGCTAAGAGTAAAGCGGTCTCTCAACCAGGCAAAACGGGGAATGCAGCATGATTCGACTAGAAGATATTCAAGTTACCTTTAATCCAGGGACGGTGTTGGAAAATCGTGCACTGAAAGGGGTGAACCTAGAGGTGCCAGAGCATCAGTTTTTGACGGTCATTGGCTCTAACGGTGCTGGTAAATCAACCTTGCTAGGTGCGGTTACGGGTGAAACGCCGATGGTCGGTGGGCGTGTTCTCATTGATGATATGGATGTGACTCGCCAAACCGTCGATCAACGTGCTAATCAATGTGCACGCGTGTTTCAAGATCCTTTAGCCGGTACTTGTGGTGATCTCTCTATCGAAGAGAACATGGCACTGGCCTACATGCGTGGTAAAAAGCGTGGCTGGAGCATGTCGCTGTCGAGTAAACGTCGCAAGCTGTTCCAAGAGCGCATCAGCATTCTAGGACTTGGACTTGAAGACAGGCTCGGGGACAACATTGGATTGCTATCTGGTGGTCAGCGTCAGGCGGTAAGCCTAGTTATGGCAACATTGTCAGACAGTAAGTTGCTGCTATTGGATGAACACACTGCGGCACTAGATCCACGCATGGCGGCGTTCGTTATTGATCTCACCAAAAAGGTTATTCAAGAGTTTAACCTCACGGTAATGATGGTGACGCACTCAATGAAAGATGCACTCGCTTGTGGCGATCGAACCGTGATGCTGCACCAAGGCGAAATTGTCCTCGATGTAGAAGGCGATCAGCGTGCCAATATGCAAGTGCCAGACTTATTGGAAATGTTCTCCAAAGTACGTGGTGAAGAGCTAGCTGACGACAGTTTGTTGCTCAGCTAATCATCATTGTTTAAAGGTCTCAGCCTCCCGAGCTAAGCCTACAATCTGTGATCCCTCTTCAATTTGAAGGGGGATTTTTTCTTCAGCCGATTCTTCTACAATTATCCTACCTCGTTCCCTATAACAGAAGAATCATAATGAATCAGCCATTTTTATATCATCCGCAAACCCAAGATGGGTTAGTGCGAGAAGGTGATAAACTCACTATTCGTCTATTTGCTGAGCAAGATAAATTTGAGTCAATAAAGCTTCGTCATGAGCCGGACAATGAAGAATATCTAGTCGAGCTTAGTAAAGTTGGTACCAAAGGTCAGCTAGACATCTGGCAAGCAGCATTGCCTCTGAGTGCCGATAAAGATGTGACTTACTATGTGTTTAAGGCACTGACTGCGACGGGCCAATATTGGCTCGATGCGCGCGGCACTCACAGCCGTATGCCGGGGCGAGAGTATCATTTCAAATATAACCGCGCAGATCAGCCACCAAGTTGGGTTGCAGAGCAGGTGTTCTACCAGATCTTCCCAGATCGCTTCTGTAATGGCGACCCGAGTATTGGCGTTGAGACTGGCGAGTACCAATACCCAAATCGCAATCGTGAGTCAGTGAAGAAACAGTGGGGAGAGCCAGTAGGCAATCATGGCAGTTCGGGCGCGGTTGAGTTTTATGGTGGCGACCTAGCTGGTATCGAATCTAAGTTGGACTATCTGCAAGATCTCGGGATAACCACCTTGTACCTCAATCCGATTTTCACCTCATACAGTAACCATAAGTACGACACGGTGGACTACTATTCGATCGATCCTAAGTTTGGTACTAATCAACAATTTGCCGAACTTGCAGACAACTTGCATCAAAGAGGAATGAAAGTGGTGCTTGATGCAGTTCTCAATCACACCTCGGTCGCTCACCCATGGTTTGACGTGTTAGAGGCGAGTAACGGTGCTTACACTTCTGCAGACAGTCCCTACCGCGACTACTACTTCTTTAATGGTGACTCTAAACAGTATGTGGGTTGGAAAGGAATCGATACGCTACCGGTTTTAAACTTCCACAATGAAGAAGTCCGCGATCATATCTATCGAAGCGAAGACTCTGTGATCAAACATTGGTTGAAACCACCATACAACATAGACGGCTGGCGTTTTGATGTGATTCATATGCTGGGTGAGGGTGAGGGCGCAGCAAACAACGCCCATTATGTGAGGGCGTTTCGTGAATCGATGAAGTCGGTGAATCCTGAGTCCTACATGCTGGGTGAGCATTTCTTTGAAGCAACTCAGTGGCTACAGGGCGATCAAGAAGATGGCGCCATGAACTACTATGGTTTTGCCCATCCACTGCGCGCGCTTCTCGCTGGCAAAGATATTGCGTTTGATCCTATCAGCATCGACTGTCACGAGTTTTTAAGCTGGCTTCAAGAGGCAAGTGCTAAAGTGCCATGGAGCAACCAGCTATCTCAGTTAAACCAACTCGATAGTCATGATACGGAACGTTTTATTACTACCTTGGCTGGCAATGACAATCGTCTTGCCATCGCCTTACAGCTTCTGATGACCTACGTAGGCACTCCGTGCTTATACTACGGTGTGGAAGTCGGGCTTGAGGGGACGCATGATCCCGATAATCGTCGCTGCTTCCCATGGGAGCGAGTGGAGACAAGTTCGTGGCTACCGTATTGCAAGCAATTGATTTCGCTTCGTAAAGCATCAAAAGCACTGCAGCGAGGTAGTTTTGTCCCGCTTTATGTTGATGAGTTTAGCTTGGTGTTCGCCCGTCAACTGGACGATGAAGTGGTGATTAGTGGCTTTAATCTAGGGACAGACGCTGTGCAGTTTTCGCTGCCGGTTTGGAAGCTAGGGCTTGAGAGTGCCCGTTTTGAATGTGCATCGACGGGCAGCAAATCTGAATCAATTGATGGTGTGTTAGACGTCACTATCGCAGCAGAGGGCTCTCTGCTGCTGACACACTAACTAGGTTGACTGCGGCAAGGTGATTACTGCGATAAGGTCGCAAGCATCTTGTCGCGGTATTGCTGGATGTGCTCGACAATCGGTGCCGCTTTGTTAAAGGTGCGGATCTCACGAAATAGCTCAGCGGCTTCTGGGTATTGCTGACGAAGATACGAGAACCACTGCTTAACGCGGTTTGGATAGTAAAGCCCTTTATCGCCTTTGATTTCATAGGTTGAATAGACCAAAAGCAGCTCAACCACTTCATGCCAAGGCATCACTGTATGGTTGTGTTTGACCACGTTACCGAGGTTCGGCACATTGAACGCGCCGCGGCAGACCATCAAAGAATCGACGCCTGTAGTTTCAATGCATCGCTGTCCATCGGCGTAGTTCCAAATCTCACCATTCGCGATAAGAGGCAAGTTGGTTTTGCTGCGAATCGCGTTGATGTATTCCCATTTGATCTCGCTAGCTTTATATCCGCCAGTTTTGGTGCGTGCATGTACGGTAAGTTCATTGGCGCCTGCTTGTTCAATCGCATCAACAATCTCAAAGCAGTCATCTGGATTTTCCCAGCCTAAGCGAATCTTAGCAGTAACGGGAATAGAGGGGTCTACCGCATCTCGGCATGCTTTAACTACGCTATGGATAAGCTCTGGGTGCTGCAGTAACGCCGCGCCGCCTTTGCTCTTGTTGACCAGTTTTGCAGGGCAGCCAAAGTTGAGATCAATCCCTTTCGCGCCAAGTGACGCTGCTTTAACGGCGTTTTCCGCCATCCACCGGGGATCTTGGCCGAGAAGCTGAATATGAACAGGTGTACCGGATTTGGTCATGGAACCTTGAGCCAGTTCAGGACACAGGCGATAGAACACGTGATCAGGCAAAGCTTGGTCAACAACGCGAACAAATTCAGTCACACAAAGATCGTAGTCGTTGATCTCGGTAAGAATTTCTCGCATTAAATGATCTAACACACCCTCCATCGGGCCCAAAACAACACGCATACCAGTTCTCATCATATTCAGGGAGCGGGGATTCTACCCGTTATAGAACAAAGAATCGACCATTGTGTTTCTAGGGCGAGGTAAATATACTTGCCGAAAATTTTGATTGGTGTAGTGAACAAATGAAATTCATCGAGCTTCCTGTCGACTGGACAGGCGAATCTAGCGCGTTTATTGAAGGCGCAATCCTAGCCGCTAACTTTGCTGCTGAGCCGCTAAAACCAGAGGCTTGGTTATCTTCAGTCATCGGCGATTTTACATCAGAGCATGAGACTTGGGTCGTTGAACACCTGCATGCTCAATATGCGCTTCTAAAAACCAATCAATACGCATTGCTGGCTTTGCTTGATGACAACCAAGAGCAAGCGGCAGACTTTGCAGAAGGTTTCATGACGGTTTGGCCGGTTGTTGAGACGCAATGGCAAGGTAAAACGCTATCTGATGGCACAGAGCGCATGCTTCAAGCTCTGTTGACGACTTTGATGTTAGCAATGGACGAAGAGCAAACGCATGCTCAAATGCGTGAAGCGGGCTTTGAGCAACTGCCAACCTATGCAGACTTGGCGCCGCAACTGGATGCGATGGTGAATGAAGTCGCAATGGCGGCGGATGAGATGATGGTTGGGCATCAGTCTCAAACGGTGAACCCGTTTAAAGGGGTGGGGCGCAATGATCCTTGTCCTTGTGGTAGTGGCAACAAGTTTAAGAAGTGTTGCGGTAAGTAATTAAGCGATGCGTAGCGAGCCAGTAGTTCCTCCCTTTAATAAGGGGAGGCTAGGAGGGGTAAATGCGCAGGACTTGAAGCGTTAAAAGTATCAGCTTGGGTAAAGAACTCGGTGATAAATCTGAATTATCACTTGTCGTAACTTCACCGCAGATACCCCTCTAGCTCCCCCCTATATTAGGGGGAGAACCACAGGCTCGCTCCTATCGTCGCACCGCCTTTTGATTAAGCGACGCGCAAGCGAGCCTTGGTTCGTCCCTTTTATAAGGGGAGGCTAGGAGGGGTAAATGCGTAGGATTCGAAGCGTTCAGAGGGTCAGCTTGGGTAAAGAG